>CAVVYI010000013.1:0-531385 GCA_963752445.1 uncultured Actinomycetota bacterium | reverse complement strand
GTTCTCGACGTCAGCCCGCGAGGGAGGAACGGACACCAAGTGGCAGGGCTTGCGCCCCGCACCAAGTAGGCCGGTCCCACGAGCCGACACCCACTCCTGAAGGTCTTCACGGCCGGACGCAGAGGCCCGGACACCCGTTGGAGGAAGCGCCCGACAGGGTGCTAGAGTGGGCGCCCCGCAGAGATCCAAGCGCGATCACAGCCGGCCGCTCAGCGAGCGGTCACGGATTTGACGCCCAAGCATGGACGCGGGTACGTTCGAACAGTTGCTTCCAGCGACTGGGAGAACACACGGAAGTAGCCCCGACGACGAGCTCACCGAGCGCGGTGTCGGTGCGCGTCCGAACCTTGAGAACTCAACAGCGTGTCAAAAATCGATGCCAATTACCTCGTCGCATCGTCACCCACCGGGTCGGCCATCAGGCCGGGACGGAGGCTCGATGCACGAAAATCCTTTGGTTGACAACGAACAACAGCGAAAGCTGGTTGTTCGTGCTCAGCCAGTGAAACAACCCTCCAAGGGTAACGATTTCTCGGTTCGCCGAGAGTCACAACATCAACGGAGAGTTTGATCCTGGCTCAGGACGAACGCTGGCGGCGTGCTTAACACATGCAAGTCGAACGGTGACCTCGGAGCTTGCTCCTGGGTGATCAGTGGCGAACGGGTGAGTAACACGTGAGTAACCTGCCCCAGACTCTGGAATAACCCCGGGAAACCGGAGCTAATACCGGATACGAGACGGAGACGCATCTCTACCGTCTGGAAAGTTTTTCGGTCTGGGATGGACTCGCGGCCTATCAGCTAGTTGGTGAGGTAATGGCTCACCAAGGCGACGACGGGTAGCCGGCCTGAGAGGGCGACCGGCCACACTGGGACTGAGACACGGCCCAGACTCCTACGGGAGGCAGCAGTGGGGAATATTGCACAATGGGCGAAAGCCTGATGCAGCGACGCCGCGTGAGGGATGAAGGCCTTCGGGTTGTAAACCTCTTTCAGCAGGGAAGAAGCGAAAGTGACGGTACCTGCAGAAGAAGCACCGGCTAACTACGTGCCAGCAGCCGCGGTAATACGTAGGGTGCGAGCGTTGTCCGGAATTATTGGGCGTAAAGAGCTTGTAGGTGGTTTGTCGCGTCTGCCGTGAAAATCCGGGGCTCAACCCCGGACTTGCAGTGGGTACGGGCAGACTAGAGTGTGGTAGGGGAGACTGGAATTCCTGGTGTAGCGGTGAAATGCGCAGATATCAGGAGGAACACCGATGGCGAAGGCAGGTCTCTGGGCCATAACTGACACTGAGAAGCGAAAGCGTGGGGAGCGAACAGGATTAGATACCCTGGTAGTCCACGCCGTAAACGTTGGGAACTAGGTGTGGGTCTCATTCCACGAGATCCGTGCCGCAGCTAACGCATTAAGTTCCCCGCCTGGGGAGTACGGCCGCAAGGCTAAAACTCAAAGGAATTGACGGGGGCCCGCACAAGCGGCGGAGCATGTGGATTAATTCGATGCAACGCGAAGAACCTTACCAAGGCTTGACATATACGAGAACGCGTCAGAGATGACGAACTCTTTGGACACTCGTATACAGGTGGTGCATGGTTGTCGTCAGCTCGTGTCGTGAGATGTTGGGTTAAGTCCCGCAACGAGCGCAACCCTCGTTCTATGTTGCCAGCGCGTAAAGGCGGGGACTCATAGGAGACTGCCGGGGTCAACTCGGAGGAAGGTGGGGACGACGTCAAATCATCATGCCCCTTATGTCTTGGGCTTCACACATGCTACAATGGCCGGTACAAAGGGCTGCGAAACCGCAAGGTAGAGCGAATCCCAAAAAACCGGTCTCAGTTCGGATTGGGGTCTGCAACTCGACCCCATGAAGTCGGAGTCGCTAGTAATCGCAGATCAGCAACGCTGCGGTGAATACGTTCCCGGGCCTTGTACACACCGCCCGTCAAGTCACGAAAGTCGGTAACACCCGAAGCCGGTGGCCCAACCCTTGTGGAGGGAGCCGTCGAAGGTGGGACTGGCGATTGGGACTAAGTCGTAACAAGGTAGCCGTACCGGAAGGTGCGGCTGGATCACCTCCTTTCTAAGGAGCACTGGTCGCTTCGGCGATCCAGAGCCTGGTCTGTCCGCGACTGTCGGGCAGCAGGTGCTCAAGGGTGGAACATCGATTATTTGGCACCGAGGTCACTGCGTGGTCAGTACAGCTCCTTCGGGAGAGTGGAAACCCACCAGGCGGCACCGGTGCCTGACACGTTGTTGGGTCCTGAGGGCTCGGGCGTCACGCTCACCTCAGGCCGATTCGGCCAGGACCCCCGCCACGACGAACCGCCGGTGAAGAGCCGGCAGGCGCCGAGCATGGCGAGGGCCCGCCCGTATGTTGAGAACTACACAGTGGACGCGAGCATCTTAAAATCTTTGTGCATCAAGTTTTTAAGGGCACACGGTGGATGCCTTGGCACCAGGAACCGAAGAAGGACGTAGGAATCTGCGATAAGCCTCGGGGAGTCGATAACCAGACTGTGATCCGAGGATTTCCGAATGGGGAAACCCGGCTGGAGGCAAGTCCAGTCACTCCCACCTGAACACATAGGGTGGGTAGAGGGAACGTGGGGAAGTGAAACATCTCAGTACCCACAGGAAGAGAAAGCAACCGCGATTCCGTGAGTAGTGGCGAGCGAAAGCGGAAGAGGCTAAACCATATCTGCGTGATAGCTGTCAGGCGTTGCAGGTATGGGGTCGTGGGACTTCTCGGTCAGTGCTGACAAGCTGACATGGAGTCAAAAATTCGCGTTATAGTCGAAGGACATTGAAAGGTCCAGCACAGAGGGTGCGACTCCCGTAGACGAAATGACGCGAACTCCAGAGAACCATCCCAAGTAGCACGGGGCCCGAGAAATCCCGTGTGAATCTGGCGGGACCACCCGCTAAGCCTAAATATTCCCTGGTGACCGATAGCGGACAAGTACCGTGAGGGAAAGGTGAAAAGTACCCCGGGAGGGGAGTGAAATAGATCCTGAAACCGTGTGCCTACAATCCGTCGGAGCCTCCTTGTGGGGTGACGGCGTGCCTTTTGAAGAATGAGCCTGCGAGTTAGTGCTCAGTGGCGAGGTTAACCCGTGTGGGGAAGCCGTAGCGAAAGCGAGTCCGAATAGGGCGAATGAGTCGCTGGGTCTAGACCCGAAGCGGAGTGATCTACCCATGGCCAGGTTGAAGCGACGGTAAGACGTCGTGGAGGACCGAACCCACTTAGGTTGAAAACTGAGGGGATGAGCTGTGGGTAGGGGTGAAAGGCCAATCAAACTCCGTGATAGCTGGTTCTCCCCGAAATGCATTTAGGTGCAGCGTCACGTGTTTCTTACCGGAGGTAGAGCTACTGGATAGCTAATGGGCCTCACCAGGTTACTGACGTTAGCCAAACTCCGAATGCCGGTAAGTGAGAGCGTGGCAGTGAGACTGCGGGGGATAAGCTCCGTAGTCGAGAGGGAAACAGCCCAGATCACCAGCTAAGGCCCCTAAGCGTGTGCTAAGTGGGAAAGGATGTGGAGTTGCATTGACAACCAGGAGGTTGGCTTAGAAGCAGCCACCCTTTAAAGAGTGCGTAATAGCTCACTGGTCAAGTGATTCCGCGCCGACAATGTAGCGGGGCTCAAGCACACCGCCGAAGCTGTGGCATTGACACATTGCCCGGCCGTGACACCTGCGGGTTCACGGTCCAAGCGTGTTGATGGGTAGGGGAGCGTCGTGTGGCCAGGGAAGCGGCGGAGTGATCCAGCCGTGGAGGCCACACGAGTGAGAATGCAGGCATGAGTAGCGAATGACGGGTGAGAAACCCGTCCGCCGAATAACCAAGGGTTCCAGGGTCAAGCTAATCTGCCCTGGGTAAGTCGGGACCTAAGGCGAGGCCGACAGGCGTAGTCGATGGACATCCGGTTGATATTCCGGAACCGGCGAAGAACCGCCCATGACGAACTTACCGATGCTAAGCGCCTGAAGCTCGTTACCAATCCTTCGGGAGAGGTTCTGAGTGGAGCGCGCGACCCTAAGTAGTAGTAGTCAAGCAATGGAGAGACGCAGGAAGGTAGCCTCCGCGTGGCGATGGTTGTCCACGTCCAAGGGTGTAGGGAGCGAGATAGGCAAATCCGTCTCGCACATATCCTGAGACCTGATAGTGACCGCGAATGCGGGAAGCAGGGTGATCCTATGCTGCCAAGAAAATCTTCTAGCGAGGTTCGAGCCGCCCGTACCCCAAACCGACTCAGGTGGTTAGGTAGAGAATACCAAGGCGATCGAGTGAATCGTGGTTAAGGAATTCGGCAAAATGCCCCCGTAACTTCGGGAGAAGGGGGGCCCAGACCTTGAAGGAGCTTGCCTCCTAGGGGAAAGGGCCGCAGAGACCAGGGAGAAGCGACTGTTTACTAAAAACACAGGTCCGTGCGAAGTCGCAAGACGATGTATACGGACTGACGCCTGCCCGGTGCTGGAAGGTTAAGAGGACGGGTTAGATCTTCGGATCGAAGCTCAGAATTTAAGCCCCAGTAAACGGCGGTGGTAACTATAACCATCCTAAGGTAGCGAAATTCCTTGTCGGGTAAGTTCCGACCTGCACGAATGGCGTAACGACTTCTCCACTGTCTCAACCGCGAACTCGGCGAAATTGCACTACGAGTAAAGATGCTCGTTACGCGCAGAAGGACGGAAAGACCCCGGGACCTTTACTATAGCTTGGTATTGGTGTTCGGTACGGCTTGTGTAGGATAGGTGGGAGACTGTGAAGCATGCACGCCAGTGTGTGTGGAGTCAACGTTGAAATACCACTCTGGTCGTTCTGGATATCTAACCTCGGTCCGTGATCCGGATCAGGGACAGTGCCTGGTGGGTAGTTTAACTGGGGCGGTTGCCTCCTAAAATGTAACGGAGGCGCTCAAAGGTTCCCTCAGCCTGGTTGGCAATCAGGTGTCGAGTGTAAGTACACAAGGGAGCTTGACTGCGAGAGAGACATCTCGAGCAGGGACGAAAGTCGGAACTAGTGACCCGGCGGTGGCTTGTGGAAGCGCCGTCGCTCAACGGATAAAAGGTACCCCGGGGATAACAGGCTGATCTTGCCCAAGAGTCCATATCGACGGCATGGTTTGGCACCTCGATGTCGGCTCGTCGCATCCTGGGGGTGGAGTTGCTCCCAAGGGTTGGGCTGTTCGCCCATTAAAGCGGTACGCGAGCTGGGTTTAGAACGTCGTGAGACAGTTCGGTCCCTATCCTCTGTGCGCGTAGGAAACTTGAGAAGGGCTGTCCCTAGTACGAGAGGACCGGGATGGACGAACCTCTGGTGTGTCAGTTGTCCTGCCAAGGGCACCGCTGATTAGCTACGTTCGGAAGTGATAACCGCTGAAAGCATCTAAGCGGGAAGCACGCTTCAAGATGAGGTTTCCATGGGGCTTGCCCCGAGAGGCTCCCGGCTAGACTACCGGGTTGATAGGCCAGATGTGGAAGTGCAGCAATGCATGTAGCTGACTGGTACTAATAAGCCGACAACTTGATACACACCAAAAGATTTGCGTGTTCGCGTCCACTGTGCAGTTCCCGAGATACGGTCGGGAACGACTGACATCTCCATAGAGTTTCGGCTGTCATAGCGAAGGGGAAACGCCCGGCTCCATTCCGAACCCGGAAGCTAAGCCCTTCAGCGCCGATGGTACTGCACTGGTGACGGTGTGGGAGAGTAGGACGCAGCCGGACATACTTTCCAGAAAGGGCCCGTCGTTCGCGACGGGCCCTTTCTCATGGTCCGAGCACTGATGCGCGGCCGGTCCGATGACGGTCCGGGCCCTGTCCGGTACGCCTCGGGTCGAGCGACCGCACGGCGCGGCCACCGGGCCGGTGGCCGGGAGGCCCCGGCCGGGACGCCCTCGTAGACTGACCGCCGCAGCGCCGGCGAGGAGAGGACCACACGTGGCCGAGGACCAGCGACCCGGGCGAGGGACCCCCGCCGGGCGGAGCGGCGGCGGTCAGCGCGGCCGGGGCGGGACCGGGCGGCCCCGGTGCGGGCAGCGCCGGCTCGCGGCGGCCGGTCCGGCCCGAGGCGGGGACCGGCGCGTCCCGGCGACCGAGCAGGAGCGGCAGGAGCGCGGGGCCAGCCGCCTGGCGCCCAAGAGCCCCCGACTGCCCGAGCCCCGCATCCCCGACGAGGTGACCGGCAAGGAGATCGACCGCTCGGTGCACCAGCAGCTGCGCACCCTCTCGAAGGAGAACGCCGACGGGGTGGCCCGCCACCTCGTCATGGTCTCGGTGCAGCTCGAGGCCGACGACCTCGACGCCGCCCTCGCCCACGCCGAGACGGCGGTCCGGCGGGCCGGGCCGCGTCCCGGCCGCCCGGGAGGCGCTGGGCATGGTCGCCTACCGCCAGGGCGACTTCGGCCGGGCGCTCACCGAGTTCCGGACGGTGCGCCGGCTGAGCGGCTCCTCGCACCTGCTCCCGCTCATGGTCGACTGCGAGCGGGGCCTGGGGCGGCACGACCGCGCCCTCGAGCTCGCCGCCTCGCCCGAGGCCCGGCAGCTCGGCGAGGAGGAGCGCCTCGAGCTGGCGATCGTCGTCTCCGGGGTCCGTCGCGACCTCGGCCAGCTCGACGCCGCGCTCATCGCCCTGCAGCTCCCGGCGCTGCGCCGCGGCCGCAAGGCCGGGGTGCACCGCCTCCAGTACGCCTACGCCGACGTCCTCCTGGCGCTGGGGCGCACCGAGGAGGCCCGCGAGTGGTTCCAGCGCGGCCGTCGAGGGGGACGTCGAGCACGAGACCGACGCCGTCGAGCGGCTCGAGGAGCTCGACGGCCTGCGCCTCGAGGACCTCGGTGCCCGACGCGGCCGACGACGCCGACGGCGCCGAGCCCCGCCGGCCGCCGAGGAGGCCGGTGAGCCCCGGACCGGGCCGCAGACCGCCGTGACCCTGCGTCGAGCGCTACGGCGCGCTCGTGTGCGACCTCGACGGCGTCGTGTACCGCGGCCCGTCGGCGGTGCCGCACGCCGTCGAGGCGCTGACCGGACCCCGGTCTGCCCGTCGTCTACGCGACCAACAACGCCTCCCGCACGCCCGCGGAGGTCGCCGAGCACCTCCGCGGGCTCGGGCTGGAGGCCGCACCGGACGACGTCGTGACGAGCAGCCAGGCCGCGGCCTGGCTGCTCGGCGAGCACGGCACGCCGCAGGGGTCGAGCGTGCTCGCCGTCGGCGGGGCCGGTGTCGGGGTCGCCCTGCGCGAGGCCGGGTTCACGGCGGTCGACCGGGTCGAGGAGGACGGGTCGGTGGTGGCCGTCGTCCAGGGCTACGGCCCCGGGGTGACGGCCGCCGACCTCGGCGAGGCGGCGTACGCCGTCGAGGGCGGTGCCCGGTGGGTGGCGACGAACACCGACGCCACGCTGCCCACCGACCGGGGGATCGCCCCGGGGAACGGCGTGCTCGTCGCGGCGGTCGCCCGCGCCGTGGGCCACGAGCCCGACCTCGTCGCCGGCAAGCCGCACCCACCGCTCTACCTGCTGGCGGCCGAGCGGGTGGGCGTCCCCGCCGAGCGGGTGCTCGCCGTCGGCGACCGCCTGGAGACCGACATCGAGGGGGCCGTGACGCGCCGGCGCGGACTCGCTGCTGGTCCTCACCGGGGTCGACGACCTCGACGCCGTGCTCGACGCCCCGGCCGGCCGCCGCCCGACCTACGTCGCCCCGGACCTGCGGTGGCTGCGCGACGACCCGGCCGACGAGGCGCTGTCGCTCGAGGCGCTCACCGCCGCCGTCGCCGCGGTCCACGAGGCCCGCGGACGCCGGGCGGTGGCGCCGACCTCGACGCGCCTGCGCACCGCCGCCGGCGACCTGCTCGAGCGGATGCTCGACCGGTAGCGTGGCCCCGACACGGCGGCCCGCCGCCGCCCGACCGAGGAGGACCCCATGGCCAAGCGCTCCATCCGTGCGTACGTCGAGCTCGCGACCGGGCTCGGCGAGGTGACCCGGGCCCGCGCCCTCGAGGCCGCCCAGGAGATCCTCTCCCTCGCCGGGTCGCCCGGCGCGGTCGCCGGACAGGTCGAGCGGCTGGCCGGCGAGCTGCTCGCCGCCGCCGAGCAGAACCGCGACCACGTCGTCACCCTCGTGCGCCGCGAGGTCGACGCCGCCGTGGCGCGGGTCGACAGCGAGCCGGGTCGCTCTCCGAGCTGCAGGCCCTGGGCGCCACCGTGGCCGGGCTGGCCGCCCGCCTCGACGAGGTGACCCGCAGCGGCGGTAGGCCGCCCGCGCGCGGACTCCCGGCAGCGCGCGCTGGCCGCCGTGGCCGAGCCCGCGCTGGCCGACCCGCCCGCCCTGGCCGTCGCCGGCCCCCGGACCCCGTCGCCCGGCGCCGAGGAAGGCGCCGGCGAAGAAGGCGCCGGCGAAGAAGGCACCGGCGAAGAAGGCCACCGCGAAGAAGGCGCCCGCGAAGAAGGCGCCGGCGAAGAAGGCGCCCGCGAAGAAGGCGCCCGCGAAGAAGGCGCCGGCGAAGAAGGCGCCCGCGAAGAAGGCGCCCGCGAAGAAGGCGACCGCGAAGAAGGCGCCGGCGAAGAAGACCACTGCGAAGAAGGCGCCGGCGAAGAAGGCGCCGCGAGAAGAGCACGCGACGACGCCGCCGCCGGCCCCGGGACGGGAACCTCGTGAGCGACCAGCCCGACACCGCCCCCGCCGAGCCCGCGGAGGCTCCGCCGCCGCCCGAGACCGGCGACATCGTCATCGACTCCGCGCTCGCGCGACCTGGCCGCCGTCCCGGAGGACGACCTCGACGGCCAGCTCGCGGCCGGCGAGGAGGTCCAGCGCACCCTGCGGTCGCGGCTCGGCGACCTCGGCGGCTGACATCGCCCGCCTCGACGCCGAGCTCGTGCGCCGGGGGCTCGCCCGCTCGCGGGGCGACGCCCGCGACCTCGTGGCCCAGGGCCTGGTGCCGGTCGACGGCACGCCCGGCGCGCAAGGTGTCCCAGCCCGTCGAGGACACCACCGACCTCGCCGTCGACGGAGTCGGCGCCCCGGTGGGTGGGCCGGGCCGCGCGCAAGCTCGAGGCCGCCCTCGACGCCTGGGCGCCGGGCGGGCTCGGCGTCCGCGGGCCGCCGCTGCATCGACGTCGGGGCCTCCACCGGCGGCTTCACCCAGGTCCTGCTCGAGCGCGGGGCGGCCCGGGTGGTCGCGCTCGACGTGGGCCACGGCCAGCTCGTCGCCGAGCTCGCCGCCGACCCCCGCGTCGAGGACCGCTCCGGCACGAGCGTGCGCGGCCTCACCGCCGCCGCCGTCGGCGGGGCGGCGCGACCTCGTCGTCGCCGACCTCTCCTTCATCTCGCTCACCCTCGTCGCGCGCCGAGCTCGCGGGCCTGCTCGCCGCCCGGCGGCGACCTCGTCGTGCTCGTCAAGCCGCAGTTCGAGGTCGGCCGGCGGCGCCTGGGCCGCGGTGGCGTGGTCACGGCACCGGCCGACCGCACCGCCGCCGTCCTCGGGGCGCTCGCCGCCGCTGCGAGGCAGCAGGGCCTGCACCTCCACGGCGTCGTGACGAGCCCGGTCAGCGGGGGCGCCGGCAACGTCGAGTACCTGCTGTGGGCGCGGTCGGTGCCGTCCGACACAATGAACGCGGACCGGGCCCGCGCCGCCGTGCGCGAGGTCACCGAGGCGACACCGGGAGGACCATCGTGAGCACCCCCGCGCGGCGCGTCCTGCTCGTCGACCCACGCCTCGCGCGCCGACGCCCAGGAGCTCGCCGCCGCCGTGGCCACCCGCCTGCTCTCCTCGGGCATCGGCGTCTGCGCCCCGGCCGGCGACCTCGTCGGCACGCCGCTGGCGGCGGTCCCCGGCGTGGGCGCCGTCGACGAGACGAGCCCCGACCTCGACTGCGAGCTCGTCTGCGTGCTCGGCGGCGACGGCACGATCCTGCGGGGCGCCGAGCTCTCCCGCGGGCTCCGGGGCCCCCCTGCTGGGGGTGAACCTCGGCCACGTCGGCTTCCTCGCCGAGGCGGAGAAGGAGGACCTCGACGCCACCGTCGAGCGGATCTGCGCCCGCGACTACACGGTCGAGGAGCGGATGACCCTCGAGGTGCGGGCCCGGCGCAACGGCGACCCGGTGTTCACCTCGTGGGCGCTCAACGAGGTCACCGTCGAGAAGGCCGCGCGCGAGCGGATGCTCGAGCTCACCGCCGAGATCGACGGCCGTCCGCTGTCGACGTGGGGCTGTGACGGCATCGTCATGGCCACGCCCACGGGGTCGACGGCGTACGCGTTCTCGGCGGGCGGGCCGGTGGTCTGGCCCGACGTCGAGGCGCTGCTCCTCGTGCCCGATCAGCGCGCACGCCCTCTTCGCCCGCCCGGTCGTCGTCGGCCCGCAGTCGCACCTGGCCGTGCAGCTGCTCGCCGACTCCGAGGCCGCCGCCGTGCTGTGGTGCGACGGCCGCCGCGCGGTGACGCTGCCGCCCGGGGCCCGGGTCGAGGTCGAGCGCTCCGGCCAGCCGGTGCGCCTGGCCCGGCTCTCCGGCGGGGTCTTCACCGACCGGCTCGTCGACAAGTTCGACCTGCCGGTGCACGGCTGGCGCGGCGCCGGCCCGCCAGCGCGCCGCGACGGAGGACCCCGGCCGGTGATCGAGGAGATCCGCATCCGCGACCTCGGGGTCATCGACGACGCCGTGCTCCCGCTGCACCCCGGGCTCACCGTGCTCACCGGCGAGACGGGCGCGGGCAAGACGATGGTCGTCACCGGCCTGGGGCTGCTGCTCGGCGGCCGCGGCGACTCCGGCGCTCGTGCGGGCCGGGGCCCCCCGCACGGTGGTCGAGGGCGACGTCGCCCTGCCGGCCGGGCACCCGGCCCTGCTGCGCGCCGAGGAGGCCGGCGCCGACACCGCCGACGGCCTCGTCCTCGTCCGCACCGTGCAGAGCGACGGCCGCTCGCGGGCCCACGTCGGCGGCCGGGCCGCGCCGGTCGGGGTGCTCGCCGACCTCGCCGAGCACCTCGTCGCCGTGCACGGGCAGGCCGACCAGTGGCGCCTCAAGCGCGCCGACGAGCACCGCGAGGTCCTCGACGCGTTCGGCGGGCCCGAGCTGGCCGACGCCCTCGCCGGCGTACCGCGAGGTCCACGCCGAGCTGCTCGCCGCCGAGGCCGAGCTCGACACGCTGCGCACCGGCGGCCGCCGAGCGCGCCCGGGAGGCCGAGACGCTGCGCCTCGGGCTCGAGCGGATCGAGGCCGTCGACCCCCAGCCCGGGGAGGACGACGCGCTGCGCGCCGAGTCCGGCCGGCTGGGCCACGCCGAGGAGCTGCGGGCCGCGGCCGGGGCGGCCCACGAGGTGCTCAGCGGCGAGGGCGACGGGCAGCGAGGCCGCGACGGCGGTGCTCGACGCCCTCGGTGCGGCCTCGGCCCGCATCGCCCAGGCCTCGGAGAACGACCCGGTGCTCGCCGCCCTCGGCACCCGGGTCGACGAGCTGCGCTACCTCGCCGCCGACGTCGCGGCCGACCTCGGCGCCTACCTCGCCGACGCCGACGTCGACCCCGCGCGCCTCGAGCAGGTCGAGCAGCGCCGGGCCGCGCTCACCGAGCTCACCCGCCTCTACGGCCCGGCGCTCGACGACGTCCTCGCCTGGGGCGGCCGCGGCCGCGCTGCGGGTCGCCGAGCTCGACGGCACCGGCGACCGGATCGGCGAGCTGGCCGCCCGGGCCGACGACCTCACGGCCCGCCGCGCCGAGGCCGCGGCGACGCTCACCGGCCTGCGGCGCGCGGCCGCCGAGCGCCTGGGGGAGCGGATCACCGACGAGCTGGCCCACCTGGCCATGGGTGCGGCGACGGTCACCGTCGCCGTCGAGGACGCCGGCCGGTTCGGCGCCGACGGGGTCGACGCGGTCGAGGTGCGGCTGGCCGCGGGCCCGGGCACCCCGCCCCGCTCGGTCACCCGGGCGGCCTCCGGCGGTGAGCTCTCGCGCGTCATGCTCGCCATCGAGGTGGCCACGGCCGACGCCGGCTCGGCGGTGCCCACGTTCGTCTTCGACGAGGTCGACGCCGGGGTCGGCGGGCGGGCGGCGGTCGACGTCGGGGCCCGGCTCGCCGCCCTGGCCCGGCACGCCCAGGTCGTCGTCGTCACCCACCTGGCGCAGGTCGCGGCCCACGCCGACCGGCACCTCGTCGTCGAGAAGTCCGTCGACGGCCACGTCACCCGCAGCATGGTCCACGAGGTCGAGGGGGAGGCCCGGGTGGGCGAGCTGGCCCGCATGCTCGGCGGCTCGGGCACCGACGCCGCGCTGGAGCACGCCCGCGACCTGCTGACCCGGGCCCGGGCGTGAGCGGGCGTGGCACGATGGTGCAGATGTCCATCCGCCTGATCAACCGACGCGACCGGGACCCCGCCGGAGGGCTGCTCGGGGCCGGCGCGCGTCGACCGGCGGACCAAGAACCTCACCAAGCGGCTGCGGCCCGGCGACATCGCGGTCATCGACCACCAGGACATCGACCGGGTCAGTGCCGAGGCGCTCGTCGCCTGCCGCCCCGCCGCCGTCGTCAACGCCGCCGCCGTCCATCTCGGGCCGCTACCCCAACCTCGGCCCGGAGATCATCGTCGCGGCGGGCATCCCGCTGCTCGACGCCGCCGGACCCGGACGCCATGGCCGTCAAGGAGGGCGCCCCTCCTCGTCCTCGAGGACGGCCGGCTGCACGCCGACGGCGTCCCCGTGGGCGGAGGGCCGGCTGCTCGACGCCGACGCGATCCAGGAGGCGATGACCCTCGCGCGGGCCGGGCTGTCGGCCGAGATCGAGGCCTTCGCCGAGAACACGATGGACTACCTGCGCAAGGAGCGCGAGCTGCTCTTCGACGGGGTCGGGGTCCCCGACATCCGCACCGCGCTCGACGGCCGGCACGTGCTCATCGTCGTGCGCGGCTACCACTACAAGGAGGACCTCGAGACCCTCCGCTCCTACATCCGCGAGTTCAAGCCGGTGCTCATCGGCGTCGACGGCGGCGCGGACGCGCTCATCGAGGCCCGGCACACCCCCGACCTCATCGTCGGCGACATGGACTCGGTGTCCGACGGCGCGCTGCGCTGCGGGGCCGAGATCGTCGTCCACGCCTACCGCGACGGCCAGGCGCCCGGGCTCGAGCGGGTGCGCGAGCTCGGGGTCGAGCCGGTCGTCTTCCCCGCCACCGGCACGAGCGAGGACGTCGCGATGCTCCTCGCCGACGACAAGGGCGCCACGCTCATCGTGGCCGTCGGCACGCACGCCACGCTCGTCGAGTTCCTCGACAAGGGCCGGTCGGGGATGGCCAGCACCTTCCTCACCCGGCTCCGGGTCGGCGGGAAGCTCGTCGACGCCAAGGGCGTCAGCCGGCTCTACCGCACCCGCATCTCGTCGTTCAGCATCGTGCTCATGCTCCTCGTCGGCGTGTTCGCGCTCGGGGCGGCGCTGTGGTCCACCGCCGGCGGCCGGGCCCTGCTCCAGGTGCTCGGCGGCCCGCTTCGACGACCTCGTGAGCGCCATCGGAGGAGTGTTCGGGTGATCGACTTCCGCTACCACATCGTCTCCATCGTCTCGATCTTCCTCGCCCTCGCCGTGGGCATCGTGCTCGGGGCGGGGCCGCTCAAGGGCGAGCTCGGCACGACCCTCCAGGGCCAGGTCGCCGGGCTGGCCGACGACAAGGCCAAGCTCAACGACCAGCTCGACGAGGCCCGGCGCACCAACGACGCCCACGACGCCTACCTCGACGCCGTCGCCCCCCGGGTGCTCGCGTCGGCCCTGCCCGACCGCAGCGTCGCGCTCGTCCTGCTGCCCGGCGCCGACAGCGCCGTCGGCGAGGAGGTCGCCGGCGCGCTCGCCTCGGCCGGGGCGACCCTCGCGTCGACGACCACCGTGAGCCAGGACTGGGTCAGCCTCGACCCCGCGAAGGCCACCGCCCCGCGACCGGGCCGTCGACGAGGTCACCGCCGAGACCGGCACCGACGTGTCCTCCGTCCGGTCCCGCGGCGCGAGCGCGACCTCCTCCTGGCCACCCTCCTCGCCCGCACCGCCCCCGCCGGCGACAGCGGCCCCGACGACACGACGGCCCGGGCCGGCCTCACCCGGCTGGCCGACGCCGGCCTGCTCTCCGTCGACGCCCCCGCGTTCCGCCGGGCCGACCTCGTCGTCGTCGTCGCCGGGGCCGTCACCGACGGCGACGCAGGAGGCCCGCGTCGCCACCGCGCAGCGCTGGGTCGGCCTCGCCTCGGCCCTCGACGCCCGCTCGCGCGGCGCGGTCGTGGCCGCCGACCTCGCCACCGAGGGCGACGGCACCTCGGTGCTCAGCACGCTGCGCGACACCCGCCCGGTGGCCGAGGAGGTCTCCGGCATCGACGACGTCGGCGACCCGATGGGCCTGGCCGGCGTCGTGTTCGCCCTCGTGGAGCAGGACGGAGGGGGTGCCGGGCAGTACGGCACCGGCCCCGGCGCCGACGCGGCCTTCGCGCCGGTTCCCGCGGTCGTGACCGCGCCGCGGCGGGCGCTCGCCGGGCTCGTCGCCGGGCCTCGGGTCCGCGCTCGCGTTCCGCGCGCTGACCGCCGGCGTCCGGTCCACCCGGTGGACCCGCACCAACCACGCCGGCGCCGAGGTCACCCTCCTCGAGGGCCCGGCCTGGGTGCTCGGCGGTGCCCTCGGCGCCGCCCTCGGCGGCGCACCCGGGCGTCGTCGCGACGCTCGGGTCGGGCGCGTTCGGCGCCCTCGACGACCTGGCGGGCGACGGCTCGTCGAAGGGGCTGCGGGGCCACCTCGGCTGCCGCCGCACGGGGCGAGCTGACCACCGGCGCGGTCAAGGTCGTCGGCCTCGGCGCCACCGGGCTCGTCGCGGCCCTCCTCGCCGACCGCGGACGGGACGACACCACCGTCGTCGACTCCCTCGTCGGCGGGGCGGTCGTGGCCGGGGCGGCCAACCTCGCCAACCTGCTCGACCTGCGCCCGGGCCGCGCCCTCAAGGCCACCGCGCTCGCGGCGCTGCCGCTGCTCGCCGGGCCCGGCCCCGGTGCCGACCACCGCGGCCGCGGCGGTGGGGGCCGGCCTCGGCGTCGCCCGGCCCGACCTCGCCGGACGGGCCATGCTCGGCGACACCGGCGCCAACGCCGCGGGCGCGCTCCTCGGCACCGCGCTCGTCGAGCGGACGGGCCGGGGCGGACGGCTCGTCGCGCTCGGCGTGCTCGCGGCCCTCACCCTGGCCTCGGAGCGGGTGAGCTTCACCGCCGTCATCGAGTCCACGCCGGGGCTGCGCGAGCTCGACGCGTGGGGCCGGCCGGCCCGATGACCCGGCAGCGGGCCGCGCTCGGCATCGCCGGGGCCGCCGGGCTCATCGCCGGGGTCACCCTGCTCGCCCGCCTCGCCGGGTTCGCCCGCATCCTCGTCTTCGCCGACGCGGTGCGGGCCAAGGGCGTCGGCGAGGTCTACCAGAGCGTCAACGCGCTGCCCAACGTCGTCTTCGAGGTGGCGGCCGGCGGCACCCTCGCCGCGGCCGCCGTCCCGCTCATCGCGCACCGCCTCGGCTGCGGGCGAGCGCGAGCACGCCGACCGGCTGGCCTCGGTGCTGCTCACCTGGGCCCTCGTCGTGCTCGTCCCGCTCGGCGCCGCTCCTCTTCGCGCTCGCCGGCCCGCCTCGTGTCGTGGCTCGTCGACGCCCCCGACGCCCGTACCCACGACGTGGCCGTCTCCCTGCTGCGGATCTTCTCGGTGCAGGTGCCGCTCTACGGCGTGGGCATCGTCCTCACCGGGGTGCTCCACGCCCACCGACGCTTCCTGCTCGCCGCCCTGGCCCCGCTGCTGTCCTCGGTGGTCGTCCTCGTCAGCTACCTCTGGTACGGCTCCCTCGCCGGCGGCGAGACCGACCCGGCGCGCGTGCCCGACCGGGCGCTCGCGGTGCTCGGCTGGGGCACCACCCTCGGGGTGCTCGTGCTGTCGGTACCGCTGCTCGTCCCGGCCCTGGCCACCGGCTGGCGGTGGCGCCCGGCCCTGCGGCTCGAGCGCGACGACGGCCGCCGGATCGGCCACCTCGCCGGGGCCGGCGTGCTCGCCCTCCTCGCCCAGCAGGGCACCGTCCTGGTCGTCATGTGGCTCTCGAACCACGCGAGCGACCGCGGGGTCTTCTCGGTCTACACCTACGTCCAGGCCGTCTACCTCCTCCCGTACGCGGTGCTCGCGGTGCCCGTGGCCCAGAGCACGTTCCCGGCGATCGCCCACGGCCGGGCGGGGGGCGACGACGTCGGTCCCACCCTCGCGCGGGCCGTGCGGGCGGTCGTGGTCCTCACCGGGGTGGGCGCCGGCGTCCTCATGGCCGCCGCGTCGGCGGTGGGGCCGTTCTTCGGCGTCCTCGACGCGCGGCGCGGTGACGAGGGCGCCAGCCCCGCGGCCATCGCGGCCCTGCCCGGCTCGCTCGTCGCGTTCGCCCCCGGCCTCGTCGGCTTCGGGCTGGTCGCGCTGCTCAGCCGGGCGCTCTACGTCCGCGGGCGCCCCGCTCGACGCCGCGCTCGCCACCGCCGGCTGGGTGGCTCGTCGCCGCGGTGCCGCCGGTGCTCCTCGTCGGCGGCGGCGGCTCGGCCGCGGGTGTCCTGCGGGCGGTCGGCCTGAGCTCCAGCCTCGGGATGACCCTCGCCGGCGGAGCCCTCCTCGTCCTCGTCCGCCGCGCCTGGGGCCCGGAGGTGACCCGCGGCCTTCCCGCGCACCGCCGGGGTCGGTCGTCGTGGGCCTGGCCCTCGCCGTGCTCGTCGGCGACCTCGTCACCCACGGGCGCACCTACGGGGGCCTCGGCGACGCCCTCCTCTGGGGCGTCCTCGCGGGGGCGGCCGCCGCGCTCGTCGCCGTCCTCACGGTGTTCTACGGCGACCGCGAGATGATGGGCGCGGTCCGCGAGCGGGGGCGCGCGCGCCGCCGGGGAGGAGACGCGGGATGAAGGTGCTGCTGGTGCTCGGCACGAGCGCGGGCGGGGTGGGGGCGCACGTCCGCAGCCTCACCGCCGGCTCTCGCCGGGGCCGGTCACCGGGTGGTCGTCGCCGCCCCGGCCGAGGTCGCCGAGGCCTTCGCGCTCGCCGAGCACGCCGCGGTCGTCGAGCTCGCGGTGAGCGACCGCCCGCACCCGGTCGGCGACGCGCGGGCCGTGCGCGCCCTGGCCGACCTCGTCCGCGGCGCCGACGTCGTCCACGCCCACGGGCTGCGCGCCGGCGCCCTCACCGTGCTCGCGGCCGACGCGCACCGGCGTCCCGGTCGTCACCACCCTGCACAACGCCGCGCCCACGGGACGGGCCACCCGCGCCGTCTACGCGGCCCTCGAGCGGGTCGTGGCGCGGGGGAGCACCGTGGTGCTCGGCGTCTCGGCCGACCTCGTCGAGCGGATGCGCCGGCTCGGGGCCCGCGCCACCGGGCTCGCCGTCGTGCCCGGCCCCGCCCGCGGCCGCCCCGGCGCGCGACCGGTACGCGGTGCACGCCGAGCTGGGCATCGACGCCCGCACGGCCCTCGCCGTCGTCGTCGCGCGGCTCGCACCGCAGAAGGGCCTCGACCTCCTGCTCGACGCGCACCGCGACCTCGCCGACCTCGACCTGCTCACCGTCGTCGCGGGGGACGGGCCGCTGCGCGAGCCGCTCCAGCGGCGCATCGACGCCGAGGGCCTCCCCGTGCGGCTGCTCGGCCGGCGCGGCGACGTGCCCGACCTGCTCGCCGCCGCCGACGTCGTCGTGTCGAGCGCGCTGTGGGAGGGGCAGCCCGTGGGCCTCCAGGAGGCGCTGCGGGCCGGCGCGGCCATCGTGGCCACCGACGTCGGGGGCACCGCCGCGGTGGTCGGCGACGCGGCCGTCCTCGTGCCCGGGGAACGACCCGGTCTCGCTCTCGCGCGGCATCCGCGACGTCGTCACCCACGGCGGGGTCCGGGACGACCTGCGGTCCAAGGCCGTCGAACGGGCCGCCGCAGCTGCCCACCGAGGCCGACGCGCTGGACGCCGTCCTCGAGACCTACCGCGGGGCCGGCGCCCGATGACGTATCGTTGAAGCCCGTGGTGATCCAGACGACGAAACAGATCTTCGTGACCGGAGGCGTCGCCTCATCACTCGGCAAGGGGCTCACCGCCTCGAGCCTCGGACACCTGCTCCGGGCGCGCGGGCTGCGGGTGACGATGCAGAAGCTCGACCCCTACCTCAACGTCGACCCCGGCACGATGAACCCGTTCCAGCACGGTGAGGTCTTCGTCACCGACGACGGCGCCGAGACCGACCTCGACATCGGCCACTACGAGCGCTTCCTCGACGTCAACCTCCGCGGCAGCGCCAACGTGACCACCGGCCAGGTCTACAACCGGGTCATCCAGCGAGAGCGGCGCGGCGAGTTCCTCGGCGACACCGTGCAGGTCATCCCGCACATCACGAACGAGCTCAAGGAGCGGATGCGGGCCCAGGCCGCCGGCTCCCCGGGCGTCGACGACCGGGACGCGCCGGACGTCATCATCACCGAGATCGGGGGGACGGTCGGCGACATCGAGTCCCTGCCGTTCCTCGAGGCCGCCCGCCAGGTGCGCCACGACCTCGGGCGCGACAGCGTCTTCTTCCTCCACGTCTCCCTCGTGCCGTACCTCGCGCCGAGCGGCGAGCTGAAGACCAAGCCGACGCAGCACTCGGTCGCCGCCCTGCGCCAGGTCGGCATCCAGCCCGACGCGCTCGTCCTGCGGGCCGACCGCGAGATCCCCGAGTCGATCAAGCGCAAGATCAGCCTCATGTGCGACGTCGACAACGAGGCGGTCGCCGCGGCCGTCGACGCGCCGAGCATCTACGACATCCCGAAGGTGCTGCACCGCGAGGGGCTGGACGCCTACGTCGTGCGCCGGCTCGGCCTGGTCTTCCGCGACGTCGACTGGACCGACTGGGACCTCCTCCTCGACCGGGTGCACCGGCCCGAGCACGAGGTCGAGATCGCCCTCGTCGGCAAGTACGTCGACCTCCCGGACGCCTACCTCTCGGTCACCGAGGCGATGCGCGCCGGCGGCTTCCACCACGACGCCCGGGTGCGCATCCGCTGGGTGCCCTCCGACGACTGCGAGAGCGAGGCCGGCGCGCAGAAGGCGCTCGGCGGCGTCGACGCCGTGCTCGTGCCGGGGGGCTTCGGCGTGCGCGGCATCGAGGGCAAGGTCGGCGCCCTGCGCTGGGCCCGCGAGCGCCAGGTGCCCACCCTCGGCATCTGCCTCGGCCTGCAGTGCATGGTCATCGAGTACGCCCGCAGCGTCGCCGGCATCGAGGGCGCGAGCTCGACCGAGTTCGACCCCGACAGCCCGGCCCCGGTCATCGCGACGATGGAGGAGCAGAAGGCCTTCGTCGAGGGGGCCGGCGACCTCGGCGGCACGATGCGCCTCGGCAGCCAGCGGGCCCGGCTGCGCGAGGGCTCGGTCGTCGCCGAGGCCTACGGCGCGGCGACCGCCGACGAGCGGCACCGCCACCGCTACGAGGTCAACGAGGGCTACCGGGAGGCCCTCGAGGACGCCGGCCTCGTGATCAGCGGCACCCACCCCGAGCTCGGCCTCGTCGAGTTCGTCGAGCTCCCGCGCGAGGTGCACCCCTACTACGTGGCGACCCAGGCCCACCCCGAGTTCAAGTCGCGCCCGACCCGGGCCCACCCGCTGTTCGCCGGGCTCGTCGGCGCGGCGATCGAGCAGCAGCGGGCCGCCCGCCTCGTCGAGGTCGAGCGGCCGCGGACGGCCGAGACCGCCGACGCGCGTGCCTGAGCCGCTCCACGACCGGCTCGAGCGCCGGCCGGTGCTCGCCTCCGAGGTGGCCTTCGCGCGGGCGGGTCTGGGACGTGCGCACCGACCGCGTCGACCTCGGCGAGGCCGGTGTCGTGACCCGCGACTACGTCGACCACACCGGCGCCGTCGCCATCCTGGCCCTCGACGACGACGACCGCGCCGTCGTCATCCAGCAGTACCGGCACCCGGTGGGGGCCTTCGACTGGGAGGTCCCCGCGGGGCTGCTCGACGTCGACGGCGAGCCGCCCCACCTCACGGCGGCCCGCGAGCTGCACGAGGAGGCCGACCTCACCGCCGGCCGCTGGGCCACCCTCGTCGACCACTGGTCCTCACCCGGGCGGCTCGACCGAGAGCCTGCGCATCTTCCTGGCCCGCGACCTCGCCGAGGTGCCGCGCGGCCGAGCGCCACGCGCGCACCGGCGAGGAGCTCGGTATGCCCGTGCGCCGCGTGCCGCTCGACGACCTCGTCGCCGGCGTGCTCGAGGGGCGGCTGCACAGCCCGACGCTCGTCATCGCCGTGCTGACGGCCGAGGCCCTCCGCGCCCGCGGCTGGGCCGGCCTGCGGGCCGCCGACGCCCCGTGGCCCGAGCGCAGCCCCGGGACGCCACGACGGCTGACCGACGTGTGAGGGACACCCGGAGGGGGTACCGGTGACCCGTGGTGTCCACCCTGTCGTGGGACGATGAGCCCGTGACCCAGACCTTCGGGAGCGCCCGGGGCTCGGCCGCCTGGCTCAAGGTCTCCGGGGCGGCCGACGAGGCGATCGACCGCGGGTCGCCGTGCCCCTGCGGAGGGCGTGCCGGCCGGGGCGACCCTCGGGGAGTGCTGCGGCCCCGTCATCGAGGGCGAGCGCGACGCGGCCACCGCCGAGCAGCTCATGCGCTCGCGGTACACCGCCTACGCCCTCGCCGACGGCGACCACCTGTACCGCACCTGGCACCCGGCCGGCCGTCCCGAGCGGGTCGAGCCGGAGCCGTGGGTGCGCTGGGTGGGGCTCGAGGTGCTCGACACCGTGGCCGGCGGCCCGGTCGACGACACCGGCGTCGTCGAGTTCCGGGCCCACTGGGTGGCGGGCGAGGGCCGGACCCGCCAGGGCGGCGAGGTGCACGAGCGCAGCACCTTCGCGCGGCGGGCCGGCCGCTGGCTCTACCGCGGCCCCGACGAGCCCGGGCCGGTCACTGGTAGCTGACGAACCACGGCGTGGGGTGCACGGTCGAGACCGTCTGCTCCGGGGTGAGCATCGGGTGGTCCTCGTCCTCGAAGTTCTTCCAGCCGAGCCAGACACCGTCGGGCAGCCCGTCCTGGAGGGCGTGCCAGGTGCCCTGCTTGGCCCCCTGGCCGCCCTGGCCGTCGGCGTGGACGAGCCACTGCACCTCGTCGAGCGAGGTGTCGAGGCGCTCGCGGTGGCGGATCATCGAGAGGCGGAACTGGTGGAGGGTGAGCACCTTCGGCGGCAGGTCGTGCCGTCGCACGAGCGCGGCCAGCCAGCGGCCGACCCGGTTGACCTCCTCGACGTCCACGTGACCGATCTGCTGCAGCGGCTTCTCGCGCGGGCCCGAGCCGCCACTCGGGGTCGAGGGCGAGACCGACGTGCGGGCGGCGCAGCAGGGGCTCGTAGGCCTTGGCCTGGTCGAGGAAGTCGGCCCGCCCCGGCTGGAGGTCGAGGACGACGTAGGTGTCGGCCGCGGCCGCGGCCTCGACCCACGGCGTGAGCACGGACAGGGGGGTCCGGCTGGAGTACGTGCCGTCGGCGCCCGGTGACCCGGCCGCCACCGTCGCGATGAGCTCGAAGGCCGGCACGACGGGCTCGTCGACGAGCCGCGCGTACTCGTCGGCGAGGTGGCGGACGCGCGCGACCGAGGCGCTCGCCGACTGCTCGCCGAGCATGCCGAGCGCGCGGGTCGAGGGGTGCCCGTACAGGGCGACCATCCGCCGGCCGGGGAACGGGAGGAACCCGCCCCCGGGAAGGAAGGGGGCCCGCCGAGCGGTGCGGACGCGCTGGGCGAAGTGCTCGCCGAGGGGTCCGACGCCGAGCACCACCGCGTCGGGCACCGAGCGCAGCAGCGTGACGTCGCGAGGAGCGGTGCGGGGGTCGACGGCGTGGAGGGCGGCGGTGCGGGCGCCGCAGGCGGCGAGGAGCGGCCCGAGGACGGCGGGCACGCGCTCACCCGGGGCGGTGGCCACGAGGGCGTGGCCGGTGGGTGGGAGCGGCGGGAGGCCCGCGACGTCCGGGGCGGCGGACCCCGGGCCCGCGGACGCGGGGACGTCGACGACCTCGCGGTCGCCGGCCTCGGGGGGCGCGGTCGCGGTCGAGACCCGCAGCACGGTCCTCGTGCCCAGCCGGTCGAGCTCGGCGGCGAGCCCGGGCCCGGCGACGAGGAGGGGGAGGTGCAGGTCGGTGGCCACCCGCCGGGCGGTGGCGACGTCCGCCTCCGTCGCCGAGCTCACGACGACGGCGGTGCTGCGGGCGAGCAGCGCCCGGGAGGCGGTGACCGTCGGCTCGTCCCCGGCGCCCAGGGCGCCGGCCCGCGCGTCGTCGTGGAGCACCACCTCGTGCCGCTGCGGCGTGGGGGTCGGCGTCGCGGCGCCCGGGGAGGCGGCCGGCCCGTCGTCCCGGCGACCCGAGTAGAGCGCGGCGCCCCCCGCGACCGCCGCACCGGCGAGCGCGCCGGCAGCGACGCGCAGGGCGGTACGGCGTGGGGGCGTCCTGGGCACGGTTCCTCCTGGTCGGTCGGCTCAGGACCTACGGTCGCACGAACGCGGGATGGTAGGACGGAGGCATGTACCTCGAGAACATCGTCGTCGACGCCCTCGACCCCGTCCGCCTCGGCACCTTCTGGGAGGAGCTCCTCGGTGCCGAGCGGCTCAGCGCCGGTGCGGACGCCCTCGAGACCCGCCTGGCCGTCGCGGGCGGGCCGACGCTCGACCTGTGCCTCCCGAGGGTCCCCGAGCCGGTCCCCCCGAACCCGCGGCTCCACCTCGACCTCGCCGGTGGCGCGCGGCAGTCCGAGGTCGTCGAGCGAGCCCTGGGGCTCGGGGCCACCGCCCTCGACATCGGCCAGGGCGACGTCCCGTGGGTCGTGCTGGCCGACCCCGAGGGCAACCCGTTCTGCGTCATGGAGGACCGCCCGGAGTACCGGGACGGCGGTCCGCTCGCCGCGCTGCCGCTCGACAGCGCCGACCCCGAGCGGGACGCCGCGTTCTGGTCGGCACTGACCGGGTGGCTCCCCGAGGCGGCGACGGTGCCCACGGCGCTGCGCCACCCGAGCGGGCGGGGCCCGCTGCTCGAGCTCTGCCCGGAGCCACGGCCCAAGGGGGCCGAGGAGAAGAACCGCGTGCACCTCGACGTCCGCCTCGAGCCGCACGACGACCCCGCCGCCGCGCTCGACCTCGCGCGCCGCCTCGGCGGACGGGTCGTCGAGCACGACTGGGGCGAGCTGCCGTGGACCGTGCTCCGGGACCCCTCCGGCAACGAGGTGTGCCTGCTGCCGGCGCCGGCCTCCTGACCCGTCGGTCGGTCCGGGGTCAGCCGCGCCCGCGGCCGCGCCCGGGGAGCCGGGACAGCAGGGACGACGGCTCGCGCACCCGGGGACCCTCGCCCCCGGCCGCCGGGCGGGGCAGCTGGGCCGCCTCCCGCCCGGGGCGCCGGACGACCCGGGCCGGGTCGACCGCCGCGTCGACGGCAGCCACGGCGGCCTCGTCGAGGGCGAACACCGTGGGTTCGAGGTGCACGCGGAAGCCGTCGGTCCCGACGACCCAGCGGCCGCCGTCCGCGAACGACTCCATCGCCGCGACCTCGTCGAAGCGGACCGTGACCACCCCGGCCGCCGAGCGGAGCGACACGCCGTCGGGCCCGACGAGCAGCACGGCCCGGCCGCCCCCGATGACGGGGTACTCGCGCCCCGCGACCGCCGAGCCCGACCCGGTGGGCACCGCGACGAAGCCCGCCCAGTCGAGCCCGCCGGCGGGCACCTGGGCCAGCGCGGACGCGTGGAAGGCCTCGGAGACCTCGCGCACGGCGTCGGGCGTGACCCCTGCGAGGGCGCTGAGCCGCCCCTCCGGCGACGGGGTGGGCCGCCCGAGGAGGTGGTCGGCGGCCCGGGCGGCGAGGTCGTCGGGGTGCCACTCGCGGCCGGTCGGCCGCCGCGACGGCGGCGTCGACCACCGACCGGTCGGCGGCGTCGAACCGCCCCCACCGCACCCGGGCCATCGCGTCGACGACGGCTCCGGCGAGCGCCTCCCGACGCTCGGGACGCCCCTGGGCCACCAGCTCGACCCGCAGCGTCGCGGCGTCGTGCGGCGAGGACGTCACCCGGGTGCCCACGGCGATCCCCGGGGCGAGGACGTCCTCGCGCAGGGCCCGGTCGAGCAGGAGGGTGTGCACGTCGGCGGCCGGGGTACGCCCGACGAGCCCGGTGACGTGGACGGTGTCGTCCGTGCCGGGGTACCAGGCCGGCGTCCTCGTGAGGACCGGCACCTCCGGGGGCAGGGGCTGGGCCTCACCCTCGGGCAGGACGAGGTCGAGCCCCGGCGGCACGCGGTCGGCGCTCACCCACAGCACGACGTTGGCGCGGGTGAACGCGGCCGAGGCCCAGATGCCGACGACCTCCTCGTCGAGGGCGGGGAGCCCGACCTCGGGGTAGGAGGCGAGGCCGCGCCCCCGGGCGCCCCAGCGCATCATCGGGGCCACCCGGGTGGCCGCGTCGTCGCGCGCGGCCTCCTCGGTACGGAGGAGCTCGCCCAGCCCCGCGACCCGCTCGATCGGCAACCGGCCGAGCGACCGGCACACCGCGTTGAGCGAGGCGACGACCTGCTGCGGCGACCCGGAGGCGGTGAACCGGGTGAGGACGTCGGCGAGGCCGTCGCGGGCGTGGTCGACCGACACCCCGGACCCGTCGACGGCGAGGTGCGCGACGAGGTGGGTGATCCCGCGCACGGCGAGGGTCTCGTCGGCGCCGCCGACGCGGAAGACCAGCCCCGCCGTGCACTCGCCGTCGGGGCGTCGCGCGAAGAGGGTCGGGATGCCGTCGACCTGCGTCGTCTCGGTGCTCACCTCCCGGCCACCTCCGCGAGGGCGGCCGCCCGGAGCCGGGTCAGCTCGTCCAGGTGGCGGCCGGTCAGGGACCACGGCCCGGCCGCCACCAGCGGACCGAGGACCCGGAAGTGGGCCCTGGCGCGGTCGGCGCGCCCCGCCACCCCGAGGAGCACGGCCAGCTCGGTGTGGGGGAGGACCCACGAGAAGCCGTGCCGGGCAGGGCAGCGCCCGGAACCGGTCGGCGACGTCCTCGATCTCGGCGACGACCTCCCGTCGGCGCAGGTAGCCGCGCTCGCGCCGGGCGTCACCGGCCCGCCAGCGCAGCAGGTGGGCCGTGGCGAGCAGGGTGCCCTCGACGGCGCCGGCGGGAGCGGCCGCGGCGACGTCGCGGGCGAAGGCGAAGGCGGCGTCCCACGACCCCTCCGGTCCGGGCGCCAGGGCACGCAGGTAGCCGCGCTGGCCGGCCGGGTGGTGGGGCGCGCTCGCGTGCAGGCGCACGTAGCGTCGGTGCGCCTCGCCGGCGGGTACGCCGAGCAGCCGGCCGGAGTGCAGCCGCAGGCACCAGGGCTCGGGGTCGCCGGGGTTCTCGGCGCACAGCCGCAGGAGGGAGGCCTCGGCCCGGCGCAGCCGGTCGTGGGCGAGCGCGAACTGGTCGGCGGTCACCTCCGTGGACCGGGTGCCGGGGGTGTCCTCCTCGGCCGCGACGAGCAGCCGGTGGGCAGCCAGGGTGCGGCCCGCGGGGTCGTCGGGGTGGTCCTCGAGGTGGCGGGCGAGGACCGGGTCGAGCCCCGGCTCCGCGGCGAGCACCTCCCAGGCGACGGCCTCGTCGGGCTCGTGGACGCGGCCGACCGCCTCGACCTCGGCGAAGGCGCCCGTGAGGTCGCCCTCGAGGGCACGCCGGCGCAGGGCGTCGAGCTCGGGGAAGGCCGCCGCGAGGTCCGTGACCGGCGGGGGCGCCGCGTCCGCCATGCCAGCATGCTAGGCGCCGGGCCGGGTCCGCGTGGTCGGCTCGCCGCCGACGGCGACAACTCGGTTCCGGCCGGCCGACGCGGCATCCGTAGGATGGGACGCCGACCCGGCTCCCCGACACGAAGGACCCTCCGTGCTCCGCACCCACGAGGCCGGCACGCTGCGTGCCGCCCACACCGGCCAGACCGTCACGCTCACCGGCTGGGTGGCGAAGCGGCGCGACCACGGCGGGGTGGCGTTCATCGACCTGCGCGACGCGAGCGGCGTCGTCCAGGTCGTCGCGCGCGACGAGGTGCTCACCGGGGCGGCGCACGACCTGCGCAGCGAGTACGTCGTGCGGGTCGTCGGCGTCGGTGACCGCCCGCGAGGAGCGCAACGTCAACCCCGACCTGCCGACCGGCGGGGTCGAGGTCGTCGCCTCCGAGATCGAGGTCCTCAACCCGAGCGCGCCCCTGCCGTTCCAGGTCGACGAGCGCGTCACCGTCGGCGAGGAGGCCCGCCTCAAGCACCGCTACCTCGACCTGCGCCGCCCGGGCACGCACTCGGCCGGCCACGCCATCCGGCTGCGGTCGCGGGTCAACCAGGCCGCCCGCCGGGTGCTCGGCGACCGCGACTTCGTCGAGATCGAGACCCCGACGCTCACCCGGTCCACCCCGGAGGGCGCGCGCGACTTCCTCGTGCCCGCCCGGCTCGCGCCCGGCTCCTGGTACGCCCTGCCGCAGAGCCCGCAGCTGTTCAAGCAGCTGCTCATGGTCTCGGGGATGGAGCGGTACTACCAGATCGCCCGCTGCTACCGCGACGAGGACTTCCGCGCCGACCGCCAGCCCGAGTTCACCCAGCTCGACATCGAGATGTCCTTCGTCGAGCAGGACGACGTCCTCGAGCTCGGCGAGGCCGTCGTCCAGGAGATCTGGGAGCTCATCGGCGTCACCCTCGACACCCCGTTCGAGCGGATGACGTACGCCGACGCGATGCGCCGCTTCGGCAGCGACAAGCCCGACCTGCGCTTCGGCCAGGAGCTCGTCGAGTGCACCGACTACTTCGCCGACACCCCGTTCCGGGTCTTCCAGGCCGACTACGTCGGCGCCGTCGTCATGCCCGGCGGCGCGAGCCAGCCCCGCAAGCAGCTCGACGCCTGGCAGGAGTGGGCCAAGCAGCGCGGCGCCCGCGGGCTCGCCTACGTCCTCGTCCAGGACGACGGCACGCTCGGCGGCCCGGTGGCCAAGAACCTCTCGGAGACCGAGACGGCCGGCCTCGCCGCCCACGTCGGCGCCCAGCCGGGGGACTGCGTCTTCTTCGCCGCCGGGTCGGCCAAGTCGTCGCGCGCCCTGCTCGGCGCCGCCCGGCTCGAGATCGGCGCCCGCTGCGGGCTCGTCGACGAGGACGCCTGGAGCTTCCTCTGGGTCATCGACGCCCCGCTCTTCGAGCCCACCTCCGACGCCGTCGCCGCCGGTGACGTCGCCGTCGGCGGCGGCGCCTGGACCGCGGTGCACCACGCGTTCACCTCGCCGAAGGCCGAGTTCCTCGACACCTTCGACACCGACCCCGGGCCGGCCCTGGCCTACGCCTACGACATGGTCTGCAACGGCAACGAGATCGGCGGCGGGTCGATCCGTATCCACCGCCGGGACGTGCAGGAGCGGGTCTTCTCGGTCATGGGCCTCTCCGAGGAGGACGCCCAGGAGAAGTTCGGCTTCCTCCTCGACGCCTTCGCCTTCGGCGCCCCGCCGCACGGCGGCATCGCCTTCGGGTGGGACCGCATCGTCATGCTCCTCGGTGGCTTCGAGAGCATCCGCGACGTCATCGCCTTCCCGAAGTCCGGTGGCGGCTACGACCCGCTGACCGACGCCCCGGCGCCGATCACGCCCGAGCAGCGCAAGGAGGCCGGCGTCGACGCCACGCCCGAGCCCACGCCCGAGCCGCCCACGGCGTGACCGTGCCTCGGGTGCGCGCGGTGCTCTGGGACGCCGACGGGGTCCTGCAGCACTCCCCGGACGGCTGGCTCGCGGCGCTGCACGACGTCGGCGGACCGGGCTTCGCGGAGGCGCTGTGGGAGGCCGAGCAGCCGGCGCTGCGGGGCGAGGTCCGGCTCCGGGACGCGCTGGAGCAGGTGCTGGCACGCTGGCCGTCCGCGACCGTCGGGACCGAGGACCTGCTGCGGTTCTGGGAGCGGGCGTGGCCCGACACGGACGCGATGGCGCTCGTCGACGAGGTCCGGGCGTCCGGGGTGACGTGCGCGCTGGCGACCAACCAGCAGGACCACCGCCGGGCCTGGATGCGCGACACCACCCGGATGGACGACCACTTCGACCGGGTCTTCTACTCCACCGAGCTGCGGCTGGCGAAGCCGGACCCGGCGTACTTCCGGCACATCCTGGCCGAGCTCGGGGTGCCCGCGGCGGAGACCGCCTTCGTCGACGACAGCGCGGCGAACGTGGAGGCCGCGCGTTCCCTGGGGGTCCGGACCGTCCACCACGACCCGGCGAGCGGGGCCACGACGCTCCGGGTCGAGGTGCAGTCGCTGCTCGCCGAGCGGTAGGACCCGGGGGCCGGCTCCGTCAGCGCTCGAGGAAGGCGAGCAGGGCGCTCGTCACCTCGTCCGCGTGGGAGACGCCGATGCCGTGCGGCCCGCCCTCGACGACGTGCAGCTCGGCGCCGTCGACCTGCGCGGCCGTGCGCTCGCCCGAGACCTCGATCGGCACGATGCCGTCGGAGTCGCCGTGGATGACGAGCGTGGGCACGGTGACCTTCGCGAGGTCCCCGGAGAAGTCCTCGACCCAGCTGTGGATGCACTCGGCGGCCGCGTGCACGTCGGCCTGCCCGGCCATGGCGAGCGCGGCCTGCCGCTGCTCCTCGGTGACCTTGAGCTCGTCGCCGGCGGTGAAGAAGCTCGTGAGGAAGCCGTCGAGGAAGCCCGAGGGGTCGGCCCGCAGCTGGTCCTGCCAGCCCTCGACCGTGGCGTCGTCGAGGGCGCCGTCGGGGTGCTCGTCGTCCTTCTTGAGGCAGGGCGGGATCGGCGGAGGCGAAGACGAGGCTGTGCACGCGGTCCTCGCCGTGGGTGCCGACGTAGCGGGCCACCTCTCCACCGCCCATCGAGAACCCGACGAGCGTGACGTCGGTGAGGTCGAGCTCGCGCAGCAGGGCGTCGAGGTCGCCCGTCAGGGTGTCGTAGTCGTAGCCCGAGGCCTCGCCGGGCTTGGCCGAGGCCCCGAAGCCGCGGCGGTCGTAGGTGACGACCCGGTAGCCGGCGTCGCGCAGGGCCGGCACCTGGTCGGCCCAGGACGCGCCGCTCAGGGGCCAGCCGTGGATGAGGACGACCGGGCGCCCGTCCCCGCCGTGGTCCTCGTAGTGGATCTCGACCGTGCCGTTGGTCAGGGTGCTCATCACTCGCCTCTCCGTCGGGGTCTGCTCGCTCCCAGCGTAGGCACGACGGCCACGCCGCGCTGCCCCGAGGAGCGGGCGGACGAGGTCGCCGCTCAGGGCTGGTCAGGGTCGGGCAGCCAGCGGCTGCGCCACCGCATCCCGGTCGTGAAGCCGAGCCGGTGGTACAGGGCGATGGCCACCGCGTTGTCGGCGAACACCCCGAGGGCGCAGGCCCCCCGGGTGGCCACGGCGTCCCGGGTCAGGGCCGCCGTGACCGCCGCGCCGAGCCCGGTTCCCCGGGCCCGCCCGGCGACCGCGATCCCCGCCAGGGTGGGCGTGCCGGCCTCCGAGGGCTCCGCCCCGCCGACCGCGAGCAGGGCGCCCTCGCCGTCGCGCACCGCGACCCACCGCTGCCCCGGCCGGGCGAAGGGCTGGCCGTGGGTGCGCGGGCTCTCGGCCGCGAGGAAGGCCTCGGCCTCGGCGCGGGCGTCGGGGTGCAGCTCGCCCACCCGGTCCTCGCCCGCGACCTCGGGCGGGGCGGTGGTCGTCAGCATCCAGTCCCAGTCACCACCGCGGTCCCCGAGCTCGAGGTGGCGGGCCACGACGTGCTGGTGCTCGCGCGGTGCGCTGAGGTGCCGGGCTCCGCCGGCGCGGAACCACTCCCTGACCTCGGGGTCGCCGAAGAGGGCGTCGAGGCCGTCGGCGTCGCCCAGCGCCGCGGCGCCGGGCACCCCGTGGTCGGACCGGCGCGAGAACGTCACCGCGCGCCCGGCACCCGCGCCGGAGGCGAACGCCGGAGGGGTGAGGCCGCGGCCCACGTCGAGGGCCACCACGACGTGTCCGCCCGAGGCCTCCAGCAGGTCCTCGAACGAGCCGAGGCGCACCACCGGGCTCACTCGGTGATCCCGACGCGGGCGTGCAGCCGGCGCAGCGGGGCCGGGGCCCACCAGTTCGCCCGTCCGAGCACGGCCATCGTCGCCGGGACGAGGAGCATCCGCACGAGGGTGGCGTCGATGGCGATCGCGAGCACGAGCGCGACCCCCAGCTGCTTCATGATGAGCAGGTCCCCGGCGGCGAAGCCGGAGAAGACGATGACCATGAGGAGCGCGGCCGAGGTGATGATCCGCCCCGAGCGCTGCAGGCCCAGCACGACGGCCTCGTGGGTGCTCCGTCCCTGGGCGTGCAGCTCGACGATGCGCGAGAGCAGGAAGACCTCGTAGTCCATCGACAGGCCGAACCCGAAGGCGACGACGAGCACCGGGATGGTGTTCTCGATCCCGCCGGTGCTCGTGAAGCGCAGCAGCGACTCGAGGTGCCCCTGCTGGAAGAGCCACACCGTGAGGCCGAGGCCCGCCCCGAGCGACAGCACGTTCATGACGAGGGCCTTGACCGGCACGACGACCGAGCCGGTCATGAGGAAGAGCAGGACGAGGGTCGCGAGCACCACCGCCCCGACGGCCCACGGCGCCCGCTCGGCGATCGCGGCCCGGAAGTCGACGATGCCCGAGGCCTGGCCCACGACCCAGGCCGGGAAGGGCGGGCGGTCGGTGCGCAGCGAGTCGACGAGCCGGCGCGAGGCGTCGCCGGTGCCGCTGTCGCCGGTCTGGAACGGCACGGTGACGACACCGCCCTCGAGCACGCCGACGGGGTCGACCGAGGCGACGCCCGGCCGGGAGCCCGCCTCCTGCGCCCAGGCCCGCACCTCCGCCTCCGGGGCCCGCGTGACGACGACGACCTGCGCCCCGGCCAGGGCCGGGTAGCCGGTGCGCAGGTCCTCGAAGAAGGTCCGCTCGGGCGTCCCCCGGGGCAGCAGCTCGGCCCCGGAGGACGTCAGCTGCATCCCCACGACGGGCACCGCGAGCACGACGAGCACGCCGGCCACCCCGCCGATGACCAGCCAGGGCACCCGGTGCACCGCCTCGGCGAGGCGCGAGAAGAGGCCCTCGTCCGAGCCCACCTCGGTGCCCCGGCGGAGCAGGCGGCGGGCCCCGACGACGCACAGCGCCGGGACCAGGGAGAGGCCGACGGCGAGGGCGACGACGACGACCGACACCCCCGCGAGGGAGACCGCGCGGATGAAGTCGATGTCGAGGAACAGCAGGCCGGCCAGCGAGATCGCCACCGTGAGCGCGGAGAAGACGACGGTGCGCCCGGCGCGGTCGAGGGTGCGGCCGGTCGCGTCGGCGACCTCCGCGGCGGTCGCCTCGGTGGCCGGCCGACCGGCGAGCAGCCTGCGCATCTCCTCCCGGAACCGGCTGACGACGAGGAGGCCGTAGTCGATGCACAGCCCGAGGGCGAGGACGGTGACGACGTTGACGGCCGTCGCGTCGAGGTCGAGGAGGTACGAGAAGCCGAGCAGCGACGCGAGCGCCCCGGCGATCGAGGCGACCGCCCCGAGCACGGGGAACCCGGCGGCGAGCAGGCCGCCGAAGACGACGACCATCACCGCGAAGCTCACCGGCAGGGCGATGCCCTCGCCGCGCTGGCCGTCGACCTTGACCTGGTGGACGATCCGGTCGACGAGCTGGCGCAGCCCACCGCGCTCGGACCCGGTGGCCCCGGTGTCGTGCACGAGCCGGTCGAAGACCCCGTCGACGCGCACGCTCGCCGCGGCCTCCTCCTCGCCGGTGTTCCCCGGGTCGAAGCGCACCACGGTGGCGAAGCCCCCGGCCCGCGCGTCCCCGCCCTCGAGGAGCCGGGCGGCCTGCGGGCCCGTCGGGCCCCCGGGCACGACGAAGGGGTTGACCGCCGACTCGACGGTGTCGACGGCGAGGAGGTCGCGGACCGCCGACGTGGCCGCGGCGGCGACGGCCGGGTCGGCGAGGTCGACCCCCCGGACGACGAGCGTGTACGTGCTGAACCCGCTGCCCCCGGCGTCGGCGAGCACGGCGCGGCCGGTCCGGTTCTCGCCGTCGACGACGATCTCGCCCGTGTCGAGCCGGTCGAAGAGGCTGGGGGTACCGAGGGCCCCGAGCGCCACCGCGAAGCCGGCGACGACGAAGACCAGCCAGCCGACGAGCACCGCCCGGGCGTGCGCCGCGACGAACCGTCCCCAGCGCCCCAGCGCCGACCTGCCGTGCCCGGCCCGTCTCGTCACGCCGCACAGGATCCCACGGCGGCCGGGTCGCACGGAGGCCGGTCGCGCCGACCCGCGGCGCGCGGCCCGGTCGCTACCGTGGGGACGTGCCCGCCACCCGCAGCCGCCCGCCGAAGGTCGCCGACGAACGCACCCAGCTGCTCGGCTGGTTCGACCTCCAACGAGGCATCGTGCGGATGAAGTGCGAGGGGCTCTCCGACGAGGACGCGCACCGGGTGCTCGTGCCGACCTCGCCGCTGACGACCGTCGCGGGCATCCTCGGCCACCTGGCCTGGACCGAGGACCTCTGGTTCCGCGAGGTCCTCCTCGGTGAGCGGGGCCTCGCCCACGGCTTCGGGAGCGACGAGGACGACGCCGAGTTCCGGGTCGAGGGGATGTCGCTCGCCCACCTGCTCGACGAGTACGACGCCGCGTGCGCACGCTCGGACGCCGCGATCGCCGACCACGCGCTCGACGCCACCGGCAGCACGGCGCTGCACGCGGCCGGCGAGGCGTCGCTGCGCTGGATGCTCCACCACATGCTCGAGGAGACCGCTCGCCACGCCGGGCACCTCGACCTGCTCCGCGAGCTGCTCGACGGCGAGACCGGGTACTTCTGACGGCCCGGTGGCGCCGGGGTCGGCGGCGTCGGGCGACGGCGCTAGCCTCGCTCGTGTGAGCCAGGACGGGACCGACCTCTTCGGCGCCGCCGCGCAGGCCCGGGGCGACGCGCCGGGGTCCGCCGTCGTGCCACCCCTGGCCGTCCGGATGCGTCCGCGCTCGGTCGAGGAGGTCCGCGGCCAGGGCGAGGTGCTGCGGCCGGGCAGCCCGCTGCGGCGGCTCATCGAGGGCGGCGGGGGAGCGGCCGGCCCGCTCTCGGCCATCCTCTGGGGCCCTCCCGGCACGGGGAAGACCACGCTGGCCCACCTCGTCGCCACGGCCGCCGACCGCGAGTTCGTCGAGCTCTCGGCGGTGACGGCCGGGGTCAAGGACGTCCGGGCCGTCATGGAGGCCGCCGCCCGCTCGCGCGAGCTCTACGGCCGCCAGACCGTCCTCTTCCTCGACGAGATCCACCGCTTCACCAAGGCCCAGCAGGACGCGCTGCTCCCCGGGGTGGAGAACCGGCAGGTCGTGCTCGTCGCGGCGACGACCGAGAACCCGTCGTTCTCGGTCATCGCGCCGCTGCTCTCGCGCTCGATGCTCGTCACCCTCGTTCCCCTCACCGACGACGAGGTCGCCGACCTCCTCGACGCCGCGGTGGCCGACGAGCGTGGCCTGGCCGGCGGCTACGCCCTCGCCGACGACGCCCGCGACCACCTCGTCCGCCTCGCCGGCGGCGACGCGCGGCGGGCGCTCACCTACCTCGAGGCCGCGGCCGGCGTCGCCGACGACTCGGTCGCCCCCGGCGCCACCCGGCCCGAGGTCGTCGAGGTCACCCTCGCCCGCACCGAGCAGGCCGTCGCCCACGCCGCCGTCCGCTACGACCGCACCGGCGACCAGCACTACGACGTCGCCTCCGCCCTCATCAAGTCGATGCGCGGCTCCGACGTCGACGCGTCCCTGCACTACCTCGCCCGGATGCTCGAGGCGGGGGAGGACCCGCGGTTCATCGCGCGGCGGATCGTCATCGCGGCCTCGGAGGACGTCGGGATGGCCGACCCCACGGCCCTGCAGACCGCCGTCGCCGCGCTGCACGCCGTCGCCCAGATCGGGATGCCCGAGGCGCGGATCATCCTCGCCCAGGCCGTCGTCCACAACGCCCTGGCCCCGAAGTCCAACGCCGCGTACCTCGGCGTCAACGCCGCCATCGCCGACGTGCGAGCGGGCCGCGGTGGCCCGGTGCCGCTGCACCTGCGGGGGAGCGGCTACGGCGGGGCCGCCCGCATCGCCGAGGCCTCCGCGGCCGCGACGGGCCGGGGGCGCGCGCCCACCTACGTGTACGCCCACGACGAGCCCGACGGCGTCGCCGCGCAGCAGTACCTCCCGGACGACCTCGCGGGCACGGCCGACTACTACCGGCCCACCGACCGCGGGTTCGAGGCCCGCCTCCAGGAGCGCTGGCGCTGGCTCAGGGAGCGGCTCGGTCGCTGACCCGGGTCCCGGCGGCCCGGTCGCCTACCGTGGGGAGATGGACACCGACGCGATGCTCGCCGCCCACGAGGACCGGCTCCTCGCCGAGCTCGCGACCCTGACCGCCACGCCGCCGGAGGGGGAGAACATCTCCTTCGGCAAGCGGATCGGCGACGGCACGTCGCTGGCCGTCGACCGGCTCTCGGCCGTCGCGGTGCAGGAGCAGCTCCTCACCACCCTCGCCCAGGTGCGCGCGGCGAGGGCCAGCGTCGCCGACGGCACGTACGGCACGTGCGAGGTGTGCGGCGAGCCCATCCCGGCGGGCCGGCTCGAGGCGCGACCGTGGTCCTCCCGCTGCATCCGGCACGCCGGCACGTAGGCCGCAGGCCCGGCACCGCCCGCGGTGGGCGGCGGCCGGGAACGGCCGCGTCGGCGGGGTCGCGGTCCTTGTAGGGTCGGGGCATGGAGGTCACGCTCGGAGGCATCGCAGGGCTCGTCGCCGCGCTCGCGTTCGCGTACCTCGTCGTGCGCGTCGCCGGGCTGGTCGGCAAGGCCGGCCGGATCCTCGACGAGACGCGCGAGAGCGTCCGCACGACGACGGAGAACGTGCAGCCCACGCTCAAGAGCCTCACCGACACGGTCGGGCTCACCAACGACCAGCTGACCCGGGTCGACGCCATCACGAGCTCGGTGTCGACGATGACGACCAACGCCTCGGCGCTCACCTCGGTCTTCGCGGCCACGCTCGGCTCGCCGCTCATCAAGGTCGCGGCCTACAGCTACGGCGTCCGGGTGGCGGTCCGGGGCCTGCGCAGGGCCGGCCGATGAGGGGCCGCACCGTGCTCCTCGGGGCGGCGGCGGTCGGCGTGGGCTACCTGGTCTGGCGCCGCCCGGCCACGCAGCGCTTCGTGGCGACCCTGCGCGAGGCGGCGACGCGGCGCGAGGCCGAGCTGCGCGAGGCGGTCGAGGTGGCGGTCCGCGAGGACGCGAGCACCCGGGCGCCCCGGCACGCCCCCGGCGCCCGCGTGCCCGACCTCGACGTGGCGGCGGGCTGGGGCCCGCGCGGCACCGACCGCGACGCGGCGCTGCCCCTCGAGGCCGACGACCCGGGGCGCTCGCTGTCGCCCGAGGAGGCCCGGGCCCTGCTCCTCGACCCCGCCCGCCCGGCCCCCGCCGACGGCACCGACGGCGCGCGAGCTCGGTAGGGGCGCCCGCCCCCGCCTCCGCCCGCCCACCCGTCCCACGGGCCGGGCCCCGGCATACGATGTCGGCTCGCCCGCGCCCGGCCCCTCGACCCAGGACTGACACGACATGGAAACCGCAGAGATCCGGCGCCGCTGGCTCGACTTCTTCGGCCGCAACGGCCACACCGTCGTCCCGAGCGCCTCACTGCTGCTCGACGACCCGAACCTGCTCTTCGTCAATGCCGGCATGGTGCCCTTCAAGCCGTACTTCCTCGGCCAGGAGACCCCGCCGTGGGACCGCGCGACGAGTGTCCAGAAGGTCGTGCGCACGCAGGACATCGAGGAGGTCGGCAAGACCTCCCGGCACGGCACCTTCTTCCAGATGAACGGCAACTTCTCCTTCGGCGACTACTTCAAGGAGGGGGCGATCGCCTTCGCCTGGGAGCTCGTGACGACGCCGCAGGACCGGGGCGGCTTCGGGCTCGACCCCGAGCGCATCTGGCCGACGGTCCTCGACGGCGACGACGAGGCGCTCGGCATCTGGCACGAGCAGGTCGGCGTCCCGCTCGAGCGGATCGTGCGCCGCGGCCTCGCCGACAACTACTGGCACATGGGCGTCCCCGGCCCGGGTGGACCGTGCTCGGAGATCTTCTACGACCGCGGCGAGGAGTACGGCCCCGACGGTGGCCCGGCGGTCGACGAGGACCGCTTCATGGAGTTCTGGAACCTCGTCTTCATGCAGGAGAACCTCTCCGCGGTGCGCTCGAAGGTCGACTTCGACGTCACCGGGCCGCTGCCGCGCAAGAACATCGACACCGGGATGGGCCTGGAGCGGATCGCCTCCATCCTCCAGGGCGTCGACAACATGTACGAGATCGACGAGATCTACCCGGTGCTCGGCAAGGCCGCGGAGATGACCGGCAAGCGCTACGGCGAGCAGTCCGGGCACTCGGCCGGGTCGAGCCACCCCGACGACGTGCGGCTGCGGGTCGTCGCCGACCACGTGCGCTCCTCGCTCATGCTCATCGGCGACGGCGTCACCCCGGGCAACGAGGGCCGGGGCTACGTCCTGCGCCGGATGCTGCGCCGCGCCGTCCGCTCGATGCGCCTCCTCGGCCACGAGGACCCCTGCCTGCCCGAGCTGCTGCCCGTCTCGCTCGAGCGGATGGAGCGCTCCTACCCCGAGCTGCGCACCGACTGGGACCGCATCTCGCAGACCGCGTACGCGGAGGAGGAGGCGTTCCGGCGCACCCTCGCGGCGGGCACGACCATCCTCGACACCGCCGTCGCGCGCACGAAGGGGTCCGGGGGCGCGGTGCTCGCCGGCACCGAGGCGTTCCAGCTCCACGACACCTACGGGTTCCCCATCGACCTCACCCTCGAGATGGCCGCCGAGCAGGGCCTCGAGGTCGACCGCGAGGGCTTCACCCGGCTCATGGAGGAGCAGCGCGACCGTGCCCGCACCGACGCGCGGTCCAAGAAGAGCGCGCACGGCGACACGAGCGTCTACCGGGCGCTGGCCGACGGACTCGGAGCCGCCGTCGAGTTCACCGGGTACCACGAGGTGGTCTCCGAGGGCCGGGTCTCCGGCGTGCTGCGCGACGGCGCCCCCGTCGCGTCCGCGGTGGCGGGCGACGACGTCGAGGTCGTCCTCGACCGCACCCCGTTCTACGCCGAGGGCGGCGGGCAGCTCGCCGACGGCGGCCTGCTCCGGCTCGCGAGCGGGGCGCTGGTCGAGGTCCGCGACGTCCAGGCGCCGATCGGCGGGCTCGTCGTGCACCGGGGCACCGTCGTCGAGGGCGAGGTGGCGGCCGGGGACCAGGCGCTCGCCGAGGTCGACATCGAGCGGCGGCGCTCCATCTCGCGGGCCCACACCGCCACCCACATGGTGCACAAGGCGATCCGGGAGGCACTGGGCGAGACCGCGACCCAGGCGGGCTCGGAGAACTCGCCGGGCCGGTTCCGGTTCGACTTCCACGCCTCGTCGGCCCTGCCGCCGTCGGTGCTGCGCGACGTCGAGGCCCGGGTCAACGCGCTGCTCCTCGACGACCTCGCGGTGCGGGCCGACGTCATGACCCAGCAGCAGGCGCGCGACGCCGGGGCGATGGCGCTGTTCGGCGAGAAGTACGGGAACGCGGTGCGGGTGATCTCGGTCGGCGAGTGGGCCCGTGAGCTGTGCGGAGGCACGCACGCCGAGCGGACGACCCAGCTCGGTCTGGTCACCCTGCTCGGTGAGTCCTCCATCGGCTCCGGCGTGCGCCGGGTCGAGGCCCTCGTCGGGGCCGACGCGTTCTCGTTCCTCGCCCGCGAGCGGGCGATCGTCGGTCAGCTCACCGAGCTGCTCAAGGGCCGCCCGGAGGAGCTGCCCGAGAAGGTGGGCGGTCTCGTCACCCGGCTCAAGGACGCCGAGCGCGACCTCGGCACCCTGCGCCGCCAGCAGCTCCAGGAGCAGGCGGGGTCGCTCACCGACGGTGCCCGCGACGTCGGCGGCGTCACCTTCCTCGGCCACGACGCCGGCGAGACCGGTGCCGACGACGTGCGCGCCATGGTGCTCGACCTCCGTGGCCGCCTCGGCGACGACCGGCCGTCGGTCGTCGCGGTCACCGGGGTGGCCAAGGGCCGGCCCGTCGTCGTCGTCGCGACGAACGCGCTGGCCCGGGAGCGGGGCATCCGGGCCGGCGAGCTGGTGCGGGCCGCGGCCGGGGTCCTCGGCGGCGGCGGTGGCGGCAAGGACGACCTCGCCCAGGGTGGGGGACAGGACCCGACGAAGGTCGTCGAGGCCCTCCGGGCGGTCGAGTGGCGCGTCGGCGAGCTCGCCGGCTGATGCCCGCCCCCGAGGAGGGTCCCGGACGCGGCGTCCGGCTCGGCGTCGACGTCGGGTCGGTGCGGGTCGGGGTCGCCGTGAGCGACCCCGACGGCCTCCTCGCCACCCCCGTCGAGACCGTGCCCCGCCGGTCCGAGGAGCCGCCCGCGGCCGGCGACGAGGACGTCGAGCGGATCGCCGCCCTCGTCGCCGAGCACGGCGTCGTCCGGGTCGTCGTCGGCCTCCCGCGGTCGCTCTCGGGGGGTGAGGGACCGGCCGCCCGCCGGGCACGCACGTATGCTGGCGTGCTGGCGGTGCGTGTCGCCCCCGTCCCGGTGCGGCTCGTCGACGAGCGGCTGACGACGGTCGAGGCGCACCGCACGCTCCGGGAGAGCGGCGTCGCCGGGAGGCGGCAGCGCTCCGTGGTCGACCAGGCCGCGGCGGTGCTCATCCTCCAGGCGGCCCTCGATGCCGAGCGGACGACCCGGGTCCCCGCGGGGGAACGGGTCGCAGGACGACGGCGCAAGCCACGGACGAAGGGCACGACGACGTGAGCCAGGACTTCACCGAGACCATCTTCGGTGACGAGACCCCGCCCCCGGAGCCACGCACCCGACGCGAGCTGCACGGCCGCGGACCGGGGCCCCGCCGGGGCCGCCGGCTCGTCGCCCTCGTCGTGGCGCTCGCCCTCATCGGCGGTGCCGGGTACGGGGCCTGGCGCGTCCTCGGGCCGACCGTGTCGGGCCTGTTCGGCGGGCAGAGCGCCGAGGTCGACTTCGCCGGGCCCGGGGAGGGCGAGGTCGAGGTCGTCGTCAAGCAGGGCAACACCGGCGAGGACATCGCCTCGACCCTGCGCGACGCCGGGGTCACCCGCACCCGCACGGCCTACCTCGACGCGGCCGCGGCCGACCCGCAGTCGGCGGCCAAGATCCAGCCCGGCACCTACCTCATGCTCAAGGGCATGCGGGGCGTCGACGCGTTCAAGGTCCTCATCGACCCCGCGAACCGCGTCGCCCAGCGGGTGACGATCCGCGAGGGGCTCTGGAAGGGCGAGACCTTCGCCGCCCTGTCGAAGGCGACCGGGGTCAAGGTGGCCGAGTACACCAAGGCCGCGAAGGACACCAAGGCCATCGGGCTGCCGGCGGTCGCCGACGGGAACATCGAGGGCTGGCTGTTCCCCGCGAGCTACGAGTTCGACGACAAGACCTCCGCGAAGGACCAGCTCAAGCAGATGGTCGCGCAGACGGTCAGCCAGCTCGAGAAGGCCAAGGTGCCGCAGAAGGAGTGGGAGCGCACGCTCATCCTCGCCTCGCTCGTCGAGGCCGAGGCCAAGCTCGACGTCGACCGTCCGAAGATCGCCCGCGTCTTCCTCAACCGGATCGAGACCGACGGCCCGCCGAGCTACGGGCTCATCCAGTCCGACGCCGCCGTCTCGTACGGCATCGGCGACCGCTCGCTGTTCCCGACCAAGTCGCAGCTGGCCGACGCGTCGAACCCCTACAACACCCGGATCCACCCGGGGCTGCCCCCGGGCCCGATCGGCAACCCGGGCGGGGCCTCGATCGACGCGGCGGCGAACCCGGCCGACGGGCCGTGGTTCTTCTTCGTCGCGGTCAACCCGGTCACCGGCGAGACCAAGTACGCGACGACCCTCGCCGACCACAACCGCAACGTCGCCGAGCTCACGGCCTACTGCAACGCCCACCCGGACGACTGCAAGTAGGCCCGGTGCGCGCAGCCGTCCTGGGTTCCCCGGTGGCCCACTCGCTCTCGCCGGCGCTCCACCGGGCCGGCTACGCGGCGCTCGGGCTGGACGGCTGGGAGTACGGGCGCCACGACGTCACCGCCGACGCCCTCGCGGCGTTCGTCGGCGGGCTCGACCCCTCCTGGCGCGGGCTGTCGCTCACCATGCCCCTCAAGGAGGCGGCCCTCGACCTCGCCACCGAGGTGTCCCCGGTCGCCGCGCGGGCCGCGGCGGCGAACACGCTCGTCCGGCGCGAGGACGGCGGGTGGGACGCGACGAACACCGACGTGCCCGGGGCCGTCGCGGCGCTGGCGCCCCACCTGCCCGGCGTCCCCGAGCGCGCGCTCGTGCTCGGGGCCGGCGCCACGGCTCGCTCCTGCGTCCTGGCCCTCGCCGAGCTCGGGGTGCGCACCCTCACCGTCCGGGCCCGCGACACCGCCCGCGGCGCCGACCTGCTCGCCTGGGCCCTCGGCGCCGGGGTCGGCATCCGCAACGGCTCGGTCGCCGCACTCGACCCCTGGGTGAGCACCGCCGACGACGTCGTGGTCTCGACCGTGCCCCCCGGCGGCGCGGCGGCCGTGGCCGCCACCGTCCCGCCGGTGCACCGTGGTGTGCTCCTCGACGTCGTCTACGCCGGCTGGCCCACCCCCGTGGCCCGGGCGGCGACCGCGGCGGGCATGACCGTGGTCTCGGGGCTCGACCTCCTCGTGCACCAGGCGGCGCTCCAGTTCGCCCTGTTCACCGGGCGCGAGGTGCCGGTCGCGACGCTGCTCGCCGCCGGCCGCGACGCGCTCGGGGAGGGGGCATGACCCCGTGGTGGGTGGTGCTCCTCGCCGCCGCCGTCATGGGTGTCGTCGGGCACCTCACCGGCCGCGAGCTCGCCACCGGCGGGTACCGCATCCCCGAGGACGAGGCCGAGCACGCCACCGGGAACCCGTGGTGGACCGGACCGGCGACGGCCCTGCTCGCGGCCTGCGCCGCCTGGTCGGTCAGTGACCTCGGTGGCTGGGCGGCGCTCCCGGCGTTCCTGCTCTTCGCGTGGCTCACCGTGGCCCTCGTGTGGATCGACCTCGACGTGCACCGGCTGCCGGTCGGCCTCGTCGTGCCGGGGAGCGCGGCCCTCGTCGTGCTCGTGGGCCTCGGCGTCGTGGCCACCGGGCTCGACCGGTGGCAGGGCACGCTCATCGGGGCGGCCCTGCGTGGGGGCCTGCTACCTCGTGCTCTTCGTCCTGCCGGGCGGGGGCGTGGGGTTCGGGGACGTCCGGCTCGCTCCCGTCATCGGCGGCCTGCTCGGCTTCCTCAGCACGGCCCACGCCGTCTTCGGGATGGTCGCCGGGTTCGCCCTCGGTGGGCTGGCGGCGCTCGCGATGCTCGTCCTGGGCCGCGCCGGGCTGAAGACCCAGATCGCCTACGGACCGGCGATGTGCCTCGGGGCGTGGCTGAGCATCTGGCTGACGCCCCGCATCGTGGTCAGCCTCGCGGGCGGCTGAGGGCCCCGTGACAGGATTGGCGCCATGCTGCGCTGGCTGACCGCGGGGGAGTCGCACGGACCCGCCCTCGTCGCGACGATCGAGGGCCTGCCCGCCGGGGTCGCCCTCACCACCGGCGACCTCGCCGCCGCCCTGGCCCGTCGCCGGCTCGGGTACGGGCGCGGGGCCCGGCAGAAGTTCGAGCAGGACGAGGTCGAGGTGCTCGGCGGCCTCCGGCTCGGGCTCACCCTCGGCTCGCCGCTGGCCATCCGGATCGGCAACACCGAGTGGCCGAAGTGGCGCACCGTGATGAGCCCCGACCCCGTCGCGGCCGAGGACTACGCCGCGTCCGACGACGTCAACGCCGAGAAGGAGGTGGCCCGCAACCGCCCGCTCACCCGCCCGCGTCCGGGCCACGCCGACCTCGTCGGCATGCAGAAGTACGGCTTCGACGACGCCCGGCCGGTGCTCGAGCGCGCCTCCGCGCGCGAGACCGCGGCCCGGGTCGCCCTCGGCGCGGTGGCGGCGGCGCTCCTCGAGCAGGCCTACGGCATCCGGCTCGTGTCGCACACGGTCGCCATCGGGACGGCCGGGGTCCGCGACGACGCTCCGCTGCCGACCGCCGACGACGTCGCCGCCCTCGACGCCGACCCGGTGCGCGCGCTCGACCCCGAGGGGTCGGCGGCCATGGTCGCCGAGGTCGACGCCGCCCGGCGCGACGGCGACACCCTCGGCGGGGTCGTCGAGGTCGTCGCCGACGGGGTCCCGCCGGGCCTCGGGTCGCACGTCCACTGGGACCGCCGGCTCGACTCGCGGCTCGCGGCGGCCCTCATGGGCATCCAGGCCATCAAGGGCGTCGAGGTCGGCGACGGGTTCCGCACGGCGGCGCGGCGCGGGTCGCAGGCGCACGACGAGATGGAGCGCGGCGCCGACGGCCTCATCCGGCGGCGCACCGGCCGCGCCGGGGGGACCGAGGGCGGGATGTCGGTCGGCGGGGTGCTCCGGGTCCGGGCGGCGATGAAGCCGATCTCCACGGTGCCGCGCGCCCTCGACACCGTCGACGTCGCCTCCGACGAGCCGGCGACGGCGATCCACCAGCGCTCCGACGTGTGCGCCGTCCCGGCCGCCGGGGTGGTCGCCGAGGCCATGGTCGCGCTCGTGCTCGCCGACGCCTGCCTCGAGAAGTTCGGCGGCGACTCGCTCGCCGAGACCGCACGCAACCACCGGGCCTACCTCGAGGCGATCCCCGCCGCGATGCGCACCTGGGGGTCCTGATGCCGCGGCGTCGTGCTCGTGGGCCCGCCGGGGTCGGGCAAGACGACGACCGGTCGGGCCGTCGCCGCGCTGCTCGGGGTCGCCTTCCACGACACCGACGCGGCGGTCGAGGAGTCGGCGGGGCGCTCGATCGGCGACATCTTCGTCGAGGACGGCGAGGCCGCCTTCCGCGAGCTGGAGCGGGCCGAGGTGGCCCGCGCCCTGGCCGCGGAGGACGGGGTCGTCGCGCTCGGCGGTGGCGCACCGGTCGACCCCCGTCACCGAGCCGCTCCTCGCCGGGCACACCGTCGTCTTCCTCGACGTGCGGCATCGCCGACGCCTCGCGTCGCGTGGGCTTCGACCGGTCCCGTCCGCTGCTCGCGGTCAACCCCCGCGCCTCCTGGGTGCGGCTCATGGGGGAGCGGCGCGCCGTGTACGAGCGGGTGGCCACGCACGTCGTCGACACCGCCGGGCGCGGCGTCGACGAGGTCGCCGCCGACGTGGCCGGGCTGGTCGGGGCCGACGGGTGAGCGAGCCGCTGACCATCCCGGTGGGCGAGCTGCACGACGTCGTCGTCGGGCGGGGCGTGCTCGACCGCGTGCTGGGGATGCTGCCGGCCGGGGCCGCCCGGGTCATGGTCGTGCACCCCCAGGGCCTCGACACCTACGCCCGGCCGGTCGCCGACGCGCTGGCCGCCGCGGGCCTGACGGTGCACCTCGCGGGCGTCGAGGACGCCGAGGCGGCCAAGGACGTCCGGGTCGCGGCGCGGCTGTGGGCGGTGCTGGGCGAGCTGGCCTTCACCCGCACCGACGCCCTCGTCGCGGTCGGCGGCGGGACGGTGACCGACCTCGCCGGCTTCGTCGCCGCGACCTGGCTGCGCGGCGTCGCCGTCGTGCACGTGCCGACGACCCTGCTGGCGATGGTCGACGCCGCCGTCGGGGGCAAGACCGGCATCAACACCGCGGAGGGCAAGAACCTCGTCGGCGCGTTCCACACCCCGGCGGGTGTCGTGTGCGACCTCGACGTGCTGCGCGACCCTGCCGCGGGCCGACCTCGTCGCCGGGCTGGCCGAGGTGGTCAAGGCCGGCTTCATCGCCGACCCGCGCATCCTCGAGCTCGTCGAGGCCGACCCCGAGGCCGCGTGCCGGTGGGACTCGCCCGGGCTCGCCGAGCTCGTCGAGCGCGCGGTGCGGGTCAAGGCCGAGGTCGTGGCCGCCGACCTGCGCGAGGCCTTCCGGCGCGAGGTGCTCAACTACGGGCACACCCTCGGGCACGCGGTCGAGCAGGCCGAGGGGTACCGGCGCCGGCACGGCGAGGCGGTGGCCGTCGGCATGGTCTTCGCCGCCGAGCTCGGCACCGCACCGGGACCGTCGACGACGCCCTCCTGGCCCGGCACCGGAGCGTGCTCGCGTCGGTCGGGCTCCCGACGACGTACGACGCGGTGCCCTTCGACGACCTGCTCACCGTGATGGCGCGCGACAAGAAGGCCCGCGGTGCCGTGCTGCGCTTCGTCGTGCTCGACGGCCTCGCGAACCCGGTGCGCCTCGAGGGCCCGGACGAGTCGCTCCTGCGCGCCGCCTACGCCGCCCTCGCGCCCTGACCGGCACCCGCGCGAGGTGCCCCGTCCCCCGGGTGAGCTGTCCCGCCCCGGGCGACCAGAGCCGGCGGACCGGACCGGAGCCGGCGGACCGGACCAGAGCCGGCGGGTGGAGGGGAGGGTGGCGCCGACGCGGCAGGGGCGGGGCGCCAGCGGTCCGGGGCGGTAGGGGCCCCGCGCCGCGGGACGGTACGATGACGGCTGATCCCCGGCCCCCTCGCGGGGGTGACGCGCGCCCGCCGCCGGGCGCGCGCCCACAGCTCCGACGAAAGCGAACACCGCCCGTGGCATCCACCAACGACCTCAAGAACGGCCTCGTCCTCAACCTCGAGGGCCAGCTGTGGACCGTCGTCGAGTTCCAGCACGTCAAGCCCGGCAAGGGCCCGGCCTTCGTGCGGACCAAGCTGAAGAACGTCCTCTCCGGCAAGGTCGTCGACAAGACGTTCAACGCCGGCGTCAAGGTCGAGACGGCCAACGTCGACAAGCGGACGATGCAGTACCTGTACAACGACGGCACCGACTACATCTTCATGGACGGCGACACCTTCGACCAGCTCCCGGTGAGCCCCGAGGTCGTCGGCGACGCGGCGAAGTACCTGCTCGAGAACCAGGACGCCATCGTGGCCCGCCACGACGAGGCGGTGCTGTTCGTCGAGCTCCCCGCGTCGGTCGTCCTCGAGATCACCTACACCGAGCCCGGCCTGCAGGGCGACCGCTCCACCGGCGGCACGAAGCCGGCCACCCTCGAGACGGGCGCCGAGATCGCCGTCCCCCTCTTCCTCGAGACCGGGCACGAAGATCAAGGTCGACACCCGCGACGGCTCCTACCTCGGTCGGGTCAGCTGACCCCGTGGCCGCACGCACCAAGGCCCGCAAGCGCGCCCTCGACCTGCTCTACGAGGCCGAGCAGCGCCGCGTCGACCCCGCGGACCTGCTGCGCGAGCGGCTGGCCGCGCCGGTCACCGAGCACCCGCTGGCCGAGCTCACCGCCGACCTCGTCACGGGGGTCGTGGAGCGGCGCGACCAGCTCGACGAGCTGATCACCACCTACTCGCAGGGCTGGTCGCTGCCCCGGATGCCGGCGGTCGACCGGGCCATCCTGCGGCTCGGCGCCTGGGAGGTGCTGTACTCCGAGGACGTGCCGGAGAACGTCGCGATCAGCGAGTGGGTCTCGCTGGCCACCGAGCTCTCGACCGACGACAGCCCCCGGTTCGTCAACGGCCTCCTCGCGCGCCTCGCCGAGGTCAAGCCCACCCTGGCCTGACGCCACGACACGCCACGGCGCTGGTCAGCCGAAGCCGCCGCCGCTGATCCCCGACGTGCCGCCGGCGCTCATGGCCCCGGGACCGGTGACGTTGCCGCCGGGCCCGGAGTCGCGCTCCTTGAGGCACCGGGCACACCGCACGTAGCGCTGGCCGTCGGTGGTGTGCGCGAGCTCCCAGGAGTGGTGCAGGTTGAACCGGCAGACCAGGGGTCTGCGGGTGGCGGGAGCTGTCATGGCCTCGTCCCCTCGTCACCGTCGCTGGTGGTGGTCCGAGGATACCGCGAGGTCACTCCTCGAGCCGGAACCCGAGCTTGAGGCCGACCTGGTAGTGGGCGACGGCACCGTCCTCGAGGTGGCCGCGGATCTCGGTGACCTCGAACCAGTCGAGCCCGCGCACCGTCGTGCTCGCCCGGGCCACCGCCCCGGTGATCGCGTCGTCGATCGAGGTCGGCGACGTGCCGACCACCTCGGTGATGCCGTAGGTGTGCGCCATGGCCGCACCTTCCGCCGTGGGTCCACCCCGGTGGTGGTGCCCGGTGCCACGATCCTCGCGCCGTGGCGGGCGACGCGCCAGAGGTCAGCGCCCGCCGGCGCTGGCGAAGACGACCTCGGGCCACGGTGAGGAGGCGACCCACGCGCGGTAGGTCTCGGCGTCGGCGTCACGGGGCGGGAAGATCGACGGCCGGGTGCGCGGCCGGGCGGTCGGCCGACGGGCGCATCTCGGCACCGGGGCGGGTGGTCGTGGTCGGTGACGGCACGGTGCCTCCTTCGCGGTGGGGGCGAGGCCGCCCCGCAGACATCACAGTGTGTTACTGGTTCGATAGTTCCGAGTTATGTGTCTCAGCTCCTCGGATGACGGAACCGGACGCCGGGGCTGGTGCGCCGACCCCGGAGGTGCTGCACTGTCCCGCGTGGACACCCTCGGCTCGCGCCTCGCCTCCGCCATCGCCGCCAAGGACGACGCCGCCGTGCGGGCCGTCGTCACCCCCGACGTCGACTTCCGGGGGCTCACGCCCGGCCGGTCGTGGGAGGGCACGGGCGCCGACGCGCTCGTCGAGGTGCTCTTCGGCTCGTGGTTCGAGGACACCGACGAGGTGCGCGCCCTGCTCGACGTGAGCGACGGGGAGCGCGTCGAGGACACCGAGCGGGTGTCGTACCGGCTGGCCCTGCACAACGCCGACGGCGACTCCACCGCGGAGCAGCAGGCCTACTACCGCACCGACGACGGCCGGATCTCGTACCTGCGGGTCCTCTGCTCGGGCTTCCGTCCGGCCGCGCCCCGCTGACCCGGGGGCAGCCCGCGCGTCAGCGCCCGTCGCGCGGTCCGAACGCGGTGAGGGCCGCCACGTCCGAGTGCTCGCCCCGCACGTACTCGTCGACCCAGGCCCGGGCGTCCGGGTAGCGCGACTCGGCGACCACCCGGGCGCAGACCGCGTCGACGTCGACCTCGGTGTGCCGCACCGACACCTGGCCGTCGGCCAGCAGCGCCCACGCCCCGCCGACCCGCCCGTAGGGCATCCCGATGCTCCCGGGGTTGACCACGAGCCGCCGGTCGACGAGCCGGACGAAGGGCATGTGGGTGTGCCCGCAGCACACCGTGCGCACGGCCTCGGGCACGTCGGCGAAGGCCTCGGCCCACCGCTCGAGGCGGGTGTCGACGAGGACGACCTCGTCGTCGTCGCGCGGGCTGCCGTGGCAGAACAGCACCTCGCCGAAGCCGTCGACGGTCCGCACCGCCGGGTGGGGGAGCCCGGCCAGCAGCTCGACCTGGTCCGGGCGCAGGGCTGGCCGCGGCGAACACCGTCTCCTCGTGCGGGCTGTGGCCGCCGCGGGCCACCTCGACGACCTCGCGGTCGGCGTTGCCGCGGACGAGGAGCACCCGGTCGCCGAGGGCGCTCAGGGCGTCGAGGGTCTCGACCGGCATCGGCCCCGAGACGAGGTCGCCGGTGACGACGACGAGGTCGGCGGCGACGACGTCCGGCTCGGCGAGCACCGCCTCGAGCACCGGGCAGCACGCCGTGGGTGTCGGAGAGCAGGGCCACGCTGCGGACGGACGAGGGAGCCATGACGCGACCCTACGGCGGCCCGCCCACGGACCGGTCGGTGTCGGCCGTCGCGTTCGCGGAGGGCGTAGGGTGGCCCGCGCCAGACATCCTTTAACGACCTGTCCCGTGAGGCAGGGAAGGAGGTCGCACGCGGATGACGCGCGCCGACGAGAGCTCCCGGCCGGAGCCGACGCCCCCGTTCCCGGGGCCCCCCGCACCGTGATGAGCGAGCCGGACCTCGCCCGGGCCCTGCGCCGCATCGCCCACGAGATCGTCGAGCACAACAAGGGTGCCGACGACCTCGTCCTGCTCGGCATCCCGACCCGCGGCGTCGAGCTGGCCCGCCGCCTCGCCGCCCTGGTCCGCGAGGTCGAGGGGGTCGAGGTCCCCACCGGAGCGCTCGACATCACGATGTTCCGCGACGACCTGCGCCACCAGCCGACCCGGGCCCCCCTCCCGACCCACATCCCGAGCGAGGGCGTCGACGACCGCGTCGTCGTCCTCGTCGACGACGTCCTCTACTCCGGGCGCACCATCCGGGCCGCCCTCGACGCCCTCGCCGACCTCGGCCGGCCCCGGGCCGTGCGGCTCGCCGTCCTCGTCGACCGCGGCCACCGCGAGCTGCCCATCCGCGCCGACCACGTCGGCAAGAACCTCCCGACCGCGCACACCGAGCGGGTCATGGTCCGGCTCGCCGGCGTCGACGAGGTGGCCGAGGACTCGGTGTCGATCGCCCTCGGCGAGACCCGCGCCGGCCGACCCTCGAACCCCGAAGGAGGCGTCCGGTGAGGCACCTGCTCTCCAGCGCCGACCTGAGCCGCGACGACGTGCGGATGCTCCTCGCGACCGCCGCCGAGATGCACGAGGTGCAGCACCGCGACGTCAAGAAGCTGCCGACCCTGCGCGGCCGCACGATCATCAACCTCTTCTTCGAGGACTCCACCCGCACCCGGAGCAGCTTCGAGATCGCCGGCAAGTGGATGAGCGCCGACACCATCAACATCACCGGCAAGGGCAGCAGCACGAGCAAGGGCGAGTCCCTGCGCGACACGGTGATGACCATCGACGCGATGAGCGTCGACTGCGTCGTCATCCGGCACATGGCCAGCGGCGCCGCCCACCAGGTGGCCCAGTGGGTCGACGCGAGCGTCGTCAACGCCGGCGACGGCACCCACGAGCACCCCACCCAGGCCCTCCTCGACGCCTACACGATGGAGCAGCGGCTCGGCAGCCTCGAGGGTCGGCGGGTGGCCATCGTCGGCGACCTCACCCACAGCCGGGTCTTCCGCTCCAACGCGATCACGCTGCGCACCCTCGGCGCCGACGTCACGCTCGTCGCGCCCCCCACCCTCATGCCGAGCGGCATCGGGGCCTGGGCCGAGGCCGACGGGCTGCACCTCACCGACGACCTCGACGCCGTCCTCGCCGACGGGCCCGGACGCGGTGATGATGCTCCGGGTGCAGCGCGAGCGGATGAGCGGCGGCTTCTTCCCCACGCCGCGCGAGTACACCGTCGGGCTTCGGGCTGACCCGCGACCGGCTCCGCGCCCTCGAGGACGCCAACCCCGAGGCCGTCATCTGCCACCCCGGCCCGATGAACCGCGGCCTCGAGATCAGCGCCGACGCGGCCGACGCGGCCCGCAGCCTCGTCCTCGACCAGGTGTCGGCCGGGGTGGCGGTCCGGATGGCCGTCCTCTACCACCTGCTCGCCGGCGAGGAGGACCCCGCATGAGCGACCTGCTGGTCCTCGGCGCCGACGTCCTCGGCGAGGGCGCCGGCGGACGTCGCTCGTCCGCGACGGGCGTCGTCGCCGCGGTCGGCCCCGACGCCGCCGCCGACGCGCCCGCCGGGGCCGAGCGCCTGGCCGCCGACGGGCTCACCCTCCTGCCCGGGCTCGTCGACCTGCACACGCACCTGCGCGAGCCGGGCCGCGAGGACGCCGAGACCATCGCCTCCGGCTCGCGGGCCGCGGCCACCGGCGGCTACACCGCGGTGCTGGCGATGGCCAACACCAGCCCGGTCACCGACACCGCCGAGGCGGCCGAGCGCGTCCTCGACCTCGGGCGGGCCGCCGGGCTCGTCGACGTCGTGCCCGTCGGGGCGGTCACCAAGGGCCTCGAGGGCGCCGAGCTCGCCGAGCTCGGCCTCATGCACCGCAGCCGGGCCCGGGTGCGGGTCTTCTCCGACGACGGGCACTGCGTCGCCGACGGCCGGGTGATGCGTCGGGCCCTCGAGTACGTGCGGGCCTTCGACGGCGTGGTGAGCCAGCACAGCCAGGACCCCGCCCTGGCCGGGCCCCAGGCCTGCTGCCACGAGGGCGAGCTGTCCGGGCGCCTCGGGCTGCCCGGCTGGCCCCCGGTCGCCGAGGCGGCGGTCATCGCCCGCGACGCGATGCTCGCCCGGCACACCCGCAGCCGGGTGCACGTCGCCCACGTGAGCACCGCCGAGGGCCTCGACGTCGTGCGCTGGGCCAAGGCCCAGGGCATCGCGATGACGGCCGAGGTGGCCCCGCACCACCTGGCCCTCGGCACCGAGCTGCTCACCGGCTACGACCCGGTCTACAAGGTCAACCCGCCGCTGCGCCCCACCGAGGACCAGCAGGCCCTGCGCGACGGCCTCGCCGACGGCACCATCGACGCCGTCGCCACCGACCACGCCCCGCACGCCCGCCACGACAAGGAGCACGCCTTCGTCGACGCCGCGTTCGGGATGCTCGGGCTCGAGACGGCCTTCGCGGTCGTGCACGACCTCCTCGTCGTGCCGGGCGTGCTGTCGATGGCCGACCTGGCCCGGGTCATGTCGGTGGCCCCGGCGCGCATCGCCGGCCTCGCCGACCACGGCCGGCCGGTCGCCCCCGGCGAGCCGGCCAACCTCGTGCTCGTCGACCCCGCGGCCTCGGCCACCGTCGACCGCGACGCCTCGCACTCGCTGTCCCGCAACACCCCCTGGCACGGCCGCACCGTCACCGGCGCGGTGCACACGACGATCCTGCGCGGCCTCGTCACCGCGCGGGAAGGAGAGCCCGCTCCATGCTGACCACCCGAGAGCCCGCCGTCCTCGTCCTCGAGGACGGCCGGACCTTCACCGGCCGGGCCTACGGCCACCGCGGCTCCACCGTCGGCGAGGCCGTCTTCTCCACCGGCATGACCGGCTACCAGGAGACCCTCACCGACCCCAGCTACCACCGCCAGGTCGTCGTCATGACGGCGCCGCACGTCGGCAACACCGGCTGGAACGACGAGGACGACGAGTCGTCGCGGATCTGGGTGGCCGGCTACGTCGTGCGCGACCCCGCGCTGCGGCCCTCGAGCTGGCGCAGCGCCCGCTCGCTCGAGGACGAGCTCGACGCCCAGGGCGTCGTCGGCATCTGCGACCTCGACACCCGCGCCCTGACCCGGCACCTGCGCGAGCGGGGGGCGATGCGGGTCGGCATCTTCTCCGGCGACGTCTCCGCGATCGAGCCGGCCCGAGCTGCTCCACCGGGTGCAGGCAGCCACCGGGATGGCCGGCGCCTCGCTCGCCGCCGAGGTCGCGACGCAGGAGGCCTACGTCGTGCCGGCGGTGGGGGAGCGGCGGTTCACCGTCGCCGCCGTCGACCTCGGCATCAAGGCGATGACCCCGCGGATGATGGCCGAGCGCGGCATCGAGGTGCACGTCCTGCCGGCCACCGCGACCCTCGAGGACGTCCGCGCGGTCGCGCCGGACGGGGTCTTCCTCTCCAACGGCCCGGGCGACCCCGCGACCGCCGAGGTCCAGGCCGAGCTGCTGCGCGGCGTGCTGCGGGCGGGCCTGCCGTACTTCGGCATCTGCTTCGGCAACCAGATCCTCGGCCGGGCCCTCGGCTTCGGCACCTACAAGCTGAAGTACGGCCACCGCGGCATCAACCAGCCGGTGATGGACCGCACGACCGGCAAGGTCGAGGTCACGGCGCACAACCACGGGTTCGCCGTCGACGCCCCGCTCGAGGGCGCCACCGAGACCGAGTTCGGCAGCGCCACGGTCAGCCACGTCTGCCTCAACGACGACGTCGTCGAGGGTCTCGAGGTGCGCGACGGCGACCGCCTCGTCGCCTTCTCGGTGCAGTACCACCCGGAGGCCGCGGCCGGCCCGCACGACGCCGCCTACCTCTTCGACCGGTTCGTCGACCTCATGCGAAGGACGGGACGCCTGACATGCCGAAGCGCGACGACATCAGGAGCGTCCTCGTCATCGGCTCCGGCCCGATCGTCATCGGCCAGGCCTGCGAGTTCGACTACTCCGGCACCCAGGCCTGCCGGGTGCTGCGCGAGGAGGGCATCCGCGTCGTCCTCGTCAACTCCAACCCGGCGACGATCATGACCGACCCGGAGTTCGCCGACGCCACGTACGTCGAGCCGATCACCCCGGAGATCGTCGAGAAGATCATCGCCAAGGAGCGCCCGGACGCCGTGCTGGCGACCCTCGGCGGCCAGACCGCGCTCAACTGCGCCATCGAGCTCCACGACCGCGGGGTGCTGGAGAAGTACTCCTGCCCGCTCATCGGCGCCAACGTCGAGGCCATCCAGCTCGGCGAGGACCGCGAGAAGTTCAAGGGCGTCGTCGCCCGCTGCGGCGCCGAGTCGGCCCGCTCGGCCATCTGCCACACGATGGACGAGGCGCTCGCCGCCGCCGACGACCTCGGCTACCCGGTCGTCGTCCGGCCCTCGTTCACGATGGGCGGCCTCGGCTCGGGCTTCGCGCACACCCCGGAGGAGCTGCGCCGCATCGCGGGCGCCGGCCTGCAGTACAGCCCGGTCACCGAGGTGCTCCTCGAGGAGTCGATCCTCGGCTGGAAGGAGTACGAGCTCGAGCTGATGCGCGACCACGCCGACAACGTCGTCGTCGTCTGCTCGATCGAGAACCTCGACCCGATGGGCGTGCACACCGGCGACTCGATCACCGTCGCCCCGGCGCTGACCCTCACCGACCGCGAGTACCAGCGGCTGCGCGACATCTCGATCAAGGTCATCCGCGAGGTCGGCGTCGACACCGGCGGCTGCAACATCCAGTTCGCCGTCAACCCGGTCGACGGCCGGGTCATCGTCATCGAGATGAACCCGCGGGTCTCGCGCTCGTCGGCCCTGGCGACCAAGGCCACCGGCTTCCCGATCGCCAAGATCGCCGCGAAGATGGCCATCGGCTACACCCTCGACGAGGTGCCGAACGACATCACCCGCGAGACCCCGGCCAGCTTCGAGCCGACGCTCGACTACGTCGTCGTCAAGGTGCCGCGCTTCGCCTTCGAGAAGTTCCCGGCGGCCGACGACACCCTCACGACGACGATGAAGTCGGTGGGCGAGGCGATGGCCATCGGCCGCTCGTTCACCGAGGCGCTCCAGAAGGCGCTGCGCAGCCTCGAGAAGGCCGGCAGCAGCTTCCACTGGGACGGGCCGACCCCCACGCCGGAGGCCGCCCGGGCCCTGCTCGACTCCGCCCGGCGCCCCACCGACGGCCGGATCATCGCAGGTCCAGCAGGCCCTGCGCGGCGGGCTCCCGGTCGAGGAGGTCCACGAGGCCACCGGCATCGACCCCTGGTTCCTCGACCAGATGGCCCTCGTCAACGACGTGGCCGACGAGGTGGCGCAGGCCCCCGAGCTCACCCCCGACCTGCTGCGGCTGGCCAAGCGGCACGGCTTCAGCGACGCCCAGCTCGCCGGCCTGCGCTCCATGCCCGAGGCGGTCGTGCGCGGGGTGCGGCACGCGCTCGGGCGTCCGCCCGGTCTACAAGACGGTCGACACCTGCGCCGCCGAGTTCGCGGCGCAGCACGCCCTACCACTACAGCGCCTACGACGAGGAGAGCGAGGTGCAGCCGCGCGAGCGGCCGGCCGTGCTCATCCTCGGCAGCGGCCCGAACCGGATCGGCCAGGGCGTCGAGTTCGACTACTCCTGCGTGCACGCCTCGTTCGCGCTGCGCGACGCCGGCTACGACACCGTGATGGTCAACTGCAACCCCGAGACGGTCTCGACCGACTACGACACCTCGCAGCCGCCTGTACTTCGAGCCGCTCACCCTCGAGGACGTCCTCGAGGTCGTCCACGCCGAGCAGCAGGCCGGCCCGGTCGCGGGCGTCGTCGTGCAGCTCGGCGGGCAGACCCCGCTCGGGCTGGCCAAGGCGCTCAAGGCCGCGGGCGTGCCCATCGTCGGCACCAGCGCCCGAGGCCATCGACCTCGCCGAGGACCGGGGCGCCTTCGGCCGGGTGCTCCACGAGGCCGGGCTGCCCGCGCCCGAAGCACGGGACCGCCTACAGCGCAGCGGAGGCCGTCGAGATCGCCCGCGAGATCGGCTACCCCGTGCTCGTCCGGCCGTCCTACGTCCTCGGCGGGCGCGGGATGGAGATCGTCTACGACGACGAGACGCTCTCGGGCTACGTCGAGCGGGCCACCCTCGCCGGCCCGGAGCACCCCGTGCTCGTCGACCGCTTCCTCGACGACGCGATCGAGATCGACGTCGACGTGCTCTACGACGGCGAGGAGATGTACGTCGGCGGGATCATGGAGCACATCGAGGAGGCCGGCATCCACTCCGGCGACTCCTCGTGCGCCCTGCCGCCGGTCACCCTCGGCGCCACCGAGCTCGAGCGGGTCCGCGAGTCGACGCTCCGGCTGGCCGAGGGCATCGGCGTGCGCGGGCTGATGAACGTCCAGTTCGCGCTCGCCCAGGACATCCTCTACGTCCTCGAGGCCAACCCGCGGGCCTCGCGCACCGTGCCCTTCGTCGCCAAGGCGACGGGGGTCGCCGTCGCCAAGGCCGCGGCGCGGATCATGCTCGGCGCCACCATCGCCGAGCTGCGCGACGAGGGTGTCCTGCCGCGGCACGCCGACGGTGGACGGATGCCGGCGACCGCGCCGGTGTCGGTCAAGGAGGCGGTGCTGCCCTTCAAGCGGTTCCGCACCGCCGAGGGCCTCGTCGTCGACAGCCTCCTCGGCCCGGAGATGCGCTCGACCGGTGAGGTCATGGGCATCGACACCGACTTCGGGCGCGCCTTCGCGAAGTCGCAGCTCGGGGCGATCAGCGGGCTGCCCACCAGCGGAACGGTGTTCGTCTCCGTCGCCAACCGCGACAAGCGCGCGATCATCTTCCCGGTCAAGCGGCTCGTCGACCTCGGGTTCCGCATCCTCTCCACGTCCGGCACGGCAGAGGTGCTGCGGCGCAACGGCATCCACGCCGACGTCGTGCTCAAGCACGCCGAGCGGGGCGAGGGCGGCACCTCGGTGGTCGACCTCATCAACGCCGGGCAGATCGACATGGTCGTCAACAGCCCCGAGCGGGGCGAGCGCCACCACCCGCGCCGACGGCTACGCGATCCGGGCCGCCACGGCCGCGATGGACAAGCCGATCATCACCACCGTGCAGCAGCTGGCGGCCGCGGTGCTCGCCATCGAGGCCGTGCAGCACGACGACCTCACCGTCACGAGCCTCCAGGACCACGCCGCGGCCCTCGACCTCTTCGGGGTGGAGGCGTCCTCGTGAGCGGCGGTGTCGTGCAGGTGACGGGCGAGGTCGTCGCCAACCGGCGGGCCGGGGCCTACCACCACCTGACCGTCGTCGCGCCCGGCGTCGCCGAGCTCGCCCACCCCGGGCAGTTCGTCGCCCTCGCCGTCGGAGGGCCCACCTCGGCCACCCTCCTGCGCCGGTGCTTCTCGCTGCACCGGGTCAAGCCGTCCGGCACCTACGGGGGCACGGTCGACGTCGTCGTCGCGGCGCACGGGCCGGGCACGCAGTGGCTCACCGGCCTCGCGGCCCACGCCACGGTCGACGTCGTCGGGCCGCTCGGGCGCCCCTTCCCGCTCCCGGCCGAGCCGGTGCCGTGCGTCCTCGTCGGCGGCGGCTACGGGTCGGCGCCCCTGTTCTGGCTCGCCGAGACCCTGCGCGCCCGGGGCTGCCACGTCGAGGTGGTGCTCGGCGCCGCCTCCGAGGACCGGCTCTTCGGGGTCGTCGAGGCCCGGCGCACGGCCGACGGGGTGACGGTGACCACCGACGACGGGTCGGCCGGCCGGCGTGGCTGGGTCTCCGACGTCCTCGGCGAGGTCGTCGACCGCACGTCGGCCGGCGTCGTCTACGCCTGCGGCCCGATGGCCATGCTGCGCTCGGTCACCGAGGTCGCGGCCGCCCACGGGGCGGTCGCGCAGGTGGCCGTCGAGGAGTCGATGGCCTGCGGCATCGGCGTCTGCATGACCTGCGTCATGCCGGTCACCGGGAGCGACGGCCGGACCCGGATGGTGCGCTCCTGCGTCGAGGGCCCCGTCTTCCGGGGCGACCGGGTGCGGTGGGACGCCATCGGGGGCGGCATCACCCGGGTCCCCGACGACGCCGTGGGTGCACCGAGGCCGGGCGGTCACTGATGGTCGACATGACGCACGACGCTCGCCGGCGCCGCGCTGCCCAACCCGGTGATGACGGCGTCGGGCTGCGCGGCCAACGGGGCCGAGCTGCACCGGTTCTTCCCCGTCTCCGAGCTCGGGGCCTTCGTCACCAAGACGGTCATGCGCGACCCGCGCTCGGGCCGGCCGACGCCCCGGATGGCCGAGACCCCCTCCGGGATGCTCAACTCCATCGGGCTCCAGGGACCGGGCATCGACTCCTTCTGCGAGAACGACCTCCCCTGGCTGGCCGACCACGGCGCCCGGGTGCTCGTGTCGGTCGCCGGCAACACCGCCGAGGAGTTCGGCGAGGTCGTCCAGCGGCTCGTCGCGTCGCCGGCGTGGGGGGCCGTGGTCGGGGTGGAGGCCAACATCTCCTGCCCCAACGTCGCCAACCGCGGGCTCGTCTTCGCCTGCGACCCCGTCTCGTCCGAGCGCGTGGTCCAGATCGTGCGCACCCGGGTCCCGGCGGGCGTCCCGGTGTTCGCCAAGCTCACCCCGGACGTCACCGACATCGTCGCCATCGCCGACGCCGTCCTGCGCGCCGGGGCCGACGGCCTGACGATGGTCAACACCCTCCTCGGCATCGTCATCGACACCGACCTGCTCCGGCCGCAGCTCGCCGGGGTCACCGGCGGGCTGTCCGGGCCGGCCGTGCGCCCGGTCGCCGTCCGGGCCATCTGGCAGGTCACCGCCGCCATGCGGGCCGGCGCGATCCCCACGGCGCCGGTGATCGGCGTCGGCGGTGTGCGCACCGGCACCGACGCCCTCGAGCTCGTCGCCGCCGGGGCGTCGGCCGTGCAGGTGGGGACGGCCACCTTCAACGACCCGTCGGCGCCCCGTCGGGTCCTCACCGAGCTCGAGGCCGAGGTCACCCGCCACGGCTTCGCCCGCTTCGCCGACCTCGTCGGCATCGCCCACGAGAGGATGGTCCGACTGTGACCCCGACCCCCTTCGGCACGCGGCTGCGCGCCGCCATGGACGCCCACGGCCCGTTCTGCCCCGGCATCGACCCCCACGCCGCCCTGCTCGACGCGTGGGGGCTGCCCGACTCCGTCGCCGGGCTCGAGCGGTTCGCGATGACCTGCGTCGAGGCCTTCGGGGGAGCGGTGGCCTGCGTCAAGCCGCAGTCGGCGTTCTTCGAGCGGTTCGGCTCGCGGGGCGTCGCCGTCCTCGAGCGCACCCTCGAGGGGCTGCGGGACGCGGGCACCCTGTCCCTGCTCGACGCCAAGCGGGGCGACATCGGCACGACGATGGCCGGCTACGCCCAGGCCTACCTCTCCGACGACTCGCCGCTGCGGGCCGACGCCGTGACGGTCAGCCCGTACCTCGGCTACGGGTCCCTCCGGCCCGCCCTCGACCTCGCCGCCGCCACCGGCCGCGGCGTCTTCGTCCTCGCGCTCACCTCCAACCCCGAGGGGTCCTCGGTGCAGCACGCGGTCGCCGACGGCCGCACGGTCGCCGCCTCGGTCGTGGCCGGCGCCGCCGACGACAACGCCGCCGCCCGGGCGGCCGGGGGCCTCGGCAGCGTCGGGCTGGTCATCGGCGCCACGGTCGGCGCCGCGGTCGACGACCTCGGGCTCGACCTCGCCGGCTCGGCGGCGCCCGTGCTCGCACCCGGCCTCGGGGCGCAGGGCGGCACCCCCGCGGGGCTCCGCACGACCTTCGGTGCCGCCCTGGGCCAGGTGCTCGGGAACAGCTCGCGCGAGGTGCTCGGGGCCGGTCCCGGCGCGGGCGCCCTCCGGGCCGCGGCCCGGCGCAGCGCCGACGAGCTCGCCGGCGTCCTCGCCGCGGCGGGGCGTTGAGGCATCGGGGCTGGTCAGGCGGGTACAGTCGGTGACGTACCGCCGGATGTTGAGCAGCCAGCACCCGCAGTGACAGCAAGGGACACCTCTGTGGCACTTCCTCCCCTCACCCAGGAACAACGCGCGGCCGCCCTCGAGAAGGCGGCCGCCTCACGGCGCGAGCGAGCCGAGGTCAAGAACCGGCTCAAGCACGGCGGCGCCTCCATCGGGACGGTGATCGACGACGGCAAGCGCAACGACGTCATCGGCAAGATGCGCGTCTCGGCCCTGCTGGAGTCCCTGCCGGGCGTCGGCCGGGTCCGCGCCAAGCAGATCATGGAGGAGGTCGGCATCTCCGAGAGCCGGCGCGTGCGCGGCCTCGGGCAGAACCAGGTCTCCGCCCTCCTCGACCGCTTCGGGCGGCAGTGACGGGCCGCTCCCGCCTCACCGTCCTCGCCGGACCGACCGCGGTCGGCAAGGGGACCCTTGCGGCGTACGTGCGGGAGCACCACCCCGAGGTGTGGCTCTCGGTGTCGGTGACCACCCGGCGCCCCCGACCCGGCGAGGTCGACGGCGTCCACTACCACTTCGTGAGCGACGAGCGCTTCGACGAGATGGTGGCCGGCGGCGAGCTGCTCGAGTGGGCGGTCGTGCACGGCCGCGCCCGCTACGGCACGCCGCGCGCCCCCGTCGAGGAGGTCCTCGCCACCGGCCGGCCGGCCCTGCTCGAGATCGACCTCCAGGGCGCGCGCCAGGTGCGCGAGAGCATGCCGGACGCGTTCTTCGTCTTCCTCGCCCCCCCGAGCTGGGACGAGCTGGTCCGCCGGCTCGTCGGGCGGGGCACCGAGGACGCCGAGGAGCGCGCCGTCCGGCTCGACACCGCACGGGTCGAGCTGGCCGCCGCCGAGGAGTTCGACGTCACCGTCGTCAACGACGAGGTTCGGCGTGCGGCCGAGGACCTCGTATCATGGACGCGAACCCCCGTCCCCACAGCGAAACGAGACTGACGCGTGTCCGGAACCACGGCGAACCCCATCGGCATCACCAACCCGCCGATCGACGAGCTCCTCGAGCAGGCCGACTCCAAGTACGCCCTCGTCCTGTACTCGGCGAAGCGGGCCCGGCAGATCAACGCCTACTACGCCCAGCTCCAGGAGGGGCTGCTCGAGTACGTCGGCCCCCTCGTCGACTCCGAGGTCCACGAGAAGCCCCTCTCGATCGCCCTGCGCGAGATCAACGAGGGCCTGCTGACCTCCGAGCCCACCCCCGAGACGCCCGCCGAGGGCTGACCGACGTGAAGGTCGTCCTCGGGGTGGCCGGGGGCATCGCGGCGTACAAGGCCTGCTCGCTCCTGCGGCTGCTCACCGAGGCCGGCCACGACGTCACCGTCGTCCCGACCGCCTCCGCCCTCCACTTCGTCGGCGAGGCCACCTGGTCGGCCCTGTCCGGCAAGCCCGTCCACACCGACGTGTGGTCCGGCATCACCGAGGTCCCGCACGTGCGGATCGGCCGCGAGGCCGACCTCGTCGTCGTCGCGCCGGCCACCGCCGACCTGCTGGCCCGCGCCGCCACCGGCCAGGCCGACGACCTGCTGACCAACGTCCTGCTCACGGCGCGCTGCCCCGTCGTCATGGCGCCGGCCATGCACACCGAGATGTGGGAGCACCCCGCGACCCAGGCCAACGTCGCGACGCTCGGCGAGCGCGGCGTGCACGTCGTGCCGCCCGCCACCGGCCGGCTCACCGGGCGCGACTCCGGCCCGGGCCGCCTCCCCGAGCCCGAGGACCTCTTCGCGGTCTGCGTGCGCGAGCTCGAGCGGCGTCGCGCCTCCGGAGCGCTCACGGGGCGCCGGGTCGTCGTGACGGCCGGGGGCACCCGCGAGCCGCTCGACCCCGTGCGCTTCCTCGGCAACCGCTCGTCGGGCAAGCAGGGGTACGCGCTCGCCCGCGTCGCGGCCGCCCGCGGCGCCGACGTCGTCCTCGTGACGACGTCCGGGCTCGAGGTCCCCGCCGGCGTGCGGGCCGTGCCCGTCGAGACGGCCCTGGAGATGGAGGCCGCCGTGCGCACCGAGGCGGCCGGCGCCGACGCCGTCGTCATGGCCGCCGCGGTCGCCGACTTCCGGCCCGCGGACTACGTCGGGCACAAGATCAAGAAGTCGCACGGCACCGGTGCCGACGGCGGGCCGGACACCTCCGCGCCCGGGCATCACCCTCGTGCGCAACCCCGACATCCTCGCCGGGCTCGTCGCGGAGCGCGGGGGAGCCGGGTCACCGGTGGTCGTCGGGTTCGCCGCCGAGACCGGCGACGCCGAGGCCTCGGTGCTCGAGCACGGGCGGGCCAAGCTCGCCCGCAAGGGCTGCGACGTGCTCGTCGTCAACGAGGTGGGCGCGGACGTCACCTTCGGCCGCGACGAGAACACCGTCCACGTCCTGCGCCGGGGGAGCGAGGACGTCCTCGACGTCGGCCCCGCGAGCAAGGACGTCGTCGCCGGCGCCGTCTGGGACGTCGTCACCGACCTGCTCTGAGGGTCGGGGTCAGCGGCGGGCGCCGGCCTTCTTCCCGCCCTGCTGCGGCTCCTCGGTGACGACCTCCTCGACGTGCTCGACCTCGACGGACCCGTCGGCGCCGTCCTCGGGCTCGACCTCCTCGTCGGTGTCGGTCTCGACGTGCTCCTCGACGTGCTCCTCGCCGTCCCCGCCGTCCTCGCCCGGCGCGGCGTCGTCGACGCCGTCGGCCTGCTGGTCGACGACCTCGCCCTCCGTCGGGTCGCCGCCCTCGCCGTCGGCCTCCTCGTCGGCCGGCTCCTCCGGCGCGGCCTGGGCGACGATCGCCTCGGCCGCCGCGGGCCCACCGAGGGTGGCGAGCATGTTGCGGACGTTGGAGAGCTGTGCGGTGATGCTGTCGCGGCGGGCGGTGGCGGCGGCGAGCTCGCGCTCGGAGTCGCGGCGCACCCGGTCGGCCTGCTCCTTGGCCGCGCGGACGATGTCGGCGGCCTCGGTGCGAGCCGCCTCGAGGAGGCGGGAGGCCTCGCCGGTCTTGGCCTGGTGGTCCTCCTCGGCCTCGCGGGCCAGCAGGTCGGCGCGCTCCTGGACCGCGGCGAGGGCCTGGTCCTGCTTGGCGATCTGCTCGTTGAACTCCGCCGCCGACGCGTCGCGCCGCTCACCGAGGGTCTTCTCGAAGTCGGCGGCCTGCTGGGCCGCCGTGGCCCGCTGCTGCTCGAAGTACGCCTCGGCCTCCTCGCGCCGGGCCGCCGCCTCGCGTGCCGCGTCGTCGATGATCGAGTCGGACTGGGCCTTGGCCCGCGAGAGCACCTCGGCGGCGTCGGTGTCGGCCCGGTTGCGGACCTCCTCGGCGTACCGGTCGGCCTCGGCCCGCACGAGCTGGGACTCCTCGGCCGCCCCGCGCCGGGTCTCCTCGGCCTCGGTCGCCGCCGCCGCGCGGATCGAGCCGGCCTCCTCGTCGGCCAGGCCGAGCATCGAGCCGATCCGCTCGCCGAGGTCGGCGAAGGTCGGGCTCGACACCTTGCGCGACTCGTCCTCGAGCTCGCTGAGCCGGCTGCGGTGCGCCTCGAGCTCACTGGCGGCGGCCTCGTGGTCCTGGCGGGCCTTGGTGAGCTCGACGCTGGCCTCGGCGGCCTCCCGGCGCGCCGCCTCCGACTGCTGGCGCGCGGTCTCCACGGCCTGGTGGAGGGACGCGAGGTGCGCGTCGACCTGGACCGGGTCGTAGCCCCGGAAGACGGTGGGGAACTCGGGCTCGTTCATGCGGACTCCTCGTCGGCGGTGGGTGCGGGGTCGGTGGGCGGCTGGTCGGTGCTCTCGGGTGCCGGTCTCGTCGTCGGTCGGTGGCGGGCCGGAGTCGTCGTGGACGGCGAGGGCGTCGATGACGCCCGGAGAGCCGGCCCAGCTGGGTGGTGATGGCGTCGCGTCGCGCTGCGAGTGTATGCACCTCGGAGCGGGCCCGCTCGACGGCGGCATGCGCCTCGGCCCGGACCGCGTCGGCCCGCTCGCGGGCCTCCTCGGAGGCCTTGACGATCTCGGCCCGCGCGGCCCGGTGGTACTCGTGGGCCTCGCGGTGCATCCGCTCGACGTCCTCGGCCGCGCTGTGCCGCACCCGCCGGGCCCCCTCCTCGGCCTCGCCGAGCCGCCGGTCGGCCCGCTCGGTGGCCTCCCGCTCGCGCAGCCGGGCCTCCTCGAGCAGGCGCTCGGACTCGCGGGCGGCGGCGTCACGGGTGCGCTGCGGCGTCGGCCCGGGCCTCGGCGAGGATGCTCTCGGCCTGCTCGCGCAGGCGGCGCGACTCCGACTCGGCCTCGGCGAGGCGGTCGCGCCCCTTGGCCGTGGCGCTGCCGAGGAGGGTCTGGACCCGCTGGCGGTGCGCCCGCGTGCGCTCGACGAGCTCGTGGTGGTGGTCGCGGGCCAGGCGCTCACGCTCGGCCTCGGCCCGGTCGAGGACGTCGCGGACCGTGCCCTGCGCCCAGGCGAGGTGCTTCTCGGCGCTGTCGACGACCGACGGCCGCCTCGGCCTCGGCGTCGGCGAGCAGCCGGCTGGCCTCCTTCTGCGCGTCCTCGACGAGGAGGTCGGCCTCGACCCGCGCCCCCGCCTCGCGGGTCGCGAGGTCGGCGAGCCGGGCGGCGACCTCGCCCTCGGCCTCCTCGCGGTGCCGGTGGGCGAAGGTCTCGGCCTCCTGCCGCAGGCCGGCGAGCTCGCCGTGGGTGCGCTCGCGCAGGGCGGCGAGCTCGGCGGTGTGCGCCTCGTGCTCGACCGCCCAGCGCTCCTGGTGGCCGCGCTCCTCGTCGGCGAGCCGGGACATCGTGCTCTCGTGCTCGAGGCGGGCCGTCTCGAGGAGCTCGGCGGCCTGGCGCTGGGCGTCGTCGACGAGGGCCGCGGCCTGCTCCTCGGCGATGCCGATGGCCTCGTCGCTGGCCTTGGTGGCCCGGGCCCGCAGGAGCGCCGCCTGGTCGGCGGCGTCGGCGAGCATGATCTCGACCTCGGAGCGGGTCTCCTCGAGCCGGCGCTCGGTCTCCTCGCGGGCGGTCTCGACCCGGGCCGTCAGCTCGGCGAGCTCGTGGCCGGCGGCCGCGGACTCGGCCCGGATGCGCGCGGCCTCGGCCCGGGCCTCGCTCAGCTCGCGGCCGGCGTCCTCGCGCAGCTGGTCGGCGAGGTCCTGGGCCCGGGTGAGCAGCGACAACGCCTCGTCGACCGGGCTCGTCGTCGCTGCAGCGCGAGACCCGGGCGGCGTCACCTCGCTGGTGGACCCGTCGGACACGGGGCCCATGATTCCACGGCTCGGCACCGGGACCGGACCCCACCCGCCGCCAGTTCTCAGGGACCGGTATCTTGGGGCGGGTGCGTCCGTGCCCCACCGGTGGCGCATCCCCACTGCGAAGGAGTTGCCGCGTGTCCGCACGCCTCTTCACGTCCGAGTCCGTCACCGAGGGACACCCCGACAAGATCTGCGACCAGATCTCCGACAGCATCCTCGACGCGCTGCTCGCCCAGGACCCCCACAGCCGGGTCGCCGTCGAGACGATGGTGACCACGGGACTGGTCCACGTCGCCGGCGAGGTGAGCACCGAGGCCTACGTCGAGATCCCCTCGATCGTGCGGGAGACCGTGCTCGGCATCGGCTACGACTCCTCGACCAAGGGCTTCGACGGCGCCTCCTGCGGCGTCGAGGTCTCGATCGGCCAGCAGAGCCCCGACATCGCCCAGGGCGTCGACACCGCGTTCGAGAACCGCACCGGCGGGGTCGACCCGCGGGACAAGCAGGGCGCCGGCGACCAGGGCCTGATGTTCGGGTACGCGTGCGACGACACCCCCGAGCTCATGCCGCTGCCGATCTTCCTGGCCCACCGGCTCTCCGAGCGGCTCACCGCCGTGCGCAAGGGCGGCGAGCTGTCGTACCTGCGCCCGGACGGCAAGACCCAGGTGACGATCGCCTACGAGGGCGACACCGCGGTCTCGCTCGACGCGGTGGTCCTCTCGACCCAGCACGCCGAGGACGTCAGCCTCGACGGCCTGCTCGAGCCCGACATCCGCAGCCACGTCATCGAGCCGGTCCTCGCCGAGCTCGCCGGGGCCGGGACGGCGCTGCGCACGGACGCGTACCGCACCTACATCAACCCCACCGGCAAGTTCGTCATCGGCGGGCCCGATGGGCGACGCCGGCCTCACCGGCCGCAAGATCATCGTCGACACCTACGGGGGGATGGCCCGGCACGGCGGTGGCGCCTTCTCGGGCAAGGACCCCTCGAAGGTCGACCGCTCCGCGGCGTACGCCACCCGCTGGGTCGCCAAGAACGTCGTCGCCGCCGGGCTGGCCCGCCGCTGCGAGGTGCAGGTGGCCTACGCCATCGGCGTCGCCCAGCCGGTGGGCCTGTACGTCGAGACCTTCGGCACGGAGACCGTTCCCGTCGAGAAGATCCAGGGCGCCATCCGCCAGGTCTTCGACCTGCGCCCGCTCGCGATCCTCGAGGACCTCGAGCTGCTCCGCCCGATCTACCAGGTGACGGCGGCCTACGGCCACTTCGGCCGCACCTGGGCCGACGGCGTCGAGAACGCGTTCACGTGGGAGCGCACCGACCGCGTCGAGGCCCTCCAGCGGGCCGCTGCCCGCTGACCCGGCCGTCGTCCACAGGCGGAGCCCGCCGCCCCGGGAGGGGTCGGCGGGCTCCGCTAGGTTCGGGGGCGTGACGGGGACCGGCGACGAGGGCGAGCAGCTGGCCCTCCTGGCCGCGGGGGGTCCGCCGCGGCCCCGGCGGCTGCGCGGCGACGACCCACCGGCCAGGCACCAGCCGGTGGCGCTCGTCCAGGTCGACACCGGGCTCGCCCACCTCGACCGCCCCTTCGAGTACGCCGTGCCCGAGTCGATGGCCGAGGGCGCCGGGCCCGGGGTCCGGGTCAAGGTGCGCTTCGCCGGGCGCGACCTCGACGGGTGGGTCCTCGAACGGCGCGACAGCGCCGAGCACGTCGGCCGCCTGACGCCGCTGCGCCGCCTCGTGTCCCCGGAGGCCGTGCTGACGCCCGCGGTGCTCGAGGGCGCGCGCGCCGTCGCCGCCCGCTACGCCGGCACCCTCGGCGACGTCCTGCGCCTCGCCGTCCCGCCGCGGCACGCGCGCGCCGAGCAGGCCCTGGCCGTCGAGCGCCCCGAACGGCCCCCGGCCCCGGAGCACGAGCCCCGGGCCTGGGCGCCCTACGGCGCCGGTGCGGCCTTCCTCGAGCACGTCCGGGGCGGGGGCGCCCCGACGGCCGCGGTGCTCGCGCTGCCGTCGGTCGACCCCGCCGCGGCGTGGCCGGGGCTGGTCGCCGAGGCCGTCCGCGCCTGCGTCGACAGCGGCCGCGGGGCGGTCGTCGTCGTGCCCGACCACCGCGACGTCGTCCGGGTCGAGGCGGCCCTGGCCGAGGTGCTCGGGCCCGGGGGCCACACCCGGCTGACGGCCGACCAGGGGCCGCAGGCGCGCTACACCGCCTTCCTCAAGGCGCTGCGCGGGCACGTCCCCGTCGTCGTCGGCACGCGGGCCGCGGCCTTCGCCCCGGTGCGCGACCTCGGCCTCGTCGTGTGGTGGGACGACGGCGACGACCTCCTCGAGGAGCCGCGGGCGCCCTACGCGCACGTCCGCGAGGTGCTCCTGGCCCGGGCCGGGGTCGAGGGCGCCGCGGTCCTCGCCGCCGGGTTCGTCCGGTCCGCCGCGGTCGCCGACCTCGTCGCCCGGGGGGTGCTCACGGCGGTCGAGCCGTCCCGGCGGGCCCTGCGCGACGCCGTGCCGGCCGTCCGGGTCGCGGGGGAGGGCGCCGACCTCGAGCGCGACCCCGCCGTGGCGGCGGCCCACCTCCCGTCGGTGGGCTGGCGGGCGGCCAAGGAGGCCCTGGCCACCGGGCCGGTGCTCGTCCAGGTGCCGCGCCGCGGCTACCTGCCCTCGCTGTCCTGCCAGGACTGCCGACGCCCGGCCCGCTGCCGGGTGTGCGCGGGTCCCCTCGGCCTCACCGGGCCGCAGGGTCCGCCCGCCTGCCGGTGGTGCGGACGGGTCGAGACGGCGTTCTCCTGCCCCGCGTGCTCCGGCACCGCGCTGCGCTCGTCGGTCGTCGGGGCCCGCCGCACCGCCGAGGAGCTCGGGCGGGCCTTCCCCGGGGTGCCCGTCGAGCGCTCGGGCGCCGGCACCGTGCTCGACGTCGTCGCCGGCACACCGCGGCTCGTCGTCGCCACTCCGGGGGCGGAGCCCGTGGCCGAGGGCGGGTACGCCGCCGCCCTGCTCCTCGACGCGTGGGCGCTCCTCGACCGGCCCACCCTCGACGCGGGGGAGGAGGCGCTGCGGCGCTGGTGCGCCGCGGCGGCCCTCGTGCGGCCGGCGGCCGACGGTGGGCGGGTGGTCCTCGCCGGTGCGCCGCTGCACGTCACGGTGCCGGCGGTCGAGGCCCTCGTGCGCTGGGACCCGGTCTGGTTCGCCGACCGGGAGCTCGCCGAGCGGCGCGAGCTCTCGCTGCCCCCCACGGCACGGCTCGCCGCCCTCACGGGGTCGCGCGCCGCGGTGGCCGCGGGGCTCGCCGAGCTCACCCTGCCGCCGTCGGCCACCACCCTCGGGCCGCTGCCCCAGGGCGAGGACCGCTGGCGCGCCCTCGTCACGGTGCCCCTCGAGGACGCCGCTCCGCTCGCCCGCGAGCTCGCCGCCCTGCGGGCCCGGTCCTCGGCCCGCAAGGAGCCGGACCCCCTCACCGTCCGCGTCGACCCCCGCGACCCGACCGCCTGAACGCACCCCCCGGCCGTGCGGCGGCCGCGGTCCGGGCCCGCGAGGTTCGCTCGACCGGCTGCCGTGGGGGCGACGATTTGCGTACCGTGCTGCTGCGCAGGACGCGGCGGGAGCGTCCGGGAGGGAGCACAGACCGATGGCGGCACTGCCGACCGTCCACCGGGACGAGATCGACGGGGTGCCGGTCTTCTGGGTGGAGTCCGGACGACCGACACTGGCCGCGATGCTCGTCTTCCGGTGCGGGATCGCCGACGAGACCCTCCCGACGAGCGGCTGGACCCACCTCGTGGAGCACCTCGCGCTGCACGACCGCGAACGCGGGACCCTCAGCGTCAACGGCTCGACGTCGCTGTTGCGCACGCAGGTCCAGGCGCACGGACCGCACGATGACGTCGTCGGCTTCCTCGGCGACGTGACGCGGTGGCTGGCGGCGCCGGACCTGTCCCGCGTCGCGCACGAGAGCGGGGTGCTGCGGGCCGAGGCGGAGTACCGAGGCACCGGGGACGCGGCGACCGCGATGCTGCAGAGGTTCGGGGCCCGGGGCGCAGGCCTCGCGGGGTACACCGAACCCGGGTTGTCGAGGGCGACCCCGGAGCGCCTGTCCGAGCACATCGCGACGCGCCTGACCGCGTCGAACGCCGCGCTGGTGCTCGACGGCCCCCCGCCACCCGGCCTGCGGCTCGGCCTTCCCCCTGGCGGACGGCTCTCGATGCCCACGCCTCCGACGAGCGAGGATCCTCGACCCGCCGCCTACCCCACGTCGGGGAGGCTCGTCCTGTCGTGGGAGGTCCCGCGCTCGTACGCCGCGACCCTGCTGCCCGCCGTGCTCCAGGACCGCCTCCGCCGGGACCTGAGGGACTCCGGTGGTGGCTCCTACGCGCCGTGGGCGACGTACGAGGCGGTGTCGGGTCACCACGCGGTCGCGCTGGCCGGCTCCGACGTGGCCCAGGCGGTCCTGCCGAGCATCGCCCGACAGATCACGGCGACCCTTGCCTCACTCGAGTCCCGGGGTCCCCGGGAAGGGGTCGTGTCGGATGCCGCCGCGGCGGCCGCGCAGGGGATGCGTGACCCGTACCAGGCCGTCGCCTTCGCCCACGCGCAGGCGACGGCGCACCTGGAGGGCCAGCCCGTCGACGAGCCGGACCAGGTGGTCGACGCGCTCCTCGCCGTCACGGACGGGGACATCGCGCAGCTGCTGCAGGGGCTCGGCGACTCCCTTCTGCTCGGGGTGCCGGGAGCGGCGCGCTGGGACGACCACTACCCCATGCTGCGCATGCCCGAGCGGGTCGGGCCGGTCCGCGGGCGCCGCTTCCGCTCCCGCGAGTTCCCCGCCGTGCGCTCGACGCTCGTCGTCGGCGACGACGTGATCGGCGTCGCGCACGGGGAGGCGTGGCACGGCGTGGACGTCCCGGACGTCCAGGGCCTCATGGTCCTCCCGGACGGTGGCCGGCACGTCATCGGCGCGGACGGCTGGTCGGTCACCGTGGAGCCGACCATGTGGGTCCGGGGCCGGGCTGCGGTCGAGGAGGTCGACCGCCTCGTCCCGGCCGACCGGCACCTCGCCCAGACGCCGCGGGAGCCCGACGCGGTTCCTCGACCGGCATCCGCGCCCGCGAGGTGGGGCAGGATCCTCCGCCCGTACCTCGGGGCCATCGGCTACGTGCTCCTGGGTCTGGTGTTCCTCGCCTCCATCGCCATCATCCACGCGCCCGGGCTCGTCGGCGCCGTGGTCTGCTTCGTCAGCGCCTACCGGGCCCGCCCGGGGTACCGCGCGCGCGGCTCCTAGACTCGCCGGGTGCGCCTCGTCCTCGCCGGAACCCCCGACACCGCCCTGCCGTCGCTGCGGGCGCTGCTCGCCTCCCGGCACGAGGTCGCGGCCGTCGTCACCCGGCCCGACGCCCGCTCGGGACGCGGCCGGACGCTGCACCCGTCGCCGGTCAAGGAGGCCGCCCTCGAGCACGGCCTCGAGGTGCTCACCCCCGACCGGCCGTCCGACCCCGCGTTCCTCGACCGCCTGCGCGCGATCGGGCCCGACTGCTGCCCGGTCGTCGCCTACGGCGCGCTGCTGCGACCGGCGGCGCTCGAGGTGCCGCGGCACGGGTGGGTCAACCTGCACTTCTCGCTCCTGCCCGCCTGGCGCGGGGCCGCTCCCGTGCAGCGGGCCCTCATGGCCGGTGACGAGGTCACCGGGGCGAGCACGTTCGTCATCGACGAGGGGCTCGACACCGGGCCCGTGCTCGGCACGGTCACCGAGGGGGTTCGGGCGACCGACACCGCGGGCACCCTCCTCGCGCGGCTCGCCGAGGTGGGCGCCGGCCTGCTCGTCGCGACGATGGACGGGCTCGAGGACGGCAGCCTGCGGGCCGTGCCCCAGCCCGTCGACGGCGTGAGCCACGCGCCGAAGCTCACCCCGGAGGAGTGCGCGGTGCGGTGGACCCTTCCGGCCCACGTCGTCGACCGCCGGGTCCGCGGCGCCACCCCGAACCCGGGCGCCTGGACGACCTTCCGCGGCGAGCGGCTCAGGGTCGGCCCGGTCAGCCCTGCGACGCCGCCCGAGGACGTCTCCGCCCTCGCCCCCGGTGAGCTGCACGCCACCAAGCGCGCCGTCCTCGTGGGCACGGCCTCCGGCCCCGTGGTGCTCGGCGAGGTGGGCCCGCCCGGCAAGCGCCCGATGAGCGCCGCGGACTGGGCGCGTGGCACCCGGATCGCCCCGGGAGAACGCCTGGGCTGACGGGCGCCGGGGCCACGCCTCGTGTCCTACGGTCGGGGGATGCTCCTCGACTCCACCTCGGCCGCCCTCCGCCGCACCGCGCTCGACCGGCAGCGGGCGGGACGCGTCCCGGGGGTCCACGCGAGCGTCGTCCGCAACGGGGACCTGTTGTGGGAGTGCGGAATCGGGACGGCAGACGTGGGTGCCGACCGCCCGCCGACCCGCGACGACCAGTTCCTCGTCGCGTCGAACACGAAGACCTTCGTCGCGACGATGATCCTCCAGCTGCGCGACGAGGGGCGGCTCTCCCTCGACGACCGCGTCGCCGACCACCTGCCGGAGCTGGGCCAGCAGCTCACCGTGCGGGACGCGCTGTCGCACGTCACCGGGCTGCAGCGCGAGCCCGTCGGCGACGTCTGGGTCACCCTCCGGCACCCCGACGAGGAGACCCTCCTCCGGGAGGCCGCCGAGGCCGAGACGATCCTGCGCCCGGGGGAGCAGTGGCACTACTCCAACCTCGCCTTCGCGCTGCTCGGCCACCTCGTCGGGCGGCTCGACGGCCGACCGTGGGACGAGTCGCTCCGGGCCCGGCTCCTGGCCCCGCTGGGGATGGCACGGACCAGCGTCGGCTTCGACGGCGGCCCGCACGCCCACGGCTACTACGTCGGGCCGTGGGACGACGTGCCCCGGCCCGAGCCGGTGCTCGACCTCGCCGCCACCGGCCCGGCGGGCGCGCTGGCCTCGACCGCCGCCGACCTCGCGCGGTGGACCGCGTTCGTCGCCGACCCCGACCCCGCCGTCCTCGACCCGGCGACGATGGCGGAGATGACCCGTCCCCGGGCGTTCGTCGACGCCGACGGCTGGCAGATGGGGATGGGCCTGGGCTTCTTCCTCCTGCGCTCGCCCGGCGGACGGGTCCTCGCCGGCCACACCGGCGGGATGCCGGGCCACGTCACGGGGGTCTTCACCGACCGCTCCACCGGCACCGCGGCCATCGTCCTCATGAACTCGAGCACCCCGGGCGACCCCGCCGGCTTCGCGGCCGAGCTCGTGGACGTCGTCCTCGACCGCGAGCCGCCCGAGCCCGAGCCGTGGCGGCCCGGCACCGAGGTCCCCGACGAGCTGCGCCCCCTGCTCGGCCGCTGGTACTCCGAGGGCGCCGCGTGGGACTTCTCGGTGCGTCAGGGCGGGCTCGAGGTCCGCTCGCCGGCGTGGCCGGCGACCCGCGACGCGTGGACCTTCGAGCGGACCGGCCCCGACCTCTACCGCGCCACCTCGGGGGCCGAGCGCCACGAGCCGCTCCGGGTGCTGCGCGACGACACGGGCCGGGTCGAGTCGCTGCGGTGGGCGACCTACCGGGTCACCCGGGAGCCGCTCGGGTTCGGCGAGGCCCCGTCAGGAGGCTGAGGGCCGCTCGCGCGCCTCGAGGGCGGCGAGGTCGCGCTCGGCGTACTGCCGGTGCCACCACTCCTCGTTGAGGATGGTCAGCAGGCACTCGCGCACGGGGTACGAGCTCGGCTCGGGCCAGCCCGGCCCCTCGACCGGAACCGTCTGCGCCGCCAGGGCCTCGTCCGTGAGGTCGTCGAGGTGGGCGCGGACCCGGCCCATCCGGTCGGCGCGCAGGGCGAGGGCGGTGTCGAGGTCGGGCCGGGCCTCGCGGTCGTGCGGGACCCCGTCCATCGGGGGCGACTCCTCCATCGGCAGCGACAGCGGGTGCCACGGAGCCGGGTCGCCGAGGACGGCCCGCAGCAGCCAGCACTCCGTCGCGAAGGACAGGTGGCGCAGGGTCTGGGTGAAGGACCACTCGCCGTCGACCGACACGTGCAGGAGGGCCGGGTCGAGGCGGCGGGCGCGCTCGACGGTGCCGGCCCAGAGCCCCTCGACGACGTCCCAGGCGTGCCGGAAGCCCTCGGGGTCGGTGGGCCGCATCGCGGCGTGGTCGGGGTGGCGGCGGTCGAGCTCGGCCTCGACGAGCGGGCCGACGTCGACGCCGTTGACGGTGAGCCCCTCGACCTCGCCGCTGATGCTCAGGCCCTGGACGTAGGCGCCGCGGACCACGACGTCGGCGAGCAGCACGTCGCGCAGCCGCAGGCCGCTCAGGTTGGCCGAGGTGACCGAGGCGCCGACGAGCCGCACGTCCGCCACCTCGGCACCGCTGAGGTCGAGCTCGCGGCCGGTCACGTCGCGGGCCACGAGCCGCTGCACGCGCGCGCCGGACAGGTCCAGGTTCTCGTACTCGGTCATGGCCGGACCGTAGGGCGCAATGCGGACGGAATCGGTCCGCTGGCCGCGCCGTCGGGCGGCACCCCGGTCAGCCGGCCGGGGTGGGGGCCTGACCGCCGAAGTACATCGCGGCCAGCTCGGGGTCGTCGATGATCGACGCCGCGTCGCGCTGGGTGACCACCCGGCCGCTCTCCATGACGATGCCGTGGGTGGCCAGGCGCATGCCGAAGCGCACGTTCTGCTCGACGACGAGGATCGTCTTGCCGCTCTCGCGCAGCACCATGACCGAGTCGTACACCGAGCGCAGCGCCTTGGGGTCGAGCCCGAGGGAGGGCTCGTCGAGCAGGAGCAGGGTGGGGTCGAGCATGAGCGAGCGGGCGAACTCGACCATCCGCCGCTGGCCGCCGGAGAGGTTGCCCGCCTGCTGGTGGCTGCGGTCGGCCACGATGGGGAACAGGTCGGCCACCCGGTCGTAGCGCTCGCGGACGAGGGCCTTCTGCCGGCGGATGATGTACGCGCCGAGGAGGACGTTCTCGCGCACCGTCATCGAGGGGAACAGCGCCCCCGACTGCGGCACCTGCGAGACGCCCCGGCCGAGGATGTCGGCCGCCGAGCACCGGTCGATCCGCTCGCCGTCGAGGTGGATCTCGCCGAGCCGGGGCGTCAGCAGGCCGCTGATCGTCTTGAGGACGGTCGACTTGCCGGCGCCGTTCGGACCGACGATGCAGGCCACGCCGCCGCGGGGCACGGTGATGTCGACGCCCTGGAGGACGTCACCGCCGCCGTACCCGGCGACGACGCCCGAGAGCCGGAGCAGGTCCTCGCTCATCCGCGCCTCACCTCCTGCGGCACCGACGGGTCGTCCGGCGGCGCGGGGTCGCGGGGCTCGGGGACGAAGTCCTCCCCGAGGTAGGCGTCGAGGACGGCCGGGTCGGCCTGCACCTCGTCCGGGGTGCCGGAGGCCATCGTGCGGCCGTGGCCGAGCACGTGCACCGGGTCGCAGAGCCCGAGGACGAAGGGCATGTTGTGCTCGACGATGAGGAAGGTCTTCCCGTAGGAGTTCAGCTCGCGGATCATCTCCGACATCCGGTCGATGAGCACCGGGTTGATGCCGCCGGCCGGCTCGTCGAGGAGGATGAGCCGCGGGTCGAGCATGAGGACCTGGGCCAGCTCGACGAGCTTCTGCTGGCCGTACGAGAGGTCGCTGGCCCGCTGGTCGCGGAAGGCCCGCATCCCGACGTACTCGAGGAGCTCCTCGGCCGCGCGGGCCTCGGCGCCGCTGACCGCGATCCGGCCGAGCTGCCCCCACGAGAAGGACCGCTGCGCCGCGACGACGTTCTCGAGCACGGTCATCTCGCGGAAGAGCCGGGTGATCTGGAAGGTCCGGCCGAGGCCGCGGTGGGCCCGGGTCCACGACGGGAGGCCGTCGATGCGCTCGCCGGCGAGCCAGATCTCCCCGGAGTCGGCGCGGATCGTGTCGTCGACGAGGTTGAAGAGGGTGGTCTTCCCGGACCCGTTGGGGCCGATGAGCCCGGTGATCGAGCCCTCCGGCACGGTGAGCGAGGCACCGTCGACCGCCTGGAGGCCGCCGAAGGCCTTGCGCAGGTCCTTCACCTCGAGCAGGGGAGGGGGTGCGGCCTCGCCGACCGGGCGGTCGGTGAGCGAGAGGTGCCCGGTGAGCGACGAGATGCCCCCGCCGGTGCCGATGCGGGCGCCGACGAGCCCGGCTCGACCGCGGGTGCGCAGTCGGGTGAGGAGCGAGGCGACCGCCGGGAGCACGCCCTGGGGGAGGAAGAGGACGATGGCGACGAGGAGCCCGCCGAAGAGCAGCAGCCGTGCGTTGCCGCCGCCCAGGTTGTTGTTCGTGTACTCGTTGAGCGGCTCGACGATGAACGCGCCGAGGGCGGGACCCCACAGGGTGGCCTTGCCGCCGACGAGCAGGGCGAGCATCGTCTCGACGCTCAGCAGGATGTTGAACATGCCACGGGGGTCGATGAAGGTCAGGTAGTAGCCGTAGACGCCGCCGGCCATCCCGACGAGGACGGTGCTCGCGACGAACGCGATCATCTTCTCGACGGGGAGGTTGACCCCGATGGTCGCCGCCTTGGTCTCGTCCTCGCGGATGGCCACGAGGCCGGTGCCGAGCTTGGTCCGGCGGATCCACCAGCTGAGCAGCAGCTGGAGCCCGAGCAGCGCGACGAGCGTGTAGTAGAACGGCCAGTTGGCGATGTCGGCGCCCCACGTGGGCAGGGGGAGGCTCAGCCCCTCGGTGCCGCCGCTCACCGAGCGCCAGTTGATGGCGACGACCTGGACGAGGAAGAGGAAGGCCACGGTGATGATGACGAAGGCCGGGCCGCGGGTGCGCAGCGAGACCAGGCCCAGGGCGAGGGCCACCGCCGCCGCCACGAGGCCGGCGACCGGCACCCACACCCAGACGCTGGTGTCGGGGTGGCGGGTGGCCAGCACCCCGACGGTGTAGCCGCCGAGACCGACGAAGGCCCCCTGGCCGAGGGAGACGTAGCCGGTGAGCCCGGTGATGATGCTCAGGCCGGTCGCGGACACCGCGAAGACCAGCGAGAGGATGATCATGTTCTGGTAGTACTGGTCGTCGCTCAGCAGCGGGAAGGCGACGAGGAGCAGGCCGGCCACGAGGGCGACCGCCCGGCCGACCCACAGGGGGTCGACGAGGCTGCGGGTGCGGGCGGTCTCGCCGCCGGAGGTGCTCATGCCGCCACCGCGTCGTCGCGCAGCCGGGTCCCGAGCAGCCCCTGGGGACGCACGAGCAGCACCGCGAAGACGATGACGTACGGCACGGCGGTGGCCCACGCCGGGGAGACGTACACCGCGGTGACCGTCTCGGCGATGCCGAAGACGAGGGCCGCGAGCACGGCGCCCTCGAGGCTGCCCAGCCCGCCGAGCACGACGATGGCCAGGAGCCGCGAGATCCACAGGTAGTGGGAGCCGGGCACGAACGGGTAGAGGACGCCGATGATCGACCCGCCCGCGCCGGCCGCCGCGAGCCCGAGCCCGAAGACCAGGGCCGCGACGGACGTCACCTTGATGCCGACGAGCTCGGCCGAGGCCGGGTTGCTCGCCGCCGCGCGGATGGCCCGGCCGAGCCAGGTCCGCGTGAGCAGGACCCAGAACCCGACGAGGATGACCGCCGCGACGACGCCGCCGTAGACCTGGGCCTCGGGGAGGAAGAGCGACCCGAGGTGGAAGGAGGAGTTGACGTACGACGGCCGGATCGAGGTCGAGTCGTTGCCCCAGAGCGCTCCCATGACGCCCTCGGTGACCAGGGCCAGGCCGAAGGTGAGGAGCACGGTCGAGGACATCGGGGCGTCCCGGATGGGTCGGACGAACAGGCGGTAGACCACCCACCCGAGCCCGAAGACGACGGGTGTCGTGATGAGCACCCCGAGCAGCGGGTCCAGGCCGACGCGCGTCCCACAGGGTGTACGTGAGGAACGCGCCGAGGATGAGGAAGGACCCGTGGGCGATGTTGATCACCCGCATCACCCCGAAGATCAGGGTGAGGCCGCTCGCGACGAGTGCGTAGATGCCACCGACCAGCAGGCTGAGGGCGAGGGTCTGGACGAGTTCGCTCACGATCCGGGGTGCCAGCCGACCTCGGGCTCCGCCGTCGCGGCGTCCGCCGGGAGCACGACCTCGGCCGTGCCCTTCTGCCACTGGCCGATGAGGAACTCACCCGTCGGCGCACCGGTCTCGTCCCACGAGAGAGGGCCGAGGATGGTGTCGACGGAGTTCGAGTGCAGCCAGTCGGCGAGCTTGGTCTGGTCGTCGATGCTGCCGACGGCCTCGACCGCGGCCTGCATGACCTCGGCGGCGGCGTAGGCGTCCGCCGCGTCCTCCGGCGGGATGTCGGCGCCGAACATCTCCTTGTACTTGGCCACGAAGTCGCTGTTGCCCGGGGTGCTCGCCTCGGGCGAGTAGCTCACCGCGTACATGACGCCCTCGGTGTTGCCCTCGCCGACGGCCTTCGTGTACTGGCCGGCGAAGGACGGGGCGCTCGTCTCGTAGAACATCCCCGGGGTCCACCCCGACTTGAGCATGGCCCGGGTGAGGCCGACGCCGTCCTCGAAGGTGGCGCCGTGCACGACGACGTCGGGGTTCTTCGAGCGCATGGCCGCGACGATGGAGTCGAAGTTCTTGGTGTCGATCGCGTAGGTGGTCTGGTAGACGGTCTGGATGCCGGCCGCCTCGAGGACCTTGCGGATGCCCTCGACGTTGGGGGCGGCGAAGGGGTCGTCGAGCGTGGGGTACGCGGCGGTCTTGGGCCGCTGCGCCTCGGGCAGCTCGGTGACCCACTTGGCGAAGGTCAGCCCCTGCTTGTCGGCGGTGGCCTGCTGGGCGAAGAACAGGTACTTGTAGCCCCGGTCGAACATCTTGGGCGACCCGCCGGCCGGCTCGACGTAGAGCATCCGGTTCTTCTCGGCCACGGCCGACGCGGGGAGGTTGAGCAGCGAGGAGAAGGTGCCGAGCAGGAGGTCGACCTTGTCCTGGGCGATGAGGGCGTTGTAGTCGGACACGATGGTGTTCTGGTTCGAGGCGTCGTCCTTGATGACGAGCTTGACCTGCCGGCCGAGGAGGCCGCCCTTGGCGTTGACGAGGGACTGCCACACCTCGTAGCCCTGCTTCGCGGCCGACCCCGGCTCGGAGAAGTCACCGGTGAGGGGGAGCGAGGCGCCGATGGTGATGTCCGGGCCACCCGAGCCGCCGCCGGAGCTGCTGTCCGAGCCGCCACCCCCGCCCGAGCTGCCGCACGCCGCGAGTCCGATCGACACTGCTCCGACAAGGGCCACAGCCTTCCAACGGCTGCTCCGGGTCACGTGGGACATCGTTCCTCCTCGAACATAGGCCGCAATCGATTGCGGCACGGTCAGTCTCGTGACCCTCGGCATCCCTGTCAAGCATGGCGGGCAAGATCGTGACATTCGCGTGTCCGACGCCGGGACGGCACGGGTCTCCCTCTTGCAAACGGTTGTGGTCTTCTGCCAGCCTTCGGCGGAGGAGGTGCCATGGACGACACGCAGCTGCCCGACCGCGCCGAGGTGGTGGTCGTCGGCGCCGGGCACAACTCCCTCGTCGCCGCGGCCTACCTCGCCCGGGCCGGGCTCGAGGTCCTCGTCCTCGAGGCCGCCCCCACGGTCGGGGGCAACACCCGCACCGAGGAGCTCACCCTCCCCGGGTTCGCCCACGACTCGTGCAGCAGCGCGCACGTGCTCGTGCAGAACAACCCGCTCATCCGCGACGACGAGCTGGGCCTCGTCGCCGACCAGGGCCTGCGGTACCTGCGCACGGACCCGGCCGTGGTCATGCCCCAGCCGGACGGCGACGTGCTGACGATGCGCCCCGACCTCGACGCGACGTGCGACGAGATCGCGCGGTGGTCGCCGGCCGACGCCGCGGCCTTCCGGACGATGATCACGACGTGGCGGGGCGGGCTGGCGGCCGCGCACGGCCGGTGGAGCTCGCACCTGCCCCAGCCGCGCGACGCCGTCACCGGTGCCTACCTCCGGCTGCGTGAGCGCTCGGCCTGGGACGTCGTGCACGAGACCTACGCCCACCCCGTCGTCCGGTCGTTCGTGCTGTGGCTGGCCATGGCCACCATCACCGACCCGCGCCGCCCGGGGACCGGGTTCCTGCCCTCCTCGCTCGCCGCCGGACGCCTCGACTTCGGGTGGACGACGCCGGTGGGCGGGAGCCAGGCGCTGCCCGACGCGCTCGTGCGGGTCGTCACCGCCCACGGCGGACGCGTGGTCTGCGACGCGCCGGTGGCCGGCGTGCGGTGCGACGCGTCGGGGGTCCGCGCCGTCAGCACGGCCGACGGCCGCACGGTGCAGGTCGGCCGAGCGCTCGTCGCGGGCGGTCACCTCGCGCGCCTCGAGGGGATGCTCGAGGGCGTCGACCCGCCCGGCGACCTCGTCGCGGCCCGGGACGCCTGGCGCCCCGGGCTCTCCGTGCTCGCGGTCCACGCCGCGCTGCGCGCCGACCTGGCCTTCGGGGCCGAGGGGGTCGCCGCCGCGGCCGCCGGCTTCGGCACCACGGCGGGCATGGAGCGGCACCTGGTGGCGCACGAGGCGGGGGAGCTCGAGGCCGACGACCCGTGGCTGCTCGTCGTCAACCAGACCGTCGTCGACCCGGACCGCGCCCCCGGGGGCGCGACCTTCAAGATCCTCACCATCGCGCCGTCCGTGCTCAGCGGCGGACGTCGGTGGGCCGACGTCCGGGACGACCACGGGCGCCGGCTCGTCGAGCTCGTGGCCGAGCGCTGCTCGGGCCTCGGCGCCGACGACGTGCTGGCCCTGCGCACCGAGTCGCCCCTCGACGTGGCGGCGCACAACCCGCAGAACCTCGGCGGCTCCTGCCACGGCGGCGAGTTCGTCCTCGACGGCCGGGTCGTCGCGGGCTGGCCGCGCTACGACACCGACGTGCCCGGCCTCTACCTCACCGGGGCGACGACGCACCCGGGCGGCTCGGTGTCGGGACGGCCGGGGCGCAACGCGGCGCGCGCGGTGCTCACCGGCCTCGGGCTCGACCCCGCGGCGGTGATGGGCCCCGGCTGAGCCGCCGGCGCGCGGTCAGACGAGCAGGCGCACCGGGTGCTCGAGCAGCTCGACGAGCACCCGGAGCCAGCGGGCCGCGAGGGCGCCGTCGACCGGGCGGTGGTCGACGCCCAGGGTGAGCCGCAGGACCTTCCCGACCGCGAGGGCGCCGTCCTCGACGACCGGCTCCTCACGGACCGCGCCCACGGCGAGGATCGCGGCGTGCGGCGGGTTGATGATCGCCGAGAACTCCTCGACCCCGAACATCCCGAGGTTGGAGACGGCGATCGAGCCGCCCTCGAGCTCGTCCGCGGCGAGCCGGCGCTCGCGCGCCCGCTCGGCGAGGTCGCGCACCCGGGCGGCGAGCGCGGCGACGCCCAGCGCCCCGGCGTCGCGGACGACCGGGACGAGCAGCCCGTGCTCGGTGTCGACGGCCACGCCCGACGTCGGCGGTCGCGTAGCGGCGCACGGCGGTGTCGGTCCACGTGACGTTCATCTCCGGCACCCGTCCGTGGGCGAGCGCGACGGCGCGCACGACGAGGTCGGTGACCGAGACCCGGGTGTCGGCGTCGGCCAGCTCGGCGCGCAGCGCCATGAGCCGGTCGGCCCGCACCGTGGCCCGCAGCGCGAAGTGCGGTGCCTCCTGCACGCTCTGGGTGAGGCGGCGGGCCGTGAGGAGCCGGATCCGCGAGTGCGGGACCTCCTCGAACGCCGGTGCCGTCGCGGTCGGGTCCGGGGCCGTGGTCGCTGCGCCGGCCTCCGGTGCCGTCGCGGGGGAGGCGCGCCGGGCCGCGACCGCGGCGTCGACGTCGCGGCGCAGCACCCGCCCCCGGGGCCCGGTGCCCGAGATGTCCTCGAGGGCCAGGCCGGCCTCGCTCGCGAGCCGGCGGGCCAGCGGGCTGGAGAAGATGCGCCGGGGCGTGTCCGGGGCAGGGGGGAGGGCTCGGGCTCCTCGACGAGCGGCGCGGCGGACCCGGGGTCGGTCGGCCGGTCGCCCCGGTCGGGGACCGTCGCGTCCGGCGGGTCGTCCACGCCGAGGGAGGCCAGCAGCGCCGGGAGGTCGTCCACCTCCTCGCCGGGGTCGCCGAGCACCGCGATCGGGTCGCCCACCGCGACCTCCGCGCCGGCCGGCACGAGGGTGGTGAGCAGCCGGCCGGCGGCCTCGGCCTCGACCTCCACGGCGGCCTTGTCGGTCTCGACGGTGGCGATGGGGTCGGCGGCCGCGAAGTCGGCCGACTCGGCGACGAGCCACTGGCCGAGGACGGCGGCCTCGGTGCCCGCCGCGACACCGGGCATGCGGAGCACGCGGGCCACGTCAGTACCTCGCGATCTCGTCGAGCACGGCCACGACCTCGTCGGTCTGGGCGATCGCCGCCCGTTCGAGGACCTTGCTGATCGAGGGGGAGGACTCGGTGCCGGTGACCCGCCACACCGGGGCGTCGAGCAGGTCGAAGAAGCGGCGGTGCACCTCGTCGGCCAGCCAGCCCCCGTAGGAGGTGCCGACCGCGCCCTGCTCGGCGATGAGCACCTGGTTGGTCTTGGTCAGGCTCTCCTCGATGGTCTCCCAGTCGATGCTCGCCCGGTCGAGCCAGCGCAGGTCGATGACCTCCGCGTCGACCCCGCCGTGCTCCTCGACGGCCTCGAGGACGTACGGCGTCATCCCGAGGTAGGTGAGGACGGTGAGGTCGGAGCCGGTGCGCCGCACCGCGGCCCGGCCCACCGGCAGGCAGTGGTCCCAGTCGTCGACCGGCACCGGCCCCGTGGAGGTGTAGAGGTCGACGTGCTCGAGCACGACGACCGGGTCGCGCAGCCGCAGGGCGGTGTTCATCAGCCCGACGTAGTCGGCCGGGGTGGTCGGCGCGACGATGCGCCAGCCCGCCGACGTCGCGAACACGCCGGCCGGGTCCATCGAGTGCTGGGACCCGTAGCCCGTCCCCATCGCCACCTTGCTGCGCAGGACGAGGGGCACGTCGCCGGTGCCCCCGTACATGTGCCGGGCCTTGGCCACCTGGTTGAAGAGCTGGTCGGCGGCCACCCACATGAAGTCGGCGTACATGAACTCGACGACGGGGGTGAAGCGGCCGTCGAGGGCGATCCCGCCGGCGAGCCCGGTGAAGGCGTTCTCGCTGATCGGGGTGCCGAGCACCCGCCCCGGGAAGCGGTCGGCCAGCCCGCGGGTGGCTCCGTTCGTGCCGCCCTTGAGCCGGTGCACGTCCTCGCCCATGACGACGATGCCGGGGTCGGTCTCCATCCGCCGGGCCATGACGCCGGCGACGGCGTCGATGAAGGTGCCGTCCTCGACGGCCAGGCCGGACTCGTCGGTGAGGAGCGGGGCGTCGTCGAGCTCGGAGAGGTCGCCGCGCACGCCCACGTCGACCCACGTCGGGTCGGGCCACTCCTCGGGCCGGATGCGGCGGTGGCCCGGCCGGCCGTCGGGGTCGGGCTCGACGAGCTCGGACCCGATCTCGTCCATGGCCGCCCTGGCCTGCTCGAGGGCCTGCTCGGCCTCGGCCTCGCTCATCAGGCCCCGGCGCACGAGGTGGCGCGCGGTGGTGGTCAGGGGGTCGCGCTCCCGCCACGACTGCTCCTCCTCCTTGGGGCGGTACCCGAAGGCGCTCCCGGCGAAGCCGCCGTTCTGGTGGAAGAAGCGGTAGGTGTCGGCCTCGACCACGGCCGGACCCTCGTCCGGCCCGCGCGTGCGCGACGGCCTCGGCGGTCGCCCGGTGGACGGCCAGCGGGTCCATGCCGTCGACCTTCCACGAGGCGATGCCGAACCCCGGCCCGCGGGCCGAGAGCCGCGGCTCGCCGGTGGCCTCCTCGACGCTCGTCGACACGGCGTAGCGGTTGTTCTCGATGAAGAAGACGACCGGCAGGCGCCAGGCCGCCGCGAGGTTCATCGTCTCCAGCGTCGAGCCGATGTTCACCGCCCCGTCGCCGAAGTAGGTGACCGAGACGGCGTCGGTGCCGGCCTGCCGGTGGGACCAGGCGAAGCCGGCGGCCTGCGGCACGCCGCCGCCGACGATGGCGTTCGTGCCCATCGCGCCGGCCTCCTTCCACTGCAGGTGCATCGAGCCGCCGCGCCCGTGCGACCAGCCGCGGTCGAGGCCGGCGATCTCGGCGAGGGTGCGCAGGAGCACGTCGCGGGCCGCCGCGCCGAGCGGCGCCAGCGGGTCCATGCCGCCGGGCTCGACGTGGTGGAGGGCCTTGGCGAGGAACTGGTGGTGCCCCCGGTGGGACCCGTTGACCGAGTCGGCGCTGGTGAGGGCGAGCACCGACCCGACGGCGCCGCCCTCCTGGCCGATGCTCGAGTGGGCGGGCCCGTGGACGAGCCCGGCCCCGGCGAGGTCGAGCACGTACTGCTCGAAGGCGCGGATCCACACGAGCTGGGCGTACACGGTGCGCAGCAGGCCGGGGTCGGCGTCGTCCCAGTCGGCGTCGGTGACGGCGACCTCGACCCACGGGGCGGCGGCCTGCAGGGGGCGGTGCTCGGGCATGGGGCCCTCCCTTCGTCCGTCAGGCACTGTGTCACCGATTGGATCCGAAATCCAGTGCGAGGAGGGTGGACAGGCGCGATGCGCGCCATGGTTTGCTGAACTTGGGATCCACGAGAGGAGCTCGACCGATGGCCCTACCCGGCCTGAGACGCCTGGACCACGTCGGCTTCACGGTGCCGGACCTCGAGGAGGCGCACCGCTTCCTCGTCGAGGTCCTCGGCTGCGAGTACCTCTACTCGCTCGGGCCGTTCCGGCACGACGACTCGGACTGGATGACCACCCACCTCGCGGTGCACCCGCGGGCCGTCATGGTCGAGAACCGGTGGTACCGCTGCGGCGACCAGGCCGTCTTCGAGGTCTTCCACTACGAGGCGCCCGACCGGCCGGCCGCGGGGGTGCCCCGCAACAGCGACATCGGGGGGCACCACGTCGCGCTCTACGTCGACGACCTCGACGTGGCCGTCGAGCACCTGCGCGAGCGGGGGGTGCGCGTCCTCGACGGACCGACGGCCAGCCGCGGACCGGCCGAGGGCAACCGGTGGATCTACTTCCTCAGCCCGTGGGGCATGCAGTTCGAGCTCGTGTCCTACCCCGGCGGCAAGGCGTGGGACCGCGAGCGGGCGAGCGCGTGAGCACCGACGACGGCGTCGCGACGTACGCGGGCACCGGCGGGGCCGCCTCGGTGCGGGTGGCGACCTACCTGCGCGACCAGATCCTGCGCGGTCACCTGGCCCCGGGGGAGCGCATCCGCCAGGAGGAGGTCGCCGAGCGCCTCGGGGCGAGCCGGCTGCCGGTGCGCGAGGCCCTGCGGATGCTCGAGGCCGAGGGCCTCACCGAGCACGAGCCGAACAAGGGGGCGCGCGTCCCCCGGCTCTCGCAGCACGAGGTCGAGGTGGTCTACCAGATGCGCGAGCGGCTCGAGCCCCTCGCCCTGCTCGAGAGCCTCCCGCTGCTCGACGAGGAGGCGCACGCCCGGCTCGCCGACGTCCAGCGCCGGATCGAGGACAACGACGACCTCGACCGGTTCCTCGAGCTCGACCGCGAGTTCCACCTCGGCACGTACTCCGGCTGCCACATCGACCCGCTCAACGCGATGGTCACCCGGCTGTGGAACTCGACGCAGCACTACCGGCGGGCCTTCGTCGCCCTCGGCGGCCGGGAGCGGATGTGGGTCGTCAACTCCGAGCACCGGCTCATCCTCGACGCCGTGGTGCGCCGCGACGGCACCGACGCCGAGCGCTTCCTCCAGGGCCACATCCGCCGCACCCGGATCGAGCTGGGCCGCCACCCCTCGGTGTTCGGGGACCACGGATGAGCGAGCCGACCGCCCTGACCGTCAACGGCTCCCCGGTGGAGGTCGACCGCCCGCCGGACACCCCGCTGCTCACCGTGCTGCGCGACGCGCTCGGGCTCGTGGGGAGCCGGTTCGGCTGCGGGCAGGGGCTGTGCGGCGCCTGCCTCGTCCTCGTCGACGGCCGCCCCGTGCCGTCGTGCGACGTCCCGCTCTCGCAGGTGTCGGGGTCGTCGGTGACGACGGTCGAGGGGCTCTCGGCCGACGGGCCGAACCCCGTCCAGCAGGCCCTCGTCGCGCACCAGGCGGCGCAGTGCGGCTTCTGCATCTCGGGCATCGTCGTCGCCGCGACGGCGCTGCTCGACGAGGCGCCGGACGCCGACGCGCGAGGAGGTCGCCCGGGCCCTGGAGCGCAACCTCTGCCGCTGCGGCACCCACCAGCGCATCGTCGACGCCGTCCTCGCCGCCCGACCCGGGGGCGGGCGATGACGGACGCGCCGCGCCCGGCCGCCGGAGCCGCCGCTCCCGGCCCACGTCGTCGACAACCCCGAGCTCGGCACCTGGGTGGGCGGTCGAGGACGACGTCGTGACGGTGCGGGTCGGCAAGGTCGAGCTCGGGCAGGGCGTCCTCACGGCCCTGCACCAGGTCGCCGCGGACGCCCTCGGGCTGCCCGGCCGACCGGGTGCGCGTGCTGGCCGGCGCGCACCGACCTCGGCCCCGACCAGGGCATCACGTCGGGCAGCCTGTCGGTGACCCAGTCGGCACCGGCCCTGCGCCACGTCGGCGCCGCCGTGCGCCAGCTGGCCGAGGCGCCGGGCGACGGCTCGCCCGGCGAGGTGGACGCCTACGTCGAGCGGATCGCCCGGGTCGACCCGCGCACCGACCTGCGCGGCCTGCCGCTGACCGGCTGCCGCGGGTGCGCTCGCCCTCGTCGGCACCGACGCGCCCCGGGTCGACCTCCCCGACAAGGTGCTGGGGCGCCCCCGGTTCCTCACCGACCTGCGCCCCGAGGGCCTCCTCCACGGCCGCGTGCTGCGCCCGCCGTCGCCCGCCGCCCGGCTGGTCGGGCTCCCCGACGGCTGGGCCGCACCGGGCGTGCGGCTCGTGCGCGACGGCTCGTTCCTCGGCGTCGTCGGCGAGCGCGAGGACGACGCCGACCGCGCCCTCGCCGCCCTCGCCGCGGCCGCCACGTGGGAGGAGGCCGACACCCTGCCGGACGAGGACGACCTCGGCGGCCTGGCTCGCCGGCGCACCGGCCGAGACGACGACCGTCGTCGACGAGGGTCCGGCGCCGGCGACCCTGCTCGGCGACCTACACCAAGCCCTACCTCGTCCACGCGTCGGTCGCCCCGAGCTGCGGGATGGCCCGGTGGGCCGACGACGGGAGCCTCCACGTCTGGAGCCACAGCCAGGGCATCCACCGGCTGCGCGACGCCGTCGCCGAGGCGCTCGGGCTCGACCCCGCCGTGGTCGTCGTCGAGCACGTCGAGAACGCCGGCTGCTATGGCCACAACGGCGCCGACGACGCCGCCTTCGACGCCGTCCTGCTCGCCCGGGAGAGCCCGGGCCGGCCGGTGCTCGTGCGCTGGTCGCGGGCCGACGAGCTCACCTGGGCGCCGTTCTCGCCGGCCATGTCGGCCACCGTGTCGGCCCGGCTGGTCGACGGACGGGTCGACGGCTGGAGCCACGAGGTGCGCAGCCAGGGGCACACCGCCCGGCCCGGGTACGCCGGGCAGCCCGGGCTGCTGGCCACCGCCCACCGTCGCCGGTGGCCGGCCGCTCCCACCCGCGGTCGACCCGCCCGCGGCCGGTGGCCACGGCAGCCTGCGCAACGCCGTCCCCGGGTACCGCCTCGGCCCGCTGCGGGTCACCGGGCACCGCGTCACCGAGGCGCCGCTGCGGACCTCGGCGATGCGCTCGCTCGGCGCGTTCCTCAACGTCTTCGCCATCGAGTCCTTCCTCGACGAGCTGGCGCACGGAGGCCGGCCTCGACCCCGTCGCCTTCCGCCTCGCCCACCTCGAGGACCCCCGCGCCCGCGCCGTGGTGACGCTGGCGGCCGAGCGCTCGGGGTGGGGCGAGGCGCTGCCGGACGCCGTCGGCCGCGGCATCGGCTACGCCCGCTACAAGGGCACCGGGGCGTGGTGCGCCGTCGTCGCCGAGGTCGAGGCCGAGACCGACGTCCGCGTCCGGCGGCTCACGGTCGTCGCCGACCTCGGGCTCGTCGTCAACCCCGACGGCGCCCGCAACCAGCTCGCGGGCGGCGCGGTCCAGGCCACGAGCTGGGCCACGCTCGAGCGGGTGCGCTTCGACCGGCGCCGGGTGACGAGCGCGGACTGGGAGAGCTACCCCGTGCTGCGCTTCCCGGCCGCCCCCCGCGTCGACACCCACCTCGTCCGGAGCGACGCGCCGCCCCTCGGTGCCGGTGAGTGCGCGCAGGGCCCCACCGCCGCCGCCATCGCCAACGCCGTCCACGCCGCGCTCGGCGTCCGCGTCCGCGACCTGCCGATCACCCCCAGCGCCATCGTCCACAGCATCGAGTCGGAGGACAGACCATGACCCAGCCCCGCATCAGCTACGTGCCCCTCGAGCAGATGGACGAGGAGATGCGCCACGAGATGGAACGCAGTGCGCGCGAGGGCACCCCGCGCCCGGAGAGCTCGGCCGTGCGGGCCCACGTGCCACCGGTGTTCAAGACCTTCACGGCCTACTGGGACGCCACCTTCCGCCAGGGGGTGTGCGACCACGCCATCAAGGAGCTGTGCCGGCTGTACATCACCCGGACGACGAACTGCCAGTTCTGCGGCAACCAGCGCTCGACGACCGCCGCCCTCCCCGAGTACCGGGACGACGAGCTGCTGAACTTCGAGAGCAGCGACTCCTACGACGAGCGGCAGAAGGCCGCCCTGGCCTACGCGCAGGCCATCGCCTGGGACGAGCAGGACCGCGACGGCCTCTGGGAGCGCCTCGACCGGCACTTCTCCGAGGCCGAGCTCGTCGAGCTCGGGTGCTTCATCGCCCTGACCTTCGGGCAGCAGTCGTGGATCCGGCTGCTCGACATCGGGCACCGGCAGTACGCCGTCGAGGGCATCGAGTCCTCCGCCGGCATCGCCCCCGGGGCGGCCGGATGAGCCCGGCCACCGGGTGGGCCGGCACCGGCGACGCCGGTCCTCGTCGAGGACCTGGCCGGGTCGGACAGCCCGGCGCACTACCACCTCGCCGAGACCCTCGACGGCCTGTACACGCCCTACGCCCTGCGGCTGCCACCCGGCCCGGGGCCGCACCCCTTCGTCCTCGTCGCCTACGGCAACGGTGGCGGGGGGATGGCCTGGCTGCGCGACCGGGTGCACCGGTTCCGGCACGTCACCGACGTCCTCCTCGAGGCCGGCTACGCGTGCGCCTGGACGCGCTACCGCACCGAGGTCGAGCTGGGTACCAGCACGGCGGGCCGCTGCGTCTCCCAGGTGCGCCAGGGGATGGGCCTGCTCAACCGGGCGCCCCTGGAGTACGAGGACGAGGTCGCCGTGCTCCGGCACGTCGCCGCAGCACCCCGGCATCGACGAGGGGAACCTCTTCCACCTCGGGGTCAGCCACGCGGGGGAGATGCTCTTCAAGCTGTGCTCGCAGTACGAGGGCCTGCTGCGCGCCGGCGTGGCCGTCGAGCCCGCGGCCCACGAGCTGCTGACCCTGCGCCTCGACGACGCCCCCACGGTCGAGACGCGTCGACGGCCTGCGCGACATCGAGCACCTCGAGCTGCGCAGCACCGAGCGGGCCCGGGCCCGGGTGACCGACCCCGACGAGGTCTCGGCCCGCCTCGACGGCGTCGACATCCCCGTGCTCGTCGTCGGGCGCGAGGAGGACGAGCTGCAGGGGATCTTCCGGCTCACCTACGAGCTGCTCGCCGAGAAGCGCGACGACGCCGAGTGGCGGTCGTGGTCGCACGACGTGCACGGGTTCGTCTACCCCGAGACGGGTGACGACGGCGTGCCCCGGGTCGACGACGTGCAGCGCGAGGCGCTCGCGGCGATCGTGGACTTCCTCGACCGGCACCGCGGCTGACCCGCTCCCGGCGGGTCGGCCGGCGGCGCGGTCACCAGGTGACGGCGACGTACTTGCTCTCGAGGTAGTCGAGCATCCCCTCGTGGCCGCCCTCGCGGCCGATGCCGCTCTGCTTGGTGCCGCCGAAGGGCGCCGCGGGGTCGGAGACGAGCCCGCGGTTGAGGCCGACCATCCCGGAGTCGAGGCGCTCCGCGAGCCGCAGCCCGCGGGCCAGGTCGCCGGTGTAGACGTACGAGACGAGCCCGTACTCGGTGTCGTTGGCCAGCTCGACGGCCTCGTCCTCGTCGGTGAAGGTGACGACGGGCGCGACCGGGCCGAAGATCTCCTCGCGCAGGATCGCCGCCCCGCGGGGGACCTCGGTGAGCACCGTGGGCTCGAAGTAGAACCCGGGCCGGTCCGGGCGGCCGCCGCCGACGACGACCCGGCCGCCGGCCTCGACCGCGCCCCGGACGAGCTCGTCGACCTTGGCCGCGGCGTCCTCGTTGACCAGCGGCCCGACCTCGGTGTCGTCGTGCGTGCCCGGGCCGAGGCGCAGCGCGCCCATCCGCTCGGCGAGCCGGCGCGAGAACTCCTCGGCGACCCCGGCCTGGACGAAGAAGCGGTTGGCCGCCGTGCACGCCTCGCCGCCGTTGCGCATCTTGGCGAGCATCGCGCCGTCGACCGCGGCGTCGAGGTCGGCGTCGTCGAAGACGAGGAAGGGGGCGTTGCCGCCGAGCTCCATCGAGCAGTTGACCACCTGGTCGGCGGCCTCCTTGAGCAGCACCCGCCCGACCTCGGTGGAGCCGGTGAAGGACAGCTTGCGCACCCGCGGGTCGTGGAGCATCGCCGAGACGACGGCGCCGGAGCGCCGCGCGGGCAGGACGTTGACGACCCCCGCCGGGACCCCGGCGTCGTGGAGGATCCGGGCCATGAGCAGGGCGGTGAGCGGGGTGTCGGAGGCGGGCTTGAGGACCACGGTGCACCCGGCGGCCAGGGCGGGGCCGATCTTGCGGGTGGCCATGGCGGCCGGGAAGTTCCACGGCGTGACGAGCACGGCGACCCCGACGGGCTGGCGGAGCACGAGGATCCGGTTGGCGCCGGACGGGGCGGTGGTCAGCTCGCCGGAGGCCCGCACGGCCTCCTCGGCGTACCAGCGGAAGAACTCGGCCGCGTAGGCGACCTCGCCGCGGGCGTCGGGCAGGGCCTTGCCGTTCTCGAGCGCGATGAGGTGGGCCAGCTCGTCGGCGCGCGCCGTCATGCCCTCGAAGGCGCGGCGCAGCACCTCGGCCCGCTCCCGGGGCGGGGTCGCCGCCCAGCCGGGGCCGGCCGCGTGGGCGGCGTCGACCGCGGCGGCCGCGTCCTCGACGGTGCCGTCGGCCACCGAGGTGATGACCTCGCCGGTCGCGGGGTCGAGGACGTCGAAGCGACCGCCGTCGCTCGCCGGGACGGTCCTCCCGTCGACGAACAGGTCCAGCGGCAGGTCGGCGACCTGCGCGAGGGTGAACTCACCCATGGGAAGGGTCCTCTCTCAGTACGGGTTCGCGACGAACAGCTCCTGCGCGGGGAAGAGCGTGATCACCTCGGGGCCGTCCTCGGTGATGACGATCTCCTCCTCGATCCGCGCCGCCGAGTAGCCGTCGCTGGCCGGGCAGTACGTCTCGAGCGCGAACACCATCCCGACCTGGAGCTCCATCGGCTCCTTCATCGAGTTGAGCCGGGAGATGATCGGCCGCTCGTGCAGCCCGAGGCCGAGGCCGTGCGCGAACTGGAGCCCGAAGGCCTCCATCTCGCTGCCGAAGCCGAAGTCCTCCGCCCGGGGCAGCAGGGCGGCCACCTCGTCGGTGCCGACGCCCGCCCGGATGCCGGCGATGCCGCCGTCCATCCACTCGCGGGCCTGCGTGTACGCGTCGCGCTGGGCCGGGGTCGAGCTGCCGACCGAGAAGGTGCGGTAGTAGCACGTGCGGTAGCCGTTGTACGAGTGGATGATGTCGAAGAAGGCCTGGTCGCCGGGGCGGATGAGGCGGTCGGTGAAGTTGTGCGGGTGCGGGTTGCAGCGCTCGCCGGAGATCGCGTTGACCGCCTCGACCTGGTCCGAGCCCATCTCGTAGAGCCGCTTGTTGGCGTAGGCGACGACCTCGTTCTCCCGGATGCCGGGCTTGAGCCGGTCGACGATGCCCTGGTAGACGCCGTCGACCATCGCCGCCGCCTGGGTGAGGAGGGTGATCTCGTCCGGGGACTTGATGACCCGGGCGTCGAGCATCAGCTGCTGGGCGTCGACGACGGTGAGCCCCTGGCGCTCCATCTCGAAGAGGAACGGCGGCTCGACGATGTCGACCCCCACGGGCTGGTCGGCGACCCCGGCCTCCACGAGCAGCGACTTGATCTCCGCGACCGCGTCGCGCATCAGCCCGACGCTGGGGGCGACCGCGCCGCGGAAGCCGAGGAAGCCCGCCCGGTAGTTCTCCTCCGGCACCCACGGCGAGTAGGCCTTGTGGTGCTTGACCGCCGAGCCGAAGTCCCAGAGCACCGGGTCCTTGCCGCGGGCCAGGAGGGCGTAGCGGATCATCTTGTCGCCGAGCGCCCCACCGATCCAGGTGTGGGTGGTGTACCGGATGTTGTAGAAGTCGAAGAGCAGGAAGGCGCCGCACTCGCTGCCCTCGAGCGCCTCGCGGGCGCGCCCGAGCCGGTAGTCGCGCAGCCGGGCGAAGTCGACCCGCTGCTCGTAGTCGACGCCCATGTGGCCCGGCGCGCCGAGCGGCCGGCTCACGACGGGCCCCCTCCGGTGAGCCCGTCGTCGACCTCGTCGTCCTCGGGCTCGAGGGTGATGCCCGAGCTGTGGGCCTGGGCGTCGAGGAGGATGGCGAAGTCCTCGGTGACCCGCCCGCTGCTCACCGTCGCCTGCACGGCGGCGGCGGCCGCGGCGGCGACCGGCATCGGCACGTCGAGGTCGTGGGCCGCGGCGAACCCGAGGTCGAAGTCCTTGCGCAGCAGCAGCGGGGTGAACGTGGGGGAGTAGTCGAGGTGGACGAACGCCGGTGTCTTGTACCGGGTGAAGGTCGAGCCCATCACCGAGCGGTTGAGGAAGTCGAGGAAGGCGGCCCGCGACATGCCGCCCTTCTCCGCGAGCACGGTGATCTCGGCGAGGCACTGGGTGACCACCCCGAGCATGACGTTGTGGCAGATCTTCGCGAGGCGGGCGAGGTCGCCGTCGCCGACGTACGTGGCGCCCTGGCCGAGGTGGTCGAGCAGGTGGGCCACCCGGCGGTACGTGGCCTCCGGACCCGACACCACGAGGGTCAGCTGCCCGGCGGCGACGACCTTGGCGTTGCCGCTCACCGGGGAGGCGAGGAAGTCGACCCCGCGCTCGGCGCAGGCCTCGCGCATGGCCACCGAGGTCTCGGCGTCGACGGTGGAGCAGTCGACGACCGCCCCGGGCAGGTCGTCCGGGTCGGCGAGCAGGCCGCCCTCGCCGGTGAGCACCTCGGCGAGGTCGGCGGGACCGGAGACCATGGTGAACACGACGTCACGGCCGCGCAGGTCGGCGATGGTGTCGGCGACCGTGCAGCCGACCCCCTCGAGGGCCTCGGCCTTGGCGCGCGTGCGGTTCCAGACCATGACGTCCTCGCCGGCCGCGGCGAGCCGGCCGGCCATCGCGGCGCCCATCCGCCCGGCGCCGATCCAGCCGACCGTGAGCCGTGCGGGCTCGGTGCCGGGGGTGTGCTGCTCGGAGACGGACATCAGGCTCCTGCCTTCGCTGGGGTGGGGTCCCCGACGTCACCGCCGAGGTGGGAGGCGAGCCAGTCCGCGGTGCGCGGGCGGTGCCAGGGGGAGTAGTCGGCGCAGCCGTGGTTGGCCTCCTCGAGCATGAGCAGCTCGCTGCCCGGCACGGCCGCGTGGGTCTTCTCGGCCTGCTCGAAGGGGATGAGCCGGTCGCGACGCCCGAAGACGAGGAGCAGGGGTGCGGTGACCGACCCGGCGACCGGGGCGAGGTCGAGGGTGCCGGCGACCGCCCGCGCCTCGTCGTCGGTGGCGGTGCCCGAGCGCACGCGGAAGGTGTCGCGGGTCAGGGGCGGCAGGCCGTCCCAGCACTCGCCGAAGCAGAAGGGCCCGGCGAGGGCGACGGCGGCCGTGACCCGCTCGCCGAGGGCCGCGGTGACCGCGACGGAGTAGTAGCCGCCGAGGCTGACGCCCCAGACCCCGAGCCGCGTCTCGTCGAGGTCGGGCTCGGCGACGACCGCGGCGTGGAGGACCTCGGCGACGGGGGCCCAGTCGCCGCGGATCGGCAGGTCGTACTCGGCCTCGCCCTGGCCCGGGCCGTCGACGCTCATCGTGGCCAGGCCGCGGTCGAGGAAGGTCTGCTCGGTGGAGCGGACCTCCTCCTTGGTCGAGTCGAGGCCGGGGATCATGAGGACGACGGGGTGGGGGCCGGCGCCGGCCGGGGTGCGGACGACCGCGACGAGCCGGCTGCCCTGGAAGGGGATCTCGAGGCGGCGGCCCGGGGGGTCGAGGTGGGGCAGCGCGTCGGTGTAGGCGGCGACCGCCCGGCCGTGCGCGGCGCGCATCTGGTCGAGGTCCTCGACGAAGACGAACTTCGCGAAGTGGTAGTACGCCGCGGCCTGGGCGAGGTGCTCGCCGGCCGAGCGGCGGCGGCCCTCGGCGAGGGCGGTGCGCCCCAGCTCCTCGTGCTCGGCGCCGACGGACACCCACGCGGAGCACCAGTCGGACCAGTGCTCGACCGAGGCGGTGACCCGGGCGAAGTCGGCCGGCGTCACCCCGTTGGCGGTGAAGCGCGGGGCCCAGTGGGCGATGGCGGAGGCCACCTTCTCGTCCATGCGTCCTCCTCCCTCCCCGGCGGTGCCGAGGTGTGACTGCAAACGAGTGCAGCCTGCTGGAGTAGCCTACCCCGTGTCAAGCGCACCGGCCCGTGGTGCGCTCCCAGTGCAATCGAATGCACCCGTGCGGCCGAGGCCGCCACTCTCCCGGGAGGTCGCCCTGACCCACGTCGACGTCGGAACCTTCAGCCCACCCGTGGTCCTCGAGGTCGCCCGCGTCCTCGGCCACCTCGACGGCGCCGGGCTCGAGGTGACCGAGCACCCCGCGACCTCCTCGCCCGGCCAGTTCCGCGAGCTGGCCGACGGGGTGCTCGACCTGGCCCTGACGAGCCCCGACAACGTCCTCGCGTACCGGTTCAACCCGCGCAACCCGCTCGGCACCCTGCTCGACGCCCGGGTCGTCGGCGCCCTCGACCGCGCCCTGGGGCTCGGCCTCTACGGCCGCCCCGGCCTCACCCCCGACGGCCTGCGCGGGGCCCGCGTCGGCGTCGACGTGCCGCAGTCCGGCTTCGCCCTCGCGCTCTACGCCCTCGCCGAGCGGCCTCGGCGTGCCGGCGACGGAGTACGAGCTCGTGGCCCTCGGGTCGACACCGCGCCGGCTCGAGGCGCTGCTGGCCGGCGAGTGCGACGCCACCATGCTCAACGCCGGCAACGAGCTGCTCGCCGAGGCGGCCGGCTGCCCCCTCCTGGCCTCGGCCGGTGACCACCTCTCGCCGTACCTCGGGACCGTCGTCGCCGTCGTGGGGGAGGCACGGCTCGAGGTGGCCCGGCGCCTCGCCGACGTGCTGGCCCGGGTCGGCGACGAGGTGCTCGCCGGCGGGCTCGACGACGCGGTGACCGAGGCCGCGCAACGGCGGCTGGGGCTCACCGCGGAGCAGGCCGGCCGGTACCTCGCCCGGCTGCGCAGCCCGACCGAGGGGCTGGTGCCCGCGGGGGCCGTCGACCGGGCGGCCCTCGCCACGCTCGTCGGCCTCCGGCGCGCCCACCTGCCCGTCGTCGTCGACGGCCGTGACGTGATGGACGACGCGCTCGCGGAGGGCTCCGGGCTTGTCGACGTCCGCTGACCGGGGCGCCCGTCCGATCCGGCTGCTCCAGGCCGCGGCGTTCGTCGCCACCTTCGACCGGTTCGCGATGCCGCCGATGCTCGTCGCGATCGCCCTCGACCTCGGCGTGCCGCTCGGTGACGTCGTGCGGGCGGCCGGGGCGTACTTCCTCGTCTACGGCCTGTCGCAGCCGGTCTGGGGCTCGGTCTCCGACCGGTTCGGGCGGGTGGCCACCATGCGGGTGACCCTGGCCGTCGCGGGCCTGTGCTCGGTGGCGGCCGCGTTCGCGGGCACCACGTCCCTGCTCCTGCTCTCGCGGGGCCTGGCCGGCGGCTTCTTCGGCGCGGCGTACCCCGCGGCCCTGATCTACCTCGGCGACACCGTCCGGGCCGAGGTCCGCCAGCGCGACATCGCCCGGCTCATGGTGGGGGTGGCGCTCGGCACGTCGCTGGCCTACGTCGGCGCCGGGCTCGTCGCCGACCACCTCACGTGGCGGCTGATGTTCGTCCTCACCGGCGTGGCCGCCGTCGCTCGTGGCCGCCCGCCTCGGGGCGCTGGCCGAGCCGGAGCGGGGGCCCTCGCGGGGTTTCGTCGCGCCGGTGCTCGACGTCGCGCGCTCGGGGGTGGCCCGCTTCCTGCTGCTCTGCGCGCTCGTCGAGGGGGCGGTGCTGCTGGGGACGGTGACGCTGCTGCCGGCCGCCATGGAGGGGGCCGGCGCCTCGACGTCGGTGGCCGGGCTGGCCACCGGCGTCTACGGCCTCTCGGTGCTGCTCTCGTCCCAGGTCGTCGGCCGGCTCTCGCAGCGCTGGGCCGAGCCCCGGCTCCTCGCGCTCGGGGCGGTCGCGGCCGTCCTGGCCTGCGGGGTGCTGGCCCGCTCGCAGGGGGTCCCCGCGGCGGTGGCGGGCGCGGTCCTGCTCGGTGCGGCCTGGGCCTCGATGCACTCGACCCTCCAGACCTGGGCCACCGAGGTGCTGCCCCGGGCCCGCGCGACGGTCGTGTCGTTCTTCGCCGGGTCGCTGTTCGTCGGCTCGTCACTGGCCGCCGTCGTCGCCTCCGGCCTGGCCGACGCCGGGCGGTACGACGTGCTCTTCGTCGCGGCCGCGGTGGCGGCGGTGCCGCTCGGGCTGGCTGCCGCCACGGTCCGTGGGCGCTGGCGGCCCCCGGCGCCCGGCCCGGCGGGGCCCTAGACTCCGTGGTCGTGCCGACACCGACGCTCCGCGACGTGGCCGAGGCCGCGGGCGTCCACGCGGCGACGGCGTCCCGGGCGCTCAACCCCTCGACCCGGGGCCTGGTCAACGCCGACACCGCGCGGCGGGTCATCAAGGTGGCCGAGCAGCTCGGCTACCGCCCGAACCCCATCGCCCGCGGGCTGAAGACGGCCAAGTCCGGCAGCGTGGGCCTGGTCATCCCGGACCTCACCAACCCGCTCTTCCCGCCCATCGTGCGCGGGATCGAGGACGTCCTCGAGCCGGCGGGGTACAGCGGCCTCATCGTCAACACCGACAACGACCCCGCCCGCGAGGAGGCCCAGATCGAGCGGTTGCGGGCCCGCCAGGTCGAGGGGCTCATCGTCGCGACCGCCCGGGTCCACCACCCGCTGCTCCAGCGCCTCCACGACGACGGGGTCGTCATGGTCATGGTCAACCGCCGGCCGGACGGCGCCGACGTCCCGTCCATCACCCCCGACGACGCCGCCGGCGTCGAGCTCGCGGTGGCGCACCTCGCCGGGCTGGGGCACACCCGCATCGCGCACGTGGCCGGTCCGGTCAACACCTCGACGGGGGTCGGCCGGGCCCGCGCCTTCCGCTCCGCCGTCCGCGACCTCGGCCTCGACACCGACCCGCGGCTGGAGACCACCGCCGAGCACTGGAGCGAGGCGGCCGGTGCCGCGGGGCTGCGCCGGCTCCTCGACGCCGACGTCGGCTTCACCGCCGTCGTCGCCGGCAACGACCTCATCGCGCTCGGCTGCTACGACGTCTTCCTCGAGCGCGGCATCCGCTGCCCCGAGGACGTCAGCGTCGTCGGCTTCAACGACATGCCCTTCCTCGACAAGCTGCGCCCGCCGCTGACGACGATCTCCATCCCGCACCAGCAGATCGGTGCCGAGGCCGCCCGGCTCCTCCTCGACGCGATCTCGGACCCCACCCGGGCCGCGCGCTCGGTGCTGTTGCCCGTCTCGTTGGTCGTGCGGGCGTCGACGGCGCCCCCACGCTGACGGCCGGGAGGCCGCCCGCCGTCCGGGTAGCCTCCTGAGGTGCCCGACCGACCCCCCGGCCCGCAGGGACGCGGTCCCCGCCGCCGCTCCGCCACCACCCCCGCGCAGCGCACCCGTCGCGCCGAGCCCACGCGGTTCGCCGCGTACACGCTGCTCCGGGCGGTCGCCGACGGCGCCTACGCCAACCTCGAGATGCCCCGGGTGATCCGGGCCCGCCACCTCGAGGCCCGCGACGCCGCCTTCGCCACCGAGCTGGCCTTCGGCACGATCCGCTGGCAGGGCCTCTACGACGCCGTCATCGCGGTGGCCGCCGACCGACCGGTCGAGCGCGTCGACCCCGAGGTGCTCGACGTCCTGCGCCTCGGCGTGCACCAGCTGCTCGGGATGCGCGTCCCCGCGCACGCCGCCGCCGACCAGACCGTCGGCCTGGCCCGCACGGTGGTCGGCCAGGGTGCGTCGGGCCTGGTCAACGCCGTGCTGCGCCGCGTGGCCGAGCGCTCCCTCGAGGAGTGGACCGACGCCGTCGCTCCCCCGGACGGTGGGGCCGCGGCGCTCGCGGTCCGGCACTCGCACCCCGAGTGGGTCGTCGCCGCGTTGCGGGCGGCCCTCATCGGGCACGGGCGGGCCACCGCGCAGACGGTCGACGCCGAGCTCGCCGCCCTGCTCGCGGCCGACAACCTGCCACCGCGCGTCCACCTCGTGGCCCGCCCCGGGATGGTCACCGTCGACGAGCTCGTCTCGGCCGCCGACGCCGAGCCCAGCCCGACGTCCCCCGTCGGTGCGGTGCTGAGGGGCGGCGACCCGGGCCGGATCGCCGCCGTCCGCGACGGTCGGGCCGCGGTGCAGGACGAGGGGTCGCAGCACGTCGCGCTGGCCGTGGCGGCGGTCGACGTCGCCGAGGGGCTGCCGCCCCGCTGGCTCGACCTCTGCGCCGGGCCCGGGGGGAAGGCGGGGGTGCTCGGCGCCCTCGCCCTGCAGGCCGGCGCCGACCTCACGGCCGTCGAGGTGAGCGAGCACCGCGCCGCCCTCGTCCGCTCGAGCCTGGCCGGGCTGACCCACCGCGCCGAGGCCGCCGGCCGGCGGATCGAGGTCCGCACGGCCGACGGGCGCGAGGTGGGGGAGGAGGAGCGCGGCGCCTACGCCCGGGTGCTCGTCGACGCACCGTGCACCGGCCTCGGCGCGCTGCGGCGCCGGCCGGAGGCGCGCTGGCGCCGGCAGCCGTCCGACCTCGCGACGCTCGGCCCGCTCCAGCGCGCGCTGCTCGCCTCGGCCCTGGACGCCGTCGCGCCGGGCGGCGTCGTCGCCTACGCCACGTGCAGCCCGCACGTCGCCGAGACGCGCTTCGTCGTCTCCGACGTGCTCAAGAAGCGGGACGACGTCGAGGTCCTCGACGCCCGGGACCACGTCACCGACGCCGTGGGGCAGCCGCTCGCCGAGCTGGGCGACGGCCCGTACGTCCAGCTGTGGCCGCACGTGCACGGCACGGACGCGATGTTCCTCGCCCTGCTCCGGAAGCGGACGTGAGCCCCGGCGACCTCGTCTGGCGGGAGCCGGAGCCGTCGGACGCCGAGGCCCTCGGCCGGATGCACCACCAGGCGTGGGTCGACACGTACGCCGACCTGCTGCCTCCCGGGTACTTCGACGAGCACGGCCCGGCGGAGCGGATCGGGCTGTGGCGCACGCTTCTCGCCGAGCCACCGCCGCCCGGGGTCCGGCGCGTCACGGTGTTCGCGGGGGGCGCCGAGGCGGTGGCCTGGTGCGTCACCGGTCCGGGGCGGGAGCACGAGGGCGTGCGGCCGGTGCGCACCGAGGGGCTGTGGGGGTTGTACGTGGCCCGCGGGCACCACGGCACGGGGCTCGCGCAGGAGCTGCTCGACTGGGCCGTCGCCGACCGCCCCGCGGAGCTGTGGACCGCGGAGGGCAACGAGCGCGCCATCGCCTTCTACCGGCGCAACGGCTTCGCCCCCGACGGGGCGCGGGTGCGGGACTCCCGGATCCCCCTCGTCGAGCTGCGGATGGTGCGCTGACCCGGGAGTTCGGTGGGCGACCGCGGCTGGCCCCTGCCGGGTCGAGGTGATGTCGGGGCGTGGGGGGTGTCGGTTTCACCTCGACCGGGTGGGGGTGCTGTGGGGTGGAGGTGATGTCGGGGCGTGGGGGGTGTCGGTTCCACCTCGACCGGGTGGGGGAGGAACGGGCTCCGACGACCGTCGCTAGGGTGGCGGCCGTGCAGATCTCGCCCTCGATCCTCGCCGCCGACTTCGCGAACCTCCAGTCCGAGCTCGAGGCGATCGCGACCGCCGACTGGGCCCACGTCGACGTCATGGACAACCACTTCGTGCCCAACCTCACCCTCGGGCTGCCCGTCGTCGAGGCCCTGAGCCGGGTCTCGCCCGTGCCCCTGGACTGCCACCTGATGATCGACGACCCCGACCGCTGGGCCCCGGGCTACGCCGAGGCCGGAGCCCGGTCCGTCACCTTCCACGTCGAGGCGGCGGGGGACCCCGTCGCCACCGCGCGGGCCATCCGCTCGGCCGGCGCACGGGCGGCCTTCGCCCTCAAGCCCGGCACCGACTTCGGGCCGTACGAGGACCTGCTGGCCGAGGTCGACATGGTCCTCGTCATGACGGTCGAGCCGGGCTTCGGCGGGCAGTCCTTCATGGCCGACCAGATGGCCAAGGTGCGTCAGGTCCGCGAGGCCGTGCGACGGCACGGGAGCGAGATCTGGGTGCAGGTCGACGGTGGGGTGTCCGCCGACACGATCGAGCAGTGCGCCGAGGCCGGGGCCGACGTCTTCGTCGCCGGGTCGGCGGTCTACGGCAAGGACTCGGCGGCCGACGCCGTCGCCGACCTCCGCGCGCTCGCCGAGCGGCACCGGCACCGGTGAGCACGTCCCTCGCCGAGCGGCTCGCCCCCACGAACGGGTACGCCGCCGACCTCGACCTCACCGAGGGGCTGGAGCCCGGCGAGGTGCTCGACGGCGTCGAGCTCGAGGCGTGCCGGCTCGACGGGTGCGTCCTCGAGAAGGCCGTCCTGCGCGACTGCACCTTCACCGACTGCGTGTTCACCGCGTGCAACCTGTCGATGGCCGACCTCGACGGCACCCGGTTCACCGACTGCCGGTTCGTCGACGCCAAGCTGCTCGCCGTCGTGTGGTCCCGGGCCGGCGTGGCGCCGCTGTCCACGCGTCCGTGGGACTTCGAGCGCTGCCGCCTCGACCTCGGGTCGTTCCGCGAGGTCGAGGCGGTCGGCGCGCGGTTCGTGGAGTGCTCGCTGCGCGAGGTCGACCTCGCCGGTGCCGACCTCCGCCGCGCCGAGCTCGTCGGGTGCGACCTCACGGGTGCGACGTTCGCGGGCACCGACCTGCGCGAGGCCAACCTCGTCGGGTCGTCCGGCTACTCGATCGACCCGTCGGAGAACCGCGTTCGCGGACTGCGGGTCGACGCCGTCGCCGCGGGCGGCATCCTCCGCGCGATGGGCCTCGTCGTCGAGGGCTGAGCTCAGCCGGCGAGGGCCGAGGGGTCCGGGGGTGCGTCCACCTCGTGGAGGGTCACCGTGAACCCGACGTCGCGCCGGTCGCCCCCCAGTGGCTCGCACGAGACCACGACGCCGGTCGCGAGGTCGAGCCCGACCAGCCACGAGGCCGGGTACTCGACGTCGGACCGGGACGCGGCGAGGGTCGTTCCACCGGCGCCGGCCTCGAGCCGCTCGCTCACCTCGCCCCACAGCAGGGGGCAGCAGCTGCACCGGGGCTCGTACCCGTCGACGGCGACCATCCGCGCCCACCACGTCGTCCGGCCGTGGCGCAGCGTCTCGGCCAGCTCGTGGACCTCGGTGCCGACCGACAGCTCGACCGGGTCGAGCATCGCGACCCAGTCGTAGGAGCGCCACATCGGGTCGTCGGTGTCGAGCAGGTGGTCGCGCGGACGCTCGGCCACGAAGCCGTCGGCGTCGAGCCGGACCTCGACGTCGTGGGGGCGGCGGGCGACGACGTCCTCGCTCCGGTCGGCGTCGAGCCGGATGACGTTGACGGTCCGCGGCGGGACGTCGACGACGTGCACGCGCCCGTCGGCCGTGCGCACGCGCAGCCGCCCCGGGCGTGCGAGCCAGGCCTCGACCTGCTCGCCGTCCGCCCGCCGGTGGGTGAGGTGCAGGGTCGTGAAGCGCCACGGGCCGGAGCGTGCGAGGGCCCGGAACTGCGACTCGGTGGGGGCGGGCACGAACCCCATGGGACCACCGGCGAGCAGTGCGGCGCCACGGGGTTTCGTGGGCGAGACCACAGCGAACGCCCCGTGACCGGCCCCGGGTCGCCGGTGCATACTGTCCCCACGTGCTCCGGGGTCGGTGAAACTCCGAGCCGGCGGTGACAGTCCGCGACCCGACCGCAGCCAGCGGCCGGTTGACCTGGTGGAACTCCAGGACCGACGGTGAAAGTCCGGATGGTAGGCGCACGTACGGCGGTCGGGCCGGGTCCTTCGTGGACCCGGTGCGTCCTGCGGTGCAGGTCCCCGGAGTTCGTCCCGAGAAGCACAACGAACCCGAAGGACGAACACCCCTCATGAACACTCTCGTCGCTGCGACCGACCCGTCGCAGAACCTCTTCCAGCAGGCCATCGACGCCGCCATCCCCATCGGGCCCTACCAGCTGCACTGGCTCGAGCTCATCGGCGTGCTCATCGGCGTCGCGTCGGCCTGGTACGGCATGAAGCGCGCCGTCTGGGCCTGGCCCGTCGGCATCGTCGCCAACATCATGCTGTTCTTCGTCTACATCGGCGCCGCCTTCGGCGCCGACCAGCGCATCCCGCTCTTCGGCCAGTCCGGGCGGCAGGTCTTCTTCATCATCGTGAGCATCTACGGGTGGACGCGGTGGGCCCAGCACCGGCGCGCCGCCGGCGGCGGTACCGCGACACCCGCGGTCAACCCGCGGTGGATGACCGGCCGGGAGCGGCTGACCCTCGGCGTCGGCTGGCTCCTCGGCACGGCGGTGGTCTGGTGGGCCTTCGTCGCCCTGTGGAACCTCGCCCCGAACCCGTTCTGGACCCCGGCCTGGTGGTACTACGCGGCCGACGCGTGGATCTTCGTCGGCTCGATCGTCGCGACCTACTCGATGGCCCGCGGGTGGAACGAGTTCTGGCTGGCCTGGATCGGCGTCGACCTCATCGGGGTGCCGCTCGGCTTCGCGACCGGGTACGTCCCGACCTCGGTGATGTACATCTTCTACGGCCTCTTCGTCGTCTACGGCTTCACGCAGTGGGTCAAGGTGACGCGGGCCGAGTCGTCGCGGCAGGTCGTCCAGGAGCCGGCGACCGTCGGCTGAGCCGTCGGGGTGGGGCACGGGCCGCGGACGCCCCGACGTCCGCCGTCCGTGCCCCCGTACGCTGGTGCGCGTGAAGACGTTCGACGGCCTGTACGCCGAGCTCGCCGAGAAGGCCCGCACCCGCCCCGAGGGCTCGGGCACGGTCGCCGCCCTCGACGCCGGGGTCCACGCGATCGGCAAGAAGATCGTCGAGGAGGCGGCCGAGGTGTGGATGGCCGCGGAGCACGAGGGCCGCGACCGCACCGCCGAGGAGGTCAGCCAGCTGCTCTACCACCTCCAGGTGCTCATGCTCGCCTGCGACCTCACGCCCGACGACGTCTACCGCCACCTCTGAGCGACCCGCTCCCACCACCGAGGACCACGAACCCATGCTGCGCATCGCCGTCCCGAACAAGGGGTCCCTCTCCGACCCCGCGGCCGCCATGCTCCGCGAGGCCGGCTACCGCACCCGCCGCGACACCAAGGAGCTCGTCGTCGCCGACCCCGACAACGGCGTCGAGCTCTTCTACCTGCGCCCGCGCGACATCGCCGTCTACGTCGGCTCCGGCACGGTCGACTGCGGGGTCACCGGCCGCGACCTGCTCCTCGACTCCGGCTCGGCCGCGGTCGAGGTGATGGAGCTCGGCTTCGGCGCCTCGACCTTCCGCTACGCCGCGCGCTCCGGGCACCGCGACGACCCTCGCCGACGTCGCCGGCCACCGGGTCGCGACGAGCTACCCCGGCCTCGTCGAGAAGCACCTCGCCGACCACGGCGTCAGCGCCGAGGTCGTGCGCCTCGACGGCGCCGTCGAGACGGCCATCACCCTCGGGGTGGCCGACGTCATCGCCGACGTCGTCGAGACCGGCGCGACGCTGCGCAGCCAGGGCCTCGAGGTCTTCGGCGACCCGATCCTGCGCAGCGAGGCCGTCCTCGTCCGGCGTGACGGCAGCGAGGAGAAGGCCGGCATCGAGGTGCTGCGCCGCCGGCTGCTCGGCGTCGTCACGGCCCGGCACTACGTGATGCTCGACTACGACGTGCCGGCCGAGCTCGTCGACCGCGCCTGCGCCGTGACCCCCGGCCTCGAGAGCCCGACCGTCTCCCCGCTGCAGAACCGCGACTGGTGCGCCGTCCGGGCGATGGTGCCGCGCGCCGTGACCAACGCCGTGATGGACGAGCTCTACGAGCTCGGCGCCCGGGCCATCCTCGTCACCGACATCACCGCCTGCCGGCTGTGACGCCCCGGGCGCCCGGCGCCGCCGACGGCTCCGCGCCCGCTGCCGACGCCCCCTTCCGGCCCCGCCGTGGGCGGGTCGTCCCGCTCGTCGTCGGCGGGGTCTTCGCCGCCGCCTGCACGGTCGTCGCCGTGGCCATGGGGGTCGCCGGGGCGTGGACGCGCGGGCGACCAGGTGGCCCTCGTCGCGTTCGGCCTCGCCGTCGGCGGCTTCCTCTCCCGCTACGCCGGGATCCGCGCCACCCCGGGCCCGGACGGGCTCACCGTGCGCAACCTCGTGCAGACCCGCACCGTCGCGTGGGACGAGATCGTCGAGGTGCGCTTCGGCGAGGGGGACCCGTGGGTCACCGTCGAGCTCGACGACACCGACGTGCTCGCCGTCATGGCCGTGCAGCGGGTCGACGGCGAGGGCGCCCGGGCCGAGGCCCTCCGGCTGGCCCGGCTCGTCCGGTGGCACCACGAGCACCCCGCCCCTTGACGGCAAGGATCAGTCGCGTGCTTATCATAAGTCATGGCTGATGCAGCGCACGTCCTCGACGCCCTCGGCGACCCGACCCGGCGGCGGGTCCTCGAGCTCCTCCGCGGCGGGGAACGCAGCGTGCGCGAGCTCACCGACGACTGTGCCGTCTCGCAGCCGGCGGTCTCCCAGCACCTGCGCGTGCTGCGCGAGGCCGGGCTCGTCGAGGTCCGGCCCGAGGGCGCCCGCCGCCTCTACCGGGTCGACCCGGACGGCCTCGGCGACGTGCGCGCGTGGGTCGACGGCTTCTGGGACCACGCCCTGACCGCCTTCGCCGCGCACGTCGAGGGGGAGCGATGACCACCGCCGCCCCCGTCCTGCGGTCCGCCCACGTGCGGTGCGACCTCGCGTGCGCGTTCGAGGCGTTCACCGACCGGATCGGCGCCTGGTGGCCGCTGCCGACGCACAGCGTCGGGCAGCGACCGGGCCGCCGGCCTGGTCTTCACCGGCGGACGGCTCGTCGAGCAGGCGGTCGACGGCTCGGAGACCGTGTGGGGCGAGGTGCTCGCCTGGGAGCCGCCCCACCGCCTCGTCGTCACGTGGCACCCCGGGCGCGAGGCGGGCGACGGCTCCGAGGTCGAGGTGCGCTTCGCGAGCGACGGTGACGGCACGCGGGTCGAGGTCGAGCACCGCGGCTGGGAGCGGTTCGGGGCCGACGCCCTCCGCCGTCGCCGCGGCTACGTCGGCCCGGCGGCGTGGGGCCACGTCCTCGACCACTTCGCCGACGTCGCCGAGCCCCCGGCCGACGGACCCGACCTCGGCGCCGTGCGCGCCGCCTACGCCGCGTTCTTCGCCGAGGCCGAGCGCGGCGGCTTCGGCCCGGCCCCGGCGCCGGGGGAGTGGGACGCGCCGCAGGTGCTCGCCCACGTGGCGCTCAACGACCTCGCGATGACGGCGGTCGGCCAGGCCCTCGTCCACGGACGGGAGGGGCTCGACTTCCGCAACCTCGTCTGCCAGGACCCCGAGGTGCTCGCGGCCGAGGTGGCCCGGGCCGGCGACCTCGACGCCCAGGTGGCCCGCGGTCGGGCCCTGGCCGAGGTGGCGATGGCCACGCTGGCCCGGCTCGACCCCGACCAGCGGGCGACGCCGGTGCACTGCGTGCTGCACCACGACGGGGCGGTCGTGCTCGACGAAGCCTGCCGTGGGGGGCGGTCGCCGGTGACGTCCAGGCCGCCCGGCACCTCCCGGCGCACACGGGTCAGCTGGCCGACCTCAGGCGGTGAGCACGGGGGCCGGCTCGCCGACCCGCTGCGCGTCGGGTCGCAGCCGGCTCAGCGCGACGAGCTGGGGGAGGGCGACGCCGGTGAGCACGGCCCAGAGCCACGGGTAGCCGCCCGTCGCGTCGCGGACCGCCCCCATGGTCGCGGGGCCGACCGAGGCCAGGGTGTAGGAGACGAGGAAGGTCATCGCCGTGAGGCGGGCGCTGTCGCGGGCCGTCTCGGCGTACCGGACGAGCAGCCCGAGCCCGAGGGCGAAGCACGCGCCCTGGCCGGCGCCGATCATCAGGGCCCACACCCACGGGGCGCCCTCGGGCGCCAGCCACACGCCGCCCTCGCCCAGGCCGCCGAGCACCGTGGCCCCGGCGAGGAGCAGCCGCGGGTCGCGCACCCGGTCCAGCAGGGTCGGGGCGAGCAGGCCCGACACGAGCTGGGCCCCGGTGAACACCGACATGAGCAGCCCGGCGTCACGCGGTGCCCAGCCGTGGCCCTCGTAGGTCGGGGCGAGCCAGGCGAGCGAGGAGTAGAACTGCCAGGACTGGCAGGTGAGGTAGGCCGCGAGCAGCCAGGCGGTCGCGCTGCGCCACGGCAGGGCGTGCGACGCGCCGACCTCGACGGGCGGGGCCGGGCGTGCGCCGGCGGGCGTAGCGCGAGACCGGGACCCACACGAGGCCGGCCAGCGCGGCGAGCGGCGCCCACGCGAGCAGCGAGCCGGACCACCCGCCGAGCAGGCCCGAGAGCGGCACGGCCGCCGCCGAGGCGACCCCGGCCGCGCCCATCATCGACATCATCGTCAGGCCGGTGCCGAGCCCCGAGCGGTGGGCCGGGAAGACGGTCTTGACGATGCCGGGGAGCAGCGTGCCGGTGAGGGCGATGCCGGTGCCGGCGAGGAACGTCCCGGCGTAGAGCGACCACACCTGGCCGCCCGCGAGGCCGCGCACGACGAGCCCGGCGAACACGAGCCCGATGCCGTAGCCGACCGCCGTCGGGGCGCCGACCCGGCGGGCCACCTGGTTGGCCACGGGGGCGAGCAGGCCCATGCACAGCACGGGCAGGGTGGTGAGCACCCCCATCCAGGCGTTCGACAGGCCGAGCTCGGTGCGGATCGTCTCGGTGAGCGGGGGCAGGCTCGCCATGAGCGTGCGCAGGTTCGCGGCGACGAGCACGAGGGAGGTGACGACGACCCACCGGGGGAGGGCGCGGGGCCGCGGGTGTGCTCACCGACGCATCCTGTCAGGGCGTCGTGGGCGGGTGGGACTCCGGCACCAGCTGCGAGGGCCTCGTCGTCCTCCACGCCCGCGACGACGAGCAGGTCGACGACCATCGAGCGCACCTGCCCGCGGATCATCTCCGCGCTGAGGCCGGCGCCGGGCTCGGCCCGGGCCGACAGGGTGGCCACCCGCTCGAGCACGCCGCGCCCGGCGGAGGGCAGGGTGTGCTCGTCGAGCACCCGCGCGAGGTCGCCTGCGGCGCGGGCCAGCTCGGCGACGAGGTCGACGTAGCGCGACGGGCACCGGCTCGGCCCGGCGCACCGACACCGACGCGCGCCGGGCCAGCACCCGCAGGTTCCGGACGCAGCGGTCGAGCGGCACGACGAGCGCCGACGCGGCGACCGCCTGGGGCCGGTGGCGGCGCAGCAGCGGCGACTGCCGGACCACCGCCACCCCCTCGGCGGCCGCGGTGCGCAGCTCGCCGAGCTGGTCCTCGATCGAGCGCGCGTCGTCGAGGGCCCGCGCCGCGGCCGCGACGTCGCCGCCGCGCAGGCCGGCGACCACCTCGTCGAGGGCGGCCGCGACGGCCCGGACCGTGCGGGCCGCCTCGGCCCGCGGCCGCGCGAGCGGGCTGGTCGGGGCGAGCGCGCCGATGACGAGCGCGACGGCCCCGCCGAGCACCGCGTCGAGCCAGCGCGACACGCCCTCACCCGTGGTCGCGACGAACGCGACGATGAACACCGACTGCACCCCCGCCTGGATGACGACGAGCTGGCCGGTGGACACGACGATCGCGATGGCCATGGCGGCGACGACGACGAGGGCCATCTGGACGCCGCCGCTGCCGAGCAGGATGACGATGACGTCGCCGACGAGCACGCCGATGGCCACCCCGAGGGTCACCTCGACGATCCGCCGCAGCCGCTGCCCGTAGGTGAGGCCGAGGCAGAGGATGGCCGTCACCGGCGCGAAGAAGGGCTGGGTGTGCCCGAGCACGGTGCGGGCGAGCGTCCACGCGAGGACGACCCCGACGGCGATCTGGAGCAGGAAGACGAGCCGGTCGCGCAGCCGCCGCAGGCCCCGCTCGGTCGCGGCCCGGGCCTGCTCGGCGGTGGTGCGGGCGCGCCCGGCCGGCGGTCACGGGCCGCCCCGTCGTCACGACGAGGTCGGCGTGCTCGCGGGTCCGGTCGGCCGCGAAGAGCGCGTCCTCCTGGGCGGCCCAGCGCTCCCAGTGCGGCCGGTACGTCTCGCCGTCGCGGGCCAGCCCCCGGCGCATCCGCTCCTCCGCGGGCGCCTCGACCCACACCCGCACCGCGGCGTGGTCCCCGGCCGCCCCGACGCTCGAGGCGCAGCCCTCGACGACGAGCAGCGGTCCGGGCGCCACCTCGCGGGCCTCGCCCCAGCGGTCGGCGTCCCAGTCCCACACCCGGTACCGGCGCGACCTCGCCGCGGGAGAGCGGGGCGAGCACCTGGTCGACGAGGAGGGGCACCGCCGCGGCGAGCCCGTCCCACCCCGGGAAGACCTCGTCCATGTGCACGACGGGGCAGCCGAGGGCCTGGACGACGCCGTGGGCGAGGGTCGTCTTGCCCGAGCCGCTCGGACCGTCGACGGCGACGACGACGGTGCCGCCGCAGCGCGGCTCGGCCCGCGCGACCCGCTCGAGGACGGCGTCGACGTCGGCCGGGTCGGCCGGGTCCGTCACCTGGAACCACACAGCGGCGACTCTAGGGGCAGGCCGCCCGCCCACCCGGGCTGCCTCCACTTTCCCGCCAAGGCTCGCGGGCGCGGCTCCGCAGGGGGCCAGCCTCCGTCGGGCGCCGTCGCCGTCGCCCTGGGCGCAGGTGCCCCGGGTGTCTCGGCGGTGACGACCACCTGGTGGTCGGGACACATCCACGCGAACCCGGACCCGTCAGGGACCCAGCCGTCGACGGAGGAATCACGGTCTGCCAAGGTCTGGCGGTCCCGGTCCGTCCCCAGGGCCTGTCCCCGGTGGACCGATCCTCGTGTCGGGGCGACCCCGGCGCAGGATCTCGATCAGGGCAAACAGGTTCGTCCCCAGTGGAATAGGTCCGACTCGCCCCGCCGGGCCGTGGGCCGAGCCGCTGCGGCCGATCACCTGCCACGCCGACCCTCGAGCCCCACTACGCTGGCCGGGTGCCCGTCGCCGTCCGTGTCATCCCGTGCCTCGACGTCGACGCCGGGCGGGTCGTCAAGGGCGTCAACTTCCGCGGCCTGCGCGACGCCGGTGACCCCGTCGAGCTGGCCCGCCGGTACGGCGACCAGGGAGCCGACGAGCTGACCTTCCTCGACGTCACCGCGAGCAGCGGCGACCGCGCGACGATGTACGACGTCGTCGCCCGCACCGCCGAGGAGGTCTTCATCCCGCTCACCGTCGGCGGCGGCGTCCGCACCGTCGACGACGTCGACCGGCTGCTGCGGGCCGGCGCCGACAAGGTGGGGGTCAACACCGCCGCGATCGCCCGGCCCGAGCTCATCGCCGAGACGGCCGACCGGTTCGGTGCCCAGGTCCTCGTCCTCTCCGCCGACGTCCGCAGGCGCCGCGACGACGCCGGCCGACCGGTCGGGGGCTTCGAGGTGACGACCCACGGCGGACGCTCGGGCACGGGCTTCGACGCCGTGGAGTGGTGCGCCCGGGCCGAGGCCCTCGGCGCCGGGGAGATCCTGCTCAACTCGATGGACGCCGACGGCACGCGGGAGGGCTTCGACCTCGAGCTCATCGCCCTGGTGCGGGCCGCGGTGGGCGTGCCCGTCATCGCCAGCGGGGGAGCCGGCGCGGTCGGGCACTTCGCCCCGGCGATCGAGGCGGGGGCCGACGCCGTGCTCGCCGCGAGCGTCTTCCACTTCGGCGACCTGAGCATCGGCGAGGTCAAGGACGCGTTGCACGCCCACGGCCTCCCCGTGCGCCGCACGGCGACCGCGCGCTGAGCCGGAGGGACGCCCGATGCCCGCGACGAGCACCCCGCGCGACCTCCTGATGACCGGCGCCGTCTTCGGGGCCGCCGCCTTCGTCTGGTCGGGGTGGGCCCAGGAGGAGCCGCCCGAGGGCGTGGCCTGGCCCGTCGTCCTCGGCCTGCTGTCCGTCCTCGGGCTCGGGCTCGCGGGCTGGAGCGCCACGCGGGCCGTCCGGGCCTGGGGCAGCGGCACCGCGCTGACCCCCGGCAGCCGGGCCTTCCGGCGCTACCTCGTCGCGTTCTGGGGGGAGGTCGCGGTGGCCGCGGCCGCGGGCGTCGTCCTGGCGCAGGCCGGCCGCTCCGACCTGCTGGCCCCCTTCGTCCTGCTCGTCGTCGGGCTGCACTTCCTCGCCCTCGCCGGGGTCTTCGGCCAGCCGGTCCTCCACCTCGCTGCCGTGCTGCTCAGCACCGTGGCCGTCGTGGCCGCCGTCGTGCCCGCCCCGGTGGCAGCGCACAGCTTCTGGTGCGGGGTCGCCGGTGCGCCCGTCTTCCTCGCCATCGGCCTCTGGTGCAGCCGCGCCGGGTCATCCGCCCTGTCGTCCGGCTGACCGACCCCGCGAGCCCTACACTCGCCGTCGTGAACGCCTCCCGCGCGCGGCAGCTGCACCTCCTCGTCGCCGTCGTCGCGACGGCCGCGCTCGTGCTCCAGACCGTCCTCGTCGTCACGGGGGCCTCGGTGCTCGCCGAGACCGAGGTACCGCCGCTGGCCACCCGGCTCGGCCGCCTCGTCTCCTACTTCACCATCCAGAGCAACGTCCTCGTCGCCGTCACGGCCTGGCAGCTCTGGCGCGACCCGACCCGTGACGGCCGCTGGTGGCGGCCGGTGCGCCTCGCGGCGCTGGCCGGCATCACGGTCACCGGCCTCGTCCACTTCGTCCTGCTCCGCCCGCTGCTCCACCTGCGAGGGCGCCAACTGGCTCGCCGACAAGATGCTGCACATGGTCGTGCCGGTGCTCGCCATCGTCGTCTGGGTCCTCGTCGGGCCGCGCTCGCGCGCGGCGTGGCGCACCGGCCTGGAGGCCCTCGCCTGGCCGCTCCTCTGGCTCGTCTACACCCTCCTCGTCGGCGCCGGCACGGGCTGGTACCCCTACCCGTTCCTCGACCCGGGCACCGACGGCGCCGGTGCGGTCGTCGTGGCGTGCATCGGCATCACCGTGCTCTTCGTCCTCGTCCTCGCGGGGGCCGTCGCCCTGGACCGTCGGCTGCGGCCCGTCCCGCAGCCCGGCCGCTGACCGGAGCCACCGGCCCCACCCGGCACAATGACGGGGTGCCGACCCCCGACGCCGTCCTCGACCCCGCCGTCGCCGCGCGCCTCACCCGCGACCCGAACGGCCTCGTCGCCGCCGTCGTCCAGCAGCACGACACCGGCGAGGTCCTCATGCTCGGCTGGATGGACGACGAGGCCCTGCGCCGCACCCTCACCGAGGGGCGGGTGACCTTCTGGTCGCGCAGCCGCGCGGAGTACTGGCGCAAGGGCGACACCTCCGGGCACGTCCAGCACGTCCGCTCGGTCGCGCTCGACTGCGACGGCGACGCCCTGCTCGTCCGGGTCGACCAGGTCGGCGCGGCCTGCCACACCGGGGCCCGCACGTGCTTCGACGACCACGACCTCGGAGCGGTCGTCGGGGGTGGCGCGTGAGCGCGCCCGCGGCCGAGACCCCCGACCTCGCCTACGGCCAGACCTGGCCCGGGCTCGACGTCTTCGGCGTCCTGGCCCGCGACCGCCGGGTCATCCCCGTCGTGCGCCGGCTCATGGGTGACGCCGAGACGCCGGTCGGCGTGTACCGCAAGCTCGCCGGCGACCGGCCCGGCACCTTCCTCCTCGAGTCGGCCGAGCACGGCGGGGTGTGGTCGCGGTGGTCGATCGTCGGTGCCGCCAGCCGGGCCACCCTCACCGAGCGGGACGGGCAGGCGCACTGGGTGGGGGAGCCCCCGGTCGGCGTGCCCACCGACGGCCTCGCCACCGACGCCCTCCGGCGCACGATGGAGGTGCTCTCCACCGACCCCATCGCCGGGCTGCCGCCGCTCACCGGCGGGATGGTCGGTGCGATCTCGTACGACGCGGTGCGCCGCTGGGAGCGGGTGCCCACCGAGCTGCCCGACGAGCTGCACCTGCCCGAGCTGGCGATGATGCTCGCCACCGACCTCGCGGTCCTCGACCACGCCGACGGCTCGATCCTCCTCGTCGCCAACGCCGTGAACTACGACGGCACCGACGAGCGGGTGGAGCAGGCCTGGGCCGACGCCGTCGCCCGGCTCGACACGATGACCGCCGCCCTCGCGGCGCCGGCGCCGAGCACCGTCGCGGTCGTCGACACCGCGGCCGCCGAGGACGCCCTGGCCCGGGTGCGCTCCAACACCACCCGCGAGCGCTACGAGGAGGTCGTCGACCTCGCCAAGGAGGACATCCGCGCCGGCGAGGTCTTCCAGGTGGTGCTGTCCCAGCGCTTCTCGCTCGACTGCCCGGCCGACCCGCTCGAGGTGTACCGCGTGCTCCGGGCGTCCAACCCGAGCCCCTACATGTACCTGTTCCGCTTCCCGGCCCCCGACGGCTCCGACTACGCCGTCGTCGGCAGCTCGCCGGAGGCGCTGGTCAAGGTCACGGGGGAGCGGGCCATCACCCACCCGATCGCCGGGTCGCGACCGCGGGGCAAGACGCCGGAGGACGACGTCCGCCTCGCCGACGAGCTGCTCGCCGACCCCAAGGAGCGGGCCGAGCACGTCATGCTCGTCGACCTCGGCCGCAACGACCTCCAGCGGGTCTGCCGCCCCGGCACCGTCGACGTCGTCGAGTTCATGGACGTGCGCCGCTACAGCCACGTCATGCACATCGAGTCGACCGTCGTCGGCGACACCCGCCCCGGGGTGGCGGCCTACGACGTCCTCGTCTCGACCTTCCCGGCCGGCACGCTCAGCGGCGCCCCGAAGCCCCGCGCCCTGGCCCTCATCGAGCGCTACGAGCCCTCGCGCCGGGGCATCTACGGCGGCGTCGTCGGCTACCTCGACTTCCACGGCGACCTCGACATGGCCATCGCGATCCGCACGGCCGTCGTCCGGGACGGCGTCGCCCACGTCCAGGCCGGGGCCGGGATCGTCGCCGACTCGGTGCCGGCGCGCGAGCACGAGGAGTGCGTCCACAAGGCCACCGCGGCCCTGCGGGCGGTCGCCACCGCCGGGGCCCTGCGGACCGTGTCGTGAGCCGCGCCCCCGCCTCACCGGCCGCGCGCCCGTCGTCCTCCTCGCGCTCCTGGGCGCCGGCCTCGTGCTCGTCGCCGGCTTCCGGCCCTGGGTCGCCGGCACCGTCTCCGACGCGGTCCTCGGCGGCAGCCGGGTCGAGGCCACCGGCGCCGACGTCGCTCCCGGCCTGTCGGCCATCGCCCTCGCGGTGGGGGCGGCGGCCGTGGCCGTCGTCGCGACCGGGCGGGTGGCCCGCGTCGTCGCCCTCGTCCTGTGGGGCGGGTGCCTCGCCGTCGCGGCCGGGCTCTGCGTCCGGGTGCTCGCCGACCCCTCGGGCGTGCTCGGCCCCGTGGCCGCCGCCCGGGTCGGGCCGCACCGGCACGGTGGCGGCCGTCGCCGCCGCGACGGTGTGGCCGTGGCTCGCGCTGCTCGGGGTCGCCGTCTCGGTCGGGGCCCTGGCCGCCGCGCTCGTCGGCCGGCGCCGCTGGGGCGGTCCGTCCCGCCGCTACGACTCCCCGGCCACCGGCGACGGGCACGTCGCCGGTGCGCGCGGCGAACGGGTCACCAGCGCGTGGGACGAGCTGTCCCAGGGGCGTGACCCGACCGACGTGGGCGACGGGCCCGCGACCTGACAGAATCGACCCCGATACCCGCACCGGGCCCGTCCGGGCCCACGACCCCGAAGGTGGACACCGCATGGACGAGCACGAGGACCACGGCCACAGCGTGGCGGCGTGGACGGCCGTGGCCATCATCATCGTCGCCTCGGCCGTCATGTCGGTCGCGGTGCTCTTCCCCAACGTGTGGCTCTTCGTCGGCGGTGCCGTGCTCGCCGTGGTCGGCGCGGTGGCCGGCAAGGTCCTGTCGATGGCGGGGTACGGCGCGGCCGGCCGCGACCGCGACGAGGCCCCCTCGATCCGGTGACCGCCGGACCGCCCGCGCAGAGCGTCCTCGACTCGATCGTCGCGGGCGTCCTCGAGGACCTCGCGGTGCGTGAGCGCGAGGTCTCCCTCGACCGGCTCCGCCAGCTCGCCGACGCCGCCCCGGCGCCCCTCGACGCCGAGTCGGCCTTCCGCCGGCCCGGGCCTCTCGCTCATCGCCGAGGTCAAGCGCTCCAGCCCGAGCAAGGGCGAGCTCGCCGACATCCCCGACCCCGCCGCGCTGGCCGCCGCCTACGCGGCCGGTGGCGCCACCGCCGTCTCGGTGCTCACCGAGCAGCGCCGCTTCGGCGGCAGCCTCGCCGACCTCGACGCCGTCCGGGCCGCCGTGACGGTCCCGGTGCTGCGCAAGGACTTCGTCGTCACCGACTACCAGGTCTGGGAGGCCCGGGCCCACGGCGCCGACATCGTCCTGCTCATCGTCGCCGCCCTCGACGACCCCACCCTCGCGGCCCTCCTGGCCCGCGTCGGCGAGCTCGGCATGACCGCGCTCGTCGAGGTGCACGACGAGGACGAGACCCAGCGCGCGGTCGACGCCGGGGCGGGCGTCATCGGCGTCAACGCCCGCAACCTCAAGACCCTCGAGGTGCACCCCGACACCTTCTCGCGGCTGCGCCCGCTCGTGCCCGACGGCGTCGTCACCGTCGCCGAGTCGGGGATCGCGCGGCCCCGCCGACGCCGCGGCCTACGCCGCCCAGGGCGCCGACGTCGTCCTCGTCGGCGAGGCGCTCGTGCGCACCGGCGACCCCGCGGCGGCCGTCGCCGGCGATCGTCGGCGCGGGTCGCCGGTGGAGGTGTCCCCGTGAGCGAGACCGACCGCGCCCGACCCCGAGCTCACCGTCGAGGAGCTGCCCCGCCCCGGGCGCTTCGGCCCCTTCGGCGGGCGCTACGTCCCCGAGCCGCTCGTCCCCGCGCTCGAGCAGCTCGACGAGGCCCGGCAGAAGGCCGCCGTCGACCCCGAGTTCCAGGACGAGCTCGCCCGGCTGCACGCCACCTACACCGGGCGGCCGAGCATCATCACGGAGGTGCCGCGCTTCGCGGCCCACTGCGGCGGCGCCCGGGTGGTCCTCAAGCGCGAGGACCTCAACCACACCGGCTCGCACAAGATCAACAACGTGCTCGGCCAGGCCCTCATCACCAAGCGGATGGGCAAGACCCGGATCATCGCCGAGACCGGGGCGGGGCAGCACGGGGTGGCCACGGCCACCGCCGCGGCCCTCATGGGCCTGGAGTGCCGCATCTACATGGGCAAGGTCGACACCGAGCGCCAGGCCCTCAACGTGGCCCGGATGAAGATCCTCGGCGCCGAGGTCGTCGCCGTCGAGCACGGCAGCGCCACCCTCAAGGACGCCATCAACGAGGCGCTGCGCGACTGGGTCACCAACGTGGCGACGACGCACTACGCCATCGGCACGGTCACCGGGCCGCACCCGTTCCCCGAGATGGTCCGCGACTTCCACGCGATCATCGGCGAGGAGGCCCGGGCCCAGGTCCTCGACCTCACCGGCCGGCTCCCCGACGCCGTCATCGCCTGCGTGGGCGGCGGCTCGAACGCGATGGGCATCTTCCACCGGTTCGTCGGCGACGAGGGGGTGCGCCTCGTCGGCGTCGAGGCCGGGGGAGAGGGCATCGAGTCCGGCCGGCACGCCGCCCGCTTCGCCTCGGCCGCCACCCCGGGCGTGCTCCACGGCGCGATGAGCTACCTCATGCAGGACCACGACGGCCAGACCGTCGAGTCGCACTCGATCTCGGCCGGGCTCGACTACCCGAGCGTCGGCCCCGAGCACTCGTTCCTGCGCGACAGCGGGCGGGCCGAGTACCGGTACGCCACCGACGTCCAGGTCATGGAGGCGTTCTCGCTGCTCTGCCGCACCGAGGGGATCATCCCGGCGCTGGAGTCGGCGCACGCCCTCGTGGGGGCGATGGAGGTCGGCCGCGAGCTCGGCCCGGACGGACTGCTGCTCGTCAACCTCTCCGGGCGGGGCGACAAGGACATGCACACCGCCGCCGCGTGGTTCGGCCTCGTCGACGAGGGCACGCAGTGAGCACGGTGACCACCGGGGTCGAGGAGGTGCTGACCCGCTGCCGCGCCGAGGGTCGGGCCGCGCTCGTCGGCTACCTCCCCGTCGGCTACCCGAGCGTCGAGGGCTCGGTCGCGGCGATGCGGGTCCTCGTCGAGGCCGGCTGCGACCTCGTCGAGGTGGGGGTCGCCGTACAGCGACCCGGTCATCGACGGCCCGGTCAACCAGGACGCCATGGCGGCCGCCCTCGCCGGCGGCACCACCGTCGACGACGTCTTCACGGCCGTCGCGGCGGTCCGCGGGGCCGGGGCGGTCCCCGTCGTCATGACCTACTGGAACCTCGTCCTGCGCCGGGGGGTCGAGCGCTTCGCGGCCGACCTCGCGGCCGCCGGGGGCGCCGGGATGATCACGCCCGACCTCATCCCCGACGAGGCCGACGCGTGGGTCGCGGCGAGCGACCGGCACGGCCTCGACCGCATCTTCCTCGTCGCCCCGAGCAGCACGCCGGAGCGCCTCGTCAAGGTCACCGGCGCCTGCCGGGGCTTCGTCTACGCCGCCTCGACGATGGGGGTCACCGGCGCCCGGACGAGCGTCGACACCGACGCCCGGGGCCTCGTCGAGCGGGTCCGGGCGGTCACCGACCTGCCGGTGTGCCTCGGCCTCGGCGTCTCCACCCGCGAGCAGGCCGCCGAGATCGCGGCGTACGCCGACGGCGTCATCGTCGGGTCGGCCCTCGTGCGGACCCTCGGCGGCGACGGGGAACTCTCGCAGCGCCTCGAGGCGTTGCGCACGTTGACCGCAGAGCTGGCCCAGGGAGTCCGGGAGGGACACCGATGAGCACCACCACCGACCGGGTGGAGGCGACCGACGCCGACCCCTGGTACCGCCGCGAGCGGGTGCTCGACGTCGTGGGGCTGCTCGCCCGGCTCTTCCTCGGGGTCGTCCTCGTCTACGCGGGCCTCACCAAGGTCGGTCACCCGCTCACCTCGCAGCGGGCGGTCCAGGCCTACGAGCTGCCCTTCCTCTCCTCCGACGTCGCGGGCTGGATCGGGCTGGCCCTGCCGTTCCTCGAGATCGTCCTCGGCGTGCTGCTCGTCCTCGGGATCTTCACCCGGCCGGCCGCGGTCGTCTCGACCGTGCTCATGGTCGTCTTCGTCATCGGCATCGCCCAGGCCTGGGCCCGTGGCCTGACCATCGACTGCGGCTGCTTCGGTGGCGGGGGCCAGATCGGCGCCAGCGACACCAAGTACCCTCAGGAGATCGCACGCGACGCCAGCTTCGCCCTCGCCGGCGCCTGGCTGTGGTGGCGCCCGCGCACCCTCGCTTCCCTCGACCGCATCCTGTTCGGACTCTGAAAGGCACCCCGAGAACCATGGCCAAGAACTCGACGAAGGCGAAGCCCGCCGGCAACGCCCGCCAGGCCAAGATCCAGGCGGCCCAGAAGAGCTCCGCGGGCGGCGGGGCCAACAAGATCGTCGTCGCGACCGTCGTGGTCGTCGTCGCCATCGTCGCGGTGGTCGGCGGCGTCGTCTGGTCCCAGGCCAAGCAGAAGGCCGCGGATCGGCACGAGCACCGCCACCCCGGCCGGGACGAGCATGGGCGAGGGCTACCGCGCCTACGCCGACGTCACGACGGTGGCCGGCGCCCCGACGGTCGACCTCTACGAGGACTTCCAGTGCCCGAACTGCGGGCAGTTCGAGGCGATCCTCGGCTCCACGGTCAAGGACCTGGCCCAGCAGGGCAAGATCGTCCTCAAGTACCACGTGATGAACTTCCTCGACGACAAGGGCGGCATCCAGAACTCGACGCCCGCGGGCAACGGCGCGTTCTGCGCCGCCGAGGACGGGAAGTTCCCCGAGTTCCACGACGCCGTCTACGCCGCGCAGGTGCCGGAGGGCACCGACGTGTCGCAGGCCGCGCTCGACGGCTGGGCGAAGACGGCGGGCATCACCGGCGACGCGCTGCACGACGTGGAACTCGTGCGTCGACGAGCGGCAAGTACACGCGCTACATCAGCTCGGTCAACGACGCGGCCTTCAAGATCCCGAAGTTCCAGGGCACCCCGACGGTGATGATCAACGGCCAGATGACCGACATCGGGACGATCTCCACCCCCGACGCCTTCACCAAGGCCATCACGGCCGCCACGAAGTGACGCCGCGGCCCGGTCGGCAGGGGTCGGCCCGCGTGATCGCCTCGATCCCGAGCCCGACGGTCGCCGCCCTCCACCTCGGTCCGCTGACGGTGCGCGCGTACGCGCTGTGCATCCTCGTCGGCATCGTCCTCGCCGTGTGGCTCACCGGCCGCCGGCTGGCCCAGCGCGGCGTCGAGGGCGGGGTGGTGCTCGACGTCGCCGCCTACGCGGTCATCCTCGGCATCATCGGGGGCCGGCTCTACCACGTCATCACGACCCCCGGGCCGTACTTCGGCGAGGGCGGCCACCTCGTCGACGCCCTGAAGATCTGGAACGGCGGCCTCGGCATCTGGGGTGCGGTCGCGCTCGGCGCCCTCGGCGCGTGGATCGGCTGCCGGCGCTCCAACGTCCCGTTCCTCCTCTTCGCCGACGCCGCCGCCCCCGGCGTCGCCTACGCCCAGGCCATCGGGCGGCTCGGCAACTGGTTCAACAACGAGCTCTACGGCGGCCCGACCGACCCTGCCGTGGGGCCTGCAGATCCACGAGTGGGACCAGTCGGCCGGGCGGGCCGTCACCGACGCCGCCGGCCACCCCGTCGTCATCGGCACCTACCACCCGACCTTCCTCTACGAGCTGGTCTTCCTGCTCGTCCTGGCGACCGCGCTGCTCGTCGTCGACCGGCGCCGCCGGCTGGCGCCGGGCCAGCTGCTCGGGCTCTACGTCGCGGGCTACCCCGTCGGCCGGATCGTCGTCGAGAAGATGCGCACCGACGAGGCCGAACGCATCCTCGGGCAGCGGCTCAACGTGTGGACGAGCATCCTCGTCTTCCTCCTCGGGCTGTGGATCGTCTGGTTCACCGGGCGGCGGGCCGCCCGGGAGGCGGCCGCGACGACCCGCGACGACCGCGGAGCCCGAGACCCCGCCGGCGACGCCCGCGGAGCCGACGAGCCGCAGTCCCAGGATGTGGGATAGGCGCGGCTCGAATGGCAAGACGGTTGGGGCCGGGGATACCATTCCCGGACGTGGCCGTAGTCGTCCGCGCCTGACCTTGCCGTGCCCGGTCCCCTCGGGGGCCGTCGACCCCGAGGACGGTGACCCGACGTGTCCGTCGCCCACTTCTCCGCCCAGCCCGCCGACGTGGGCCTGTACCGCCGCGAGCACGAGCACGACGCCTGCGGTGTGGCGATGGTCGCGACGATGCGGGGCACCGCCGGGCACGACATCGTCGTCCACGCCCTCGACGCCCTGCGCAACCTCGACCACCGCGGCGCCACGGGGGCCGACCCGATGGTCGGTGACGGCGCGGGCATCCTCACCCAGGTCCCGGACGCGTTCCTGCGGGCCGTCGTCGACGTCGAGCTGCCGCCCGCCGGGCGCCTACGCGGTCGGCATCGCCTACCTGCCCACCGACGAGGCGGCGCGGGGCGCGGTCGAGGAGCGGATCGCCGCGATCTCCGAGGAGGAGGGCCTCGAGGTCCTCACCTGGCGCGACGTGCCGGTGACCCCCGACCTCGTCGGCGCGGCCGCGCGGCGCACCATGCCGTGCTTCCGCCAGCTCTTCGTCGCGGCGCGCGACGGTGCCGCCGGCATCGCCCTCGACCGCCTCACCTTCGCCCTGCGCAAGCGGGCCGAGCGCGAGCTCGAGGTCTACTTCCCGTCCCTGTCGGCCCGCACCGTCGTCTACAAGGGGATGCTCACCACCGGGCAGCTCGAGCCGTTCTTCCCCGACCTCTCCGACGAGCGGTTCGCCACCGAGCTCGCCCTCGTGCACTCGCGCTTCTCGACCAACACCTTCCCGAGCTGGCCGCTGGCCCACCCCTACCGGCTCATCGCGCACAACGGCGAGATCAACACCGTCAAGGGCAACCGCAACTGGATGCACGCCCGCGAGAGCGAGCTGGGCTCCGACGTCTTCCCCGGCGACCTCTCCCGGCTCTCGCCGATCTGCACGCCCGAGGCGTCCGACTCGGCCTCGTTCGACGAGGTGCTCGAGCTGATCCACCTCGGCGGCCGCTCGCTGCCCCACGCCGTGCTCATGATGATCCCCGAGGCGTGGGAGAACCACGACTCGATGGACCCCGCCCGGCGCGCGTTCTACGAGTTCCACTCGACCTTCATGGAGCCCTGGGACGGCCCGGCCGCGGTCTGCTTCAGCGACGGCACCCTCGTCGGCGCCGTGCTCGACCGCAACGGGCTGCGCCCGGGCCGCTACTGGGTCACCGACGACGGCCTCGTCGTGCTGGCCTCCGAGGCCGGCGTGCTCGACCTCGAGCCGGAGAACGTCGTGCGCCGCGGGCGGCTCCAGCCCGGGCGGATGTTCCTCGTCGACACCGCCGCCGGCCGGATCATCGGCGACGACGAGGTGAAGTCCGGCCTCGCGGCGGAGCACCCCTACGAGGAGTGGCTGCACGCGGGCCTGCTGGCGCTCAAGGACCTGCCCGAGCGCGAGCACATCATCCACACGGCGGCCTCGGTCGCCCGGCGCCAGCGCACCTTCGGGTACACCGAGGAGGAGCTGAAGATCATCCTCGCGCCGATGGCGCGCACCGGGGGCGAGGCCCTCGGGTCGATGGGCACCGACACCCCCATCGCCGTCCTGTCCGAGCGGCCCCGGCTGGTCTTCGACTACTTCACCCAGCTCTTCGCCCAGGTCACCAACCCGCCGCTCGACGCGATCCGCGAGGAGCTCGTCACCTCGCTCGCCGGCTCGATCGGCCCCGAGGGCAACCTCCTCGACGCCAACCCCGCGCACGCCCGCCAGGTCGTGCTGCCCTTCCCGGTCATCGACAACGACGAGCTGGCCAAGCTCGTCCACATCAACGCCGACGGCGACCTGCCCGGCTTCGAGACCGTCGTCGTGCGCGGCACCTACGACGTCACCGGCGGCGAGGCGGCGCTGCGTGCGCGCCTCCACGAGGTCTTCGCGGAGGTCTCCTCGGCCATCGCGGGCGGTGCCCGCTTCGTCGTGCTCTCCGACCGCGACTCCGACCGCGACACCGCGCCCATCCCGTCGCTGCTGCTCACCTCGGCCGTGCACCACCACCTCATCCGCGAGAAGACCCGCACCCAGGTCGGGCTCATCGTCGAGGCCGGCGACGTCCGCGAGGTGCACCACGTCGCCCTCCTCATCGGCTACGGCGCCGCCGCCATCAACCCCTACCTCGCGATGGAGAGCGTCGAGGACATGGTCCGGCGCGGCGACATCACCGAGGTCACCGAGGAGAAGGCGGTCGCCAACCTCATCAAGGCGCTCGGCAAGGGCGTGCTCAAGGTGATGTCGAAGATGGGCATCTCCACCGTGGCCTCCTACCGCGGGGCGCAGGTCTTCGAGGCGATCGGCCTCTCGCAGGACCTCGTCGACGAGTTCTTCACCGGCACCGTGAGCCAGCTCGGCGGGATCGGGCTCGGCGTGCTCGCGGCCGAGAACGCGGCCCGCCACGAGGCGGCCTACCCGCCGGACGGCATCCGGCAGGCCCACCGCAAGCTCGTCGTCGGCGGCGAGTACCAGTGGCGCCGCGAGGGCGAGCCGCACCTCTTCGACCCCGAGACCGTCTTCCGGCTCCAGCACGCCACCCGGCAGCGCCGCTACGACGTCTTCAAGCAGTACACCCAGCGGATCGACGAGCAGTCCGGGCGGCTGATGACCCTGCGCGGGCTGTTCGACCTCGGCGGGGCCGAGCCGCGCGAGCCGGTGCCGCTCGAGGAGGTCGAGCCGGTGAGCGAGATCGTCCGTCGGTTCTCCACCGGCGCGATGAGCTACGGCTCGATCAGCCAGGAGGCGCACGAGACCCTCGCGGTCGCGATGAACCGGCTCGGCGCCCGCTCGAACACCGGCGAGGGCGGCGAGGACACCGAGCGGCTCATGGACCCCACCCGCCGCTCGGCGGTCAAGCAGGTGGCCTCCGGCCGGTTCGGCGTCACCTCCCTCTACCTCACGCACTCCGACGACATCCAGATCAAGATGGCCCAGGGCGCCAAGCCCGGGGAGGGCGGGCAGCTGCCCGGCCCGAAGGTGTACCCGTGGATCGCCTCGACGCGGCACTCCACGCCGGGCGTCGGCCTCATCAGCCCGCCGCCGCACCACGACATCTACTCCATCGAGGACCTCGCCCAGCTGATCCACGACCTCAAGAACGCCAACCCGCAGGCCCGCGTGCACGTCAAGCTGGTCTCCGAGGTCGGGGTCGGCACGGTCGCCGCGGGCGTCTCGAAGGCGCACGCCGACGTCGTCCTCATCTCCGGGCACGACGGCGGCACCGGGGCCTCGCCGCTCACCTCGCTCAAGCACGCCGGCGGCCCGTGGGAGCTCGGCCTCGCCGAGACCCAGCAGACGCTCGTGCTCAACGGCCTGCGCGACCGGATCGTCGTGCAGGTCGACGGGCAGATCAAGACCGGCCGCGACGTCGTCATCGCCGCCCTGCTCGGGGCCGAGGAGTTCGGCTTCGCCACGGCCCCGCTCGTGGTCTCCGGCTGCATCCTCATGCGGGTCTGCCACCTCGACACCTGCCCGGTCGGCATCGCCACCCAGAACCCCGAGCTGCGGGCCCGCTTCTCGGGGGCGCCGGAGTTCGTCGAGACCTTCTTCGAGTACATCGCCGAGGAGGTCCGCGAGCACCTCGCCGCGCTCGGCTTCCGCAGCATCGAGGAGGCGATCGGCCAGATCCAGCACGTCGACGTCAGCAAGGCCGTCGAGCACTGGAAGGCCTCCGGCCTCGACCTGGCACCGATCCTCACCCGGGTCGAGAGCCCGGACGGCTCGGGCATCCGGCACCGGGTGGGCCAGGACCACGGGCTCGAGAAGGCGCTCGACCACCAGCTCATCGCCGCCGCCCGCGACGCCATCGACCACGGCGAGCCGGTGACCGCCCGGTTCGGCATCCGCAACGTCAACCGCACGGTCGGCACGATGCTCGGCCACGAGGTCACCAAGGCCCACCCCGAGGGCCTCGCCGACGGCACGGTCGACCTCACCCTCACCGGCTCGGCCGGCCAGAGCTTCGGCGCCTTCCTCCCCGCCGGCATCACGCTGCGGCTCGAGGGCGACGCGAACGACTACGTCGGCAAGGGGCTCTCGGGCGGGCGGATCGTCGTCCGTCCCGCGCCGGGCAGCGCCCTCGTCGCCGAGGAGAACGTCATCGCGGGCAACGTCATCGCCTACGGCGCGACGTCCGGCGAGCTGTTCCTCCGGGGTCGGGTCGGCGAGCGGTTCTGCGTGCGCAACTCCGGCGCGACGGCGGTCGTCGAGGGCGTCGGCGACCACGGCCTCGAGTACATGACCGGCGGCACCGCGCTCGATCCTCGGGCCGACCGGCCGCAACGTCGCCGCCGGCATGTCCGGTGGCGTCGCGTACGTGCTCGACCTCGACCCCGCCCGGGTCAACCCCGAGCTCGTCGACCTGCTGCCGCTGCGGCCCGACGACGAGCTCGTCGTGCACGACCTCCTCGAGCGGCACGTGCGGTGGACCGACTCCGCCGTCGCGGCACGGCTCCTCGCCGACTGGGGCAGTGCCCGGTCGGCCTTCACCCTGGTCCTCCCGCGCATGTTCCAGCGCGTCCTCGACGTGCGGGCCACGGCGCAGGCGGAGGGCCTCGACCCCGACGGCCCCCAGGTGTGGGAGCGGATCATGGAGGCGTCCCGTGGCTGACCCCCAGGGCTTTCTGAAGACCCGTGAGCGCGAGCTGCCCCGACGGCGGCCCGTGCCCGTGCGCATCCGGGACTGGAAGGAGGTCTACGAGGACCAGCCGGTCCCCGAGCTCCAGCGCCAGGCCGGACGCTGCATGGACTGCGGGATCCCGTTCTGCCACAGCGGCTGTCCGCTCGGCAACCTCATCCCGGAGTGGAACGACCTCGCCTGGCGGGGCGAGTGGCGCGAGGCCATCGAGCGGCTCCACGCGACGAACAACTTCCCCGAGTTCACCGGGCGGCTCTGCCCGGCGCCGTGCGAGTCGGCGTGCGTGCTCGGCATCAACCAGCCCCCGGTGACGATCAAGCAGGTCGAGGTGACGGTCGTCGACCGGGCCTTCGAGAACGGCACGATCCTCCCGCAGGCGCCCGGAGCGGCTGTCCGGCAAGACCGTCGCCGTCGTCGGGTCCGGGCCCGTCCGGCCTGGCCACCGCGCAGCAGCTGACCCGCGCCGGGCACACCGTCGCCGTCTACGAGCGCGCCGACCAGCCGGGCGGCCTGCTGCGCTACGGCATCCCCGAGTTCAAGATGGAGAAGGCGGTCCTCGACCGCCGGATCGCCCAGATGAAGTCGGAGGGCACCCGCTTCCGCACCGGCGTGTCGAGGTGGGGCGCGACCTCACCGGCGCCGACCTGCGCAAGCGGTTCGACGCCGTCGTCGTCGCGGTCGGGGCCACCGTGCCGCGCGACCTGCCCGTGCCGGGCCGCGAGCTCGACGGCGTGATGCAGGCGATGGACTTCCTCCCGCCGGCCAACCGCGTCGCGCTCGGGCAGGACGTCGAGGGCCAGGTCACGGCGGAGGGCAAGGACGTCATCGTCATCGGCGGTGGCGACACCGGCGCCGACTGCATCGGCACGGCGCACCGCCAGGGCGCGCGGTCGGTGACGAGCCTGGAGATCATGCCGCAGCCCCCGGCCGACCGGGCCGACGCCCACCCGTGGCCGACCCACCCGATGCTCTTCCGGGTCGCCTCGGCCCACGAGGAGGGCGGCGACCGGGTCTACGCCACGACCACGAGCGAGGTCGTCGGCGACGAGCAGGGGCGGGTCCGGGCGCTGCGCCTGCACGAGGTGCGGACTGGGCGAGAAGGGCTTCGAGAAGGTCGAGGGCTCCGAGCGCGAGGTGCCGGCCCAGCTCGTGCTCCTCGCGATGGGCTTCCTCGGCCCGCAGGCCGAGGGGCTGCTCGACCAGCTCGGGGTCGAGAAGGACGAGCGGTCCAACGTCGCCCGCGACGGGCACTTCATGTCCTCGGTGCCCGGGGTGTTCGTCGCCGGGGACGCCGGGCGCGGCCAGTCGCTCATCGTCTGGGCCATCGCCGAGGGTCGCTCGGTGGCCCACGAGGTCGACGCGTGGCTCATGCGCAAGCCGTCGCGGCTGCCCCGGCCGGTCAACCCCACCGACCGCCCGCTCACCGCCTGACGGCGGCCGGCACCCGAGCTCGTCCGCGAGACCCCGGTGGGCACGTCCAGCGGGTCCGACCGGGATGTGGCCCGCGTCACGGTGCAAACGCTTCCACCGATAGGCTCGATCCATGCGTCGCGCGAAGATCGTCTGCACCCTCGGCCCGGCCACGTCCTCCGCGGAGAACCTGCGTGAGCTCGTCACGGCGGGGATGGACGTCGCCCGCCTCAACCTCAGCCACGGCACCCACGCCGACCACGACCTCGTCTACCGCGACGTGCGCGCGGCGAGCGACGCCGCGGGCCGGGCGGTCGGGGTCCTCGTCGACCTCCAGGGCCCCAAGATCCGCACCGCCCGCTTCGCCGACGGCCCCGTCCAGCTCGTCAAGGGCGCGACCTTCACGATCACGACCCGCGACGTCCCCGGCGACGTCCACGAGGTCGGCACCACGTACTCGGGCCTGCCCGGCGACGTCCACAGCGGCGACCGCATCCTCATCGACGACGGCAAGCTCGCCCTCATCGCCACCGAGGTCACCGAGACCGACGTCGTCTGCCAGGTGCTCGAGGGCGGGCCGCTGAGCAACAACAAGGGCATCAACCTGCCCGGTGTCGCGGTGTCGGTTCCCGCCCTGTCCGAGAAGGACGAGGACGACCTGCGCTGGGGCCTGCGCATCGGGGCCGACATGATCGCGCTGTCGTTCGTCCGCAGTGCCGACGACATCCGCCGGGTCCACGAGATCATGGACGAGGAGGGCCTGCGGCTGCCGGTCATCGCCAAGATCGAGAAGCCCCAGGCCGTCGAGAACCTCGACGAGATCATCCGGGCCTTCGACGGCGTCATGGTGGCCCGCGGCGACCTCGGCGTCGAGATGCCCCTCGAGCAGGTGCCGCTGGTCCAGAAGCGGGCCTGCGAGATCGCCCGCCGCCGGGCCAAGCCGGTCATCGTCGCCACCCAGGTGCTGGAGTCGATGATCGAGAACAGCCGGCCGACCCGTGCCGAGGCCTCGGACGCCGCGAACGCCGTCCTCGACGGCGCCGACGCGCTCATGCTCTCCGGCGAGACGAGCGTCGGCAAGCACGCCTTCGCGGCCGTGCGCACGATGGCCCGGATCATCGAGAACACCGAGACCCACGGGCTGCACCGCATCCGTCCGCTCGGCACCCGCCCGAACTCCAAGGGCGGTGCGGTCACCGCCGCCGCGGCCGAGATCGGCGAGCTGCTCGGGCGTCAAGTACCTCATCACCTTCACCGAGGGCGGCGACTCCTCGCGGCGCCTGGCCCGGGTCCGCCCCCGCATCCCGATGCTCGCGTTCACCCCGAACCAGGCCACCCGCAGCCAGCTCGCGCTCACCTGGGGGATCGAGACCTTCCTCGTGGGCAAGGTCCGGCACACCGACGAGATGGCCATGCAGGTCGACGAGGTGCTCCTCGGGCTCGGCCGGGTCACCGAGGGCGACGACGTCATCATCGTCGCCGGGCTCGCCGCCCGGGATCCCGGGCTCGACCAACGCCCTTCGCGTGCACCGGATCGGCGACGCGAAGAACCGGGTGGCCCCGGCCTACGTCGACGCCGCCGAGCCTCGGACAGGCCTGAGGCCGACCGATGCCCGTCGGTATGCTTTCCCCGCCCCCGCCGGGGTGGTGGAACGGCAGACACGGAGCACTCAAAATGCTCTGCCCGCGAGGGCGTGCGGGTTCGAGTCCCGCTCCCGGCACATGAGTGAGAGCCCAGCCGCCGCCCGCCGCGTCCTCGTCGCCGAGGACGAGGCGATCATCCGTCTCGACCTCGCGGAGATGCTCCGCGAGGCGGGCTACGACGTCGTCGGCCAGGCGGGTGACGGCGAGCAGGCCGTCGAGCTCGCCCGCTCGCTGCGCCCGGACATCGTCATCATGGACGTCAAGATGCCGGTGATGGACGGCCTGAGCGCCGCCGAGGCGATCGGCGCCGAGCGGATCTGCCCGGTCGTCATGCTCACCGCGTTCAGCCAGCGCGAGCTCGTCGAGCGGGCCCGCGACGCGGGGTCATGGCCTACGTCGTCAAGCCGTTCACCGTGGGCGACGTCACCCCCGCCCTCGACATCGCCCTGTCGCGGTGGAGCGAGCTCAAGGCCCTCGAGGACGAGGTCGCCGACCTCGGCGAGCGGCTCGAGACGCGCAAGGCCGTCGACCGGGCCAAGGGCGTGCTCATGGCCCGGCTGAAGATCACCGAGGCCGAGGCCTTCCGCTGGATCCAGAAGACCGCGATGGACCGCCGGATGGGCATGCGCGAGGTCGCCGACGCCGTCGTGGCGGGCATGGAGAAGGCCTGAGGGCCGCCCGGGTTCCGCAGCGCAGGCGGCGGTGACCCGGGCCGATCCGTCGCGGCGCCCCCGACGCCCGACGAATTCGGTGGACCCGCCCTTCCCACGGGTGGCGGCCGGGGGCATAGTGTCCGTGGACGTCGGCCCGGTGCGCGGGCCGCCTGGAGCGAGGAGGCGACGTGGCCCGTCGACCCGTCGAGGTGACCGCCGTCGCCGACCAGCTCCACGACATCACCGCCCTGTGGCTCGAGGCCCGTGTCGACTCCGGCACCAGCCCCGACGTCTGCGCCCGGGCGATCACCGACGGTCGGCTCTCGGGGGCCCTGCGCCGCCCCGGCGTGCAGTCGTTCGTCGCGCTGCTCGACGGCGTCCCGTCCGGCTACGTCATCACCACCGACAACCCCTTCGGCCTCAGCCCGTCGCCCGAGTACGCGATCGAGCAGCTGTGGGTCAGCCCGGGGGCCCGGCGGCACGGGGTGGCCAAGGCCCTGCTCGCCGCGGTCCTCGCGGCCGCCGAGCGGGCGGGGTGCGAGCACGTCGTGTCCAACGTCCCGGTCACCAGCCGCGACGCGAACCGGTTCTTCGCCCGGCTCGGCTTCGGGTCGGTCGTCACCCGTCGGGTCGTCGCGACGGGAACCCTGCGGCGGCGGATCGCGCCGGAGACGGCCGAGACCGGCCTCGAGCTCACCCGGCGGCGGCGCAGCCTGCGGCGTCGCTCGCTGCCCGCCCGCTCCGCCTGAGCCCGGGCCGCGTTCGCCCTCGCTCCTGCTCGGTCCGGCGGGACGGGCTCAGCGGGCCCGGACGAGTCCCAGCCGGGACGAGGGCAGCCCCGGCAGCACGCTCGAGGCGGTGACGGCGCACCGCTTCTCGAGGATCTCCCCGAGGACCACCCGGTAGTCGGTCGTCGCCTTGAGGTCGCCGGCCTGGAGCTGGTCGGCGGCCAGGCCCGGCCAGGCGCCGTAGACCGCGCCGCCGACCACCCCGCCGCCGAGCACGAGCGAGACGTTGCCGTACCCGTGGTCGACGCCGCCGGAGCCGTTCTCGGCGACCCGCCGGCCGAACTCCGACAGGGTGACGAGGGTGACCCGGTCGGACGCGGTGCCGAGGTCGGTCATGAAGGCGGCGAGGGCCTGGCCGACCTCGGTGAGCTGCCGGAACATCCACCCGCCCGTGCTGCTGCCGAGGTCGCTGTGCATGTCCCAGTTGCCCGAGTCGATGGTCACCGCACGCAGCCCGACCCCGGCCTTGACGAGGCGGGCCGTGTCGCGCAGTGCGTCGCCGAGCGAGCCCGACGGGTAGACGGCGCCGTTGGCCGGTGTGTAGCCCGCCGCCCGCAGCGCCGCGGTCGTCGCGAGGGCGCCGAGGGTGGCCTCCGCGGGGGCCCGCACCGTGTCGGCGGCCCCGGCGTGCAGGGCGCGCAGCGCGGTGGTCCAGCGCGTCGTCTCCACCGCGTCCCAGGCCCCGCTGAGCGAGAACGAGTCGACCGAGCGCAGGGCCAGGTCGGGGCTCGACCCGAGCATCGAGCGAGGTGCGCTCGTGGCGCCCATGGCCGTTCCGGCGAAGGGGCCCGGGGTCGTCGTCGCGCCGACCATCCGGTCGAGCCAGCCGGTGCGCAGCGAGGAGCCGGGCGCGGCGCGCTCCATCTCGTCCATGTCGGTGAAGTGCGAGCGGGTCGGGTTGGGCTGGCCGACGGCGTGGACGACGGCGAGCTTGCCGCCGGTGTAGAGCGGCAGGAGGGGCGCGAGGGCGGGGTGCAGGGCGAAGCGGGTCGTCAGCTTGAGGCCGCGGGCCTGGGGCACGGCGATCGACGGGCGGGCCGTGTAGTACTCGGGGTCGCCGACCGGCGCCACGACCGACAGGCCGTCGATGCCGCCCCGGAAGGACAGGACGACGAGGGTGTCCCCGGTGTAGCCGGCGTCGGCGAAGGTCAGCCGGGTCAGCGCCTCCGCGGGCGAGGCGAGGCCGACGGTGGCGCCCGCCGCCCCGAGCGCCGTCGCCCCCGCGAGGAGCGCCCGGCGGCTCGTCCCCGACACGGCCCGGCCCTCGGGGCAGCCGCAGGGGAGGGTCTCGGGCGTCGCGCCCGGCACGGTCGTCGTCTCGGTCATCGTCGGGTCCTCAGCGGGTCGCGAACTCGGGGGTGTCGAGGACGAGCGCCACGACGTACGGCAGGCGCCAGCCGACGGCGGCGTCGGTGGTCTTGAGGGGGGTGCTCGCGGTCTTGTCGAGGAACGCGCAGACCGCGTCGCGCTTGGCCGTGGGCAGCGGGGCGTGGAGGAGGCGGGTCGACAGCGCGTCGACCAGGGCGCCGTGGGTGGCCGGCAGCGTGGTCGGCAGCAGCGAGCGGAACGCGGGGTAGGCCACGCGCGTGTCGCCGGCGTCGCCGGCCGTCCAGCCCTGCGACATCATCCAGTTCCAGCAGGTGAGGGTCGCGCCCGCGCCGGCCCAGGCGCCGGCGACGTCGGGGTAGCCGTTCGGGGCCGGCCAGCCCATCGGGGCCTGGCCGGCGACCCGTGAGGTCCAGACGAGGTCGCCGAGCCACGCCCGGGTGTCGGTGCCCGGGGCGACCCCGAGGGCACGGGCCGAGGAGATGATCTTCTCCAGCGGCCGCTTCGTCTTCTGGCCGGTGGAGGCGGCGAACTCGGCGGAGGTGAACAGCGCGCGCAGGACGGGCGCGATGGCGGTGTCGCTCGCGAGGTACACCGCGGCGAGGGTGTCGACGAGGCTGGTCGGCGGGGTGTCGGACACGAAGCGCACCGCGAGCTTGGTCGCGATCCGGCGGGCCGTCTTCGGGTGCCGGGCGAGGTGCTGGAGGTAGGCCACGCCGACCGGCTCGCCGTAGGCGGAGGTGTTGGCGTGCGACCAGCCGAGCAGGCCGAGGGCGCCGCGGTGGTGGCGGATGGGGCGGTACTGGTACTCGCCCGACTCGTTGTCGGTGGACATCCCGGTGAGGGCGAGCGCCGAGCGACGGATGTCGGACTCGACGTAGCCGCCGTCCACGCCCACGGTGTGCAGCTCGAGCACCTCGCGGCCGAAGTTCTCGTTGGGGGCCCGCTTGGTCGAGGACTCGTTGTCGAGCTGGGCGAGCATGGCGGGGTGCATGGCGGCGGCGACGAGGAGGTCGACGTAGCGGCCGAGGGCGTTCCGGCGGATGACGTCCTCGTGGTAGCGGTGCACGCTGTCCCACGCCTCGCCCCAGGGGGCGGTGACGACGAGGTGGTTGGTCCAGAAGTCGACCATCACCTCGAGCAGCTGGCGCTCCGACCACAGCGCCCGGGCGACGTAGGCCCGGATGACGTCGTCGCCGAGGTCACCGGTGCTGTTCGGCCAGTACTGGTCGTGGACCTCCCAGGTCTGGAGGGTGAGGCGCGGGAAGAGCGTGGTGACGAGGGTCGACGTCGCGGTGTCGGGGACGCCGCGCGGGCTGAGCTGGGCGTCGAGCCAGGCGGCGGCGCCCTGGCTGCGGATCGCCGCCACGAGGGCGGGGGTGGCTCCCCAGGTGGCCCGGCGGGCGAGGTGGAGGGCGGTGTCGTCGGTCGTCGCGCCCCGGGCGATGCGGGGGACGGCCCCCCGGAGGCGGGTCGTGCGCGACGCCGGGGTGCCCCAGCCCGGGACGGTGGCGGCCGTCCGGGGGACGTAGGCGGCGTCGACCGAGCGGGCGCTCGGGGCGGTGGTCGGCGCGACGACCTCGGCGGCGGCGCGCGGGGGGTCGGCGTCGGGCAGGCTCGTGCCGGCGGCGGCGGTGCGGGCGGCCGACTTCGCCGGGGCCGAGGGGTCGGGGGTCACGGCCCGGGCCACGCCGGAGAGCACCGCAGCGGCGGCCGCGCGCCGGGGGAGGGGAGAGAGCACCCCCCGATGGTCGCGGCTCGTCCGCGGCGCGGCCTCGGCCGTTCGGGTGGGTCGCGGTGGGCCCAACGGCCCCCGTTCGGCCGGTCTTGACCGACTCCTGACCGGGGCCTTGCCGGGCCCTGACCTGCGGCTCAGCCGCCGGGGGCCGCGTCCCGGATGAGGCAGGTGATCCGGCTCGTGCAGACCCGCCGCCCGTCCTCGTCGGTGACCACCACCTCGTAGCAGGCGAGGGTGCGCCCGAGGCTGAGCGGCGTGGCGGTGCCGGTGACCAGCCCGGAGCGGGCGGCCCGGTGGTGGGTGGCGTTGATGTCGAGCCCGACGACCGCCTTCCCCTCGCCGGCGTGCAGCGCCGCCCCGATCGACCCGAGGGTCTCGGCGAGGACCACCGAGGCCCCGCCGTGGAGCAGCCCGTAGGGCTGGGTGTTGCCGGCGACGGGCATCGTCGCCACGAGCCGTTCCGCGGTGGCCTCGACCACCTCGATCCCCATCCGCTCCATGAGCGAGTCGGGGTTCATCGCGCGCATCCGCTCCACGCCGGCCATGAGGTCTGGGCTGTCGGTCATGGTCGTTAGGCTGCCACGCGTGAAGCTCCTCCTCCTCGACGGACACTCGCTGGCCTACCGGGCGTTCTTCGCCCTCCCGGTGGAGAACTTCTCGACGAGCACCGGCCAGCACACGAACGCCGTCTACGGGTTCACCGCGATGCTCATCAACGTCCTGCGCGACGAGGCGCCCACGCACGTCGGCGTCGCCTTCGACGTGTCGCGGCAGACCTTCCGGCTCGCCGAGTACAGCGAGTACAAGGCCGGCCGGAACAAGACCCCGAGCGAGTTCTCCAGCCAGCTGCCGCTCATGCGCGAGGTGCTCGACGCGCTGCGCATCCGGCACGTGGGGGTCGAGGGGTTCGAGGCCGACGACGTCATCGCCACGCTCACCCGCCAGGCGACGGAGGCGGGCGGCGAGGTCGTCGTCTGCACCGGCGACCGCGACGCCTTCCAGCTCGTCACCGACCGGGTCAGCCTCATCTACCCGGTCCGCGGGGTCTCCGAGGTCTGGCGGATGGACCCGGCCGCCGTCGAGGAGAAGTACCTCGTCCCCCCGGACCGCTACAGCGACCTCGCGGCGCTCGTCGGCGAGTCCAGCGACAACCTCCCCGGGGTGCCCGGGGTGGGGCCCAAGACGGCCGCCAAGTGGCTCGGCCAGTACGGCGACCTCGCCGGGGTGGTCGCGCACGTCGACGAGATCAAGGGCAAGGCCGGCGAGAACCTGCGGGCCCACCTCGACGACGTCCTGCGCAACCGTCGCCTCAACAAGCTCGTCGACGACCTCGAGCTGCCGCTGGGCGTCGCCGACCTCGAGCGCACCTCGTGGGACCGCGAGGAGGTGCACCAGGTCTTCGACGGGCTCGAGTTCCGGGTGCTGCGCGACCGGCTCTTCCAGACCTTCGAGGTCGAGGCCGACGAGGTGGAGGGCGGCTTCGACCTGGGCGACGACGTGTTCACCGCCGACGACCTCGCCGTGCGCTTCGGCGACGGTGCCCCGGGCCGACGGGTGCCCCACGGCGTGGTCGTCTCCGGCCAGTACCGGGCCGGGTCGGGTGACGCCGGGGCGGTCGCCCTCGCCGGGGAGGACGGCGCCACGGCCTACCTCGACCTCACCGCGCTCACCCCCGAGCAGGAGGGCGTGCTCGCCGGCTGGCTCGCCGACCCCGACGCCCCGAAGGTGCTCCACGACGTCAAGCCCCAGCTCCAGGCCCTCTCCACCCGCGGGCTGGCCCTCGACGGGGTGGTCAGCGACACCGCGCTCGCCGCCTACCTCGTGCGCCCGGACCAGCGCTCCTACGACCTCGAGGACCTCGTGGTCCGCCACCTCGGCCGCGAGCTGACCGCCGACTCCGACGCCGCCGGCGACCAGGGCCGGCAGGGCACGCTCGACTTCGACACCGACGACGACACCGCCGCGCGCGACGCGATGGTGCGGGCCCGGGCCGTGCTCGAGCTGTCGACGGTGCTCGCCGAGAAGGTCGAGGAGACGGGGGGCGCCGGCCTGCTCGCCGACCTCGAGCTGCCGCTCGTCGACATCCTCGCCGAGATGGAGCGCACCGGCATCGCCGTCGACGAGGACTCCCTCACCGCGCTCGAGGCCGACTTCGCCGCGAAGATGCGCCAGGCCCAGCTCGACGCCTACGAGGCGATCGGCCGCGACGACGTCAACCTCGGCAGCCCGAAGCAGCTCCAGGAGGTGCTCTTCGACCAGCTCGGCATGCCGAAGACCAAGCGGACCAAGACCGGCTACACGACCGACGCCGACGCCCTCGCCGACCTCTTCACCAAGACCGAGCACCCCTTCCTCGAGGCGCTGCTGCGCCACCGCGACACCAGCCGGCTGCGGGTCACCGTCGAGGGCCTCATCAAGTCGGTCGCGGCCGACCGGCGCATCCACACGACGTACCTGCAGACCATCGCCGCCACCGGGCGGCTGTCCTCGACCGACCCGAACCTCCAGAACGTCCCCATCCGCACCGAGGAGGGCCGGCGCATCCGCGAGGTCTTCGTCGTCGGCGAGGGCTACGAGTCGCTCATGTCGGCCGACTACAGCCAGATCGAGATGCGGATCATGGCCCACCTCTCCGGCGACGAGGGGCTCATCGAGGCCTTCCGCACCGGCGAGGACCTCCACCGCTTCGTCGGGGCGCGCGTCTTCGGGGTCGAGCCGGAGGGCGTCACCGCCGAGATGCGCAGCAAGGTCAAGGCGATGAGCTACGGGCTGGCCTACGGTCTCTCGGCCTTCGGGTTGTCCAAGCAGCTGACCATCTCCACCGGTGAGGCCCAGGGCCTCATGGACGAGTACTTCGCGCGGTTCGGCGGGGTGCGCGACTACCTGCGCGAGATCGTCGTCGAGGCCCGGGCCACCGGCTACACGGCGACGATGCTCGGGCGGCGCCGGTACCTCCCCGACCTGCTGAGCGACAACCGCCAGCGCCGCGAGGGCGCCGAGCGGATGGCCCTCAACGCCCCGATCCAGGGCTCGGCCGCCGACATCATCAAGCTCGCGATGAAGGGCGTCGACGCCGCCCTGCGGGCCGAGGGCGCCAGGAGCCGGATGCTCCTCCAGGTGCACGACGAGCTCGTGCTCGAGGTCGCGCCGGGGGAGCGGGCCGACGTCGAGGCCCTCGTCCGGCGCGAGATGGGCTCGGCGCTCGACCTCGGCGACGTGCCGCTCGACGTCAGCGTCGGGGTCGGCCGCTCCTGGCACGACGCCGCCCACTGACCCGCGCGGTGCGGACCAGGCGCTCACCGCACCGCGGGCTGCTCCGGTGACGACGGGTCCTCGGCGAGCGGGGGCTGCACGGGCACGACCTCGGCCGGCTCGCCGGCGCCGCTGCGGGCCAGGAGGTAGCCGCCCAGCACCAACAGGAGCGCGACGTCGAGGCCGAGCTTGACGAGCAGGAGGCCGTGGGCGCTCTGCACGAGCGGGGCGAGCGCCGCCGTGGCGGCGAGCGTGGCCCAGAGGAGCAGCACGGCTCGCGGGTGCTGGCGGGCCAGCGCACCGTAGACGAGCAGCTGCACCATGGCCAGGACCGTGCCCAGTGTCGCGAACAGCCAGAGGTCGTCGCGCACCGGCGCGTACGCCGCCCCGCCGACGAACTGCAGGGCCACCCCGCGCAGACCGACGACCGCCGCCACGGCCACGGCGCCGAGCGTGAGGATCGCGGCCAGCCCGTAGGCGTGGGTGCGGCGCAGGTCGTGCCCCCGGGCCATCCGCGGGAAGAGCACGACGACGACGAACTGCGGCAGGAACAGCATCGCCTTCGTGAGGACGAGGCCGGCGGCGTAGTGGCCCGCCTCCTCGCCGGGGAGCACCACCCGGGCGAGGAGGACGTCGGCGTTGGACACGGCGAAGAACGCGAGCAGGGCGTAGGCGCTGTGCGCCACCTCGCGGCCGATCCCGCCGCGCTCCCAGTCGCGCCAGGTGCGTTCGGGGGTGGCGCCCACGGGGGGCCGCGTGCTCCAGTGCCCGGACCGGTGCAGGGCCACGGCGCCGACGACGACGGGGGCCAGCGCCCCGACCGCGACACCCACGAGGGCGGCGGCCGCCGACCGGTCGACGAGCAGGGCGCCACCCCCCAGGACGAGCCGGGCCGTCCCCATCGTCACGTACACGAGGGCCAGGGCACCCCATCGCTGCTCGCCCTGGAGGATGCCGGCCTGTCCGCCCATCACCGTGAGTAGTCCAGCCGCGACCGCGAGGGCCAGCGCGCTGACGACGCTGTCGAGGCGCAGCCCCCTGACCACCAGCGGGGTCACGACCGCGCCGAGCGCCGTGACGACGGCGGCACCCCGCACGGTCGCCGCGAGGAGGCGGCCGGCCACCGCCGTCTGGTCACCGGTGCCCGTCGAGACGCGACGCGCGCCCGTGGCCTGGAGCGCCAGGGAGACGACGTTGAGGACGATGAGCGCGCCGAGCACGGACGAGAACTGGCCGAACTCGTCGGGGCCGAGGAGGCGGGCGCAGGCCAGGGTCAGCCCGTAGGTCGTGAGGTTCATGACGCCGATGGCGCCGGCCATCACGGCCCCGCCCACGACGCTCGAGCGCCGGTGCCCGCTGCTCACCGCCGAAAGTTACCACCCGGTACCGGTGAGGACCGGTCAGTACGGGTCGTCCCGGCCGTGGTGGCCCAGCAGCGCGGCGACCCCTCGCAGCCGGAGGCGCAGCAGCACCTTGACGACGACGTTGCGGACCCACCACGGCAGCTCGGCGAGCATCCGCAGACGGGCGCGCCGGCCGGGACGGGCGACGACGAACCGCGCCATCGACCCGGTGCGTCCGCGGTACTCGAGCGTCGGGCCCGGGAGGACGTGGACGAGCAGGGCCAGGGTGACCCCGACCGAGGAGAACGCGTCGTGGACGAGGACGGTCCCACCGGGGACGACGTGCTCGACCCAGTGCAGGTCGTCGCGCACCGTCCAGTAGTCGTGCCGGCCGTCGACGTGCAGCACGTCGACCGCCCCCGACCAGCGTTCGCGCGCCGCCCGCGAGGTCGTGGCCGCCACCTCCACCCGGTCGGTGAGCCCGAGGCGGGCCAGATTGGCCTCGAGCTGCCGCTGCACACCGGCCCCGGCGTACCGCCGGGTGCGCACGAAGGGGTCGACGGCGGTCACCCGCACGTCGGGACGGGCCGCGGCGAGCACGCACGTCGACCGGCCCTGGTGCGACCCGACCTCGACGACCCGCACGGGGCCGGGGGACGCCTGCCGCACGGCGGTCCACAGGAGGGCGCCCTGGTCGCGGGTCAGCCACCCGGGTACCACGTCGACCGTGGGCCACACGGCGGAGAAGGAGTCGGACGGCACCGCGGACACCGGCGGACCTCCCGGCTCGTGATCTAGGGTGTGCTCCGGACCGGGCCAGCATAGGGAGGTCGCGATGGTGGCCCCCACCGGGGCGGACGAGCGGCGGCCGCGCCGCCTCGAGGTCCTCCTCGACCTCTGGGTCGCCCTGCCGGTCGCTCGTCCTCGCCTGGCCGCTGCTCACCCGCGGCGGATACCCGTTCGCCCGCGACCTCGTCCTCACGCCGCGGCTGCCCCTGCGGCCCGAGGCCCTCGGCCTCGGCACCGCGTCCGCGCGGGCCGCCCCCCTCGACGCCGTCGTCGGCGTGCTCTCCCTCGCCGTCGACGGCGCGGTCGTCGGCCGGGTGGCCGTGGTCGGTGCGCTGCTCCTCGCGGGGATGGGGGCCCACCGCGTGGCCGGTCCGCTGCGCTGGCCGGCGCGGGCCCTCGCCGGCGCCTTCGCGGTGTGGAACCCGTTCGTCGTCGAGCGGCTCGGCCTCGGCCAGTGGGCGCTCGTGCTCGGCTACGCCGTCCTCTGGTGGGTCGTTCTGGCGGTGCGCCGCGGAGCTGGCCCCGGCCTGCCCGCCCGGCTCGCGCCGTGGCTCGCGCTCGGCGCCCTGACGCCGACCTCGGCGGTGCTGACGGGCGGGTCCGCCCTCGTCCTCTCCGCGACCGCGCCGGCCGGGGGGGCGGCGGACCACGGCCGCCGTGGCCGGCCTCGTCGCCCTCGCCCAGCTGCCCTGGCTGCTGCCCGCCCTGCTGAGCGGGGCGAGCGGCACGTCCGACCCGGCCGGCGTCGCCGCGTTCTCGGCCCGCGCCGAGCTGCCGGGGCCGGCGGTGGTCTCGCTGCTGGGCCTCGGGGGCATCTGGGACCGGTTCAGCGTGCCCGGGCAGCCGGGCCGGTGGACTCGGCGCGGCCACCGTCGTCGTCGTCCTCGCCGGGCTCGTGCTGGCCGGGCGGCGGCTCCCGGCGCCGCGTCGCCTCGCCCCCCTCGGGCTGGCCGGCCTCGTGCTCGCCGCGCTCACCTCGCTGCCGGGCGGGGCGGAGGCGGTGGCCGCGGCGACCGGGGTGGTGCCCGGGCTCGGGTTGCTGCGTGATGCCCAGAAGTGGCTCGCCCCCTTCGTCGTCCTCGCCGTGCTGGCCGTCGCGACGGCGCTCGACCGGGGGAGCCGGACGGTCGCCCGGCACGTGCCGGCCCTCGCGCCGTCCGCCGCCGTCGTGGCGCTCGTGACGCCCTTCCTCCTGCTGCCCGACGGCACGTCGGTGGTGCACCGGGTCCTCGCCCCCGCGACCTACCCGGCCGACTTCGCCGCCGTCGCCCGCGTGGTCGACGGCGGCAGCGGCGTGCTGGCCTCGGCTCCGTGGCGGCCCTACCGGCGCTACCCCTGGGCGAGCGACTACCCCACCTTCGACCCGGCCGGCCGCTGGTTCGACGTGCGGGTCACGACGTCGGACGCACTCGTCGTGGGCGGCCGGACCCTCGCGGGGGAGGACCCGCTGGCCGCGCGGGTGGGAGCGGCCCTCGACCCTCCCGGCCCGGGCACGGCCTCCGCGCTCGGCGCCGAGGGGGTGCGCTGGGTGCTCGTCACCCGTGGCGACCCCGGGGCCGAGGACGTCCTCACGGCGCTGGAGGCGGCCGGGGCCCGCACGGTCGTCGACGGCGCCGACCTGGCCCTCGTCGAGCTCCCGGGACCCGTCGCGGCGCGCTCCGCCGGTCCCGGCGTGGCAGGTGCGCCTCGTCGCCGGGACCGACCTCGCGCTCCTCGTCGTCCTGGCCGCCGTGTCGCTCCTGCGAGTGCGGCGGAGGCGGCCCTGAGGTCTGTTACTGTTGCGTAGTTTCACGAGAGGAAGGTCTCGATGTTCGGCAATGTGATCGCCCCCGGCCTGGCCGGCATCCTCCTCGCGCTCGCGGGGATCTTCGGCCTGGTGTCCTGGCAGACCGCGCCGCCGGCCGAGAACCCGGCCAGCCAGCCGATCATCGTCTACGGCAGCCGCTGACCCCGGCGTCCGGGCCCGCCGCGGCCCGCAGCACGACCTCCTCGAACCGGGCGACCGACTCCGTCCCAGTCCAGCGCGGCGGCCGCCCGCCGGGCCGCCGCCCCCGCCGCATCGATGTCCAGCCGGCCCGACAGCACGTCGTCGAGCCGCGCCGTGAGCCCCGCACGGTCGTCGACGAGCCAGCCCGTCACCCCGTCCTCGACGGACTCCGTGAGGCCCCCGCTGCTGCGGTAGCCCACGGTCGGCGTGCCCTGGGCCGCCGCCTCGGTGACGGCGATGCCCCACCCCTCCCGGACCGACGGCAGCGCCAGCACCCAGGCCCGTGCCAGGAGGTGGTCGCGTTCCCGCGCCGGGAGCCAGCCGTGGAAGCGCACGACGTCCTCGACCCCCAGGGCCCGGGCGTGCTCGGTCAGCGGCCCGGCCCACCACCCCGTCCCGACGACGTCGACCCGCACCGTGGGGTGCCGCCCACGTAGGGCGGCCGCGGCGTCGAGGACGTGCTCGATCTGCTTGTGGGGGACCAGCCGGGAGAGCACGACGATGCGCGGAGCCGGGTCGCGGGGCGTACCGACGGCGCGGGTCGACAGGCCGTTGCGGACGACGGAGACCGAGGCCTCCGGGATCCCCAGCCGCGCGAGGTCGGCCGCGGACGACCTCGACACCGTGACGTGCGGCACCCGGCGGTACAGGCGCGGGGTGAGGACGGACTCGACGAACCAGCCGACCCTCCCGCGCCAGTCCGGGTAGATCATCCGCCACTGCTCCCGGTGCACGTGGTGGACGAGGGCGACGACGCCCGAGCGCCGCACGAGCGGCGTGCCGAACGGGATCCCGTTGATCACGTCGACGACCACGTCCACCCGCCGGCGGTGCAGCGCCACCCACCACAGGCCGTGGAGGTAGACCGTGAGCCGGCCGCCGGCCCGCCGGTGGCGCACCCCGTCGACCACCTCCTCGCGGGCGCTGTCGCCGGAGCGTGCGGTGAGGACGGTGACGTGGTGCCCGCGCCGGGCCAGCCCCCGCGTGACCTCCTCGACGTAGACCTCGCTGCCGCCGGCCTCCGGGTGGGCGGCGTCGCGCCAGGTGAGCACGGCCACCCGCAGCGGTGGGCTCATCCGCCGGACCCGTCGCCGGCGACCCGTGGGCACAGGCTCGTGGGCCGTCCCGTCGGCGCGGGCGACCGTGACGCCGAGGGCCCGGGCGTCGGCGTCGTCGGCGACGACCACGGTGCGGCCCGGGTGGATGACCCAGCTCTCGTCGATGCGCTGCGCGGGGAAGACCGTCACGCGTCCGCCCGGCGTGGTCGTCGACGTCGACCAGTGAGAGGGCGGGGTCGACACCGATGCCCACCGTCGTCGAGGTCTCCGGGTAGACGCCGTACCAGGGCCCGGCCGCCACGGCGTCACCGTCCTCGACGAGCACGCGCACGTGGTGGTCGGTGCGGGTCTGGAGCAGCACGGTGCGTGTGCGTGAGCCCTCGTAGCGGGCCAGGACGAGGCGCCCGGCCCGCAGGTCGCGGTGAGCGGTGACCCGGAGCACGGTCGGGGCCGCCTCGACGAGCACCCAGGGCTCGTAGCGGTCGCCCGTCGCGAGGTAGAGGGCCCGGCAGCCGGGGGCGGCCGCGAGCGTGTCGGCCGTCGCGTCGGCCGGCAGCGTCGTGGCGTCGCGCCGCACCGGCGGACCGGCGAGGCCGAGGGCGGCGTCGACGCGCTGCTGCGCGGAGAGCAGCCGGACGAGCAGCGGGCCGCGCGCCGTCGTGCCGGCCGCCCACAGCCCGGTCGCCAGCTGGACGACGATGGAGAAGGCGGTGAGCACCGCGAGCCCGGCGAGCACGGCCCCGGCCCGTCGTCGTCCCCCCGCCAGCAGCCGGGGGAGGAGGGTCCAGGCGGTGACGGCGGAGCCGACGACGAGCAGCGGGACGAACTCGCTCGTGTAGCGGTTGGCGATGTAGCCGTAGAGGAGGATGCCGCCGGGCACCGCGGCCGCCCCGAGCAGGGGCGCGCCGAGCACCCGCAGGGCGTGCCGGTCGCGGCGCAGCAGCAGCAGCGGTGCCGCGAGGAGGGCGAGCACGGTGAGCAGGGGCGTGGTGGCGGGGACGCTGGCCGTGCGGTACGTCTGGTCGAGCACCACCCCGTCGGCCTCCACGGGCGGTGCCTGGGCCGGCAGCCCCACCCACGGGAACCAGGAGGTGAGCCGCAGGCCCGTCGGGGACGAGGTAGGCCTCGCTCGTCGCGCGGGCGAACTGGACCCCGGTGATGTGCCCGCCGTTCGCCGCGAGGGCCTCGCGCCGGTGCTCGTTGACCTGGGTCCAGACCTGCTGGTCGAGGGGGAAGAGGTACGGGTGGTCGAACTTGGCCAGGTTGAGGGCCACGGACGCCGCGACCGGGACGACGGCCACGGCGAGGAGGGCGGCCGCCACCCGCCGGCCGTCCGCGCGCCGCCGGTGGGCCAGCCACCAGCCCACCGCCGCGACCGCGGCCGCCCCGCAGACGGCGAACCCGCCGGTGGTGCGGGTGAGGACCGCGGCGAGGGCGAAGGCACCGAGCCAGCCGAGGCTGCGGCGGTCGGGGGCCGTCGTGGCGCGGACCAGCCAGTACAGGGCCCCCACGACGGTGGCGACCGACCACACGTACACCTCGTGGTACACCCACGGCAGCGCGGCGTCGAAGGTGAGCACGGTGCCCGCCGTCGTCGCGGCGAGCAGCACCGCGGCCAGGGCGCTCTCGCTGCCGGCTCGGGCACGGTCGTCGCCGACGAGGACCCGCCGGGCGAGCCAGAACAGCTTCGTCGCCATGATCGCGAAGACGAGCCAGCCCGAGGGCCATCGACACGAGGGTCAGCCGGCCGTCGAACTCGCGCGTCACGAGCATCACCGGGATGCGGAGCAGGGCCGGGAACGGCGGGAAGTACATGTAGGTGCGCCCGCCGATGACGAAGCCCTCGATGCCGAGGCTGCCCTGCGGGCACGTCGAGGTGGCCCTCGAGCAGCGCCGCCGCCTGGAGGTCGAAGAAGTTCGAGCCGTAGCCGAGCCCGACGGCCGTCCGCGTCGGCGAGGTCCCGAGCCCGAGGAGGACGGCGAGGGTGACGACCGCCCCGCCGAGGCACCCGGCGAGGGTCGCGGCGACGACCCGGGGATGCGGTGGTGCCGGCCGGCTCACGCCGGGGCGAGGCGGTAGAGGAGCTGGTACCCGAAGAGGGTCGGCCAGCCGCGCACCGCCGCCCGGTCGACCGCGCCCGAGGGCCCGGACGCACGTCGACCCGGCGCGCGCCGGCGCGGCCCCGGTCGAGGACGTCGACGGGCACCCCCACGACGTCGCGCTCGACGACGCGCAGGCCGCTGCGGGTCACCAGGCGCTCGAAGCTGCGACGGGTGAAGAACCGCAGGTGCCCCTCGTCGAGCGGGCCGCGGCTGTCGTAGTCGAACAGGCCCGCGGTGGTGCGGCCGCGGGGGTACCAGTGGCCGAAGTTCGGCACCGAGACGAGGACCTCGCCGCCGGGCGCCAGCCGGGCCGTGATGTCGCGCAGGAGCGACTCGGGGTCGGCGACGTGCTCGAGGACGTCGGCCGCGACGACCCGGTCGTACCCCGCGCCGATCGTGGTCGGGCAGCCCCGCGCCGAGGTCGGCCTCGACGAAGGCGTCGAGGCGCTCGGCGACGCCGTCGTGGGTCACGAGGTCGACGCCCACCACCTCGTGCCCGGCCTCGCGGGCCAGGGCGCCGAACGTGCCGTCGGAGCAGCCGACGTCGAGGACCCGGCCGGGGGACGTCGCGGCCAGCCAGGCCAGCAGGCGCCCGTGGCTCGAGTGCGGTGACGGCTTGAGCGCGTACGGCTCGGCGGCGGTGTCGGTGGCGCCGAAGCCCATCCGGGCCGCCCGGTGCCGGATGACGTCGCGGGCGACGTCGCGCGCGTAGGCCATCCCGTTGACGTAGCAGATCTCGTCGCCGTAGTAGGTCGGGATCGGCACCTCCCGCACCCGCTTCCCGGCGTCGAGCAGGCCCGAGGATGATCTCGGTGTCGAAGTCGAAGCCGTCGCTGTACGCGTCGAGGGGCAGGTCGGCGAGCGCCGCCACGCGGTAGGCGCGGTAGCCGCTGTGCCACTCGCTGAGGCCGGCGCCGGTCATGGCGTTCTGGAACGACGGACAGGATGCGGTTGCCGACGAACTTGTACAGCGGCATCCCGCCCTGGAGGGCCTGGCCGCGGACCATCATCCGCGACCCGAACACGGCGTCGGCGCGGCCCGCCGTGAGGGGCTGGACGAGGTCCTCGATCACCTCGGGGGCGTACTGCCCGTCGCCGTGCAGGAGGACCACGACGTCGAGCCCGTGCTCGATGGCCCACCGGTAGCCGGCCTTCTGGTTGCCGCCGTACCCGAGGTTGCGGGCGTGCCGGACCACGGTGAGGGGCAGGTCGCTCGTCTCGCGGTAGGCCAGCCCGATGGCGTAGGTGTCGTCCTGGCTCGCGTCGTCGGCGAGGAGCACGTGGTCGACCGTGGCGCGGAAGGCCGGCGGCAGCCGGTCGAGCGTGGCGACGAGGGTCGTCGCGGCGTTGTACGCGACGACGAGGACGCCCACCCGGGGGTGGGCGCCGTGGCGGGGCTGTCGGGTCATCGGTCGTCCGTCCTCGGTGGGCGCTCGGCTGCCCGGTCGAGGCGGCGTCGCGACGTCGCTGGATTGTATGTGACCCGCCGGTAGCCCCGTGGACCGCCGTGCCATAGTGCTGCCATGCCGAGCCAGCTCGTCGACCTCGACCGCCTCGTGGCCGACCTCCCGCGGTCCGCCGCGGCGTACGCCGCCGCCGACCCGTTCCCGCACACCGTGGTCGACGACGTCCTCACCCCCGAGGCCTTCGGCGCCGCGGTGGCCGAGTTCCCGGGCACCGACGACCCGTTCTGGCGGGGGTACCTGCACGTCAACGAGACGAAGTACTCCAACACCGTGCCCGGACTCGTGGGGGGAGACCCTGCGGGCCGTCGCGGCCGAGCTGTGCGCTCCGCGAGTTCGTGCGCTACCTCGAGCGAGCTGACGGGCATCGACGGCCTCATGGCGGACTGGTCGATGGACGGCGGTGGCCTGCACCAGACGCTGCGCGGGGGCCACCTCAACATCCATGCCGACTTCACGACCCACCACGAGCACGAGAACTGGGCCCGCCGGGTCAACATCCTGCTGTACCTCAACGAGGAGTGGCCCGCCGAGTGGGGCGGCCAGCTCGAGCTGTGGGACGCCGCGATGACCGCCTGCCGCGACAGGGTCACGCCCCGGGGCAACCGGATGCTCGTCTTCACCACGTCGGTCGACAGCTTCCACGGCCACCCCGACCCGCTGACCTGCCCGCCGGGGGAGGCCCGGCGCTCGCTGGCCCTGTACTACTTCACCGAGGAGGAGGCGGCGGTCCGCCGGTCGACGAACTACCGCGCCCGCCCGGGAGACGGCGCCAAGGGCGTCGCGATCTGGGCCGACCGGCAGGCCCTCGCCGCCTACGACCGGGCCAAGCGACGCCTCGGCCTCAGGGACGAGACGGTGCAGCGCCTGCTGACGCGGCTGCAGCGCCTGCGGCGTCGGGGCTGAGCGGGGCCGTCGCGGCGACGCGGGGGAGGGCCGCAGCCTCCTCGCGGTCCGCCGGTCGCGCGCCGGTCCGCCGCGCGAGCCAGCGCTCGACGGGTCGCTCGACGAAGCGCACGGTGGCGACCACGGCCGCCGCGAGCGCGGCGAGCGCCAGCGCGGCCTTGGCCGCCGGCGCCCACCCGGGGAGGTGCGAGCCGACGGCGAAGAAGATCGGGTAGTGCCAGACGTAGACGGCGAGGCTGTACCGGCCGAGCACGACGAGGGGCCGCCAGGAGAGCACGCGCGCCAGGCGGCCCCGGGGCGGCAGGCCCGGCGCGGCGACGACGACGGCGACGACCGCGACGTTGGCGGCCACCCCGCCCCAGCCGAGGTAGGCCTCGCCGTTGCCCAGGGTGAGCACGAGGCCCGCGAAGAGGGCGAGGGCGTAGCCGACGACGGTGCCCGCGACCGAGCGCACCGCGCGCAGCCACGGCCAGCACACCGCGGCGAGGGCTCCCCAGAGCATGCCGTCCATCCGGGTCGTGGTGCGCAGCAGGGCGGTCGAGAGCGGCTCGACACCGACGAGGTGCGCCCGCCACAGGGTGCAGGCGAGCAGGAGGCCGCCGAGGACGAGGGCGAGCACGCGCCGCCGGTGACGCAGCCCGCGCACGAGGAGGACGAGCACGAGGGTCACCTGGAGGTAGACCGACGTGTACCAGAGGTGCCCGAGGTCGGCGCGCGCGAGCAGGGCCTGGCTCTGGAGGTAGATGTTCCAGCCGAAGGTCGACACCCAGAGCAGCGAGCGCTCGGTCTGGATCTCCTCGATCCGGCTCGGCTGCCCGGCGAGCGTGGCGAACCACAGGACGAGGAGCATCGGCCAGGTCTGGGACAGGATCCGCACCACCCGGGTGAGCACGGTGACGGCGGGCCGGGCCGCGGCGATGTCACCGACCTCGCCGGCGTCGTCGGCGCGGGTACCCGCCGAGCCGATGAGGGAGCGGGTGAGCAGGAAGCCCGCGACGACGAGGAAGACGGTGACGGCGATGTTCCCGCTCTGCAGGACGTGGAGCAGGGGAGGCAGCCCGGTGAGCGTCTCGAGCGACCAGAGCGCCCACATGTGCGAGAGCACGACGAGCACGATGGCGGCGCCGCGCACCCAGTCGAGGGCGGCGGACCGCGCCGCGGGGACGACCTCACGCACGGTGTCGGACATCGTCGGCGGCACCTCTCGGCTCGGTGTGGGGGCGGGCCCCGGCGCGCGGGGGACCGAGGACAGGTTACTCGCGGGTTCGGGACTGCTACATTCTCTCCGACATCGGACCCAACGGAGGGTTGGCAGTGCGCGGACTCGTGACGAAGCTCCTCGTCTTCCTCGGAGCATTCCTGGTGACGACCGCGATCCTCGCGCTCGTCTACGCACCGTCGCAGGTGAAGAAGACCCCGCTCGACGTCGACTCGGTGACCCGCCTCAGCGGCCAGGCCCAGGTGGCCGGCCCGGATGGCCTGGAGGACACCCCGGTCCGCGCGACGAGCATCACCCACGCCGACTCCGAGCTGAGCACCGGCGACGTCGTGCTCTTCCAGAACTCCAGCTGTCTCGTGCGCGACCCCAACGGCAACGCGCCCGACTGCGTCGCCGCCGACGACCCGTCGGGCACGCTCCTGTCGGCGAGCACGAGCTCCTTCGCCACTGACCGCCGAACGGCGCTGTCGGTGCCCGACTTCAAGAACCTCCCGGCCGACGCCGAGCCGGTCGACGGCCTGGTCAACAAGTTCCCCTTCGACACCGCGCAGCAGACCTACCCGTTCTGGGACGGGCTGGTCGGTGCGCCCGTCGACGCCGTCTACCAGGACGAGGAGGACATCGACGGCCTCGCGACCTACAAGTTCCTCGTCACGGTCAAGGACCAGCCGATCGAGATCGCCGCCGGGGTCCCCGGGACCTACTCGACCGACAAGACGATCTGGGTCGAGCCCCGTACCGGCTCGATCATCGACCAGAAGGAGCACCAGGTCCGGCTCCTCGACGACGGCTCGACCTTCCTCGACCTGACCTTCGGGTTCACCGAGGAGACCGTGAAGGGCAACGTCGACAGCGGGGGCGCCAACGCCTCCCAGCTCGCCCTGCTGACCCGCACCGTCCCGCTCGTCGGCGGCCTGCTCGGGGTGCTGGCGCTCGCCGCCGGCCTCCTCCTCGGCGGAGCCGACCGACGGTCGCGCCGCGGCGGTCACGCCGACGGCGAGGCGCCCTCGCGTGGCGAGCTCACCGCCGCTCGGTGACGAGGATGGCGGTGCCCGGCAGCAGCCGGCCCCGCAACGGCGACCAGCCGCCCCACTCCGCGTCGTTGCGGGCCGGCCACTCGGGCTCGACGAGGTCGACGAGCACGAGGCCGGCCGCGGCGACCTGACGCACGAGGTCGCCGAGGGTGCGATGGTGCTCGACGTAGGTGACGACCCCGCCGGCGCTCTCGACGTAGGGCGTGCGGTCGAAGTACGACGTCGACGCGGTGAGACCCTCCGGCCCCGGCACGTCGGGGAAGGCCCACCGCACCGGGTGCGTCGTGGAGAAGACGAACCGTCCGCCGGGACGCAGCACCCGGGCCGCCTCGCGGAGCACGAGCCCGCTGTCGGCGACGAAGGGCACGACCCCGTACGCGGTGAAGACGCGGTCGACGGAGGCGTCGGCGAGGGGAAGGGCGGTGCCGTCGCACTGCAGGAGGGGCAGGCTCGTGCCGCCGGCCCGGTCGATGCCGGCGGCCGTGCGGAGCATCCCGGCCGAGAGGTCGCTCGCGACGACGCGCACCGCGTGGTGGGCCGCGAGCCAGCGCGAGCACTGCGCGCCGCCGGCCCCGATCTCCAGGACGGTCATCCCGTCGCGGACCCCGAGGAGGTCGAGCTCGGCCTCGGTCCAGCCCTCCGGGCCCCAGACGAACGCGGCGTCGCCGAGGAACGCCCCGTGCTCCTCGTGGTAGGCCGGGGCCTCCGCGTCCCACCACGAACGGTTGGCGGCCCGGGTCTCGGCGGCGTCCACCGGGCGACGGCCCGCCTCGTCGCTCACCGGTGACCCCGGTGCGCGGTGGGCGTTTTGCCCCCTGCGTGCGGACCCCGGTAGGCTGACGGAGCACTCGTGTGGCCTCTGTCGGTCACGCGTGCGCCCGTACCAGCCCATCGAGTCCATCTGTCCACATCGGAGTTCCTACTACATGACTGCCAGCACGGTCGACACGACCGCCCCTCAGGTTGCCATCAACGACATCGGCTCTGAGGAAGACCTCCTCGCCGCGATCGACGCGACGATCAAGCACTTCAACGACGGCGACATCGTCGAGGGTCGCATCGTCAAGGTGGACCGCGACGAGGTCCTCCTCGACATCGGCTACAAGACCGAGGGCGTCATCCCCTCGCGCGAGCTGTCCATCAAGCACGACGTCGACCCCAACGAGGTCGTCTCCGTCGGCGACGAGGTCGAGGCCCTGGTCCTCCAGAAGGAGGACAAGGAGGGTCGGCTGATCCTGTCCAAGAAGCGCGCCCAGTACGAGCGCGCCTGGGGCACGATCGAGCAGATCAAGGAGGAGGACGGCGTCGTCACCGGCACCGTCATCGAGGTGGTCAAGGGTGGCCTCATCCTCGACATCGGCCTGCGGGGCTTCCTCCCCGCCTCGCTCGTCGAGATGCGCCGCGTCCGCGACCTCCAGCCGTACGTCGGCAAGGAGATCGAGGCCAAGATCATCGAGCTCGACAAGAACCGCAACAACGTGGTCCTGTCGCGCCGCGCGTGGCTCGAGCAGACGCAGTCCGAGGTCCGCACGACCTTCCTCAAGGAGCTCGGCAAGGGCCAGGTCCGCACCGGCACGGTGTCCTCGATCGTCAACTTCGGTGCGTTCGTCGACCTCGGCGGCGTCGACGGTCTCGTCCACGTCTCCGAGCTGTCCTGGAAGCACATCGACCACCCGTCCGAGGTCGTCGAGGTCGGTGACGAGGTCACCGTCGAGGTGCTCGACGTCGACATGGACCGCGAGCGGGTCTCCCTCTCGCTCAAGGCGACGCAGGAGGACCCGTGGCAGCACTTCGCCCGGACCCACGCGATCGGCCAGGTCGTCCCGGGCAAGGTCACCAAGCTCGTCCCGTTCGGTGCGTTCGTGCGCGTCGACGACGGCATCGAGGGCCTGGTGCACATCTCCGAGCTCGCCGAGCGCCACGTCGAGCTGCCCGAGCAGGTCGTCCAGGTCGGCCAGGAGATCTTCGTCAAGGTCATCGACATCGACCTCGAGCGTCGCCGCATCTCGCTGAGCCTCAAGCAGGCCAACGAGGACGGCGCCAACCAGGTCGAGTTCGACCCGACGCTCTACGGCATGGCCGCCGAGTACGACGAGAAGGGTGACTACAAGTACCCCGACGGGTTCGACCCGGAGACCAACGAGTGGCTCGAGGGCTTCGAGACCCAGCGCGAGGCCTGGGAGAAGCAGTACGCCGAGGCCCACGCCCGCTGGGAGGCCCACCGGGCGCAGGTCGAGGCGGCCGTCAAGGCCGACGCCGACGCGGCCGGCGAGGCCGCCACGTCGTACTCCTCGGAGAGCTCGGACGAGGACGAGGCCCCGGCCGCTCGCCCGGCCGCTCCGTCCAACGAGGGCACCCTCGCCTCCGACGAGGCCCTCGCCGCGCTGCGCGAGAAGCTCACCGGCAACTGAGGCGACGGCGCGAGCCCGCGCCACGACCCCACCGAGGGGCCCGGACCACGTGGTCCGGGCCCCTCGGCCGTCCCGCGCGGACGTCCTGGCGGCGCCGGGGCCGGCCGACAGCCGACAGGGGTGGGCCGCCGACCGGCCGGTCAGTGCAGCCGGACCCGCGGGTCGAGCACGGCGTAGACCGCGTCGACGGCGATGTTCGCCACGACCACCGCGGTCGCGGCGAACAGCACGATGCCGATGATCACCGGCAGGTCCTGCTGGTTGATGGCGTCGACCGCGGTCTTCCCGAGCCCCGGGAGGCTGAAGACCTGCTCGGTGACGATCGCGCCGCCGAGCAGCCCGGCGACGTCGATGCCGAACTGCGTGACGACCGGCGTCAGGGCGCTGCGCAGGGCGTGCCGCACGACGACCCGGCGCTCGGAGATGCCCTTGGAGCGCGCGGTCCGCACGTAGTCCTCCCCGAGGACGTCGAGCATCGAGCCGCGGGTGAGGCGGGTGTACGTGGCGGCCTGCACGAGCGCGAGGGTGAACCAGGGGAGCACGAGGTGGCGGAGCCACTCGCCGAGGCCGCCGACCAGCGGGGTGTACCCGCCGGCCGGGAAGAGGGTCCACCCGTGCAGGGTCAGCTGGTAGTAGAGCCCGTAGAGCAGGACCAGGCCGAGGAGGAAGCTCGGCATCGAGTAGAAGAAGAGGGCGAAGACCGTGAGCGAGCGGTCGGTGGCCGAGCGGGGCCGCACCGCCGAGAGCACCCCGTTGGTGACGCCGAGCGAGACCCAGATGACCGCCGCCCCGACGACGAGCGACGCCGTGACCGGGAGGGCCGAGCCCATGATCGTCGTCACCGGCACCTGGTGGTAGTAGTCGTACCCGAGGTCGCCGTGCAGGGCCCGCCCGACGAAGTCGACGTACTGCTTCCAGATCGGCTGGTCGAGGCCCAGGCGGTGCGAGATGAGCGCGATCGTCTCCGGTGACGCCTGGCGCCCGGCGAGGGTGCGGGCGACGTTGTTCGGGGCGACGAAGAAGAGCGCGAAGACGGCCATCGTGATGAGCCACAGGACGACGACGCCCTGGGCGAGCCGGCGGAGCAGGAACCTGACCACGGTGTCCTCCTCAGGTCCCGATGAGGCGGTCGCTGCGGGGGTCGAAGGCGTCGCGCACGCCGTCGCCGAAGAGGTTGAAGGCGAGCGTGGTGACGAGCAGCGCGAGGCCGGGGAACGACGACGAACCACCAGGACGTCGTGTAGTAGTTCGTGGCCTCGTTGATCATCCCGCCCCAGTCCGGCGTCGGCGGCGGCAGGCCGAGCCCGAGGAACGAGAGCGCGGCCTCGGTGAGGATGACGATCGGGATGAGCAGGGAGGTGTAGACGATCACCGGCGCGAGCACGTTCGGCAGGACGTCGACGAACATGATCCGGCGGTCGCCGGCGCCGAGCGAGCGGGCCGCCTCGACGAACTCCCGCTCCCGCAGCGAGATCACCTGGCCGCGGACGATGCGCGCGACCGACGGCCCAGCTGAACGAAGCCGATGACGACGATGGTCACCGTGAGGCTGGGCCCGGTGATCGAGACCAGGGCGATGGCGACGAGGAGGAAGGGCATCGACAGGACGATGTCGACGAGCCGGGCGAGGACGGTGTCGACGACCCCGCCGACGAAGCCCGCGACGAGTCCGACGACGACCCCGATCACCACGGTGAGCGCGGTCGCGACCACACCGACGAGGAGCGAGATCCGGGCCCCGTAGGCGATCCGGACGAGGATGTCGCGCCCGAGGTCGTCGGTCCCGAACCAGAACTCCCGGGTGGGGCCGACGGGCAGGCCCTGCGGGCGAGAGGCCGGTCTCGCGGTACTGCTCGTTCGGGCCGGTGGCCCGCGAGGGCGGCGACGGCGGGCGCGAGCAGGGCGACGAGGACGACGGCGACGATGACGCCGAGCGAGGCCATCGCGACGCGGTCACGGCGCAGCCGCTGCCAGGCCAGGGCCCAGGGGCTGCGCCCCTCGATCGGCGCGGGGGCGCGCCCGGCGGGTCCGGCGCCGCGGGCGGGGCGCTCGGGGTCGGTGCTCGGTGACGGTGGGGTCGGGGTCGAGGCTCATGCGCTCTGCTCCTCCTCGGTCGCGGTGATCTCGCTGTCGCCGACGGCGGGCTGGTCGTGGGCGAGGTCCTCGCCGCCGTGCAGCGGGTGCAGGCAGGCGGTGACGTGGTCCGGCCGGTCGTCGAGGACCGGGGCCGTGGGCGGGTCGGCGGCGGCGCAGTCCTCCCGGGCGCGGGGGCAGCGGGTGTGGAAGCGGCAGCCCGCTCGGCGGGTGGGTCGGGGTCGGCAGGTCGCCGACGAGGACGATCCGCTGGCGGCTGTCCGAGACGTCGGGGTCGGCGACGGGCAGCGCGGAGAGCAGGGCCCGGGTGTAGGGGTGGCGCGGGTGCGCGAAGAGCTCGCCGGCGGGGGCCACCTCGACGACCTTGCCGAGGTACATCACCGCGATCCGGTCGCTCACGTGGCGCACGACCGACAGGTCGTGGGAGATGAAGACGTAGGTGAGGCCGAGCTCGGCCTGGAGGTCGAGGAGCAGGTTGAGCACCTGGGCCTGGATCGAGACGTCGAGGGCCGACACCGGCTCGTCGCAGATGACCAGCCGCGGGCCGCAGGGCCAGCGCCCGGGCCACGCCGATCCGCTGCCGCTGGCCGCCGGAGAACTCGGCCGGGAAGCGGTTGTAGTGCTCGGGGTTGAGCCCGACGCGCTCCATGAGCTCCTGGACCGACCGCTTGCGCTCGGCGCTGCTGCCGACGTCGTGGATGACGAACGGGTCCCCGATGATCGAGCCGACCCGCCGCCGCGGGTTGAGCGAGCCGTAGGGGTCCTGGAAGACCATCTGCACGTCGCGGCGCACCCCTCGCATCCGGGCCCGCGAGTGGTGGGTGATGTCCTCGCCGGCGAAGGTCACCGTCCGCCGGTCGAGCTCGTGGAGCCGGGTGATGCACCGGGCCAGCGTGGACTTCCCGCACCCGGTCTCGCCGACGAGCCCGAGGGTCTCCCCGGGCGCCACCTCGAGCGACACGTCGTCGACGGCGTGCACCCGCTCGGCGCGGCGCCGGAACAGCCCGGCCTGCTGGACGGGGAAGGACTTGCTGACGTGCTCGAGGGTGAGCAGCGGCCCGGTCACGGTGCCTCCTGGAGCTCGTGGGCCGCGGTCGCGGGCCGGTCGGCGGTGGCGCGCTGCTCGGACGCGGGGAGCCAGCACGCGGACCGGTGCCGCGCGTCGCCGAGCACGGCGCGCAGGGGCGGGTCGTCGGCGCAGTCGGCGAACGCGTGCGCGCAGCGGGGGCGGAAGGGGCAGCCGCCGGGTGGGTCGATGAGGGACGGCGGGGCGCCGGGGACCGGGATGAGCCGCCGGCCCGGCTCGGTGCGTGACGGCAGGGACCGCAGCAGCCCGTCGGTGTACGGGTGGTGCGGGTGGTAGAACAGCGACCGCCGCGGCGCGGTCTCCATGACCCGCCCCGCGTACATGACGACGACCTCGTCGGCGATCTCCGCCACGACCCCGAGGTCGTGCGTGATGAGGACGATCGCGGTGCCGAACCGTTCCTGCAGCTGCTGCATCACCTCCAGCACCTGGGCCTGGACCGTGACGTCGAGCGCCGTCGTCGGCTCGTCGGCGATGAGGAGCGCCGGGTCGAGGGCGACGGCCATCGCGATCATCACCCGCTGGCGCATGCCGCCGGAGAACTGGTGGGGGTAGTCGTCGATCCGCTGCCGGGCCCGGGGGATGCCGACGAGGGCGAGCAGCTCCGCGGCCCGCTCCCGGGCCGCGGAGCGGGTCACCGACCGGTCGTGGGCCCGGATCATCTCGACGACCTGCCAGCCCACCGTGTAGTACGGGTGGAGGCTGGAGAGGGGGTCCTGGAAGATCATCCCGATGCGGGCGCCGCGGATGCTGCGGAGCGTCCTCCTCGGGGGCGCCGAGCAGCTCGGTGCCGTCGAAGACCGCCGACCCGCGGATCCGGGCGCCGCGGGTGAGGCCGGTGATGGTCTGGGTCGCGACGCTCTTGCCGGAGCCGGACTCGCCGACGATGGCGAGGGTGGAGCCGCGCTCGACGTCGAAGGACAGCCCCCGGACGGCGTGGACCACGCCGTCCGGGGTGTCGAACTCGACGTGCAGGTCGCGGACCTGGAGTAGGGCCATGTCGTGCTCCTCGCTGCGCGTCGGACCGGTCAGCCGCCCTGCATGCCCGCCGAGAGCCAGACGTTCGCCGGGTCGAAGTTCTGGAACGCGGGGATGTACACCGCGCCCTGGACCTGGGCGGCGTGGTAGTTCGGCGTCCGGGGCTCGGTGATCGGGTAGAACGCGGCGTCCTTCATCACCTGCTGGTCGGCCTGGGCCCACAGGGCCCCGGCGGCCTCGGGGGTCGGGGCCTGGGCCGCGCGGGTCACGAGGTCGTCGACCTGGGGGCTCTCGTAGAAGCCGAAGTTGCTGCCGACGGGCGGGAAGGCGGCCTGGCCGTTGAAGAGCGGGCCGAAGTAGGACAGGGCGGCGTTGCCGTACCAGTCCGGGCCCCAGCCGGCGACCGAGACGTCCCAGACGCCCCGCTTGGCGACCGAGGGCACCTGGAGGTACTTCGTGTAGAAGTCGGCGTTCGGCGAGGCGACGCCCACGACCGTGATGCCGGCCTTGCCGAGGTCCTGCTGGATGGTCTGGAAGGTCTTGGTCGCCCCCTCGGACGCGTTGCGGTAGAGGACCTTGAGGGTGATGCCGTCCGGGTACCCGGCGTCGGCGAGCTCCTGCTTGGCCTTGGCCGCGTCGAACGGGTAGTCGTCGAAGGCCTTCTCGCCCCCGACGATGCTCGAGGGCAGGACGTGGGTCAGGGGGGTGTTGAGGATGTCGCCGCCGAGCACCTGGATGATGTTGGCCCGGTTGATGGCCGTCGAGACGGCCCGGCGGACCTCGGGCTTGCCGAGCGCGCCGTCGTTGTTCGGGGAGACCGTGTTGTAGACGAGGTAGGGGTTGCTCGAGGAGGTCTCGCCGATGTTGAGCATGCGGGTCCTTCCGGGCCACGAGCGCGGGCACGCGGGAGGCCGGGGTGAGGTTGTCGAACTGCATGTCGGCGTTCGGCGTGCCGGTCTCCAGCTGCTGCTGGGTCGAGTCCTGGCTCACCGTCTCGTTGACGACGACCTTGTCGACGTAGGCCTTGCGGACCGGGTCGCTCTCGGCGTTCCAGGCCGGGTTGCGCTCGAAGGTGATCGCCTTGGTCGGCGTGTAGGCGGTGATCCGGTACGGGCCGTCGGAGATCGTGTGCTGCGCCAGCTCGGGGCCGCCCGGCACGTAGGCGTCCCACTCCTCCGGGGCGGCCGAGAAGGCGGGGAGGGTGAGCATGTCGACGAAGTAGCTCGCCGGCTGGGTCAGGGTGAAGACGACGGTGCGGTCGTCCTTCGCGGTGAGCCCCTCGACGTCGTGGCTGTTCAGGTAGTCGGCGATGCCCTTGGCGCTCGGGTCGACCTTGGCGAACCCGTCGCAGAAGTCGGTGAAGCCCACGATGAGGCTCTCGTAGTCGGGCAGCCCGCCGAACGGCTGGGCCGGGTTGCACGTGCGCTTGACGCCGCGCACGACGTCGGCGGCGGTCACCGCGCGGGCCGGGGTGGTGTCCCACTGGATCCCGGAGCGCAGCGTGATCGTGTAGGTCTTGCCGTCGGCGCTGATCCCGTTCCCCTCGGTCGGGAGGGACTCGGCCATGTCCGGGACGGCGGTGGTCGCCTTGCCCTCGCACCGCGGGGTAGGTGAACAGCTGCCGGCTCCACAGCCGCAGGGCGGTGTACCCGGTCGAGTAGTAGCTGATGTTGGGGTCCATGTAGTCGACGTCGCCGCTGCCCGAGCATGTTGAGCGTCCCCCCGCTGACGGGCTGGTCGGTCGACGAGGACCCGCCGGCGGCACGGGCTGCCCGTGCTGCTGCACCCGGCCGCGAGACCGAGCACGCAGAGCTCCGGCCACGGCACCGAGGCGTCTCGTTCGTGAGGTCATGGCATCTCCTTGACGAGGTGGCCGGCACGCCGGCGCTGCGCGGCTCACGCAGTGGCCGGAACGGTAGGAGCGCGCGGAGCCGCGTGGTGCGGGAGGCCGGGAACGACACCGGACCGACACGGATCCGTCACAGTCGGCAACGGTCGTGTGACGGAACGGTGTCGGTGTGGTCTCGGTGCCGCCTGCCGGCGTGCGGCCCCTGCCCGTCCCCGGTCCGTCGGTGGCATGATGCGCCGGTGGCCAAGCGTGTGCTGCTCATCGAGGACGATGCCCGGGTCCGGCGGACCCTGCGCCTCGCGCTGCAGGACGAGGGGTACGACGTCGCCGAGGCCGCGGACGGCGAGCAGGGACTCGAGGCCATGGACCGCGACGACCCGGACGTCGTGCTCCTCGACCTCAACCTGCCCGGCCTCGACGGCTTCTCGGTGTGCCGCCGGATCCGGCACGACAGCCGGGTGCCGGTCATCATGGTCACCGCCCGCACCGACAGCCACGACGTCGTCGCGGGCCTCGAGGCCGGGGCCGACGACTACGTCACCAAGCCCCTCGTGGCCAAGGAGCTCTCGGCCCGCATCCGGGCCCTCCTGCGCCGGGTCGAGCCCGCTCCGGACACCCACCCGCGACGGGTGGAGGCCGGCGACCTCTCGGTCGGGCTCGACGACGGCATCGTCACGCTGCGGGGCGGCCCGGTCTCGTTGACGCGCACCGAGTTCCGGCTGCTCGTCGAGCTCGCGCTCGCGGAGGGGCGGATCTGCTCGCGCGAGGACCTGCTCGAGCGGGTGTGGGGCTACGGCTACTTCGGCGACGCGCGGATCGTCGACGTCCACGTCCGCCGGCTGCGCACCAAGGTCGAGCACGGACCCGTCGAACCCGCGCCACGTCGTCACCGTCCGTGGCCTCGGCTACCGGCTGGCGGGCTAGTGGGCGGTGGGGTCGCTGGTCCGCCCGGCCCGCTGGGTCGGGCGGTGGGGGATGCGGCGCCGGGTCACCGTGGCCTTCGCCCTGCTCTCGCTCGTCCTCTCCCTCGTCCTGTCGACCGTCGCCTGGGTGCTCGTGACCCGGTCCGTGGTCCGCGAGGCGACCGGCCACGGCCGTGGCCGCGACCTCGGTCGACGCCGGGCAGCTCGAGGCCCGGATGGCGGCCCAGGGGACGGCGGCGGCCGGTGCCCTCGAGGACCTGCCCCGCACCCAGGCCGTCGCGGCCCTCGCGGCGGTCGGGGACCGGTGGTACGCCTCGGCGCCGACGCTCGGCCCGGGGGTGCTGCCCGACGAGCTGCGGCGGCGCGGTCGGTGGGCAGCACGTCGCCACCCAGCGCGTCGCCGTCGCGGGCACGCTCTACCTCGTCGTCGGGATGCCGGTGCCGGGCCGGGACGCGGCGTTCTTCGAGCTCTACCCCATGGGCGGGGCCGCGCAGACCAGCCGGACGCTCTCGCTCGCGCTCGCCGCGGCGACCGTGGTGACCGTCCTGCTCGGCGTCGGCCTCGGCCGGCTGGCCAGCCGGGTGGCGCTGCGGCCGCTCGAGCGGCTCAACACGGCGGCCGCCGCGGTCGCCTCCGGCCGCCTCGGGGTCCGGCTCGACGACGCGGACGACCCCGACCTCGCGCCCGCTCACCGAGTCGTTCAACCGGACCGCGGCCGACCTCGACCGGCGGGTCGTCGCCGACGCCCGGTTCGCCACCGACGTCAGCCACGAGCTGCGGACCCCCCTGACGACGATGCTCAACTCGATGCAGGTGATCCTCCACCGCGAGGCCACCCTGCCCGAGGAGCTGCGCGAGCCCGTCGAGCTGCTCGCCGAGGAGCTCACCCGGTTCCGGCACCTCGTCACCGACCTCCTCGAGATCGCCCGGCACGACGCCGGCGACCAGCTCGTGCTCGACCCCGTGCACGTCGGCGACCTCGTCCGGCGGGCCGCCGACGAGCAGGCGGGACGGGCCGTGACGGTGGTCGACCCCGACGCGGCGCTCGTCGTCCTCGAGGTCGACAAGCGACGCCTCGAGCGCGTCGTCGCCAACCTCGTCCGCAACGCCGAGGGGCACGGCGGCGGCTGCACGGCGGTGCGGGTGGAGCGGGACGCCGTGCACCTGCGGGTCGTCGTCGAGGACGCCGGACCCGGGATCCCCGAGGAGCAGGCCCAGCGCGTCTTCGACCGGTTCGCCCGGGGCCGGGGCACCACCTCCACCGGGGTGGGTCTGGGCCTGGCCATCGTCCTGCGCCACGTCGCCCTGCACGGCGGGGCCGTCCGGGTCGGGCCCCGGCCGGGAGGAGGTGCCTCCTTTGTCGTCGAGCTCCCGCTCGCCCCGGCCCGCTGACCGGGGGCGCGCCCTCGTCGCGTCCGTCGGCCTGCTGCTCGTCGCCGTCCTCGGCGGGTGCGCCGTCGGCCCCGAGGACCACCCCGTCGTCGTCGGCGCGGACCCCGCGACCGGCCCCGGTGCGCCCACGCGGCGCCCCGACCTGCGCGTGGTGAGCGTCGACGTCTTCCTCCTCCGGGGCGACCACCTCGTGCGGGTGACCCGGCCGGTGCAGTCGGCGCTGGGCATCCACGCCGCCCTCATCGCCCTGACCCAGCAGGTGTCGGCCGCCGAGGCCGAGCAGGGGCTGCGCACCGCCATCCCCGCCTCGCCGTCGACGCCGACGGGGACCGTCGAGGGGTCCGTCGCCCGGGTCGGGATGCCCGCCGGCTTCGACCGGCTGCCCCTCCACGAGCAGGTGGGCGCGATGAGCCAGATCGTGTGGACCATCACGACGCACACGAGCGCGGCGTCGGTGCAGCTCGTCGTCGACGGCCGCGACATCCCCGTCCCCGACGGGCGGGGCGTGCTGCGGGACCGCCCGGTCGGCCGCACCGACTACGTCGCGTGGGCCCCGCTGGGGGCCTCGCCCGTGGCAGGGTGACGAGCCATGGCACGAAGCATCGCGACGAACGACCGGGTCGACCTCGACGGGCTCCTCGAGTTCGTCCGTCCCCGGCACCACATGGTCCTGCTCACCACCCGCGGCTCGGACGGGCGGCCGCAGGCGTCGCCGGTCACCGGCGGGGTCGACGACGCCGGGCGGATCGTCGTCACGAGCTACCCCGAGCGGGCCAAGGTCCGCAACGCCCGGCGGGACGTGCGGTGCAGCGTCCTCGTGCTGTCCGACGACTTCGGCGGGGCCTGGGTGCAGGTCGACGGGGACGCCGAGGTGGTCGACGCCGTCGACGACGTCGAGCCCTTCGTCGAGTACTTCCGGAACATCTCGGGGGAGCACCCCGACTGGGACGAGTACCGGCAGGCCATGGTCGACCAGGGCAAGTCGCTCATCAGGATCACGCCCACCCGGTGGTCGCCGGTGGCCACGGGCGGCTTCCCCGCCCGGCTCGCCGACGACTGAGGCCGGGCCGTTAGGGTCGGGCCCATGCTGCGCGTCGGGCTCACCGGGGGGATCGGCTCGGGGAAGTCCACGGCCGCCCGGGCCCTCGCCGGCCTGGGGGCGGTGGTCGTCGACGCGGACGTCGTGGCCCGCGAGGTCGTCGAGCCGGGCCGGCCCGCCCTGGAGGCGATCGGGCAGCGCTTCGGCCCCGAGGTGCTCACCGCCGACGGCACCCTCGACCGTCCTCGCCTGGGCCGGCTCGTCTTCGGGGACCCGTCCGCGCTGCGCGACCTCGAGGCGATCACCCACCCGGCCATCTGGGCCCGCACCGCCGAGCTCGTCGCCGAGGTGCCCGACGACGCGGTGCTCGTCCACGACATGCCGCTGCTCGTGGAGCGCGCGATGACGGGGGAGTACCACCTCGTCGTCGTCGTGGGCGCGGCCGAGGAGGTGCGGGTCGCCCGGCTCGTGCGGGACCGGGGGATGTCCGAGGCCGACGCCCGCGCCCGGGTGGCGGCGCAGGCCGGCGACGACGCCCGACGGGCCGCGGCCGACGTCTGGCTCGACAACGAGGGGCCGCCGGCGGCGCTCGAGGTCGCCGTGCGCCGGCTGTGGCACGAGCGGGTCGAGCCCTTCGCGGCCAACCTGCGCACCGGCGCCCGCAGCCGGCTGCCGGCGCCCGTGCTCGCCCCCTCCGACCCCGGCTGGCCGGCCGCGGCCGAGCGGCTGCTGGCCCGGGTGCGGCACGCGGTGGGCGACGCGGCCGTCACCCTCGACCACGTCGGCTCGACCGCCGTGCCGGGTCTCCCGGCGAAGGACGTCGTCGACCTCCAGGTGGGCGTGCGCGCCCTCTCGGACGCCGACGACGGCGGCTTCGTCGCCGCCCTGGCCGCCGCCGGCTTCCCTCCCGTCCCGGGGTCCGCGGCGGACCACGGGGACGGCGGTGCGTCCTGGCCGAAGCGGCTCCACGGCTCGGCCGACCCGGGGCGGGTCGCGCACGTCCACGTCCGCGAGGTCGGGTCGCCCGGGTGGCGGCTCGCGCTGCTCTTCCGCGACTGGCTGCGGGCCGAGGCCGTCGAGCGCGACGCGTACGCGGCGCTCAAGGCCGACCTGGCCGCCCGCCTGGCCACCACCGAGGAGTACGCCGCGGCCAAGGAGCCGTGGTTCGCCGAGGCGCGCGAGCGGGCGCGGGCCTGGGCCGCCGCCACCTCGTGGCGCCCCTGAGCCGAGCGCCCCAGCGGCCGCGACCCGACCCCGTGGGGTGGCTAGAGTGCCTCGCATGGCCGAGACCACGGTCCGGGCCGTCGCCGCCGACGGGACGGTGACCCGGCACGCCCTCGCCGCGCTCCCGGAGCTCCTCGCCGACGACGGCCGGTGGGTCTGGGTCGACGTCCCGGAGCCCGACGCCACGACGGCCGACCTGCTCACCTCCGTCCTCGGCGTGCACCCGCGGGCCGCGGCCGACGGCCTCGGCCGCAACCACGTCGCCCGCCTGCACCACTACGCCGACGTGCTCTACCTCGCGCTCCACCGCCCCGAGCCGGGGGCGCTCGGACACGTCCACTACCTCGAGCTCGACCTCTACGTGGCCCCCCGCTTCCTCGCCACCCTCCACGGGCCGCGCAGCCCCGTCGGTGCCCCTCGAGGCCCTGCTCCGCGAGACCGCCGACGTGGCCGCCCGGCTCGACGGTGGACGGCTGCGCCCGACGACGCCGACGGCCCTCGCGTACTCGCTCGTGTCGTCGCTGACCAACGCCCAGGAGCGCATCGTCAACGAGTTCGCGCAGCAGGTGGGCCTGCTCGAGCAGCGCGTCATGGCCCAGGCCGACGACGACCGGCCCCAGGACTTCCTCGACGAGCTGTTCACCGTGCGGCACACCCTCCTCACCGTGCGGACGATGGCCGCCCAGGGCTCCGAGGTGCTCGGGCGCGCGACGTCGCTGGCCGACAACGCCCCCGAGGCCGACCGCGCCCTGCTCGACGACCTGCGCGACCAGTACCACCGGCTGGCCCGGATCACGCACAGCCAGCTCGAGTTCCTCGAGGGCGTCACCGACTTCTACCGGGCCCGCACCGACACCCGGATGCTCATCGCCGCCGAGCGCCTCGCCGTCATCGCCGCCGTCACCCTCCCGGTCGCGGCGATCTCCGGCGTCCTCGGGATGAACCTCATCGTCAACGACGCCACCCGCTGGTGGGAGCTGGCCCTCGTGGTGCTCGCCATGCTCGGCATGTCGTTCTGGCTGCTGCGCTGGGCCCGCCGGCAGGGCTGGTGGTGAGACCGCACGGGCCCGGCTGTCGGTGCCGCGGCCTACCGTAGGGGGATGCGCCCCACCACCGAGCTCCAGCGCCGCGTCGCGCCGTTCGAGGTCGTCTCCGAGTTCTCGCCCGCCGGCGACCAGCCGGCGGCCATCACCGAGCTCGCCCGGCGGGTCAACGCGGGCGAGCAGGACGTCGTCCTCCTCGGCGCCACCGGCACAGGGAAGTCGGCCACCACGGCCTGGCTCGTCGAGCAGGTGCAGCGCCCCACCCTCGTCATGGCCCCCAACAAGACCCTCGCCGCCCAGCTGGCCAACGAGTTCCGCGAGCTGCTGCCCCACAACGCCGTCGAGTACTTCGTCAGCTACTACGACTACTACCAGCCCGAGGCCTACGTCCCGCAGACCGACACCTACATCGAGAAGGACTCCTCGATCAACGACGAGGTCGAGCGGCTGCGGCACAGCGCCACGAACAGCCTGCTGACGAGGCGCGACGTCATCGTCGTCGCCTCGGTGTCGTGCATCTACGGCCTCGGCACGCCGCAGGAGTACGTCGAGCGGATGGTGCCGCTGCGCGTCGGCGACGAGGTGAGCCGCGACGACCTGCTCCGGCGCTTCGTCCAGATGCAGTACACCCGCAACGACCTCGCCTTCACCCGCGGCACCTTCCGCGTGCGCGGCGACACGGTCGAGATCATCCCCGTCTACGAGGAGCACGCGCTGCGCATCGAGTTCTTCGGTGACGAGGTCGAGGCGCTCTACACGCTCAACCCGGTCACCGGGGAGGTCGTGCGCGACGAGCAGGAGATGTACGTCTTCCCGGCCACCCACTACGTCGCCGGGCCGGCCCGGATGGAGCGGGCCATCGCCGGCATCGAGAAGGAGCTCGAGGACCAGCTCGCGACCTTCGAGCGCCAGGGCAAGCTGCTCGAGGCCCAGCGGCTGCGGATGCGCACCACCTACGACATCGAGATGATGCGCCAGGTCGGCTCGTGCTCGGGCATCGAGAACTACTCGATGCACATCGACGGGCGGTCGCCGGGCTCGGCGCCGAACTGCCTCATCGACTACTTCCCCGAGGACTTCCTCCTCGTCATCGACGAGTCGCACGTCACCGTGCCCCAGATCGGCGCGATGTACGAGGGCGACATGTCGCGCAAGCGCACCCTCGTCGAGCACGGGTTCCGGCTCCCGTCGGCGATGGACAACCGGCCCCTGAAGTGGGAGGAGTTCCTCGGCCGGATCGGGCAGACGGTCTACCTCTCGGCCACCCCCGGGTCCTACGAGCTGGCCAAGGGCGACGGCGTCGTCGAGCAGATCATCCGGCCCACCGGGCTCGTCGACCCCGAGGTCGTCCTCAAGCCGACCAAGGGCCAGATCGACGACCTGCTCCACGAGATCCGGCTGCGCACCGACAAGAACGAGCGCGTCCTCGTCACCACCCTGACCAAGAAGATGGCCGAGGACCTCACCGACTACCTGCTCGACAAGGGGGTGCGGGTCCGCTACCTGCACTCCGACATCGACACCCTCCGCCGGGTCGAGCTGCTGCGCGAGCTGCGGCTCGGGGAGTACGACGTCCTCGTCGGCATCAACCTGCTCCGCGAGGGCCTCGACCTGCCCGAGGTCTCCCTCGTCGCCATCCTCGACGCCGACAAGGAGGGCTTCCTCCGCTCCGGCCGCAGCCTCATCCAGACCATCGGTCGCGCCGCGCGCAACGTGTCCGGGCAGGTGCACATGTACGCCGACAAGATCACCCCCTCGATGGCGCAGGCGATCGACGAGACCCAGCGTCGCCGCGACAGGCAGATCGCCTACAACCGCGAGCACGGCGTCGACCCCCAGCCGCTGCGCAAGCGCATCGCCGACATCACCGACATGCTCCAGCGCGAGGACGCCGACACCGAGGAGCTGCTCGGCTCGGGGCGGGCCCGCTCGCGGGGCAAGGCCGACGGCGGGCGCGGAGGACGGGGCACGGTCGTCGCCGACGCCGACGCCGCCCTGGGCCGCGGGCGGCGCGACGACCTGCCGGCGAGCGAGCTGGCGAACCTCATCCAGGAGCTGACGACCCAGATGCACCAGGCGGCCGGCGACCTGCACTTCGAGCTCGCCGCCCGGCTGCGCGACGAGGTCGGCGACCTCAAGAAGGAGCTGCGCCAGATGAGCGAGGCCACGCGGTGAGCACCGGGCCGACCCACGAGGGCGCCGCCGGCCGGCTGGCCGCCCACGCCCTGGGCCGACCCGGGGCGTGGGCGGACCAGCCGTGGGACGGCGACCACGTCGCGAAGGTCGGCGACAAGATCTTCGCCTTCCTCGGTGCCACCAGCCTCGGCGTCACCTGCGGTACCCGCGCCGAGGCCGACGAGTGGCTCGCCGAGTACCCCGACGACGCCGCGGTGATGCCGTACATCGGTCGCCACGGCTGGAACACCCTGACCATCGGTGGCGCCATCCCCGAGGACGTGCTGCGCGAGGCCGTCGACGCCTCGTACGAGCGTGTCGTCGCCAAGCTCCCGAAGTCCCGTCGGCCGTAGGGGCCCGTCCCCTCACACCCGCTCGACGCGGTCGGCCTGCGGTCCTCGGTCGCTCTGTCGCACCTGGTAGCGGACCCGGTCGCCCGGCTCCAGTGCCTCGGCGCCCCGGATGACCGACACGTGCACGAACAGGTCCGCACCTCCCGCGTCGGGGGTGATGAAGCCGAACCCCCGCTCCGCGTCGTACCGCGCGACCACCCCCTCGCCGCCGCGCGCCGGGACGTCGGAGGCCTCCCGGTGTCCGGACCGAGCGCGGGTCGTCGACGTCGCGGGTGCACCCCGCGGTGCCGGGCTGCGCGCGAGGCGCACGTCGCGAGCCTGCGGGCCCTTCTCGCTCGCGACGGTGTCGTACGTCACCCGGTCCCCGTCGTCCAGCTCGGAGAGGCCGCCGGCCAGGGCCCGGACGTGGACGAAGACGTCGGGGCCGCCCGACTCGGGGGTGATGAACCCGAACCCCTTGTCCCCGTCGTACCAGGACACCGTGCCGTCCGCCCCGTCGGGTGCCACGGCCGGCTGGGCGGCCTGGGCTCCCAGAGGCAGCAGATGGTCGGCCTGCGGTCCCTTCTCGCCGTCGACGACGAGGAACGCCACCCGCTGCCCGCCGGAGACGACGCCACCCGCCACGATGGCCGAGCTGTGCACGAAGACCTCGGCACCACCGTCATCGGGCGTGATGAAGCCGTACCCCTTGGCCGGCTCGTACCAGCTGACGGTTCCGAGGACGCCCAGCGGTGCGTCGGCGGCCTGGTCGGCCGTGAGCCGGACGCGGCGTGCCTGCGGGCCGCGGTCGCCCTCGCCGATCTCGAACTCGACGACCTGCCCCTCCCGGAGCAGCTTCGTCGCGTCGTCGCTGACGATCTCGGACGCATGCACGTACAGGTCCTCCGCCTCCTGCCCGAGGGCGATGAAGCCGAACCCCCGGTCGGCATCGAACCAGCGGACGGTTCCCTCGGTCACGGTGGACTCCTTGTCGAAGCTGCGGTCGGCGTCCCCCCAGTGTCCCCGACGGGACTGCGACCAGTGCCCGGCCCGCCCTCCGACGCCGGCGGCCGGCTGCCGCGCGGCTCAACCGGGGAGGCGGTGCTGGGGTTCGGTGGTGCGGGTGGCGCCGTCGGGGCCGTGCCAGGTGAGGGTGCCGTCGGGGTCGAGGGTGGGTCGCCAGCGGCCGGTCTGCTTGAGCCGGTGGTGGCGCCGGCAGAGGGCCTGCGAGCCCGGTGGGTGTGGTGGGGCCGTCGGGCCAGGGACGGGTGTGGTCGAGGTCGCAGCGTTCGGCGGGGCGGGAGCAGCCCCACATCCGGCAGGTGCCGTCGCGGGTCCGGACGAAGTCGGCGATGGCCTTCGGGGGCCGGTAGGCGGTGGTGGTCAGGCTGGCGAGGGTGCCGGTGTCGGCGTCGAGGACGGCGCGGGCGACGTCGAGGGGCAGGGTGGCCAGCAGGTTGGCGACGGTGGTGGCGTCGACCCAGCCGACGCCGGGCAGCTGGGCGCCGGACACGGCGGTGCCGGTGCCGGCAGGGGCCATGAGGGTGGCGTGGTCGCTCGGGTCGAGGGCGGGTCTCCTCGACCCAGGACAGCTCCTCGCGGGAGGCGGGGTCGAGGTCGGCGTAGCGGGTCTCGACCCCGGTGACGGCGTCGACGACGGTCTCGTCGTCGTCCCACTCGACCCGGAACCGCTCACCCGGCGCGACCTCGGGCGCGGGGCGGTCGGTGACCACGGGCACCCCGAGGGTGACCTGCGCCGAGACCGTCACGTTGCGCAGGACCAGGTCCGTGAGAGCGTCGGCGCGGGACTCCGGCACCGAGAGGGTGTCGTCCACGGCCCGGTACTCCCCGGCCAGCCCGTCGACCGCGGACCACATCGCCGCGCTGTGGCGGTCGGCAGGGCGGCGAACCAGTCGGTCAGCCCGTCCACGCCCGGCCGGACCTCCACGCACCGGCCGCGCTTCGTCAGGGCGGCGTGGGCGGCGACCTGGTCGGCCGCGACCCGGGCCGCGACCCGCCGCGCCTCCCCGGTGACGCGGGCCGGGTCCAGTCACGGCCAGCCGGCCCGCGAGCTCGGCATCGACCCGCAGCGCACGCATCCACGTCGAGCCCGGCGCACGCGTCGACGACCTTCTGTGCGCACACCGCCGAGACCGCACCGGCGACCAGGAGGGCGCGGGTCTGCGGGAACCGCTCGCCCAGGTCGGCCCCGAGGGCGACCTTGCGCCCCGCGAGCCCCCTCGGTCAGGCCGGCCTCGAGGCAGAACATCGTCGCGGACATCGCGTCGACGAACCCCACCGGGTGCACCCGCTCCACCGGACCCTCCCCGGACAGGCGCACCTCCACCCGCGCCCCCAACGACGCCGCCACCGCGACCAGCCCGTCCGCGGAGTTCGCCAGGTGCTGGGCCTCACCGGCCACCGCGAACGCCTCCTCCGGCGCCAGCCCGTGACCCCCGTCGGCGAGCTCACGACCCAACGCCGCGCACTCCTCACGCAGCGCCGCGATCCGGCTGCTGACCTGCCCCCTGTCCATGCCTCATCCTACCGAACACACGTTCGAACAGCAAGGCAATCCACAGGTTGTTCGCCTGCAGCAGAACCACTTTGCGCCGATCTGAGAACCTCGCTCAGCCGGTGTTCTGCAGCCCCGCCGCGAGGCCGTTCACGGTCAGCAGCAGCGGCCGGTGCCACGTCGAGGCCTCGTCGGCGCCGCTCTCGCGCAGCTCGGCCAGGCCGCGCAGCAGCAGGTGGCTCAGCATGTCGACGAACGGTCGCCGCAGCCCGACGGCGGTGTGCAGGTGGGGCTTCCGTTCGAGCATCTCGCCCTGCCCGAGGAGGGACAGCACCATCCGCCGGGTGAGCGCGAGCTCGGTGAGCACCTGATCGGCGAGGTCGGCCCGCCCCCCGAGCCGCAGGAACCCGGCCGCGAGGTCGTCGTCGGTCTTGGCCAGGCTCATCTCGGCGACGTCGACGAGGGCGGCGAAGACCGGCCACTCGCGGTAGGCCTCGCGCGCCGCCTCGAGGTCCTCGAGCGCGGCCAGCCCGCTGCCGAGGCCGTACCAGCCCGGCAGGTTGACCCGCGTCATCGACCAGGCGAACACCCAGGGGATGGCCCGCAGGTCATCGAGGCTGCGCCCGGACTCCGCGCCGCTGCGGCGCGAGGCCGCGACCCCAGGCGCAGGTCGGCGAGCAGGTCGAGCGGGCTGGAGAGCGCGAAGAAGTCGGCGAAGCCCGGCTGCTCGACGAGGGCCCGGAAGGCCCGCCGGCTCGCGTCGTCGACGACCCGCCCGACGTCGGCGTACCGGTCGAGGGCCTCGTCGCGTGCCGTGGCGTGCCCGGGGGAGTCGGTGAGCAGCACCGCGGAGGCGACCCGCTCGAGGTGCTGCTCGGCGATCCGGACGTCGGCGTAGCGGGCGAAGATCACCTCACCCTGCTCGGTGACCTTGAACCGGCCGTCGACCGACCCGCTGGGCTGGGCGGCGATGGCCCGGTGCAGCGGGCCGCCGCCGCGCCCGAGCGAGCCGCCGCGCCCGTGGAACAGGGTGAGCTCGACGTCGTGCCGCCGGGCCCACTCGACGAGGCCCACCTGGGCCCGGTGCAGCGCGAGGGTCGCCGAGGCCGGACCGACGTCCTTGGCCGAGTCGGAGTAGCCGAGCATCACCTCGACCCGGTGGCCGACCCGGGCCAGCCACCCGGCCGTCGACGGCAGGGCCACCCACTCCTCGAGGGTGCGGTCGGCGGCGTCGAGGTCGGCGCCGGTCTCGAACAGCGGGACGACGTCGAGCGCCAGCGGGCGCTCGCCGACGGCCAGCCGGGCGAGGGCCCGGACGGCCACGAGGTCGGCCGCCGACTGGCTGAACGACACGACGTACCGGCCGCAGCACCGCGCGCCCCACCGCTGCTGCAGCCACGCCATGACCCGGAGGGTGTCGAGCACCTCGCGGGTGCGGTCGTCCGGGGGGCCGGTCAGCTCGGGCCAGCCCTGCGTGGCGAGCCGGTCGAGGAGGGCGGGGTCGACCGCCGCGGCCCCGACGTCGCGCGGACGCTCCTCGTCGGGCAGCAGGCCGAGGACCTCGACGAGGGCGGCGCGGTGCACCGCCGAGTGCTGGCGCACCTCGAGCTCGGCGAGGTGGAAGCCGAAGGTCTGGACCATCCACATGACGTCCTGCAGCTCGCCGTGGGCGGTGCGCGCGTCGCCCGCGGCGACGAGCGACTCCTGGACCAGGGCGAGGTCGGCCAGCGCCTCCTCCGGCCCGGTGTAGGTGACGCCCGCGCAGCTCGTCGCGCGTCGCCGCCAGGCGGGCCGCGACGACGAGCAGCTTCTGCCGGTGCGGCTCGTTGGGGGAGTCCTTGGTCACCTCGGCGAGCAGTCGGGGGTGGGCGGCGGCGTCGTTGGCGAGGGCGTCGCGCAGGGCCGCCGTCGGCGGGGTCGACTCCTCGTCGACGGTGATCATCCGGGCCACCCGGTCGACCGCGTCGTGGAGGATCTCCAGCGCCTGGTCGGCGTGCGCGCGCACCGTCTCGCGGGTCACCTCGGCGGTGACGAACGGGTTGCCGTCCCGGTCGCCGCCGACCCACGAGCCGAACCGGACGATGGGCGGCAGCGGCTGCTCGTCGGGCCGGTCGTCCTCGCCGAAGGCGGCCTCGACGGCCCGCTGGAAGCGCGGGACGGCGTGGATGAGGGACTGGCGGAACACCGTGAGCACGGTCTTCACCTCGTCGGCCGGCGTCGGCCGGGTGATCCGCAGCGTCGAGGTGCGCTGGAGGATGTCGATGTCCTCGAGCATCCGGCGCCGGGCCCGGGCCCGCTCGGAGGGCCCCGAGCCCGGGTCGTCGTGGGCGTCGAGGTGCTCGGCGATGCGGCGCAGCGCCGAGGCCACGGCCCGCCGGCGCGCCTCGGTGGGGTGGGCGGTGAGCACGGGGTGGATGCGCATCCGCTCGAGGCGGGCCCGGGCGTCGGGGCCGGCCGCGGCGACCGCGGGGCCGATGTCGCCGGTGTCGAGGCCGCCGCCGTACTCCCCGTCCTCGCGGCGCAGCGAACGGGCCCGGTGCCGCTCCTCGGCGAGGTTCGTCAGGTGCAGGTGCACCGTGAGGAGCCGGGCGATGCGTGCCGTCGTGTCCGGGTCGAGGGCGGCGACGAGGGCCGCGGGGTCGCCGTCCTCCTCGGCCCGGCAGCGCCGCTCGAGGGCGTCGGTGAGCTCGAGGAGGTCGCTGCGGCCGGACTCCTCCACCACCTGACGGTGCAGGCTGGTCAGCAGGGAGAGGTCCTCGAGCATGCTCGCCATGGCGGCCAGCGTAGGAGCGATCGGGCGGGGCGCGCCGCGGTGTCCGCCCGCGGATAGGCTGACGCGGTGCCCCCAGCCCTCCTCCCCGCGGCGAGCGACGCCCTCGACCTGCCGGCCTGGGCCTGGTGGGTGACGGTCGGTGGAGCGGCACTGGTGCTGGCCTTCGACGTGGCCGTCATCGCCCGCCGCCCGCACCGCCCGTCCACCCGCGAGCTGGTCTCGGCGCTGCTCGTCTACGTCGGCGCCGCGGTGGTCTTCGGGCTCGGGCTCTGGTGGCTCGCCGGCGGGCAGCTCGCCGGGGAGTTCTTCGCCGGCTGGCTCACCGAGTACTCGCTGTCGGTCGACAACCTCTTCATCTTCATCCTCATCATGGCCAGCTTCGCCGTGCCGGAGAAGTACCAGCAGTTCGCGCTCATGGTCGGCATCGTCATCGCCATCGTGCTGCGCGGGGTCTTCATCGCCATCGGCGCCGCGGCGATCAACAACTTCAGCTGGATCTTCTACGTGTTCGGGGTGTTCCTCGTCTACACCGCCGTCCGCCTCGCGGGCGGCGGCGGGACCGACGACGACGAGTACGAGCAGAACCGGTTCATGCGCTTCGTCGCGCGGCGCTTCGCGGCCACCGAGGACTACGACGGCACGCGGCTGTTCACCCGGCAGGACGGCGCCCGGGTGGCGACCCCGCTGTTCGTCGTCATCCTCGCGCTGGGCACCACCGACCTGCTCTTCGCCCTCGACTCCATCCCCGCGATCTACGGCCTCACCGACGAGCCGTACCTCGTCCTCGTCGCCAACCTCTTCGCCCTCATGGGGCTGCGCCAGCTGTACTTCCTCATCGGCGGCCTGCTGCGCAAGCTCGTGTACCTCAGCTACGGCCTCGCCGTGCTGCTCGCCTTCATCGGCGTCAAGCTCGTGCTCCACGCCCTGCACGAGAACGACCTCCCGTTCGTCAACGGGGGCCGCCCCGTGCCCGTGCCGGACATCTCGATCACGGTGTCGCTGCTCGTCATCGTCGGCATCCTCGCGGTGACGACCGGGGCCAGCCTCTGGCGGACCAGCCGCGACCGAGAGCTCGTCGAGGACTGACCGCGTCAGGGCGCGGCGGCCTCGGCGGGGTCCCGCCGGGCGCCGAGGCCGAGCACGAGGGCCGAGGCCACGACGACGAGGGCCATGCCCACGAGCTGCACCGGGGCGAGCCGCTGGCCGAGGACGAGCAGCCCGGCGAGGGCGGCGCACGCCGGCTCGAGGCTGAGCAGGATGCCGAACACCTGCGCCCGCAGCCGTCGCAGCGCGAGCAGCTCGAGGGAGTAGGGCAGCACCGACGACAGCACCGCGATGCCGAGACCCTTGGCCACGTCGTCGGGCGTCCAGGACGGCACGCTCGCGAGGCCGAACGGGAGGGTGACCGCCGTCGCGACGACGAGGGCGAGGGCCAGGCCCTCGAGCCGCGGGAAGGCGGCACCCGTGCGGCCCGAGAGGACGATGTAGGCCGCCCAGAAGCCGCCCGCGGACAGCGCGAGGAGGATGCCCGTCCACTCGAGGTCGGCGAGCGGGACCTGGAGCGCCTCCGAGATGAGGACCACCCCGCCGGCGGCGGCGAGGACCGCCACGGCGTCGACGAGCCGCCGCGACAGCCCCGCGGCGAGGGCGAGCGGGCCGATGAACTCGATCGTCACGGCGACGCCGATGGGGAGGTGGGCCAGCGAGCCGTAGAAGGAGAAGTTCATCAGCCCGAGGGCCACCCCGAAGGCGGCCACGGTGGCCCACGCCCTCCGGCCGTGCCCCCGCCACCGCGGCCGGACGGCCACGAGCATGAGCGCGGTCGCGAAGAGCAGGCGCATGACGACCGAGCCACCCGCCCCGATGGCGGGGACGAGGGTCGCCGCGAGGGCGCCGCCGAACTGGACCGAGACGATGCCCGCGAGGACGAGGACCGGGGCGGGCACCCGGTCGACGGTCGTCACCGGTGGTGGGCCGGTGCTCACCACCCCCGGGCGCGCCACTCGTCGAGGTGGGGGCGCTCGTCGGCGAGGCGGCCGTCCGCGCCGTGGCCGGGGTGGAAGACCGTGCGGTCGTCGTAGACGGCGAACACGCGCTCGGTGACGTCGCGGTGGAGGTCGTCGAAGCTCTGCTCGGGGCGCTTGGTGTTGCCGACGCCCCCGGGGAAGAGCGAGTCACCGGTGAAGAGGTGGGTCGTCCCGTCGGGGGCCGCCCAGGCGAGGGCCACCGAGCCGGGCGTGTGCCCGCGCAGGTGGACGACGTCGAGGACCAGCTCGCCGACGCGCGACCGTGTCGCCGTGCTGCAGGCGGACGTCGGGGGCCAGGGGGAGGGCGTCGGCGTCGTCCTCCCCGGCGTACGTGCGGGCCCCGGTGGCGCGGGCGACCTCCTCGAGGGCGCGCACGTGGTCCCAGTGCTGGTGGGTGGTCACGAGCCGGTCGAGGCGGCCGGTGCCCTCCTCGACGAGCGCGAGGCAGCGGGCGGGGTCGTCGGCGGCGTCGACCATGAGCTGCTCGCCCGTCGCCGTGCAGGTGAGGAGGTAGACGTTGTTGTGCATGTCGGAGACCGCCATCTTGCGGATCGTCGCCGGCCCCAGCTCGAGGGTGTCGGTGGGTCCGCCGGGCGTGACGTCGCCGGTGTAGGCCACGGTCGTCACCGTCCCTCGGGGAGGCGGGGCAGCGGGTCGCCGGTGAGCCCGTCGGTGAGGCCGCGGGCGAGCCAGCCGAGCACCGCCGTCCGCGTCCCGGTCACCTCGGCGGTGCCGAGCCCGCGTCGTCCACTCGTCGCCCTCGTCGGTGCGCAGGGTGAGGTCGGGGGCCGGGTCGCAGGCCCGCAGCCGGGCGACCTCCTCGGCGAGCAGGTCGGCCGTGAGCTCGGGCTCGACGTCGGTGAGCCCGAACCCGGCGTCGAGGTCGAGGTGGTGGAGCACGACCTCGCGCAGCCGCATGAACGGCAGCCGTCCGGCGGGGACCAGCCGGCCCCCCGGGGTGCGTTCGAGGGGGACCTCGGCGTGCTCCGGGCGCAGCCGCGCCAGCTGCTCGGCGACGAGGCGGTCGGTGGCGCGCACGTCGGCGGCCTGGGTGGCGGCGTCGCGACCGGCGCCGGCCTCGACGTCGGCGTCGCGGGCCTCGTCGGAGGGGTACATCGCGCGCTGCTCGCCGTCGACCGCGGCCCGGCACAGCCCGGCGATGGCCTCCGCGTTGCGGGCCAGGTGGCTCAGCACGTGGCCGCGCGTCCAGCCGGGGCAGAGGCTGGGGGCGGTGACGTCGTCGAGGCCGTCGGCCGTGGCCTCGAGGCGGGTGCTGTGGCGGTCGAGGGCGTCGAGGAGGGCGCTGTCGCTGAGGGCCATGGGGCCGACGCTACCCCCGCGCGCCGTCGCGTTCGGCCTGCTCGATCGCGTCGGCCGCCCGCACGAGGGCGAGGTGCGAGAAGGCCTGGGGGAAGTTGCCGAGCAGCTGCCCGGTGCTGGGGTCGACCTCCTCGGAGAGCAGGCCGAGGTCGTTGCGGATCGCGAGCAGCCTGCGCATCAGGGCGTGGGCGTCGTCGAGCCGGCCGCAGCGCGCGTAGGCCTCGGCGAGCCAGAACGAGCAGGCGAGGAAGGGGTTCTCGTCGCCGGAGAGCCCGTCGACCCCGCTCTGGGTGCGGTAGCGCAGCAGGAAGCCGTCGCGCAGGAGGTCCGCCTCGACCGCCGCCATCGTGCCCTGCACGCGCGGGTCGTCGGCGGGGAGGAAACCGACGGTCGGGATGAGCAGCAGCGCCGCGTCGACCTCCCGGGTGTCGTAGTGCTGGGTGAAGGTGTTGCGCTCGGCGTCGTACCCGCGCTCGCAGACCTCCGCGTGCACCGTGTCGCGCAGCTCGCGCCAGCGCTCGACGTCGCCCGGGTGGCCGAAGTCCTCGACGGCCCGGACCGCGCGGTCGAAGGCGGCCCACACCATGACCCGCGAGTGCGTGAAGTGCTGCGCCGGCCCGCGGATCTCCCAGAGCCCGTGGTCGGTCTGGTCCCAGTGCCCCGCGAGGTCGTCGACGAGGGCGCGCTGGACCGCCCACGACTCGTCCGACTCGCTGACCCCCAGCTGCCGGGCCTCGGACAGGGCGATCATCACCTCGCCGAGGACGTCGCTCTGGCGCTGGTCGACCGCCCCGTTCCCGACCCGCACCGGGCGCGACCCCTCGTACCCCGGGAGGTGGTCGAGCTCGCGCTCGGGCAGCTCGCGGCTGCCGTCGACGGCGTACATGATCTGGAGGTCGGCCGGGCTGCCGGCGACCGCCCGCACCAGCCAGTTGCGCCAGAGCCGCGTCTCGTCGAGGTAGCCGCAGCCGAGGAGGGCCTCGAGGGTGAGCGAGGCGTCGCGCAGCCAGCAGTACCGGTAGTCCCAGTTGCGCTCCCCGCCGACGTTCTCGGGCAGGCTCGTCGTCGGGGCCGCGACGATGCCGCCGCGCGTCTCGTCGGTGAGCAGGCGCAGGACGAGCAGCGAGCGGGTGACGGCGTCGCGGTACGGACCGTGGTGCGAGTGCCGGTCGGCCCACTCGTCGAAGTGGCGGACCGTGTCCTCGATCCGGGCGTCGATCTCGAGGGCCTCGGGCACCTGCGTCCAGGACGGCACCCAGGTCATCGCGAAGGTCAGCCGGTCGCCGGCCGCGACGGTGAACCGGTCGCGGTGCCGGCGGTCGTCGGGCTCGGGGAGCCGGTCACCGCGGAGCACGAGCATGTCGGGGCCGGCGATCGCCCGGATCACCGTGGTGCCCGAGTCGTCCTCGACCCGCGACACCCACGGCACGACCTTCCCGTAGCCGGTGCGCACGACCCACTCGTGGAGCATCTCGACCTCGCCGTCGAGGCCCTCGACGACCCGGACGAGGTCGGCGCGGCCGTCGCCGAACGGCATGAGGTCGGTGACGCGCACCCGTCCGGAGGTGGTCTCGTGGACGGTGTCGAGGACGAAGCTGTTCTCGCGGTACGACCGGGTGGTCCGGGCCTCCTCGACGGGGCCGAGGAACCACCGTCCGTGGTCGTCGGTGCCGAGCAGCGAGGCGAAGCAGGCGGGGGAGTCGAACCGTGGGAGGCAGAGCCAGTCGACGGCGCCGTGCCGGCTGACGAGGGCGGCCCGCTCGGTGTCGCCGAGGAGGGCGTACTCGGCGATCTTTGGGGGTGCTCATCCCCCGACCCTAGACCGGTGCCCTCAGTCCCGACCTGCGGCAGCGGCCGACAGGGCGAGGGTGAACAGGTCGACCTCCATCCGGCAGCGGGTGCCGGTGGAGATGCCTCCCGTGGTGATCTCGCACGAGGCGCTGAGCGCGGTGAGCTCGCTCGGGGTCGTCGCGTCGAGGGCGAACGGCTGGGTCGAGCCGGTGAAGGACATGCTGCCGCTCTGCAGGCCGGCCCCGCGGGTGGGCTGGAAGGCCACGAGCGGCACGCTCTCCCCGTGGGCCACGAAGTGCGTCGAACCGTTCACGGTGATGTCGTCGACCAGGCCCCCCGGCTCCCGACCCTCGTACCGGACGACGAGGTCGTAGTCGATGCGGTACGAGCCCGGGGGGAGGGTCCGCAGGTCGAGGCGGAGCTCCCGGGACGACGACACCCGGGCGTCCTCCGCGAGCCCGCCCTCGATCCTCGTCTCGGCCCACACCGGCGTGGCCTGCGCCGTCGAGGCCGTCGCGGTGGGTTCGGGCCCGCCAGCGTGGAGTTCCCGCTGCCCGTCGCAAGGTACGGACGGAGGTCGATCGTGACCGTGGTCGGAGTCGTCCGCGACGGGGTGGTCGGCGGGGGGTGGCGCCGGCGTCCTCCGGGCGGTGGGGTGGGGTGGTCGGCGGCGGCGTCGTCACCGAGGGCTCCGACGACGACGTGTCGTCCGGGCCCGACGGGGTGCCGACCGGCTCAGCGGCGACGAGGTCCACGGTCGCGGTCGGGGCGCTCAGGTCGTCGAGCGTCCCGCCGCACCGCGAGCCCCCCGGCGAGGGCGACGAGGCCGACGCGGTCAGCGACCCCGTCCGGGCTCCGGGCAGCGGTCGGACGAGCGCGAGTGGAGCGGTTCGCCCGCACGGAGCAGCTGCTCCCGGCCGAGATCCGCCGGTGGTGATCGTGCAGCCGGCCCAGGCGAGGACCTCGACCGGCTTGTGGCCGGCGCCGAGGTAGTACGGCCCCAGGGTGCCCTCGAGGCGGAGCGTGCTCCCCTCGGGGCCGACCCCCCGGTCCGGGTGGACGGACAGGAGGGTGCGCTTCTGGGCGGCGGTGCGGATGGCTGCGTCGGCGAGCACGTCGATGTCGTCGATGAGGCCGCCCGGCTCGTTGGCCGACCAGTGCAGCCCGACCGCGTACGCGCGCGGTACCAGCCGGCACGAGTCGGGGACGCTGCTCGCGGACGCGTACGACCCGACGCCCGCGGTCGCGTCCTCGGCGATAAGCTGATGGGGACCGTGTCGGTGGGCCCACCTAGAGTTGCCGTCGTGAGTCATGACCACCTCGTCGTCCGCGGCGCCCGCGAGCACAACCTCAAGGACGTCAGCATCGAGCTGCCCCGCGACAGCCTCGTCGTCTTCACCGGCCTGTCCGGTTCCGGCAAGTCCTCGCTGGCCTTCGACACCATCTTCGCCGAGGGCCAGCGGCGCTACGTCGAGTCGCTCTCGGCGTACGCGCGCCAGTTCCTCGGGCAGATGGACAAGCCCGACGTCGACTTCATCGAGGGGCTCTCGCCGGCGGTCTCCATCGACCAGAAGTCGACCAACCGCAACCCCCGCTCGACCGTCGGCACGATCACCGAGGTCTACGACTACCTGCGCCTCCTCTTCGCCCGGGCCGGCCGGCCGCACTGCCCGGTCTGCGGCGAGCCGATCACCCGCCAGAGCCCGCAGCAGATCGTCGACCGGCTCCTCGAGCTGCCCGAGCGCACCCGCTTCCAGCTGCTCGCCCCCGTCGTCCAGGCCCGCAAGGGCGAGTACGTCGACCTCTTCGCCGAGCTCCAGGCCAAGGGCTTCTCCCGGGCCCGGGTCGACGGCGAGGTCGTCTCGCTCACCGAGCCCCCGAAGCTCGAGAAGCAGGTCAAGCACACCATCGAGGTCATCGTCGACCGCCTCGTCGCCAAGGGGTCCGACTCCTCGGCCAAGCGCCGCCTCACCGACTCGGTCGAGACCGCTCTCGGCCTGGCCGGCGGCGTGGTCGTCGTCGACTTCGTCGACCGCGAGGACGGCGACCCCGAGCGCGAGCGCCGCTTCTCCGAGAAGATGGCCTGCCCCAACGACCACCCGCTCTCGATGGACGAGGTCGAGCCGCGCTCGTTCTCCTTCAACAGCCCCTTCGGCGCGTGCCCGGCCTGCACCGGGATCGGCACCGAGCTCGAGGTCGACCCCGAGCTCATCGTCCCCGACGACGACCTCACCCTCGCCGAGGGCGCCATCGCGCCGTGGGCGACGGCCTCCGGTGCGGCCGACTACTTCCAGCGCGTCATGTCGGCCCTCGCCGACGACATGGGCTTCTCGATGGACACGCCGTGGAAGTCGCTGCCCAAGCGGGTCCAGGACGCGCTGCTCACCGGCAAGAACCACAAGGTGCACGTCCGCTACCGCAACCGGTTCGGGCGTGAGCGGTCGTACTCCACGGGCTTCGAGGGGGCCATCCCGTTCGTCCGGCGCCGGCACTCCGAGACCGACTCCGACTGGAGCCGGGAGCGCTACGAGGGCTACATGCGCGAGGTGCCCTGCCCCACGTGCAAGGGGGCGCGGCTCAAGCCCGAGTCGCTCGCCGTGCTCATCGGCGGCCGCTCGATCGCCGACGTCTCCCGGCTGGCCATCGCCGACGCCGCCCGCTTCTTCGGCACCGTCGACTTCACCGAGCGCGAGCGGCAGATCGCGGCCCGGGTCATCAAGGAGATCGACGCCCGGCTCGGCTTCCTCCTCGACGTCGGCCTCGACTACCTCAGCCTCGACCGGCCGGCGGGCACCCTGTCCGGCGGCGAGGCCCAGCGCATCCGCCTCGCCACCCAGATCGGCTCGGGACTCGTCGGCGTGCTCTACGTCCTCGACGAGCCGAGCATCGGCCTGCACCAGCGCGACAACCACCGCCTCATCGAGACCCTCACCCGGCTGCGCGACCTCGGCAACACCCTCATCGTCGTCGAGCACGACGAGGACACCATCGCCACCGCCGACTGGGTCGTCGACATCGGCCCCGGTGCGGGCGAGCACGGCGGCGAGGTCGTCCACTCGGGCACCGTGGCCGACCTCCTCACCCACCCCGACTCGCTCACCGGCAAGTACCTCTCCGGGCGGCGCGAGATCCCGACGCCGTCGGTGCGCCGACCGCAGGAGAAGGGCCGCGAGGTCGTCGTCGTCGGCGCCACCGAGCACAACCTCGACGCGGTCACCGTCGGCTTCCCGCTCGGCAACCTCGTCGCCGTCACCGGGGTCTCGGGCTCGGGCAAGAGCACCCTCGTCAACGACATCCTCTACAACGTCCTCGCCAACAAGCTCAACGGCGCCCGGCACGTGCCGGGCCGGCACAAGTCGGTCACCGGCCTGCAGCACCTCGACAAGGTCGTCCACGTCGACCAGAGCCCGATCGGGCGCACGCCGCGCTCGAACCCGGCGACGTACACGGGGGTGTTCGACCACGTGCGCAAGCTCTTCGCGACCACCGAGGAGGCGAAGATCCGCGGCTACCAGCCGGGGCGGTTCTCCTTCAACGTCAAGGGCGGGCGCTGCGACGCGTGCTCCGGCGACGGCACCATCAAGATCGAGATGAACTTCCTCCCCGACGTGTACGTGCCCTGCGAGGTCTGCCACGGCGCGCGGTACAACCGCGAGACCCTCGAGGTGCACTTCAAGGGCAAGACGATCGCCGACGTCCTCGACATGCCGATCGAGGAGGCGGCCGACTTCTTCGCCGCCGTCCCGGCCATCTCGCGGCACATGAAGACCCTCAACGACGTCGGGCTCGGCTACGTCCGGCTCGGCCAGCCGGCGCCCACGCTCTCCGGCGGCGAGGCCCAGCGGGTCAAGCTCGCCTCCGAGCTGCAGAAGCGGTCGACCGGGCGCACGGTCTACGTCCTCGACGAGCCGACCACGGGCCTGCACTTCGAGGACATCCGCAAGCTGCTCGGGGTGCTCCAGGGGCTCGTCGACAAGGGCAACACGGTCATCGTCATCGAGCACAACCTCGACGTCGTCAAGAGCGCCGACTGGGTGGTCGACCTCGGCCCGGAGGGCGGCAGCGGCGGCGGTCGGGTCATCGCCGAGGGCACGCCCGAGGAGATCGCGGCCCTCGACGACTCGCACACGGGTCGGTTCCTCGCGCCCGTGCTCGCCAAGACGGCCCGCACCACCCAGCCCCGGCGACCGGCCGGGACGAAGGCGGCGCCGCGGTCGGCCTCGGCCCGCAGGGCCCCGGGGCCGCGCAAGGCCTCGGCGGCGAAGGCCTCGGCCGCGAAGGCGGCGGGGACCCGGCGCGAGCCCACCCGGTCCAAGGGCTCGTCCGCCCGCAAGGCCGGCTGACCCACCGGGTCCCGGGTGGACCCCCGGACACTGTCCGAGGGTCCACAGGTCCCTCTCGGCTCCGTTGTGGATACTGGCCCCTCCAGCCCACCCGCCGAGAGGTCCCCGTCGATGAGCACCGAGCAGGTCACCCCCAGCGAGCAGCAGGGAGCCGCCCCCAGCGGGCCGGCCACCTCCGGGTGCGGCTGCCCCAGCCGGCGCCAGACCCTCCGCGCGGCCGGGGTCGTCGGCGCGGTCGTCGTCGGTACCGGGTCGCTCGCGGCCTGCGGCACCGACGCCGGGTCGGCCGTGGGGTCGGCGACGTCCGCGGCCGCCGAGGCCATCACGGCGGCCGAGATCCCGGTCGGTGGCGGCAAGGTCTTCGAGTCCATCCAGACGGTGGTCACCCAGCCGACGGCGGGGGAGTACAAGGCGTTCTCGTCGATCTGCACCCACCAGGGCTGCCAGGTCGGCGGCGTCGCGGACGGCGTCATCACCTGCCCGTGCCACGGGAGCACCTTCGACGCCGCGACCGGCCAGGTCGTCCAGGGCCCGGCCACCCAGCCGCTGCCGGAGAAGTCGGTCACCCTCGACGGCGACGGCCTCACCGTCACCTGACCCCGCCCCGCCGCCCCGGTGTGGGCGCGGGCGCCTAGGGTTGACGGGTGGCCGACCCGTCGACGTACCGCCCCCGGCCGGGCGAGATCCCCACCGACCCCGGTGTCTACCGCTTCCGCGACAAGGACGGGCGGGTCATCTACGTCGGCAAGGCCAAGAGCCTGCGCTCCCGCCTCTCGTCGTACTTCCAGGACATCTCCGCCCTGCACCACCGCACCGCGACGATGGTCCGCACGGGCGCGAGCGTCGAGTGGACGGTCGTCTCCACCGAGGTCGAGGCCCTCCAGCTCGAGTACGCGTGGATCAAGGAGTTCGACCCGCGCTTCAACGTCCGCTACCGCGACGACAAGTCCTACCCGTACCTCGCGGTGACGATGGGCGAGGAGTTCCCCCGCGCCATGGTCATGCGCGGCGCGAAGAAGAAGGGCACCCGGTACTTCGGCCCCTACGCCCACGCCTGGGCCATCCGCGAGACCCTCGACCTCGCGATGCGCGTCTTCCCGATGCGCACCTGCTCGGCCGGGGTCTTCCGGCGGGCCGCCCAGGTGGGCCGGCCCTGCCTCCTCGGGTACATCGACAAGTGCAGCGCCCCGTGCGTCGGCCGGGTCGACGCCGAGCACCACCGGGCCATCGCCGAGGACTTCTGCGACTTCATGGCCGGCGACAGCGCCCGGTTCCTCGGTCGCCTGAACCGGGAGATGAAGGCCGCCTCCGCCGAGCTCGACTTCGAGCGGGCGGCCCGGATCCGTGACGACATGGGCGCGCTCGAGCGGGTGCTCGAGAAGTCGGCCGTCGTCCTCCCGGACGCCACCGACGCCGACGTGTTCGGGCTCGCCGAGGACGAGCTCGAGGTCGCCGTCCAGCTCTTCCACGTCCGCGGCGGCCGGGTCCGCGGCCAGCGCGGCTGGGTGGCCGAGCGCGACGCCGAGACGACCCCCGAGGTCGTCGAGCACCTCCTCCAGCAGGTCTACGGCGGCGAGTCGCCCGAGGGCGTCCCGCGCGAGGTGCTCGTGCCGGTCCTGCCCGACGACGCCGAGGCGCTCTCGGTGTGGCTGGCCGGCATCCGCGGCTCCCGGGTCGAGGTCCGGGTCCCCCAGCGCGGCGACAAGCGCACCCTCATGGAGACCGTCGCGCGCAACGCCACCCAGAGCCTGGCCCGGCACAAGGTCACGCGGGCCGGCGACCTCACGACCCGCAGCCAGGCCCTCCAGCAGATCCAGGAGGTCCTCGACCTCGACGACGCCCCGCTGCGGATCGAGTGCTTCGACATCAGCCACGTCCAGGGCACGCAGGTCGTCGGGTCGATGGTCGTCTTCGAGGACGGACTGCCCCGCAAGTCCGAGTACCGACGGTTCGTCGTCCGCGGGGACGAGACGGGCGCCACCGACGACACCGCCGCGATGCACGAGGTGCTCACCCGCCGCTTCCGCCGGGGCCGCAAGGAGGCCGAGGAGCGCGAGCAGGAGGTCGCCGAGGGCCGCGAACGACCGGCCCGCTTCGCCTACACGCCGAACCTCGTCGTCGTCGACGGCGGCCTGCCGCAGGTCAACGCGGCCGCGCGCGCCCTCCGGGACGCCGGGGCCGTCGACGTCGCCGTCGTCGGCCTGGCCAAGCGGCTCGAGGAGGTGTGGGTGCCGGGGGAGGAGCACCCCCTGGTCCTCCCGCGCACGAGCGAGGGGCTCTACCTGCTCCAGCGGCTGCGCGACGAGGCGCACCGGTTCGCCATCACCTTCCACCGGCAGCGCCGGTCCAAGGCGATGACCCAGAGCGCGCTCGACAGCGTGCCCGGCCTGGGGGAGAAGCGGCGCAAGGCCCTCCTCAAGCGGTTCGGGTCGGTGAAGCGGATCCGGGCCGCGTCCCTCGACGAGCTGGCCGACGTCCCGGGCATCGGGCCTGCGCTCGCTGCGGTCGTTGCGGCAGAGTTGGGCTCGGCCGAGCAGCCCATGCCGGCCGTCGACCCCGCGACCGGCGAGGTCATCGACGAGCCAGGAGCGAGCAGTGTCTGACACAGCAGAGCCGCAGGAGGAGGCGCGGGCCGACTTCCTCGTGGTCAGCGGGATGAGCGGGGCCGGTCGCTCGACCGCCGCGAACGTCCTCGAGGACCACGGCTGGTACGTCGTCGACAACCTCCCGCCACAGCTCATCCCGGCGATGGCCGTCCTCGCCAAGCGGGCCCGCGACGAGGGCGTGGCCGACCTGCGGATCGCCGCCGTCGTCGACGTGCGGGCCCGCCCCTTCACCAGCGAGCTGCGCGAGGGCATCGCCGCCGTCCGCGAGCACGGCTGGCACCCCCAGCTGATGTTCCTCGACGCCACCGACGAGGCCCTGGTCCGCCGGTTCGAGAGCGTGCGCCGCCCGCACCCCCTCCAGCGCGACGGGCGGCTGCTCGACGGCATCCAGGCCGAGCGCGAGCTGCTGCGCGACCTGCGGGCCGACGCCCACGTCGTCATCGACACCTCGGGGCTCAACGTGCACCAGCTGGCCCGCAAGCTCACCCCCATCGTCGGGGTCACCGGGGGGCCGAGCCTGCGCCTGGCCGTCATGTCGTTCGGCTTCAAGTACGGCGTGCCCCTCGACGCCGACTTCGTCTTCGACATGCGGTTCCTGCCGAACCCGTTCTGGGTGCCCGAGCTGCGGCCGCTCACCGGCGTCGACGAGCCCGTCGCCGAGTTCGTCATGTCCCAGGAGGGCGCGCGCCCCTTCATCGACCGGGTGGTCTCGCTCATGGAGCCGGTGACCGCGGGCTACGTCCGCGAGGGCCGCCGGTACGCGACGATCGCCGTCGGCTGCACGGGCGGCAAGCACCGCTCGGTGGCCGTCGCGGAGGCGCTCTCGCGGCGGCTGGGCGCCGCGGACGTCGCCACCTTCGTCGTCCACCGCGACCTGGGGCGCGAGTGAGCGGGCCGGTCGTCACGGCCCTCGGGGGCGGGCACGGGCTCGCGGCCACCCTGACGGCGCTGCGCTTCGTCACCGACGACATCACCGCCGTGGTGACGGTCGCCGACGACGGCGGCTCGAGCGGCCGGCTGCGCGAGGAGTTCGGGGTGCTGCCGCCCGGTGACCTGCGGATGGCGCTGGCCGCCCTGTGCAGCGACACCGAGTGGGGCCACACCTGGCGCGACGTCCTCCAGCACCGGTTCGCCGGCGACGGCCCGCTCGCCGGGCACGCGCTGGGCAACCTGCTCATCGTCGCCCTGTGGGAGCTCCACGAGGACCCGGTCGCCGGCCTCGACCTCGTCGGCCGGCTGCTCCAGGCCCGGGGCCGGGTGCTGCCCATGGCCGCCGTCCCGCTGGCCATCGAGGCGACGGTCGGGGGCCTCGACCCGAGCGACCCCCACCGCTCCGCGACGGTCCACGGGCAGGCCGAGGTGGCCCGCACCGCCGGCACCGTCGAGCAGATCCGGCTCGTGCCCGCCGACCCGCCGGCCTACCCGGAGTCGGTGGCCTCGGTCCGCAGCGCCGACTGGGTGGTGCTCGGCCCCGGCTCGTGGTTCACCTCGGTGATGACCCACCTCCTCGTGCCCGAGCTCAAGGAGGCCCTCGAGGTGAGCCGCGGGCGCCGCCTGCTCGTCCTCAACCTCGAGCCGGGCTCGGGGGAGACGGCCGGCTTCAGCGCGATCCACCACCTCGAGTCGTTCACGGGACTGGCCCCCGGGCTGCGGCTCGACGCGGTGCTGGCCGACCCCGCGGTCGTCGACGACCGCGCCGCCCTCGCCGACGCCGCGGCCCGGCTCGGCGCCACGCTGCACGTCGTCCCGGTGAGCCGCCAGGGCGCGCCCGGCGAGCACGACCCCCTGCGCTACGCGGCAGCGCTGCGGGACATCCTGTACACCCCGCGACCTGCCCGCTGACGCGTGGCAGGATGACCCCCTATGGCGATGACGGCGAAGGTGAAGGACGAGCTGAGCAGGCACGTCGTGACCAAGCCCTGTTGCCGCAAGGCCGAGGTCGCGGCGATGCTGCGGTTCGCCGGGGGTCTGCACATCATCGGGGGGCGCATCGTCGTCGAGGCCGAGCTCGACACCGCGAGCGCGGCGCGCCGGCTGCGGCGCGAGCTCTCCGAGGTGTACGGGCACACCCCCGAGGTCCTCGTCCTCGCGGCCGGCGGGCTGCGCAAGGGGAGCCGCTACGTCGTGCGGGTCGTCCAGGACGGTGAGGCGCTGGCGCGCCAGACCGGCCTGATCGACAGCCGCGGACGTCCGGTGCGCGGCCTGCCCGCGAAGGTGGTCAGCGGGTCGGTCTGCGACGCCGAGGCGGCCTGGCGGGGTGCGTTCCTCGCCCACGGGTCGCTCACCGAGCCCGGCCGCTCGTCGGCCCTCGAGGTCACCTGCCCCGGCCCGGAGGCGGCCCTGGCCCTCGTCGGGGCGGCCCGGCGGCTGAGCATCGCCTCGAAGGCCCGTGAGGTGCGCGGCGTCGACCGGGTCGTCATCCGCGACGGCGACGCCATCGGCGCGATGCTCACCCGACTCGGGGCGCACGACGCCGTCCTGGCCTGGGAGGAGCGCCGCATCCGCCGTGAGGTGCGGGCCACCGCCAACCGGCTGGCCAACTTCGACGACGCCAACCTGCGCCGGTCGGCGCGGGCGGCGGTCGCGGCCGGGGCCCGGGTCGAGCGCGCGCTGGAGATCCTCGCCGAGGAGATCCCCGACCACCTGCGCGAGGCCGGGCAGCTCCGGCTCACCCACAAGCAGGCCTCGCTCGAGGAGCTCGGCCAGCTCGCCGACCCGCCGATGACCAAGGACGCGGTCGCGGGCCGCATCCGCCGCCTGCTCGCGATGGCCGACAAGAAGGCCCACGACGACGGCATCCCCGACACCGAGGCCGTGCTCACCCCGGACATGCTCGAGGGCTGAGCGGCCCTCCCAGGAGGCTCCGCGCGGGGCCCCACGACGGTGACCTGCCCGTACCCCGGACGGTTCGCCGACCCGTTTCGGGGGGGTCTAGGGTGAGTGGTGGACCACAGGGACGTGGTGTCCACCAACCCCCTCCACTGGAAGGCAAGGCACAGTGACCGTTCGCGTAGGCATCAACGGCTTCGGCCGCATCGGGCGCAACTTCTTCCGCGCGGTGCAGGCTTCCGGCGCCGACATCGAGATCGTCGCCGCCAACGACCTGATGGACAACAAGACCATCGCGCACCTCCTGAAGTACGACTCGGTCCTCGGCGTCCTCGCCGACGACGTGTCGTACACCGACGACTCGATCACCGTGGGCGGCACCACGATCCGCATCTTCGCCGAGCGCAACCCCGCCGACATCGCCTGGGGCGACGCGGGTGCCGACATCGTCGTCGAGTCCACCGGCATCTTCACCGACGCCACGAAGGCCCACGCCCACATCGACGGTGGGGCGAAGAAGGTCATCATCTCGGCGCCGGCCTCCAACGAGGACGCCACGTTCGTCATGGGTGTCAACCACACCGACTACGACCCGGCGACCCACCACGTGATCTCCAACGCGTCGTGCACGACGAACTGCCTCGCGCCGATGGCCAAGCCCCTCCACGACGAGCTCGGCATCGTCAAGGGCCTCATGACGACCATCCACGCGTACACCTCGGACCAGAACCTGCTCGACGGCCCGCACCGCGACCTGCGGCGCGCCCGTGCCGCCGCGCTGTCGATCATCCCGACGAGCACCGGCGCCGCGAAGGCCATCGGCCTCGTCATGCCCGACCTCAAGGGCAGGCTCGACGGCTACGCGCTGCGCGTGCCCACCCCGACCGGCTCGGCCACCGACCTCACCTTCGAGGCCGGCCGCGAGACGACCGTCGAGGAGGTCAACGCCATCGTCAAGGCGGCGGCCGAGGGCCCGCTCAAGGGCTTCCTCAAGTACACCGAGGACCCGATCGTCTCCGCCGACATCGTCACCGACCCGAGCTCGTGCATCTTCGACTCGGGCCTGACCAAGGTCATCGGCAACCAGGTCAAGGTCGTCGGCTGGTACGACAACGAGTGGGGCTACTCCAACCGCCTCATCGACCTCGTCGCCCACGTCGGCGCGAGCCTCTGACCCGGAGGACCGCCCCACCCATGGCTGACATCGGCTCGCTGGGCGACCTGCGCGGCAAGCGCGTCCTCGTCCGGTCCGACCTCAACGTGCCCCTCGACGGCACGACGATCACCGACGACGGCCGGATCCGGGCGTCGGTCCCGACGATCAGCCGGCTCGCCGAGGCGGGCGCACGCGTCGTCGTGTGCGCCCACCTCGGCCGGCCCAAGGGCGAGCCGGAGGAGCGCTACAGCCTCCGTCCCGTCGTCGGGCGGCTCTCCGAGCTGCTCGGCCGCCCGGTGGCCTTCGCCGAGGACACCGTCGGCGACTCCGCCCGGGCGGCCGTCTCGGCGATGGACGACGGCGACGTCGTGCTGCTGGAGAACCTCCGCTTCAACGCGGGGGAGACGGCCAAGACCGACGAGGGCCGGGCCGAGTTCGCCGACGCCCTCGCCTCGCTCGCCGACGCCTTCGTCTCCGACGGCTTCGGGGTGGTCCACCGCAAGCAGGCGTCGGTCTACGACGTCGCGACCCGGCTCCCCTCGGCCATGGGCGGTCTCGTCCACGACGAGGTCGAGGTGCTGAAGCGGCTCACGGAGGACCCCGAGCGGCCGTACGCGGTGGTGCTCGGCGGGGCCAAGGTGGCCGACAAGCTCGCGGTCATCGACAACCTCATGGGGACGGCCGACCGGCTGCTCATCGGTGGGGGGATGGTCTTCACCTTCCTCGCAGCGCAGGGCCACGAGATCGGCACGAGCCTGTTCGACGCCGACAGCGTCGAGGCGTGCAAGGGCTACCTCGAGCGCGCGGAGGAGACCGGCGTCGAGATCGTCCTGCCCGTCGACGTCGTCGTCGGCCGCGAGTTCTCCGCCGACACCGAGACCGCCACGGTCGCCGCCGACGCGATCCCCGCCGACACGATGGGCCTCGACATCGGCCCGCGCTCGGCCGAGCTGTACGCCAGCCGCCTCGCCGACGCCCGCACCGTGTTCTGGAACGGCCCGATGGGTGCGTTCGAGATGGCGCCGTTCGCCGAGGGCACGAGGACCCTGGCCCGGGCCCTCGTCGAGGCGACCTCGGCCGGTGCCCTCACGGTCGTCGGGGGCGGTGACTCGGCCGCCGCGGTGCGCCGGCTCGGCTTCTCCGACGACCAGTTCGGCCACATCTCCACCGGTGGCGGGGCCTCCCTCGAGTACCTCGAGGGCAAGGAGCTCCCCGGTATCGCGATCCTCACGAAGGAGCACTGACCATGGCCACCGGCCGCACCCCGCTCATGGCGGGGAACTGGAAGATGAACCTCGACCACCTGCAGGCCACCCACCTCGTGCAGAAGCTCGACTGGACCCTGCGCGACGGCAAGCACGACTTCGGGGCCGTCGAGGTGGTCGTCCTCCCCCCGTTCACCGACATCCGCAGCGTGCAGACCCTCATCGACGGTGACCGGCTCGAGCTGCGGCACGGCGCCCAGGACCTCTCGGCGCACGACTCGGGCGCGTACACCGGCGAGATCAGCGGCGCCTTCCTCGCCAAGCTCGGCTGCAGCTACGTGGTGGTCGGGCACAGCGAGCGGCGCGAGTACCACGCCGAGGACGACGCGGTCGTGGGCGCCAAGCTCAAGGCGGCGTACTCGCACGGCCTCACGCCGATCTTCTGCGTCGGCGAGGGCCTCGAGGTCCGGCAGGCCGGCACGCACGTCGACCACGTCCTGGCCCAGGTCTCGGCCGGGCTCGACGGCATCCCCGCCGACCAGGCCCGCAGCATCGTCGTCGCCTACGAGCCGGTCTGGGCCATCGGCACGGGTGAGGTCGCGACGCCGGCGGACGCCCAGGAGGTCTGCGCGGCCATCCGCACCCGCCTCGCGGAGCTCTACAGCGGCGACGTCGCCGACGGCGTCCGCGTGCTCTACGGCGGCTCGGTGAAGTCGGGGAACGTCGCCGCGATCATGGCCGAGGAGGACGTCGACGGCGCGCTCGTCGGCGGGGCCTCCCTCGATGCGGCCGAGTTCGCCGCGATCTGCCGGTTCCGCGACCACCGCGGCACCGTCTGAGCGGCGCGCCGGGCGCCGTACCCCCGCGGTGCGGCCCCGAACCCGGGCAGCGGTTATCCTTGTCCGGATCTCCCGACCCCCACCCCGAAGGATCCACCCGTGGAAGCGGTTCGCATCGGACTCCAGGTCCTCCTGGTCCTCGGAGGGCTGTTCCTCACCCTCCTCATCCTGCTCCACAAGGGCAAGGGCGGCGGCCTGTCGGACATGTTCGGCGGCGGCATGTCGAGCTCGCTCGGCGGCTCGTCGGTCGCGGAGCGCAACCTCGACCGGATCACCGTCGGGGTGGCTGCCATCTGGTTCACGTGCGTCGTCGGTCTCGGCGTCCTCGAGCGCTTCGCCTGAGAGGGGTAGAACCATGGCAGGTGGTAACGCGATCCGTGGCTCGCGCGTCGGTGCGGGCCCCATGGGCGAGGCCGAGCGCGGCGAGGCCGCGCCCCGGCGCTTCGTCTCGTTCTGGTGCTCCAACGGCCACGAGACCCGGCCCAGCTTCGCCGAGGAGGCCGGCCTCGTCGTCCCCGAGCAGTGGGACTGCCCGCGCTGCGGGTTCCCGGCCGGCCAGGACGAGGACAACCCCCCGGCCCCCCCGAAGGTCGAGCCCTACAAGACCCACCTCGCGTACGTCAAGGAGCGCCGCTCCGACGAGGACGGCCAGGCCATCCTCGACGAGGCGCTCGAGAGCCTGCGCGGCCGCGGCCTCATCCAGTGACGCGCCCCGCCCGCTGAGCGCCCGGAGCGCTCAGCGGCGGGCGATGCGGGCCAGGTGTCCGACGACGCCCTCGACCCAGCCCCGCTCCCGCTTCATCCAGCGGACGGCGACGAGCGTGCGCACGACGACGGGCACGCCGCGCCGAGGTGGCTCCACCGCGAGGTCGGTGCCGTACGGGTCCGTGCTCACCACCCAGCGGTAGCCGGTGCCGACGAGGTGGTCGCCGATGGCCGTCGCGACGACCGTGACCACCTCGGCGGCCTCGGCCTCGTCGTCGCGGTCGACGGCCGCCTCCCACGCCGCCGCCACCGACGCGAGGTCGGAGGGGTCGATGCCGTGCTTGGCGTAGCGGAGCCGGTAGGCCTCGAGCCGGGACTCCTCGTCGCCCTTGAGCGGGCGCGTGGCGACCTCCTCGACCGGCTCGTCGGGGACCCGTGCCGCGGGAGCGCCCTCGGGCGGGTCGTCGTCGCCGCGCCCGCGCCACCGCTCCAGGAGGCCCACGGTGGCTCCTCAGCCCAGCTCGGACGCGGCGTCGGGGTCGAGGAGCCAGAGGGTGCGCTCCTCGCCGTGCACGTGGGCGGCGGGGGTCTCCTCGAAGGGCGAACCCGTGACCCCGCGCCGCACGGCGTCGGCCTTGTCGGCCCCGGCGACGAGGAACCACACCTCGCGGGAGCGCTCGAGGCACTCGCGGGTCATCGACACCCGGGTCGGGGGCGGCTTGGGGGAGTCGTGCACCGCGGTCGTGGGGGTCCCCGTCGTGCCGGCCGCGGGGTGGTGCGGGAAGAGGGAGGCGACGTGGCCGTCGGGGCCGACCCCGAGGACCATGACGTCGAACGCCCCCGAGCCGGACCTGCGGAGGGTGTCGGCGTACCGTTCGGCCGCCTCCTCGGCCGACGCGGTGGTGTCGGGGCCGGGGACCCGGTGCACGTGCTCGGGGTCGAGCCCGAGGGTGTCGAGGCCGGCCTCGGAGTTCTGGGTGTCGTTGCGGTCGGGGTCGCCGGCAGGCAGGTAGCGCTCGTCACCCCACCAGACGTGGACCCGCGACCAGTCGACCGCCGCCCGGGCCGGCTCGGCGGCCAGCGACCGGACGATCTGCGAGCCCATCGAGCCCCCGGTCATCGAGACGTGGGCGACCTCGCGCTGCCCGAGGGCGTCGACGAGCGCGACGACGAGTCGGGCCGCGGCGGCGTCGGCGAGCGAGTCGCGGGACGGGTGGACGAGCACGGTGGACGGCTTCACGATCGACGCTCCTTGACCTCGGCGAGCTGGGTGGCGGCGGCCTGCTTCACGGCGTCGGCGTCGGCGGCGTCCTCGGGCATGTCCATCTCCTCGACGGTCCGGCTGCTGCCGGCCGCCCGGGCCGCCCGGCGCAGCCGGCGGGCGGTGCGCTCGGCCTCGGCCGGGGACGGGGCCCGACCGGCGCGGACGGCGTCGCTGCCGGTCTGCCGCGACGCGGTGACCTTGCCGAGGCCACGCACGAGGGCGTCCTCGTAGACCTCGTCGGGGTCGAGCCGGCGGAGCTCGTCGGCGAGGCACTCCGCGGTGCTGCGGTGGGCCAGGGCGATGGTGCGGTCGGGCTGGCCGGGCTGGCGCAGCAGCGCGGTGTCGTCGTCGTGGGGACGGACGAGGTCGACCGTGCCGCTGGCCCGCTCGAGCCGCACCGAGACGATGCCCGTGCCGGTGCGCGCCCGGGCGAGCGTGACGGGGCAGCGCAGCCGCACGGCCAGCCACCCGGCGAGCAGCTCGCCCGAGGGGGAGTCGGGGGCCGCGACGACGGTGCCGGCGGTGACCGGCCCGAAGGGCGGCTGGTCGAGGGCCGCGGCGAGGAGGCCGCGCCACAGGGTGACGCGCGACCAGGCGAGGTCGGTGTCGCCGGCGGCGTAGGCCTCGGCCAGGCGCTTGAGGACGGTGCGCGGGGTGCCGCCGCAGGCCGCGGAGTCGGTGATCCGCCGTTGGGCCATCGACCCGATGGGGTCCTCGGCCGGGGCCTTGGGCATCGCCGCCGGCCACCAGACGACGATGGGGGAGTCGGCGAGCAGCAGCGGCGTGACGACCGAGCGGCCGTGCGTGGCCAGCGGCCCGTAGAGGCGGAGCACGACGACCTCGGAGGCCCCGGCGTCACCGCCGATCCGGATCTGGCCGTCGAGGCGGGAGGTGCCCCGGCGGTTGCCGGTGACGACGACGATGATGCGGCACGGGTGCTGGCGGCTCGCGTCGTTGGCGATCTCGACCGCCTCCTCGGCCGCCGACTCGTCGATGACGACGACGAGGGTGAGGACGCGCGAGAGCGCCATCGCCCCGGTGTCGGCGCGCAGGGCGACGAGCTTCTTGCTCACCGCCGCGGTCGAGGTGTTCGGCAGGTCGACGATCACCGGGGTCCCCTCTCAGGATCGGGGCGAGGCACGAACACAGGACTGAGCGGGGTGGTGGTCACGGGAGCCTCCACTCGCGGCCGTCGCGGCGCATCAGCGCGTCGGCCGACTCGGGGCCCCAGCCGCCGGCGGCGTACTGCTGCGGCGCGGCCCCCTTCCTGGCCCACCAGCGCTCGACCGGGTCGAGGATCCGCCAGGACAGCTCGACCTCCTCGTGGCGCGGGAAGAGCGGGGGCTCGCCGAGGAGCACGTCGAGGATGAGGCGCTCGTAGGCCTCCGGGGAGGACTCGGTGAAGGACCGGCCGTACCCGAAGTCCATCGTCACGTCGCGGACCTCCATCTGCGCCCCGGGCACCTTGGCCCCGAAGCGCAGCGTGACGCCCTCGTCGGGCTGGACCCGGATGACGACGGCGTTCTGGCCCAGCTCCTCGGTGGCGGTGTCGGTGAACGGCAGGTGCGGTGCCTGCTTGAAGACGACGGCGATCTCGGTGACCCGCTTGCCGAGCCGCTTGCCGGTGCGCAGGTAGAACGGCACCCCGGCCCAGCGCCGGGTGTCGACGTCGAGGCGGAGCGCGGCGAAGGTCTCGGTGGACGAGCCGGCCGCGACGCCGTCCTCCTCGAGGTACCCGCCGACCTCCTCGCCGCCCTGCCAGCCGCGGGCGTACTGCCCGCGGGCCGTTCCGGTGGCGAGGTCGGTGGGCAGCCGGACGGCCGAGAGGACCTTCTCCTTCTCGGTGCGCAGGCCCTGGGCGTCGAAGGAGACCGGCTCCTCCATCGCGGTGAGCGCGAGGAGCTGGAGCAGGTGGTTCTGGATGACGTCGCGGGCGGCGCCGATGCCGTCGTAGTAGCCGGCCCGGCCGCCGATGCCGATGTCCTCGGCCATGGTGATCTGCACGTGGTCGACGTAGTTGGCGTTCCACACCGGCTCGAACATCTGGTTGGCGAAGCGCAGCGCGAGGAGGTTCTGCACCGTCTCCTTGCCGAGGTAGTGGTCGATGCGGAACACCGCGTCGGGCGGGAAGACGTTCTCGACGATGGCGTTGAGCTCGCGGGCCGACTCCAGGTCGTGCCCGAAGGGCTTCTCGATGACGACGCGTCGCCACGACCCGCGCTGCGGGGTGGACAACCCGGAGCGCTCGAGCTGCTGGCAGACCGTGGCGAAGGACCCGGGCGGGATGGAGAGGTAGAACGCGTGGTTGCCGCCGGTGCCGCGGTGCTCGTCGAGCTCGGCGACGGTCTCGGCGAGCAGGTCGAAGGCCTTGTCGTCGTCGAAGCTGCCGGGCACGAAGCGGATGCCCTCGGCGAGCGAGCGCCACACCTCCTCGCGGAAGGGGGTGCGCGCCCGCTCCTTGACCGACTCGTAGACGATCTTGCCGAAGTCCTGGTCGGCCCAGTCCCGCCGGGCGAACCCGATGAGCGAGAAGCCCGGGGGCAGCAGGCCGCGGTTGGCGAGGTCGTAGATGGCCGGCATGAGCTTCTTGCGGGCGAGGTCGCCGGTGACCCCGAAGAGCACCATCGAGCACGGGCCCGCGATGCGGGGCAGCCGCTTGTCGCGCGGGTCGCGCAGCGGGTTCTGCTCGGCGGTGACGCGCGCCGGGCTCATGCGCCGCCCTGCCCCAGGGCGGCGCGGACCTGGGCCAGCCCGGCGTCGTGGGTCGTGAGGTGCAGGCGCAGGACCGGGCGGCCGTGCTCGGCGAGGACCCGGGCGTCGCCCGCGGCCTGGGCGGCGATGAACTCACCGAAGGTGAAGTCGCGCCCGGGCACCTCGAGGTCCTGCGCCGGCGTGGCCGTGACCTGGAGGTAGACCCCGGTGGCGGGGCCGCCCTTGTGGTACTGCCCGGTGGAGTGCAGGAACCGCGGGCCCCACCCGAAGGTGACCGGCCGGCCGGTGCGCTCGAAGAGGTCGCGCGCGACGTTCTCGAGGTCGGCGTCGGCCTCCCGGTCGAGGTAGGCGGTCACCGCGACGTACCCGTGCTCCTCGTCGAGGAGGGCGAGCAGGTCGTCGACGGCGGTCGCCAGGGTGGCGGTGCCCGTGAGCCAGTCGCCACCGAGCGCCCGCACCTCGACGGCCTCGTCGGTGAAGGCGGGGGCGTCACCGGCGCCGAGGCCCTGCTCGAGCATCTCGCGGGCCGCGGCCTTGGCGCTCTCGACGTCGGGCTGGTCGAAGGGGTTGATGCCCAGCAGGCGGCCCGCGACGGCGGTGGCCGCCTCCCAGAGCATCATCTGGGCGCCGAGCGGCCCGGCGACGGTGACGAGGGACGCCGCCTCGGGGGCGTCGTCGTCGGCGTCGGTGGCCACGAGCCGCACGACGGTGCCGTCGGCGTACAGGTGCGCCGGGGTCGCACCGACGGCGACGACGGGCAGGATCCCCGTGCCCTCCTTGCCGGTGGACTCGGCGATGAGCTGCTCGGCCCAGGCCGGGAAGCCGACGTTCTCGGTGCCCGCGTCGACGAGGACGAGCTTGTCGCGCAGCGGGTCGGTGCCCGCCATCGCGGCACCGAGCCGGAGCGCCGGGTTGGCCTCGTCGTCGGCGGCGAGGAGGTCGGCCACGGCCTCGGCGTCGTCGAGGAGGGCCTCGACGTCGGCCCCGGCCAGGCCGCTCGGGACGAGCCCGAAGGCGGTGAGCGCGGAGTAGCGGCCCCCGACGTCCGGGTCGGCGTTGACGACCCGGAACCCGTCGGCGCGGGACTGCTCGTCGAGCGGGCTGCCCGGGTCGGTGACGACGACCATCCGGTCGGTGGGCTCGAGCCCGGCGTCACGGAAGGCCTGGACGAAGGCCCGGCGCTGGCTGTCGGTCTCGACCGTGGACCCGGACTTGCTCGACACGACGACGACGGTGCGCTCGAGCTCGGTGAGCGCACCGCGCACGACGTCGGGGTCCGAGGAGTCGAGCACGACCAGGGGGACCCCGGCCGTGGCGCAGATGACCTCCGGGGCGAGCGAGGAGCCACCCATCCCGCAGAGGACGACGCGGTCGTAGCCGACGTCCTCGAGCGCGGACCGCAGCGCCGCGACCTCCCCGACGAGGGGGCGCGAGCTGCGGGGGAGGCCGGTCCACGACAGGCGCTTGGCCGCCTCGTCCTCGGCGGCCGCACCCCACAGGGTGTGGTCCTGGGCGAAGAGCCGGCTGGCGACCCGGTCGGCGACCAGGGTCGGCACGTGGGCCGCGACCGCGTCGGCCGCGGCCCCCGTGGCGGAGACGTCGAGAGTGCTCACGCGGTGGCCTTCTCGAGCTCGCGGGTCACGCCCTCGAGCAGCTCGCCCCAGGCCTTCTCGAACTTCTCGACCCCCTCGCGCTCCAGGAGGTCGACGACCTCGGAGTACGAGATGCCGAGCCGCTCGAGGGTGTCGAGCACGTGGGCCGCCGCCGCGTAGCCGCCGGTGATCGTGTCGCCGGTGATCTCGCCGTGGTCGGCCGTGGCCTCGAGCGTCTTCTCGGGCATCGTGTTGACGGTGCCCGGCGCGACGAGCTCGGTGACGTACATCGTGTCGGGGTAGGCGGGGTCCTTGACGCCGGTGGAGGCCCACAGCGGGCGCTGCCGGTGGGCGCCGGCCGCCTCGAGCGAGGCCCAGCGGGGCGTCGAGAAGACCTCCTCGTAGGCCTGGTAGGCCAGCCGGGCGTTGGCGATGCCGGCCTGGCCGCGCACCGACGCCGCCTCCTCGGAGCCGATGGCGTCGAGGCGCTTGTCGACCTCGGAGTCGACCCGCGAGACGAAGAACGAGGCGACCGAGCGGATCGTCGAGAGGTCCTTGCCGTTCTCGCGGGCCTGCTCGAGGCCGGTGAGGAAGGCGTTCATCACGGCCCGGTACCGGTCGAGGCTGAAGATCAGGGTGACGTTGACCGAGATGCCCTCGGCGAGGACCTGGGAGATGGCGGGCAGCCCGTCGACGGTCGCCGGGATCTTGATGAAGACGTTGGGCTGGTCGACGGCGGCCGCGAGGGCCTTGGCCTCGGCCACGGTCCTGCCGGTGTCGTGGGCGAGCCGCGGGTCGACCTCGATGGAGACCCGCCCGTCCTCGCCGTCGGTGGCCTCCCACACGGGCTTCATCACCTCGCACGCGTCGTGCACGTCGGTGGTCGTCAGGGCGAACACCGCCTCGTCGACGCTCTTGTCGGCCCGGGCCAGCTCGTCGACCTGGGCGTCGTAGGCGTGGCCCTCGGAGAGGGAGGCCTGGAAGATCGACGGGTTCGTCGTGACACCCACGACCCCGCGCTCGTCGATGAGCTCCTGGAGGTTGCCGGAGCTGATGCGGTCACGGGAGAGGTCGTCGAGCCAGATGGACACGCCGGCGGCGGCGAGGTCCTGGAGGGGCTGGGGTGCGGTCATGTGTGGTCTCACTTCCCGGTCGAGGCCGCGGGTCGGCGGCTCGGCGCGATCGAGTCGGCGCGCGCACGGGACTTCTTCGCGCGCGGCGCGGTGTCGGTGACGGCAGGCACGCCGCCCGCGGCGCGGGCGGCCTTGAGCGAGTCCTTCGCGGCCTTGGCGACCGCCTCGGGCGTGAACCCGAACTCGCGGAAGAGCCGCGCGCCGTCGGCGGAGGCCCCGAAGTGCTCGAGGCTGACGCAGCGTCCACTGTCTCCGACGATGTCGTGCCACCCCATGGAGACGCCCGCCTCGACGCTGACGCGGGCCCGGACCCCGGGGGGAAGCACCTTGTCCTGGTAGGAGCGCGGCTGCTCCTCGAACCATTCCCGGCAGGGCATCGAGACCACCCGGGTGCGGGTGCCGCCGGACTCGAGGCGCTCGCGGGCGGCGAGCGCGAGGCTGACCTCGGACCCGGTGGCCACGAGGACGACGTCGGGGGCCTCGTCGCCCGACGGGCCGCCGTCGACGAGCACGTAGGCACCCTTGCGCACCCCGCTCGCCTTCGCGTGGGTCGAGCGGTCGATGGTCGGGAGGGCCTGGCGCGAGAGGGCGAGGCCGGCGGGTCGGGCGCGGCGGAGGATCTCGGCCCACGCCTCGGCGGTCTCGTTGGCGTCGGCCGGGCGGACGACGTCGAGCTGCGGGATGGCCCGCAGCGCGGCGAGGTGCTCGACCGGCTGGTGGGTCGGGCCGTCCTCGCCGAGGCCGACGGAGTCGTGGGTCCAGACGAAGGTGACCGGCACCTGCTGGATGGCGGCGAGCCGCACGGCCGGGCGCATGTAGTCGGAGAAGACGAGGAACGTGCCGCCGTAGGGCCGGGTGAGGCCCTCGAGCGCGATCCCGTTGAGGATCATGCCCATGGCGTTCTCGCGGATGCCGAAGTGCAGGGTGCGGCCGTAGGGGCCGCCCTTCCACTCCTCGGTCTGCTTGCCCGTCGGGATGAACGAGGTCGCGCCGGCCATCGTCGTGTTGTTGGACTCGGCGAGGTCGGCCGAGCCACCCCACAGCTCGGGGACCGCGTCGGCGAGGGCGCCGAGCACCTTCCCGGACGCGGCCCGGGTGGCGATGCCCTTCTCGTCGGCCTCGAACGTCGGGAGCGCCTTGGCGAAGCCCTCGGGGAGCCGGGCGTCGACGAGGCGGTCGAGCAGCTCGGCCCGCTCCGGGTGGGCCTTGCGCCACGCCTTGTAGCCCTTGTCCCACTCGCGGTGGGCGGCCTTGCCGCGCTTCTTGACGTCGCGGGTGTGCGTGATGACGGCGCGGTCGACGTGGAAGGTCTTCTTCGGGTCGAAGCCGAGGAGGCTCTTGGTGGCGGCCACCTCGTCGTCGCCGAGGGCGGAGCCGTGGGCCTTGCCCGTGCCGCGGGCCGACGGCGCCGGCCACGCGATGACGGTGTGCAGCCGGACGAGGGTGGGGCGCTTGCCCGGGCGGCGGCTCTTCTCGAGCGCGGTGAGCAGCGCGTCGACGTCCTCGGTGTAGTCGGCGGTGCCGGCCGGGTCGGACGACTGCCGCCAGTCGACGTCGACGACGTCCCAGCCGTAGGCCTCGAAGCGCTGGGCGACGTCCTCGCTGAACGAGATGTCGGTGTCGTCCTCGATGGAGATCTGGTTGGCGTCGTAGACGACGGTGAGGTTGTTGAGCTCCTGGTGGCCGGCCAGCGAGCAGGCCTCCGAGGCGACGCCCTCCATGAGGTCGCCGTCGGACGCGAGGACCCAGACGTGGTGGTCGAACGGGCTGGTGCCCGCCTTGGCGTCGGGGTCGAGCATGCCGCGCTGGCGGCGCTGGGCCATCGCCATGCCCACGGCGGAGGCCAGGCCCGACCCGAGGGGGCCGGTGGTGATCTCGACGCCGGCGGTGTGGTGCACCTCGGGGTGGCCCGGGGTGAGCGAGCCCCACGTGCGCAGGGCCTTGAGGTCGGCGAGCTCGAGGCCGTAGCCCGACAGGTAGAGCTGGATGTACTGGGTGAGGGAGGAGTGGCCGCACGAGAGCACGAAGCGGTCACGGCCGAGCCACGTCGGGTCCGAGGGGTCGTGCCGCATCACCTGCTGGTAGAGGAGGTACGCGACGGGCGCCAGGCTCATCGCGGTGCCGGGGTGCCCGTTGCCGGTGTTCTGCACCGCGTCGGCGGCGAGCACCCGGACGGTGTCGACGGCGCGGACGTCGAGGTCGGTCCACTTCGCCTTCTTCGCGACCGGCCGGCTCAGCTCGGGGGAGCGGTCGGCGAGGAGCGACGTGGAGCGCTTGCGGGGGGTGGTGGTGGTCAAGGGAGACCTCTCTCGCGGGGACATCGGGACGACGTCGCCACCGGCGGTGAGGGCGCCGTGTGACGCAACTGTCACCACCCTAGCCTTGTGCCACTGCTCGTCGTGAGGGGCGGTCGGACGGGCTTCCGGGGGCGGCGGATAGACTCCCGTCGCACCGCTTCCGGCCGACCCGAAGGACGACGTGGCCACCACTCCCGTGACGAGCGCCCCCCCGGCTGCCCCCGCGCGCCGCGGACGGCGCCGGGTCGCGGCGTTCGTGGCCCTCACCAAGCCCCGGATCATCGAGCTCCTGCTCGTGACAACGGTTCCGGTGATGTTCCTCGCCCAGCGCGGGGTCCCGCCGCTGGGGCTCGTCGTGGCCACGCTCGTCGGCGGCGTCCTCAGCGCGGGGGCCGCGAACACCTTCAACTCGGTGTACGACCGCGACATCGACCGGCTGATGCACCGGACGAGCAACCGCCCGATGGTCACCGGCGAGGTGGGGGTCCGCGAGGCGCTCGTCTTCGGCGGGCTGCTCACCGTCGGCTCGACCGTCTGGTTCGCCCTCGTCGTCAACGTCCTGTCGGCCGTGCTCTCCGTCGTGGCGGTCGTCCTCTACGCGGTCGGCTACACCGTGCTGCTCAAGCGCCGCACCGCGCAGAACATCGTGTGGGGCGGGGTCGCGGGCTGCATGCCGACCCTCATCGGGTGGTCGGCCGTCACCGGCTCGGTCGGCTGGGCCGCCGTCGTGCTCTTCGTCGTCATCTTCTTCTGGACCCCCCCGCACTACTGGCCGCTGTCGATGGCCTTCCGCGACGACTACGCGACGGCCTCGGTGCCGATGCTCCCCGTCGAGCAGGGCCCGGTCGCGGTCGGCCGGCAGGTCGTCGCGTACTCGTGGGCGATGGTGGCCGCCTCCCTCGTGCTCGTGCCCGTCGCGTCGATGGGGTGGGTCTACCTGGCGACCTCGGTGGTCGCCGGGGCGGTCTTCCTCGCCGAGGCGCACCGGCTGCTCGGTGCCGCCCGCCGTGGCCTCGTCGGTCCGGCGCTGCGTCCCATGCGCCTCTTCCACTACTCGATCACCTACGTGACCGTCGTCTTCCTCGCCGTGGCGGTCGACCCGCTGCTGCACCTGCCCCTGCGCTGAGGCCTCAGCCGGTGGCGACGGGCGCGTCGAGGCGCCCGGTCGGCAGGTCGCGCCCGCGCCGGTAGGGGCTCGCGAAGACCGCGAGCGAGGCGAGCGCGTGGAGGGCCGTCATGGCGACGATGGTGGGGCGCAGGCCGATCCCCGACCCGAGGAGCCCCGCGACGACACCCGCCGCCGGCATCGTGCCGAAGTTCACCACCGCCGAGGCCGAGGTGGCCCGGCCGATGAGCGCCGGCGGGGTGTAGCGCTGCCGGAAGGCCGAGCGGACGACGTTGGCCCCGACGACGCCCACCCCGACGAGAGCGGCCCCGAGGGGCACGAGGGCGACGGCCGGGCCCGGGGCGGCCAGCGGAACGAGCAGCGCGGTCGGACCGCCCAGCACCTGGAGCCACCGCAGCGCGCGCGCCGTACCGACCCGGGCGGCCACGCGGGGGGCGACGGCCGCCCCGACCAGGCCCCCGACGCTGCCGGCCGAGAAGAGCAGCCCCACGGTGGCCGGGTCGACCTCCAGGTCACGGACGAGGAAGAGCACGAGCAGCGTGCCGTAGCCGGTGAGCGCGAAGTTCGACGTCGCACCCTGCAGGGTGAAGAACCTCAGGTAGGGGTCGCGGGCGACGACGCGGACGCCGTCGGCGATCTCGTGGCGCAGCGTGGTCCGCTCGGCGTCGTGCTCCGGCGGACGGAGCGAGCGGGGGTCGATCCGCCAGAGGCACACCGCGGAGACGAGGAAGCTGACGACGTCGATGACCAGCGCGAGCGCGCCCCCGAAGAGCTGCACCGCCAGGCCGCCGACGCCCGGCCCGGCGACCTGCATCGCCGACTCGGTGCCGTAGAGGCGTCCGTTGGCCGTGTCGAGGTCGGGGTCACGGACGGCGACCCGGACGAGCACGCCGTAGGCCGTGCGGAAGAAGACCGTGCACGCGCCGTTGGCCAGCGAGGCGACGAGCAGGTGGGGCAGGGTGAGCGTGCCGAGCAGCCACGCGACCGGGACGGACCCCACGGCCAGGGCGGCGACGAGGTCGGCGACGACCATCACCCGGCGGGGCTCGAGCCGGTCGACCCAGGCGCCGGCCGGGAGGCCGACGAGGAGCCACGGCAGCCACGCGGCCGCGGTGAGCAGCCCCATCCACACCGGTCCGGCGTCGAACTCGGTGACCGCGAGGAGCGGGACGACCACGGTGGTCGTCATCGCCCCGAGGACGCTGACCCCCTCGCCGAACCACAGCAGCTGGAAGGACCGGTTGCGGGGGAGGGGTGCCGGGCCCGTGCCCGCCCCGCGGCCGGCCGTCACGGCTGGCACGGGAAGCCCCGCGAGAAGACGAGCACCGGCTCGCGCTCGCGGCCGTCGTCGGGCAGCTCGCGCTCGCCCCAGCGCGCGAACACGGCGATGACCTCGTCGGCGACCTGCTGGAGCTCCTCCGGGGTGAGGCGGAGCCAGTTCTGGGTGGCGTACGCGGCGTCGTCCCACTGAGGGTCCGAGCCCGAGCTGGCCAGCCAGTCGCGCACGCGCTCGGTCTGCCGGCGCAGCTGGAGGGCCTCGGCCTCCCCGGCCGCCGCCGCGGCGGCCGGGTCGCCGGCGAGGTCGAGGCTGCTCCACCGGGTGCCGGCGCTCACGAGGCGCCACCAGCGCTCGCGGCGGTCGCGGGCCAGCTCGGGGGCCTCCTCGACGAGCCCGGCCTCGGCGAGCACCTTGAGGTGGTGGCTCGCGTTCCCGACCGCCTGACCGGTGCGGGCGGCGAGCATCGACGCGGTCGACGGGCCGTCGACCTTGAGCGCGTCCATGATCCGCGAGCGGAAGGGGTGGGCGAGCGCGGCGAGGGACGCGGCGTCGCGCAGGGTCCGGACCTCGGGTCTGGTCATGCGGTCGACGATAGGTCCACAAGAACGATTGCACAAGAGGTGTTGTGCAAACGGCCCGGTGAGGTACCTCAGGGAGCCGGACGGGGGCGGAAACCGGGAGATCGCCCCATGTGCCGGCCTGCCTCAGCCGACGACGGTGGAGGGGTCGGCGACACCGGGTCGCCGGCACCGACCGAGGAGCACACCATGAACGTCACCGTCGCCGACCCGCTGTTCGTCAAGGCAGAGGTCGAGTACCGGCTCGAGCGGGCGGGAGTCGACACCCGCCACCCGCACCACCGCGAGCCCCGGCCCTCCGGCCCCGGGTTCGCGGTCCACCCGCTGGCCGCCGTCGTCGCGCGGCTCACCCGGCCCCGCCCGGCCGGTCACCCGCGCCACCCGTGAGCACGACGGCGTCGGTGCCCTTTGCGATGATCGGCACCGTGCCGCCCCGTCCCCCCGCCGAGCTCGTCGGGCCGCCACGAGGAGCTCGCCCGCGTCACCGCCGCCCTCGGCTGGGACGACGGCGGGCGCGGCGCGGTGCTGCTCGGCGGTGACGCCGGCATCGGCAAGTCCGCTCTCGTGGGACGGCTGGTCGAGCAGGCCCCGCCCCGTCCGGTCCTCCTCGGCCACTGCGTCGGCGAGGTCGGGGCCAGCCTGCCGTACCTGCCGTTCGTCGAGATGTTCGCGGGGCTCGACGCCCGTGACCCCGCCCTCGTCGACGAGCTCGCGGCCGCCCGTCCGGGGCTCGTACCCCTCGTGCCGCGGCTCGCCGGCGGGGCCCGCGGCGACGCCGTCCGCGCCGACCTCGTCGAGGCCGTCCACGGCGTCCTCACCGACCTCGGCCGGCGTGGCCCGCTGCTCGTCGTCGTCGAGGACGTGCACTGGGCGGACGAGTCGACCCGCGAGCTGCTGACCCTCCTGTTCACCCGCGGCGGTCCGCCGGGTGTGGGGCTGCTCGCCACGTGGCGCAGCGACGACATCCACCGTCGGCACCCGCTGGCCCCGGCCCTCGCCCTCTGGTCGCGCCTGCCGTCGCTGACCCGCCTCGACCTCGGCCCGCTGCCCGACGCCGAGCTGCGGCACATCGTCCGCCGCACCGACCCCGACCTCCCGCCCCGCGTCGTCGAGGAGGTCGCCCGGCGGGCCGAGGGGAACGCGTTCTTCGCCGAGGAGCTCGCCGCGGCGGCCGGGCCCGGCGGTGTCGACCCCGGCGACCTCACCCGGCTGCTCCTCAGCCGGGTCGACGAGCTCGACGACGACGCCCAGGCGGTCGTGCGGGTGGCGGCCGTCATCGGTCGCCGGGTCCCGCACGCCCTCCTCGAGCGGGTCGCCGGCGTCGACCCCGCCACCCTCCGCCGGGCCCTGCGCTCCGCGGTGGAGCACCACGTCCTCGAGCCGTGGGCGGAGCACGGCTACGCCTTCCGGCACGCCCTCCTCGCCGAGGCCGTCTCGGCCGACCTGCTGCCGACCGAGCGCCTCCAGCTGCACCGTGCGTGCGTCGAGGTGCTCGCCGCCGACGAGACCCTCGGCGCCGCCGCCGACCTCGCCCGGCACGCCCTCGCGGCCGGCGACCGGGCGACCGCCCTCGACGCCTCGGTGCGGGCCGGCGAGACGGCCCGCCGGATGGGCGGCCCCGCGGAGGCCCTCGCGCACTTCGAGACCGGCCTGGGCCTGCTCGACGCCGACCCGGCCCGCGCCCACCGGCTGACCCTGCGGGCCGCGGCGGCCGCGAACGCGGCGGGGCGCACGGCGCGTGCGATCGGCCTGCTGCGGGCCCGCCTCACCGAGGCGCTGCTCCCGCCCCACGAGCGGGCCGAGCTGCTCGGCGCCCTGGCGTTCGCGGCCCGGCTCACCGAGGGCGAGGAGCCCGTCAGCCGGCTCGCCCTCACCGCCGAGGCCCTCGACCTGCTCGCCGACGACGCGCCCGAGCCCCTGCGCGTCTTCCTCCTCGCCCGCCGCGCGGAGGCGCTCATGGACGCCGGGTCCGCCGCCGAGGCCCTCACCGTGGCCGACGAGGCGATGGCCCTCGCGGTCGAGCACGACCTTCCGGTCGACCGGACCGACCTCTCGAGCATCCTCGCTCGGCTCAGCGAGACCGCCGGCGACCCGGGGGAGTCCATCCGCCGCCTCGAGGGAGCGGTGGCGGCGTGGACGAGCACGCCCGACCTGGCCCTGCTGCGCGCCCTCGACATCCTCGCCGCCGTCCACCACCGCCAGGGCGACCACGCGGCGGCCCTCGCCGGCTTCGAGCGGACCGTCCTCGAGGCGCGCCGCGCCGGGCTCGAGTGGTCGGCCTACGGCGTCGACGCGCGGGCCATGACCGTCACCGTCGCCTACGAGACGGGGGACTGGGACGGCGCGCTGCGGCGCGCCGACCACACCGCCGACGTCGGGATGCCGTCCTGGGCGGGGGCGAGCATCGACGCCGCGACGCACGGTGTGCTCGCCGCCCGGGGCGCCGCCACGGCCGCCGAGCTCCTCGCGGCCACCCGTCCCTGGTGGGCCGAGGAGGGGCGGATGGCCGTCCAGACCTCCGCCGCCGCCCTCGACGTCCTGGGCCGCGACGGGGACGTCGACGCCCTGCTCGCCCTCCACGACGAGGTCGTCACCTTCCTCCGCGGCCTGTGGGGCCAGGGCCGGGTGGCGGCCGAGGTGCGGCTGGCCGCGCTGGTCGTCGGCCACCTCGCCCCGGCCGTCCGCAGCGCCCCGGCGGCCCGCCGCTCCGAGCTGCTCGCCCGCGCCGCACGGCTCGTCGACGGCGCCGACCGGGTCTGGGGCCCCGGGAGCGAGCTGCTCCCGCCGACCCTCGAGGGGCTGGCCTGGGCGGCCCGCGCCCGGGCCGAGGCACTGCGCGTCGAGTGGGCCGCCGGCGCCACCGTCGCCCCGGAGGCGCTCGCCGACGCCTGGCGCGAGGTCGTCGACCTCTTCGCGGAGCGGGGCGAGCCGTACGAGCTGGCCCGCTCGCGCGCCCGCCTCGCGGAGGTGCTCGCGGCCGCGGGCGACCCCGATGCCGCCGAACCCGCCCGGCTCGCCCGGGCCGAGGCGGAGCGGCTGGGGGCGGCCCCCCTCGTCGAGGCCCTCGACCGGCTGGCGCCCCGCCCGCACCCGTCCGGCCTCACCGCCCGCGAGACCGAGGTGCTCGCCCTCCTCGCCGAGGGCCGGTCCAACGGCGACATCGGGCGGGCCCTGTTCATCAGCACGAAGACCGCGAGCGTGCACGTCTCGAACATCATCGCCAAGCTCGGGGTGACGAGCCGGGGCGAGGCCGTGGCCGCCGCCCGCGCCCGCGGGCTGCTCGAGGGCTGAGCCGCCGGCGGTCAGGTGGAGACGCGCGCCCGGGAGGGGCCGGCCGCCGGCACGGACGCCGGGGCGCCCCGCGCCTGCAGCAGCACCCGGGTCGAGGTGGCGACGAGGGCGGCGGCCCCGAGCAGGTGGAGGGCGACGAGGCCCACGGGCAGCGCGGTGTAGTACTGGGCGAAGCCGACCGCCGCCTGGCCCAGCTCGACCGCCAGCACCGCCGTGACGGCGCCGCGCACCGGGCGGCCGCGCACCCCCCACCAGAGGACGAGCGTCACGGCGACGAGGGCGTAGACCGCGGCGGCGTGCACGTGGCTCCACACCCCGGGGTTGAGGCCGTTGCGGGGGGCCTGCGCGTCCCCGGCGTGCGGGCCGCTGCCGGTGACCACCGTGCCGAGGTAGACGACGACCCAGGCCAGCAGCTGGAGGAGCACCGCCACCCTCCGCACCCCGCGGGCGGCGGGGGCCGGCAGGGCGTCGTGGACGAGGAGGAGGAGCCACACCGAGAGCGCGACGAGGGCCATCGACAGCAGGAGGTGGAGCGAGACGACCCAGGGGTTGAGGTCGGTGAGCACGGTGATGCCGCCGACGACGCCCTGGAAGGGGATGCCGAGGACGAGGACGACGGCGAGGGCGCGCACCCGCCGGTCGGTGCGCGTCCAGCGCCACACCGCGACGAGGGTGCCGAGGGCCACCGCGACGAGGACGTAGGTGAGCAGCCGGTTGCCGAACTCGATGACGCCGTGGACCCCCAGCTCGCGGTGGGCGACGAAGGAGTCGTCGGTGCACCGCGGCCAGGTCGGGCAGCCGAGCCCCGAGCCCGTGAGCCGCACGAGGCCGCCGGTGACGATGATGACGACGTTGGCGGCCAGCGTGGCCCACGCCCAGCGGCGGACCGCGCGGGTCGACACCGTGCCGGGGAGGTGGGGCAGCGCGCTCACGCCCCGATGCTACGGCGCGTCAGGGGCGGCCGTCGCACTCACCCCGACCACCGGAACCACCGGGCCGCGGCGCCGCCGCCGACGAGGGTCCACGCGAGGAGCACGGCCCACCCGGCCCAGGGCCAGCCGCCGCCGACGAGGGCCGTGCGCAGCGCGTCGCCGAGCGCCCCGGAGGGCAGGGCCGCCGCCACCGGCGCGAGGGAGCCGGGGAGCACCGACGTCGGCACGAGGGCACCGAGCCCGAGCAGCACCACCCACGCGAGGTTGGCCAGCGCGAGGACCGCCTCGGCCCGCACGGTGCCGGCGAGGAGGAGTGCGAGGGCCACGAGGGCCGCGGCGCCGAGGAGCAGGGAGACGAGGGCGGGGAGCAGGCCGGACACCGCGGGCCGCCAGCCCAGGGCCAGCCCGAGGCCGCCGAGCGCGAGGACCTGCACCGCGAGGACGGCGAGGACCGCCAGCGCCTTGCCGGCGAGCAGCCCGCCGCGCCCGAGGGGGGTCGTCCCCAGCAGCCGGAGCACACCGGCCCGGCGGTCGAACCCGGTGGCGATGGCCTGTCCGGTGAACGCGGTCGAGAGCACGGCGAGGGCCAGCGCCCCGGCGACCGCGAGGTCGACCCGGCGGCCCGCCCCGAGGTCCGGCACGGGCGCCAGGTCGAGGGCGACGAGGGCGACGGCAGGGAGCACGACGGAGACGAGGAGCTGCTCGCCGTTGCGCAGGAGCGTGCCGGCCTCGAACCGGGCCTGGGCCAGGACCCGCCGCCGCGGGGGAGCGGCGGCGCTCACCGTGGCCCTCCCGCGGTGAGCTCGAAGTAGACCGCCTCGAGCGACCGGTCGCCGCGCACGTCGGCGATGGTCCCGGCGGCGACGACCCGCCCGGACGCCATGACGACGACGTCGTCGGCGAGCCGCTCGGCCTCCTCGAAGGAGTGCGTCGTCACGACGACGCAGACCCCGCGGTCGGCCTCCGCGCGCACCAGGTCCCACACCTCGAGGCGGCCGTGGGGGTCCAGGCCCGCCGTGGGCTCGTCGAGGAAGAGCACCTCGGGGCGGCCGACGAGGGCGGCGGCCAGCGCCACCCGCTGCCGCTGGCCCCCGGACATCCGGCGCACGGTCGTGCGCGCGAAGCCGTCGATGCCGAGCCGGGCGGCGAGGTCGTCGACGGGCCAGGGGGCGTCGTGCAGGGCCGCGAGGTGGCGCAGCAGGGGCAGCGGCCGGGTCGTCGTCGGCAGCCCGCCGTCCTGGAGCATCACGCCGACCGCGGCCCGGTGCGCGGCGGTGGCGCGCCACGGGTCGGTGCCGAGGACCCGCACCGAGCCGGCGTCGGGGCGCTGCAACCCCTCGAGGCACTCGACGGTCGTCGTCTTGCCCGCGCCGTTGGGGCCGAGCACCGCGGTGACCCGCCCCGACGCCGCGGACCACGTCGCGCCGTCGACGGCGCGGGTGGGGCCGAACGCGCGGCGCAGCTCCTGCACGAGGACCGCCGGCGCCATGGGTCGACATCCTAGGGTGGGGCCCATGCCACGCATCGACCGGGAGGCCGGGCCCGCGACCGCCGTCGCCGCCGCACCCGCCGCCCTCGCCCTGCTCCTGCGGCGCCCCGGGGCGGCGGCCGTGCTCGGGGTCCTGCCGGTCGCCGTGGCCGCGTTCTTCCGCGACCCGGACCGCACGCCCGACCGGCGCCCGGCCCCGGACGACGACGTCCTCTCGCCCGCCGACGGGAAGGTCATGTACGCCGGCGACGGCCAGGACGGCGTCGCCCCTCCCGGCGAGTGGCGCCAGGTGAGCATCTTCCTCTCGGCCTTCGACGTCCACGTGAACCGGGCACCGTACGGGGGGCGGGTCACCGAGGTCGTCCGCCGCCCGGGGAAGTGGCTGGCCGCGTACAAGCACGAGAGCGCCCACCTCAACGAGCGCAGCGACATCACCGTCGAGCGCGAGGTCGGGGGTGCGCTGCGCCGGGTGCACTTCCGGCAGATCGTCGGGCTCATGGCCCGCCGGGTGGTCACCCGGGTGGCCGTCGGCGACGAGCTGGCCACCGGGCAGCGGGTCGGCCTCATGAAGTTCGGCTCCCGGATGGACGTCTTCGTCCCGCGCGAGTGCGAGGTGCTCGTCGCCCGCGGCGACCGGGTGGTCGGTGGCGAGAGCGTCATCGCCCGCTGGGGCACCTCGCCGGCGGTGGCCCGGTGAGCGGCGCCGACGCGGCGGCCGACGCCGGCAGCCGCCGCCGCATCCTCGACCGGTGGCGCCTCGTCTCGCCGACGGGCGCCGACGTCGTCTCGCTGCGCCAGCTGCGCAAGCGCGAGCGGGCCCGCCTGCTCGCCCCGAGCGCGTTCACGACGCTCAACCTCATCAGCGGGTTCTCCTCGGTGCTCCTCGCGTTCCGGGGCCACTTCACCCTCGCCGCGGTCCTCATCGCGTTCGCGATCGTCATGGACATCGCCGACGGGTTCGTCGCCCGGCTCGTGGGGGCCACCTCACCGTTCGGCCTCCAGCTCGACTCCCTCGCCGACCTCATCTCGTTCGGGGTCGCCCCGGCCGTGCTCGTGCACACCTGGGCGCTCGAGGAGTGGCCGGTGCTCGCCTGGCTCGTGGCCTTCCTCTGGCTCGCCTGCGCCGCCTTCCGGCTGGCCCGGTTCAACGTCACGATCGACCCGGCCGCCGACAAGCGGTACTTCGTCGGGCTGCCCTCGCCGGGGGCGGCGAGCGTCGTCATCGCGACGATCTTCGCGCTCGACTCGCCCTTCTTCGGGCCGGGCACCGGACCGTGGCGGGCCTGGTTCCCCATGCTCGTCAGCCTCGTGCCCGCCCTGCTCATGGTGATGACGATCCGGTTCCGGTCCTTCCGCAGCCTGCTCGCGCCGACAACGCCCCAGGCCCGGCTGGGCACTGCGGCCGTCGGGCTGGCCATCGTCGTCGGGCTGGCCCTCACCCCGGGGCTCACCGGGCTCGTCGTGGCCTACGGCTACGTCCTCACGGCTCCGTTCGGCGTGCTCACCGCACCGCTGCGCGAGCGCTTCCTCGGGCCCGAGTCCGTCGCGCCCCCGCGGCGGCGCATTCCCTCGGTGTTCCTCCCCATCGAGGAGGACGACGACATCGACGGGCCCGGCGGGGAGGACGTCGTCGAGGACGCCGCGGAGGTCGTCGAGGGTTAGGCGACCCTTCGTTGGACGGCGGCGCCGCAATTACCTAACATGGGTGTGTGGTTAATACCGACACCCGCACCGACGAGTCGCGCACCCGCGACCGGGTGCTGCGCGTCGTGAGCCAGGAGGGGCCGGTGAGCATCACCACCCTCGTCGAGCGGCTCGGCCTCACCGAGACCGCCCTGCGGCGCCACGTCGACAACCTGCACGCGGCCGGCCTCGTCGCCGGTCGCGACGCCGCGGGCCCCCGCCGGCGCGGCCGCCCGGCCCGGGCCTGGGTCCTCACCGAGGCCGGCCACCGCGCCCTGGCCTCCGACTACGACGACCTCGCGGGCGAGGCCCTGCGCTTCCTGCGCCGCACGGGCGGCGAGGCGGCCGTGCAGGCCTTCGCCGAGGAGCGCGTGGGCCACCTCGAGCAGCGGCTCGCCGGCTCGCTCGCCGCCGCCGGCCCCGACCCGCAGGAGCGCACCGACGCCCTCGTCGAGGCCCTCAACGCCGAGGGCTACGCCGCCTCGGCCCGCCCGGTGGGAACACCCGGGGCCGTCTCGGCGCTGACCGGTGTGCAGCTGTGCCAGGGGCACTGCCCCGTGCAGCACGTGGCCACCGAGTTCCCCGAGCTGTGCGAGGCCGAGACCGAGGCGTTCTCCCGCCTCCTCGGCGTCCACGTCCAGCGCCTGGCGACCCTCGCCCACGGCGACCACGTCTGCACCACGTTCGTCCCGACCCCGACCACCGAGAGGCCCCCGCGATGACGAGCCACATCGAAGAGCTCAACCCCGGTCTGAAGGACCTCGGCACGTACGCCTTCGGCTGGGCCGACAGCGACACCGCCGGCGAGACGGCCCGTCGTGGCCTGTCCGAGGAGGTCGTCCAGGACATCTCGGACCGCAAGAGCGAGCCGCAGTGGATGCAGGACCTGCGCCTGAAGTCGCTGCGCCTGTTCGAGAAGAAGCCCATGCCGACCTGGGGCAGCGACCTCACGGGCATCGACTTCCAGAACATCAAGTACTTCGTGAAGTCCACCGAGAAGCAGGCCACCTCCTGGGAGGACCTGCCCGAGGACATCAAGAACACCTACGACCGGCTCGGCATCCCCGAGGCCGAGAAGCAGCGCCTCGTCGCGGGCGTCGCCGCGCAGTACGAGTCCGAGGTCGTCTACCACCAGATCCGCGAGGACCTGGAGGAGAAGGGCGTCATCTTCGTCGACACCGACACCGGGCTGCGCGAGCACGAGGACCTCTTCCGCGAGTACTTCACCTCGGTGATCCCGGCCGGCGACAACAAGTTCGCCGCGCTCAACACCGCCGTGTGGTCCGGTGGCTCGTTCATCTACGTCCCGCCGGGCGTCCACGTCGACATCCCGCTCCAGGCCTACTTCCGGATCAACACCGAGAACATGGGCCAGTTCGAGCGGACGCTGATCATCGCCGACGAGGGCTCGTACGTGCACTACGTCGAGGGCTGCACGGCCCCGATCTACAAGTCCGACAGCCTGCACAGCGCGGTCGTCGAGATCGTCGTCAAGAAGAACGCCCGGGTGCGGTACACGACGATCCAGAACTGGTCGAACAACGTCTACAACCTCGTCACCAAGCGCGCCACGTGCGCCGAGGGCGCGACGATGGAGTGGATCGACGGCAACATCGGCTCCAAGGTGACGATGAAGTACCCGGCCGTCTTCCTCCTCGGCGAGCACGCCCGGGGCGAGACCCTCTCCATCGCGTTCGCCGGCGAGGGCCAGCACCAGGACGCCGGCTCGAAGATGGTCCACGCCGCCCCGAACACGAGCAGCTCGATCGTCAGCAAGTCGGTCGCCCGCGGTGGTGGCCGCACGTCGTACCGCGGGCTCGTCCAGGTGCTCGAGGGGGCGCACGGCTCGAAGAGCTCGGTCGTCTGCGACGCGCTGCTCGTCGACACGATCAGCCGCTCCGACACCTACCCGTACGTCGACATCCGCGAGGACGACGTGCAGATGGGCCACGAGGCCACGGTCTCCAAGGTGTCCGAGGACCAGCTGTTCTACCTCCGCTCGCGCGGGATGTCCGAGGAGGAGGCGATGGCGATGATCGTGCGCGGCTTCGTCGAGCCGATCGCCAAGGAGCTCCCCATGGAGTACGCCCTCGAGCTGAACCGCCTCATCGAGCTCCAGATGGAAGGCGCCGTCGGGTGATGCCGGCCCGCCGACCCGTTCCCCCGATCTCCTGCGAGGACGTTGCATGAGCCTGCTGACCCCCCAGCGCCCCACCGACGGGGCGCACACCCACAGCGCCGCGACGATGGTCCCCGACCAGTCGCGCGCCGAGCGGACGACGTCCTTCGACGTCGCCGACTTCCTCGTGCCGCACGGCCGCGAGGAGGACTGGCGCTTCACGCCGGTCGACCGGCTCGGCGTCTTCTTCCGCGACGAGGCCGCGGGCGCCACCCTCGGGCACGACCACGTCCTGCCCGACGGCGTCACCGTCTCGACGATGTCGACCGCCGACTGGCGCGCCCTCGGCGTCCCCGCCCCCCAGGACCGCGCCGCGGCCACGGCGGCGGCGCACGCCGACGGCGTCACCGTCCTCGACGTGCCGGCCGAGGCCGAGCTCACCGAGCCGGTCCGCCTGCGGCTCACCGGTACCGGGCCCGACCTCGTGCACGAGAACATCCTCGTCCGGGTCGGCCGCTTCGCCCGGGCCACCGTCGTCGTCGAGCACACCGGTGTCGCCGACTGCTCCGAGGTCCTCACCGTGCTGGCCGGCGACGGGTCCGACGTCACCGTCGTGTCGGTCCAGGAGTGGGACGACCGCAGCCACCACCTCGCGCAGCACGACGTCGTCGTCGGCCGCGACGCCCGGGCCCGGCACATCGCCATCACCCTCGGCGGCGGGGTCGTGCGGCTCAACACCAACGCCTCCTACTCCGGGCCGGGCGGGTCCTTCGAGGGCCTCGGCGTCTACTTCGCCGACGCGGGCCAGCACCTCGAGCACCGGCTCTTCGTCGACCACGAGGCGCCGCACTGCCGCAGCAACGTCGAGTACAAGGGCGCCCTGCAGGGCGAGACCGCCCGCACGGTCTGGGTCGGCGACGTCCTCATCCGCGCCGCGGCCGAGGGCACCGACACCTACGAGCTCAACCGCAACCTCCTCCTCACCGAGGGGGCGCGGGCCGACTCCGTGCCGAACCTCGAGATCGAGACCGGCGAGATCGAGGGTGCGGGGCACGCCTCGGCCACCGGCCGCTTCGACGACGAGCAGCTGTTCTACCTCCAGGCCCGCGGCATCCGCGAGGACGAGGCCCGGCGCCTCGTCGTGCGGGGCTTCTTCGCCAGCGTCGTCGGCCGGATCGGCGTCCCCGAGGTGCAGGAGCACCTCATGGAGGCGATCGAGTTCGAGCTGGCCGGGGGGCGCGCATGAGCGACCAGCTGACCGAGCAGGGCTTCGTGCGGGTCTGCCGCCTCGACGAGCTCCCCGCCGTCGGGGCCGCCCTCGCCGAGATCGAGGGGCGCCGGGTCACCCTCGTGCGCACCGAGACCGGCGACCTGCACTGCGTCGACGACACCTGCAGCCACGCCAACGTCTCGCTCTCCGAGGGCGAGCTCGACGGCTGCACCCTCGAGTGCTGGCTGCACGGCTCGCGCTTCGACCTGCGCACCGGCGAGCCCACGGGCCCGCCCGCCATCACCCCCATCGCCGTCCACACCGTCCGCACCGAGGGCGACGAGGTCTTCGTCGCCCTGTCCGAGGAGAGCTGAGCCTGCATGTCCACCCTTGAGATCACCGACCTCCACGTCAGCGTCGACACCGAGGAGGGCGCCAAGGAGATCCTCCGCGGCGTGACGCTGACCATCGAGTCCGGCCAGACCCACGCGATCATGGGCCCCAACGGGTCCGGCAAGTCGACCCTCGCGTACTCGATCGCCGGCCACCCCAAGTACACCGTCACCTCCGGCACGGTCACCCTCGACGGCGAGGACGTCCTCGCGATGAGCGTCGACGAGCGGGCGCGGGCCGGCCTCTTCCTCGCCATGCAGTACCCGGTCGAGGTGCCCGGCGTCACCGTGTCGAACTTCCTGCGCACCGCGAAGACGGCCGTCTCCGGTGAGGCGCCGAAGCTGCGCACCTGGGTCAAGGACGTCAAGGGCGCGATGGAGAACCTGCGGATGGACGCCGCGTTCGCCGAGCGCGGGGTCAACGAGGGCTTCTCCGGCGGCGAGAAGAAGCGACACGAGATCCTCCAGATGGAGCTCCTCGAGCCGAAGTTCGCCGTGCTCGACGAGACCGACTCCGGCCTCGACGTCGACGCCCTGCGCGTGGTGTCCGAGGGCGTCAACCGGGCCACCGAGAAGACCGGCGCGGGCGTCCTGCTCATCACGCACTACACCCGGATCCTGCGCTACATCCAGCCCGACTTCGTCCACGTCTTCGTCGACGGCCGGATCGCCGAGCAGGGCGGCCCCGAGCTCGCCGACCGGCTCGAGGCCGAGGGCTACGACCGCTTCCTCCCGGCGACCACCGAGGCCTGACGTGGCGGCGGCCCCCTTCACCGACGCGGAGCTGGCCCGGATCCGGGCCGACTTCCCGATCCTCTCGCGCACCGTGCGCGGGGGGCAGCCGCTCGTGTACCTCGACTCCGGGGCCACCTCGCACAAGCCGGTCCAGGTCCTCGACGCCGAGCGGCACTTCTACGAGCACACGAACGCCGCCGTCCACCGCGGGGCCCACCAGCTCTCCGAGGAGGGCACGGACGCCTACGAGTCGGCCCGCGAGACCATCGCCCGGTTCATCGGGGCGCCGGCGGCCGAGGTCGTCTTCACCCGCAACGCCACCGAGGCGATCAACCTCGTCGCCTACGCCTTCACCAACGGCGCCCACGGCGGTGGCGGGGGGCACGGCGACCGGTTCACCCTGGGCCCGGGCGACGAGGTGCTCGTCACCGAGATGGAGCACCACGCGAACCTCGTCCCGTGGCAGGAGGCCTGCCGGCGCACCGGCGCCACGCTGCGCTGGGTGCCGGTCACCGCCGACGGCCGCCTCGACCTCACCGACCTCGACACGCTCCTCACCGAGCGCACGAAGGTCTTCGCGTTCACGCACGTCTCCAACGTGCTCGGCACCGTCAACCCCGTGCGCGAGCTCGCCGAGCGGGCCCACGCGGTCGGCGCCCTCGTCGTGCTCGACGCCTGCCAGTCCGTGCCGCACCTGCCCGTCGACGTCACCGAGCTCGGCGTCGACTTCGTCGCGTACTCGGGGCACAAGATGTTCGGGCCGCTCGGCATCGGGGTGCTCTGGGGCCGCGCCGAGCTCCTCGACGAGATGCCCGTCTTCCTCACCGGCGGCTCGATGATCGAGACCGTCACCATGGAGGGCTCGACCTACGCGCCGGTGCCGCAGAAGTTCGAGGCCGGGGTGCCCGTCGCGGCCCAGGCCGTCGGGCTGGCCGCCGCCTGCGACCACCTCACCGCGCTCGGGATGGACCGCGTGCACGCCCACGAGCAGATGCTCACCGAGCGCCTCCTGCGCGGGCTCGCCGAGCGGCCCTGGGTCACCGTCCTCGGACCGGGCGACCTGCGCGAGCGGGGCGGCGCCGTGGCCTTCGCCGTCGACGGCGTCCACGCCCACGACGTCGGGCAGGTGCTCGACGACCGCGGCGTCGAGGTGCGGGTCGGCCACCACTGCGCGTGGCCGCTGCACCGCACGCTGCGGGTCCCCGCCAGCACGAGGGCCAGCTTCGCCGCCTACACCACGCCGGCGGAGGTCGACGCCCTCCTCGAGGCGCTCGACCGCGTGCCGGCGATCTTCGGGACGGAGGTGCCCGCCTGATGGACCTCTACCAGGAGCTCATCCTCGACCACTCCAAGCACCCGGTGCGGGCCGGTCTGCGCGAGCCGTTCGAGGGCGAGAGCCACCAGGTCAACCCCACCTGCGGCGACGAGGTGACGCTGCGCGTCCACGTCGTCGGCGCGGGCGACGACGCCGTCGTCGAGGACGTCTCGTACGACTCGATGGGGTGCTCGATCAGCGTCGCGTCGGCCTCGATCCTCGCCGAGGAGGTCACCGGTGGGTCCGTGGCCCACGCCCGCGCGACCTACGAGGCGATGCGGACCATGCTGACGAGCAAGGGCCAGGACCCCGGCGACGAGGACGTCATCGGCGACGGCGTGGCCCTCGCCGGCGTCGCCCAGTACCCCGCCCGCGTCAAGTGCGCCCTGCTGTCGTGGGCCGCGTTCACCGATGCCCTGTACCAGGCCGAAGGAGCCCAGCAGTGACCGAGACCACCAGCCCCGCCAACGTCGCGGACGTCGAGGAGGCCATGCGCGACGTCGTCGACCCCGAGCTCGGGATCAACGTCGTCGACCTCGGCCTCGTCTACGGCATCACCGTCGACCCCCAGAACCACGCGGTCATCGACATGACCCTCACCTCGGCGGCGTGCCCGCTCACCGACGTCATCGAGGACCAGGTCCAGCAGACCCTCGAGGGCCTGGTCACCGGGCACCGGATCAACTGGGTCTGGATGCCGCCGTGGGGCCCGGACAAGATCACCGACGACGGGCGCGAGCAGCTGCGCGCCCTCGGCTTCAACATCTGAGGATGACCACCCGCGTCGTCGAGGTCGCGCCCGAGCGCTACCCCCGGTGGCGCGAGCGCTTCGACGCGAACAACCCCGACGGCCCCCAGCGGGTCGTCGGGGTCTCGCGTCTCGAGGCCGACCCGCTCGCCCTCCTCCTCGTGCGCCGCGGCGGGTACGCGCTCGGGGTCGCGACGGGGGAGCGGCTGACGCTGCACAAGACCGGCACCCGGTACGTGCAGTCGCGCACGGCGGCCGGGGGCTGGTCGCAGCAGCGGTTCGCCCGCCGGCGCGGCAACCAGGCCGACGAGCTCGTGGGGGCGGTCACCGAGCACGCGGTGCGGCTGCTGCGGGGGAGCGGGGCACGGGGGCTGGTCCTCGGTGGTGACCGCGCCCTCGCCGAGTCCGTGCTCGAGGACGACCGACTCGTCGGGCTGCGCGACCTGCCCCGGCGCGAGCTCTACGACCTGCCCGACCCCCGGCTGGCCGTGCTGGAGACGGCCCTGGGGCGGGCCCGGGCCGTCCGGGTGACCATCGAGGAGTGAGCCGGGCTAGTGCCCGAAGCCGTTGCCCCCGTTGTGGCGCAGCCGGACGTAGGCCTCGCGGTCGTCGTCGGCCCGTCCTCGCGTCGAGTGCGGCCCCTCACCCCGCCGCAGCCACCGCAGGAGCGGCCCGAGCACGAGCCCCACGGCCACGACGAACACGGCGCCGGCGACCGCCATGGCCACGTCGCCGGTGACCACGCCGACGACGACCGTCGTCAGGCCCAGCAGGACCATCACGGCCGCGCCGACGCGGTTGCGGACCGTGTCGGACCTCGCACTCATGGCACGCCCTCCCCGTCTCGGAACGCCGCCCACGGTACTCCGGCGCGGCCGTCGGGTCACAGGAACTGCGCCGGGTCGAACTCCTCGATCGGGATGATGCGCACGCGCGGCAGGCGCTCGTTGAACGCCTGCACGTCGTACTCGAGGTCGTACACCGTGAGGCCCTGCTCGGCGAGCGGCACGAACGCGCGGTTGCGGAACTCGGAGAACCCGACGACCCCGACGCGGCGGCCGTCGAGGAGGTCCTCGACCTGGCCCACGAAGTCGCCGTCGTTGCTCACGAGGAGCACGTCGGCCTCGCGGCTGCGGAGCTCGGCGAGGGTGCGCTGGATCGCGATGTCGACGACCTTCTCGCCGGGCCCGCCGGAGAGGGGGACCGGCCGGTAGCCGATCGCGAGCAGCGCCTGGACGAAGGTCATCGGCAGCTCGGTGTTGGCGGCGAGGAAGAACAGGCCGACGGCCGGCTGCTCCCAGGCGTCGACGGCGAACTGCAGGAGCCGCTCCCACCGTGGGCGCTCCTCCGGCCGGGGCCTTCGGCCGAGGATGGACGTGCCGAGCGTGGCGTCGATGTTCTCGCCGTCGACGAGGAGGTAGGTGGTGCGCGCCGCGTCAGCCATGGGCCGAGGGTACGGGGTGGGGCGGCGGCCCGCCCTCGTGGCGAGCGGTCACTCGTGGTGCTGGGCGATGTTGAGGACGGCACCCCCGGGGGTCCGGACGAAGAAGCGCCGGATCCCCCACGGCTCGGTCGTCAGCGGGTGGACGACCTCGTAGCCGCGCCGCACCGCCTCGGCGTGCGCCTCGTCGACGTCGTCGACCTTGACGGTGAGCAGCGGCGGCTCCGGCGCGGAGGCGTCGCGGGTGAGCACCTGGACGTGCTCCCCGGAGGCCGGCACGACGTAGCGCGTCACCCAGTCCAGGCCCATGTCCTCGTGGTCGAGGCCGAGGAAGCCCGTCCAGAACTCGTCGGCCCCCTCGAGGGTGCTCAGGGTGAGGTCGGTGGTCACGCGGACGACGCGCATCGGTGCTCCTCCCGGTCGACCCCTCCGATCCTGCTGCGCGGCAGGCGGGCTGTCCACCCGGCGTCCCGTCAGGATCGGAGAAGCGCGGACCCGGTCACCAGGAGCAGGATGGGCGGGAACCCACCGACGACAGGAGACGGACGTGAGCGCCGCGAAGAAGACCGAGAGCACGTTCAGCGACGAGGAGAAGGCGGCCGTCAAGGCGACCGCCGCCGAGCGGCGCGCCCGGGCCAAGGGGGCCAAGGCCGAGGACGAGGTCAAGGCCGTCCTCGCCGCGATCGAGACAATGGACGAGGGCGACCGCGCCCTGTGCGGGCGGCTCCACGAGATCATCACCGAGGCGGCGCCCGAGCTCGCCCCGCGCACCTGGTACGGGATGCCCGCCTACGCCAAGGACGGCAAGGTGCTGCTGGCCGTCAAGAACTCCGGGAAGTTCGGGCAGCGCTACACGAGCCTGGAGTTCCAGGACGTCGCCGCGCTCGACGACGGGTCGATGTGGCCGGTCGCCTGGGCGGTCACCACCCTGACGAAGGCCGGCGAGAAGGAGGTCGCGGCGCTCGTGCGGCGGGCCGTCGGCTGACCGGCGACCGGCTCACTCGACCGTGGCCACCGCGAACGTGTCGCACTGGTTGAGGTCGCCCTTGTCGTAGCCCTGGAGGAACCACCGCTGCCGGGCGTCGGCCGAGCCGTGGGTCCAGCTCTCGGGGCTCACCCGCCCGGACGTCGCCTGCTGGATCCGGTCGTCGCCCACGGCCGAGGCGGCCGACAGCGCCGACCGGATGTCGCTCGTCGTCACGGCCTTGAGGAACGGGGTGCCGGTGTCCTGGTCGGGGACGGTCGTCGCGTGCTGCACCCACACCCCGGCCAGGCAGTCGGCCATCAGCTCGATCCGCACGCCGTTGGAGTTGGGCCCGGTGCCGCCCTGCTGCGCCCGGCCGAGCAGGCCGAGCTGGTCCTGGAGGGCGTGCCCGTACTCGTGGGCGACGACGTACTCCTGGGCGAGGGCACCGTCGTCGGCGCCGAACTGCTGGGTGAGGACCTGGAAGAAGCTGGCGTCGATGTAGACGGACGTGTCGAGGGGGCAGTAGAACGGGCCCACCTGGTTGCTCGCCGTGCCGCAGGCCGACTGCGTGGCGCCCTCGTAGATGACGGTCGGGGTCGTCCTGCCACTGGCGCTTGTAGCGGACGAGCTCGTCGGTCCAGAACGCCTGCACCGCGTTGACCGTGCCGATGACGCGGCAGGTGTCGTTGCGGTTGGCGTCGGCCCCGGTCCGGCACTCCTGGAAGGCGGCCGGGTCCTGCTGGCCCCCGGCCTGGACCTGGCCGGGGTCGACCGAGGTGCCGCCCGTGGGGCCCGAGCCGGGGTCGATGCCGAAGATCATCAGCAGGATCGTGATGATGATGCCGCCGATCCCGCCGCCCACGACGAGGCCCCCGGGGCCCCCGCGACCGCCCCCGCCGCCCCCGGAGCGCACCTGCGAGGTGTCGAGGGTGACGTTGTCGTTGAAGCTCATGGAGGCGCCTCCGTGGTCGGCCCGTGCCGGAGCGGTCCCCGGCGCGACCTAGACTAGAGGGGCCCGGGCCGCCGTGAGGGCGCACGCCACCACCGCCCGGACGTCCCGAACACCCCCCACGAGAGGCCCCACCGTGATCACCGCTGCGTCCGTCGAGCTGCGCGCGGGCTCCCGCCTGCTCCTCGACGACGCGACCTTCCGCGTGGCCCCCGGCGACCGGATCGGGCTCGTCGGCCGCAACGGCGCCGGCAAGACCACGCTCACCAAGACGCTCGCCGGCGTCACCCAGCCCGCGGCCGGGACCATCACCCGCTCCGGCGAGGTCGGGCTACCTGCCCCAGGACCCGCGCACCGGCGACCTGCACGTCTCGGCCCGCGACCGCGTCCTCTCCGCCCGGGGCCTGGACTCCATCGTCCGCGACCTGCGCGCGGCCGAGCACGCCATGGCCGAGGAGACCGGGGAGAAGCAGGAGCGGGCGATGCGCCGGTACGCCCGCCTCGACGCCGAGTTCACCGCCGCGGGCGGGTACGCGGCCGAGTCCGAGGCCGCGCAGATCGCCGCCGCCCTCGGCCTCCAGGACCGCCACCTCGACCAGGAGATCGGCACCCTGTCCGGCGGCCAGCGCCGGCGGGTCGAGCTGACCCGGATCCTCTTCTCCGGCGCCGAGACCCTCCTGCTCGACGAGCCGACGAACCACCTCGACGCCGACTCGGTCGTCTGGCTGCGCGAGCACCTCAAGGGCTACCGGGGCGGGCTCGTCGTCATCAGCCACGACGTCGAGCTGCTCGGCGTCGTCGTCAACAAGGTCTTCCACCTCGACGCCAACCGGGCCGAGCTCGACCAGTACAACCTCGGCTGGAAGGCCTACCTGCAGCAGCGCGAGACCGACGAGCGCCGCCGCAAGCGCGAGCGGGCCAACGCCGAGAAGAAGGCCTCGGCCCTCATGGCCCAGGCCGACAAGATGCGGGCCAAGGCGACCAAGACCGTCGCCGCGCAGAACATGGCGCGCCGGGCCGAGCGGCTGCTCGACGGGCTGGAGTCCGAGCGGGCCCACGACAAGGTGGCGCGGCTGCGCTTCCCGAAGCCGTCGCCCTGCGGCAAGACGCCCCTGCGGGCGAGCGGGCTGTCCCGCTCCTACGGCTCCGCCGAGGTCTTCACCGACGTCGACCTCGCCATCGACCGCGGGTCGCGGGTCGTCGTCCTCGGGCTCAACGGGGCGGGCAAGACGACGCTGCTGCGGCTGCTCGCCGGGGTCGACGCCCCGGACACCGGGCAGGTCGAGCCCGGCCACGGCCTCAAGCTCGGCTACTACGCCCAGGAGCACGAGAACCTCGACGTCACCCGCACCGTCCTCGAGAACATGAAGTCGGCGGCGCCGGACCTCGGCGAGACCGAGGTGCGCAAGGTGCTCGGCTCGTTCCTCTTCAGCGGCGACGACGTGCTCAAGCCGGCCGGGCGTGCTCTCCGGCGGTGAGAAGACCCGGCTGTCCCTGGCCCTGCTCGTCGTGTCCTCGGCGAACGTCCTGCTCCTCGACGAGCCGACCAACAACCTCGACCCCGCGTCCCGGGACGAGATCCTCGGCGCGCTGAGCACGTACGAGGGGGCCGTCGTCCTCGTCACCCACGACGAGGGCGCCGTCGACGCGCTCGAGCCCGAGCGCATCCTCCTGCTGCCCGACGGTGTCGAGGACCTCTTCAGCGCCGACTACCGACGAGCTCGTCACCGCTGGCCTGAGCCGGTCGCTCAGCCCGGGGATGGCGCGGCAGCCGGGTGAGCGCGCGGGCCACCGACTCCTGCAGCTCGGTGTCCGCCCAGGTGTGGTCGACGAGGTCACCGCGCAGGTAGGCGTCGTAGGCCGGCAGGTCGAGGTGGCCGTGCCCGCACAGGGCCGTGAGGATGACCTTCTCCTCGCCGGTCTCGACGCACGCGATGGCCTCGTCGACGGCGGCCGCGAGGGCGTGCGTCGGCTCGGGGGCCGGGACGATGCCCTCGGTGCGGGCGAAGAGCACGCCCGCGGCGAAGCAGTCCTTCTGGTCCTGGCGACCGCCTCGATCATCCCCTCCGCGTAGAGGTGGCTGATGAGCGGGCTCATGCCGTGGTAGCGCAGGCCACCGGCGTGGATCGGGTCGGGGATGAAGTCGTGGCCGAGGGTGTGCATCTTCAGCAGCGGCGTCAGGCCGGCGACGTCGCCGAAGTCGTACGCGTAGGTGCCCTGCGTGAGCGACGGGCACGAGGCCGGCTCGACGGCGCGGATGACCGGGCCCGCCCCGCCCGCCGCGAGCTTCTCGCGGAGGAACGGGAAGGTGAGGCCGCCGAAGTTCGACCCGCCGCCGGTGCACCCCACGATGAGGTCGACGTCCTCGCCCACCTTCGCGAGCTGGAGCAGGGCCTCCTCGCCGATGACGGTCTGGTGGAGCAGGACGTGGTTGAGCACCGAGCCGAGGGCGTAGTTGGCCGTGGGGTCCTGGGCGGCGACCTCGACGGCCTCGCTGATCGCGACACCGAGCGAGCCGGGGGAGCGGGGGTCGGCGGCGAGGACCGCCCGGCCGGCCTCGGTGAGGTCGGAGGGGCTCGGGTGCACGGTGCCCCCGAAGGTCTCGATCATCATCCGCCGGTAGGGCTTGGTGTCGTAGGAGGCCCGGACCTGCCAGACCTCGCACTCCAGCCCGAACTGGGCGCAGGCGAAGGCCAGCGCGGTACCCCACTGGCCGGCCCCGGTCTCGGTCGTCAGCTTCCGGACACCGGCCTTGGCGTTGTAGTAGGCCTGCGGCACGGCGGTGTTCGGCTTGTGCGAGCCGGCGGGGGACACGCCCTCGTACTTGTAGTAGATCCGGGCCGGCGTCCCCAGGGCCTTCTCGAGGCGGTGCGCCCGGTAGAGCGGCGAGGGACGCCACAGCCGGTAGACGTCCTGCACCTCCTCGGGGATGTCGACGAAGCGCTCGGTCGTCACCTCCTGCGCGATGAGGTCCATCGGGAAGATGGGGGAGAGGTCGTCGGGCCCGACGGGCTGCCCGGTGCCCGGGTGCAGGGGCGGCGGTGGAGGGGTCGGCAGGTCGGCCAGCAGGTTGTACCAGCGCGTCGGCATCTCGTCCTCGTCGAGCAGGACCTTGTGGCGCAGCGGGTCGGGCACGGGAACCTCCGGGCGTCGTCGGTGACGGTGGTGCGGCCATCGTCGGGGTCGTGGGCACCGGCCCACAAGGGGGGTTCCGCGGGCGGGCGGAACACCTGTCACCGGGTGGTGGTTGACTGACGAGTCGGGTACCAGGAGAGGACGTGGACGCAGGTGAGCACGAACGGGTGGCAGGTCATGCACTCGCTGACCAAGGACTCGAGCGTCACCGGGCAGCAGCTGGCGCCCGGGACGCGGCGGCGGGTGCTGCGCTACGCGCGTCCCTACCGTCCCCAGATCCTCGTCTTCCTCGCGCTCGTCGTCGTCAGCGCCGCACTCGTCGTCGCCACGCCCCTGCTGCTGAAGTCGATCGTCGACGACGGCATCGTCCCGGCCGACCGGGGCGTCGTGGTGCGCCTCTCCGTCGTCGTCGCGGTGGTCGCGCTCGTCAACGGCGTCCTGACCCTCGTCCAGCGGTGGTACTCCTCGCGCATCGGCGAGGGCCTCATCTTCGACCTGCGCACCGAGGTCTTCGGCCACGTGCTGCGCCAGCCGGTCGCGTTCTTCACCCGGGCCCAGACCGGCGCCCTCGTCACCCGCCTCAACAGCGACGTCATCGGCGCCCAGCAGGCCTTCACCTCGGTGCTCTCGAACGTCGTCAGCAACGCCATCTCGCTCGTCGTCATCGTCGGGACGATGGCTCACGCTCTCCTGGCCCCTGACCCTCGGCGCGCTCGTCCTCGTGCCCTTCTTCGTCCTGCCCGCCCGGGTCATGGGCCGCCGGCTCGCCGCCCTGACCCACGAGCAGATGGCGATGAACGCCGAGATGGGCACCCGGATGAACGAGCGGTTCAACGTGGCCGGTGCGCTGCTCGTCAAGCTCTTCGGCCGGCCGGCCACCGAGGACACCGAGTACGCCGTGCGCGCCGGCCAGGTGCGCGACATCGGCATCCGGATCGCCCTCAACCGCTCGGTCTTCTTCGTCGCCCTGACGAGCATCGCGGCACTGGCCACCGCGATGGTCTACGGGGTCGGCGGCGTCATGGCGGTCAGCGGCACCCTCACCGTCGGCACGCTCCTCGCCCTCGCGGCGCTGCTCGGCACGCTCTACGGCCCGCTCACCGCGATCTCGAACGTGCGGGTCGACGTCATGACCGCGCTCGTGTCCTTCGAGCGGGTCTTCGAGGTCCTCGACCTGCGCCCCCTCGTCGCCGAGGCGCCCGACGCCCGGCCGCTGCCCGGCGGTCCGGTCCGCGTCGAGGTCGACGACCTCTCCTTCTCGTACCCGTCGGCCGACGAGGTGTCCCTGCGCAGCCTCGAGGCGACCGCCACCGGTGACCGCCGCGGGGGCGGGCCGGTGCTGCGGCAGGTCTCCTTCACCGTCGAGCCGGGCACCCTCGTCGCGCTCGTCGGCCCGAGCGGGGCGGGCAAGTCGACGATCACCGCCCTGGTCTCGCGCCTCTACGACCCCGACCGGGGGCTCGGTCCGGGTCAACGGGGTCGACCTGCGCGAGGCGACGACCGACTCGCTCCAGGACACCGTCGGGGTGGTCACCCAGGAGGCCCACCTCTTCCACGACACCATCCGGGCCAACCTCGCCTACGCCCGTCCGGAGGCCACCGAGCAGGAGATGCTCGACGCGCTCCGGGCCGCGCAGGTGCTCCCGCTCATCGAGGCCCTCCCGGCCGGCCTCGACACGGTGGTCGGCGACCGCGGCCACCGGCTCTCCGGCGGCGAGAAGCAGCGCCTGGCCATCGCCCGGCTGCTCCTCAAGGGCCCCGGTCTCGTCGTCCTCGACGAGGCCACGGCCCACCTCGACAGCGAGTCCGAGCAGGCGCTCCAGCAGGCCCTCGACGAGGCGCTGCGCGACCGCTCGGCCCTCGTCATCGCCCACCGCCTGTCGACCGTCCGCTACGCCGACCAGATCCTCGTCGTCGACGCCGGACGCATCGTCGAGCGCGGCACCGCACACCGAGCTCGTGGCCCGCGGCGGCCTCTACGCCGACCTCTACCGCACCCAGTTCGCCGAGCAGGCCGCCGACCTCTCGGCCTCCGGGGCCGCGGGCTAGGCGTCCTCCTCGTCCCAGATGCGCACCTTGGCCGGCTTGGCCGGGTACTTCTCGGGGTGGGCGAGGCGCTCCTCGCGGCGGACGCCGACGCCCACGAGCACGAACCCCGCGACGGTGAACAGCCACCACTGGTAGGCGTAGGCCAGGTGCGGGCCGAGGCTGCGGTCGGGCGGGTCCAGCGGCTGCAGGTGCGGTGGGGAGGAACCGTCCGGCAGCGTCTCCGACTCCAGGAGGAGGTAGCCCCCGAGCAGGTCGGTGCCCAGGGCGGCCGCGGCGTCGGGCACCGCGAGGCTCGCGATCTGGCCGGTCGAGGCGGCCTTGTGGCGCGAGGCCTCGCTGGGCCGGGCCCACCCGACCACCGTGACCTCACCGGTCGGTGCGGGCGGTACCTCGGGCAGCACGCTGGCGCCCGCCGCGGACGCGGGCACCCAGCCCCGGTCCACGAGCACCGCGGTGCCGCCGTCGGCGGGCCGCAGCGCCCAGAGCACCTCGCAGCCCGACGGCACCGTCGTTGGGCCGCCCCCGGACGAAGAGCGGGCCGGCGACGTAGCTGCCGCGCACCGTGACCCGGGTCCAGTCGTCGGCGGTCGCGACCCCCTCGGGGGTGACGACACCGGCCAGCGGGACGGGGTCGGCACGGTAGTGGGCGTCGAGGCGGGCGTTGCGCTCGACCTTGGCCTCGTGGCGGTGGTACTGCCAGAACCCGAGGTGGTAGGCGGCCACCGCGAAGGCCGCGGCGAGGACGAGCGCCCCCAGCCAGCGAGGAGTCACGAGCCGGCGCACCACGATGTCACGCTACCCGTCGTACGCTGGCCTCCTATGACCGACCTCCCCGTGCCCCGCCTCCTCGACCGCTTCGGCCGCGTCGGGCGTGATCTGCGCGTCTCGGTCACCGACCGGTGCAACCTGCGCTGCACGTACTGCATGCCGGCCGAGGGCCTGGACTGGCTGCCCAAGCCCGAGATGCTCACCGACGACGAGCTCGTCCGCCTCGTGCGCATCATGGTCGGGATGGGCGTCACCAACGTCCGTCTCACCGGCGGCGAGCCGATGCTGCGGCGCAGCCTCGTCGACGTCGTGCGCGGCATCGCCGCGCTCGAGCCGCGGCCCCGCATCGCGATGACGACCAACGGCATCGGCCTCGACCGGCTCGCCGCCCCGCTGGCCGAGGCGGGGCTGGACCGGGTCAACGTCAGCCTCGACACCATCGACCAGCAGCAGTTCCGCGACCTCACCCGTCGCGACCGGCTCGCCGACGTCGAGGCCGGGCTCAAGGCCGCGGCCGACGCCGGCCTCACCCCGGTCAAGGTCAACGCGGTGGCCATGCGCGGGGTCAACGACGAGGGCGTCGCCGACCTCCTGCGCTGGTGCCTCGACCGCGGCTACGAGCTCCGGTTCATCGAGCAGATGCCCCTCGACGCCCAGCACGCCTGGGACCGGGCCCAGATGGTCTCGCAGGCGGAGGTGCTCGAGCGGCTCGGGGAGCACTTCCGGCTCACGCCCGTCGAGGAGCGCGGCAGCGCGCCCGCGGAGCTGTTCCTCGTCGACGGTGGCCCCGAGACGGTCGGCGTCATCGCGAGCGTGTCGGCCCCGTTCTGCGGCGCGTGCGACCGGGTCCGGCTCACCGCCGACGGCCAGCTCCGCAACTGCCTCTTCGCCCGCTCCGAGGTCGACCTGCGCGGTCCGCTGCGCGACGGCGCGTCCGACGACGAGCTCGCCGACCTCGTCGTGGGCGAGATGTGGGCCAAGAAGGCCGGGCACGGCATCGACGGGCCGGACTTCCAGCAGCCGGACCGCCCGATGTCGGCGATCGGCGGCTGACCCGCCGGACGTCAGGCGTCGTCGGGGTGGCGCACCGTGCTCGAGACGTTCTCGTGGGCACCGTCGGTGAGCAGCGGGGTGCGGTCGGCCGTCGGCGTCACGGGGCGGGCCCGCCCGCGCACCCGCGGGGCGACCGCGTTCGCCGCGACGACCGCGACGAAGGGGAGCACGACCGCGCCGGCGGCGAAGACCCAGCGGTACCAGTCCTGCACGACGATGGCGAGGACGAAGCACGCCGTGCGGATGGACATCGTCACGAGGTACTGCTTCATCCGGTGCTTCTGGTCGGCCTCCCGCGACTGCGACGCCGTGGTGACCGACTGCGGGTCGGCCGGGCGGCTGCGGGTGGTGGGCACCGTTCCACCCTACGTCGGACCCGCTCCGACTACCGCCGGGTAGTCCACTAGGTTCGACAGCATGAGCGAGCCCCGCACCGTCCTCGTCACCGGCGGCAACCGAGGCATCGGCCTGGCGATCGCGCGGTCGTTCGCCGAGGCCGGCGACCGGGTCGTCGTCACCCACCGCAGCGGCGAGCCGCCCGAGGGCCTCACGGGGGTGCGCTGCGACGTCACCGACTCCGCGTCGGTCGACGCCGCCTTCACCGAGGCCGAGGAGCTGCTCGGCGGTCCGGTCGAGGTGCTCGTCGCCAACGCCGGCGTCACCAAGGACGGCCTGCTCATGCGGATGAGCGACGAGGACTTCGACACGGTCCTCGACACCAACCTCACCGGCGCCTTCCGCTGCGTCCGTCGGGCCAGCAAGGGGATGATCCGGCTGCGCCGCGGCCGCATCATCCTCATCTCCAGCGTCGTCGGTCTCTACGGCGGCCCGGGGCAGGCCAACTACGCGGCGAGCAAGGCCGGGCTCGTCGGGCTCGCCCGCTCGGTGACCCGTGAGCTCGGCGGCCGCGGCATCACCGCCAACGTCGTCGCCCCCGGGTTCATCGAGACCGACATGACCGCGGCGCTGCCCGAGGACACCCAGAAGAGCTACAAGGCCGCCATCCCGGCCGGGCGCTTCGCGACCACCGCCGAGGTCGCCGGGGTGGTCCGCTTCCTCGCGAGCCCCGAGGCCGCCTACGTCTCCGGTGCCGTCATCCCCGTCGACGGCGGCCTCGGGATGGGCCACTGACCGTCCACCACGACCGACCTCCCTCCACCGAAAGGCCCGTCATGTTGCTCGAGGGCAAGAAGCTGCTCGTCACCGGCGTCCTCATGGACTCCTCCATCGCCTTCCACATCGCGCGGCTCGCGCAGGAGCAGGGCGCCGAGGTCGTCCTCACCTCCTTCGGCCGCACGACGAAGATCACCACGGCCATCGCGCGCCGCCTGCCGAAGCCGGCCCCGATCGTCGAGCTCGACGTCGCGAACCCGGACGACCTCGCCGCCCTGGCCGACCGGGTGCGCGAGCACGTCGACCACCTCGACGGCGTCGTCCACTCCATCGGGTTCGCGCCGCAGGGGGCCTTCGACTTCATGGAGGCCACGTGGGAGGACGTCTCCACGGCCGTGCAGATCTCGGCCTTCTCGCTCCAGGCCCTCACCAAGGCCGCGCTCCCGCTGATGTCCGAGGGCGGGTCGGTCGTCGGGCTGACCTTCGACGCGCGGTTCGCCTGGCCGGTCTACGACTGGATGGGGGTCGCCAAGGCGGCCTTCGAGTCGACGAACCGCTACCTGGCCCGCGACATGGGACCCAAGGGCATCCGGTGCAACATCGTCGCCGCGGGCCCGATCCGCACGACCGCGGCGAAGTCCATCCCCGGGTTCGAGCAGTTCGAGGAGGCCTGGGGGAGCCGCGCGCCGCTCGGCTGGGACGTCCGCGACGCCGAGCCCGCGGCCCGGGCGTGCGTCGCCCTGCTGTCGGACTGGTTCCCGGCGACGACCGGCGAGATGGTGCACGTCGACGGCGGGTACCACGCGATCGGCGCCTGAGCGAGCGGCGACGGGGTCCCACCGCCGGCCGGACCACCGGGTGCACCACGAGGGCGACGCCCGGCCCGGGGTTCGGAGCAGTCGGACGGCACGGGCGGCACCCCCGTCGGGGCGGGCCTGCGGGGCGTCCACCCCCGGCAGCCCTCAGCCGTCAGCCTCGCCCGGCTCGGCCGTCTCCGCGTCCTCGATCTCCTCACGGCTGACCCCGAGGAGGAACAGGACGGTGTCGAGGTAGGGCACGGTCACCGAGGTGTCGGCCTGCTCGCGCACGAGCGGCTTGGCGTTGAAGGCCACCCCGAGCCCGGCCGCCCCGAGCATGTCGAGGTCGTTGGCCCCGTCGCCGATGGCGACCGTCCGCGACAGCGGGAGACCCTCGAGGGCGGCGAACTCGCGCAGCGCGTCGGCCTTGCCGGCGCGGTCGACGACGGCACCGACGACCCGGCCGGTGAGGCGGCCGCCCTCGACCTCGAGCCGGTTGGCCCTCGACGTGGTCGACGCCGAGCTCGGCCCCGATCGGCTCGACCACCTCGGCGAACCCCCCCGAGACGAGGGCCACGGTGAACCCGAGGGACTTCAGCGTGCGCACCAGCGTGCGGGCCCCGGGGGTGAGCCGGACGGCGGCCCGCACGTCGTCGAGGACGGAGACGGGCAGCCCCGCGAGCGTGGCGACCCGCGCGTGGAGGCTCTCCGCGAAGTCGAGCTCGCCGCGCATCGCCCGCTCGGTGACCGCGGCCACCTCGGCCTCGGTGCCGGCGTGCTCGGCGATGAGCTCGATGACCTCGTCCTGGACGAGGGTGGAGTCGACGTCCATGACGACGAGCCGGCCACCGCGGCGGGCCAGCCCCGCCGGGGCCACGGCGATGTCGCAGCCGGTCTCGGCCGAGACCAGCGCGAGGTCGCGGCGCAGGCCCGGGACGTCGGCGCCGGAGACGTCGAGCTCGACGGTGGTGACCGGCCAGCGGGACAGCCGGCGGATGCGGTCGATGTTCGCGCCGTGGCCGGCGACGGCGGCCGCGACGGCGGCCACGTGCCGCGTCTCGAGCGGTGCGCCCATGACGACGACGGCGGCCCGACCGGTGCGCCGGGGGCGGTTGTCACCGCGGCCCGCGACGAGCGAGACGTGCATCCCCATCGCCTCCCCGGCGCGGGTCAGCCGGTCGGTGAGGACGTTCTCGTCGTGGGTCGGCGAGAGCAGCACCGACAGGGCGAGGTGACCCCTGACCACGACCTGCTCGACGTCGAGCACCTCGGCGCCGACGGTCGAGGCGGCCGCGAAGACGGCCTTGGTGACCCCGGGCCGGTCGCGGCCCGACAGCGACACGAGCAGGGTCCGCGCATCCGGGTCGGGCTCGGGGGGCGGGGGCGGCGGCTCGGGGGAGGGCACGCCCGCAGGCTAGTCGGAGAGGCCGTCGCGCCAGGCGACGAGGTCGCGGAGCGGACCGATGTCGTAGTCGGGGCCGGAGAGCCCGACCGTGAACAGCCGCGTGCCGACGTCGTGGAGGTCCTGGGCGGCGGCCGCGTAGTCCGCGACGTCCTCGGGCAGCCGTCCCGGCTTGGGCGAGACCCCCGACGAGCGCTCGATCTCGGCCGGGTCGCGGCCGATCTTCGCGCACCAGTCGTCGAGCACGGCGTGCTTGTGGGCGATCGTGCCGGGGTCGCCGAACCCGTGCCAGATGTCGGCGTGCGTCGCGACGATCCGGAGGGTCTTCTTCTCGCCGCCACCGCCGATGAGCACCGGGATCTTGCGCGTGGGCGCCGGGTTGAGCCTCGCCCAGCGCTCCTCGATGAGCGGCAGGTCGCGCGCGAGCGCGTCGAGACGGCCTCCGGCGGTGCCGAACTCGAAGCCGTACTCGTCGTAGTCGCGCTCGAACCAGCCCGACCCGATGCCGAGGATGAGCCGCCCGTCGCTCATGTGGTCGACGGTGCGGGCCATGTCGGCGAGCAGCTGCGGGTTGCGGTAGCTGTTGCACGTGACGAGCGCGCCGATCTCGACCCGCTCGGTGGCCTCGGCCCAGGCGCCGAGCATGGTCCAGCACTCGAAGTGCGCGCCGTCCGGCTCGCCGTACAGGGGGAAGAAGTGGTCCCAGTTGAAGATGACGTCGACGCCTGCCTCCTCGAGCTCGGCGCAGGCTCGCCGGATGTCGGCGTAGGACGCGTGCTGGGGCTGGAGCTGGGCGCCGATGCGCACCGGGCGGGAGCCGTCGGTCACTGGGTGACCTCGTGGCCCTTGCCGACGACGACGATCCCGGACTCGGTGAGCGAGAAGCCGCGGGCGACGTCGTGCTCGTGGTCGACGCCGATCGAGGTGCCCTCGGGGATGACGACGTTCTTGTCGATGACGGCGCGCTGGATGTGGCAGTTCCGGCCGACCTGCACCCCGTCGAGGATGACGCTGTCCTCGATCTCGGTGTAGCTGTGGACGTGGACGTCCGGGGAGATCACCGAGCCGTTGACCCGGGCCCCCGAGATGACGACGCCCGGGGAGACCGCCGAGTTCAGCGCCTCGCCGAAGCGGCCGTGCGCGCCGTGGACGAACTTCGCCGGCGGGAAGTACCCGTAGGTCGTGTACAGCGGCCAGTCGTAGTTGTAGAGGTTGAACACCGGGTGGATCGAGACGAGGTCCATGTGGGCGTCGTAGTAGCTGTCCATCGTCCCGACGTCGCGCCAGTAGCCCATGTCGCGCTCGGTGCCGCCGGGCACGACGTTGTTCTTGAAGTCGTACGCGTACGCCGCGCCCTGCTCGACGAGGGCCGGCACGATGTCGCCGCCCATGTCGTGCTTGCTGCCCTCGGTCGTGGAGTCGGCGGTCACCGCGTCGATGAGCGCGTCCGCGCTGAAGACGTAGTTGCCCATGCTGGCGAGGACCTCGTCGGGGGAGTCCGGCAGCCCGTCGGGGTCGCTCGGCTTCTCGAGGAACGCCGCGGATCCTCGTCGGGTCGTCGGGCTGGACGTCGATGACCCCGAACTGGTCGGAGGTGGACTTCGGCTGGCGGATGGCGGCCACCGTGACCCCGGCGCCGCTCGCCACGTGCTGGTCGACCATCTGCGAGAAGTCCATCCGGTACACGTGGTCGGCCCCGACGACGACGACGATGTCGGGCTTCTCGTCGGTGATCGTGTTGAGGCTCTGGAAGATCGCGTCGGCGCTGCCCTGGTACCACGACTTGCCGATCCGCTGCTGGGCCGGGATCGGGCGCGACGTAGTTGCCGAGCATCGTGCTCATCCGCCACGTCTTCGTGACGTGCCGGTCGAGGCTGTGCGACTTGTACTGCGTCAGCACGACGATCTTGAGGTAGCCGGAGTTCACGACGTTCGACAGGGCGAAGTCGACGAGCCGGTAGATGCCCCCGAAGGGCACGGCGGGCTTGGCCCGGTCGCGGGTCAGCGGCATGAGGCGCTTCCCCTCACCGCCCGCCAGGACGATCGCCAGGACCTTGGGACCTCCGCTGCGGTACGCCATGCCCCCAACCTATGGGCTGGGCGGCCTCGCCGGGAGCCCCCGCTCCCACTACGGTGAAATGCGTGCGCATCGACATCCTGACCAAGGAGTACCCGCCCTCGATCTACGGGGGAGCCGGTGTCCACGTCGCCGAGCTGACCCGGGCCCTGCGCTCGCGCGGCGACACCGACGTGCGGGTCCACGCCTTCGGCGGCCCGCGCGACGAGGAGGGCACGACGAGCCACCCCGACCTGCCCGAGCTCGAGGGCACCAACGCCGCCCTGAGCACCCTCGGGGTCGACCTGACGATCGCGGCCGCCTGTGCCGGGGCCGACCTGGTCCACTCGCACACGTGGTACGCCAACTTCGCCGGGCACGTCGCCGGGCTCCTCGAGGGGGTGCCGCACGTGCTGTCGGCGCACAGCCTCGAGCCGATGCGGCCGTGGAAGGCCGAGCAGCTCGGCGGCGGCTACCGGCTCTCGTCGTGGGTCGAGCAGACCGCGTACGAGGGGGCCGCCGCGGTCATCGCGGTGAGCGCCGGCATGCGCGAGGACATCCTGCGCTCCTACCCGGACGTCGACCCCGACAAGGTCCAGGTGGTGCACAACGGCATCGACTCCGCCCTGTGGCGCAAGAACGTCGACCCCGACGTCGTCCGCCGGCACGGCATCGACCCCGACCGACCGAGCGCGGTGTTCGTCGGCCGGATCACCCGGCAGAAGGGGCTGCCCTACCTGCTGCGGGCCGCGGCCGAGCTGCCGCCCGAGGTCCAGCTCGTCCTCCTCGCCGGCGCGCCGGACACCCCCGAGATCAAGGCCGAGGTCGAGGACCTCATCGAGGGCCTGCGGCGCGAGCGCGACGGGGTCGTGTGGGTGCCCGAGATGCTCCCGCGCGACCAGGTGGTCGCGGTGCTCAGCGGCGCGTCGGTCTTCCTCTGCCCGTCCGTCTACGAGCCGCTGGGCATCGTCAACCTCGAGGCGATGGCCTGCGAGCTGCCCGTCGTCGCGACCGCCACCGGGGGCATCCCCGAGGTCGTCGTCGAGGGCGAGACGGGCTGGCTCGTCCCCATCGAGCAGGTGCAGGACGGCACCGGCACGCCGGTCGACGAGGACCGCTTCGTCGCCGACCTCGCCGCCGCGATGAACGAGGCGGTCTCCGACCTCGACCGGGCGGCGCGCTTCGGCGTCGCGGGGCGGCGGCGGGCCGAGGAGTCGTTCTCCTGGGAGACCATCGGCGACCGCACGATGGAGGTCTACACCGAGGTGCTCGGCTCGTGAGCGACACCCGCCACGACCCCGTCCTCGGCAGCGGGGCGACCCCGGTGGACGGTCCGCTCGGCCGGCTCGTCGTCGTCTTCGACAACCGCATCGCCCGCGCCCTCGCCGCGATCGCCTCCGGCACCGGGTGGGACGTCACCGTGCTCGACGCCGCGCCGGAGGCGGGGTCGTTGGGCGCGGGGACCGTCGACGCCGTCGTCGTGTGCGACCACGACGGTGCCGGCGCGTACGACCTCCTGCGCGAGGCCCTCGGGTCCGAGGTGCCCTACGTCGCGATGATGGCCAGCCGGCACCGGTCGGCGGCGCTCGTGGACACGCTGCGGGCGGAGGGGGTCGGCGACGAGGCGCTGGCCCACCTGCACGTGCCCGCCGGGCTCTCGATCGGGGGCTCCTCGCCGGGGGAGATCGCCCTGTCGGTGATGGCCGAGGTCGTCGCCGACGCGCACGGCCGGCCGGGCGGGCCGATGCGGGGGCACTGAGGCGTGCCGCCGGTCCGACCCCGCACCCGTCAACTAGGGTCGGGGCCATGAGCGACGTCCTGGCCCTCGCGGGCGTGAGCGTCGTGCGGGGGAGCACCACGATCCTCGACGACGTGTCGTGGGAGGTCGAGGAGGGTCAGCGCTGGGTCGTCCTCGGCCCCAACGGCGCCGGCAAGACGACCCTGCTCCAGATCGCGGCGGGCCGGATGCACCCGACCTCGGGCGTCGCGGGCGTCCTCGGGGAGGTCCTCGGCGCGGTCGACGTCTTCGAGCTGCGGCCCCGCATCGGCCTGTCCAGCGCCTCGCTCGCCGAGCGCATCCCGCCGCGCGAGAGCGTCCGCGACGTCGTCGTCACCGCGTCCTACGGCGTCGTCGGCCGCTGGCGCGAGGCGTACGACCGGCTCGACGAGGGCCGGGCCGACGAGCTGCTCGAGGCCCTCGGGGCCAGCCACCTCGCCGACCGCCGCTACGGCACGCTGTCCGAGGGCGAGCGCAAGCGGGTGCAGATCGCCCGGGCGCTGATGACCGACCCCGAGCTGATGCTGCTCGACGAGCCGGCGGCCGGCCTCGACCTCGGCGGCCGCGAGGACCTCGTGCGCCGCCTCGGGACGCTCGCCGCCGACCTCGCCGCCCCCGCCCTCGTGCTCGTCACGCACCACGTCGAGGAGATCCCGCCGCACTTCACCGACGTCCTCCTGCTGCGCGACGGCCGCGTCGTCGCCCAGGGCCCCGTCGAGATCACCCTCACCGCGGAGAACCTCGAGGCCACCTTCGGGATGCCCCTCGAGCTCGAGGTCCGCGGCAACCGCTACGCCGCCCGGGCTCGCTGAGCCCGGACGGAACCCGGTGCGCCCGCGCCGCGTCCGACCGACGACCGAAAGGGGAGGCCGATGGACTGGCTGACCGACAACGCCTGGCTCGGATGGGTCGGCGTGGCCCTCGTGCTCGCCGCGATCGAGGTCGCCACCGTCGACTTCGTCTTCGTCATGTTCGCCGGCGGAGCGGTCGCCGGGGCCGCCGCCGCCGCGCTCGGCGCACCCTTCTTCTTCCAGGTCGTCGTGGCCGTCGTCGCGGCCCTGCTCCTGCTCCTCGTCGTGCGGCCCATGCTCAAGAACAAGTTCATGGAGTCCGTCACCGACCACCACATCGGCGCCTCCGGCCTCGTCGGCCGTGAGGCCTGGGTGCTCCAGGCGGTCACCGCCACCGACGGGCGCATCAAGCTCGCCGGCGAGACCTGGTCGGCCCGCCTCGCCGAGGGCGGTGAGCCGGCCGGCCCCGGCGACCAGGTGCGCGTCATCGCCATCCACGGGGCGACGGCGATCGTCGTCCCCCAGCCCCTGCCCCCGACCACCCCCACCAGCTGACCCCGCGCCCCACCGGGCGCCGACGGAAAGGCTCCACCCATGGACGGCATCGGTCCGCTCATCGTCATCCTGCTGCTCGCGCTCTTCGCGATCATCGTGCTCGTGCGCACGGTGCGCGTCGTGCCGCAGCAGACCGCGCTCATCATCGAGCGGCTCGGCCGCTACTCGCGCACCCTCGAGGGGGGTCTGCACTTCCTCGTCCCGTTCGTCGACATCGTGCGCGCGAACATCGACCAGCGCGAGCAGGTCGTCTCGTTCCCGCCGCAGCCGGTCATCACGAGCGACAACCTCGTCGTCTCGATCGACACGGTCATCTACTACCAGGTGATCGACCCCAAGTCGGCCGTGTACGAGATCGCGAACTTCATCGCCGGCATCGAGCAGCTGACCGTCACCACGCTGCGCAACGTCATCGGCTCGCTCGACCTCGAGCAGACGCTGACCAGCCGCGACCAGATCAACGGCCAGCTCCGCGGCGTGCTCGACGAGGCCACCGGCAAGTGGGGCATCCGGGTGAACCGGGTCGAGCTCAAGGCCATCGACCCGCCGGCCTCCATCCAGGAGTCGATGGAGAAGCAGATGAAGGCCGAGCGCGAGCGCCGCGCCATCATCCTCACCGCGGAGGGCTCCAAGCAGAGCCAGATCCTCACCGCCGAGGGTGAGAAGCAGAGCTCGATCCTGCGCGCCGAGGGGTCGGCCCAGGCCCGCATCCTCGAGGCGCAGGGCCAGGCCCGGGCCATCCAGCAGGTCTTCGACGCCATCCACCGGGGCAAGCCGACCCAGAAGCTGCTCGCCTACCAGTACCTCCAGGTGCTGCCCCAGATCGCCCGCGGCGACTCCAACAAGATGTGGATCATCCCGAGCGAGCTCACCGACGCCCTCCGGGGCATCGGCGGCGCCCTCGGCGCGACCAAGCCCGGGTCGGACGACGACGACGACTGGGTCGAGCCCGAGCAGGCGATCAGCAACGCCTTCGAGGAGACGACGCTGGAGGACCCCGCCACCGCGCTGGCCGCGGCCCGGGGCCAGGCGGCCCAGTCGAGCCGGGAGGCCGAGGAGCACGCCCAGCCGGCCTCGCGGGTGCAGCCGCCCGTCGCCCCGAGCGCCGACGTGGTGCCGCCGCGTGCGGACGCGGCGACGGCGCCCCCGGCCGCGCCGCCGGTCACGGCACCGCCGGCCAGCCCCACGACGGAGCCGCCGGCGCCGCCGACCCAGCCCTGAACCGGGACGTGCCCGGGTACCCCACGGGGGTGCCCGGGCACGGTCGCGTCCGGGGTCAGTCGCGCAGCACGGCGTCGAGCAGGCCGGGGAAGCGCGCCTCGAGCTCGTCGCGGCGCAGGGTGACGACCCGGTGGCGGCCGGCCGGCTCGTTGCGCACCAGCCCGGCCTCGCGCAGCGTGCGCAGGTGGTGCGAGAAGGTCGACTTCGGCACCTCGGGGTCGCTCTCGCGGCAGGCCTCGACGGTGCGGGCGCCGTCGGACGCGAGCTCACGGACCAGGGCCAGGCGGGAGGGGTCGCTCAGCGCGAAGAGGACGGTCGACAGCTCGACGTGGGCGAGGTCGGGGTGCTCCATGAGGCGGGGGGTCCGCTCGCGCGACACGGTTCGACTCCTCTGGAATAGTGGCTGGGCTCGCCGGGTTCAACGGGTCGTACGGTTCGATCATTCCGGAACGGAGCCCCGCATGCGCCCCCGCCTCCGCCCGCCCGCGGCCTTCGTCCTCGTCGGCGCCACCGTGGCGGTCTTCCTCGCCGCGTCGTCGGCCCCGAGCCCGCTGTACCCCGCCTACGAGCGGGCCTTCCACTTCTCCGCGCCGACCCTCACGGTCGTCTTCGCCGTGTACGTCGTCGCCCTGCTCGCGACGCTCCTCGTCACCGGTCGGCTCTCCGACCACGTGGGGCGCCGGCCCCTCCTCGGGGCGGCGCTGGTCGTCGAGCTGGCCAGCCTCCTCGTGTTCCTCACGGCGGCCGACACCGGTGCGCTCGTCCTCGCCCGGGTCGTCCAGGGCCTCGCGACCGGCGCCGCGATGGGCGTCATGGGCGCGTACCTGCTCGACCTCCAACGGCACGGCACCCAGCACGGCGCCCTGGTCAACACCGTCGCGCCGACCGCGGGGCTGGCCCTCGGCGGCGTGCTCGCCGGGGTGCTGGCCCAGTACGCGCCGGCTCCGCTGCACCTCGTCTACGCGGTGCTGGCCGTCGCGGTGGGCCTCCTGCTCCTCGGGGTGCTCCTCCTGCCGGAGACCGTCGACCGCCGCCCCGGGGCCCTGGCCTCGATGCGTCCCGTCGTCGCCGTGCCCCGGGCGGCCCGCGGGGCCTTCACCGCGGCCGTCCCCGTGATGGCCTCGACCTGGTCGCTCGGCGGTCTCATGCTCTCGGTCAGCGGCACGGTGCTCGCCACCCGCTTCGGCGTGACGAACCACGCGGTGTCGGGGGTGCTCATCGGCGCGTTCACCGGAGCCGGCGCCCTCGGCTCCCTGCTGGGTCGAGACCTCCCATCGCGGGTGCTGACCCGCGGCGGCCTCGTCGCCCTCGTCACCGGGCTGGTCGGCTTCGTGGCGGCCCTGCTCACCGGCTCCCTGCCGGTCTTCGTCGTCGCCGTGACGGTGGCGGGCAGCGGGTTCGGGGTCTCGTTCCTCGGGGTGCTCCGCACCGTCTCGGCCCTCGCCGAGCCCCACGAGCGCTCGGCCCTGATGTCGGCGGTGTTCACCGTCAGCTACCTCGCCTTCTCGGTGCCCGCGCTCCTCGCAGGCGTCCTCACCCTCCGCGTCGGGCTCGACGTCACGACCCTCGGCTACGCGGTGGTGGTCGGCCTCGTCGCCGCGACCGCCCTCGCGGCCGACCTCGTGCTCGGCCGCTCGCGCACGGACGCCGCCGAGGCCGCCGGTGGTGGCGCCGCCCGGGAGGCCGCCTGAGCGCCACTAGGGTGACCGGGTGTCCGTCGGTGAAGCCCTGCTCGTCGTGCTCGCCGGGATCGGGGCGGGCACGATCAACACCATCGTCGGGTCGGGCACCCTCATCACCTTCCCCACGCTGCTCCTGCTCGGTGTCCCGCCGGTGACGGCGAACATCTCGAACAACCTCGGCCTCGTGCCCGGGAGCCTCACCGGCGCCATCGGGTACCGGCGCGAGCTCGACGGCATGGGACCGCAGCTGCGCCGGTACGTGCCGATGTCGCTGCTCGGCGGCGCGGTCGGGGCCGGGCTCCTGCTCGTCCTCGACCCCGGCCTCTTCCGGACCATCGTGCCCGTGCTCATCGTCGTCGGGGCTCGTCCTCGTCCTCGCCGGGCCGCGGATCAACGCCCGGGCGGCGCGGCGCCGGGAGGCGGCCGGCGCCGACGCCCCGGACCACCGTGGCCTCATGCAGGGAGGGGTCCTCGGCGCGGGCGTCTACGGGGGCTACTTCGGTGCCGCCCAGGGGATCATCCTCATGGGCATCCTCGGCGCGCTGTCGGGCGACTCGTTGCAGCGGCTCAACGGGCTGAAGAACGTGCTGGCGACCGTGGTCAACGCGGTCGCGGCCGTCGTCTTCCTCGTCGTGGCCCCCGAGCAGATCGACTGGCTCGTCGTCCTGCTCATCGCCGTCGGGTCGACGGTCGGCGGGGTGCTCGGCGCGACCGTCGGTCGACGCCTGCCGAGCCCGGTGCTGCGCGGCGCCATCGTCGTCGTCGGCCTCGTCGCCGTCACGAAGCTGGTGCTCCTCCCGTGAGCGTGGAGCGGGTGGACCGACGCCGCCGACCCCCGGCTCGCGCGACTACGTCGGGCTCACCGACGTCGCGCTGCGGAGGCGGCTCGAGCCCGAGGGCGGGCTCTACGTCGCCGAGTCCGAGAAGGTGATCCGGCGGGCCCTCGGGGCCGGGCACCGGCCGCGCTCGTACCTCATGGCGGAGCGTTGGCTCACCGACCTCGGGGACGTCGTCGCGGCGGCCGAGCGGGACGGCGTGCCCGTCTTCGTCGGCGCGCCCGACGTCATCGAGGAGCTCACCGGCTTCCACCTCCACCGGGGGGCGCTCGCCGCGATGCACCGCCCCGCGCTGCCGGCGCTCGAGGACGTCCTCGCCGGCGCCCGCCGGGTGCTCGTCCTCGAGGACGTCGTCGACCACACGAACGTCGGGGCGGTGTTCCGGTCCGCCGCCGCCCTCGGCGTCGACGCGGTGCTCGTGACCCCGCGGTGCGCGGACCCGCTCTACCGCCGGGCCGTCCGGGTCTCCATGGGGACGGTCTTCCAGGTGCCGTGGACGCGCATCGAGCCGTGGCCCGGCGGGATCGGGGCGCTGCACGACCTCGGGTTCCACGTCGCGGCCCTCGCCCTCTCCGAGGAGTCGGTCGCCCTCGACGAGCTCGCCGCGGCCGCGCCCGGAGCGGCTCGCCCTCGTCCTCGGCACCGAGGGCGACGGCCTGAGCCGCCGGACGATGGCGGCCGTCGACACCGTCGTGCGGATCCCGATGGCCGGGGGAGTGGACTCGCTCAACGTCGCGGCCGCCGGAGCGGTCGCGGCCTGGGCACTGCGCCCCGGCTTTCCTGCCGCACGCCGGCCGACCGGACGACCTGTGGTGGGACGCACGACGGTGGACGGCCGCCGTACAACCGATTCGGGCATCGGCCGACCGGTCAGGGTTCCGATTCCGTCGCGACAACGATGACAAGAGGGCCATACGGTGGGTCACAACCCACAAGGAGCTCGCATGCCGCGTCAGACCGCCCTCGTCGTCGAGGACTCGCCGGAGTTCACCCGCCTCGCCACCTCCCTCCTCACCACCGAGGGCTTCCGCGTCGTGCACGCCGCGACCGGGACCGAGGGTGTCGAGGCGGCCCGTCGCCACGCGCCGGAGCTGGTGATCCTCGACGTCACCCTCCCGGGTCTCGACGGCATCGAGGTCTGTCGCCGGATCCGCGAGTTCTCCGACTGCTACGTCATCATGGTCACGGCCCGCACCGACGAGCTCGACCGCGTCCTCGGCCTGACGATGGGCGCCGACGACTACGTCACCAAGCCCTTCTCGCCGCGTGAGCTCACCGCCCGCATCCGGGCGATGCGCCGCCGCCCCCGCGCCACCCCGGACTCCGACCTGCGCTCCTTCGGCCGCCTCACCCTCGACCCCGTCGCGCGCGAGGTGCTCGTCGACGGTGAGGTCGTCGACCTCACGCGCATCGAGTACGACCTCCTCGACGTGCTTCACCGGCTCGCCCGCGCCGCACCTTCATGCGCGGCCAGCTCATGGACGCCGTCTGGGGCGGGGGCTGGGTCGGCGACGACCACGTCATCGTCGTGCACCTGGCCAACCTGCGGCGCAAGCTGGGGGAGAGCGCCACCAACCAGGGCTACATCCGCACCGTGCGCGGCTTCGGCTACCGCTTCGAACCCGCGCCGGCCGACGCGCCACGTGCCGGCCCCGGCCTGACGGCACCGACGTGTCACCCTCCGACCCGGCGTCCCGCCAGCCACTGCCGCAGCGCCACCTCGGCCTGGCGGTGCGCGGCGACCACCTCGTCGACCCGAGTCCGGCGAGCGGGACGGCCGGAGCCGCCCCGGCCGCGGCCTCCAGCGCCGCGCTGCGCGCGGACAGGGTGTCCAGGCCGAGGAGGGCGCTCGCCGACTTCAGGCTGTGGGCCACCCTGACGGTGTCCTCACCGGCCCCGGCGCGCGCCGCCTCGCAGCGCCGCGACGCGCTCGGGCAGCTCGGCGAGGTAGACCTCCACGACCTCGGCGGCGAGCGCCTCGTCGCCCAGCCGGTCGACGAGGCCGGACAGGTCCGGCGCCGGCGTCTCGTCCTCAGCACCCATCGTCCAACCCTCTCCGCCGCGACACCGGCACATCGTAGTGCGCACCGGCCGCGCGTCGACCCTGCGACCCCACACCCCGACCCCACCCCCGAGAAGGACACCGGCATGACCCGCCCCACCTCCCACCGCCTCCGTGCGGTCCCCGCCCTCGCGCTGATCGCGGCGCTCGGCCTCCTCCCCCTGGCCGGCTGCAGCAGCGGCAGCGCCGCCGCTGCCGGGCCCACCGCCTCGGCGGTGAAGCCCGCACCGACGGGTTACACCGTGGTCGCCGAGCCGACCCTCCACGCCGGCGACGCCGTGCCCGCACCCACCGGCAAGGTCGTCCTCACCGTGTCGGGCAAGATCGCCGGGAGCGCCGAGGTGCCCCTCGACCTCGCGACGATCGAGCGACTGGGGCTCGTCGAGTACTCGGTCGACGACAAGCAGGCCGAGGGCCACCGCGTGACCTTCCGCGGCGTCCTGCTCAGCTCGCTGCTCGACTACCTCGGCATCCACGACGCGACCACGCTGCACACCGTCGCCATCAACGACTACGGCGTGGACATCCCGGTGTCCGACATCCGCAGCTACCCGGTCCTCCTCGCGACGACGCGTCAACGGTGAGCGGATGACCGTGGAGCGGTACGGACCGACCCGCGTGGTGTACCCCACCGACCAGTTCGACCTCGACCCGGTGGTCTACGACCCGCGCTGGATCTGGCAGCTCACGAGCATCGAGGTCGAGTGACCGCGCGCCGGTGGTGGGCCATCGGGGAGGGCCGGCGTCGGATCCTGCTCGCCCTCGTCGTGCCGGCCGTGCTGTCCCTCGCCGGCACCGTGGCGCTGAGCGTGCTCACCATCGGCGCCACGAGCGCCCTGAGCGACAACGTGCGCCTCACCCAGGACCTCGTCGACGGCAACGTCCGCACCCTGAGCCAGGTGCAGCGCGAGCTGCTGCGCCTCGACGCCGCCCTCGGCTCGGCCACCCCGGACCCCGAGCGGATCGAGCTGGCGCGCTCCCTGGCGGCCCAGCGGATCCAGGAGGGCACCCTCGACTACCAGGGCCGCACGCTCGGTGACGCGAGCCTGCTGGCCCGCTCCCGCGACCTGGCGGCGCGGCTGGCGGCAGCGACCTCGACCCCGCCGTCCGGGCCGTCGTCGCCGACGGCGGACGCCTCACCCCGGCCCGCCGGCAGGAGCTCACCGGCCAGGTGCAGGCCCTCGAGCTGGGGTACAACACCCTCGTCTCGGAGGCCGAGCACGTGCGCAAGCGGGACGCCGCCACCGCCAACGCGGCCACCGAGCACCTCGTCCAGAACACGCGCTGGCTGCTCGGCGGCCTCGTCTTCACCCTCTTCGCGCTCGTCGGCCTCGTGGCCGGGATGGTCCACGTCCTCTACGGCGCCCGTCGTGCCCAGCTCGTGCAGACCGCGCGGCTGCGAGGCGGCCCGGGCCCAGCTGCAGCGGCACTCGGTGGCGGTCCAGGCGACCGACAACCTCGTCCTCATCACCGACGAGGACGGCCGCATCGAGTGGGTGAACGACGCCTTCACCCGCCACACCGGCTACACGATCGAGGAGGTCGCCGGGCAGGTCCCCGGGCACCTCCTGCAGGGTCCGGACACCTCCGCCGAGACGGTGGCGTTCATGCGCGAGCGGGTCACGACCCACGAGCCGTTCACCTGCGAGGTCCTCAACTACGACCGGCACGGCGCCTCGTACTGGATCTCCCTCGAGGTCCGTCCCATCGTCGACCACGACAGGGTGACCGGGTTCGTGGCGGTCCAGAGCGACATCACCGCTCAGCGGGCCACCGAGGACGCCCTGCGCCGGGCCAAGGAGACGGCGGAGGAGAGCGCCGCGGCCAAGCAGCGGTTCCTCGCGAGCATGAGCCACGAGATCCGCACCCCGCTCAACGCCGTCCTCGGGCTGACCGAGCTGCTCCTCGACACCGAGCTCGCCGACGACCAGCGCCAGTACGTGCACACCGCCCACCAGAGCGGGCGACACCTGCTGGCCATCGTCAACGACATCCTCGACTTCAGTGCCCTCGAGAGCGGCGCGGTCGAGACCGAGTCGACCTCGGCCGACGTGCGCGCGCTCCTCGACGACGTGTGCGCCATGCTCCGGCCGCAGGCCGACCGGGGCGGTCTCGGCCTCTCGTGGGAGGCCGAGGCGGGCGTCCCCGACCTGCGTGTGCACCGACGTCGTCGCGGATCCGCCAGGTCCTCATCAACCTCGTCGGCAACGGGCTGAAGTTCACCGACGCCGGCGGTGTGCGGATCCTCGGCTCGCTACCGCGTCGGCCGGGACGCCCGCCCGACGCGGACGGCATGCTCGGCGGTCGAGCTGGTCGTCGAGGTCCACGACACCGGCATGGGCATCCCCGACGACCGCCTGGCCCGGATCTTCAGCCCGTTCGCCCAGGGTGACGTCTCCACGACCCGCACGCACGGCGGCACCGGCCTCGGACTCGCGATCTGCGTCCGGATCGCCGGTCGCCTCGGAGGCACCCTCGACGTCCGTTCGAGCCCGGGTGCGGGCTCGGTCTTCACCTTCGCCGTGCCCGTGCGGGCCTGCACGCCGCAGCGCTCCGCGGTGCGAGCCGGTCGACCGCCCCGGCCTCGGCGGTCGACGGCGTCGCCGCAGGACGCCGGCCTCGGGTTCGCCGTCCTCCTCGCCGAGGACGACGCCGGTCAACCGGCTCGTGGCGGTCCACATGCTGCGCCGGCTCGGTGTGGAGGCCGACGTCGCGACCGACGGTGCCAAGGCCCTCGCGGCGATGGCCATCCGCGGAGTACGACGTCGTCCTCATGGACGTCAACATGCCGCACATGGACGGGGTCGAGGCCACCGGGCTCCAGCGGGCGCAGCGGGGCGGCGCCAGCCGCACATCGTGGCCCTCACGGCCAACGCCGCCGAGGGCGACCGCGAGCGCATGCTCGCCGCCGGCATGGACGACTACCTCAGCAAGCCGTACACGCTCGAGTCGCTCGAGCGGGTGCTCGTGCCGCTCGCCGACGCGCCGCGACGCGTGCCGCCGAGCGGCTAGCGGACGAGGCGGTCGAGCAGCCGCTCGGCCTCGGCCTCGGGGTCGGCGCTGGAGCCTCCGTGGACCGGGCCGGGCTGGACGACCGTCGAGCGGGGGGCGCTCAGCCACCCGAACCGCTTGCCCTGGGTCGTCAGGGTGGCGTCGACCCCCTCGGGCGGGCTCTCGCACATCCCGCACACCGCCTCGAGCGCCGCCCGCAGCCCCTCGAGGTCGGCGTCCGGGGCGACGGCGAGGACGCGGGCCTCGTCGACGTGCCAGGCGCAGCGCAGCACTCCGGCGGACTGCGAGTGGAGGACGACGCCGACGTTGAGGCACTCGCCGCGGTCGACCCGCGGGACGAAGCGCAGCACGACGTACTGGTAGGGGTGGCTCATGCCGCACCTCCCAGCCACGCTGCGGGAGAGGCGAGCCGGAGCACGAGGTGCTCGAGGTACGTGGCCCGGACGGCGTCGGTGTCGGGGAGGCTCCCCGTGGTCTCGAGCCACTCGACGGGGACCTCGTCGACCACCTCGCGCAGCACCGCCTCGGTGAGCTGCGGGGCGAGCCGCTCGTGGGCCTCGCCCAGCGGCGCCGCCACGGCCGCGAGCACGTGGCCACCGGCGTCGAACGGCTGGGCGACGAACCGGCCGACGTCGGGCGGGCGGCTCGGCCACGAGTGGTGGAACCACAGGGCCGCGCCGTGGTCGATGGCCCACGTGCGGCCGTGCCAGACGAGCAGGTTGGGGTTGGCCCACGTGCGGTCGACGTTCGCGGTGTACGCGTCGAGCCACAGCACGGCCGCCGCGTCCTCGGGGGAGGGCGGGCGCGAGCCGTCGTAGCCGAACGCCCCGGGCAGGAAGTCGACCCCGAGGTTGCGGCCCGGGCTGGCGGTGAGCAGGTCCTGGACCTCCTCGTCGGCCTCGTAGCGGGCGATGGCGCTCGGCAGGTCGACGACGGCCAGGCGCGGGGTGGGGATGCCGAGGCGGCGGGCCACCTCCCCGACGAGCACCTCGGCGACGAGGACCTTGCGGCCCTGCCCGGCCCCGGTGAACTTCACGACGTAGGTGCCGAGGTCGTCGGCCTCGACGAGGCCGGGCAGCGAGCCGCCCTCGCGCAGGGGCGCGACGTAGCGGACGGCGGTGACGGACTCGAGCACGACCTCAGGCTAGTGCGAGGTCCGGGTCGACCGCGCGGCTGGCTAGGCTGGGCCGGATGAGCAGCGAGGCGCGACGACTGGCCGACCGCTACGTCCTCGACGCGCCGATCGGCCGCGGGGGCATGGGGGAGGTCTGGCGGGCCACCGACACCGTGCTCGGCCGCGCGGTGGCCGTCAAGACCATCGACCTGCGCCGGATGCCCGACGACGCGGGGGCGGCCCGGTTCGAGCGGGAGGCCCGGGTGACGGCCGGGATGAGCCACCCGAACGTCGTCACCGTGCACGACACCGGCGTGGAGGGCCACACGGCCTACCTCGTCATGGAGCTGCTGCCCGGCCCGAGCCTCGCCGAACGGCTGCGCGACGAGGGTCCGCTCCCGGTGGAGGAGGTCGTCGACGTGGCGCGCCAGGTCGCCTCGGCCCTCGAGGCGGCCCACTCCCGCGGCCTCGTGCACCGCGACATCAAGCCGGCCAACATCGCCTACGCCGCCGACGGCCGGCTCAAGGTGCTCGACTTCGGCATCACCCAGCTCGGGGAGGCCGCGGGCAGCCAGGCGCTCACGGCGACCCACACCGTGATGGGCACGGCCGAGTACCTTGCACCGGAGCAGGCGATGGGGGGTCGGGTCGACGGCCGGGCCGACCTCTACGCCCTCGGCTGCGTCCTCTTCGCGCTCCTCACCGGGCGCCCTCCGTTCAGCGGGCCGACCGCGGTCGCGACGATGATGCTGCACACGAGCGAGCCGGTGCCGGACGTCCGTGAGGCCCGGCCCGACACCCCGGCCTGGCTGGCCGCGCTCGTCGCCGGGCTGCTCGCGAAGTCGCCGGAGGACCGTCCGGACCGCGCCGCCGCCGTGCTCGAGTCCCTCGACGCCCGCCGGGCGCCGGCGGGCTCGCCGGACGCGACGACGGTCCTGCCCGTCGCCGGCGCCGGGACGACCCAGCCCCTCGACACCACCCAGCGCCTCGACACCGCCCGGTCGCCGGTGCCGCCTCCTCCGCCGGCCGCGCCGCCGCCGGGCTCGACGGCCGGCTCCCGTCCCGTCGCGGCGCCACCGCGACGGCGCGGTGGCTCGTCGGTGGCGATGTGGCTCCTCGTCGTCATCGCCCTCGCCGCCCTCGGGGTGCTCCTCTGGCAGCTCCTCGGCGGGTCGCAGGGCACCGCGGAGCCGACCGGCACCCCGACGACCTCGAGCTCCGCCCCGGCACCCACGACGGCCACGTCCGCGCCCGAGCCGTCGACCACCGCCCCGTCGCCGACCCCCACGCCCACCCCGACCACGGCGGACCCGGCGCCGGTGCAGGACGCCGCGAGCGCCCTCGACGGGGAGGCCAAGGCCCTCCAGCAGGACGGCGTCATCGACAAGGACGCCGCGACAATCGTCCAGGACCCGCTCAAGGAGGCCGACAAGGCCCTGCGGGCCGAGGACGCCGGCGCCCTCACCAGCGCCCGCGACACGCTCGTGGACGGCTACCGGCAGGCGGTCGCCGACGGCACCTACCCGCCGGAGGCGGCCCAGCGGCTCGACCCGCTGGTCCAGGACTTCTCCGACGCGGTCGACGCCTACGCCGCCGGCTGAGCCGCCGATCGTCGCCGACCGCGCACGACGAAGGCCCCGAACCGCCGTGGTTCGGGGCCTTCGTGGCTGGTGTCCGAGGGGGGACTTGAACCCCCATGCCCTATACGGGCACTAGCACCTCAAGCTAGCGCGTCTGCCAATTCCGCCACCCGGACGAGTGGTGAGGGAGGATCCCGGGGAGGGCCTCCGACGACCGGGAACGATACACGCTCCCGGGGTCGGACCCGAAATCCGTCCGGCCGGGCGCGGCGGCCGTGGGCCCCGGCTCCCGGTCTACGGTGGAGGGCATGACGACGACGACGCGCCCCGAGGACGAGGTCGTCCGGATCTGCCAGGAGCTGATCCGGATCGACACGAGCAACTACGGCGACGGGAGCGGTCCGGGGGAGGCCGAGGCGGCGTCCTACGTCGTCGACCAGCTCCGCGAGGTCGGCCTCGACCCGCAGACCTACGAGTCCGACCCGGGCCGGGTCACGGTGGCCGTGCGCATCCCGGGAGCCGACCGCGACCGGGGCGCGCTGTGCGTCCACGGGCACCTCGACGTCGTACCGGCCAACGCCGACGACTGGCAGGTCGACCCCTTCGGCGGCGTCGAGCGCGACGGCTGCATCTGGGGCCGCGGGGCCGTGGACATGAAGGACATGGACGCGATGATGCTCGCCTGCGTGCGCGACCTGGCCCGGCGCGAGGTCGTGCCGCCCCGCGACCTCGTCGTCGTGTTCTTCGCCGACGAGGAGGCCGGCGGGGTCAAGGGCTCGCACTTCCTCGTCGAGGAGCACCCGGAGGTGTTCGAGGGCGTCACCGAGGCCATCAGCGAGGTCGGCGGCTACAGCGTCACCCTCACCGACCGGCACGGTGACGAGAAGCGCACGTACCTGCTGCAGACGGCCGAGAAGGGCATCGCCTGGCTGCGGCTGACGGCCAACGGCCGGGCGGGCCACGGGTCGGTGCCCAACGACGAGAACGCCATCGTGCGGCTCGCCGAGGCGATCACCCGGATCGCCGAGCACAAGTGGCCGCGCGAGTACATCCCGTCGGTGCGCACCCTCCTCGACGGGCTCTCCGAGCTCACCGGCACGGGGTGGTCGGACGAGGACCTCGAGGACCTGCTGGCCCACCTCGGCGGCGCCCAGGGCTTCGTGCGGGGCACGCTCCAGGACACGAGCAACGTCACGATGCTCGACGGCGGGTACAAGCACAACGTCATCCCGCAGCAGGCGTCGGCCAACATCGACTGCCGGTTCCTCCCCGGCCACGAGGACGACCTCCTCGACACCATCCGTGAGCTCGCGGGGGAGCACGTCGACGTCGAGGTGCTGCACCGCGACATCGCCCTGTCGGCACCGTTCGACGGCGACCTCGTCGACCGCATGGTCGAGGCGCTGCGCACCGAGGACCCCGACGCCGAGGTGCTCCCGTACTGCCTCTCCGGCGGGACCGACAACAAGGCGCTGTCCCTGCTGGGCATCACCGGGTACGGCTTCGCGCCGCTGCGGCTCCCGGCCGACCTCGACTTCGCGCCGATGTTCCACGGCATCGACGAGCGCGTGCCCACCGACTCGCTGCGCTTCGGGGCGCGGGTCCTCGCCCGGTTGCTCGAGACCTGCTGACGCTGCGGCCTCAGCGGTCGGCCGCCGACGGGCGGCGGGCCCGGATGATCCGGCGGCGCAGCCAGGTGCGGGTGAGCCCGCCCATGTAGATCCGGGTGCGGGCGAGCTCCCAGTGCCCGTACTCGGCGTGGTCGGTGAGGGTGCGGCGGATGGTGGAGCGCTCCACCCCGCGCCCGAAGTTCAGGACGAGGTACTCGTAGTCGGCCACCGCCACATTCTGCCCAAGGACCGGTACGGTTCGGGACATGACCGCTGAACCGCGTGCCGCCCTCGCCCGGCTCGTCACCGCGTTCGAGCGGCACCTCGAGGTCAGCAGCACCCGGCGCGGTGATGACGACCCCATGGTCATCGCGGCGTACGAGGACCTCGCGGACGCCTTCGAGGACTACGACGGCGCCCTGTACGACGCCTACGGCGAGATGACCCCCCTCGACCTCTACACCGGGGACGACGAGGACGGTGACGAGGACGACGACGAGGACGACGAGGGGGAGGACGCCTCGGACGACGACCTCGACGACCACGAGGACGAGGACGGCGACGGCCGGCGGATCTACGCCGGCCTGGACGACGACGACGACGACGCGGACGACGCCGAGGACGAGGACGAGGACGACTGAGCCGGCGCTGCCGTCCGGTCGTCGCAGCACTCAGGCGTGGTCGGCCGACACCTCGTCGAGCGCGTCGACGATCTGGTCGGGCAGCTCGAGCTCCTCGCTCTGCAGCAGGGCGGCCAGCTGACCGGTCGTGCGGGGTCCGACCACGGGCGCGGTGACCCCGGGTCGGTCGCGGACCCAGGCGAGCGCGACGGCCGCCGGCGGCACCCCCAGCCCGTCGGCCGCGGTGCGCACGGCCTCGACGACGCCGCGGGTGTGGTCGCCCACGTGGCGGCCGGCGAAGCGGGCGAACTCCTCCGAGGCCAGGCGGGAGTCGGCGGCGACCCCGGAGCGGTAGCGGCCGCCGAGGACTCCCCGCCCGAGCGGGGACCAGGGGAGCAGCCCGAAGCCGAGGGCGGTGGCGGCGGCGGCGAGCTCGCGCTCCGGGCGGCGCTCGACGAGGGAGTACTCGACGGAGTCGGCCGCGAGCGGGACGCCCTCGTTGGCGAGGAGGGACATCGTGCGGGCGGCCTGCCAGCCGGTGTGGTTGGACACCCCGACGTACCGGGCGCGACCGCTGCGCCACGCGTGGACGAGGGCGCTGACGGTCTCCTCGAGCGGGGTGTGCTCGTCCCACGTGTGGGCCAGCCAGACGTCGACGTGGTCGGTGCGGAGCCGGCGCAGGGACAGGTCGAGCTGGGAGAGCATCGCGCGTCGCGAGCAGTCGACGACGCGCTCACCCGTGGCCCGGCTGATGCCGGACTTGGTGACGATGACGACCTCCTCGCGGTCCGGGCCCTCGAGGAGGTCGCCGAGGAGGTCCTCGGCCAGGCCGCCGGCGTACCCGTGCGCGGTGTCGACGAGGGTGCCACCCGCGGCCCGGAAGGTCGTCAGGAGGTCGCGGGCGTCCTCGGGTGGGGTGCGGGTGCCCCAGGCCATCGTGCCGAGGCCGAGGCGCGACACGGTGAGGCCGGTGCCCCCGAGGCGTCGCGTCTGCATGGCGGCGACCCTACCGGCGACCCCCTGCGGTTCACGCGTCGACCGGCCTGCGCCACACCGAGACGTGGCTCTCGCTGTCGGAGGTGAACGGCGTACCCACCCAGTCGGCGGTGCGCCGTTCCGGCTCGAGCCCGGCGAGGCGAGCCATGAGGTCGCACTCGGCCGGCCACACGTACCGGAAGTTGCTGACGCCGTGGCGGACGCCGCCGTCGGCCTCGTGGGTGTAGTGGTGGGACGTGCCCTGCTGGGTGGTGAGGTCGTAGGTGTCGAGGCCGACGTGGCGGTCGTCGACGTGGAAGGGGACGGCGACCTGGCCGGGCGGGTAGCGCCGCAGGGCCGGCACCCCGATCTCGATGACGAACCGGCCGCCCGGGCGCAGGTGGTGGGCGGCGTTGCGGAAGCACTCGACCTGCTCGTCCTGCGTGCGGAGGTTCCCCAGGGTGTTGAACACGAGGTAGACGAGGGTGAACTCGCCGGCTCGTGCTGCGCGGGCGGTCGCCATGTCGCCGATGGTCACGGGGAGGTCGGGGCTCTTGGCGCGGAGCCGGGCGACCATGGGTGCGCTCAGCTCGATGCCGTGGACCTCGACGCCTCGGTCGGCGAGGGCGATGGCCACGCGGCCGGTGCCGACGGCGAGCTCGAGCACCGGGCCCGGCCCGGCGAGCGCGACGAGCGCGTCGACGGTGGGACCCAGCACGTCGGGGGAGTACATGCCGGTGTTGGCGTCGTCGTAGCGCGCGGCGTCGTCGTCGGTCCAGAGGTCGCTGCTCGTCATCCGTCCACTGTGGGGTCCGGTGGCCCACCGCGCGAACGGTTTTCCCTGCCTGGGCGCGCCTCAGAACGGTGGCGTGTCGGCTGGGCGCGTGGGTGTGGGTCGCTGTCGGCGTCCGGGGTGGGGGTCGAGGTGGACGGGGATCCGGTCGACGGGTCGGCTGGTGGGGTGGCGGGTCTCGACGCGGCAGGGTGGTCGGGGTCGGGGTGGGCCGAGGTGGTGTTCGAGGGTGTACTCGAGGGTGGAGTGGGGGCCGTCCGGGTGGGCGAGGCTGGGGGTGCCCGGTGTCGGTGGTGGGGTGTCGGTTGCGGTGTCGGGGAGGGTGAGGGGGCGGTGGTCCAGGGGGTGGGTGGTGCGGGTCGCTCCGGTGGGGTCGGTCCAGGTCATCGTGGCGTCGGCTGCGATCCGGACGGTCCAGCCGGGGCGTTGCTTGACGCGGTGGTGGCGCCGGCACAGGCAGGCGAGGTTCGAGGCGGTGGTGGGGCCGGCCGGCCAGGGGGTGACGTGGTCGAGGTCGCAGAACCGGGCGGCGACGGTGCAGCCGGGGAAGCGGCACCGTCCGTCGCGGGCCCTGACCAGGGCGGTCAGCGCCCGTCCGGGACGGTAGGAGTCGGTGCCGAGCCGGTGGTCGGGGTCGACCAGCGCCCCGGTCACGGGGTCGCACTCGAGGGTGGCGGACGCGCCACGAGCGGGAGCCACCCCACCGAGGCGTGGCAGACCATGGGCGGTACCGACGGCTGGCGCCGCCCCGAGCGTCCCGCGGGAGGTGGCGGTGTCGAGCCATCCGCGCTGACCAGGACCGGCTCCCCGGCACGGGCCCCGTGGACCTGGACGAGGTCGGTCGCCGACGCAGCCGCTGTCGTCGACCTGCTGGTCCCCGTCACCACGGTGCTGGTGGCGGTCGCGGCGTGCGTGCTGGCGGGGGTGGTCAGGGTGAGCTGGACCTCGATGGTGGCGTGGCCGGTGACGAGGTCGGTCAACGCCTTGGCCCGGGCCCGGTCGACCCGCTCGACACACCCCGTCGGTGACGTACCGCTGGGCGAGGGCGTCGATCGCGGCCCACGCGGCGCAGGCCTCCTCGGAGGGGAAGGTGCCGTGCCAGGTGTCCACGCCGGGCTCGTCGACCCACCGCTCCAGCCGGCACTGGGAGCGGGCCCGGACCGCGCGCCGGCGCAGCAGATCCGGGGAGACCCGCGCGAGCACCCTTCGCACCCGGCGCCGCAGGTGCGCGGCGTCCTCGACCTCGAACCACGACCCGATCGTCTCCAGGACGGCGGAAGCGACGTCGGCCGGGACCTCCTCCAGCTCGAAGGCCACCACCTGCGCCCGGTAGGCGTCCAGGACCCCGGCGGCCATCGCCGCGTGCAGCCCACCCAGCCCGGTGCTGGTGGCGGTCCCTTCGGGGCCGTCCGCGACGCGCCGGACCGCCTCGCGCACCCGCCGCTCGGCGTGCACCGCCGAGACCGACAGCACCCCCGAGACGATCGCCGGCGCGTCCAGGGCGACGTGCCCGGGGGCCTTGTGCACCTCGAGCACCGTGCCGTCCTCGGCCCACTCGCCCTCGATGCACGCCAACCGGGTGATCGCCACGTCCTGCGCCGCGGACGCGGCGTTGACCAGGCCCTGCAGCGCACCCACGGCCTCGGCCCACTCCTCGACGCGACCCCCGCACCGCCGACGCCTCGGACCCACTCGTCCAGGGCCGACCGCGCCAGCGCGACGGCGTCCAGCACGTCGCGTGGACCGGCTGTCGTGGTCATCGGCGTCCCCTTCCCTCGTACCGCAATCGTACACGTGTACACACCGGCCGGTCAAGGCCCGATCCGCTGAGTTTCGCAGGGGCGCAACCATTTCCGGTGTCATGCGCACCTGCTGGTGAGGGTGTGACGTGGGCGTCGACGGATGCCCGCAGTCCGTGTTCACGCACCTCGCCACCGCGTGGACCCCACCCTCCGTCCGACCCTCGGCGGGGAGCCCCCGCGGCGTCCCCTGCCCACGACGCTCGCGGGACCCGGTCGGAACGAGCCCACTACGCTCGCCGCATGAGACTCGGACTGGCCGGTGGGTACGCGGGGATGGGCATGGGGGAGGACCTGCTCGAGCTCGTGCAGGAGGCCGACCGCCTCGACTACGCGTCCGTGTGGGTGGCCGAGGCCTACGGCTCGGACAGCCCCACCGTCCTGGCCTGGCTGGCCTCCCAGACCGAGCGCATCGGCCTCGGTGCCGGCGTCATGCAGATCCCCGCCCGCACACCGGCGATGACGGCGATGACGGCGGCGACCCTCGACACCCTGTCGGGCGGACGCTTCCTCCTCGGGCTCGGGGTCTCCGGCCCGCAGGTGAGCGAGGGCTGGCACGGCGTCCGCTTCGCCGACCCCCTCGGTCGCACCCGCGAGTACGTCGAGATCGTCCGGTCGGCGCTGCGCCGCGACAGCGTCACCCACGACGGCGAGCACTTCACCCTCCCGCTGCCCGACGGGCCGGGCAAGGCCCTCAAGCTCACCATCCACCCGCCGCGCCCCGACCTGCCGATCTACCTCGCCGCCGTCGGGCCGCGCAACCTGCGCCTCGCCGGCGAGGTGGCCGACGGCTGGCTGGCGATCTTCGTCTCGCCCGAGCACTCCACCGGACAGTTCGACGCCGTCCGCGACGCCCGTCGAGCGGCCGGACGCGGGGGAGCGGACGACCCGCTGGCCGGCTTCGACACCGTGGCCACGGTGCCCGTCGTCGTCAGCGACGACCTCGAGGCCGCCCGGGCCGCGGTGGCGCCCTACACGGCGCTCTACATCGGCGGGATGGGCAGCCGCGAGCAGAACTTCTACAACCGGCTGGCCCGGTCGATGGGCTTCGACGAGGCCGCCGACACCATCCAGGACCTCTACCTCGCCGGCCGCCCGCGCGACGCGGCGGCGGCCGTCCCCCTGGAGCTCGCCGACGCCACGGCCCTGCTCGGCCCCCGCGAGCGCATCGCCGAGCGGGTCGGGCGCTACGCCGACGCCGGCGTCACCACCCTGTCGGTCGCGCCCTACGCGCGCACCACCGAGGAGCGCCTCGACATCCTCCGCCTCATGGCCGAGGTCGTCCCGGGCTGACCCGGGCGGCGACACCCCGGCCGGCTTCAGGTCCCGCTCAGCGCCGGCCCCTAGGCTCGCCGGGTGCCCGTCGAACTCTCCTACCTCCAGGCCGTCGTGCTCGGCGTCGTCGAGGGACTCACCGAGTTCCTCCCGATCTCCTCCACCGGCCACCTCACCCTCACCGAGCACCTGCTCGGCCTACCCCTCGACGCCCCCGCCGTCACGGCGTACACGGCGATCATCCAGATCGGTGCGATCGCCGCCACGTTCATCTTCTTCGCCCGCAAGATCGGTCGCCTCTTCATGGCCTGGGTCCACGGCCTGCGCGACAGCGGCGCGCGCGACGACCGTGACTACCGCCTCGCGTGGGCGGTCATCGTCGGGTCGATCCCGGTCGGGATCGTCGGGTTCCTCGCCAAGGACCTCATCTCGGGCGCGCTGCGCAGCCTCTGGGTGGTCGCCGCCGCCCTCGTCCTGTGGAGCGCCGTCATCTGGGTCGCCGAGCAGCGCCACGACGTCCTCGAGCGGCAGGGGGAGCAGCGCGGGGAGGACGGGGTGACCCTCAGGGACGGGCTCGTCATCGGCCTCGTCCAGTGCTTCAGCCTGATCCCCGGCGTCTCGCGCTCGGGCGCCACCATCTCGGCCGGCCTCGTGCGCGGCATCAACCGCGTCACCGCCACCGAGCTCTCGTTCTTCATGGCCATCCCGGCCCTCACCGCGGCCGGGCTCTTCGAGCTCGTCAGCGCCCGGCACGACCTCGGCACGCTGGGCGTCGGCCAGATGCTCGTCGGCATCGCCGTGGCCTTCGTCGTCGCCTACGCGTCCATCGCCTGGCTGCTGCGGTTCGTGGCGACGAACTCGCTGCGCCCCTTCGTCTGGTACCGCGTCGCGCTGGGGCTCGGGATGGCCGTCGCCCTGGCCGCGGGCTGGCTCAGCGCCACCTGACCCTGGGCGCGGGCGTCACAGCCAGCCGGCCCGCTTGAACAGGCGGAACAGGGTGACGCAGGCGCCGCCCATCAGCGCCAGGGCGAGGAAGTACCCGTAGTGCCAGCGCAGCTCGGGCATGTTCTCGAAGTTCATGCCGTAGACGCCGGCGATCATCGTCGGCACCGCGGCGATCGCCACCCAGGCCGAGATCTTGCGCATGTCGTCGTTCTGCTGCACCGAGACCTGCGCGAGGTGGGCGTCGAGGATGCCCGAGAGCAGGTTGTCGTAGGACTCGATGTGGTCGATGACCGCCCCGAGGTGGTCGGACACGTCGCGCAGGAGGAGCCGGAGCTCGCCCTCCGGCACGGGGCTGCGCGGGGAGTTGTGCAGCATCTTCAGGGGCTCCAGGAGCGGGACGCAGGCCCGCCGGAACTCGAGCACCTCCCGCTTGAGCCGGTAGATCGCCGCCGTGTCGGTGCGGTCGCCGCCGAACACCGCCTCCTCCATCTCGTCGAGGTCGACCTGCACCTCCTGGTCGATCTCGACGTACCCGTCGACGACCCGGTCGAGCACGGCGTGCAGCACCGAGAGGGGGCCGAGGCGCAGCCGCTCGGGGTCGGCCTCGAGGTCGGCCCGGATCCCGGTGAGCGGGGTGAGCTCGCCGCGGCGGACGGTGACGACGAAGCGGTCGCCGACGAAGACCATCACCTCGCCGGTCTCGATGTCCGAGGTCCGGTCGAGGTAGCGCAGGGGCTTGAGCACGACGAAGACCGTGCCGTCGTAGAGCTCGACCTTGGCCCGCTGCAGGCCCTGCACCGCGTCCTCGACGGCGAGCGGGTGCAGCCCCAGCTCGGTGTCGACGTCGCCGAACTCGGCCTGCGTGGGGTCCTTGAGGCCGATCCACAGGAAGCCGGCGGAGTCGCTCGAGGTCCGGAGGCGGGCGAGCTCGTCGGACAGGTCGCCGCACTCACGGCGGCGGCCGTCCTCGTAGATGGCGCGGTCGACGATCACGCTCGCCATTGTGGGCGACGACGACGCCCACCGGGCGCAGCCGCCTACAGTGTCGTGTCGTGGCGATCGTCCTCCTCCTGCGGCACGGGCACTCGACGGCGAACGCCGCGGGTGTGCTGGCCGGCTGGACCGAGGGCGTCGGCCTCACCGACGCCGGCCGCGCGCAGGCCGAGGGGCTGGCGGCGCGGCTCTCCCCGGTCGGCCTCGTGCGGGCGGTCAGCAGCCCGCTCGAACGCTGCCGCGAGACGGCGGCCCTCGCCGTTCCCGGCCTCGACGTGGGCACCGACGAGCGGCTGGGGGAGTGCCACTACGGCGCGTGGACCGGGCGCGCGCTGAGCGAGGCGGCCAAGGACCCGCTCTGGCGGGTCATCCAGGACGACCCCGCCTCGGCCACCTTCCCCGACTCCGAGGACCACCGGGCCGAGTCGCTGGGCCAGATGGCCGAGCGGGTCGTCGCCGGCGTCCGGGCGCTCGACGCCGAGGTCGAGGCCGAGCACGGCCGGGCGGCCGTCTGGCTCGCGGTCAGCCACGGCGACCCCATCAAGGCCGTCGTCGCCGAAGCCGTCGGGGCCGGGGTCGCGGGGCTGCAGCGGGTGCGGGTCGACCCGGGGTCGGTGACGGTGGTCCACGTCGCCCCCACCCGGATGGTCCTGCTCGCGAGCAACACCCAGGCCGGCGACCTCGGTCCCCTGCTCGCGCTGCCGACGTCGCACGAGGCCGGCGACTCCACGGTGGGCGGCGGCGCGGGCTGAGCCCGCCGGGGCGACCGTGACCCCGCTGTTGATCCTCCCCCTTGTTGCGAATAGTGTGCAGGAAGGTGTTGCGAACCGTTCGCAACAGATCCCGTCCCACCGGAGGCCTCACGTGCACGTGCCCGACGGGTTCCTCGACGCGCCGACCTCCGTGGCCACCGGCCTCGTCGCCGCCGGGGTCGTCGGCGCCTCGCTCGTGCGCGCCGCACGCCACGAGCTCGACGAGCGCACCGCGCCGCTGGCCGGGCTCGTCGCGGTCTTCGTCTTCGCCGCGCAGATGGTCAACTTCCCCGTGGGGGCGGGCACCTCGGGGCACCTGCTCGGTGCGGCCCTCGCCGCCGTCCTCGTCGGACCGGCCACGGCGACGCTCTGCCTCACCGTCGTGCTCGCCGTGCAGGCCTTCCTCTTCGCCGACGGCGGGGTGACCGCCCTCGGCACCAACGTGCTGCTCATGGGGGTCGTCGCCGTGTGGGTCGGCTACGGCGTGGCGCGGGCGCTGCTCGCCGTCCTGCCCCGCCGGCTCGCGAGCGTGCCGCTCGCCGCGGGCGTGGGCGCCCTGGTCAGCGTCCCGGTCGCGGCCCTCGGCTTCGTCGGCCTGTACGCGCTCGGTGGTGCGGCGCCGATCCCCCTCGACCGGCTGGCCGCCGCCATGGTGGGCTGGCACGTCCTCATCGGTCTCGGTGAGGCCGTCATCACCTTCCTCGCCGTGACGAGCATCGTCGCCGCCCGCCCCGACCTCGTCCACGCCGCCCGGGGCCGGGGGCCGACGCTCCGGCTCGACGTCCGGGAGCCGGTGGGATGAGCGCGCCCCCGCCCGCCACGCAGGGCCCACGCGTCTCCACCCGGCGGCTGGTCCTCGTCGGCCTCGTCGTCTCCCTCCTCGTCGCCGGGGTGCTCTCGTACTACGCCTCGCGCCACCCGGACGGCCTCGAGCACGTGGCCGCCTCCCTCGGGTTCGGGACGACCCAGCACGAGTCCGCCACCTCGGGGTCCCCGCTCGCGGGCTACGCGGTGCGCGGCGTGAGCGACGGGCGGCTCTCCGGCGGGCTCGCCGGCGTGGTCGGCGCGGTCGTCGTCGGCCTCCTCATGACCGGCCTCGTCCTCCTCGTCCGGCGCCGCGGCCCGCGCGAGCACCGCTGACGTGGCCTCCGGCCCCGGCCAGCACCTCCACGTCGCCGGCGACACCCTCCTGCACCGGCTGCCGGCCCACGTCAAGGTCGTCGGGCTGCTCGCCTTCGTCCTCGGTGTGGTCGCCGTGCCGTCGTCGGCCCACCTCGCGCTGGCCGGCCTGCTGCTCGGTGCCGTCGGGCTCGTGGTCGCCACCCGGGTGCCGGCCCGGCACGTCCTCCCGCGGCTGGCCGTCGAGACGCCGTTCGCGGTCTTCGCCGTCGTGCTGCCGTTCGTCGCCGTCGGGCCGCGGGTGGCGCTCGGCCCGGTCACCGTCTCGCAGGCCGGCCTCTCCGCGGCGGTCGCCCTGCTGCTCAAGGGCACGACCGGGGTGCTCGCCGCGATCGCCTTCGCGGTGACGACCGAGCCGCGCGACCTCGTCCGCGCGCTGCAGCACCTCCGGGTCCCCGACCCCCTCGTCCTCATCGCCTCGTTCATGGTCAGGTACGTCGACGTCGTCGCCGACCAGCTCCGCCGGATGAAGGTGGCCCGGGCCTCGCGGGGCTTCACCGCGCGGTCGGTGCGGGCCTGGCCGGTGCTGGCCGCCGGCACGGGCGCCCTGTTCATCCGCAGCTACGAGCGGGGCGAGCGCGTCCACCTGGCGATGGTCAGCCGCGGCTGGAGCGGACGGCTGCCGGTCACCTCGCCGCTCACCGCGCGGGCGCCAGGACTGGGCGCTCGGCCTGGCCCCGGCCCTCCTCGCGACGGTCGTCGCGGGCGCGGCGCGGGTGGTCGCGTGACCACGCCGGTCCTCGACCTCGCCCAGGTCGCCTACGCCTACCCCGGCGGGCACCAGGCGCTCTTCGGCGTCGACCTGCACGTCCACCCGGGCGAGCGGGTGGCGCTCCTCGGCCCGAACGGCGCCGGCAAGACGACCCTCGTGCTCCACCTCAACGGGGTGCTCACCCCGGGGCACGGCACGGTGACCGTCTCCGGGCTCCCCGTGGTCCCGGAGAACCTGCTCGAGGTGCGCCGGCGCGTCGGCATCGTCTTCCAGGACCCCGACGACCAGCTCTTCATGCCGACCGTGCGCGACGACGTGGCCTTCGGGCCGGCCAACCTCGGCCTGCGCGGGCCCGAGCTCGACGCCCGCGTCGTGGAGGCGCTCGAGGCGGTCGGGGTGGCCGACCTCGCCGACCGCGCCCCCCACCACCTCTCCTTCGGGCAGCGACGCCGCGTCGCCATCGCGACCGTCCTCGCGATGCGCCCCGAGGTGCTCGTCCTCGACGAGCCCTCGTCGAACCTCGACCCGGCGTCGCGGCGCGAGCTCGCCGACATCCTCCGCGGGCTGCCGGTGACCCTCCTCATGGTCACCCACGACCTCCCGTACGCCGTCGAGCTGTGCCCGCGGGCCGTCGTCCTCTCGGAGGGGACCCTCGTCGCCGACGGCGAGACCCGCGCGCTCCTCGCGGACGAGGCGTTCATGGCCCGCCACCGCCTCGAGCTGCCCGTGGGGTTCTCGATCTAGGGTGGGTGCCATGCCAGCCACCGTCTTCGACCCGCCCGAGCGCTTCGTCGCCGGCACCGTGGGCCCACCCGGCGGCCGCACCTTCTTCCTCCAGGCGAGCGGCGAGGGCCGCGTCGTCTCGGTGTCGCTGGAGAAGGTGCAGGTCAGCGTGCTCGCCGACCGGGTCAACGACCTCCTCGACACCCACGCCGAGGGCACCGCCACCGAGCCCGTCGGGGAGGGCGACACCGAGCCGCTGGCCACGCCCATCGAGGACGAGTTCCGGGTCGACACCCTGAGCCTGGCCTGGGACCCCGAGCGGCTCGTCCTCGTCATCGAGTGCCACGACCAGGACCCCGAGGAGGTCGAGGAGGCCGGGCCTCCAGACGCTGCGCGTCGTCCTCCCACCCCCGGCCGCCCGGGCCTTCGCCCGCCGCTGCGGGAAGGTGATCGCCGCGGGCCGCCCGGCGTGCCCCTTCTGCGGCCAGCCCCTCGACCCCACCGGCCACATCTGCCCCCGTGCCAACGGCTACCGGCGCTGAGCTCGAGGAGCTGCTGACCCGGGGGGACCTCACACCCGTCGGGCGCATCTCCGGGCTCCTCGAACGGCGCCCTGCTCTGCCTCGTCGGCGACCCCGCCGACGAGCTCCTCGTCATCCACAAGCCCGAGGCCACCGAGCGTCGCCTCTGGGACTACCCGGACGGCACGCTCGTGGCGCGCGAGCGGGCCGCGTGGCTCGTCAGCGAGGCCGGCGGGTTCGGCGTCGTACCGCCGACGGTGCTGCGCGACGGCCCGCTGGGTGCCGGCTCGGTGCAGCTGTGGGTCGGCCCGACGACGGGGGAGCAGCCGCCGCTCGTCGACGTCCTCGGCCCGGACGAGGTGCCGGAGGGCTGGCTCGTCGTGCTCGAGGGCGAGTCCACGCTCGGCGAGCCGGTCGTCGTGGCCCACTGCGCGGAGCCGGCCCTGCGCACGGTCGCGGTGCTCGACGCCGCGCTCAACAACTCCGACCGCAAGGGCAGCCACCTGCTGCGCGAGGGGGACGCCGTGCGCGGCTGCGACCACGGCGTCAGCCTCGGGGTCGAGTCGAAGCTGCGCACCGTGCTCTGGGGCTGGGCCGGCGAGCCCCTGCCCGACGCCGACGTCGACCGCCTCGAGCGCCTCGCCGCCGCCCTCGACGACGGCCTCGCCGACGACCTCGCGCCCCTGCTCACCGCCGACGAGGTCGAGGCCCTGGCCCACCGGGTCGACGGTCCTGCTGCGCCGCCGCCGGCACCCTCTACCGCGAGGCGGCTGGCCCGCCATCCCGTGGCCGGCCCTGTAGGTGGCGCCCCGTAGGCTCACCCCGTGAAGTCGTGGCCCACCCCCTTCGTCCCTGCCGTCCCCGGTCACGGAGAGGCCCTCCGGCTCCACGACACCAGCCGCGACGAGGTGGTCCCGGTCGACGCCGGCGAGGTCGCCCGGCTCTACGTGTGCGGGATCACCCCGTACGACGCCACCCACCTCGGGCACGCCGCCACCTACGTCACCTTCGACCTCGTCGTGCGGGCCCTGCGCGACGCCGGCCACCGGGTCGAGTACGTGCAGAACGTCACCGACGTCGACGACCCGCTCCTCGAGCGGGCCCGGCGCGACGGGCGCGACTGGCGCGAGCTCGCCGACGGCCGAGATCGACCTCTTCCGCGACGACATGACCGCCCTCGCCGTCATCCCGCCCGACGCCTTCCGCGGAGTCGTCGAGTCCATCGACGAGATCGCCGCCGCGGTGCGCCGGCTCGTCGAGAGCGGCGCCGCCTACCGGCTCCCCGTGCCCGAGGGCGAGGGCACCGGCGACGACGTGTACCTCGACCTCGCCCAGGCGCCGACCTTCGGTGAGGTCTCGCACTGGACCCGCGAGCAGATGACGGCCGTCTACGCCGAGCGCGGGGGCGACCCCGAGCGCGCCGGGAAGCGCGACCCCCTCGACCCGCTGCTCTGGCGCGGCGCCCGCGAGGGCGAGCCGTCGTGGGACGACGACCTGCTCGGTGCCGGGCGTCCCGGCTGGCACATCGAGTGCACCGCCATCTCGCTGGCCCACCTCGGCCAGCCCTTCGACATCCAGGGCGGCGGCACCGACCTCGTCTTCCCCCACCACGAGATGAGCGCCGTCCAGGCCACCGCGCTCACCGGCGAGCCCGTCTTCGCCCGGCTCTACGTCCACCAGGCGATGGTCGGCTACCGCGGCGAGAAGATGAGCAAGTCGAAGGGCAACCTCGTCCTCGTCTCGCGGCTGCGGGCCGACGGGGTCGACCCGATGGCGCTGCGGCTCGTGCTGCTCGCGCAGCACTACCGCACGGAGTGGGAGTACACCGACGACCTCCTCGTCGCGGCCCAGCAGCGGCTCGAGCGCTGGCGCTCGGCCCTGTCGGTGAACGGCGGCGCCGACGCCGAGAGCACCGTGGCCGCGGTCCGCGCCGCGGTGGCCGACGACCTGTCGACACGGCGCGCGCTCGAGGCCGTCGACGCCTGGTGCGAGCGCACGCTCGCCGGCGAGGGGGAGGACGCCGGGGCACCCGGGCTGCTGGCCCGCACCCTCGACGCCGTCCTCGGCGTCCGGCTCTGACGCCGGCGGGGACGCGGGAGAGGGCTCAGCCGGCCGGGGGAGCCCCGGGCTCGTCGGTGCCGCGGCGGCGCAGGTAGCGCTCGAACTCCTTGGCGATGGCGTCGCCGCTGGCCTCGGGCAGCTCGGCGGTGTCCTGGGCCTCCTCGAGGCTCTCGACGTACTCGGCCACCTCGGTGTCGGACTCGGCCAGCTCGTTGATGCCGCGCTCCCAGGCCCGGGCGTCCTCGTCGAGCTCGCCGTGCTCGACGGGCGCGTCGAAGAGCTCCTCGAGCCGGCCGAGGAGGGCGAGCGTGGCCTTCGGCGAGGGCGAGTGGCCGGCGTAGTGCGGCACGGCCGCCCAGCACGACACCGAGGGGATGCCCACCTGGGTCGCGGCGTCGGCGACCACGCCGACGATGCCCGTCGGGCCCTCGTAGCCGCTCATCTCCAGGCCGTGGCGGTGGCGCGTGTCGTCGTTGTCGGACGTCGCCGTGATGGGGATGGGGCGGGAGTGGGCGACGTCGGCCATGAGCGCGCCGAGGGTGACGACCATCGAGACGTCGACCGACTCGGCGAGCTCCATGAGCTCGACGGCGAAGGCCCGCCACCGGAACGACGGCTCGACCCCCTGGACGAGGATGACGTCGCGCCCGAGCGAGGTGTCGCGGGCGACGAGGATGCGCGTCGTGCGCCAGCTGATCCGCCGCTTGCCGCCCTCGATGACGACGCGGGGCCGGTTGACCTGGAAGTCGTAGTAGTCCTCGGGGTCGAGCGCGGCGACCACCTCGGCGTCCCAGACCTCGGCGAGGTGCTCGAGGACGGCGCTGGCGGCCTCCCCGGCGTCGTTCCAGCCCTCGAAGGCGGCGATCATCACGGGGTCGCGCAGCTCGCCGATGTCCTCGAGCTCGATCACGGGGCCTCCTCCTGGGGTGAGGACTCCACCCTACGGGTCGATAGGCTGGCGCCCCATGAGCCTCCCCGCCGCGGTCCTCTGGGACATGGACGGCACCCTCGTCGACACCGAGCCGTACTGGATCGCCGCGGAGCACGCGATCGTCGCCGAGCACGGCGGGACGTGGAGCGACGAGTTCGCCCACGAGCTCGTCGGCAACGACCTCCTGGTCTCGGCCCGGTTCATCCGCGAGCACTCACCGATCGACTGGGAGCCCGAGCGCATCGTCGACGAGCTGCTCGCGCGGGTCGTCACCCAGGTGCGCGAGCACGTGCCGTGGCGCCCGGGGGCCCGCGAGCTGCTCGCCGCGCTCGAGGAGGCCGGGGTGCCCAGCGCCCTCGTGACGATGTCGTGGCGGGTGCTCGCCGACGCCGTCGCTCGACGCCCTCCCGGAGGGCACCTTCGCCGCCGTCGTCACCGGCGACGAGGTCGAGCACGGCAAGCCCCACCCGGAGCCCTACGCCACCGCGGCCCGGCTGCTGGGCGTCGACGCCCGCCGGTGCGTGGCCATCGAGGACAGCCCCACGGGCGTGCGGTCGGCGGTCGCGGCCGGTGTGCCGACGCTCGCCGTGCCCCACGTCGTGTCGGTGCCCGAGCTGGCCGGGGCCGTGCAGGCCGACGGGCTCGTCGGCGTCACGCCGCAGCGGCTGGGCGAGATCGCGGCCTCACTCGTCGTCGGGTGACGCCGCGCCCGAGCGGGCGGGGTCGAGCGCGATGAGCCCGGCCCCCTCGGGCAGGGGCGGCGGGGTGCCGCCGAACTCGGGGCACAGGTCCTGGAAGTCGCACCACCCGCACAGCTTGGAGGCCCGCGGGCGCCAGTCGCCGGTCTGCGCGGCACGCACCACGGCGTCCCAGATGGCCCGGACGTTGCGCTCGACGGCGAGCAGGTCGCGCTCGTCGGGGACGTAGCGGACGACCTCGCCGTTGCCGAGGTAGACGAGCTGGAGCAGCCGGGGGACCTCGCCGCGGGTGCGCCACAGCACGAGCGCGTAGAACTTCATCTGGAACAGGGCCTTGGCCTCGAAGAGCTCGCTGGGGGAGCGGCCGGTCTTGTAGTCGACCACGCGCATCGCGCCGTCGGGGGCGACGTCGAGGCGGTCGACGTAGCCGCGGAGGGTGAGCCCGTCGATCTCGGCCTCGACGTACAGCTCGCGGGCCTCGGGCTCGAGCCGCGTGGGGTCCTCGAGGTCGAACCACTGCTCGACGAGGGTGCTCGCCCCGGCGAACCAGGACTCCTCGGTGAGCTGCTCGTCGTCCTCGAGCATCGTGGCCAGCTCGGGGCGCTCCTCGACGAGGGCCCGCCAGCGGGGCTCGAGGAGGGCGAGGGCCGCGGCGGTCGTCCGCTCGGCGGCCGGCAGCTCGAAGAGGTGCTCGAGCACCGCGTGGACCAGGGTGCCGCGCGCGGCGGCCGGCGACGGGGGACCCTCGAGCTTGTCGATCGTCCGGAACCGGAAGAGCAGCGGGCACTGCTTGAAGTCCGCGGCACGGCTCGGGGAGAGGGCGGGGGTCATGGCGCCCACGGTAGGCGCGGCGGCCGACACCCTCGCGTGCGCCATGCCGTCCGCGGTCCACCCGTCGCGTCGAGAGACGGCGACACGCAGGCACGGGCGGCGGCGCCTCGGCGTGTCACCCGATCTCGACGCCGTGGGGTGCGGTTCCCCCGCGAGGTCAGTCCTCCGGGGTGTAGCCGAGGTTGGGCGAGAGCCAGCGCTCGGCGGTGGCGAGGTCCCAGCCCTTGCGGGCCGCGTAGTCCTCGACCTGGTCGCGCCCGAGCCGTCCGACGACGAAGTACTGGCTCTCGGGGTGGCTGAGGTACCAGCCCGACACCGAGGCACCCGGCCACATCGCCATCGACTCGGTGAGCCGGACCCCGGTGCGCTCCTCGCCGCCGAGCAGCGCCATGAGCGTCTCCTTCTCGGTGTGCTCCGGGCACGCGGGGTAGCCCGGCGCCGGCCGGATGCCCTGGTACTTCTCGGTGATGAGGCCGGGCACGTCGAGCCGCTCGTCGGGGGCGTAGCCCCACAGGTCGGTGCGCACCCGCTGGTGCAGCCGCTCCGCGAAGGCCTCGGCGAGCCGGTCGGCGAGCGCCTCGAGCATGATCGCCGAGTAGTCGTCGAGGTCGTCCTTGAAGCCCTGGAGGCGCTCCTCGAGGCCGAGCCCGGCCGTCACCGAGAAGGCACCGACGTGGTCGCGCAGCCCGGTGTCCTTCGGCGCGACGAAGTCCGAGAGGCACTTGTTGGAGACCCCGTCGCGGTGCCGCCCCTGCTGCCGCAGCCCGTGGAGCGTCGTGAGGACGCTCGTGCGCTCCTCGTCGGCGTACACCTCGACGTCGTCCCCGACCGAGCTCGCCGGGAAGATGCCGACGACACCGCGCGGGTGCACCCAGCGCTCGCCGCTCGATCCGGTCGAGCATCTCCTGGGCGTCGTCGAAGAGCTTGCGCGCGGCCTCCGACGTCGTCGGGTTGTTGAGGACGTCGGGGTAGCGGCCGCGGATCTCCCAGGCGAGGAAGAACGGTGTCCAGTCGATGTACTCGCGCAGCTCGGCCACCGAGTAGTCCTCCCAGACCCGGGTGAACTGCTGGGCCGCGCGCCGCCACGGGCTGCCCTTGGGCGCCGACCACTGGTCGCCGGCCTGGTGGGCGAGCAGGTGGGGACGCATCGGCCGGTACCCCGACCAGTCGAGGACGGGCGCGTTGGCCCGGGCCTCGGCCAGGGTGGCCAGCGGGCGGTCGCCGGACTTCGCGGCGTGCCGCTCGCGCAGCTCGGCGTACTCGGCCGCCACTCCTTCGACGAACGGCCCGCGCTGGCCCGCCGACAGCAGCTGGCTGACCACCGGCACCGAGCGCGACGCGTCCTTGACCCACACGACCGGCCCGGAGTACCTCTCGTCGACCTTGACCGCCGTGTGGGCCTTGGAGGTCGTCGCCCCACCGAGCAGCAGCGGGATGTCGAAGCCCTGCCGCTCCATCTCGGCGGCCACCTGGACCATCTCGTCCAGGCTCGGCGTGATGAGCCCGGAGAGCCCGATGACGTCGGCCTTCTCCTCGCGGGCGGTGTCGAGGACCTTCTGCAGCGGCACCATGACGCCCGAGGTCGACGACGTCGTAGTTGTTGCACTGGAGGACCACGCCGACGATGTTCTTGCCGATGTCGTGCACGTCGCCCTTGACCGTCGCCGTGACGACCTTGCCGCGGGGCTTGCGGCGCGCCGCCTCGTCCTTCTCGGCCTCGATGTACGGCACGAGGTGCGCGACGGCCTTCTTCATGACCCGGGCCGACTTGACGACCTGGGGGAGGAACATCCGGCCGGAGCCGAAGAGGTCGCCGACGACGTTCATGCCGTCCATGAGCGGACCCTCGATGACCTCGAGCGGCCGCCCGCCGGCCTCCGCGATCTCGACCCGGAGCGCCTCGGTGTCGTCGACGACGTGGTCGTCGATGCCCTTGACGAGGGCGTGGGTGATCCGCTCGCGCAGCGGCAGCTCGCGCCACTCCTCGGTGGCGGCCTCGGCGACCCGGCCGTCGGAGCGGAACTCCTCGGCGAGCGCGAGCAGGTTCTCGGTGGCCCGGGTCGGGTCGTCGAGCCGGTCGAGCACGACGTCCTCGATCGCCTCGCGCAGGCGCGGGTCGACCGTGTCGTACGGCACGAGCGCGCCGGCGTTGACGATCCCCATGTCCATCCCGGCGCGGATCGCGTGGTAGAGGAACACGGCGTGGATGGCCTCGCGGACGGCGTTGTTGCCGCGGAAGCTGAACGAGACGTTCGAGACACCACCGGACACCAGCGCGTGGGGGAGGTTCTCCGAGATCCAGCGCGCGGCCTCGATGAAGTCGGTGCCGTAGGCGGCGTGCTCCTCGATGCCCGTGGCCACCGCGAAGATGTTGGGGTCGAAGATGATGTCCTCGGCGGGGAAGCCGACCTCCTCGGTGAGCAGCCGGTAGGCCCGCTCGCAGACCGCGATCCGCCGCTCGTAGCTGTCGGCCTGGCCCTGCTCGTCGAAGGCCATGACGACGACGGCCGCGCCGTACTTGCGGGCCAGCCGCGCGTGCTCGAGGAAGGGGCCCTCGCCCTCCTTCATCGAGATGGAGTTGATGATCGCCTTGCCCTGGGTGACCTTGAGGCCGGCCTCGATGACCTCCCACTTGCTCGAGTCGACCATGAGCGGGACGCGGCAGATGTCGGGCTCGGCGGCGATGAGCTTGAGGAAGCGGTCCATCGCCGCGACGCCGTCGATCATCCCCTCGTCCATGTTGACGTCGATGACCTGGGCGCCGGACTCGACCTGCTGGCGCGCCACCGACAGCGCCGCCGGGTAGTCCTCCTCCTGGATGAGCCGGCGGAACCGGGCCGAGCCGGTGATGTTCGTCCGCTCACCGACGTTGACGAAGAGGCTGTCGTCGCGCACGACGAGCGGCTCGAGCCCGGACAGGCGCAGCGCCGGTGCGACGGAGGCGGGTTCGCGCGGAGTGCCGCCCCCGGCCGCGGCGGCGATGGCCGCGATGTGCTCGGGCGTGGTGCCGCAGCAGCCGCCGACGACGTTGACCAGGCCCGCCGAGGCGAACTCGCCGACGACCGCGGCCATCGCCTCGGGACCCTCGTCGTACTCGCCGAAGGCGTTGGGCAGGCCGGCGTTCGGGTGGGCCGTGACGAAGCAGTCGGCGAGGCGGGACAGCTCGGCGACGTAGGGCCGCAGGTCGGCCGCGCCGAGGGCGCAGTTGAGCCCGACCGCGATCGGCCGCGCGTGCCGTACCGAGTACCAGAAGGCCTCGGTGACCTGTCCGGACAGGGTGCGCCCGGAGGCGTCGGTGATCGTGCCGGAGATCATCACCGGCCAGCGCCGGTCGTGCTCCTCGAAGAGGGTCTCGAGGGCGAAGATCGCGGCCTTGGCGTTGAGGGTGTCGAAGATCGTCTCGACGAGGAGGACGTCGGCGCCGCCGTCGACGAGGCCGCGGGCCTGCTCGAGGTAGGCCGCCGGCGAGCTCGTCGAAGGTCGTGTTGCGGGCGCCGGGGTCGTTGACGTCGGGGGAGATCGAGGCGGTGCGGTTCGTCGGGCCGAGCGTGCCCAGCACCCACCGCGGGCGGTCGGTGCGCTCGGCGACGGCGTCGCAGGCCTGCCGGGCGAGGGTCGCCGCCGCGACGTTCATCTCGTAGGCGAGGTCCGCCATCCCGTAGTCGGCGAGCGAGATCCGCTGGGCGTTGAAGGTGTTGGTCTCGACGAGGTCGGCGCCGGCCTCGAGGTACTCCTCGTGGATCTCGCCGGATGACGTCCGGCCGGGTCATCGACAGCAGGTCGTTGTTGCCGCGCAGGTCGCTCGGGTGGTCGGCGAACCGCTCCCCCCGGTAGTCGGCCTCGGAGAGCTGGCGGGCCTGGATCATCGTGCCCATGGCGCCGTCGAGGACGAGCACCCGCTCGCGGAGGGCGCTGGTCAGGGCGTCGGTGGCGTCGGGCCGGTGCTGGGCGCTCACGGGTGTGCTCGGGTCCTCTCGGGACGTCGGTGGGGGGAGAGGTTCAGTATGCCGCCCGGTGCTCGCGTAGGGTCGGCCGCATGTCGACCGAGCCCCCGCCGCCCGCGGGCGCGGTGCGGATCGCCCGGGTCGCGGGGGTGCCGGTCTTCCTCGACCGCACCTGGCTCATCCTCGCCGTCTTCATCGCCTGGACCGGGTTCCGCACCGGCACGCTCAGCGGGCGGGGCACCGGGCTGGCGGTGGCCTACGCCGCGTGGCTCGTCGTCGGCATCTTCGTCGCCGTCCTCGGGCACGAGGTCGGCCACGCCCTGACGGCCCGGGCCCTCGGCTTCCGGGTCCACCGCATCGTCGCCACGCTCTGGGGCGGGCACACGGCGTACGACGCGACCGGGGCGACCCCCGGGCGCACCGCCCTCGTCGCCCTGAGCGGCCCGGGCGTCAACCTCGTCCTCGCGGCCCTGGGCCTCGTGGGCTACGCCGTCCTCGACGACCCGGCGTCGGGGTTCTCGTGGTCCTTCGCCTACCTCAACGGGCTCCTCGCGCGTGTTCAACCTGCTGCCGGGGCTGCCGCTCGACGGCGGCGCCGCGGTGCAGTCGCTCGTCTGGGGCGTCACCCGCCGCCGGGACGTCGGGCTGCTCGTGGCGGGCTGGATCGGCCGCGTCGTCGCGGTGGGCGTCGTCGTCGGCTACGGGGTGCTGCCCCTGGTCCGCGACTCCTCGCGCGACGTCTTCCAGCTGGGGATCGCGGCCTTCATGGGCTGGATCCTGTGGACCGGGGCGACGGCCGCCATCCGGCGCGCCGGGCTGGAACGGGTCCTCGACACCGTCCAGGTCGCCGACGCGGCGGAGCGGGCGGTCGTCCTCCCGGCGAGCACGCCCCTCGGGGTGGCGCGCACGAGCCCCGACCTCGTCGTGTGCGACGACGAGCGGGGCCGCCCGACCCTCGTCCTGCGCGGCGTCCCGCCCGAGGTGCCCGACACCACGGCCATCGGGTCGGTCGTCACCCGCGTGCCCGACGAGAACGTCGTCGACGCCGCCCCCGAGGACGGCATCGGTCCGGTGCTGCGGGCCATGAGCGCCACGGGGGTCGGCGTCGTCGTCGTCACGCGGGGCGGCCAGGTCTGGGGGATCGTCGGCGCCGCGGGCGTCGACGCCGCGGCGAAGCGCCCGCGGTCCCGCACCTAGACTCCCCGCCATGACCGCCACCGGAGCCGAGCGCCGTCGCGGCCCGTTCGCCGCGGGCGACCGCGTCCAGCTCACCGACCCCAAGGGGCGGCTGCACACGATCACCCTCGGGCCCGGCAAGCAGTTCCACACCCACCGCGGCCACCTCGCGCACGACGACCTCATCGGGGCGCCCGACGGGTCGACGATCACCAACACCGCGGGCGTCGAGTACCTCGCGCTGCGGCCGCTGCTCGCCGACTGGGTGATGTCGATGCCCCGGGGCGCCGCGGTCGTCTACCCCAAGGACGCCGGCCAGATCGTCATGATGGCCGACGTCTTCCCCGGCGCCGTCGTCGTCGAGGCCGGCGTGGGCTCCGGGGCGCTGTCGATGTCGCTGCTGCGGGCGGTGGGGGAGCACGGCCAGGTGCACTCGTTCGAGCGGCGCGAGGACTTCGCCGACATCGCCCGCGCCAACGCCCGGGAGTTCTTCGGGGGCGACCACCCGGCGTGGACCGTGCGGGTCGGCGACCTCGTCGAGTCCCTCCCGGACGCCGTACCGGCCGGCAGCGTCGACCGCGTGGTGCTCGACATGCTCGCCCCGTGGGAGTGCCTCGGGGTCGTCGCCGACGCCCTCGCCCCCGGTGGCGTCCTCATCTGCTACGTCGCCACGGCCACCCAGCTGTCGAAGGTCGCCGAGGCGATGCGCGACCACGGCACCTTCACCGAACCGCAGGCCTGGGAGTCGCTCGTGCGCGGCTGGCACCTCGAGGGGCTGGCCGTCCGGCCCCAGCACCGCATGCACGGCCACACCGGCTTCCTCGTCACCACCCGCCGCCTCGCGCCGGGCACCACGCCGCCGCTGCGCAAGCGCCGTCCGGGCCGTGGCTACGTGACCACCGAGGAGGCCGTCGACGAGGACTGGACCCCCGAGAACGTCGGCGAACGGGTCCCGTCGGAGAAGCGCGTGCGCAAGGTGCGGCGTTCGGTCGCTGGAACCTCCGGGTCTTCCTGACGCGTGGGAGTTATCGTCGGGTATGAGCACCGACGAGACCCGTGGCCGGGAAGGCACCCGCAAGCGGCTGGAGGCCGAGCGGCAGTCGCTCGAGGCCGAGCTCGCCGCGCTCCGGGCCGGCGGGGAGGCGAGCCCGGCCCAGATCCGCTCGATGGAGCGCGACCTGGCCCAGCTGCGCTCCCAGCTGGCGACGCTCTCGGCCCAGAACGAGCGGCTCGTGCGCACCCTGCGCGACGCCCGTGAGCAGATCGTCACGCTGAAGTCCGAGGTCGACCGGCTGGCCCAGCCGCCGGCGGCCTACGGCACGGTCATCGAGCTCTTCGACGACGGCACGGCCGACATCCTCACCAGCGGCCGGAAGATGCACGTCGCCGTGAGCCCGTCGATCGAGGCCACGACCCTGAGCCCGGGCCGCGAGGTGATGCTCAACGAGGCGATGAACGTCGTCGCCGCGCACGGCTTCGAGACCGTCGGCGAGGTCGTCCTCTGCAAGGAGATCCTCGACGACGGCCGGGTGCTCGTCGTCGCCCAGGGGGACGAGGAGCGGGTGTGCCGCGTGGCCGCGTCGCTCGCCGACGTCACCGTCCGCGCCGGCGACGCCCTGCTCCTCGAGCCCCGGTCGGGCTTCGTCTTCGAGCGCATCCCGAAGGCCGAGGTCGCCGACCTCGTCCTCGAGGAGGTGCCCGACATCGACTACAGCGACATCGGCGGGCTCACCGGCCAGATCGAGGCCATCCGCGACGCCGTCGAGCTGCCCTACCTCCACCCCGACCTGTACACCGAGCACCAGCTCAAGCCCCCGAAGGGCGTGCTGCTCTACGGCCCGCCCGGGTGCGGCAAGACGATGATCGCCAAGGCGGTCGCCGCGTCCCTGGCCCGCAAGGTGGCCGAGAAGGAGGGCCGCGAGCCGGGGAAGTCCTACTTCCTCAACATCAAGGGCCCCGAGCTGCTCAACAAGTACGTCGGCGAGACCGAGCGGCACATCCGGCTGATCTTCCAGCGGGCCCGCGAGAAGTCGAACGAGGGCTACCCGGTCGTCGTGTTCTTCGACGAGATGGAGTCGCTCTTCCGCACCCGCGGCTCGGGGGTCTCCTCCGACGTCGAGACGACGATCGTGCCGCAGCTGCTCGCCGAGATCGACGGGGTCGAGGGCCTCGAGCACGTCATCGTCATCGGCGCCTCCAACCGCGAGGACATGATCGACCCCGCCATCCTGCGGCCCGGCCGGCTCGACGTGAAGATCAAGATCGAGCGCCCGGACGCCGAGGCCGCCCGCGACATCTTCGCCAAGTACCTCACCGTCGGCCTGCCCCTGCACCCCGACGACGTCGAGCAGAACGACGCCTCCGAGGACGCCACCGTCGAGGCGATGATCGACGCCGTCGTGCTGCGGATGTACTCCGAGGAGGAGGAGAACCGCTTCCTCGAGGTGACGTACGCCGGCGGCGACAAGGAGATCCTCTACTTCAAGGACTTCAACTCCGGGGCGATGATCCAGAACATCGTCGACCGGGCCAAGAAGATGGCCATCAAGGACCTCCTCGACACCGGCCAGCGCGGCCTGCGGGTCGAGCACCTGCTCCAGTCGTGCACCGACGAGTTCCGCGAGAACGAGGACCTGCCGAACACGACGAACCCCGACGACTGGGCCCGCATCTCCGGCAAGAAGGGCGAGCGGATCGTCTACATCCGCACGCTCATCAAGACCAAGGAGGGCACCGAGCCCGGCAAGTCGATCAGCAACGTCGCCAACACCGGCCAGTACCTCTGAACCGGGCCCCGGCAGGGGTCTGGGACGTCGGGGTCTACCCCGACCTTCGGTCGGTGACGCAGGCCGCGCGCGGCGACGGAACCTCCCGGCGAGCGAGAGCCGCGTCACTTCGCCCAGTTGGGGCTACCTCGACTCCACCCCGTCGAGTGAACAGAACACGCCGTCTGGGGGCCCCCGCAGACGGCGTGTTCTGTTCACTCGACTCGGCGGGTCAGCGTCTTCCCGCCGCCAATCGCCCATCGCGCGTCCGCCAGCGATCGGCTGCCTGACTGCCACACTCGGTATGTGCGCGTCGTCAGATCGCCAGTGAGTACGGTGTTGAGCGCCACCGCGCTGGCCATCGTCGCGGTGCTGCTCCTCTTGCCCACGTCGGGGGTCGACACCCAGCCGCCAGTCTGCTGGGCGACGGGCGGGTACGAGGTGAGGTGCAGTCATGCGCCTGCGTGGGGAAGTGCGGCGATGATCCTCATCGTCGGTGGGCTGGTGGCTTGGCGGGTCCGGCGAAGCAACGGGAACCGCACCGAGCTCCGGTGACCCGGCCGGGAGGTACCGAACCGCGTCCTTCCGCCGCCAGCCGGGTGCGTGACGCACTTGGTGTCGTAGCGGCAGTCATGTGACCGCGAAGAGGGCCGACGCCACGCCCAGGGGTGAGGATGGGGTCATGAAGCTCGGGCTGCAGGTCTCCAGGTTCTCCTTCGACGGCGCGCCCGCCTCCACCGGCGCGACGTGGCGGGCCATCGCCCGCGACGCCGACCAGGCCGGCCTGGCCTCGCTGTGGGTGATGGACCACTTCTTCCAGATGGCCAGGGCCGGCTCCGCCGAGGACGACATGCTCGAGGGGTACACGACCCTCGCCCACGCCGCCGCGGTCACCGAGCACATCGAGCTCGGCACCCTCGTCACCGGAGCCACCTACCGTCACCCCGGCATCCTCCTCAAGACGGTGACCACCCTCGACGTCCTCTCCGGAGGGCGGGCCTGGCTCGGCATCGGCGCCGGCTGGTACGCGGAGGAGCACCGCGGGCTCGGTGTGCCGTTCCCGTCGACGGCCGAGCGGTTCGAGCTGCTCGAGGACACCCTGCGGCTCGCCCACCGGATGTTCGCCGACGACGACTCCGCGTTCACCGGGCGCGTGGTCTCGGCCGACCGCCCGCTCAACCACCCCCAGCCCGTGCGCCGCCCGCCGATCATGGTCGGCGGTGGGGGAGAGCGGAAGACGCTGCGGCTCGTGGCGCAGTACGCCGACGCGTGCAACCTCTTCGACACCGGGCCCGGCCCGGACGGCATCCCGCACAAGCTCGACGTGCTGCGCGGCCACTGCGAGGAGGTCGGGCGGGACTACGACGAGATCTCCAAGACCTGCCTGGCCGGCCTGACGATGGCCACCGGCGCGGCGCTGCCCGAGGGCGTGCACGGCCACACCGTCGAGGAGGCCGTCGACCGGCTCGGCCGGCTCGGCGAGGCCGGCATCGACCACGTCATCGTGTCGATGGCCGACCCCACCGACCCCGCGGCCTACGACCTCGTCGCGGAGGTCGTCCGCCGCGTCGCCTGAGGCCGTGCGCCGACCGGACGGCACGGACGGGCGCGCATCGCGACTCAACCTTTCGGGTCGCCGCCGCGTTGGGTACGGCAGAGGACGGTTCCGGAACGACGAGGGGGGAGCATGACCGAGGGTGACGAGGACGCCTTCGTGGCCTTCGCCCAGGGTGCGCTGCCCCGCCTGCTGCGCACCGCCTGGCTCCTGTGCGGGGACACCACCCGCGCAGAGGACGCCGTCCAGGAGTCGCTCGTCCGCCTCTACCGCGTCTGGACGAGGGTGCGCGCCGAGCAGCCCGAGGCCTACGTCCACCGCATCCTGCGGAACCACCTCGTCAGCACGTGGCGCCGCGAGCGGCGTCTCGTCCTCGTGCCGGAGGTCGTCGACGAGGCGACCGCGGACCCCGACACCGCCGCCCAGCGCGTCGACCTCGTGCGGGCCCTGCAGGAGCTGCCGCGGCGCGAGCGTGAGGTCGTCGTCCTCCGGCACTACGCCGACCTGTCCGAGCAGGCCGTCGCCGAGCTGCTCGGGGTGAGCACCGGCACGGTGAAGAGCTCGGCCTCCCGCGGGCTGCAGCGCCTGCGCGAGGCCGTCACCGAGAAGGGAGAGCGCCGTGCTCTCTGACGAGGAGCTGCTCGAGCTCATGGACCGCGCGCCGGGCGCGATGCACGTCGACCTCGACGCGGTCGTGGCCGAGGGCCGTCGCCGGCAGAGGCGCCGCCGGGTCGTCGTGGCCGCCGCGGGGCTCGCGGCGGCGGTCGCCGCCGGCGCCGTCGGGTTCGGCCTCGGTCTGGGGCACCGCACGGCGGGGCCGGAGGTCCCGGCCGACCGCGCCACGGCGGTCCGCCCTGCTCCCGACCCGGTCGGGCCCATCGGGTCGGCGACCGTCACGGCCGGGGGGACCTCCTACGCCGTCGCCGTCGCCGACGGCGTGCTCACGGTCACGCCCGGGGACGGATCTCCCGCCGAGTCCTGCGGGTTGCTCGGCTCGTTCGTCGCGTGGCGGGTCCTCCCCGGGGGGTCGGGCCCGCCGACGGTGGTCGGCGTCGTCCCCGGGCGGGCCGACACCGTGGTGCTGCTCGGGCAGGACGGCGCCGAGGTGGCCACCCGCGAGGTGCAGGTCGCTCCCGCCGGTGACGTCACCGTCTTCGCCGCGGTCGTCGACGCGGCGGCCGGCAGCGAGGTGCCAGTGGCAGACGTCGGCTGGTCGCTGCGCGGGTCCGGGGTGGGCTGGGCGCTGGGGCCGGAGTCGGCCTCGACCTTCGTCTCGGTCTCGATGGGCGGTGCCGGCTCGAACGAGCTGCCGCCGTACGACGCCAACCGCACCGGGCCGTCGGCCTCGCCCGGGCAGGACGTCCTCGTCTCCCTGACCCAGTCGTCCCTGCGGCTCGGCTCCACCCTCACCGCGACTCTCCAGCAGGGGACGGTCCGAGACCCGAGCGACCTCATGGCCCGGCTCGGGGGCACCGACCCCGACACGGCGGCCGGGTACTCCGTCGCCCAGCTCGGCGACGGGCGCACGCTCGTCTGGGGCGTGCTGCCCCGGGCGGTCGCCCGCGTCTCGGTCGAGGTCACCGGGTCGGCCCGGGCCGGGGTGCCGGTCCTGGCGTCCGTCCTCGACGAGGCCACGGCCTTCGCCGTGCTCGTCGAGGGCCGTCCGCAGGACGTGGCTCGGCTGCGCGTGGACCTCGCCGGACCCGGGCGCCGACCCCTCGAGCTGACTCCCTGAGCGCCGGGCCGAGGGGCGGGTGACCGGTCAGGGGTCCTCACCGCCGGACGTCGACGGGGAGGACTCACGGGCGGGGGTCAGAGCGGCAGGACGCGGGCCAGCAGCCGCCAGCCGAGGAGCAGCACGGTGAGCACGACCGTCGCGACGACGACGAACGACACGGCGGTGCCCTGCGCCGCGACCGCGCGCAGGCCCATGCCGACGACGACGGTCGTGGCGACGACCACGGCCCCGTAGGCGAGCGATCGCGGCCCGGCGTCGAGGACGATGCTCGCGAGCAGCCAACCGCCGGCCGCGCCGACGAGGAACGGCAGGGCCGTGCGCAGCACCCCGGCCACGTCGAGCCCCTCCGCGTGCGACCGGCGGCCCACCGCCGCGAAGAGGACGACGAGCACGACGTCGAGGAGCGCCGGGACGAGGCGGCTCACCCGCGCACGCCGTCGAAGAGGGAGCGCTGGCGTGGTGGGGCGTGCGTCGGGTCCACGCCGTCGAACAGGCTCGACACGGACTCGCCCTCGTGGATCCGCTTGATGGCCTCGGCGAACAGCCCCGCCACCGAGCGCACCTTGAGGGCCGGCCAGCCGGTCGGCGCGGGCACGGTGTCCGTGGTGACGACCTGGGAGATCATCGGGTGGCCGCGCAGGCGCTCGACGGCGTTGCCGGCGAACAGGCCGTGGGTGCACGCGACCGCCGCCTCGGTGACCCCGTGGTCGGCGAGCCGGTCGAGCAGCTCGACGATGCTGCCGCCGGTGGCGATCTCGTCGTCGAGCACGATGGCGCGCTTGCCCTCGACGTCGCCGACGATGGAGTCGATGACGACCCGGTCGTCGGCCAGCCGGCGCTTCGAGCCGGCCGCCACGGGGAGCCCGAGCAGGCGGGAGAACTGGGTGGCGTCCTTGGCGTTGCCGAGGTCGGGGGAGACGACGACGCTGTCGGAGAGGTCGCCCTCGCGGAAGTGGTTGGCCAGCTCGCCGAGGGAGGTGAGGTGGTCGACGGGCACCGAGAAGAAGCCGTGGACCTGCGGGGCGTGCAGGTTCATCGTGATGACCCGGTCGACCCCGGCCGTCGCGATGAGGTCGGCGACCAGCCGGCCGCCGAGCGAGATCCGGGAGGCGTCCTTCTTGTCCGAGCGGGCGTAGGCGAAGTGGGGGATGACGGCGGTGACCATCGCGGCCGACGCCCCGCGGGCGGCGTCGACCATGAGGAGGAGCTCCATGAGGGAGTCCTGGGTCGGCGGGACCAGCGGCTGGACGATGTAGACGTCGCGCTGGCGGCAGTTGGCGAGGAGCTGGGCCTGGAGGCAGTCGTTGCTGAACCGGCTGGTCACCGACTCGGAGAGGGGGACGCCGAGGGCGTCGCAGATGCGGTGCGCGAGGTCGCGGTGCGCCGAGCCGGAGAAGACGACGATCTCGCGCATGGGGTCAGGCTATCCGTCGGTCAGGGCCCGCGAGAGCCCGGTGACCAGCTCGGAGCGCTGCATCGCCCCCACCGGCACCGTTCCGGGGAAGGAGGCGAAGCCGTGGGGGACGCCGAGGTAGTTGGTGAGGCGGGTCCGCACCCCGGCCGCCTCGAGCGCGTGGGCGTAGCGGATGCCGTCGTCGCGGATGGGGTCGAGGTCGGCCGTCTGCACGAGCGCCGGGGGCAGACCCTCGAGCGAACCCCACAGCGGGGAGACGAGCGGGTCGCGGGCGTCGGCGCCCGGCGCGAGGTAGTGGTCACGGAAGGCGTCGACCGAGCGCCGGCTCAGCACCGGGGCCTGCGCGTGCTCGACGAGCGACGGCGAGGCCATCGTCAGGTCGGTGGCCGGGTAGAGCAGCGCCTGGTACCGCAGGTTCGGTCATCCCGTGGTCGCGCATCACCTGGCTGACGACCGCGGCGAGGTTGCCGCCCGCGGAGTCGCCGGCCACGGCCATCCGGGAGGTGTCGGCCCGCAGCACGTCGCCGTTCGCGGCGACCCACGTCGTGGCGTCGACGCAGTCGAGCGCGGCGCGCGGGCGCGCGGTGCTCGGGGGCCAGCCGGTAGTCGACCGAGACCACGACGGCACCCACCTCGGCGGCGATGAGGGTGCAGAGCGAGTCGTAGTCGACGACGTTGCCCCAGACCCAGCCGCCGCCGTGGAACCACATGACGACGGGGACGTCGTCGCGGGCGTCGGGCAGGGCGCGGGGCCGGTAGATCCGCAGCGGGATCTCGTGGTCGTCCCGGGCCGGTGCCGTGCCGTACGTGATGCCGACCGCGGGGTCGACCCGGCCGAGGACCGCGTCGGCCAGCCGGCCGCGGGGACGCACCCGCGTGCGCGCCTCCTGGATCCCGGCCGCGTCGAGGCGCTCGACCGGGCGCCGGGTCGTGTCCGCGACGAGCGCCGTGAGGGTGGTCAGGGGGGACATCCCGCGGTAGCTGCGCACCGGCTCAGTATCGTCACACCATGACCGTGCGCCGCGTGATGGGGATCGAGACCGAGTACGGCATCGTCATCCCGGGGGACCCGACGGCCAACCCGATGGTCGCCTCGGGCGACGTCGTGACGGCCTACGCGGCCTCCCGTGGCATCCGCCCGGCCCGGGCGAGCTGGGACTACGCCGACGAGGCACCGCTGCGCGACGCCCGCGGGTTCGACATGGGGCGCGGCCAGGCCCACCCCAGCCAGCTCACCGACACCGAGGACCCCACCCTCGCCAACGTCGTCCTCACCAACGGCGCCCGGCTCTACGTCGACCACGCCCACCCCGAGTACAGCTCGCCCGAGGTCACCACGCCCCGCGCCGCCGTCACCTGGGACCGGGCCGGCGAGCTCGTCATGCGCGAGGCCGTGGCCCGCCTGGCCACCGTCCCGCCCGGGGTCAACCTCTACAAGAACAACACCGACGGCAAGGGCGCCTCCTACGGCACCCACGAGAACTACCTCATGTCGCGGGCGACCCCCTTCGCCGCCGTCGTCAAGCACCTCACGCCGTTCTTCGTCGCCCGGCAGGTCATGTGCGGCAGCGGCCGGGTGGGCATCGGCGTCGACTCCCGGACGGCGGGCTACCAGCTGGCCCAGCGCAGCGACTTCTTCGAGGTCGAGGTCGGCCTCGAGACCACGCTCAAGCGGCCCATCATCAACACCCGGGACGAGCCGCACGCCGTCGCCGACAAGTACCGACGGCTGCACGTCATCATCGGTGACGCCAACCACGCCGACGTCGCCAACCTCCTGAAGATGGGCACGACCTCCCTCGTCCTGGCGATGATCGAGGCCGACGCGATGGGCTCCGACCTCACCGTGCGCCGACCCGTGGCGACCCTCCACGAGGTGTCGCACGACCCGACGCTCGAGACCAAGCTCGAGCTCGCCGACGGCCGGCGGATGACGGCGCTGGAGCTGCTGTGGGAGTACCACGACCGCGCGGCCGCCTTCGCCGACGAGCGCTCCGGCGGTGAGCCGGACGCCGACACCGCCGAGGTCCTGCACTGGTGGTCGACCGTGCTCGACCGGCTGGGCCGCGACCCGATGGAGGCCCGGCGCGAGGTCGACTGGGTGGCCAAGCTCGCCGTCCTCGAGGGCTACCGGGAGCGCGACGGCCTCGGCTGGGGCGACCCGCGGCTCAAGGCCGTCGACCTCCAGTGGTCCGACGTGCGCGCCGACCGCGGCCTGGCCCACCGGCTCGCGGCGAGCGGTCGGCTCGAGGTGCTCGTCGACGACGCCGAGGTGCAGCGGGCGGTCACCGAGCCGCCCTCCGACACCCGCGCGTGGTTCCGCGGCGCCTGCCTGGCCCGGTTCCCCGACGCGGTCGTCGCGGCGTCGTGGGACTCGGTGATCTTCGACGTCGCCGGGCAGCGGATGCTCCAGCGCGTCCCCACCCTCGAGCCGCTGCGCGGCACCGAGGCCGGCGTCGGCGACATCGTGCGGAACGCGCCGGACGCCGCGGCCCTGCTGCGAGCCCTCGCGACCGCCGACGAGGACCCCCCGGTCTCCGACTAGGCTCGGGGACACGACCACGACCCGAGGAGGGTGACCATGGCCGGTCAGGAGCAGATCAAGCCGCAGCGTCGCGACGACGAGCCCGACGACGCGCCCACCCCCGACCCCGCCGCGGCCGCCGCCGCCGCCCAGGTGAGCGAGATCGACGACATCCTCGACGAGATCGACGGCGTCCTGGAGTCCAACGCCGAGGAGTTCGTCCGCGGGTTCGTCCAGAAGGGTGGCCAGTGACCGGCGGAGCGGACTCCGGCCGGCTGCCCTCGGCCTACCTCGTCCCGGGGTCGTCCTCCTTCACCGAGTTCCTCTCCGCGCACGCCCCCACGCTGCTGCCGTCGCGCCGCCCGCTGCCGCCGGGTGCGGCCCTCGAGGCGCCGCACGGCACGACCATCGTCGCGCTGACCTTCGACGGCGGCGTCGTCATGGCCGGGGACCGGCGCGCCACGATGGGCAACATCATCGCCAACCGCGACATGGAGAAGGTCTTCGCCACCGACGAGTACAGCCTCGTCGGCATCGCGGGCACCGCCGGGCTGGCCATCGAGCTCGTCCGCCTCTTCCAGGTCGAGCTCGAGCACTACGAGAAGATCGAGGGCGCGCTGATGTCGCTCGAGGGCAAGGCCAACCGGCTGGCCTCGATGATCCGGGGCAACCTCGGCATGGCGATGCAGGGCCTGTCCGTCGTGCCGATGTTCGCCGGGTTCGACGTCGAGCCCGCCCGCGGCCGGATCTTCTCCTACGACGTCACGGGCGGCTGCTACGAGGAGCTCGAGCACCACAGCGTCGGCTCGGGCTCGCTCTTCGCCCGCGGTGCCCTCAAGAAGCTCTACCGCCGGGGGATGGACGCCGGCACCGCCGTCCGGGTCGCGGTCGAGGCGCTCTACGACGCCGCCGACGACGACTCGGCCACGGGCGGCCCCGACGTCGGCCGCCGGATCTGGCCCACGGTCGGGGTGGTCGACCCCGAGGGCTCGCGCTTCGTGCCCGAGGCCGACATCGCCCCGGTCGTCGAGGCCATCCTCCGCGACCGCGCCGAGGGGAGCGCCCGATGACCGCCGGCATGCCGTTCTACGTCTCGCCCGAGCAGCTGATGAAGGACCGGGCCGACTTCGCGCGCAAGGGAATCGCCCGTGGCCGGTCCGTCGTCGTGCTCCAGTACGACGCCGGCATCGCCTTCGTCGCCGAGAACCCCAGCCGGGCGCTGCACAAGGTCTCCGAGATCTACGACCGGATCGCCTTCGCCGCGGTCGGGAAGTACAACGAGTTCGAGAACCTGCGCGTCGCGGGCGTCCGCTACGCCGACCTGCGCGGGTACTCCTACGACCGCTCCGACGTCACCGCCCGCGGGCTGGCCAACGCCTACGCCCAGACCCTCGGCACGGTGTTCACCCAGGAGTCCAAGCCCTACGAGGTCGAGATCGTCGTCGCCGAGGTCGGCGCCACCCCCGACGGCGACCAGGTCTACCGGCTCACCTACGACGGCTCGGTCGCCGACGAGCACGGGTTCGTGGCGATGGGCGGGGGAGCCGAGCAGATCGAGGCCGGCCTCACCGAGGCGTGGCGTCCGGGCCTGCACCTCGCCGAGGCCCTCGCCCTCGCCGTCGGCCTCCTCGGGCGCCGACCCGGCGGGCGGCGCGCCGCGCACCCTGGCTCCCGAGCAGCTCGAGGTCGCCGTCCTCGACCGGCACCGCCCCCGGCGACGCTTCCGCCGGGTCCAGGGCGACCTGCTCGCCCGCCTGCTCAGCGAGGAGGACCCCACCGCCGACGCCCCCGCCGGGGACGACGACGACTCCGCCGCGCGACACGACGACCAACCCGCAGACGCAGCGGCCGGAGCAGGGCGAAGGCGCACCCGAGTGAGCACCCGGGGGACGCGGCGGATCTTCGGGATCGAGAACGAGTACGGCATCACGTGCTCGACCGCGGGCCAGCGCACCCTCACGCCCGACGAGGTGGCCCGCTACCTCTTCCGCAAGGTCGTCGCGTGGGGCCGCTCGAGCAACGTCTTCCTCACCAACGGCTCGCGGCTCTACCTCGACGTCGGCTCGCACCCCGAGTACGCCACGGCCGAGTGCGACTCGGTGCGCCAGGTCGTCACCCACGACCGGGCGGGGGAGCGGATCATCGAGGGGCTCGTCGCCGACGCCCAGGCCCGGCTGCACGAGGACGGCGTGGCCGGCGACATCTACGTCTTCAAGAACAACACCGACTCGGCCGGCAACTCCTACGGGTGCCACGAGAACTACCTCGTCGCCCGGGCGGGGGAGTTCCAGACCCTCTCCGACACGCTGCTGCCCTTCCTCATCAGCCGCCAGCTGACGTGCGGGGCCGGCAAGCTCGTCACGACGAGCAAGGGTGCGTCGTACGCGCTGAGCCAGCGCGCCGACCACATCTGGGAGGGCGTGTCGTCGGCGACGACCCGCAGCCGGCCCATCATCAACACCCGCGACGAGCCGCACGCCGACGCCGAGCACTACCGCCGGCTGCACGTCATCGTCGGCGACTCGAACATGGCCGAGCCGACGACGATGCTCAAGGTGGGCTCGGCCGACCTCGTGCTGCGGATGATCGAGTCCGGCGTCGTCATGCGCGACCTCACCCTCGAGAACCCGATCCGGGCCATCCGCGAGATCTCCCACGACATGACCGGGCGGCGCACGGTCCGGCTGGCCAACGGCCGCGAGCTCTCGGCCCTCGACCTCCAGCGCGAGTACCACGCCAAGGCGGCGAGTTCGTCGCCCGCGAGGGCGCCCAGGACTCCCTGCACGAGCGCGTCCTCGACCTCTGGGACCGCACCCTCACCGCCGTCGAGACCGGGAACCTCGGGCTCGTCGGGGGCGAGATCGACTGGGTCGTGAAGTACCGCCTGCTCGACGAGTACGCGTCGCGCCACGGGCTCGACCTCGAGCACCCGCGGCTGGCCCAGATCGACCTCGCCTACCACGACATCGACCGCAGCCGGGGGCTGTTCTACCTCCTCCAGCGCCGCGGCCGGGTGCAGCGGGTGGTCTCCGACCCCGAGGTCTTCGAGGCCAAGGTCCGCCCGCCGCAGACCACCCGGGCCCGGCTGCGGGGCGACTTCATCCGGGCCGCCCAGGCCCACCGCCGCGACTTCACCGTCGACTGGGTGCACCTCAAGCTCAACGACCAGGCCCAGCGCACGGTCCTGTGCAAGGACCCCTTCCTCGCCGAGGACTCCCGGGTCGACCGGCTCATCGAGGGCATGTCCGCCTGAGCCCGGCTCGCTCACAGGGAGCGATGCGGGAGTTCCCAACCTCCGCGGCTATCGTGGACAGCCGTTCACGCCGCTGCTCGCGGCGTCCCCGTCCCGAAGGCCCAGAACCGTGCCCCGTCGCCTCACCACCGTCCTGTCCGCCGCCGCCCTCGCCGGCGCGCTCGTCCTCACCGGCTGCGGTGAGGAGAAGGGCGCCACGCACGACGAGCGTGCTCTCGGCGGTGCAGGTCACCGGGCCCGCCGACAAGGAGCCGACGGTCACCGTCAAGGCGCCGGTCGCGGTCACGCGCACCGAGTCCAAGGTGGTCACCGAGGGTGACGGCGCGCCGATCGCCAAGGACGACCTCGTGACCCTCCAGGCCATCCTCGTCGACGGCAAGGACGGCAAGCAGGTCCACAGCACGTGGACGATCGGGCACGGTCGGGCTCGACCTCGGCTCGCAGGACCTCTTCGCCTCGTTCCGCAGCCAGATCCCCGGCAAGAAGGTCGGCACCCGGCTGGTCATCGCCTCGACCTCGGCCGACGCGTACGGCGACACCGGCAACCAGCAGCTCGGCATCGCCAAGGGCGACCCGGTCGTCTTCGTCGTCGACCTCGTCGGTGCGACGAAGGTCCTCGACCAGGCCCAGGGCACGGCCGTCGCCCCGAAGAAGGGGCTGCCGACGGTGACGATGAACGACGGCAAGCCCGCGACGATCACCGTCCCCAAGGGCGCCAAGCCGCCGACCAAGACCGTCGTCCAGCCGCTCATCACCGGCTCGGGCCCCAAGGTCACCAAGGGCCAGACCGTGCGGGTCACCTACACCGGCGCCCTCTACCGCAACGGCGAGGTCTTCGACTCCAGCGCCAGCCACCCCGAGAAGCCGTACTTCGAGTTCCCCATCGGCCAGGGCCAGGTCATCAAGGGCTGGGACTCCGGCCTCATCGGCCAGACGGTCGGCAGCCGCGTGCTGCTCGTCATCCCCCCGGCCGACGGCTACGGCGCGGCCGGCAGCGGCGACAAGATCAAGGGCACCGACACCCTCGTCTTCGTCGTCGACATCCTCGCCGCGTACTGAGCCGCGTCCGCACCCATCCACCGAGACCGAGAGGCACCCATGAGCGAGCCCACCAAGCCCGAGATCGACTTCCCCGGCGACCAGCCGCCGACCGAGCTCGTCGTCGAGGACATCGTCGTCGGCGAGGGCGCCGAGGCCACCCCCGGCAGCACCGTCTCGGCGCACTACGTGGGCGTCGCCCACTCCACCGGCGAGGAGTTCGACGCGTCGTGGAACCGCGGAGCCCCGCTGGACTTCCGGCTCGGCGTGGGCATGGTCATCGCGGGCTGGGACGAGGGCATCGTCGGGATGCGGGTCGGCGGCCGGCGCAAGCTGGTCATCCCCTCGCACAAGGCCTACGGCGAGCGGGGCGCGGGCGGCGGCCATCCAGCCCGGGCGAGTCGCTGGTCTTCGTCGTCGACCTCATGGACGTGCGCTGAGCCGACGCCGCGTGGGCGCCCGCCGCCGCCGCGAGCAGGAACGGTGCGGGGTCCTCGTCGAGCCCCCGGCCCATCGTCGACAGCGGCACCGGGCTCGTCGCCAGGGCCTCGAGCAGCCCGTCGGCGGCCACCTCCACCGGGGTGAGCGCCGCGCGGGCGGAGGCGACGAGCTCGGCGAGCTGCGCGCGCACGAGGGCGTCGAGCTCGGCGTCCGGCACGGTGGTCACCGGCACCTCGCAGGGGGAGAGCAGGGCGCGACCGTAGGCGGTGCGGCTGTGGTGGCTGATGCCGCGGTGCCGCGGTCGCGCGGTCGGCCCCGGAGACCCGCAGCGCGGCGATGCCGCGCCCCCCGAGGACGTCCGCGGCGTGCAGCGCCTCGGCGGCGGCGACCCCCGAGTAGCCCCACCGGGTCCCGGTGCCGACGTTGCCCGGCCCCTGGGCCACGACGACGACGTCGGCCCCCACGACGTGGCGGGCGGCGAGCAGGCCCGTGTGCACGGTGACGGCCTCGTGGTCGCCGCCGAAGGCCTGCCCGACCGTGAGGCAGGCGGCGAGCCAGCCCGCCTCGCGCAGGCCGGCGACGGCCCGCGAGAACGCGGCGGGCAGCGCTCCGCCGTCGGTCATCACGTAGGCCACCCGGGCCTCCGGTCGCACCGTGCCGCACCCCGGCGAGCACCGCCGGCAGGGCGCTGTGCAGGTCGGCGACGACGACCGGCAGCCCGTCGAGGTCGTCGGCCTCGGCCAGCACGCCGTGGTGCGGGCGAGTCCTGCTCGTCGACGGCGAGGAGCATCTGCTGCAGCGGGGTGTAGCGCGCCTTGACGATGTGCCCGGGTCCGGCCTCGGGGTCGGGCGGCAGCACGTCGGTGCGGGCGACGACGAACGCGAGCCCGCCCGTGCCGAGCCCCCGCAGCAGCGCGGAGGCGTTGAGCAGCACCCGCTCGCCCGGCGTCGGGCGCGCCGGTCACCGCCGTGTAGGCCAGCGCCCGGACCCGGTCCCGCCCCGTCGTCGAGGTCGACGGCCAGCTCGACGGCGCCCGGCCAGTGCCGGACCTGCTCCACGACCGTCCCGGCACGCCACTGCATCACGCCCGGCAGCGTAGCCGCCGTGTAGCGTCTCCCCGGTGAGCAGCGAGTCCGGGGGAGGTGCGCCGAGCGCGGCCCAGGTCAAGACCGAGCGGCTGCTCAACCTCGTCCTCGTCCTGCTCTACGCGCGCCGGCCGCTGTCCAAGGCCCAGATCCGCCAGCTCGTGCCGCAGTACGGCCAGTCGGCGTCCACCGAGGCCTTCGAGAGGATGTTCGAGCGCGACAAGGACGAGCTGCGCGAGCTCGGCATCCCGCTCGTCACCGAGGACATCGACGTCCTCTGGGACGACGAGCCGGGCTACCGCATCCACCAGCGCGACTACGCGCTCCCCGACATCGCCTTCGAGCCCGACGAGCTCGCCGTGCTCGGCCTCGCGAGCCGCACGTGGGCCCAGGCCTCGCTCGCCGCCCCGGCGGCCCAGGCGCTGCGCAAGCTGCGGGCGGCCGGCGTCGAGCGCGACACCGACGCGCTCATCGGGATCGAGCCCCGCCTGCGCACCACCGAGCCGGCCTTCGACGCCGTCAAGGACGCCGTGCTGCGCCGGGTGCCGGTGCGCTTCGAGTACCGCCGCCCCGAGGCCAGCGAGGGCAGTCGAGCGGCACGTGCAGCCGTGGTCGCTCGTGTCGTGGCACGGCCGCTGGTACCTCACCGCCTTCGACGAGGACCGGCAGGCGCCCCGGGTCTTCCGCCTCTCGCGGGTCACCGGCGCGGTGCGGCCCACCGGCCGGGCCGGGAGCTTCGAGGTGCCCGCCGACCACGACCCGCGCGCGATGGTCGACACGCTGGCCAGCTCGAGCGCCCAGGCCAGCCCCGCGGTCCTGCGGGTGCGGCAGGGGGCCGGCCACGCCCTGCGCCGCCGGGCCCGCACGGTGGGCGAGGTCGACGACACGTGGTCGCTCGTCGACCTCGACTACGGCGACCTGTGGCCCTTCGCCGAGGAGGTCGCCGGCTACGGCGCCGACGTCGTCGTCGAGCAGCCGCCCGAGCTCGTCGACGCGGTCACCGAGTGCCTGCGCGGAGCCCTCGCGGCGCACGCCGCCCACGGCGCGCCCGGGGGAGGGTCCTGATGCCCCCGGCTCCCGCCGAGACCGCGACCGCGCGGCTGGCCCGGCTGCTGACGATGGTCCCGTGGCTGCGTCAACCGGCAGGGCATCGACCTCGCCCAGGCCGCCGACCGACCTCGGGGTCAGCCCCGAGCAGCTCGAGGCCGACCTGCGGCTGCTCTTCCTCTGCGGCTACGGCCAGATGCCCGACGAGCTCATCGAGGCCGACTGGGAGGGCGGCCGGGTCTTCGTCGGCAACGCCGACTCCATCGCCCGTCCGCTGCGGCTCGGGGTCGACGAGGCGGTCACCCTCATCGTCGGGCTGCGGGCGCTGCGCGAGGTGCCGGGGCTCGACGAGCGCGACGCCGTCGACCGCGCCCTGGCCAAGCTCGAGGCCGCGGCCGGCGACGCGGCCGCCTCGGCCGAGCGCGTGCTCGCGGAGGTCGCCGACGGCACCTCCGCCGACCTGCTCGCCCGCGTCCGCGGCGCCCTGGCCGACCGTCGCCGGGTCCACCTGCGCTACCTCGTGCCCGCCCGCGACGAGGCCACCGAGCGCGACGTCGACCCGATGCGCGTCGTCGGCATCGACGGCCGCTGGTACCTCGAGGGCTGGTGCCACCGGGCGGAGGACACCCGGCTGTTCCGGCTCGACCGGGTCGAGGAGCTCACGGTCCTCGACGTCGACGGCACCCCGCCGCCCGAGGCGGCCGAGCGCGACCTGTCCGAGGGCACCTTCCGTCCGGCGCCGGACGACCTCGTCGTCACCCTGCGGCTGCTGCCCGGTGCGACGTGGGTCGTCGGACTACTACCCGGTCGAGTCGGTCGAGGCGGTTCCGGCCGACGAGGGCGGCGGGCAGCTGGTGCGCCTGCGCACCGCCGACACCGCGTGGCTGCGGCGGCTGCTCTGGCGCCTCGGCGGCCGGGGCTTCGTCACCGAGCCGGCCGACCTCGTCGCCGAGGTCCGGGAGGGCGCCGAGGCGGCCCTGGCCCACTACCCCGCCGCCCCGGGGGGCTGAGCCGTGCTGCCGTGGTGGGGCTGGCTGCTGCTCTGGGCCGGGCTGGTGGCCGGTGCCGTGCTGCTCGTCGGGCTCCGGGCGCGCCGCACGTGGCGCAGCCTGCGCGGCCCTCACCGCCGAGCTCGGCCGGGCCGGTCGCCTCGTCGAGGAGCTCGAGGCCGCGGCGCAGCGCCGCCGCGACGAGGATCCCGCCGCCGAGCCCCCTGCCGTCCTCCGCGACCCGCACACCCTCCGCGAGGACCATCGGGCCCTCCGGGCGGCCCAGGGGGCCGAACGGGCGGCGCGCCGGTCCGACCGGCTGCCGCCGTGGGCCCGCCACGTACACTGACCACGAGCCTCATCCGACGCACCAGGAAGGACCCGTCATGGGCAGAGGAATCTTCGAGGGGTGGCACCGTGATCGTTCTCCTCGTGTGCTGATCATCGCCCTGTTCGGCGCCAAGCGGCTCCCCGACGCGGCCCGCAGCCTCGGCCGCTCGATGCGGGTCTTCCGCTCCGAGGTCGACGAGATGAAGAAGGAGCACCAGGCCGGGCAAGTCCGAGGCCTCGAGCGAGACCGTGCGCGGCGAGCCGCTGACGCGCGAGCGCGCCGTCGACGACGTCGTCACCCCCGACCCCGACGGCAACGCCGTCCACGAGCGCGCCCCGCGCACGGACAACCAGTCGGGCCCGACGGCCTGACCCGTCCGCTCCTCCATGGCCCGAGTGCGCCGGAGCCCGCGCGACCCCGAGGGCCGGATGACCCTCACGGAGCACTTCCGTGAGTTCCGCAACCGACTGTTCTTCGCCGTCGTCGCGGTGGCGCGTGGGGACCGTCGTCGGCTGGCTGGTCTACGGCCCCCATGCGTGGTTCGAGGGGGTCTACAACGTCCTCACGGCGCCGGTGGAGGCGTACAAGGCCGTCCACCCCGACCGGTCCGCCTCGATCGAGCTGACGTTCACCGGCATCACCGCGCCCTTCTCGCTGCACTTCAGCGTCGCGATCTTCACCGGCGTCATCCTCTCCAGCCCGGTCTGGCTCTACCAGGTGTGGGCCTTCATCGTCCCGGGCCTGACGCGCAAGGAGAAGCGCGTCTCGCTCGCCTTCATCGGCTCCGCGGTGCCGCTGTTCCTCCTCGGTCTGTGGATCGCCCACATCTCGCTCCCGCTCGTCATCGGCGTCCTCCTCGACTTCACCCCGACCAACGCGGCGAACCTGCAGACGGCCACCGACTACATCAGCTTCGTCACCCGGTTCAGCCTCGGCTTCGGCGCGGCGTTCCTCCTGCCGGTGTTCCTCGTCGCCTTCAACGTCATCGGGATCCTGCCGCTCGCGCCTCATGGTCCGCGCCTGGCGACCCGCGGTCGTCGGGATCTCCGTCTTCTCGGCGATGATGATGCCGACGCCCGACCCGTACTCGATGTTCATCCTCATGCGGCCCGCTCGTCGGGCTCTACTTCGCGGCGATCGGGGTGGTCGAAGCTCCTCGAGCGGCGCAAGGCGCCAGTCCCGGCCCGAGTGGCTCGACGCCGACGACACCGAGGCCTCCGAGCTCTGAGGCCGCCCCTCCGCTAGCGTTCGCGCCATGGCGACGCGGCTCGGACTCATCGTCAACCCGACCTCGGGGAAGAACACCGGCCGCCGGATCGGGCTCGAGGCCCTCACCCTGCTGCGCGCCGCCGGCGCCGAGGTCGTCGACCTCTCCGCCGCCGACGCCGCCGGGGCCACCGCCCGCGGGCGCGCGGCCGTGGCCGAGGGCGGGCTCGACGCCCTCGTCGTCGCCGGCGGGGACGGCATGGTGCACCTCGGGGCCAACCTCTGCGCCGGCACCGACGTGCCCCTCGGCATCGTCGCCGCCGGGACGGGCAACGACATCGCCCGCGAGCTGGGCCTGCCGGTGCGGGACGCCGCCGAGGCCGTCGAGCGCATCCTCCAGGGGCGCACCCGCGCGGTCGACGCGGCCCGCTCGCTCGACCCGTCCGGGGAGACCCGGTGGTTCCTCGGGGTGCTCGCGGCCGGGTTCGACGCCGTCGTCAACGAGCGGGCCAACGGCTGGCGGTGGCCGAAGGGCCCGATGCGCTACAACCTCGCCATCGTGCGCGAGCTGCCGGTCTTCCGGCCCATCCCGTACGTCCTCACCCTCGACGGCGAGCGGAGCGAGACGGCGGCGATGCTCGTCGCCGTCGGGAACGGACCGGCCTACGGCGGCGGGATGCGGGTGACCCCGGACGCGGTCTTCGACGACGGCCTGCTCGACGTCCTCGTGCTGCACCGGATCCCGGTGCACGAGTTCCTGCGCGTCTTCCCCAAGGTCTTCAGCGGCGCCCACACGGCGCACCCGGCGGTCGAGGTGCGGCGGGCGCGCACGGTGCGCCTCGAGGCCACCGGCATCGTCGCGTACGCGGACGGCGAGCGGTTCGGGCCGCTTCCCCTCGACCTCGAGGTCGTCCCCGGCGCGCTGTCCGTGCTGGCCTGAGCGCTGACGTAGCCTGAGGCCATGCCCAGTCCCGCCGAGCGGTACGCCGCGGCCGCGGCCCGGGGGCGCCGCGAACGCGCGGAGCTCGGCCGGTTCACCGCCGGGCTCGAGTTCCCCCTCGACGACTTCCAGCTGCGGGCCTGCGAGGCCGTCGAGGCCGGCCGCGGGGTGCTCGTGGCCGCGCCCACCGGCGCCGGCAAGACCATCGTCGGCGAGTTCGCCGTGCACCTCGCCCTGGCCACCGGGCGCAAGGCGTTCTACACGACCCCGATCAAGGCGCTCTCGAACCAGAAGTACCACGACCTCGTGCGCCGCCACGGCAGCCAGAACGTCGGCCTGCTCACGGGCGACTCGTCGGTGAACGGCGAGGCACCCGTCGTCGTCATGACCACCGAGGTGCTGCGCAACATGATGTACGCGGGCTCGCGCACCCTCGACGGCCTGGGGTTCGTCGTCATGGACGAGGTGCACTACCTCGCCGACCGCTTCCGCGGCGCCGTCTGGGAGGAGGTCATCATCCACCTGCCGGAGTCGGTGCAGGTGGTCTCGCTGTCGGCGACCGTGAGCAACGCCGAGGAGTTCGGTGACTGGCTCGCCGAGGTGCGCGGCAACCACGAGGTCGTCGTCTCCGAGCACCGTCCGGTGCCGCTCTTCCAGCACATGCTCGTCGGCACCACCCTCTTCGACCTCTTCGCCGGGAACCGCGTCGACCCCGACCTGCTCCACGCCATCCGCAGCGCCGAGCAGCGCGGCCGGGTGGTCGAGGACGCCCGGCGCCTCGGGGGGCCGGCGCACGGCCGGGGTGGCCGGAACCGCCGCGACCGCACGCCGCCGCGGGGCCCGGGCGGCGGCCCGGCCGGCCGGGGCTTCGCCCGGGGTGGCCGCCCCGGCGGGGGCGCGACGCGGGCCGAGGTCGTCGACGACCTCGACCGGGCCGGCCTGCTGCCGGCCATCACGTTCATCTTCAGCCGGGTCGGGTGCGAGGCGGCCGTCGGCCAGCTGCTCTCGGCCGGCACCCGGCTGGTCACCGACCGCGAGGGCGAGCGGATCCGGCGCTACGTCGAGGAGCGGGTCGAGCCGCTGGCCGACGAGGACCTCGGCGTGCTCGGCTACTGGGACTTCCTCGAGGGCCTGAGTCGGGGCTTCGCGGCCCACCACGCCGGGATGCTGCCGCTCTTCCGCGAGATCGTCGAGGCCCTGTTCACCGAGGGTCGCATCCGCGCCGTGTTCGCCACCGAGACCCTGGCCCTGGGCATCAACATGCCCGCCCGCACCGTGGTCCTCGAGAAGCTCGTCAAGTACAACGGCGAGGCCCACGTCGACATCACGCCGGCCGAGTACACCCAGCTGACCGGGCGCGCCGGGCGGCGCGGCATCGACGTCGAGGGCCACGCCGTCGTCCAGTGGACCCGGGGCATGGACCCCATGGCCGTCGGCGGGCTCGCCTCGACGCGCACCTACCCGCTGCGCTCGAGCTTCCGCCCGACGTACAACATGGCCGTCAACCTCGTCGCCCAGGTCGGCCGCGAGGTGGCGCGCGAGGTGCTCGAGACCTCGTTCGCGCAGTTCCAGGCCGACCGGGCGGTCGTCGGCATCGTCACCCAGCTGCGCAAGAACGAGGAGGGCCTCGAGGGGTACGCGGAGGCCATGCACTGCGACCTCGGCGACTTCCGCGAGTACGCCCGGCTCCGCCGCGAGCTCGCCGACGCCGAGAAGGACGGACGCAAGGCCCGGGCGGCCTCCCGGCGGGCCGAGGCGGCCGTGTCGATGGAGGCGCTGCGCGTCGGCGACGTCATCCGGATCCCGGCCGGCCGGCGCGCGGGGTGGGCCGTCGTGGTGCAGCCCGCCCGCACCGCGAAGGGCGCACCCACCGGGCCGGCGGTCGTCACCGAGGACAAGCAGTTCCGGCGGCTCACCCTCGTCGACGTCCCGGAGCCCGTCGAGGCCATGGCGCACGTCACGGTGCCCTCGCACTTCAACCCCAAGTCGCCCAAGTCGCGGCGCGACCTCGCGACGTCGCTGCGCATCGCCACGCCCCGGGGCCTCGAGGACGCCCCGTCGCGGGCGGGCCGCGGCGGCCCCGGACCCACCGACACCGACCGGGTCGAGCACCTGCGCCGCGAGCTGCGCGACCACCCGTGCCACCAGTGCCCGAAGCGCGAGGACCACGCGCGCTGGGCCGAGCGCTGGTGGCGGCTCACCCGCGAGACCACCGGGCTGCAGCGGCGGGTCGAGGGCCGCACCAACACCGTCGCGCGCACCTTCGACCGGATCTGCGAGGCGCTGGAGTCGCTCGGCTACCTCGACGAGGGCGGCACGGTGGTCACCGAGCGCGGGGAGCGGCTGCGCCGGCTCTACACCGAGAAGGACCTGCTCGCGGCCGAGTGCCTGCGCCACGACGTGTGGAAGCGCCTCGACCCGCCCGGGCTGGCCGCCGCGCTCTCCGCCCTGGTCCACGAGCCGCGCCACGAGGAGGCCGACGTCTCGCCCCGGATGCCGACCGACGACGTGGCGGAGGCCGTCCGGGCGATGGAGCGGCTGTGGACCGAGATCGAGGCCCTGGAGACCGACCACGACCTGCCGACGACCTCGATGCCCGACGGCGGGATGGCGTGGATGGTCCACCGGTGGGCCTCGGGCGGCCGGCTCGACGACGTGCTCCGGGGCCAGGACATGGCGGCCGGCGACTTCGTCCGGCGCTGCAAGCAGCTCGTCGACCTGCTCGGGCAGGTCGGCGACGCAGCGTCCGACCCGGTGCTGCGCCGCACCGCGCGCTCGGCGGTCGACGGCGTGATGCGCGGGGTCGTCGCCGCCGACCGCCTCGACTGAGGACGCGGGCCGGCCTCAGCCGCCGACGACCTCGCCGATCCGGATGTGGTTGCCGAACGGGTCACGGATGGCGAAGTCGCGCCCGTACGGCTGGTCGACGACCTCCTGGGTGAACTCGACGCCGGCCTCCTGGAGCTTCGCGTACATCCCGTCGACGTCGTCGGTCGTGAAGGCCAGCCAGCCGCCCCCCGCGCCCTTGGTGACCAGGGCCCGGATCTGCTCGGTGGTGGTCTCGTCGTGCGCCGGGACGCCGGGCTTCTCGAGGAGGATCGCCTTGGGGTCGCCCGGCACGCGCACGGTGAGCCACCGCATCGGGCCGAAGTCCATGTCGGTGTCGACCTCGAGGCCGAGGACCTCGGTGTAGAACCGCAGGGCCTCGTCCTGGTCGAGGACGAAGATGGAGGAGATGTTGTTGCGCTTCAGCATGGTTCGGGTCCTTCCCGGGTCGTGGTGTCGGGGACGACGCTAGGAGGCCGGGCGACGGGACGCTTCTCCGAAAGTGCGGGGCCGACACGGCGGGACCGTACGGTGGACCGGTGAGCGCCGCCGAGGAGGACCGCAACCGGCGGCTGCTGCGCGCCCGCGACCTCGTCGACCGACGCAGCACCGAGCCGCTCGACATCGAGGCGCTGGCGGCCGTGGCGCTCATGGGGCGGGCGCACTTCATCCGCGAGTTCAAGAAGGTCTTCGGGGAGACGCCGCACCGCTACCTCCAGCGCCGACGCATCGAGCGGGCGATGACCCTGCTGCGCACGACCGACACCTCGGTCACCGACGTCTGCATGGAGGTCGGCTTCAGCAGCCTCGGCACCTTCAGCCGCACCTTCTCCGACGTCGTCGGGGTGTCGCCGAGCGAGTTCCGCGGCCGCCCGGACCCGGCGACCGGCTTCGTGCCCACCGCGTTCCGGATGCGCTGGACCCGGCCGACGGGGGAGCGGGGCGGGGTCAGCCCAGACCCAGCGCGGTGAGCAGCCGCCCGACGGGGTTCTCGACCCCGTGCCGGGCCGCGAGCTCGTCGAGGGCCAGCCGGTCGGCGACGGCCGAGGGCAGGGCGGCGTCGACCTCGGCGACCGGCGCGTCGCGCACGACCCGGACCACCCGCGGAGCGACGTCGAGGTAGTCGGACGCGGCCTCGAGGTTGGTGCGGCGGGCCCCCTTGATGGCCGGGTCTCCGGAGTCGACGGCGGCCCGCAGCGCGTCGAGCGACCCGTACTGGGCGATGAGCTGGGCGGCGGTCTTGTCGCCGATGCCCTTGACGCCCGGCAGCCCGTCGCTCGTGTCCCCGCGGAGCACGGACATCTCGAGGTACGCCTCTCCGGAGGACACCCCGTACTTCTCCTGCAGTGCGGCCTGGGTGAACACGTCGGGCTCGCGCACCCCGCCCTTGCCCGTGTAGAGCACCCGGACGGCGTGCTCGTCGTCGACGAGCTGGAGCAGGTCGCGGTCGCCGGTGACGACGTCGACCGGCATGACCCCGTGGTGGCGGGTGACGAGGGTGCCGATGACGTCGTCGGCCTCGCAGTCGGCCGCGCCGAGGCGCACGATCCCGACCGCCGCCAGGGCGTCGCGGATGAGCGGCACCTGCGGGGTGAGGTCGTCGGGGCTCTCCTCGGCGACGTCGGAGCCCTCGGTGAGCCGGTGCGTCTTGTACGTGGGCACGAGGTCGACCCGCCACTGCGGCCGCCAGTCGTCGTCCCAGCACGCGACGAGGTGCGTGGGACGGTGCGCCGTGACGAGGGTCGAGATCATGTCGAGGAACCCGCGCAGCGCGTTCGTCGGCACCTCGGAGGTGTCCGTGCGCGGGTCGGGCACGCCGAAGAAGGCCCGGAAGTACAGGGAGGCCGAGTCGAGGAGCAGGAGCTTCGGCGGGCGGCTCGGGTCCAGCGGCATGCGCCGAGCCTACGCGGCCTCGTCGGGCTCGGTGGGCGCCACGGACCGCTCCTCCCGCGCCGGGCGGAGGACGACGATCGGTGCCCGGGCGACCCACGCGTCGATGCCGTCACCCTGACGCGAGTACCAGGGCTGGACGCGCCACACCCCGCGCACGAGGGCTCGTCGGTCCGTCGGGTCGGTGACCTCCTCGGCGACGACGGCGACGTCCTGGTCCGGGTCGCGCAGGTGGAGGGTGGCGCGCGGGTCGGCCCGCAGGTTGGCGAGCCAGTCGCGGCGCCCGGGGGTGCCCGTGAGGACCACCCGGCCGTCGACGACGACGAACCAGATCTCGATGCGCGCGGGGCGCCCGCTGCGCCGCCCGGTCGTCGTCAGGTCGCAGACCGAGGTGCTGGGGAGGTGCTCGACGTCCATGCGCCCAGCCGAACACCTCCAGTGCACCTGAGGTCAAGCGCTCTCGGAGTGAACTTCACATGCTAAGTTACTCGCCATGGGAACGACCAAGGACCTGGGGCGTGCGCTCCACGCGCTCACGGCACGCCTCGACCGGGCCGCCGACCGCATCCTCGAGGCGGAGCAGGGGGTCACGTACTCGCGCTTCCTGCTCCTCTGGTCCGTCGGTGAGCTCGGGGGCCCGACCCAGCGGGCGCTCGCGGACCGGATCGGTCGCACGGAGCCGTCGGTGAGCCGGATGACGGCCCTGCTCGTGTCCGACGGGCTGCTGGTGGCGGAGGACGACCCACGGGGCGGCCACCGCCGCCGCCTGGCCCTCACCGCCCTCGGCGAGGAGGTCGTGGAGCGCTGCGGCACGGTGCTGGAGGACCGGGTCGATGCCCTCGTCGCCGACGCAGGGCTGTCCTACGACTCCTACCGACGCGACACCGCCCGGCTGCTGGCCGCCCTCGAGGCGACGACGTGACCGCGCCCGTGGACGGCGGGCGGCACAGCACCGTCGTGGCCGGCGACGGAACCGCGCTCTCCGTCCTCACCGTCGGTGAGGGTCCCGGGGTCGTGGTCGTGGGTGGCGCGTTCCGCACCGCCCACGACTACCTGCGGCTGGCGGCCGCGCTGGCCGGAAGCGCGACGGTCCACGTGCTGGATCGCCGCGGCCGCGGCGGCAGCGGACCTCCGGGGCCGTCCTACGGCCTGGACCAGGAGTGCGCGGACCTCCTCGCCGTGGCCGGGGCGACGGGCGCACGGAGCGCCTTCGGCCACAGCTTCGGGGGCCTCGTGGTGCTCGAGACCGCGGCCCGGTCCTCGGTGTTCGACCGCGTCGCGGTCTACGACCCCGGCGTCGCCGTCGCCGGGTCGATCCCGGCGGGCTGGCTGCCGGGCTACCGCCGCCTGCTCGACGCCGGAGACGGCCGGGGCGCGTTCGCCCACTTCGTCAGGGGCAGTGGTGGCGCGCCGGCCTTCGTCACCCACCTCCCGACGTGGTACCTGTCGCTCGTCCTGCGGTTCGCGGTCCGGGGCGAGACGTGGCGCCGGTACGAGTGCCTGCTGGAGACCGCGTACCACGAGCACGCGGAGGTGGACCGCGCGGACACGGGTTCGGTCGAGCGGTTCGCCACGGTGACGGCCGAGACCCTCCTGCTGGGCGGCAGCAGGAGCCCTGCGGCGCTGTCGTCGGCCCTGCTCCCGACCCTGGCCGCCGTGATCGACCGCTCGTCCGTCGAGGTCATCGAGGGTCTCGACCACTTCGCCCCGGACGAGAAGGCCCCCGAAGCCGTCGCCCAGCGGTTGACGGCCCTGACCGGCCGGTAGGGCCCACTGCATGGCCGAACCGTGCGCGCCGTCACCCCCGCGCACTACTGTGGCGGGCGTGGAAGACCTGGACCGGAGGATCGTCGACCTCCTCACCGAGGACGGTCGGATCAGCTACACCGACCTCGGCAAGGCCCTCGGCATGTCCACGTCGGCCGTCCACCAGCGGGTGCGGCGGCTCGAGCAGCGCGGGGTGGTCAAGGGCTACACGGTCAGGGTCGACCACCGGGCCCTCGGCCGCGACCTCACGGCGTTCATGTCGGTGACGCCGCTCGACCCGTCCCAGCCCGACGACATCCCCGAGCGCCTCCAGGGCATCGAGCAGATCGAGGAGTGCCACTCCGTCGCCGGTGACGAGAACTACATCCTCAAGATCCGGGTCTCCACCCCCCTCGAGCTCGAGGAGCTCATCGCCCGGATCCGCGGCGCGGCGCACGTCTCGACCCGCACGACCGTCGTCCTCTCGACGCCGTGGGAGTGAGCACGGGCCACCCGCCCCCCGGCGTCGCGGCCGACCTGCAGCGCTACCTCCAGGACGGCCGCACCGCGCTCCTGCGGACTCTCGACGACCTCTCCGAGTACGACGTCCGCCGGCCGCTGACCCCGACCGGGACGAACCTGCTCGGGCTGGTCAAGCACCTCACCGGGGTCGAGATCGGCTACCTCAGCGAGGCCGTCGGGCGGCCCGCGCCGACCCTGCCGTGGGACGAGGACGGCTCGGTCTGGGAGGGCGGCGACATGTGGGCCCGGGCCGACGAGACCCGCGAGTGGGTCATCGGCCTGTACCGCGAGGCGTGGGCGCTCTCCGACGCTGCCCTGGCCGAGCTGCCCCTCGACGCACCGGCGGCGCCGGCCTGGTGGCCGGAGGAGAGGCGGCAGACGACCTTCGGGCACCTCGTGGTCCGGGTGGTCGCCGAGACCGCCCAGCACGCCGGGCACGCCGAGATCCTCCGGGAGGGCCTCGACGGCCAGGCCGGCCGCGACCGGGACGCCATGGGCGACGCCGACCAGTGGGCCCGCTTCGTCGCCGCCATCCAGGCCGCCGCCGACGCCCACCGCTGAGCGGCCTCGTCAGCCGGGGGGCCCCAGCCCGGCGAGCCACGTCCGCAGGGCCTGCGACCACCTCGTCGGGGCGCTCCTCGGGCAGGAAGTGGCCGGCGGGGCCCACGTCGACGACGGTGAGCTCGGGCAGGTGGTCGCGGCACCAGCGCACGTCGACCGGGACCCAGGACCACGCCGTCGCCGCCGTGGAGGAGGAGCTTGGGGACGGGTGACGCCACGAGGGCTGCGGTGCCGGCGTCGACGAGCTCGACGACGTCGGCGGGTTCGCCGGCCACCGGGATCTCCCGGGCCCAGGCCAGCAGGGGACGCCGGGACTCCGGGGTCGGGTAGGGCGCCGCGTACACCGCCAGGTCGGCGGGGCGGGCGTGCTCCCCGAGGGCGGCAGGCAGCAGGGTCTCGACGAAGAAGTTCTCCGCGAGCACCATCTGCTCACCGGTGCCGGGGGCGCGCAGCTGCCGGAACAGGTCGCGGCCGTCGTCGAAGTCCGCCCACGAGGGCAGCGAGCGGAGCCGGGACTCCATGACGGCCAGCCCGACGACCCGCCCGGGCCTCCGGCGCAGCAGCTCGACGCCGACCGGACCACCCCAGTCGTGCGCGACGACGACGACGTCGTCGAGGTCGAGGGCGTCGACGAGGGCCTCGACGTGGTCGACGTGCTCGGCGAGCCGGTAGGCGATGTCGGGCTTCCCCGACCGGCCCATCCCCACGAGGTCGGGGGCGACGGCCCGCCACCCGGGGAGCCCGGCACGCAGGACGTGGCGCCACAGGTAGGACGACGTCGGGTTGCCGTGGAGGAGGAGCACCGCGGGTCCCGAGCCGGACTCCTCGACGTGCAGGTGGGTTCCGAGCACCGGCACGTCGTACGAGCGCTGCCCCACGTCGGCGCTCATCGCGCGATGTCCGCGACGCTCGCGCCGGTGACCCGCAGGAGGTCGGCGGGGGAGAGGCCGAGGTCGAGGCCGCGCCGGCCACCCGAGACGTAGACGACGTCGAAGAGCTCGGCGCTCTCGTCGACGACGGTGGGGAGGGCGCGCTTCTGGCCGACCGGCGAGATGCCCCCGAGGACGTAGCCGGTGGACCGCTCGGCGTCCGCCGGAGTCGGCCATCGTCACCCGCTTGGTCCCGAGGGCGCCGGCCATGGCCTTGAGGTCGAGCTGCCCGGCGACGGGCACGACGCCGACCGCCAGGCCGTCACCGGTGTCGACGAGGAGGGTCTTGAACACCCGCTCCGGCGCCAGCCCGAGGGCCTCGGCCGCCTCGAGCCCGTACGACGGGGCCGAGGGGTCGGGCTCGTAGGCGTGCTGGCTGAAGACGACCCCGGCCGCGGCGAGGGCCACGGTGGCGGGGGTGCCGGACGGCGCGCGACGGGCCATGCCCGCGAGCCTACGGCGCGGGCGTCAGACGAGGTCGGCCGCGGAGGCCGCGCGGGAGGCTCCGGCACCGGCCAGGGCGCGCTCGTGCGCGGCCTCGACGTCGGTGTTCGTGCGCCACCACTGCTGCCCGGCCTCGGAGAGGGTGTAGATCGGGTCGTAGTAGACGTACTCGCGCGAGAGGGCGTCGGTGTCCTCGGCCTCGATGGAGGTCCGGTAGTTCTTCCGCCAGAACGACATCCCCTTCTCGGTGTCGTAGCTGTCGACCTGGTGCACCCAGCGCTTCCCGACGAACGGCACGTCGCAGACGATGCGGGGGGTGGCGAAGCCGGGGAGGTAGCCGAGGATCGCGTGCTGGAGGTGCTGGGCCTCGCGCAGCGAGAGCCGCCAGTGCTCCGAGAACGGGATCATGTCGCACATGTAGAAGTAGTACGGCGTGATCGTGGCCTCGTCCTGGAGGGCGAACGAGAGGTCGAGCAGCTGCTCGGAGGTGTCGTTGACCCCGCGCATGAGGACGCCCTGGTTGCGGACGTCGCGGACGCCCGCGTCGAGCATGGTCCGGGCCGCCCGCGCCACGAGGGGGGTCACCGAGGCGGCGCTGTTGACGTGGGTGTGGATCGCGAGGGAGACGCCCCGGGAGCGCGCCTTGGCGGAGACGCGCGCGACGCCCTCGACGACGTCGGGCTGGAGCCAGTGCTGGGGCAGGCCCATGAGCGCCTTGGTGGCGAGGCGGATGTCACGGATGTTCTCGACGTCGAGGAGCTTGTCGAGGAAGCCCTCGAGGTTGCGCCACGGCATGTTGGCGACGTCACCACCGGACACGACGACGTCGCGCACGCCGGGGCTGCGCTGGAGGTAGTCGAGCATCGCGGCGTACCGGTCGACCGGCTTGCCGGCGAGCTTGAGCTTGGTGAACTGGGGGGTCGGGTTGCCGACGAGGTCCATCCGGGTGCAGTGGCCGCAGTACTGCGGGCACGTCGGGAGCATCTCCGCGAGGACCTTGGTGGGGTAGCGGTGGGTCAGCCCCTCGACGGCCCACATGTCGTGCTCGTGGAGGCTGTCGCGGGTGGCGAAGGGGTGGCTCGGCCAGTCGGTGCGGCGGTCGGAGAACACGGGCAGCATGTAGCGGCGCACCGGGTCGGCGTAGAAGGCCTCGGTGTAGGCGGCGCCGGCGGCCGGGAGCCCACCGTCGGTGCCGGAGACCATGGTGTTCATCATCTGGGGGGTGACGAGCATCGACATCGTCGCCCGCTCGGCCTGGTCGCGCTCGAGGTCGGCGTAGAACCGGTCCTCGAGGAGGTCGCCCATGAGCGCGCGGAGCTGGCCGACGTTCTTCACGCAGTGGGCGCGCTGCCACTGGGCGCTCTCCCAGTCGGCGGCCGCGACGTCGCGCCACCCGGGCAGGCGGGTCCAGTCCGGCTCGACGAGCTCGCGTCGGCGGTACGCGTAGGGCTGCTCGATCCTCATCACCATGCGTGGGAGGATACGGGACGGATGACGTCCATCGCAGCCGCCCGCCGCAAGACCTGCGGCGGCGTGTCGGATTCTGAGGAGATTCTGTGCGCCTGACCCCGAGCTCGCCCGTCGGCCTGCACCGCGTGCTCGACCCGGCCGGGGCGGCCCTGCCCCAGGCTGCCCGGGTCGTCGACCCCTCGCCCGAGCTCTGGCCCGACGAGGTCCGGATCGACGTCGAGACCCTCAACCTCGACGCCGCCTCGTTCCGCCAGCTCACCGAGAAGCACGCCGGGGACGGTGGAGCGGTGCGGGCCGAGGTGCTCGCCATCGTCGCCGAGCGCGGCAAGATGCAGAACCCGGTCACCGGGTCGGGCGGGATGCTCGTCGGCACCGTGGCGGAGGTGGGCCCGGAGTCGCCGCTCGGCCTCTCGGTGGGCGACCGCGTGGCCACCCTCGTCTCGCTCTCCCTCACGCCGCTCGTCATCACCGACGGGCTCGGGCGCTGGGACGGGCGCACCGAGCGGGTGCCGACGGCCGGCCACGCCGTGCTCTTCGGCCGGTCCATCGCGGCCGTGCTCCCCGACGACCTCTCGCCCGACCTCGCGCTCATGGTGATGGACGTCTGCGGCGCGCCGGCCCTCGTGTCCCGGGTGGTGGGTGAGCGCCTGGCGAGGGGGAGCGCGCCGAGCGTGGCCGTGCTCGGCGCGGCCGGCAAGTCCGGGTCGCTGTCGCTGGCCGCGGCCCGCGACGCCGGGGCGGGCCTGCTCGTCGGCGTCGTGCCCACCGAGGCCGAGGCCGACCTCCTGCGCCCGACCGGCCTCGCCGACGAGGTGGTCGTGGCCGACGCCCGCTCGCCGCTGGGGCTCTCCGAGGCCGTCGCCGCGGCCGGCGGGCCCGTCGACCTCACCGTCGTGTGCGTCGACGTGCCCGGGTGCGAGCAGCCGGCCGTCCTGGCCACCGCCCAGGGCGGCACCGTGGTCTTCTTCTCGATGGCCACGAGCTTCGCGGCGGCGGCGCTGGGGGCCGAGGGCCTGGCCGCCGACGTGACGATGCTCGTCGGCAACGGCTACGTGCCCGGCCACGCCGACCACGCCCTCGCGGCTGCTGCGCGAGACCCCGGCCGTGCGCGCCCTCTTCGAGGACCGGCTCGCCCGGGACTGAGGCTCAGGGACGCCCGGTCGGGCCGGGGACGGTCAGGCCGGCGCCGAGCGGAGCACCGGCATCTCGACGAAGTGGTCGACCCCGGCGAGCTCGAGCACGACGCGGGCCGGAGGCGGCATCCGGCGCATCCCCTCCGCGGCCGGAAGGTCCACCGGCGCCCCGAGCTCGAGCAGCGCTCCGCGCATCCTCACCCGGCAGCCGCCGGCGGCGCGCACGTTGCGCAGCCAGTCGACCCGGGGACCGTAGGTGAGCGCGAAGGTGACCGCGTCCCCGTCCCGGAACGCGTTGAGGGGGATGCGGTAGACCCGGCCGCTGCGCCGCCCGACGTGCTCGAGCTCGACGAACGGACCGTGCCCGGCGAGGTGGATGAGCACCTTGTTGGTGACCGCCTTGTTGACGTGCGTGAGGACCTGCGGGAGCGGCATGCCACCACGCTACGCCGGTGGCCCGGGCCTCCCCGGAGCCGTCGCGGACCCGCATAGGGTGACGCCATGGCGACGACCCTCCTGCGCCGTGGACGGCTGTGGGCCGCCCACCGACCGGCCGCCTCCGCCCTCGTCGTCGGTGACGACGGGCGGGTCGCCTGGCTCGGCGACGAGGAGGGGGCCGAGCGCCACGCCGAGTCGGTGGACGCCGTCGTCGACCTCGCCGGGGCCCTCGTGCTGCCGGGCTTCGTCGACGCGCACGCCCACCTCTCGCACACGGGGCTCGGGATGCGCGGGGTCGACCTGGCGGGCACCCGCACCGTCACCGAGGCCCTCGACCTCGTCGCCGCGGCCGCCCGGGAGGCGCCCGGCGCACCGGTGTTCGCGCACGGCTGGCAGGAGCAGGACTGGACGCGCGAGCGGCCGATGACGGCGCTCGAGCTGGACCGGGCGACCGGCGGTGGCGTCGTCTACGCCTCGCGGATCGACGGGCACTCGGCGGTGGTCTCGACCGCGCTCGTCGCCGCCTCGTCGGCCGACCTGCTCGACGGCTGGTCGGCGTCCGGCTTCGTGGTGCGCGACGCCAAGAACGCCGCCCGGGCCGCCTTCGACGCCGCGCGCAGCGCCGCCGACCGACGCGGCGACATCACGGCCGCCCTGCGGGCCGCCGCGGCGCAGGGAGTCGTCGCGGTGCACGAGTGCGGGGGGCCGCTGCTCACCTCGGCCGAGGACTTCGCCGACGTGCTCGACCTCGGGCGCCGGGCCGAGCCTCCCGGCGACGGTGGGCTACTGGGCCGAGGCGGTGACCGAGCCCGAGCAGGCCCGGGCCCTGGCGGGGCTGCACGGCGCGGTGGGGCTGGGCGGCGACCTCAACATCGACGGGTCGATCGGGTCGCACACGGCGCTGCTGCGGGAGGGCTACGCCGACGCGCCGGACCTGCGGGGGTCGGCCTACCGCGACGTGGCCGCGGTGCGGGACCACGTGGCCGCGTGCGCCCTCGCCGGCGTGCAGAGCGGCTTCCACGTCATCGGCGACGCCGGCCTCGACCTCGTCCTCGAGGGCTACGTCCGGGCGGCCGAGCTCGTGGGGGAGGACGTGGTGCGCGCCTCGCGGCCGCGGCTGGAGCACGCGGAGATGGTCGACGCCGCGGGGGTCGCGACGATGGCCCGGCTCGGCATCGGCGCGAGCGTGCAGCCCACCTTCGACGCCTACTGGGGCGGCCGGGAGGGGATGTACGCGGCGCGGCTGGGGCCCGACCGTGGCGTCGCGACGAACCCGCTGCGGGGCTTCGCCGCGGCCGGGGTGCGGCTCGGCCTCGGCTCGGACTCCCCGGTGACGCCCTTCGCGCCGTGGGTGGCGGTGCGGGCCGCGGTCGAGCACCGCGACGAGGCCCAGCGCCTCGACCCCGCGACCGCGGTGGCGGCGCACACGGTCGGCGGCTGGGACCTGGCCGGAGTCGAGGGCGGGGGAGCGCTGGCCGTCGGGGGTCCGGCGACCTTCGCGGCGTGGTCGGTCGCCGAGCTCGGGCCCGACGGACTCCCGCGGCTCGGCGGTGGGCTCCCGCTGCCGGAGTGCCTGCTCACCGTGCGCGACGGCGTGACCCTCCACGACGCGGAGCTCTGACCCCTCGAGGGCGGGGAACCTCGGCGGGCAGGCCCGAGCTGGTGCGCCGCCTCAGGGAGATGGTTCGGGGTGGAGGCGGTGGGCGGGTTCGGTGGTGCGGGTCCGGCCGTTGGGGTCGTGCCAGGTGAGGGTGCCGTCGGGGTCGAGGGTGGGTCGCCAGCGGCCGAGCTGCTTGAACCGGTGGTGGCGGCGGCAGAGGGCGGCGAGGTTCGTCGGGTGAGGTGGCGCCGGCGGGCCAGGGTCTGGTGTGGTCGAGGTCGGTGTGGTCGGCGGGTCGGGTGCAGCCCCACATCCGGCAGGTCCCGTCGCGGGTCTTGACGAAGTCGGCGATGGCCTTGGGGTGGCCGGTAGGCGGTCGGTGGTCAGGGAGGCCAGGGTGCCGGTGTCGGCGTCGAGGACGGCGCGGGCGACGTCCAGCGGGAGGGCTGGCCAGGAGGTTGGCGACGGTGGCGGCGTCGACCCAGCCGACGCCGGGGAGCTGGGTGCCGGACACGGCGTACCCGGGCGTGACGGGCGGCCATGACCGTCGGCGACGGTCGCGTGGGTCGAGGGTCGGCTCCTCGCGCCAGGACAGCTGCCTCGCGGGACTCGCGGGGTCGAGGTCGGCGTAGCGGGTCTCGTCGCCGGTGACGGCGTCGATGACGGTCTCGTCGTCGTCCCACGGCGACCCGGAACGGTCTCGCCGCGACACGGCCTCCGGGGCGGGGCGGTCGGTGACCACGGGCACCCCGAGGGTGACCTGCGCCGAGACCGTCACGTTCCGCAGGACCAGGTCGGTCAGGGCGTCGGCGCGGGACTCCGGCACCGACAGGGTGTCGTCCACGGCCCGGTACTCCCCGGCGAGCTCCTCGACCGCGGACCACATCGCCGCGCGCGTGGCGGTCGGCAGGGAGGCGAACCAGTCGGTCAGCCCGTCCACGCCCGGCCGGACCTCCACGCACCGGCCACGGCGGGTCATCGCGGCGTGCGCGGCGACCTGGTCGGCCGCGACCCGGGCCGCGACCCGCCGCGCCTCCGACGGTCGACCCGGGCCGGGTCCATCGACGGCCAGCCGACCCGCGAGCTCGGCATCGACCCGCCGCGCACGCCTCCACGTCGAGCCCGGCGCACGCGTCGACGACCTTCTGCGCGCACGACCGCGCGACACCTCACCGGCGAGGAGGAGGGCCCGGATCTGCGGGAACCGCTCGCCCAGGGCGGCCCCGAGGGCGACCTTGCGGCCCGCCAGCCCCTCGGTCAGGCCGGCCTCCAGGCAGAACATCTCGTCGCGGCCATCGCGTCGACGAACCCCACCGGGTGCACCCGCTCCACCGGACCCGCTCCCGGACAGGCGCACCTCCACCCGCGCCCCCAACGACGCCGCCACCGCGACCAGCCCGTCAGCGGAGTTGGCCAGGCGCTGGGCCTCACCGGCGACCGCGAACGCCTCCTCCGGCGCCAGCCCCAACCCGTCCTCGGCCAGCTCACGACCCAGCGCCGCGCACTCCTCACGCAGTGCCGCGATCCGGCTGCTGACCTGCCCCCTGTCCATGCCTCATCCTACCGAACACCCGTTCGAACCGCAAGCCATGATCCACAGGTGTTCGCGCTGCAGCGGAACCGCATTCGGCGCCCAGCACAGCCGTGCTCGCCGGCGTCACCCGACCCCTCCTACGCGCGCCGGCGGGCCAGCCACTCGGACCGCAGCATCGCGTACGTGAACCCGTCGACCCAGCCCGAGCTCGGCGTGCCAGGAGTCCTCGACCCCGTGCTGCTCGCGCCGCATCCCGACCTTCTCCATCACCCGCCACGACCCCACGTTGTCGGCGAAGCACCCCGCCGTCACCCGCCGCAGCCCGAGGTCGTCGAAGGCCACCTCCAGGAGCGCCCCGGCCAGCTGGGTCGCGAACCCGCGGCGGTGGTGGGCAGGGTCGACGAGGTAGCCGACGAGCCCCTCGGCTGCCGACGTGCTCCGAGCCCGTGTCCTGGCCCATCCCGTCGCGGACCCCGACGAAGCCCGTGGCCACGACGTCGTCCCCGTGGAGGGCGACCAGCGAGCAGCTGGGGGCCTCCGCGGAGCGCACCCGCTCGCGCAGCTCCGCCTCGGTCAGCGTCGTGCGCAGCAGCCACCGGGCGACGGCGGGGTGGTTCCGCCAGGCCAGGACGCCGGGGACGTCGTCCTCGGTCATCGCACGGACGTGCAGGTCGGCCGTCCGTCGCGGCCGCGCGACGGGGGAGGAGGGTGCGCTCACCCGACCGATGCGAACCAGAGGACGCCCGGTCGGCACGACCCGATACTGCGCCGGCCCCGCGGCCGACCGGCACCACCGACCGCAAGGATCTCCGGTGCGCCGCCCGGGTTGCTGCAAGTCCTGCGGTGTCGTTGCTAGATTGGCGCGGTGTCTCCCGCCCGCACCGCCCTCCTCGACCTCGACCCCGCCGTCGTCCGCCGCGCCCGCACCCTCGCCCGCCGGGCCGGCAAGCCGGTCGTCGACCTCGCCCGCGCCCACACGACGGTCTCGGTCGAGCGCGCCACGCTCCGCCTCGCCGGCCTCTCCGGGGCCGACCACGAGGGCACGCCGTGGGTCAACCACCTCGTCGACGCCGTCCGCGCCGACGTCGGCCTCGAGCACGGGGTCACCACGCCGGTCTGGGACGCCCTGCGCCGCGGCCAGGCCCCCGACCTGCTGACCCTCGCCCAGAAGGCGGCCAGCGGGGGAGTGGCGTTCCGGCTCCCCGAGGGGCGCGACCTCGCCCCCGCCCGCCGGGCCGCCCGCACCGCCGTCGCCCGGGGCATCCGCACCGTCGACCAGCAGCGCCGGGCCCGCGAGCGGATGGTCGCCAAGGTCGGCGACGCCCCGCGCACGCCGTGGATCTACCTCATCGTCGCCACCGGCGACATCCACGAGGACATCCCCCAGGCCCAGGCCGCCGCGCACGCCGGCGCCGACGTCATCGCCGTCATCCGCTCCACCGGGCAGAGCCTGCTCGACTTCGTCCCCGAGGGCGCCACGCGCGAGGGCTACGCCGGCACCTACGCCACCCAGGAGAACTTCCGCCTCATGCGGGCCGCCCTCGACGAGACGAGCCGCGAGCTGGGCCGCTACATCCGCCTCACGAACTACGCCAGCGGCCTCTGCATGCCGGAGATCGCCGCGCTGGCCGGGCTCGAGCGGCTCGACATGATGCTCAACGACTCGATGTACGGCATCCTCTTCCGCGACATCAACCCGATCCGCACCTTCGTCGACCAGCGCTTCAGCCGCCAGGTGCACGCCCGCGCCGGCATCATCATCAACACCGGCGAGGACAACTACCTGACGACCGCCGACGCCGTCGAGGCCGCGCACACCGTCACCGTCTCCCAGCTGCTCAACGAGTACTTCGCCAAGGAGGCCGGCCTCGAGGACTGGCAGCTCGGCCTGGGCCACGCCTTCGAGATCAACCCCGACCTCCCGGACTCCTTCCGGATGGAGCTCGCGCACGCCCTGCTGGCCCGCCAGCTCTTCCCCAGGGCGCCGCTGAAGTGGATGCCGCCGACCAAGCACATGACCGGCGACGTCTTCCGCGGCTACCTCCTCGACGGGTTCTTCAACCTCGTCGGGGCGATGACCGGGCAGGGCATCCTCCTCGTCGGGATGATGACCGAGGCCGTCGTCACGCCCTGGCTCTCCGACCGCGACCTCGCCCTGCAGAACGTCCGCTACGTCATGGACGCCGCCGGCGGCCTCACCGAGGACTTCCACCCACCGCGCGACGGGTTCATCCAGACCCGGGCGCGCCAGGTGCTCTCCGAGGCGGTCGACCTCCTCGACGCGATCGCCTCCGACACCGCCGCCCGCGGCACCGACTTCCCGCAGCCGCTGCTCGCCGCGATCGCCGACGGCACCTTCGGGGCGATGAAGCGGCCCCCGACCAAGGGCAAGGGCCTCGACGGCGTGGTCCGCAAGGCCGACGGCTACGACAACCCGGCGACCACCCTCCTCGAGGACGGGGCGACCCGATGAGCGAGGCCCCCCGTACGGCCGAGCGCGGCCCGCTCGTGCGCCCCTACGGCGACACGACGGGCGACGGCATGGTCCAGGTGTCCTTCACCCTCCCGCTGCCGCACGACAAGCGCGCCGAGGGCGCGGCCCTCCAGCTGGCCGCGAAGATGGGGATGAGCCCCGCCCTGCTCGTCCACGCGAAGGCGATGGGCCCGGACTTCACCTTCTTCGTCGTCTACGGCTCGGTCACCCACCTCGTCGACCTGCGCGAGGTCCAGGTCGTCGAGCGCGAGTTCCCGCTGCTCACCCCGGCGGAGGTCAACCAGGCGATCCGGACCCGGCTGAAGCGCAAGCTCGTCGTCGTCGGCGCCTGCATCGGCACCGACGCCCACACCGTCGGCATCGACGCGATCCTCAACATCAAGGGGTTCGCGGGGGAGAAGGGGCTCGAGTACTACCGGCGAGCTCGAGGTCGTCAACCTCGGCGCCCAGGTGCTCGTGCCCGAGCTCGTCGCGAGCGCCCGGGAGGTCGGGGCCGACGCGGTCCTCGTGTCCCAGGTCGTCACCCAGAAGGACGCCCACATCCACAACACGACGACGATGTCGGCGGCCTTCCGCGAGGCCTTCCCGGCCGGCGAGGTCCCGCTGCTCGTCGTCGGCGGGCCGCGCTTCGAGGAGGGTTCGGCCGCCGCGCTCGGGGTCGACCGCGTCTTCGGCCGGGGGACGACCCCGGGCGAGGTCGCCTCCTACCTCGTCCACCAGCTCGTCGAGCCCCGCACGGCCCCCGACCCCCGAGGAGAGCAGCGATGACCACCGCCGAGGTCGGCCGCACCGTCACCCACCGCCGCTACGTGCCCTACAGCCACGCCCACTACGCCGGCAACCTCGTCGACGGCGCCTACAGCCTCGCCGCCTTCGGCGACGTCGCCACCGAGATGTGCATCCGCACCGACGGCGACGAGGGGCTCTTCGCCTCGTACTCCGACGTCCAGTTCCTCGCGCCCGTGCGGGCCGGGGACGTCATCGAGGTCGAGGCCCGGATCGTGCGGGTCGGCCGGCGGTCGCGGGAGATGGCCTTCGAGGTGCGCGTCGTCGGGCGCGGGGCCCCGCGCGCGCGGGGAGTCGGCGGCCGACGTCCTCGACCCCCCGCTGCTCGCGACGACGGCCCGCGGGGTCGTCGTCGTCCCTCCAGCCGGGTGACCTACGGTGGGCGCGTGCCCACCCCCCTGCGGATGCCCGCCCGCCTCGCTGGCGGCGCTGGCCTCCGGACCGGCCCTGTGGCTGGCCTTCCCGGACCACGACCTGTGGTGGCTCGCCCCCGTCGGTGTGGCCCTGCTCGGCGCGGCCTCGCTGACCGCGGGCGGCCCGCGCGGCTTCCTCGTCGGGCTCGTCGGCGGGCTGGCCTGCTTCGTCCCGACCCTGTCGTGGTCCGGCGTCTACGTCGGGGCACTTCCCTGGCTGGCCCTGGCCACCCTCGAGGCGCTCTACGTCGCGCTCATGGCCTCGGTCGTCGGCTTCGCCGGCCGCCGGCTCGTCGGCCGCGGGCACCGCGGCCTGGCCCTGGTGCTCGTCCCCCTGGCCTGGGTGGCCCAGGAGTGGGCCCGCTCGACCACCCCGTACGGCGGCTTCCCGTGGGCCCGGCTCGCCTTCAGCCAGGCCGACAGCCCGCTGGCCCACGTCGCCCGCTGGCTCGGGGCGCCCGGCGTCACGGCCGCGGTCGCCCTCGCCGGCACCGGCCTGCTCGCCCTCGGCTGGGGCCTGGCCGGCCGGAGCCCGCGCCGCACGCTCGTGGGGCTCGTCGCCGCCGGGCTGCCCCTCGCGGCCGGGCTCATCCCGCTGCCGGTCGACGGACGCACCGAGGCCGTCGGGTTCGTCCAGGGGAACGTGCCGCAGGCGGGCCTGGACTTCAACGCCCAGCGCCGCGCCGTGCTCGACAACCACGTCGCCGGCACGCTGGCCCTGGCCGAGCGGGCCCCGGCCGACCTCACCCTCGTCGTCTGGCCCGAGAACGCCTCCGACATCGACCCGTTCCGGAACGCCGACGCAGCGCAGGAGATCCGCGCCGCACAGCAGGCGGTCGGCGTACCGCTCGTCGTCGGTGCCGTGCTCGCCGAGCCCGCGGGGGCGAGCTCGAACGTCTCCCTCTTCTACGACGGCTCCGGTCGGCCGCCGCAGCGCTACACCAAGCTGCACCCCGTGCCGTTCGCCGAGTACATCCCGCACCGTGAGTTCTTCCGGGTCTTCAGCTCGGCCGCCGACCTCGCGGGCAACTTCGTCGCCGGCCACGAGGTGGGGGTCTTCCACGTCCCGGCCCCGGACGGCGGCTACGTCGCCCTGCCGACGATCTGCTTCGAGGTCGCCTACGACGGCCTGATGCGCGCCAGCGTCGAGGCCGCGGGCAGCACCGACTCGCTCCTGCTCGTGCAGACCAACAACGCGACCTTCGGGTACACCGACGAGTCCGTGCAGCAGTTCGCGATCTCCCGGATCCGGGCCATCGAGCACGGGCGCAGCGTCGTGCACGTCTCGACCGTCGGGGTCTCGGGCGTCATCGCCCCCGACGGCTCGGTCACCGACCGGACCGGCCTCTTCACCGCCGCGCAGGGCGATCGCCCGTCCGGTGCTGCGCTCCGAGCGCACCCCCTCGGACCGGCTCGGCGACCTCCCGGTCCTCGTGGCGACCGCGCTGCTCGGCCTCCTCGTGCTCGCGGCCGGGCGGCGGCGCCCGCACGTTAGGGTGACGCCAGCCCCCAGCACACCCGAGGACCGCCCCGTTGCCTGACACGCCCCGCCCGCCGCTCGAGCGCGTCGCCGTGCTCATCCCGACGTACAACGAGCGCGAGAACCTCCCCGTCGCCGTCCGCGGGGTGCGCGACGCCCTCCCGGAGGCCGACGTCGTCGTGCTCGACGACGCCTCGCCCGACGGCACCGGCGACGTCGCCGACGCCCTCGCCGCGGCCGACCCGCAGGTCACCGTCATCCACCGGGCCGGCAAGGAGGGCCTCGGGGCGGCGTACCTCGCCGGCTTCCGGTGGGCCCTGGACGCGGGCTACGACGCCGTCGTCGAGATGGACGCCGACGGCTCGCACCGCCCCGAGCACCTGCCCACCCTGCTCGCCGCCGCCGAGCACGCCGACGCCGTCATCGGCTCGCGCTGGGTGCGGGGCGGCAGCGTCGTCAACTGGCCGCTGCACCGCAAGGCGCTCTCGGTCGGCGGCAACCTCTACGTCAAGGTGCTCCTCGGGATGCCCGTCAACGACGCGACGGCCGGCTTCCGGGTCTACCGCACCGACGCCCTGCGCCGGATGGGGCTGGAGGACGTCGCGTCGCAGGGCTACTGCTTCCAGACCGACCTCACCTGGCGCGCGGTCCGCTCGGGGCTCACCGTGGTCGAGGTGCCGATCACCTTCGTCGAGCGCGAGGTCGGGGCCTCGAAGATGAGCCGCGACATCATGACCGAGTCGCTGCGCCGGATCACCGGCTGGGGGGTGCGCCACCGGGCCCGCCAGGTCCGCGAGGCGGTCCGGCGGCCCGAGCGGTGGCACGAGCTGTGAGCCGCCCGGGCGCCACCCCGTACGCCGGCCGGGGCCGGCGGCGCGGCGTCCTGCGCTGGGTGTTCCTCGCCCTGCTCCTCGTCCCCCTCCTCGAGATCGCGGTCATCATCGCCGTCGGCCGGGTCATCGGCGGCTGGCCGACCTTCCTGCTCCTGCTCGCCGAGTCGCTGTTCGGGGCGTGGATCGTGCGCCGCGAGGGCGGCCGGGCGTGGACCGCCCTGCGCGAGGCCCTCCGGTCGGGCGCGATGCCCAGCCGCGAGCTCGCCGACGCGGCCCTCGTGCTCGTCGGGGGCACCCTGCTGCTGACGCCCGGGCTTCGTCACCGACGTCGTCGGGTTCCTCGTCGTCCTGCCGTGGACCCGCCCGTGGACGCGGCGCTGGCTCGAGGCGGCGGTGGGCCGCCGGCTGCTCGGGCCCTTCGGCGACTGGCCGGGCGGCGGACCCGGGGAGGGGCGCCCGGCGGGGGCGCGGCGCCGGGCGGGCCCGACGTCATCCCCGGCGAGGTCGTCGACTGAGCCGGGCCCGGACGCGACGACGCCGGCCACCCCGAGGGTGACCGGCGCGGGTCAGGACGCCGTGGCGTCAGGCCGTCTTCTTCTTCTTCGTCTTCTCGCCGCGCGACTCGCGCAGCAGGGTGAGCCGCTCCTCGAGGAGCTCCTCGAGCTCGGGGATGGAGCGGCGCTCGAGCAGCATGTCCCAGTGGGTGCGCTGCGGCTTGACCGGCTTGCCCTCCGGCTCCGGGCCCCCACCCTGGAGCTTGGCCACCGCGCCGCAGCGGCACTCCCACGTCGGAGGCACGTCGGCCTCGACGGAGAAGGGGAGCTCGATGCTGTGGCCGTTCGGGCACAGGTAGGTGGTGATCCGGCGCTCGGAGGGCACGACGTTGTCGTCGGTCTCCATGCTGAGGGCGCCGAGCCGGCTGCCGCGCAGGCTGCGTTCTGCCATGGGTGTCTCCCGAGGGTCTTCGATGTCCCGGACCGGGGTCATCGCGGTCGGGTCAGTGTTGAGAGAACGTGCGCACGGGGTTCGTTGTTCCGAGGGCTACCGGATGGTCACCACGGGTGTGACACGGATCACACTCCCGGCCGCGGTCCGGGTCAGACGACCCGAGGCAGCTCGTTCCCGGCGTCGAGGATACCCTGCCGGACGTCGACGCGCCGCAGGACGAGGTAGCCGAGGACGAAGAAGACGATGAGCGCGACGATGGCGGGGCGGTAGGAGCCGCTCAGCTGGTGCACGAGCCCGAAGGTCAGCGCCCCGAACCACGAGGTGCCGCGCTCCATCGCCTGGTAGAACGCGAAGAACTCGGCCTCGCGCGAGCGGGGCACGAGCTGGGAGAAGAGCGAGCGGCTCAGGGCCTGGCTGCCGCCGAGGACGATCCCGATGAGCACGCCGAGGGCCACGAACGGGATGAACGCCTTCTCGGGGAGGAAGAACGCCGCGACGACGATGACCGACCAGGCGAGCGAGGCTGCGCAGGATGGTCCGCCACGCCCCCCAGCGGCCCGGCCAGCCAGCCGAAGAGCAGCGCTCCGCCGAAGGCGACGAACTGCACGAGGAGGATGAGGGCGATGAGCTGGCTCTGGTCGAACTTCAGCTGCTCGGCGCCGTAGAGGCTGCTCGAGGAGATGACCGTCTGGATCCCGTCGTTGAAGAACAGGTAGGCGAGCAGGAACAGCAGCGTGTTCGGGTAGGCGCGCAGGTCGCGGAAGGTGTGGCCGAGCTGGGTGAAGCTGCCGCGCGACGATGCCGGCCTGCGGTGCGTCCGACGCCGGGACCTCGGCGCCCGCGCAGGTTCCACATCCCGATGACGGGGATGAGGGTGAAGCCGGCCCACCAGAGGCCGGCCGAGAGCAGGCTGACCCGCACGGCCATGCCGGTGCTCACGCCGATGAGGTCGGGCTTGCTGACGATGACGAGGTTGGCGGCGAGCAGCAGGCCGCCGCCGAGGTAGCCCAGGGCCCAGCCGCGGCTGGAGACGCGGTCGCGGTCGTCGGGGCGGGCGATCCGGCAGAGGATCGCGTCGTAGACCACGAGCGAGGCCCCGAGGCTGATCGAGGCGATGATCATCATCGCGGCCCCGAAGCGCCAGTTGGACCCGGACAGGAAGAAGAGCAGCACCCCGGCGGCGGACCCGACCCAGGCGAAGATGCCGAGCAGGCGGGCCGGGCGCGGCGTGCGGTCGGTGATCGCGCCGACGAAGACGAGGAGCACGGCGGAGACGATGGTCGCGAGGGTGATCGTGTACGGGGCCACCGAGCCGGGGTCGAGGGGCGCGGTGAGCACGAGCACGACGGTGGCCAGGGCCAGCGGGACGACGAGGGCCGAGGGCCGGTAGGGCAGCACCGTGTCGCGGGCGTACGCGACGAGGGAGAGGACGAGCCCGAGCAGGAGGAGGACCGCCGCCGCCATCGCCACCCCGGAGACCCAGCCGGGGAGGTTCGCGGCGGCCGGCACCACGTAGAGGTTGGTCGTGCACGTGGCGTCGTCGGCGATCCCCGGGCAGGCGGCCTCCTTGGCCACCGTCGTGAGGTAGGGGCCGAAGAGCACCGTGCCGACCGTGGTGACGAAGGCCGAGTTCGCCCAGTCGTACCAGTACCAGGACCGGTGGTAGCGGGTGGTGTCCGCGTAGGCGTCGGTGGCCTCGGACTGCGTCGTCATGCGCGAAGCGTTCCACACGCGGGGCACGGTCGCGCCGTAGGTCGAGGTACTCAGCCGGGACGCGTCATCGACGCGCGGCCCCGGGGCGCGGGCTCAGCCCGCGTACTCCCAGTGCCACGGCTCGGGGAGCGAGCCCGCCGGCCTCGGCCCACGACGGGTGGAACCAGCCGTAGAGGGGGGCGTTCTGGCGCAGCCAGTGGTGCGCGGCCGAGCCGAAGTCCTCGACCCCGCCGCACAGGTCGACGGCCCGGCCGAGGCCGTGCCGGCTCGTGCCGGGCACCGCGGCGAACGCCCCGCGGGTGGCCTTGACCGAGATCTGCTCGCCGTAGGAGCGGTAGGAGTCGGTGATGCACAGCGGGGTGCCGGTCTGCGCGGCGTAGGCCTGGCTCATCGCGCTGAAGGCGGCGGCGGCCCCGGGGGCGAGCTGCTCACCGGGGGCGCCCCAGACCGGGCAGAGCGCGCTGTCGGGGAACTGGCCGTTGGGGAAGGCCCCGGTCTCGTCGGTGCACGGCTTGCCGACGTGGGCGGTCTCCACGACGGCCGAGGAGAGCGCGGCCCGGAGCCGGTCGGCGGCGGCGGCGGCCTCGGGGGTCCGGGCGCCGACCAGGGCGCTGGCGATGGGGCCGGCGTTGTCGACCTCGGACATCTGGAGCTTGCGCAGGCTGCCGATCTTCGCCCGCTGCGACGTGATGAGCGTGTCGAGCTCGGCCTTGCGCGCCGCGACCCGCTCGCGGGCGGCGGTGGCCTCGGCCTCGGCGCCCTCGGCCGTGGTCGTCAGGCCGCACCTGCTCGGCGGTGAGGACGCGCACCTCCTGGAGGGCCCGGGTGCGCTGGTCGGTGAGGTAGGAGAGGTCGCCGAGGGGGTCGCTCACCCGGTCGTCGCCGGAGCGCATCGCGTCGAGCATCCCGGAGATGTCGGAGTCGCCGCCGCCCCCGGAGTAGACGTCGAAGACCCAGCCCCGGACGAGGGCCCGGGCGGCGGCGAGCCGGGCCTCGAGCGCGGCGAGGTCGGCCCGCGCGGTGGTGGCCTCCTCGCGGGCCGTGGCCTCGGTGTCGGTGGCCGCCGCGAGCTGCTCGAGGACGACGTTGGAGCGGGCCGAGAGGGTGTCCATCCGGCGCATCTGCGAGGCCACCGAGGAGGTCGAGCCCTCGATGAGCGCCGCGATCCGGTTGGCCTCGGCCACCTGGGCCGCCAGCGCGGCGCCGCTGAGGGTCGGCTCGGGGGCGTGCACCTGGCCGCCGTCGGCCTCCGGCGTGGAGACGTCGGGGGAGGAGGGGCTCGGCGAGGGGGTCGGGGCGGGGCGGTGCCGGCGTCGTGGGCGTCGGGCGGACGTCGTCGTGGACGGGGTGGGAGTCGGCGTCGGGGTGGGGGTGGGGGTCGGCGCGGTCGTCACCGAGAGCGGGTTGGTGCCGAGGAGCCGCTGGGCGTCGAGCGGGTCACCGACCGGGTCGGCCGCGGCCGGCAGCGCGAGGACGCCGGCCGTCACGGCGCAGCACAGAGCGGCGAGGAGGGTGCGCGCACCCACGCCGCTGACACTCGACCGACGCACCACGTTCTCGATTCCGACTCGGACTGGGCCCCGACGGGCCCGGCGCACGCCCTGCTTCGTGCACGTGGGGACCACGATAGGCACAGATCCACGGTCGCGTGGCCCCCCGGCGAGAAAGGTCATCGAATCGTCAGGAAGGCCGGGCCGCACCGGGCCGGCCCGTCCACGGCGCCGCGGGACGGACCGGCGCGTCGTCCACAGGCCGCGGCCGAGGGCTCGTCCACAGGGCTGGTCCGGCTGCCCGTCCACGCGGTGAGGCTGGTGGTGACGCGACGGCCACCGCGGCCGTCCGGAGGGAGGACCCATGACCGCGCACCCCGACCGCGACCCGGCCGACGAGAACACCGTCCTGCTCCTCGGGCGGGTCACCTCCCTCGACCACGCGCGCACCCTGCCGAGCGGCGACGTCGTCCAGGCGCCTGCGGGTCACCGTGGCCCGCCCCCCGGCGCCGGGGCCGGGAGCGGCCGGGCGTCGACACCGTCGACGTGGCCTGCTGGAGCGCCGGCGACGCGGCGGGTCGCCGGTCGGCTCGACGGTCGGCGCCCGGGTCGAGGTGCACGGCTGCGCTGCGCCGCCGCTTCTTCCGGGCCGGCGGCGGGGCGGCGAGCCGCTACGAGGTCGAGGCCTCCCGCCTGCGCCGCCTGGCGGGCGCGGACGACTCGCGCCGGTCGGTCAGGATCGAGGAAGCGCGCGCCGGCCGGGTCCACCTAGCCTGTCGGCCCATGGACGAGGAGGCCACGAGCCCGGCGGCCGCAGGGCCACGGCCCCGCCCCGAGCGCCGGCGGGACACCGAGGCACGGCTGCGCCGCGAGGTCGACGCCTGGGTGGCGACGTCGTCCCGCGGAGGCGAGCCCCACCTCGTCCCCCTGTCGTTCGACTGGGACGGGCGCGAGCTGCTCCTCGCGACCCCGGGCGACAGCCCCACCGGTCGCAACCTCGCCGCGAGCGGGGTGGTGCGCCTCGGGGTCGGCCCCACGCGGGACGTCACCGTCGTCGAGGGCGTGGTCGAGGTCGCTCGGTTCCGACGCGCTCGCGCCGGAGCGGGCCGCCCGCTTCGCCGAGCGCACCGGCTTCGACCCCCGCGACGAGGACGGCTACCGGTGGTTCGTCGTCACGCCCCGCACCGTCCGGGCGTGGCGGGAGGCCGACGAGCTGCCCGGCCGCCTGCTCATGCGCGAGGGTCGCTGGCTCGCCGAGCCGGCGGACGCCCACGGCGCCGAGGTGAGCGACCGGTGAGCGGCCACCCCGCCGACGGCCACGACGTCATCCGGGTCGACGGGGCCCGGGTGCACAACCTGCGCGACGTGAGCCTGCGCATCCCGAAGCGACGGCTCACCGTCTTCACCGGTGTCTCCGGGTCGGGAAAGAGCTCACTCGTGTTCGCGACGATCGCCGCGGAGTCGCAGCGCCTCATCAACGAGACGTACAGCGCCTTCGTCCAGGGCTTCATGCCCGCGCTCAGCCCGCCCCGACGTCGACCACCTCGACGGCCTGACGACGGCGATCATCGTCGACCAGGAACCGATGGGGGCGAACCCGCGCTCCACCGTCGGTACCGCGACGGACGCCAACGCCATGCTGCGCATCCTCTTCAGCCGGCTGGGCGAGCCGCACGTCGGCGGCCCGAACGCCTTCTCCTTCAACATCCCCACCGTGCGGGCCAGCGGTGCGGTCACCGTCGAGCGCGGGGCGACCCCCGACCGCAAGGAGAAGGTCTCGTTCAGCCGGCTCGGCGGGATGTGCCCGCGGTGCGAGGGGATGGGCACGGTGAACGACATCGACCTCACCGCCGTCTACGACGGGTCGCGCTCGCTGTCCGAGGGGGCGCTCCTCGTCCCGGGCTACAGCATGGACGGCTGGTACGGGCGCATCTTCGCGGGGGCGGGCCTGCCGATGGACGTCCCGGTCGACCGGTTCACCCGGCGCCAGCTCGACAAGCTGCTCCACGGTGCGGCGGAGAAGATCAGCGTCGACGGCGTGAACCTCACCTACGAGGGGGTCCTCCCGCGGATGCAGAAGTCCATCCTGTCCAAGGACCCCGAGGCCATGCAGCCGCACGTCCGGCGCTTCGTCGACCGCGCCGTCACCTTCTCGACCTGCCCGGACTGCGGGGGCACCCGCCTCGGGCCGGCGGCGCTGTCCTCGAAGATCGCCGGACGCAGCATCGCCGACCTGTGCGCCCTCCAGGTGAGCGACCTCGCCGCCTGGGTCCGGGACCTCGACGCGCCGTCCGTCGCGCCCCTGCTCGGCGGCCTCCAGCACCTCCTCGACTCCTTCGTCTCGATCGGCCTCGGCTACCTCTCCCTCGACCGGCCCGCCGGGACCCTCTCCGGGGGAGAGGCCCAGCGCACGAAGATGATCCGCCACCTCGGCTCCTCGCTCACCGACGTCACGTACGTCTTCGACGAGCCGACGATCGGGCTGCACCCGCACGACATCGAGCGGATGAACCAGCTCCTGCTCGAGCTGCGCGACAAGGGCAACACCGTCCTCGTCGTCGAGCACAAGCCGGAGACCATCGCCATCGCCGACCACGTCGTCGACCTCGGGCCCGGGGCCGGCTCGGCGGGCGGCACGGTGTGCTTCGAGGGCTCCGTCGACGGGCTGCGGGGGAGTGGCACCACCACCGGACGCCACCTCGACGACCGGGCCCGGCTCAAGGACGTCGTGCGGACCGCCGCCGGCGTGCTCGAGGTCCGCGGGGCGAGCACCCACAACCTGCGCGACGTCGACGTCGACGTCCCGCTCGGGGTGCTCTGTGTCGTCACCGGCGTCGCCGGGTCCGGGAAGAGCTCGCTCGTGCACGGCTCGCTCGCCGGGGGCGAGGGCGTGGTCGTCGTCGACCAGGGGGCGATCAAGGGCTCGCGGCGCAGCAACCCGGCGACCTACACCGGTCTGCTCGACCCCGTGCGGAAGGCCTTCGCCAGGGCCAACGGGGTGAAGCCGGCCCTGTTCTCCTCGAACTCCGAGGGCGCCTGCCCCACGTGCAACGGCGCCGGGGTCGTCTTCACCGACCTCGGCGTCATGGCCACCGTCGAGTCGGTGTGCGAGGAGTGCGAGGGCCGGCGCTTCCAGGCGGCCGTCCTCGGGTACACCCTCGGCGGGCTCTCGATCGCCGACGTCCTCGCCCTGCCGGTCACCGAGGCCGAGCAGTTCTTCGGGGCCGGCGAGGCGCGCACCCCGGCCGCCCACGCCGTGCTCGGACGGCTCGCCGACGTCGGCCTCGGCTACCTCAGCCTGGGCCAGCCCCTCACGACGCTCTCCGGCGGCGAGCGGCAGCGGCTCAAGCTGGCGACCCGGATGGCCGAGGCGGCCGAGGTCTACGTCCTCGACGAGCCGACCACCGGGCTGCACCTCGCCGACGTCGAGACGCTGCTGGCCCTGCTCGACCGGCTCGTCGACTCCGGGCGCAGCGTCGTCGTCATCGAGCACCACCAGGCCGTGATGGCGCACGCCGACTGGATCGTCGACCTCGGTCCGGGCGCCGGCCGCGACGGCGGACGCGTGGTGTTCGAGGGCCCGCCGGCCGACCTCGTCGCCCGCCGGCACACCCTCACCGGGCAGCACCTCGCGGCCTACGTCGGCGCCTGACGGTCCACGCACCGACCCCGGCGGAACCGACCCCGCTCCTGGGCCCTTGCCGGGCGGGAACGAACGCCGATAATCGACATTATGTCAATCCACCGGAGGCGGGGGCCCTCACCCCGCGTCGTCGGACGCCTGCACCGACTCCCCGGCGTCCGGCTCCCGGCCGGCCTGCGAGCCGGTCGCCGCGTCCTCGACGTAGGCGTCCTCGTCCTTCGAGCGCGGCCGCACACCGTCCGCCGCGTGCTCGGCCTGGAACCTCAGGAACTCGACGGCGATCTCGTGGCGCAGGTCCAGCGTCGCCTGCTGCCGGAAGTCGGCGAGGTCCTGGCGCTCCTCCTCGCCCATGTGGTCGCTGTTCTCGGTGTTGGCGTCGACGACGGCGGTCCACCACTGCGCCGACCCCACCTCGGCGTCGGCGACGCGGCCGATGGCCGCCCGCAGCGCGTTGTGGTCGTGCACCGCGTCGCGGACCTCCTCGTCGACGCCGTCGGCGTCGGCCGCACCGGTGCCCAGGTCGAGCAGGCGCGGGTAGAAGAAGCGCTCCTCGGCCTCCGCGTGCGTCTCGAGGAGGATCGAGAGCCGGTGCCAGAGGGCGGCCAGCCCGTCGTGGTCCTCGCGCGGCCACTCCTCGAGCTGGGCGAAGCCGCGACGCTGCTCGTCGTGCTGGTGCTGGATGATCTCCGTGATGTCCACGCGAAGGGGTCCTCTCGGGTCGGTGCTCCGGACGGGTCGTCGGCCGCGGTGGGCGGCCGGACGCCTCCTGCCACCCTGACAGGTACCCCTGTGTGGCGGCTGGGCAACCCCTGGCCGTCCCCGGACCTAGGCTGACCGGGTGCCATCGACCCCCGAGCCCCCGTCCGCGGTCCGGCCCGAGCGGGCCACCCGGCCGTGACGGCGCCCGACCTGCCCCTCGGGTACGCCAACCGCACGGGTCGCCCCCGCGGGCTGCTGACCCGTGCGCTCGGGACCGTGCTGCCCGGCGTGCGCGCCGTCAACGCCCAGGTCGACCCCTACGCCCGCGCCTGGGCCGCGCACAACCGGGCCGCCCTGCGCGACCCCCGGCCGCCGGTGGGTCGTCCTCGGCGACTCGATGGCCCAGGGTGTCGGCGCGTCGCGCTGGGACGCCGGCTGGGTCGACCAGCTCCGTGCGGCCCTGGCCGCCGAGGGCCACCCCCTCGTCGTCGTCAACCTCTCCGCCACCGGCGCCCGCACGGCCGACGTCGTCGACCAGCAGCTGCCCGTGCTGGCGGCGCTCCCCCCGGCGCCCGGCAGCGACCGCCCGGACCTCGTGACCGTGCTCGTCGGCTCCAACGACCTCTTCGCCGGGGGCGGGCACCGGCAGCGGTTGCCCGACGAGTTCGCCCGCCTCGTCGCCGCCCTGCCCCGCGGCGCGGTCGTCGCCTCGCTCCCCCAGCCGCGCACGGCCGCCCACCGGGCCAACCGGCACGTCGCGGACGCCGCGGCGCGGGGCGACCTCGTCATGGTCGACATGCGCAGCGACGGCCCCTCGAGCTGGCGGGGCCGGCTCGCCGCCGACTTCTTCCACCCCAACGACGCCGGGTACGCCGAGCTGGCCCGGGCCTTCCTCCCCCACGTGCGGGCCGCGCTGGCCCGCTAGGGCGACCCGTCCCCGACCGGATCGGTTGCGCGCGGGCCGCCGCGGTCGCATACTTAACAACATTGTGAACCATCGGCCCCCTCCCCCGTCCCTCGACGACGCCCTCGCCGCGCTGGCCAACGAGCAGCGGCGGCGCATGGTCGAGGTCGTCGCGGTGCGCCCCACGACGGTCACCGACCTCGCCGCGACGGTCGCCCTCACCCTCCCCGCCATCCACCGGCACATCCGGGTCCTCGAGGGCGCCCGCCTCGTGCGCCGGCGCAAGTCCGGCCGGACCAACGTCCTCACCCTCGACCGCTCCGGGCTCCGCCTCGTCCACGACTGGGTCACCGGCTTCTCCCCCTGGTGGGGCACCGACGCCGAGACCCTCACCCCACCCGCCGCCGGGCGCGCCGCGCCCGGGCCCACCCCGAAGGAGTGACCGATGGCCACCTACCTCTTCCTCTACAAGGGCTACGTCCGCCCCACGCCCGAGATCGGCCGCGCCTGGATGGCGTGGTTCGAGGGCGTCGGCGACCGGATGGTCGACAGCGGCAACCCGCTCGGCGGCGGTGTCGAGGTCACCCCCGAGGGGGCGAGCGACCTGCCGCTGGGCCTGGACTCGCTCACCGGCTACTCGATCGTCCGGGCCGAGGACCGCGACGAGGCCGTGGCCCTGGCGCGGACGAACCCGATGATCACGAGCGTCGTCGTCCACGAGCTCGCGAGGATGTGAGCCCGCCGGCCCCGGGGGACGACCTCAGAGCACCTTGGACAGGAAGCTCTGGGTGCGCTCCTCCTGCGGGTTGCCGAGCACCTCGACCGGGTCGCCCTCCTCGACGATGACCCCGCCGTCCATGAAGACGAGGTTGTCGCCGACCTCCCGGGCGAAGCCCATCTCGTGGGTGACGACCATCATCGTCATGCCCTCGGAGGCGAGGTCCTTCATGACGTCGAGGACGTCGCCGACCAGCTCGGGGTCCAGGGCCGAGGTCGGCTCGTCGAAGAGCATGAGGTCGGGCTCCATCGACAGGGCCCGGGCGATGGCGATGCGCTGCTGCTGGCCGCCCGAGAGGTGCGCCGGGTAGGCGTCCGCGCGGTGGGCGAGCCCGACCCGCTCGAGGTTCCGGCGGGCGATCTCCACCGCCTCGTCCTTGCGCCGCTTCTTGACCTTGGTCTGGGCGATCGTCAGGTTGTCCAGGACGGTGAGGTGCGGGAAGAGGTTGAACTGCTGGAAGACCATCCCGATCCGGCTCCGGAGCTCGTCGAGGTTGACGTCGGGGTCGGTGACCTCCACGCCCTCGACGAAGATCTTCCCCGACGTCGGCTCCTCGAGCCGGTTGACGCAGCGCAGCAGGGTCGACTTGCCCGACCCCGACGGCCCGATGACGCAGACCACCTGCCCGGAGTCGACGTGGAAGTCGATGCCCGGTGAGCACCTGGTTCTCACCGAAGTACTTGTGCAGCTCCTGGATGTCGATGGCCGGGGCGTTCTTGTCGACGTGGATCTCGGACATCAGCGGGCCTTGTCGGCTTGGGCCTCCATGCGCCTGACGACGATGGAGAGCGGGACGGTGATGATGAGGTAGCACAGCGCCGCCACGAACAGCGGGCGTGAGGTTGACGTACTGCGACAGGTAGCGCCGGCCGAAGTCGGTGAGCTCGATGTCGGCCGAGGCTCAGGCCGATGACGTAGACGAGCGAGGAGTCCTTCGTGAGGAGGATCAGCTCGTTGGTCAGCGGCGGCAGGATGATCCGGAAGGCCTGCGGCACGACGATGGAGATCATCGCCCGCGAGTGCTTCATCCCGAGCGAGCGGGCCGCCTCCATCTGCCCCTTCGGGACGGCCTGGATGCCGGCGCGGATCGTCTCGGCCATGTACGCGGCACCGACGAGGCCCAGGGCCACCGTGACGACGCCGAGCGTCCCACCCGGGAGGACCCGGCCCGGGAAGGCGACCGGGCAGCCCGTAGTAGAAGCCGATGAAGACGATCAGCGCCGGCACCCCGCGGAAGAACTCGACGAACGTCGTCGAGAGCCACCGGTAGGGCCCGACCGACGACAGCCGCATGAGCGCGAGCACGAGGCCGAGCACGAGGCCGAAGACGAAGGCGCAGGCCGTGTACAGCACCGTGTTCTTCAGCGCGGTCGACGAGGATGACCGGGAAGAGCTTCGGGAGGATCTCGCCGTTGAAGAACTGCTCGCGCAGGGTGCTCCAGTCGGCCTTGAACACGATGAACAGGAGGACGAGGGCGAGCAGGGCGTACTGGACGCCCCGGCTCGCACTCGCACGCCGCCGAGGGGACATCGCCATCTCAGGCTCCTGGGGTCAGGTGGGACGCGCGGACGCGTTCGGTCACTTGCTCTTGGGGGCGTCCCCGAACCAGGTCTTGTAGATCTCGTCGTAGCTGCCGTCGGCCTTGGCGTCGGCGATGGCCTTGTTCGCGGCCTCGAGGAGGTCGGCGTTGGAGTCCTTCTTCACCGCGAAGCCGTACTGCTCGCCGGTCGCGAACTCGGCGGTGACGTAGGTGTCGGGGTTCTTCTTGGCGTAGTCGAGCAGCGGTCCGTTGTCCTGGATGATCGCGTCGATCTGGCCGCTCTTGACCGCCGAGGTCTGGAGGCCGAGGTTCTCGAAGGCCTTGATGGTGACGCCCTCGGGGGCGTTCTCGTTGGCGTACTTCTCGCCGGTGGTGCCGGTCATGGCGCCGAGCGTCTTGCCCTTGAGCTCGTCGAGGGAGTCCAGGCTCTCGTCCTTGGTGAGCAGCGCCTGGGTGGCGTCGAAGTACGGGTCGGTGAAGTCGATGGCCTTGGCCCGCTCGTCGGTGATCGTCATGCCGGCGGCGGCGATGTCGCACTTGCCGGAGTTGAGCGCCTGACCGGACTGGATCCCCTCGAAGCCGATGACGACCGTGGCCATCTCGAGCTTGGTCGCCTCGGCGACCTTCTTCATGAGGTCCATGTCGAAGCCGACGATGTCACTGCCCTGCTCGAACTCGAACGGCTCGTACGGGAGCGAGGTGCAGACGGTCAGCTTGCCGTCGTTGATGACGTTGACCCCGGAGTCGGTGGTCGTCGTCTCGGTGGCGCACGCCGAGAGGCTGACTGCGAGAGTCCCGGCGGCGAGGAATGTGGTCACGTAGCGCGTGTTCATGTCCTGCACCCTAGGTGCGGGAACCGTTCAGGTCACGCACATCTGTGTTTCATCTGGGCAACATCCCCGCCCGGCCCCCTCCTCGGCCCGCGGGCCCGCGGCCCCCGCGGCCGTACTCTGGGCCACGATGCAGTGCGACTACTTCGACGCCGGCCGGTGCCGTTCGTGCACCCTCATGGGCACGCCCTACGAGGCGCAGCTCGCCGCCAAGGAGCGCGTCGTCCGCGAGGCCCTGGCCGGCCACGACACCGCCCTGCGGTGGCTGCCGTCGCTGCGCTCCCCCGCCTCGGAGTTCCGCAACAAGGCCAAGCTCGTCGTCGCCGGCCGGGCCGGCCGCCCGACCTTCGGGATCCTCGACCCCGGCGGCCGCGGGGTCGACCTGCGCCGGTGCGGCCTCTACGAGCCCGGGCTCGCCGCCACCTTCGACCCGCTGCACCGGGTGGTGGCCGACCTCGGCATCGAGCCCTACGACGTGCCCGGGCGCCGGGGCGAGCTCAAGCACGTCGTCATCACCCACTCCCCCGACGGCGAGCACCTCGTCCGCTTCGTCGTCCGGTCCGTCGAGGGGCTCGACGTGCTCCGCGCCGCACTCCCCCGGGTGCGCTCGGCCGTGCCGTCGGCCCGCGTGGTCAGCGTGAACCTGCACCCCGAGCACAAGGCGGTGCTCGAGGGCGACACCGAGGTCGTCCTCACCGAGGAGTCGCTGCTGCCCATGCGGCTCGCCGACGTCACGCTCCACGTGGGGCCGCGCGCGTTCTTCCAGACCAACACGACGGTCGCGACCGGCCTCTACGCCCAGGCGGCGGACTGGGCCAACGACCTCTCCCCGACCGCGGTCACCGACCTGTACTGCGGCGTCGGCGGCTTCGCCCTGACCCTGGCCGCACCCGGACGGCGGGTCACCGGCGTCGAGGTCAGCGCGGACGCGGTGGCGGCCGCGAACCGCTCGGCCGACGAGATGCGTTCGCGCACAGCCGGTCTCGACATCACCTTCCGGACGGGGGACGCGACGGCCGTCCTGGCCGGCGACAGCGACCTCGTCGTCGTCAACCCTCCGCGCCGGGGCCTCGGACCCGAGCTGTCGCGCCGCCTCGACGAGAGCCGGGCCCGCCACGTCATCTACTCCAGCTGCCACGTCGCCACCCTCGCGCGGGACCTCGCACGGATGCCGGGGCTGCGCCCCGTGGCGGGCCGGGTGGTCGACATGTTCCCCCAGACCCGACACGTCGAGACGGTGCTCCTCCTCGAGCGCCACGGAGGGGTCCGGACGCCTTAACACCGCGTTGACCACGCCTTGATGCAGGCCTCGTCGGGGCGGTCCTACGCTCCGGCGAGGAGCGTGTCGAGAACCCGGCACGCGGAGGAGCCGCCGTGGACGTCGTCACGCCCGCATCCCGCCGCTCGCCCGGCGGTGGCGCGGCCCGGCGCCGCCTCGCCCCCGCCGTGTGGGCCCTGCTCGTCGTCGTCGTCGTGGCCGTCCCCGTGTGGACGCTGTGGCAGGCCCCCGACGGTGCGCACCGCGGCGGCTGGCGCATCGTCTCGCTCGTCGCCGCCCTCGGGGCCGCCTCGCTCCTCGTCCTCACCTTCCTCCTGCCGAGCCGCTTCCGCCCGCTCACCGGCTACCTGGGCGTCGAACGGCTGCTGCGGAGCCACCGCGCGCTGGCCCTGACCGCCGTGGGGCTCGTGGCGCTCCACGTGCTCGCCGTCGTGCTCCGCCCGGGGCTGGGGCTCTCGGTGCTCGACCTGCGCACCGCGCCCCCGCGGGTCTGGGCGGCGAGCGTCGCCACCCTCGCCCTCGTCGCCCTCGTCGGGCTCGGCATCAGCCGGCGGCGGCGCCGCCCCCGGTACGAGGGATGGCGGCTCGCGCACGTGCTGCTGGCCAACGTCGCCCTGCTCGCGACGGCGCTGCACATCCTCTGGCTCCAGGACCTCACCCGCTTCGCCGAGGCACGGACGTGGTTCGTCGGCCTCGCCGTCGTCATGCTCGGGGCGCTGGCCTTCCGGTGGGTGTGGCGGCCGCTGCGCTCGCTGCGGCACCGCTACGTCGTCGACGAGGTGCGCCGCGCCTCCCCGACCGCGGTGACCCTCGTCCTCCACGCCACCGGGCACCGCGGGGTGCCCTTCCGTCCGGGACAGTTCGCCTGGCTGAAGATCGGCACCTCGCCCTTCGTCTTCGAGGAGCACCCCTTCACCATCGCCTCGGCGGCCACCGAGCCGTGGCGCAAGGAGTTCACCATCAAGGGCATCGGCGACTTCAGCGAGCTCGTCGCCGGCCTCAAGCCGGGCCGTCGGGTCTTCCTCGACGGGCCCGCACGGAGCCTTCACCCTCGACGGGCTCACCTCCGACCGGTTCGTCCTCATCGCCGGGGGCGTCGGCATCACCCCGATGCTCAGCATGCTGCGGACCCTCGCCGCGCGCGGCGACCGCCGGCCCGTCCTCCTCGTCGTCGCCGGGCGCACCGCCGACGAGCTGCTCCACCGGGCCGACGGCGAGCACCTGGCCGACGCGCTCGACCTCCGCGTGGTGGAGATCCTCGAGGAGCCCCCGGAGGACTGGGACGGCGAGGTCGGACGCTTCACCGAGGAGACCCTCGAGCGGTCGCTCCCGCGGACCCGTCGGCACGAGCGGATCGACGTCTTCATCTGCGGGCCGGGGCCGATGGTCGCGGCCGCGACGAGGATCGTCAGCGACCGCGGCATCCCGAGCGCCCGGATCCACACCGAGCTGTTCGACGTCGTCTGAGCCTAGGCTCGCCGCCATGACCTTCTCCGTCGCGGCCCGCGACGGCGACGCCTGGGGCGTCGCCGTGGCCAGCAAGTTCCTCGCCGTCGGCTCGGTGGTGCCGCGGGTCGTGCCCGGGGTGGCCGCCGTCGCCACCCAGGCGATGGCCCGGGTCGCCTACCTCGACGAGCTCGAGGCGGCGCTGGCCGCCGGCGAGCCGGCCGACGCCGCGCTCGCCCGGGCGACGGCCGCCGACCCGGGACGCTCCGAGCGCCAGGTGGGCGTCGTGGGCCCGACCGGCGCCGCGACCTTCACCGGCCCCGGCTGCCTGGCCTGGGCCGGCGGGGCGAGCGGCTCCGACGGCACGAGCGCGTGGGCGGTCCAGGGCAACATCCTCGTCGGTCCCGAGGTGGTCGAGGCCATGCTCGCCGCCTGGTGGGCCCACGCGGGGGCCCCGCTCGACGGGCGCCTCCTCGCGGTCCTCCTCGCGGGCGACGCGGCCGGCGGGGACGCCCGCGGGCGGCAGAGCGCGGCCCTGCTCGTCCGCTCCCCCGGCGCCGGGTACGACGCGTCCGGCGTCCTCGCCGACCTGCGGGTCGACGACCACCCGGAGGCCCCCCGCGAGCTGGCCCGGCTGCACCGGCTGTCGACGCTCTACTTCGGCACGGCGGAGGACGTCAGCCCCCTCACCGGTGGGCTGCGCGAGGAGGTGGGGCGCCTGCTCGCCGGTCTCGGCCACGCCGGCGACGTCGAGCCCGCCCTCGAGGCGTGGATGGGCGAGGCCAACCTCGAGAACCGGCAGGCCCCCGGTGGCATCGACGCCCGGGTGCTCGAGGAGCTGCGTCGGAGCGCCGCCGAGGCTCCCGCTGGCGGCTGACCGAACCATTACCCACTCCTGACGCGCGCGGGGTGTCGGGCTGACCGACCGGCTCCTACCGTGGAGGGAGGTGGTCATGCCCCGTACCGGCTGCCGGCGCCCCCCGCGGTGCCGCCTGTCCTCCCCCTCCGGCGGGTCCGGGACACCACCCGATGCGCCCCGGCGCCGGTCGGCTCACCGGCGCCGGGGCGCAACACCGTCCGGGCGCCGGGGCGCCTACCGCACGGGCCAGTGGCCGGCCCCCTGCCGGACGACCTCACCCGCCGGGTCGCTGCCGGTGAAGTCGACGACCGTGGTCGGCTCGGTGCCGCACTCCCCCGAGTCCAGGACGACGTCCACGACGTGGTCGAGCTGCTCCTTGACCGCCCAGCCGTCGGTCATCGGCTCGCTCTCGCCCGGGAGGATGAGCGTCGAGGACAGCAGCGGCTCGCCGAGCTCGGCGAGCAGCGCCCGCACGACGGGGTGCTCGGGGATGCGCACCCCCACCGTGCGCTTCTTGGCGTGCAGCAGGCGGCGGGGCACCTCGTGGGTGGCCGGGAGGATGAACGTGAACGGCCCCGGCGTCGCCGCCTTGACCGCGCGGAAGACGTGGTTGTCGACGTGGACGAGCTGGCCGAGCTGGGCGAAGTCGCGGCAGACGAGCGTGTAGTGGTGGCGGTCGTCGAGCCGTCGGATGGTGCGGATCCGGTCCTTGGCCTGCTGGTCGCCCATGAGCGCGCCGAGCGCGTAGCCCGAGTCGGTGGGGTAGGCGACGAGGCCCCCCTCGCGCAGCATCGCGACGGTCTGGGCGACCGACCGGGGCTGGGGGTCGACGGGGTGGACGTCGAGGTAGCGGGCCACCCGGTCAGCGTACGACGGGTCAGACCTCGCGGTAGCCGACGGGAGTCCCGCGCTGCACGGTCCGCGACACCGTGCACAGCCGGTCGCGGCTCTGGGCGACGGCCCGCGGCAGCCGCTCACGGGCCCGGTCGCCCTCGGGGCCCTCCGGGAAGCGGACCCGGAAGGTGACCTCGAGGTCGTCGAGGTGGTTCCCGTCGTCGTCCTTGGCCTTCTCGCCCTCCGAGGTGACCGCGAAGGACTCCGGCTCGGCCAGGCGGCTCGTGATGAAGTCGACGTCGGTGGCGCTGCAGGAGGCGATCGCGACGAGCAGCAGCTCGACCGGCGTGAAGTCGTCGGTGTCGCCGCCCCCGCCGACCCGCATCCGTCCACCCCGGGCGTTGGTCACCTCGTAGAGGCCCTTCTCGATCCGGGTCATCGAGACGCTGCGGTGGCCGAGGCCGGTGCCGCCCGTGTCCTGCTGCCGGGCCATCAGGCCCCCCATCTCTCGGCGAGCTCGCGGACGACCTTGAGGTCGCGCCACGTCGTGGTCAGCCCGGTGATCTTCTCGACCCGGGTGTTCGTGAGCCGGCTCTCGTGGAACGGGTTCCCCAGCTCGGCGAGGACCGCGGACCCGAGCACGCGCACCCGCTCCCCGTCGTCGGCCCAGGCGTCGAGCTCGGCCGCCGCCGCGGCGGGGACCTCGCCGTCGGCGATCGCGACGTAGCGCCGGCCCTCCGGCTGCAGGAGGGCCGGGACGGCGTCGACGGCGGACACGAGCTCGCGGAGCTGCCGGGGCGTGCGGACGACGCACGGCACCGCGAAGCCCTTCCACGTCTCGATGGCCGCACCGAGCCCGGTGGCGACCCGGTGCGCGGAGCGGGCGGGTGTGCGGACGAGGACGTTGCCCGTCTGGATGTAGGTCTCGACCTCGGTGTACCCGGCCTCCTCGAGCACGGTGCGCAGGTCGGCCATCTTCACCTGCCGCTTCCCGACGTTGACCGCGCGGAGGAAGGCGACGTAGCGAGGCACGCGCCCCATCCTGTCACCCCACCTGCGAGCATGGCCGGCATGACGCTCCCGGGCCGCATCGTCCTCGTCCGCCACGGGGAGACCGAGTGGTCGCGCGACGGCCGGCACACCGGCCACACCGACCTGCCGCTGCTCCCGGACGGGGAGCGTGCCGGTGAGGCGCTGCGCGGGCCGCTCGCGGACCTCGACATCGGGCTCGTCGTCTCCTCGCCCCTGCAGCGGGCGCGGCGGACCGCCGAGCTGGCGGGGCTGCGGGTCGACCGCGTCGACCCGGACCTGCGGGAGTGGGACTACGGCGGCTACGAGGGGATGACGACCCCGGAGGTCCGCGAGCAGCGTGGCGACGCGTGGACGGTGTTCGAGGACGGCGTCGTGCCCGGCGAGACCCCGGGCGAGACCGTCGAGGAGGTGGCGGCCCGGGCCTCGCGGGTGCTGGAGCGCGTGCGGCCGGCCCTCGCCGAGCGCGACGTCGCCCTCGTCGGCCACGGCCACGCCCTGCGCGTCCTCACCGCCACCTACCTGCGGCAGGAGCCGCGGTTCGGCGCCTGCGTCGTCCTCGACGCCGGAGCGCTCTGCGTCCTCGGGCAGGAGCACGGGCGGCCGGCCATCCTCGCCTGGAACACGCGCTGCTGAGCAGCCGCCCGCGGCCGCGCGCCGTGCCGCTAGGGCACCGGCCAGGTGTGCACCGGCTCGTTGGAGTCCATGAGCTCGGCGTAGCGGGCCACCATCCGGCGCAGCGCCTCGCGCCGCTCGAGGCCCTCGGCCTCGTAGGCGGCCACCGTGCGGGTCTGCCACTCGGCACCGTTGAGGCCGGTCGTGGCGCGGCCCTCGATGATGCCGAGGTAGCGCTCGCGCACCGCGTCGGAGACCCCCCAGGACCTCAGCCCCTCGTGGGCCATCGGCAGCAGGTGCCGCAGGACGAGCTCGTCGGCCGAGACCTCGCCGAAGCCGGGCCAGTAGAGGCGGGCCTCGATGCCGTCGCGGGCGGCCCGGCGGAAGTTCTCCTCGCAGGCGGCGAAGCTCATCTTCGTCCACACCGGCCGGTCGGCGGTGGCGAGCACCCGGATCGCCCCGTAGTAGAAGGCCGCGTTCGCGAGCACGTCGGCGATGGTCGGCCCGGCCGGCAGGACGCGGTTCTCGACCCGCAGGTGCGGAGTGCCCCCGACGATGTCGTAGATCGGCCGGTTCCAGCGGTAGACCGTGCCGTTGTGCAGGCGCAGCTCGGCGAGCTCCGGGGCGATCCCGGCCTCGAGCTTGGCCATCGGGTCCTCGTCGGTCACCTCGGCGAGGAGGGTCGGGAAGTAGCGGACGTTCTCCTCGAACAGGTCGAAGATCGAGGTGATCCAGCGCTCGCCGAAGAAGACGCGCGGGCGCACGCCCTGGTTCTTCAGCTCGATCGGGCGGGTGTCGGTGGCCTGGGTGAACAGCTCGATGCGGGTCTCGGCGTGGAGGCGCTTGCCGAAGAAGAACGGCGAGTTGGCGGCCAGCGCGAGCTGCACCGACGACAGCGCCTGGGCGGCGTTCCACCGGCTGGCGAAGTCGTGCGGCGCCACCTGGAGGTGCAGCTGCACCGACGTGCACGCCGACTCGGGGGCGATCGAGGAGCAGTACGTGGCGACCCGCTCGCCGGTCGGGCCCTCGATGTCGAGGTACACGTCCTCGCCCCGGGCCAGGAAGATCGAGTCGTTGAGCGCGGTGTACCGGTTGTTCTCGCTGATCCAGTCGCCCTCGTAGTGCTCGGGCATGATCGTCGGGAGGATGCCGATCGCGACGATCTTCGAGCCCACCTCACGGGCCGCCTTGTCGGCGGCGTTGAGGCTGGCCCGCAGGTCGTGCTCGAGCTCGAGCGCGGCGTCACCGGGGAGCGGCCGCGGGAGGACGTTGAGCTCGATGTTGTAGCGGGCGAGCTCGGTCTGGTAGCCGGGGTCGGCGATCGCCTCGAGCACCTCGGCGTTGTGGAAGTGCGGGTCCTGGTTCGCGTCGACGAGGTTGAGCTCGATCTCCAGGCCGGTCATCGGCTTGTCGAACTCGAAGCTGCTCTGGGTGAGCATCCGCTCGAAGACGTCGAGGTTCTGGCGCACCTTCTCGCGATAGCGCTGGCGCTGCTCGCGCGTGTAGCTCTGCGCGCTGACCTCGGCTCCCATGACGACAACCAACCACATCGCGATGACCTGCGGTAGCCGCAGGTGCGTTTCGGTCACGAGCTGCGTCGGTGGCCTCTCCTAGCGTGGTCCCCGTGCGGCTCCTCCACACCTCCGACTGGCACCTGGGGCGTTCCTTCCACGGTGTCGGGCTGCTCGGTGCCCAGGCGGCCCACCTCGACCACCTCGTCGAGGTGGTGCGGGCCGAGTCGGTCGACGCCGTCCTCGTCAGCGGCGACGTCTACGACCGCGCCCTTCCGGCCCCCGACACCGTCGCGCTCCTCTCGCAGACCCTCGAGCGGCTCGTCGACGCCGGCGCCCGGGTCGTGGTCTCCAGCGGCAACCACGACTCCGCCACCCGGCTCGGGTTCGCCGCCGGCCTGCTCGAGCGGTCCGGGGTCCACCTGCGCACGTCGGTGGCCGACATCGGGCGCCCCGTGCTGCTCGGCGACGTCGCCGTGCACCCCCTCCCCTACCTCGAGCCCGCGCTCGCGGCCGACGCGCTCGGGGCCACCGAGCGCACCCACGCCGGGGTCCTCCGGGCGGCCCTGGGGCGGGTGCACGCCGATGCCGCGGGCCGGGGTGGCCGCACCGTCGTCATGGCCCACGCGTTCGTGGCCGGCGGGGTGTCGAGCGACTCCGAGCGCGACATCTCGGTCGGTGGGGTCTCCGCCGTGCCGGTCGAGGTCTTCGACGGCGTCGACTACGCCGCCCTCGGGCACCTCCACGGACGCCAGCAGGTGTCCGACGCGGTGCGCTACAGCGGCTCCCCGGTCGCGATGTCGTTCGGCGAGTGGCGGCAGCGGAAGGGGTCGCTGCTCGTCGACCTCGGCGGCGCCGAGGTCGTCGTCGAGGAGGTCGACGCCCCGGTGGAGCGCCGGCTGGCGGTGCTCCGCGGTCCGATCGAGGACCTGCTCACCGACGCCCGGCACGCGGGCGCGCAGGACGCGTGGTGCCAGGTCACGCTCACCGACCCCTCCCGCCCCCTCGGGGCGATGGAGCGCCTCCGCCGACGCTTCCCGCACACCCTCGAGCTGCGCTTCGAGCCCGAGGGCGCGGCCCTGCCGCTGCGCCCCTACGCGGCACGGGCGCAGGCCGACTCCCCGGTCGACGTCTGCTGCGACTTCCTCGACCACGTCCGCGGCGGACAGGGCGCCGACGCCGACGAGCGCGTCCTGCTCGACGAGGCGGTCACCGCCTCCCGGGTGGCGCGCGGCCTCGCCGACGACGAGGGCGTGGCCCGGCCGGCCCGCGGGGCGGGGGCCGCGTGAGGATCCACCGGCTGGAGGTCGAGGCCTTCGGCCCGTTCGCCGGGCGGGTCGTCCTCGACGTCGACGAGGTCTCCGCCGCCGGCCTGTTCCTCGTCCACGGCCCGACCGGGTCCGGCAAGACCAGCCTGCTCGACGCCGTCTGCTTCGCCCTCTACGCCGACGTCCCCGGCGCCCGCCGCAAGCAGGCGCTGCGCAGCGACCACGCGAGCCCCGAGGCGGTGCCGCAGGTCGTGCTGGAGGCCACCGTGGGCGGGCGCCGGCTGCGCATCACCCGCTCGCCGGAGTGGTACCGCCCGAAGAAGCGCGGTGGGGGCACGACGCGCGTCCAGCCCTCGGTCGTCCTCGAGGAGCGGGTCGGACGGTCGTGGACCGCGCTCAGCACCCGCCACGACGAGGTCGCCGACGTCGTGCTCGACGCCCTCGGGATGGGGCTGCGGCAGTTCGCCTCCGTCGTCATGCTGCCGCAGGGCGACTTCGCGGCCTTCCTGCGGGCCACCCCCGAGGAACGGCGCGAGATCCTCGAGCGGCTCTTCGACATCGGCGTCTACTCCGACGTCGAGCAGTGGCTCGCCGACGCCCGTCGCGACGGCGCCGCGGCCCTCGAGGCCGCCCGGGTCGGGCTCGACGCCGACCTCGTCCGCCTCGACGACGTGCTCGGGTCGGTGCGCCCCGACCCGGACCTCGGGAGCGGGGCGGGCGAGGCCCCGGAGCCGGGCCCGGACCTGTCCGAGACCCCGCTCGAGGCCCTCGCCGGGCGGCTGGCCGAGGTCGCGGACGGCCTCGCCGGCCGGCTCACCGCCTCGCTGGCCGGCCTCGACGCGGCCGAGTCGCGCGAGGCCCTGGCCACCCAGCGGCTCACCGCGGCCCGCGAGGTCGTCGGCCTGCGCCGGCGCGGCGAGCAGGCCCGGGCCCGGCTCGCCGCCCTCGAGGCCACCGCCGCCGACCACGCGGAGCGGGTCCGCGCCCTCGACGCCGCCGACCGCGCGGCGGGGGTGCGCGGCCACCTGGCGCGTCGTGGCTCGGCTGCGCGCCGACGCCGACGCCCTGCAGGCCGACCTCGACCGCCGCCGCGACGCCGTCGCCGCCCTGGGCGTCGAGGTGCCCGACGGCCGGGCCGCCGACCTCGCCGAGCGGGCCGTGGCCCTCGACGACGTCGCCGCGCGCCCTGGCCCGCGACACCGCCGCGGCCCGCGACCTCGCCGCCGGGCTCGACGAGGGGCGAGCAGCGCCGGGCCGCCCTCCGGGCCCGGCGCGAGGCCCTCGCCGACGCGCTGCCGGGGCTGCGCGAGGCCGTCGAGGCGGCCGCCGAGGACGTGACCCGCCGAGCGAGCGACGGTGCGCGCGTCGACGACCTCGCCGCCGCGGTGGCCGAGCAGGAGGGTCGGCTCGCCCTCCACGACGGCGTCGACGCCGACCGGGCCCGGGCCGAGGCCCTGCAGCCCGAGCTCGTCGCGGCGCGGACCGCGGTGTCCGAGCGCCTCACCGTGCTCATCGACCTCCAGCAGCGCCGCCTCGACGAGATGGCGGCCGAGCTCGCCACCGGGCTCGCCGACGGTGCGCCGTGCCCGGTGTGCGGGTCGGCCGAGCACCCCGCGCCCGGCCGTCGCCGTCGACCCCGTCACCCCCGAGCAGCTCGCCGACGCCGAGGACGCGAGGTCGCCGCCGCGCGGAGCGACGCGGCCCGGGTCGAGGCGGAGGTCACCGAGCTCACCGCGGCCGTGCGCACCCGCCTCGAGGTGCTCGGCGGCGCGAGCCGTGGCGAGGTCGCGCGACCTCCTGGGCCGGCTGCGCACCGAGCACGCCGAGGCCGTCCGCTCGGCGGCCGAGCTCGCCGCGGCCACCGACGGCGCTGCGGGTCCGGCGCGCCGACGCCGAGCGCCTCACCGCCGAGCAGGACCGGCTCGCGGCGACGCTCGAGGCCCTCGACGAGCGGCTCGCCGAGGTCGCCGTCGAGGCCGAGGCCACCGGCGCCCGCCTCGCCGCCGACCTCGAGGCGCACGCCGGCTGCCCCTGCGGGGGCGGTCCCGACGCCCGCCGGCACGGCCGGGTCACGTCGGCCCTCGTCGACCTCGCCGCCGCCGGCGGCGCCCTCGACCGAGGCCCACGACCGGCTCGACGCTCGCCGCTCGCCGACCTCGCCGCGGCCCTCGCCGAGGGCGGGCTTCGCCACGGCGGCGGAGGCCGAGGCGGCCCTCCTCCCCGTCGCGGAGGCCGACCGGCTGCGCGACGCGGTGCTGGCCCGCGACCGCGACCGCACCGCGGCGGCCGCCGCCCTCACCGAACCCGAGGTGCTCGAGGCGCTGGCCGCCGACGTCCCCGACGTCGACGCGCCTCGAGGCGGCCTTCGCCGAGGCCCGCCGGGCGGTGCTCGCCGCCGGGTGCGGAGCACGACGCGCTCGGCCGGGCGGCCCGTGCCCTCGAGCGGCTGCGGCCGGGGCTGGAGGCGGCGTGCACCGAGGTCGCCGCGCTCGCCGCCCGCCAGGCCCGGGTCCGCGAGCTCGCCGACACCGTCGGCGGCACCGGCGGCGACAACACGCTGCGCATGCGGCTCACCTCGTTCGTCCTCGCCGCCCGGCTCGAGAAGGTCGCGGCGCTGGCCAACGAGCGGCTCGCCGTCATGGGCGGCGGGCGCTACCTGCTCGAGCACAGCGACGACCGGGCGGCGCGCGGAGCCCGCTCCGGGCTCGGGCTGCGGGTGCTCGACCAGTGGACGGGGCGCGCGCGCGACACCGCCTCGCTCTCCGGCGGCGAGTCGTTCATGGCCTCCCTGGCCCTGGCCCTCGGCCTCGCCGACGCCGTCCGCGAGGAGGCCGGCGGCCTCGACCTCGGCACGCTGTTCATCGACGAGGGCTTCGGCAGCCTCGACGACGACAGCCTCGAGCAGGTGCTCACCGTCCTCGACGGCCTGCGCGAGGGCGGCCGGGCGGTCGGCGTCGTCAGCCACGTCGCCGACCTGCGCGCCCGCATCCCGCACCAGGTGGTCGTCACCAAGGGCGCCGACGGCAGCGGTGCGACGGTGCGCGCCGGCGCGGCCGCGCCCGCCGCCTGAGCGGGCGGCGGTCCGGCGCCGGAGCGCTCAGTCCTCGAAGGCCTCCGGGGCGGGGCACGAGCAGACGAGGTGCCGGTCGCCGTACGCACCGTCGATCCGGCGCACCGGCGGCCAGTACTTCGACGCCGGGTCGACCCCGGCGGGGAAGGCCGCGGCCCTGCGGTCGTAGGGGTGGTCCCACTCTCCGGCCAGCGAGGCGGCGGTGTGCGGGGCGTGGCGCAGCACGCTGTCGGCGGCCGCGACGGCACCGGAGCCGACCTCGTCGATCTCGCGGCGGATGGCGATCATCGCGTCGCAGAACCGGTCGAGCTCGCCGAGGTCCTCGCTCTCGGTCGGCTCGACCATGAGGGTCCCGGCCACCGGGAACGACATGGTCGGGGCGTGGAAGCCGTGGTCGACGAGGCGCTTGGCGACGTCGTCGACGCTCACCCCGGTCTCCTTGGTGATGCCCCGCAGGTCGAGGATGCACTCGTGGGCGACGAGCCCGTCGGTGCCGGAGTAGAGCACCGGGTAGTGGTCGCGCAGCCGCGCGGCGACGTAGTTGGCGTTGAGCACCGCGACCTCGGTGGCCCGCCGCAGCCCCGCGCCACCCATGAGGCGCACGTAGGCCCAGGAGATCGGCAGGATGCTCGCCGACCCGTACGGCGCGGCCGAGACCGGGCCGACCCCGGTCTCGGGCCCGGCCGCGGGGTCGAGCGGGTGGTTCGGCAGGAACGGTGCGAGGTGCTCCCGGCAGGCGACCGGGCCGACCCCGGGGCCGCCGCCGCCGTGCGGGATGCAGAAGGTCTTGTGCAGGTTGAGGTGCGACACGTCGGCGCCGAACTTCCCGGGCCGGGCCACCCCGACGAGGGCGTTGAGGTTGGCCCCGTCGACGTAGACCTGCCCGCCGGCGTCGTGGACCATCGCGCAGAGGTCGGTGATCGTGTCCTCGAAGACGCCGTGCGTCGAGGGGTAGGTGACCATGATCGCGGCGAGGGTCTCGCGGTGCTGCTCGACCTTGGCCGCGAGGTCGTCGAGGTCGACGTTGCCGGTCACCGGGTCGGTGCGCACGACGACGACCTTCATGCCGGCCATCACCGCGCTCGCCGCGTTCGTGCCGTGGGCGCTGCTCGGGATGAGGCAGACCCGCCGCTCGGTGTCGCCGTTGGCCCGGTGGTAGGCCGAGATCGCGAGCAGGCCGGAGAGCTCGCCCTGGCTGCCGGCGTTGGGCTGGAGCGAGACGGCGTCGTAGCCGGTGATCTCGCACAGCCAGGCCGACAGCTCGTCGACGAGGCCGCGGATGCCGCGGGTCTGCTCGTGCGGGGCGAACGGGTGGAGGTTCGCGAACTCCGGCCAGGTGACCGCGACCATCTCGGTCGTCGCGTTGAGCTTCATCGTGCACGAGCCGAGCGGGATCATGCCGCGGTCGAGGGCGAAGTCGCGGTCGGCGAGGCGGCGCAGGTAGCGCAGCATCGAGGTCTCGGACCGGTGGGCCGAGAACACCGGGTGGGTGAGGTACTCGGAGGTGCGGACGAGGGCCTCGGGCCACTGCGGCCGGGCGACCGGCACCTGGTCCGGCTCGGCGACGGCGAGGGCGCGGCAGACCGCACCGAGCACCGCGGCGTCGGTCGTCTCGTCGACGCTCAGGTGCACGGTGTCGTCGTCGTGGCGCCACAGGTTGACGCCCTCGGCCAGGGCGGCGGCCACGACCGAGTCGGCCGCACCGGGGACCCGCAGGGTCAGGGTGTCGAAGAACGGCCCGTCGGCGACGTCGACCCCGCCGGAGCGCAGCGCCTCGGCGAGGGCCCGCGCGTGGGCGTGCACCCGCAGGGCGATGCCCCGCAGGCCCTCGGGGCCGTGGTAGACCGCGTACATGCTCGCCATGACGGCGAGCAGCACCTGGGCGGTGCAGATGTTCGAGGTGGCCTTCTCCCGGCGGATGTGCTGCTCGCGGGTCTGCAGGGCCAGGCGGTAGGCGGGCGCGCCGTCGGCGTCGACCGACACCCCGACGAGGCGACCCGGCAGGGTGCGCTCGAGGCCGGCGCGCACGCTCATGTAGCCGGCGTGCGGACCGCCGAAGCCCATCGGCACCCCGAAGCGCTGGCTCGTGCCGACGGCGACGTCGGCGCCCCACTCCCCCGGCGGCGTGGCGAGGGTGAGCGCCAGGAGGTCGGCGGCCGCCGTGACGAGGGCGCCCGACCTCGTGCGCGGCCTCGGCGAGGGCGCGGTGGTCGCGCAGCCGCCCTCCGGCGGCCGGGTACTGGACGAGGACGCCGAAGACGTCGCGGTCGCCCGCCGCCGCGCGCAGCGCCGCGGCGGTCCGCACGTCGTCGAGGTCGGCGACGACCACGGGCAGGCCGAGCGGGACGGCCCGGGTGCGCAGCACGCCGAGGGTCTGGGGGAAGACGGCGGCGTCGACGAGCAGCACGGCGTCGTCGGCGACCTTCGACGAGCGGCGCATGAGGGTCATCGCCTCGGCGGCGGCCGTCCCCTCGTCGAGGAGGGAGGCCCCGGCCGTGGTGAGGCCGGTGAGGTCGGCGACGACGGTCTGGAAGTTGAGCAGCGCCTCGAGCCGGCCCTGGGAGATCTCCGGCTGGTAGGGCGTGTACGCCGTGTACCAGGCCGGGTTCTCCAGGACGTTGCGCTGGATGACCGGCGGGGTGACCGTGCCGTGGTACCCCAGCCCGATGAGCGAGGTGAGCACGGTGTTGCGGGAGGCGACCTCGCGCAGCTCGGCGACGACGGCCGCCTCGGAGGCGGCGGGCTCGACCGACAGCTCACCCGCGAAGCGGATGCCGCCGGGCACGGCGGTGTCGACGAGGTCGTCGAGGCTGGTGCGGCCGACGGTCTTGAGCATCCCGGCGAGGTCGCCCTCGCGGGGGCCGATGTGGCGGGCGGCGAAGTCGGGCAGCGGTGGCGTGCTCACGAACGGTCCTCCGAGGGGCAGACGGTGTGGTCGTCCTCCCCCTCTGTCGAGTCCCGAGGGTCTCCAGAGGTGCCTGTCCCGAGCGGTCCCTTGCGCCTGAGAGGTTCCGGGGAGTGTTGCCCCTTCGGCGCCCCGACCGGCTTGCCGGGGACTCTCCCGCACGGTGTGAGCGGCGGTCCCAACCTACCACCGAGGGACGGCGGGGGCCGTCCCGGCGGGCTCAGGCGAGGCGCGCGGCGCGCCGGGCGCCGAGCTCGTCACCGGGCAGCGGCTCGGCGCCGCCCTCGTGGTCGGCCCGCTCGCTCGGCAGGTCCGAGAGCGTGCCCTCGACCTCGCGCCAGACCTTGCCGACGGCGATGCCGAACACACCCTGGCCACCCTGGAGGAGGTCGATGACCTCGTCGTTCGACGTGCACTCGTAGACCGAGGCGCCGTCGCTCATCAGGGTGATGCCGGCGAGGTCGTCGACCCCGCGGCGGCGCAGCACCTCGATGGCGCCCCGGATCTGCTGGAGGGAGACCCCGGTGTCGAGGAGGCGCTTGACGACCTTGAGCACGAGGATGTCGCGGAAGCCGTAGAGCCGCTGGGTGCCGGAGCCGCCGGCCGCCCGGACCGAGGGCTCGACGAGCCCGGTGCGGGCCCAGTAGTCGAGCTGGCGGTAGGTGATGCCGGCCGCCTTGCACGCCGTGGGGCCGCGGTAGCCGACCTCGTCGTCGAGCTCGGGCAGGTCGTCGGCGAAGAGCACGCCCTGTGCGACGGTCGGGACGCTGCCGCCCCGCCGTGCCTCCTCGGTGGAGCCCACGCCTACCTCCTGGTGTGCCGTCTGCTGGCGACGACTGTACGCCCGTGAATGACATCGACGTCACTCTCCGGTCACTTCTGTGACTGGTGTGACGGTAGGGGCGGATGTGACTCAGGTCAACGACCGCGGCCCCGCACGCTCGGTCGGCGTGTCGCGCCGGCGTGTCGGGCGGCGGGTCAGGAGTCGGTCTCGGTGTCGAAGTCGTCGGCCGAGACGTGGTCGAGGAACTCCTTGAACTTCTCGACCTCGTCCTCCTCCGGCTCGGCCATCTCCACGCCGGCCTCGGCGAGCAGGTCCTCGTCGGCGACGATCTCGGCCCCGGCCCGCAGCGCCAGGGCGATCGCGTCCGAGGAGCGCGAGTCGATGTCGGTGCCGCCGTCCTCGGCCCCCCCGTCGACGGCGAGCACGGCGTGGAACGCGCCGTCGCGCAGCGCGACGATGCGCACCCGGGTGAGCGAGTGGCCGAGGTCGTCGATGACCGAGCGCAGCAGGTCGTGGGTGAGCGGCCGGGGCGGCACGACCCCCTGCTGGGCGTACGCGATGGCCGTGGCCTCCGCGGCGCCGATCCAGATCGGCAGGTAGCGGTCTCCGTCGCGCTCCCGCAGGAGGACGATCGGCTGGTTGCCCGGCATCTCGACCCGGACCCCGAGGACGTCCATCACCTTCACCACGCCACCGTACCCCGCTCCCCCGACCTCGCGGAGGGGCGTGGGTGGGCCTCAGCGGTCGCGGCCGAGACCGCCGCGCACGAGCGCCGCGTGGAGGGCGAGCACGTGGTGGGTGACCTCCGCCGTGGCTCGCCGGCCGTCCGCGCCCCGGAGCGCGCCGGTGGCCTGCTCGACGAGCCCCACCTCGCGGTCGGCGGCTGCGCGGAACGCGCGCAGGTGGCGTCGCCTCCAGGCCGTAGCGGGCGAGCCCGGCCGCCGCCCGCGCCGCCCGGAGGTCGGCCTCGCCGTGGTAGCCGTCCGCGCCGGGCCGGAGCACCCCGTGGTCGACGAGCTCGGCGACGGTGCGCTCCGCGAGGCCGGCGGCGGCGGCCAGCTCGGCCGCGGTGAGGCGCAGGACCGCCCCCTCGAGGAGGGCACCGGGGTCGGGGACGTCGGGGTCGGTGGCCGGGTCCGGCACGGCCGGGCGGTGCTCCGGGCCGGCGGGGACCAGCCCGCGGTCGGCGGCGGCGAGGGCGTCCTTGATGACCCGCAGCGGCCAGAAGAGGTCGCGCTGGGCCCGCAGCACGTACCGCAGCCGCTCGACGTCGGACGGGGAGTACCGGCGGTAGCCCGACCCCGAGCGCTCCGGTGTGACGAGCCCCTCGGCCTCGAGGAAGCGGACCTTGGAGACGGTGACGTCGGGGAACTCCTCACCGAGGGCCCGGACGACGGCCCCGATCGTCAGCGCGGGCACCCGGCGGCGTCAGTCCTGGGCGGCGGCGTAGAAGACGAGCCGGAACTTGCCGATCTGCACCTCGTCGCCGGTGCTCAGCGTGGCCTCGTCGACGATGTCGCGGTTGACGTAGGTGCCGTTGAGCGAGCCGACGTCGCGGACGACGAAGGTCCCTCCCGTGCGCCGGAACATCGCGTGCTTGCGCGAGACGGTGACGTCGTCGAGGAAGATGTCGCTGTCCGGGTGGCGGCCGGACATCACCTCGTCGTCGTCGAGGAGGAAGCGGGCCCCGGTGTTGGGGCCGCGCAGCACGACGAGCAGCGCCGTGCCCGGGCGCAGGGCCTCGACCGTGGCGAGGTCGGCCTTGGTGAGGACGTGCTCGGCCTCACCCTGCGGCTCGGCGCGCTCGGACCCCTCCACCGCCTGGAGCCGCATCGTCGTGGGCTCGGACGCGGGCTGCTGCGGCTCGTCGTCGCGCTCGTCGCCTGTCATCTCGTCCTCTCACCCTTCCTCGGCACTCCCCGGGAAGTGCCACCCTAGATCACCGCGGCGGCCACGTCTCGCGCCGGCCGGGACCCGGCCCGGGCGCACCCGGGTCAGGACAGCTGCGCGGTGTACCCGTCGACGTCGAGCAGGCCCGCGACCTCCGCCGGCGTCGGCCGGCTTCAGCTCGTACATCCAGCCCTCGCCGTAGGGGTCGGTGTTGACGAGCTCGGGGGTGGCGTCGAGGGCACCGTTGACCGCGGTGACCTCACCGGCGACGGGCGCGTAGAGGTCGCTCACCGACTTCGTCGACTCGACCTCGCCGCAGGTGTCGCCGGCGCTCACCGCGGCACCGACGGCCGGCAGGCTCACGTAGACGACGTCGCCGAGGGCCTCCTGGGCGAAGGCGGTGATGCCGATGCGGACGACGTCGCCCTCTTCGCGGACCCACTCGTGCTCGGCGGTGTAGCGCAGGCCAGCGGGGTACTCGAGGTCGCTCATGGCTCTCCTGTCGTGGGACGCCGGGGGCGTCAGGGGGACGGCGTGGGTACCGGGCGAGCGTACTGAGGGGCGGTGACGCTCAGCAACGCGTCGACCTCGACCTGGTCGCGGACGTCGACCGTCGCCTGGGCCCCCACCCGTCGGACGGTGGCCGTCACCCCGCCCGGGATCTCCATGGCACCGGCCAGGGTGGCCGAGTCGCCGATGGCCCGGATGACGTACGGCGGTCGCACGAGGGACCCCGAGACCGAGATGCCCGAGTCGTCGTCGGCGAACCAGGTGGAGGCGACGACCCGGACGTCGCCCACCTGGATGGCCTCGGCCCCGGCGTCGCGCAGCTCCTGGATGGCGTCGAGCAGGACGATCTGCTTGACGGCCAGCTGCGGGTCGTCGATGCGCAGGACGACGCCGGGGCCCTCGGCCGGGGCGGTGCCGGCGAGGATGCCGAGCGCGGCGAGCCGCTCCTGCGCGGCCCGCTGGGCCTCCTGCTCGCTCGTCGACCGGCTCTTGAGCAGGTCGAGGGAGCCCTGGAGGTCACGGACCTCGGACGAGAGCCGCTCGCCGTCCTGGTCGACGTCGGCGAAGATGCGCACCAGCTCGTCCTCGCGGAGGGTGTCCAGGCCCTGCAGCGAGGTCTGGCGCACCTGCGCGATGATCGCGAACCCGAGGGCGAGGGCCAGCAGCATCGCGAGGAGGTTGGACCGGCTGGGCCGGGGCGAGCCCGCGCGGCGCAGCCGGGCCCAGGCGTGCCGGGCGTCGTCCGGGGGCTGCGGGGCGGGGTCGGACCCGCTCATGCGTCGAAGAGGTGCCGGCGGATCGAGGCCACGTTGGAGAAGATCCGCACCCCGAGGACGACGACGACCCCGGTCGAGAGCTGGCTGCCCACGCCGAGCTTGTCCCCGAGGAAGACGATGAACGCGGCGACGACGACGTTGGAGAGGAACGAGACGACGAAGACCTTGTCGCTGAAGATGCCGTCGAGGATGGCCCGGACCGCGCCGAAGACCGCGTCGAGGGCGGCGATGACGGCGATCGGCAGGTAGGGCTGGAGCCACACGGGGACGGTCGGCTGCAGGAGCAGGCCGACGACGATGCCGAGGGCCAGGCCGATGGCAGGGATCACGACGAGCCGTCCTTCGAGTCGCTGGTCGCCCCGCTCGTCGGGGTCGCCCCAGTATCCATCGTCGTCGCGTAGCGCGTCGTCAGGCTCACGGCGGCGGGGACGGTGAGCCGCTGCGAGACGTCGGTGTCGGCGCGGATCCCGAAGGTGCTGTGCAGGGTCGAGAGGTAGCTCCCGCCGGGCCCGTCGGCGAAGTCGCCGGGCAGCTGGGCGGGGTCGCCGAGCGCGGTGACGACGTACGGCCGGGCCAGCGGGCGGTAGTCGACGATGATGGCCGACCCGGCGAACCGGATCGCGGAGAGCGAGGTGAGCCGCTTGCCGTTGATGCTCACCGCCTCCGCCCCCGCGCGCCAGAGGGCGTTGACGACGTACTGGAGGTCGCGGGCGAGGATGCGCTGCTGCTGGGCGTTGTCGCCGGTGGTCGTGGGGTCGGCGTCGGCGTCCGGGGAGTCGTCGAGGGTGAGGGTGAGCCCCGGACCGGTCATCGGCAGGGTGCCGACGACCTCCGCCAGCTCGCGCCCGCGCGCTCCCCCGGGGCCCGCCGTGCCCAGCTGGGCCGCCTCGAGCGCGCTCACCTCCGACTGGAGGCGCTGGGCCTCGGCCGAGAGGCGGTCGACCTCCGTTCGGCGGTTCTCGATCTGGGTGACGAGCTCGGTGCGGGCCGCGCTGCGCGGGGTGTCGGCGGCGGTGAGGTTCGAGGCGGCGACCCCGACGACGAGGCCGATCCCGAGGGTGGCCAGGACGAGCCGGGGCGAGCGCAACGAGGTCGACGGTGGCAGCCCCTGCGCCTCCCGCCGACGGGCCACCGTGGCGTAGCCGGCGTCCAGCGGCCGCTCGAGCATCGTGCGGATCAGGGTCATCGAGGCGTCGGGCCGCCGGTCCTCGGGGCGGCTGGTCATGCCGCGACCTCCCGGTCGTGCGCGAGGAGCCGCCGCAGCTGGAGCGCGTAGAGCACCCCGGAGAGCCAGTACAGGACGATGCCCCACCAGGCGAAGCCCCAGCCGATGGGCTGGGCGATCCGGGCCGCGGTGCCGTCGCCGTCCGCGAGGAGCAGGATCGGGAACGCGTAGAGGAGGTTGAAGGTCGCGGCCTTCCCGGCGAAGTGCACCGGGAGCCCGACCCAGCCCCGGCGCTGGGCGACGAGGACGACGACCGCCATGAACGCCTCGCGCGCGAGGAGCACGCCGACGACCCACCAGGGGATGACGTCGCGCCAGGCGAGCGCGAACAGGGTGGAGGCGATGTAGAGCCGGTCGGCGACGGGGTCGAGCAGCTGGCCGAGGCGGGACTCCAGCCCGTAGGCGCGGGCGATCTTGCCGTCGAGGTAGTCGGTGGCGCCGCTGGCGACGAGCAGGACGATCGCCAGGGGGTCGTGCCGGGTGAGGACCGCCCAGAGGAAGACGGGCACCCCGACGAGGCGCAGGGCGCTCAGCGCGTTGGGGACGGTGAGGACGCGCGTGCTCACCTGCCCCGGCGACCCCTCGCTGACCATGGGCGCCACCCTAGGGGGTCGGCCCGGGGACGCGCGCCGACACCTAGGGTGGGCGGGATGGAGACCCCGATCCTCGGTGCCCGCGAGGCCGACCTGCGGCGCGACCGCACGAGCGTGAAGTGGATGGCCTACCCGCCCGACGTCCTGCCCCTGTGGGTCGCCGAGATGGACGCGATGCCGTGCCCGGCGGTCATCGACGCGGTCTCGGCCGCGGTGGCGCGGGGCGACACCGGCTACGGGTGGGGACCGCGCTACGCCGCCGAGGCCGCCCGGTTCGCCGACGCCGCGTGGGGGTGGCCGGTCGACCCCTCCTCGACCGCCGTCGTCGCCGACGTGATGACCGGGGTGAGCGAGGTGCTGCGGCTGCTCACCGACCCGGGCGGCCCCGTCGTGGTCTCCCCGCCGGTGTACGACGCCTTCTTCGGCTTCGTCGACGCCGTCGGCCGGCGCCGGCTCGACGCCCCCCTCACGCCGCGGGGGCGGCTCGACCCCGAGGCCCTGCGCACCGTCTTCGCCGAGGCCACCCGCCACGGCGAGCGGGCCGCCTACCTGCTGTGCAACCCGCAGAACCCGACCGGGGTGGTGCACTCCCCCGACGAGCTCGCGGCCCTCGCCGCGGTGGCCGACGAGTACGGCGTGCGCGTCGTGTCCGACGAGATCCACGGCCCCCTCGTGCTCGACGGCGGTCCCCCGCACACCCCGTACCTCACCGTGCACGGCACCGACGACGCCTTCGCGGTCTTCTCGCCCTCGAAGGGCTGGAACCTCGCCGGGCTGAAGTCGGCCGTGGTCGTCGCCGGCACCGGGGCCCGGCCCGACCTGGCCCGCCTGCCCGAGGTCGTCACCCACGGGTCGTCGCACCTCGGCGAGATCGCGCACGTCGCCGCGATGCGCGACGGCGTCGCCTGGCAGCGGCGCCTGGTCGGCGAGCTGACGGCGAACCGCGACCGGCTGGGGCGGCTGCTCGGCGAGCACCTCCCCGGGGTGCGGTGGTCCCCGCCGGAGGCGACCTACCTCGCCTGGCTCGACTGCCGCGGGCTCGGGCTCGGGGACGACCCGGCGGCGGTGTTCCGCCGGCGGGGGCGGGTGGCCCTCGGTTCCGGCCCGCGCTACGGGGCCGAGGCCGGGCGCGGCTTCGTGCGGCTGAACTTCGCGACCTCCCCGGAGGTCGTCGAGGAGGCGGTGCGCCGGATGGCCTCCGCGCTCTAGGCCCGGTGCAGGACGGCGACCCACATGTCGGGTCCGGCCGGGTTGGACGGGTGGGGCACCCGCTCGAGCGACGCCAGGGCGACCGTCCCCGAGGCGAGCGAGCGCACCTCGTCCTCGTCGAGGAGCCACGGCGGGCCGACGCCGGGGTCGACGCCGCGCTCCCGCACGAACTGCACCGCGAGCAGCGTGCCGCCCGGGGCGAGGAGGGAGCGGACGGCGGCGACCGCCTCCGGGCGGACCGCCCGGGGCAGGGCCTGGAGGGTGAAGACCTCCACGACCAGGTCGAACGCACCGACGAGGTCGTCCGGCAGGGCGAGGAGGTCGGCCACGCGGTAGTCGACCGCGCTGCCCGGGTGGCGCGCGCGGGCGAGCTCAACGGCGGCGGGCGCGACGTCGAAGGCCGTGGCCCGCCAGCCGTGCTCCGCGAGGTGCTCGGCGTCCGCGCCCAGGCCGGCGCCGACGACGACCGCGTGGCGGCCGCCGCCCGGCCCGACGGCGGCGACGTGCTCGACGACCGGCGGGTAGGGGGCCGAGCGCGCCCAGGGGGTGTCGATGCGGTCGTCGGCGGCCTCGCCCCACAGCTCGAGGAACCAGCGGGTCGGGCTGTCGTCGGCCAGCGACGCCGCCGCCAGCGCGTCGGCCCGGCGGTCCCAGTCGCGGTCCAGGTCGCGGTCGCTCATCGCGTGAGGATAGCGACGGCGCGGGTCCGGTCGGGCCGTCCGGACGCCGCGGTCGAGGTCCGGGTCGGCGCCTCGGGCGGCTCCCGCCGGCCGGACACGGCGCGAGGGCCGCTGGACGCCGACTCCGTCGGTGCTCCAGCGGCCCTCGCTCGCTGTCGGGCTGACAGGATTTGAACCTGCGACCCCCTGACCCCCAGTCAGGTGCGCTACCAAGCTGCGCCACAGCCCGTGGCTGCTCCCTCTCGGGAGCGGTCGAAACCTTATCCCACCGCGGAGCGCGCGACCCAATCGGTCCGCCCGCGCACGGCCCCGCCGCGCCGAGCCCGCGGAGGGCCCACCCGGGCGCGGGTCGCGCCCGCTCCCGCACTGACCGTTCCGGCCCCCGGAGGCCAGGACCGGACGCGGGCGGGAACGCTCCGGTGGGGGCACTCAGCGGCGGTTGCGGCGCTTCTCGCGGACCCGGACCGAGATCTCGATGGGGGTGCCCTCGAAGCCGAACTCCTCGCGCAGCCGGCGCTCGACGAACCGCCGGTACCCCGCCTCGATGAACCCGGAGGCGAAGAGCACGAACCGCGGGGGCCGCGTCCCCGCCTGGGTGGCGAAGAGGATGCGGGGCTGCTTGCCACCGCGCACCGGGTGCGGGTGCGCGGCGACGACCTCACCGAGGAAGGCGTTGAGCCGGCCCGTGGAGATCCGCGACTCCCACGACTCCAGCGCCTGGTCGATGGCGGGCACGAGCTTCTCGAGGTGGCGCCCGGTGCGGGCCGAGACGTTGACCCGCGGCGCCCACGGCACCTGCACGAGGTCGCGCTCGATCTCGCGCTCGAGGAAGTGGCGGCGCTCCTCGTCGGTGAGGTCCCACTTGTTGTAGGCGATGACCAGGGCGCGCCCGGAGTCGATGACCTGCTGGATGACGCGGACGTCCTGCTCGGCGATCCGGTCCGAGGCGTCGACGAGGACCACCGCGACCTCGGCCTTCTCGAGGGCGGTCTGGGTGCGCAGCGACGCGTAGAAGTCGGCCCCCCGGGTCTGGTGCACCCTCCGCCGGATGCCCGCCGTGTCGACGAAGCGCCACGTGCGCCCGCCGAGCTCGACGACCTCGTCGACCGGGTCGCGGGTGGTGCCGGCGACCTCGTCGACGACGACCCGGTCGGTGCCGGTGAGCTTGTTGAGCATCGAGGACTTGCCGACGTTCGGGCGCCCGAGCAGCGCCACGCGGCGGGGTCCGCCCCGCGCGTAGGCGCCGACCTGCGACACCTCCGGCAGCACCTCGAGGAGGGCGTCGAGGACGTCGCCGCTGCCCCGCCCGTGCAGCGCCGAGACCGGCCACGGCTCGCCGAGGCCGAGGTTCCACAGCGCGGCGGCGTCGGCCTCGGTGCGCTGGTCGTCGACCTTGTTGGCCACGAGGATGACCGGCTTGCCCGACCGGCGGAGCATCCGCACGACCGCCTCGTCGTCGTCGGTGGCGCCGACCGTGGCGTCGACGACGAACATCACGGCGTCGGCGAGCTCGACGGCGATCTCGGCCTGCTCGGCGACCCGCAGGTGGATGCCCGTGGCGTCGACCTCCCAGCCGCCGGTGTCGACGACGGTGAACCGGTGGCCGGTCCACTCGGCGTCGTAGGCGACGCGGTCGCGGGTGACGCCGGGGACGTCCTCGACGACGGCCTCGCGGCGCCCGAGGACGCGGTTGACGAAGGTCGACTTGCCGACGTTCGGCCGGCCGACGATCGCGACCACCGGGGCCGGGCCGTGGGCCCCCTCGTCGTCGTCGCGGCGGGCGTCGGGGTCGAGGAGGGCGCGGTCGTCGTCGTCGAGCTCGAACTCCTCGAGGCCGGCTCGCAGGGCACGCTCGACGGCCTCGGGGTCCTGGGTCTGGGTCGGGTCGTCGGTGCTCACCGCACCATCCTCCCGCACGGGTGGGCCCGGCCCCGAATCGTCGGGGCGCGGGCCTTCAGTCCTCGGGCTCGGTGAGGCGGGCGACGACGTCGAGCACGGCCTCGATGCTCTGGTCGAGGTCGAGGTCGGAGGTGTCGATGAGCTCGACCCCGTCGGCCGCCTCGGTGAACGCCGACACCGTGGAGTCGTCGCGGTCGCGGCGCACCACCTCGTCGCGGGTGGCCTCGACCGACGCCGCGTCCGCGGTGCCGTGCAGCTCGGTGGAGCGGCGCCGCAGCCGGGCCTCCTCCGAGGCGGTGAGCAGCACCCGCACCCGGGCGTCCGGGGCGACGACCGTCGTGATGTCGCGTCCCTCGGCCACCACCCCGCCGGTCTCGAGGGCGACCGCGGCCATGAGGTCGCGCTGGCGCTGCTGGAGGACGGGCCGGACCTCCCGGTTGGTGGCGACGGCCGACACGGCGGTGCTCACCCGCGAGGTGCGGATCGCGTCGGTGACGTCGGTGCCGTCGACCGAGACGAGCGGCCGGCGCGGGTCGGTCCCGACGACGAGGGGCAGCGCCCGGGCGGCCGCGGCCACGCCCGCGGTGTCGGCGAGGTCGGTGCCCTGCTCGAGGCACCACCAGGTGAGCGCCCGGTACATCGCGCCGGTGTCGAGGAAGCCGATGCCCAGCCGGTCGGCGACGGCCCGGGCCACGCTGCTCTTCCCCGAGCCGGAGGGGCCGTCGATGGCGATGGTCAGCGGCGCGGTCATGGGTGGAGAGCCTAGTGGCGGGGCTCAGCCGTGGAGGCGCCAGCCCCGCCCGGTGAGGGCCTCGGCGAGGCCGGCCGCGGCGGCGGGGACGACGTCGACCTCGGCGATGCCGAACGGCTGGCCGAGCCCGTGGTCGAGGTGGAACTCCTCGATGTTGGCGCCGATCTCCCCGACGTCGGCGAAGAGCCGCCCGAGCTGGCCCGGCTCGTCGGGGACGATCACCCGCACCGTCGTGTACGCGGTCGGCGCCGCTCCGTGCTTCCCCGGGATGCGGGCGTGCCCGGCGTTCCCCGCGGCGATCGTCGTCGCGATGGTGCCGCGGGCCCCCGGGGCGTCCGGGCCGGCCTCGAGCGCCGCGAGGGCCTCGACGACGGCGGCGAGGTCGGCGCTCAGCCCGACGAGCACCTCGCGCACCGCGGCGGCGTTGCCGGCGAGGATCTGGGTCCACAGGTGCGGGTCGCTCTCGGCGATCCGGGTGACGTCGCGCAGCCCCTGCCCGGCGAGGGCCACCGCGCCCTCGTCGAGCGGCTCGAGGCGGGCGGCGACGAGGCTGGCGGCCAGCTGGGGCACGTGCGAGACCGCGGCCACCGCCCGGTCGTGCTCGACGGCGGGCAGCCGGCGCACGGCGGCCCCGGCCGCCCGGGCCACCGTCGTCACGAGCTCGACGACCTCCGGCAGCGTCTCGTCGGTGGGGGTGAGCACCCAGGCCCGGCCGTCGAAGAGGTCGTGGCGCCCCGAGACCGCGCCCGAGCGCTCGCGCCCGGCCATCGGGTGCGAGCCGCAGTAGCGCGCGAGGTCGGCCCCGCCGGCCCGCAGCGCCTCGAGGACGACGCCCTTGACCGACGCGACGTCGGTGACGGCCGCGTGGGGGAAGCGCTCGAGGGCGGCGGCGACGCACCCGGCGGTGACGTCGGGCGGGGCCGCGACGACGACGAGGTCGGGCGCCGGGTCCTCCCCCGCCGCCAGGAGCCGGCCGGCCCCGAGGTCGCGCGCCAGGGCGGCGTGGGTGGGCAGGGCGTCCTCGAGGGTCACCTCGTCGCCGTGCCGCGTCAGGGCCAGGCCGAGGCTGGTGCCGATGAGCCCCGTGCCCACGACGTGGACCCGCATCAGAGGTCCGCGGCCTTGTACAGCGCGGCGACCTCCGTCGCGTTGAGGGACCGCCACTTGCCGGGCTTGGTGTCGCCGAGGCGCACCGGCCCCACCTGGGTGCGCACGAGGGAGAGCACCGGGTGCCCGACCTCGGCGAGCATCCGCCGGACGATGTGCTTGCGGCCCTCGTGGAGGACCACCTCGACGATCGCCTTGCCCGGCTGGGAGTCGACCACCCGGAAGGAGTCGACGACCACCGGGCCGTCCTCGAGCTCGACGCCCTCGCGCAGCCGGCGGCCGAGGTCGCGCGGCACCGGGCCGGGGATCTGGGCGAGGTAGGTCTTGAGGACGCCGTAGCGCGGGTGCTGCAGCCGGTGGGCGAGGTCGCCGTCGTTGGTCAGCAGCAGGAGACCCTCGGTGTCGGCGTCGAGCCGGCCGACGTGGAAGAGGCGCTCCTTGCGGTCGCCGACGTAGTTGCCGATGTCGACCCGGCCGAGCTCGTCGCTCATCGACGTGACGACGTTGAGCGGCTTGTTGAAGGCGAGGTAGACCCGCGACTCGTCGAGCTGCACGCGCTCGCCGTCGACGTGGACGACCTGGGTCGGACGGATCCGCACCCCGAGCTCGCGCACGGTCTGCCCGTCGACCTCGACCCGGCCCTGGGTGATGAGGTCCTCGCACACCCGGCGCGACCCCACCCCCGCGGCGGCGAGCAGCTTCTGCAGGCGCACGCCGTCGGGGTCGTGGACGTCGACCGTGGGGCGCTGCGGCTCGCGGCGGGTCTGGGTCGGCTGGCTGGCCCGGGTGCTGCCCGTGCCGCGGGCCCGCTGGCCGGCGGCGCCGCGCGGGGTGCGGGGTGCGCCGGCCGTCCTGGGCCCGCCACCGCCGGCCCGGTTCCTCGGTGGTGTCATCCCCGGCCTCCTTCGGCGATCTCGTCGAGCAGGTCGACCTCGGGCAGGTACGGCGCGAGGGCGGGGAGCTCCTCGAGGCTCTGCAGCCCGAGCCGCTCGAGGAAGTACGACGTCGTGCCGTAGAGCGTGGCCGTGGACTCCTCGTCGTGGCCGAGCTCCTCGATGAGGCCCCGGCCGAGGAGGGTGCGGATGACGCCGTCGACGTTGACGCCGCGCACCGCGGCGACCCGGGAGCGCGACACCGGCTGCCGGTAGGCGATGACGGCGAGGGTCTCGAGGGAGGCCTGGGTGAGCCGGGCCTGCTGGCCGTCGAGGACGAACCGCTCGACGACCGGGGCGTACTCGTGGCGGCTGTACATCCGCCACCCGCCGCCGACCTGGCGCAGGGTGAACCCGCGCTGCTGCTCGGCGTAGCCGTCCTCGAGCTCGCCGAGGGCGGCCTCGACGTCGGCGACCGGCTGCTCGAGCGCCGAGGCGAGGGTCGGCGGTCGTGACGGGCTCGTCGACGACCATGAGGACGGCCTCGAGCGCGCCGTGGATGCCGCCGGGGAAGTCGGCGACGTCGAAGGCCAGCTGCTCCTCGGCGAGCGGGGGCCGGCGCCGCGTCGGTGCTCTCGGGCCCGGTGGGCTCCGGCTCACTCATCGGTGGTCCCTTCGGGGGTGGGCGGGGCTGGGGTGGGCCGGGCTCGGGGTGCCGGGGCCGGTGTCGGTCTCCGGGTCGGGGTCCGGCGGCTCGTCGAACTCGTCGTCGACCTCGATCTCGCCCTCCTCCGACCCGGTCCAGCGCACGGTGAGCTCGCCGAGGGCCTCGGCCTGCTCGAAGCCGATGGCCGACTCGCGGAACAGCTCGAGGAGGGCGAGGAAGCGGGCCACGACGACGAGGGTGCTGTCGGCGTCGGCGACGAGGCTGCGGAAGGAGGCGACCCGCTCGCGGCGCAGCCGGGCGCCGATGACGCCGGCCTGCTCGCGCACGCTCACCTGGGGGGCGTGCAGGTGGGTCAGGCCCACCGTGGGCGGGGCCTTGGGGGTCATCGCGCGCGCGGCGACCATCGCCAGCTGCTCGGGGCGTCACCGTCATGACGAGCTCGGGCAGCAGGGCCGCGAGGTGCGGCTCGAGGGCCACCGAGCGCGGGTGCCGCCGCCCGGCCGTGGCCATCCGCTCGGCGAACGTGTGCGCGATGTCCTTGAACGCGCGGTACTGCAGCAGCCGGGCGAAGAGGATGTCGCGGGCCTCGATGAGGGCGAGGTCCTCCTCGTCCTCGGGGCCGGACTGCGGCAGCAGCCGGGCCGCCTTGAGGTCGAGGAGGGTGGCGGCGACGACGAGGAACTCGGTGGCCTGGGAGAGGTCCCAGCCCGGCCTCGCTCTCGCGGGCGGCCCGGATGAAGGCCATGAAGTCGTCGGTGACGGTGGCCAGGGCGATCTCGGTGATGTCGAGCTTGTGCTTGCTGATCAGCCCGAGGAGCAGGTCGAAGGGCCCGGAGAAGTTCTCGAGGTGCACCTCGAACGGGGTGGCGGCCGCCCGGCGGGTGATGACCCCGCCGGGGACGACGGCGGCCTGCTCGGGGGCCCCGGGGGGCGCGGCCACGGGGCTCAGGCCGCCCCGCCGCGGGCGATGAGCTCGCGGGCCAGCTGGCGGTAGGCCTCCGCGCCCTTGTGCGCGCCGTCGTAGGTCGTGATCGGCTCGGCGGCCAGGCTGGCGTCGGGGAACTTCACCGTGCGGGAGATGACGGTGTGGAAGACGTCGTCGCCGAAGTGCTCGACGACGCTCGCGACGACCTCGCGCGAGTGCAGGGTGCGCCCGTCGTACATCGTCGCGAGGATGCCGTCGACCTGGAGCCGCGGGTTGAGCCGGTCGGTGATCTTCTCGATCGTCTCGACGAGGAGGGCGACACCGCGCATCGCGAAGAACTCGCACTCGAGCGGGATGATCACGCCGTGCGCCGCCGTGAGGGCGTTGACGGTGAGCAGGCCGAGCGAGGGCTGGCAGTCGACGAGGACGACGTCGTAGTCGTCGACGACCGGGCCGCAGCACCCGGGCGAGGATCTGCTCGCGGGCGACCTCGCCGACGAGCTGGACCTCGGCGGCGGACAGGTCGATGTTCGCGGGGAGGACGTCGAGGCCCTCGACCTTGGTGGGCTGGATGACCGTCGCGCACGTCGTGGCCGCGCTCGACGAGCAGGTTGTAGACGGTGACGTCGAGGGTGTTCACCGAGATGCCGAGGCCCACCGACAGGGCGCCCTGCGGGTCGAAGTCGACGAGGAGCACCCGGCGCCCCAGCTCGGCCAGCGCCGCCCCGAGGTTGATGGTCGTCGTCGTCTTGCCGACGCCGCCCTTCTGGTTGCACATGGCGATGATCCGCGCCGGCCCGTGGCTGGTGAGCGCGGGCGGGCGGGGGGAACTCCGGCATGGGGCGGCCCGTGGGGCCGACCTGTCCGTCGATGCGGATCTGGAACGCCGCCTCGGTGTCGCCCAACTCTCTACTCCCCGGTGCCTCTCGTGCCTCGGTCAGCCTCTCGCTGATCGGGCCCGACCCTATCAGCGGGCGCGGCCCCTCCCCCGCGCTCACCGCGCCCGGGGGTGGCTCTGCGCGTACACCTCGCGCAGCTGCTGGACGGTGACCCGCGTGTAGATCTGGGTCGTCGTCACCGAGGCGTGGCCGAGGAGCTCCTGGACGACCCGGACGTCGGCCCCGCCCTCGAGGAGGTGGGTGGCGAAGGAGTGCCGCAGGGTGTGCGGCGAGAGGTGCCCGGCGAGGCCGGCCCGCTCGGCGCTCGCCCGCAGCACCGCCCACGCGCTCTGCCGCGAGAGCCGGGCGCCGCGCACGCCGAGGAAGACCGCCGGGGTGCCGCGCCCCTCGCGCCGCGAGCACCGGCCGGCCGCGCACCGTCCACGCCGCGAGGGCCTCCCGCGCGTACGACCCGAGCGGGCACGACCCGCTCCTTGCCGCCCTTCCCGAGCAGGCGGACCACGCCCTCCTCGGGGTGGAGGTCGTCGACGTCGAGGCCGACGGCCTCGGAGATGCGCGCCCCGGTGCCGTAGAGGACCTCGAGCAGCGCCCGGTCGCGCAGGGCGACCGGGCCGTCGCCGACGGAGGACGCCTCGAGGAGCCGCTCGACGTCGTGCACCGACACCGCCTTGGGCAGCCGGTCCGGGGTGCGGGGCGGGGCGACGTCGCGGGACGGGTCGGCGTCGAGCACGCCCTCGAGGGCGAGGAAGCGGTGCAGCCCGCGGACCGCGACGAGGGTGCGGGCGGCCGACGACGCGGCGAGCGGCGGGTGCCGGTCGTCGCCCTCGCGGAGCCGGGCGAGGAAGTCGGTGACGTGGGCCTCGGTGACGTCCTCCGGGCGGGTGACCCCGTGCCCGGCGAGGTGCGCGGTCCACCGGCCGAGGTCGCGGCGGTAGGCGGCGAGGGTGTTCGCCGACACCCCGCGCTCGACGTCGAGGTGGGTCAGCCACGCGTCGACGGCCCGGCCCACCGGGGTGGGCCGGGCCGTCGCGGACGGGTCGCCCGAGGTCAGGAGAGCACCTCGGCGAGCGGCGTGCTCTCCATGTCGAAGGCCTCGGCGACGGCGGCGTAGGTGACGTGCCCCCCGTGGGTGTTCAGCCCGCCGGCGAGGGCCGCGTCGTCGCGCATCGCGTCGAGCCAGCCCTGGTCGGCGAGCTTCGTGGCGTACGAGAGCGTCGCGTTGGTCAGGGCCCAGGTCGAGGTGTGCGGCACGGCGCCGGGCATGTTGGCCACGCAGTAGTAGATCGAGTCGTGCACCTCGAAGGTCGGGTCGGCGTGCGTCGTCGGGCGGGAGTTCTCGAAGCAGCCGCCCTGGTCGATGGCGACGTCGACGAGGACCGAGCCCGGCTTCATCGCCGCGACCATGTCGTCGGTGACGAGCTTGGGCGCCTTGGCCCCGGGGATGAGGACGGTGCCGATGACGAGGTCGGCCGGAGAGCACCTGCTCGCGCACCGACATCGCCGACGACGCGATCTGGGCGACCCGGTTGTCGTAGCGCCAGAAGCTCATCCGCAGCTTGTCGAGGTCGGTGTCGAGGAGGGTGACGTCGGCGCCCATCCCGAGGGCGATGTTGGCCGCGTTCTGCCCGGCGACGCCGGCCCCGAGGACCACGACCTTGGCGTTGGCCACGCCGCCGATGCCGCCCATGAGCACCCCGCGCCCGCCCTGGGCCCGCATCATCGAGTGCGCACCGACCTGCGGGGCGAGGCAGCCGGCGACCTCGGACATCGGGTAGAGCAGCGGCAGCAGCCCGGACGGCAGCTGCACCGTCTCGTAGGCGACGGAGGTGACGCCCTTCGCGACGAGCTCCTCGGTGAGGGGCTGGTCGGCGGCGAGGTGGAGGTAGGTGAAGAGGAGCAGGCCCTCGCGCAGCCGGTGGTACTCCTCGGCGACGGGCTCCTTGACCTTCATCACCATGTCGGCCTCGCCCCACACGTCGTCGGCGGAGTCGAGGATGCGGGCGCCCTGCGAGACGTACTCCTCGTCGGTGATCGTCGAGCCGAGGCCGGCCCCCTTCTGGACGAGGACCTCGTGGCCTCGCCGGACCAGCTCGTTGACGCCGACCGGGGTGATGCCGACCCGGAACTCGTTGTTCTTGACCTCGGTGGGGATACCGACCTTCATGGTTGTCCGACCCTGTCTCGTGTCGTGGCCCGGGGCGTCGTTGCCGCGGAGCCGCCTCCGGCGGGAGCGCGATGGAAGTCTAGTGGCGACCCACCACCGCCCCCGACCCAGGGAGTCCCCCGTGAAGCTCTACAGCGACGTCACCCCGCGACGCCTCGTGCAGGTCGTCGCCGACGTCGGCACCGTGGCCTGGGTGGTGCTCTGGGTGCGGATCGGGATGCGGGTCCACGAGACCACCCTGCCAGCTCGCCGAGCCGGGCCGCCGGCTGGCCGACGCGGGCTCGGGCTTCCGCGGCACGATGAACGGCGCCGGCGACTCCGTCGCCGACCTGCCGCTGCTCGGCGACCGGGTGGCCACCCCCTTCCGCTCGGCGGCCGGGGTCGGCGGCGACATCGAGGGTGCGGGGCTCGACCTCGTCCACGCCGTCGAGCGCTTCGCGCTGCTCCTCGGGCTCACCACGGCCCTGGCCCCCATCCTGCTCGTCGTCGGCGTGTGGTTCGTCGTCCGCTGGCGGTTCGTCCGGCGGGCCAGCGCCGCGCAGCGCTTCGTCGACGCCGCCCCCGACCTCGACCTGTTCGCGCTGCGCGCCATGGCCAACCAGCCGATGCCGCGGCTGGCCCGGGTCAGCGACGACCCGGCCGGTGCCTGGCGTCGCGGCGAGGCCGACGTCGTGCGGGCGCTGGCCGTCCTCGAGCTCAAGGAGGTCGGCCTGCGCCCGCCGCGCGTCCGCGCCTCCCCTCCCGACGTCGCGGGGTGAGACTCAGCCCCGGCCGGTGACGATGCCCGGGCGCAGGTCGGCCTCCGGGCACTCCCACGTCGCGGCGTCGGCGTCGACCTGGTCGCCGGAGCGGATGTCCTTGACCTGGTCGGCCCCGTCCTCGCCCGCGCCCGGGAACCAGACGAACGGGATGCCGCGCCGGTCGGCGTAGCGGATCTGCTTGCCGAACCTCGCCGCACTGGGCGCGACCTCGCACGGCACGCCACGGGCGCGCAGCGCCGCGGCGACGCCGTCGGAGCGGGTGCGCGACTCCTCGTCGACGACCGCGACGAGCACGGCCGCCGGGGTGGAGCGGGACGCCGTGAGACCCGCCGGGCGACGAGGAGCTGGACGAGCCGGGTGACGCCGATCGAGATGCCGACGCCCGGGTAGGTCGTCCGGCCGTCGGAGGCCAGGGAGTCGTAGCGCCCGCCGGAGCAGACCGAGCCCCAGTCCTCGGCCCCGACGAGCTGGGTCTCGTAGACGGTGCCGGTGTAGTAGTCGAGGCCGCGGGCGATCGACAGGTCCGCGAGCAGCGTGCCGGGGGCCTGCTCCATCCCGGCCGAGATGACCGCGGCCAGGGCGTCCAGCCCCTCGTCGAGGGTCGGGTGCTGCACGCCGAGGGCGCGCACGGCGTCGACGAAGGACAGGTCGGTGCTGCGGACCGAGGCCAGGGCGAGCACCAGCCGGGCCTGCTCGTCGGTGGCACCGGCCTCGACGAGCTGGGCGGCGACCCTCTCCGGGCCGATCTTGTCGAGCTTGTCGACGATGCGCAGCGTGCCCGCGACGTCGGTGAGCCCGATGCCGAGGTAGAACCCCTCGGGCACCTTGCGGTTGTTCACCTGGATGCGGAACTCCCCCACCGGCAGCCGGCGGAACGCCTCGGCGATGACGAGGGGCATCTCGGCCTCGAAGTGCGGCGCGAGCTCGCCGACGTCGACGACGTCGATGTCGGCCTGGGTGAACTCGCGGTAGCGGCCCTCCTGCGGGCGCTCGCCCCGCCACACCTTCTGCACCTGGTAGCGGCGGAACGGGAAGGACAGCCTCCCGGCGTTCTCGAGCACGTACCGGGCGAACGGGACGGTGAGGTCGAAGTGCAGGCCCAGGCCGGCGTCGTGGCCCTCGCCCTCGGCGAGCCGGTTGATGCCGTAGATCTCCTTGTCGGCGTCGCCGCCCTTGCCGAGCAGCCGCGTCGACCGGCTCGACGGCCCGCGTCTCGATCGGCGCGAACCCGTGCAGCTCGAAGACCTCGCGGATGGTGTCGAGGACGTGCAGCTCGAGGAGCCGCTCGGCGGGCAGGAGCTCGGGGAACCCCGAGATCGGGGTCACCTTCTCGGCGGGAGGGGTCACGCGTCCAATCCTCGCAGGTAGGGGTTGGTGGCCCGCTCGCGCCGCATCGTCGTCGCCGGGCCGTGGCCGGTGAGGACGAGCGTGGAGTCCGGGCAGGGGCAGGACGACGTCGCGCAGGGAGCGCTGCATCGCGGCGTTGTCGCCGCCGGCGAGGTCGGTGCGCCCGATCGAGCCGGCGAACAGCACGTCGCCGGAGACGACCGTCCGGTCGAGCCCCTCGCCGGCGGGCAGCCCGTCGGGGACGACGTCGAGCGCGAACATCGCCGACCCCTCGGTGTGCCCGGGGGCGTGGAGCACCTCGAGGGCCAGCCCCGCCAGCTCGAGGCGCTCACGGTCGACGACCTCGACGACCCGCTCCGGCTCGCGCCACGTGGCCCGCTGCCCGAACTGGGCCTCGAGCATCGCCAGGGTGCCCGGGTCCATCGCGCCGAGCGGGTCGTCGAGGCGGTAGCGGTCGTCGGTGTGGACGTAGGCCGCGGTCTCGCCCCCGCACACCGGCGTCACCGAGTAGACGTGGTCGAGGTGGCCGTGGGTGAGCAGCACGGCGGCCGGCCGGAGCCGGTGCTCCGCGAGGACGCTGCGCAGGGTGTCCTCGACCCCGACGCCCGGGTCGACGACGAGGCACTCCTCCCCCGGCCCGGTGGCCAGGACGTAGCAGTTGGTGCCGAAGGCGGCGGCGGGGAAGGCGACGGCGAGCACGTCCGCGAGCCTAACCGGGCCGCGTGCCTACACTGGGCGCCGCTGTTCGTTCGACGACGGAGGACCACGGGCTTGACGAAGAAGCAGGAGCGGGCGCGCGCACGGCGCCGCTGGGAGAAGCAGCAGGCCCGCGAGGCGCAGCGGGCCGCCGACCGGGCCCGGCTGGCCCGGGTGGCCGCCGTCGTCGGGGTCGTCGTCCTCGTCGTCGGCCTGCTCGCCGTGCTCGGCCTGACCCTCGGGCGCGACCAGGGCACCCCGTCGGCCGGCTCCACCCCGTCGCCCAGCGGCACGACCCTCGCCGGGTGCGCCCTGCCGCCGGCGTCCCTCGGCACCGGCGCGCAGCTCACCCTCCCGGACAAGAAGGAGGCGGAGGGCAAGACCTACACGGCGACGCTCACGACGAACTGCGGCGACATCGTCCTGCGCCTCGACGGCACGAAGGCGCCCCAGGCCGTCGCCTCGTTCCTCCAGCTGGCCCGCACCAACTACTGGCAGGACTCGCCCTGCCACCGGCTCACGGCGACGGCCGCCCTCAAGGTGCTCCAGTGCGGCGACCCGACGGGCACCGGCGGGGGCGACCCCGGCTACGGCTTCGGCGTCGAGAACGCCCCGAAGGACGGGGTGTACCCCCGGGGCACCCTGGCCATGGCCCGCACCACCGACCCGAAGAAGGGCAACGGCGGCCAGTTCTTCCTCGTCTACGGCAAGACCACGCTGCCCGACCCCGACGGCTACACCGTCTTCGGCACGGTCACGTCCGGGTTGGATATCGTCGACAAGGTCGCCGCCGCGGGGGTCGCACCCAACGGGAAGTCCCCCACCGACGGCGCGCCCGCCGCACCGATCAGCATCCTGAGCGTTGCTGTCACCGAGGAGAAGTCCTGACCGTGTCCGAGGACAAGCCCGTTCCCCGTCCCCCCGTGCCGTCGCCGGCCGCCCTCGCGGGCCGCGTGGCGCCCCGCCCGGTCGCCGTCCCGGCGCCGGTCGAGCACTCCGACTCGGCGCGCTTCGGCCGCGCCGACGAGGAGGGACACGTCTTCGTCACCGTCGGCGACGAGGAGCGGGAGGTGGGCTCCTACCCGGGGGCCACGCCCGAGGAGGCCCTCCAGTACTTCGCCCGCAAGTACGACGAGCTCGCGGCCTCGGCCGACCTCCTCGAGGCCCGGCTGGCCAACCCCGACGTCTCGGCCAAGGAGGTCGCCGACGGGCTCGGCACGCTCAAGGAGCACGTCGAGCAGGCGAACGTCGTCGGTGACCTGGCCGCGCTCCACGCCGGCGTCGAGCGGGTCGAGGCCGGGCTCGCGGCCAAGCGCGCCGCCGAGGCCGAGCAGCGCCGCGCCGCCCGGGCCGAGGCGGCCACGGCCCGCGAGGCCCTCGTCACCGAGGCCGAGTCGATCGCCGCCCAGCCGCCGGGCAGCACCCAGTGGAAGCAGAGCGGAGAGCGCATGCGGGCCCTCCTCGACGAGTGGAAGCGCCACCAGCGCAGCGGTGCCAAGCTCGACAAGACCACCGAGTCGGCCCTCTGGCAGCGCTTCAGCCACGCCCGGAACACCTTCGACAAGGGGCGCCGCGCCTGGTTCGCCGAGCTCGAGTCGACCCGGGGCGAGGCCAAGTCGGCCAAGAAGGCCCTCGTCGCCGAGGCCGAGGCCCTCGCCACGAGCACCGACTGGGGCCCCACCGCGCGGGCCTACAAGCAGCTCATGGACCGCTGGCGCCGCGCCGGCCGCGCCTCCCGCGCCGACGACGACGCGTTGTGGGAGCGCTTCCGGGCCGCCCAGGACGCGTTCTTCACCGCCAAGGACGCGGTCGCGGCGGCCGAGGACGAGGAGTTCCGGGCCAACCTCGTCGTCAAGGAGGAGCTGCTCGTCGAGGCCGAGGCCATCCTCCCGGTCACCGACCTCGAGGCGGCCAAGACCGCCCTGCGCTCGGTGCAGGACCGGTGGGACGCCGCGGGCAAGGTCCCCCGCGGCGACATCGAGCGGGTCGAGAAGCGCATCCGGAGGGTCGAGACGGCCGTCCGCGAGGCCGACGAGGCCCGCTGGAGGAAGACCAACCCCGAGGTCGCCGCCCGCGCCCAGAGCATGGTCGACCAGCTCGAGGCCTCGGTCGCCAAGGCCGAGGCCGAGGTCGCGAAGGCCGAGGCGGCCGGCAACGACGCGGCGGCCGCCACCGCCCGCGAGCGGCTCGCGGCCCAGCAGCAGTGGCTCGACCAGGCCCGCGCCGGGCTCGACGAGTTCGGGGGCTGACCCCGCCCGGCGGCTCGCTGCGGCTCAGGCGTCGCGGCGGCCGCCGGTGACCCGCTCGGCGTCGAGGACGCCGTCGACCCGCTGCACGGCCCGGATGACGTGCCCGAGGTGCCCGGGGTCGCCCATCTCGAAGGTGAACCGCAGGATGGCCACCCGGTCGCGGGAGGTCTGCACGGACGCCGACAGGATGTTCACCCCGTGGTCGGAGATGACCCGGGTGACGTCGGAGAGCAGCCGCGACCGGTCGAGGGCCTCGACCTGGAGCTGGACGAGGAAGAGGCTCCCCGACGTGGGGGCCCACTCGACCTCGATGATCTTGTCGGGCTGGGCCAGGAGGGAGTCGGCGTTCGTGCAGTCGCGGCGGTGCACCGAGACCCCGTTGCCGCGGGTGACGAAGCCGAGGATGTCGTCGCCGGGCACGGGCGTGCAGCACCGGGCGAGCTTGACCCAGACGTCGGCCATGTCCTTGACGACGACGCCCGGGTCGCCGGAGCGCCGCGCCCGCGGGCGGGTGAGCACGGGCGAGGCGGCCTCGGCGATGTCCTCGCTGGCCCCCTCCTCGCCCCCGACCGACGCGACGAGCCGGGCCACGATGTGCTGGGCCGACACGTGCCCCTCCCCCACGGCGGCGTAGAGGGCGTCGATGCCGGGGTAGCGCAGCTCCTCGGCGACGCCGGTGAGCGACTCGACCGAGGTGAGCCGCTGGAGGGGCAGGCCCTGCTTGCGCATCGCCTTGGCGAGGGCCTCCTTGCCGCCCTCGATCATCTCCTCGCGGCGTTCCTTGGTGAACCAGTGCTTGATCTTGTTGCGCGCCCGGGCCGAGCGGACGAAGTTCAGCCAGTCGCGCGACGGACCGGCGGAGTCGGCCTTGGAGGTGAGCACCTCGACGACGTCGCCGTTGTCGAGCCGGCTCTCCAGCGGCACGAGGCGCCCGTTGACCCGGGCGCCGATGCAGTGGTGGCCGACCTCGGTGTGCACGGCGTAGGCGAAGTCGACGGGCGTGGCCCCGGCGGGCAGCCCGACGAGCTGGCCCTTCGGGGTGAAGACGTAGACCTCGCTCGCGGTGATCTCGAAGCGCAGCGACTCGAGGAACTCGCCGGGGTCGGCGGTCTCCTTCTGCCAGTCGAGCAGCTGGCGCAGCCACGCCATGTCGTTGACCGGGCCGCTCTGGCCGTCGCGGGCCTGGGCCCCGGGGGCCGGGGCGCCGTTCTTGCCCGGCTCCTCCTTGTACTTCCAGTGCGCCGCGACGCCGTACTCGGCCCGCCGGTGCATCGTGTGGGTGCGGATCTGGATCTCGACCGCCTTGCCGCCCGGCCCGATGACCGTCGTGTGCAGCGACTGGTACATGTTGAACTTCGGCATCGCGATGTAGTCCTTGAACCGCCCCGGCACCGGGTTCCACCGGGCGTGCAGCGCACCGAGCGCCGCGTAGCAGTCGCGGACGGTGTCGACGAGCACCCGCACGGCGACGAGGTCGTAGATCTGCTCGAAGTCGCGGCCCCCGACGATCATCTTCTGGTACACGGAGTAGTAGTGCTTCGGCCGGCCGGTGACCGTCGCCTTGATCTTCGCCGAGCGCAGGTCCGAGCCGACCTCGTCGCGCACCTGGGCGAGGTACTCCTCGCGGGCCGGGGCGCGCTCGGCGACGAGCCGGACGATCTCGTCGTAGACCTTCGGGTACAGGGTCTGGAACGAGAGGTCCTCGAGCTCCCACTTGATGGTGTTCATGCCGAGCCGGTGGGCCAGCGGGGCGTAGATCTCGAGGGTCTCCTTGGCCTTGCGCTGGGCGCTCTCGGCGGAGACGTAGCGCCAGGTGCGGGCGTTGTGCAGCCGGTCGGCGAGCTTGATGACGAGCACCCGGATGTCGCGGGCCATCGCCACGACCATCTTGCGCACCGTCTCGGCCTGGGCGGCCTGCCCGTAGTTGACCTTGTCGAGCTTGGTGACGCCGTCGACGAGCATGGCGATCTCGTCGCCGAAGTCGCGGCGCAGCGCCTCGAGGCTGTAGGCGGTGTCCTCGACGGTGTCGTGGAGGAGGGCGGCGGCGAGCGTCGTGGGCGTCATGCCGAGCTCGGCGAGGATGGTGGTGACCGCGAGCGGGTGGGTGATGTAGTCGTCGCCGCTGCGCCGCTTCTGCCCGTCGTGGGCCCGCTCGGCGACGGCGTAGGCCCGCTCGACGACGCCGACGTCGGCCTTGGGGTGGGTGACCCGGACGATCTGGAGCAGCGGCTCGAGGACGGGGTTGTCCGGTGGGCGGTTGCGCCCGACGCGCGCCAGCGCCGCCCGGGCCCGGGCCCGGGACCCCACCCCGGCCGCGGCGTTCCCCGAGGTGGCGGCCGTCGTCTGCTCCGCCATGGAGCGAGTCTAGACGCCGGGTCAGGGCACGACGTGCAGCGCCCGGACGGGCCGCTCCCCCAGCCGCTCCCGGCCCCCGAGGAAGCCGAGCTCGACGACGCAGTCGAACCCGACGACGTGCGCGCCGACCTGCTCGAGCAGCCCCCAGGCGGCCAGCGCCGTGCCCCCGGTGGCGAGGACGTCGTCGACGAGCACCACCCGCTGCCCCGCGGGCACCGCGTCGGCGTGCACCTCGATGGTCGCCGACCCGTACTCGAGGTCGTACGACGCGCTCACGGTGTCACCGGGCAGCTTGCCCGCCTTGCGGACCGGGACGAAGCCGACGCCGAGCGCGTGGGCCAGGGCGGCCCCGACGACGAAGCCCCGCGCCTCGACCCCGGCGACGAGGTCGACGTGGCCGCGCCGCGGGTCGGCGAGTGCGGCGACCACCACCGCGAAGGCCGCGGGGTCGGAGAGCAGGGGCGTGATGTCCTTGAACACCACCCCGGGGCGGGGGAAGTCGGCGACGTCGCGCAGGGCTCGCCCGACGACCCCCGAGACGTCGGAGGCCACGCTCAGCGCTTGGACCTCGGGGGCCGCTTGGGCTGGCCCCGGGGACCGGTCCGCGCGTACTGGTGCACGGCCCGGCCGGTGAGCGTGGCCCCCTCCTCGCGCTCGCCCGCCGTGGAGGCCCACACCGGCACGCCGTCCTCGTCGACGGCGTCGGCGGCCGGCTCCGCGGTCGTCGCCGAGTCCCGGGCGACCTTGGCCTGGTGGCGGACGCGCCTTCTTCTCCAGCTCGACGACCGCCGGGTCGCTCGCGCCGCAGCGTGACGAGGAACGGGCGTGGCGATGAAGATCGAGGAGTAGGCGCCGACGAGGATGCCGACGAAGAGCACGAGCGAGAGGTCGACGAGCACCCCGGGGCCGAGGAAGATCGAGCCCACGACGAGCACCGCGGTGATCGGCAGCAGGCCGATGACCGTCGTGTTGATCGAGCGGACCATCGTCTGGTTCACGGCGAGGTTGGCCGCCTGCGCGTAGGTGAGCCGTCCGCTGGCGAAGGCCTGGTTGGTGTTCTCCCTGACCTTGTCGAAGACGACGACGGTGTCGTAGAGGCTGTAGCCGAGGACGGTGAGGAAGCCGATCATCGTCGCCGGGGAGACCTCGAAGCCGACGAGGGCGTAGATGCCCACGGTGATGACGAGGTCGTGGACGAGCGCGAAGAGCGCGGCCAGGGCCATCTTCCAGTTCCGGAAGTAGATGCTCAGCATGAGCACGACGGCGATGAGGAAGATCACCAGGGCGCGCAGGGCCTGCTGGCTCACCGAGGCCCCCCACGAGGGTCCGATGAAGGTGGCGCTGACGTTCTCCGCGGGCACCGAGAAGGCCTTGGCCAGGGCGGTGCGCACGTCCTGGCTGCCGGTGTCGGACAGCCGCTCGGTCTGCACCCGGACGGTGTCGTTGCCGACGAGCGTGACGTTGACGCCCCGCTGGTCCTCGGCGGCGCCGACCGCGTCGCGCGCGGTCTGCTCGTAGTTCTGGGGCGCCGACGTCGTCGCGACGCGGAACTCCGAGCCCCCGCGGAACTCGAGGCCCGAGGTTGAGGTGCTGCACGCCGAGCCCGAGGGCGGCCACGACGAAGAGCACGAGCGAGCCGATGTAGAACTTGCGGCGGCTCTCGACGACCGGGACCGAGCGCTTGCCGGTGTAGAGGTCGTTGCCGAAGTCGCTGAAGGAGGTGCTCACGCGCGGCTCCCTTCGGTCTGGCGGACGGCGGGCGGCGCGCTGGTGAACCGGCCGCGCCCGGCGTACCGGGTGCTCTTGGCGCCGAGCCGGCGGGGGTCGAGCCCGGAGAGCCGGTGCCCGTCGCGGAAGAACGGCAGCCGGGTGAGGAGGGTGAGCAGCGGGTGGGTGAACCAGAACACGACGAGCACGTCGATGAGGGTCGTGAGGCCGAGGGTGAAGGCGAACCCGCGCACGCTCGAGCTGGCGAGGACGTAGAGGATCGACCGCGGCGAGCAGGTTGACGCCGTCGGCGATGAGGACCGTGCGCTTGGCCCGGTTCCACCCCGTCTCGACCGCGCTGGCCAGGGAGCGTCCCTCGCGCAGCTCGTCGCGGACGCGCTCGAAGTAGACGATGAAGCTGTCGGCGGTGAACCCGATGGCGACGATGAGCCCGGTGACGCCGGCCATGTCGAGCCGGAAGTTCTGGGCCCAGCCGAGCACGGTGATCGTCAGGTAGGTGAGGAGACCCGCGACGACGATCGAGCTGATCGTCACCAGGCCGAGCATCCGGTACTGGAAGAGCGAGTAGACGACGACGAGCAGCAGGCCGATGACGCCCGCGACGAGCCCGTAGCGCAGCTGCTCGCTGCCGAGGGTGGGGCTGATGTCGACGCTCGACTGCTCCTCGAACGACAGCGGCAGGGCGCCGAACTTCAGCTGCTCGGCCAGCGCCCGGGCCGACTCGATGGTGAAGTTGCCGGTGATGCTCGCGCGGCCGTTCGGGATGGCGCTCTGGAAGTAGGGCGCGACGATGACCCGCGAGTCCAGGACGGTGGCCATCTGGTTCTGCGGGCTCGGCAGCGACACCATCGTGCGCGAGATGTCGGCGTACTGCTGGGCCCCTTCGCTGTTGAAGGAGATGGCGATCTCGACCGTGCCCGTCACGACGCCCTGGGAGTTGCTCTGGTAGCCGGCGCTCGCGTCGGAGATGGTCTCACCGGACACCGCGACGGGACCGAGGACGTACTTCGTGGCCCCGTCCTGGCTGCACGTGACGAGCGGCGCGGTCGGGTCGTCGACGAGGTTCTCCAGGGCCTTGGGGTCGGCGCAGTTGAGGGCGTCGAACTCCTGCTGGACCTGCGGGGTGATCCACGCGAGGTCGGTCGGCCCCGTCGGCGCCCGCGCGCCGAGGCTGCCGGGGCTCGCACTCGGCGCTCGGGCCGGGAGACGCGCTGGCCGACGGGCTGGGGGTCGGGGACGCCGCGGTGAGGGCGCGGTTGACCGCGCTGTTCTGGGTCGAGGTGGGGCTCGGGGCCGACGACACCGACGAGGACGGGCTCGGGGCGGGCGTGGCGCCCGCGCTGGCCGACGCCGAGGGCGTGGCCCCGGGCGACGGGGTTCCGCTCGGGGTCGGGACGGGCACGCCCGACCCCTCGGCGAGCACGGGACGGAACTGCATCTGGGACGACTTGCTGATCGCGTCGCGGACCTGCTGGGTCGGGATCTCGGGGATGCTCACGACGATGTTCTGGTCACCCTGCGTGGTGACCTCGGCCCCGGAGACGCCGTTGGCGTTGACCCGCTGGACGATGATGTCGCGGGCCTGGTTGATCTGCGCGGCGGAGGCGGTCTGGCCCGCGGCCGTCTTCGGCTCGAGGATGATCTGGGTGCCGCCCTTGAGGTCGAGGCCCAGCTTCGGCACGGCCCCGCCGTCACCCCAGATGATCGACCCGGTGAGCAGGCCGCCGAGGGCCAGGACGAGCACGGTGAGGCCGAGCAGCGAGCGTCGCGCGACGCTGCGGGGTGCGGACCGCCATCTCAGGCCACCTCGCCGGCACGCATGCCGACGGCCCGACGGTCGTAGCGCAGCGTGACGCCGTTCCCGGCGTCGAGGGTGGCCACCTTCTCGTCGAGCGCCGTGATCGTCGCGTACAGACCCGACGTCGTCACCACCTCGTCGCCGACGGCGAGCGAGGCCTGGAGGGTCTGCACCTGCTTGGCCCGCTGGCGCTGGGTGAAGAACATCCACACGAGGAGCAGGAACGGCAGTCCCAGGATGAGGAGGTAGGAGAGGCCGGGGCCGTCAGACATCGGTGTTGGTCCTTCGAGGCGGGGGTCCCCCGCACGTGGCGAGCAGTGGATCGGCCCGGACGCGCCCGGGCCGAGGACACACTCTAGGCGAGAGCCGGACGCCTCACCAACGAAGCACGAACCCCGCGCGTGCCCCGGTCAGCCCCCGAACCGGCCGCCCGTGTCGTCGTCGAGCGGCAGGACGCTCTGCCGTGGCGCGTCGGCCGGCGGCGCCAGCCCCAGGTGGCCCCACGCCTTGGCCGTCGCCGTGCGCCCCCGCGGGGTGCGCGCCATGAACCCCTCGCGCACGAGGTAGGGCTCGGCGACGGTCTCGACGGTGTCGGACTCCTCACCCACGGCGACGGCGAGGGTCGACAGCCCCACCGGACCACCCCCGAAGCGGCGGCAGAGGGCGTCGAGCACGGCGCGGTCGAGGCGGTCGAGGCCGGCCTCGTCGACGTCGAAGAGGGCGAGGGCGGCGCGGGCGGCGCGCTGGTCGACCACACCGTCGCCGTGCACCTGGGCCCAGTCGCGCACCCGGCGCAGCAGCCGGTTGGCGATCCGCGGCGTGCCGCGCGAGCGGCCCGCCACCTCGGCGACCGCCGCCTCGTCGGCCGCGACGTCGAGCAGCCCGGCCGAGCGGTGCAGGATCGTCACGAGGTCGGCGACGTCGTAGAAGTCGAGGTGACCGGTGAAGCCGAAGCGGTCGCGCAGCGGCGCGGGCAGCAGGCCGGCGCGGGTCGTGGCCCCGACGACGGTGAACGGCGGCAGCTCGAGCGGGATGGCCGTGGCCCCCGGACCCTTGCCGACGATGACGTCGACCCGGAAGTCCTCCATCGCCAGGTAGAGCATCTCCTCGGCGGCGCGGCTCATCCGGTGGATCTCGTCGAGGAAGAGCACCTCGCCCTCGTCGAGGCTGGAGAGCACCGCCGCGAGGTCGCCGGCGTGCTGGATGGCCGGGCCGCTCGTGACCCGGATGGGGCGCTCGAGCTCGGCGGCGACGATCATCGCCAGCGTCGTCTTCCCGAGGCCGGGCGGCCCGGAGAGGAGCACGTGGTCGGGCGGGCTCCCCCGCCGCCGGGCCGCCTCGAGCACGAGGCCGAGCTGGGCGCGGACCCGGGTCTGGCCCGGGAAGTCGGCGAGCCGGCGGGGGCGCAGCGCCGCCTCGACGACCCGGTCGTCGTCGGTGCCCGTGGCGTCGACGACCCGGGCGGTGGCCTCGAACGAGCCGTCGGCCTCGCGGATCTCGCTGCGGAAGCCCTCGGGCTGCGCGGCGCTCACCGGCGCAGCTCCCGCAGCGCGAGCCGCAGGTAGGTGGCCACCTCGGCGTCCGCCGGGGCGTCGGCCGCGACCTGCTCGACGGCGTCGGCGGCCTGCTTGCCGCTCCAGCCCAGCCCGACGAGGGCCTCGGTGACCTGCTCGCGCCACGGCTCGGCGCCGGGCCGGCGGGCGGCACCGGCCGCCGGCGCCGCCCCCGTGCCGTGCAGGGCGCCGACCTTGTCGCGCAGCTCGAGGACGAGCCGCTGCGCGGACTTGGCGCCGATGCCCGGGATGGCGGTGAGGGCCTTGGCGTCGCCGGCGGTCAGCGCGCCGGCGAGCTCGTCCGGACCCATGACCGAGAGCATGGCCAGGGCCAGCCGCGGCCCGACCCCCGAGACCGTCTGCACGGTCTCGAACATGTCGCGCTCGGCGGCGCCGGCGAAGCCGTAGAGGGTGAGCGAGTCCTCGCGCACGACGAGCGTGGTCGCCAGGCTGGCCTCCCGGCCGCGGTGGCAGCCGGCCGCGGTGGCCGGCGTGGTGTGCACGAGCATCCCGATGCCGCCGACCTCGACGACGACGTGGTCGAGGCCGACGTGCCCCACCGGGCCGCGCAGCGAGGCGATCACGGCCGGGCCCCCTCGGCGAGGGCGGTGAGGCGGGCCGTCTGGGCACCGCGCCAGGCGTGGCAGATGGCCAGGGCGAGCGCGTCGGCGGCGTCGGCGGGACGCGGCGGGGCGTCGAGGGCGAGGATCCGCGTGACCATGGCCGTCACCTGGGCCTTGTCGGCGCGGCCGCTGCCGGTGACCGCGGCCTTGACCTCGGTGGGGGTGTGGAAGACGACGGGGATGCCGCGCCGGGCGGCGCTCAGCAGGGCGACGGCGGTGGCGTGGGCGGTGGTCATCACGCTCGCGACGTTGACGTCGGCGAAGACCCGCTCGACCGCGACGACCTCCGGGGTGAACCGGTCGAGCCAGGCGCCGAGCTCGCTCTCGAGGTAGAGCAGCCGCTCCCCCGGGTCGGCGCCGCTCGGGGTGCGGACCACGCCGACCGCGACCATCGCCGCGCGCCCGGGGCGGCCCTCGACCACGCCGAGGCCGCACCGGGTCAGGCCCGGGTCGACGCCGAGGACGCGCACGCTGGCTCCTGCCGGATCGGGTTAGAACACCTGTTCGGCGCCAACGCTACGGGAGCCCGGCCACGGGCCCGCGCACCGACACGCGGGCGGTGTCAGGGCCGCGCGAGCACGAGGTAGCGCTCGTCCTCGATCTCCCGTCCCCAGAGAGCGGGGCCGGGCAGGTGGCGCACCTCCACCGCGGCGCACACCTCGCCGGCGAGGGCGGCGCAGCGCTCTGCCGTCAGTCCGGCGCCGGTGGACCAGTTCCCCTCGACGAGGACGAGCCGGCCCCCCGGACGGAGGGCGGCCGCCCAACGCCGCACCACCTCGACGGGCTCCGGCAGCGCCCAGAGGACGTGCCGGCAGAGGACGACGTCGAGCGACGCCGCGGGCAGGCCCGGGGCGGCGGCGTCGCCGAGGCGGACCGAGGCCCGCGAGCCGGCGAGCTTGCCCTCGGCCAGCGCCACCATCGCCGGCGAGAAGTCGAGCGCGTCGACGCGGTACCCCTCGTCGGAGAGGAGCAGGGCGAGCGTGCCCGTGCCGCAGCCGAGGTCGGCGACGTCGGCGGGCGCGGGGGGCAGCACGCCGAGCAGCAGCTCGCGCCAGGCGTCGCGGACCGCGGGGTCGAGCAGGCCGTGGTCGGGTGCCTCGTCGAAGGTGGCGGCCTCGGCGTCCCAGAGGGCCGGGTCGGCCGAGCTCACTCGTCGTCGTCGAGCTCGGCGAGGACCTCGTCGGGGATGTCGCCGTTGGCGAAGACGTCCTGGACGTCGTCGGAGTCCTCGAGGGCCTCGATGACCCGGATCATCTTCTTCGCGCCGTCGAGGTCGAGCGGCACCTGGAGGTTCGGCACCCACGAGGCCTCGGCCGAGTCGTAGTCGACGCCGGCCTCCTGGAGGGCCGAGCGGACCGCGACGAAGTCGGTGGCCTCGGAGACGATCTCCCAGGTGTCGCCGTTGTCGTTGACCTCCTCGGCGCCGGCGTCGAGGACGATCTCGAGCAGGTCGTCCTCGGACTTCTCGCTCTTCGGCACGATGACCACGCCGCGCCGGTCGAAGACGTACGACACCGAGCCGGGGTCGGCCAGCTGCCCGCCGTTGCGGGTCAGGGCGGTGCGCACCTCGGCGGCCGCGCGGTTGCGGTTGTCGGTGAGGCACTCGATGAGCACCGCCACCCCGCCGGGCGCGTAGCCCTCGTAGGTGATGGTCTCCCAGTCGGCACCGCCGGCCGTGGCGCCGGAGCCGCGCTTGACGGCGTTGTCGATGTTGTTGTTGGGCACCGAGGACTTCTTCGCCTTCTGGATGGCGTCGTAGAGCGTCGGGTTGCCCGCGGGGTCACCGCCGCCGGTGCGGGCCGCCACCTCGATGTTCTTGATGAGCTTGGCGAAGAGCTTGCCGCGCTTGGCGTCGATCGCCGCCTTCTTGTGCTTGGTGGTCGCCCACTTGGAGTGGCCGCTCATGAACGCTCCCTCAGACTCTGTCTCACGATGTCGGCGAACAGCCGGTGCACCCGGTGGTCGCCCGTCACCTCGGGGTGGAAGGCGGTGACCAGCAGGTTCCGCTGTCGCGCGGCGACGATCCTACCCGCGGCCGGTCCGTGCTCGACGCGGGCGAGGACCTCGACGGCCTCCCCCGCCTCCTCGACCCACGGGGCCCGGATGAAGACCGCGCGCACCGGCTCGCCGCCGAGCTCGCGGATGTGCAGGTCCTCCTCGAAGGAGTCGACCTGCCGGCCGAAGGCGTTGCGCCGGACGAGGATGTCCATCCCGCCGAGGGTCTGCTGGCCGGCCGCCCCGTCGGCGAGCCGGTCGGCGAGCATGATCATCCCCGCGCACGAGCCGTAGACCGGCAGGCCGGCGGCGATGCGGTCGCGGATCGGCTGCTGGAGGTCGAAGGCCCGGACCAGCTTGTCCATCGTCGTCGACTCCCCGCCCGGGACGACGAGGCCGTCGACCGCCTCGACCTCGGCCGGGCGCCGCACGGTGACCGCGGTGGCCCCGCCGCGCTCGAGGGCGCGCAGGTGCTCGCGCACGTCGCCCTGGACGGCGAGCACGCCGATGGTGGGGGTGGTCGTCACGGCGAGCGACTCTACGACCCGGGCGGCGGCCCTAGGCTCGCCGGGTGCCCCCTCCCGTCGTCGTCCGGCCGCGCGCCGAGGCCGACCTGCCGCGGCTCGCGGTCGTGCTCGGCGAGCAGCAGGCCGCCTCGGGCTACCCGGTGCGGTGGCCGCTGCCGTTCCCCGTCGAGGAGTTCCTCGTCCGCCGCGGCGAGCTCGGGGCCTGGGTCGCCGAGCGGGACGGGCTCGTCGTCGGGCACGTGGCGCTCACCGCCCCGGGCGACGGCTGGGACGCCCAGGGGTGGGTGGCCGGCACCGGCGCGCCGGTGGACCGGCTGGCCGCGGTGTCGGTGCTCTTCGTCGACCCGGCGGTGCGGGGGCTCGGCGTGGGCCGGCAGCTCCTCGCCACGGCCGTCGACGGGGTCCGGGCCCTGGGCCGCCGGCCGGTCCTCGACGTCGTCCAGGAGAACCTCGCCGCGGTGGCCCTCTACCGCCGCACCGGCTGGCGGGTCGTCGGCGAGGCCCGCCCGCCGTGGCTGCCCGACGACCGTGCAGCCCGTCCTGCTCATGACCCTCGACGGCGCCTGAGGCGAGGCGCCGGGACGGGCCCCATCCGCGCTACCGTCGCCCCATGCCGTCAGCGCTGACCGACCGGGCCCACACCCTCGACCTCGAGCACGCGGGCACCGACCTGCGGGGCCGCTTCCGGCTCCCGGCCGATGTCGTCTACCTCGACGGCAACTCCCTCGGCCCGCTGCCCGCCGGGGTCGCCGAGGCCGTCGCCGACGTCGTCCACCGCCAGTGGGGCAGCCGCCTCATCGCCAGCTGGAACGAGTCCGACTGGTGGGGCGCCCCCACCCGCGTCGGCGACCGGATCGGGCGCCTCGTCGGCGCCGGCGAGGGCCAGGTCGTGTGCACCGACTCCACGACGGTCAACCTCTACAAGGCCGTCGTCGCCGCGGCCCGGATGCGCCCCGGGCGCCGGGTCGTGCTCACCGACCCCGACTCCTTCCCCACCGACCTCTACGTGACGCAGGCGGCGGCCCGCGACGCCGGGCTCGTCGTCGAGCTCGTCGGCGCGGCCGAGGCGCCGGCGCGGATCGCCGCGCTCGGCGAGGAGGTGGTCCTCGCCTCGTACAGCTCGGTCGACTACCGCACCGGCGAGCTGTGGGACCTCCCGGCGATCACCCGGGCGGCCCACGACGTCGGCGCGCTGGTGTGCTGGGACCTCTGCCACTCCGCCGGGGTGCTCGACGTCGGCCTCGACGAGCACGGCGCCGACCTCGCCGTCGGCTGCGGCTACAAGTACCTCAACGGCGGGCCCGGCGCGCCGGCCTACCTCTACGTCGCCCGGCGCCACCAGGGCGACTTCGACCAGCCGCTGTCGGGCTGGCACGGGCACGCCACGCCCTTCGCCATGGCCCCCGACTTCGCCCCCGCCGACGGCATCGCCCGCGGACGGGTCGGCACCCCGCCGCTGCTGTCGATGCTCGCCCTGGAGGCGGCCCTGCACGCCTACGACGGCGAGTCGGTGGCCGCGCTGCGGGCCCGCTCGCTCTCGCTCACCGGGTTCTTCCTCGAGTGCCTCGACGCGCTCGCCCCCGAGCTCGAGGTCGCCACGCCGCGCGACCCCGCCCGGCGCGGCTCGCAGGTCAGCGTGCGGCACCCGGGCGCCTACGGCGTGGTCCAGGCCCTCATCGCGCGCGGCGTCGTCGGCGACTTCCGCGAGCCCGGCATCGTCCGCCTCGGGTTCGCGCCGATGTACCTCACCCACGCCGACGTGCTGCGGGCCGCCGAGCAGCTGCGAGCCGTCCTCGACGCGGGCGAGCACGAGCGGCCCGAGCACACCGCCCGGGCCACCGTCACCTGATGAGCGTCCGGACCCCGACGGTCACGAGCGGGCTGCCCCTCGGCTCGCCCGCGGGGCGCTGGCTGCTCGTGGCCTCGATCCTCGGGTCGGCCCTCGCGGGCATCGACGCGACGGTCGTCAACGTCGCCCTGCCGGCCATCGGCGTCTCGCTCGACGCCGACTTCGCCACGCTCCAGTGGACGGTCTCGGCCTACGCCCTCACCCTGGCCGCCTTCATCCTCCTCGGCGGGGTCCTCGGCGACCGGTTCGGTCGCCGCCGGGTCTTCGTCATCGGGGTCGTGTGGTTCGCGGTCGCCTCGCTGCTGTGCGGCGCGGCCCCGGACGCCGCGCTCCTCGTCGCCGCCCGGGCCCTCCAGGGCGTCGGTGCGGCCCTGCTCACCCCGGGCAGCCTGGCGATGATCCAGGCGAGCATCGCTCCCGAGGACCGCGGCCGGGCCATCGGGGCGTGGTCCGGCCTCGGCGGGGTGGCGACCGCCGTCGGGCCGTTCCTCGGCGGCTGGCTGGTGCAGACCTTCTCCTGGCGCTGGGTCTTCCTCGTCAACGTGCCGCTCGCGGCCCTCGTCGTCGTCCTCGCCGTGCGGCACGTCCCCGAGAGCCGGGACCCGGGGGCCGACGGCCGCATCGACCTCGCCGGCGCCGCGCTCGGCGCCGTGGCGCTCGCCGGGGCCACCTTCGCGCTCATCTCCGCCGGCGGGTCCGGTGCCACGCCGGCGGTCCTGCTCGCCGCGGCGGTCGGCCTGGTCGCCGGCACGGCGTTCGTCCTCGTCGAGCGGCGGGCCGGCTGCGCCGATGCTCCCCCTCGACGCCTTCCGGGACGCGCAGTTCCGGGCCGCGAACCTCGTGACCTTCGTCGTCTACGGGGGCCTCGGGAGCGGTCTTCTTCCTCCTCGTCGTCCAGCTGCAGGTCGTCTGCGGCTTCTCCCCCGTCGCCGCCGGCACCGCGCTGCTGCCCGTCACCGCGGTGATGCTGCTGCTCTCCTCGCGCTCCGGTGCGCTGGCCGCGCGGCTCGGACCGCGCCGCCAGATGGCCGCCGGCCCGGTGGTCTGCGCCCTCGGTGTGCTGCTCATGCTCCGGCTCGGCCCGGACGCCTCGTACCTGGGCGACGTCCTGCCCGCGGTGCTCGTCCTCGGCCTGGGGCTCGTGACGATGGTCTCCCCGCTCACCGCCACCGCGCTGGCGGCGGCTCCGCCCGAGCACGCCGGGATGGCCTCGGGGGTCAACAACGCCGTCGCCCGCACCGCGGGGCTGCTCGCCGTCGCCGTCGTCCCGGCCGTGGCCGGGCTCTCGGGGCGCGCCTACGACGACCCCGCCGCGTTCGACGCCGGCTTCGCGACGGCGCTCTGGGTCAGTGCCGCGGCGCTCGCCGTCGGCGGGGCGCTGGCCGCGCTCACCGTGCGCGACGACGTCCTCGCCGCGGCGCCTGCGGAGCGGCAGCTGTCGTTCTGCGCCGGGCTCGCGGGGTCCGCCGCTCGCCACCCGCGTCGGCGCCGACGGCCGGCCCGACTGCGACCCCGTACCGCTCGTGACCACCACCCTGGAGGACCGGATGACCTGCCCGCACCTGACCGACCCGACACCCCCGACCCCCCGCTCCGAGGGCTGCGAGGAGTGCCTCGCGACCGGGGGCACGTGGGTGCACCTGCGCCTGTGCCAGGAGTGCGGCCACGTCGGCTGCTGCGACTCCTCACCGGGCCGGCACGCCACGGCGCACGCGCACGCCAGCAGCCACCCCGTGGTCCGCTCGTTCGAGCCGGGCGAGGAGTGGTTCTACTGCTACGTCGACGACGTGGCGCTCGAGGTGCCCGGCGCCCCACCGGCGCCCAGCCACCCCTGAGCCCGGGAGGTCACCAGCCGCGCTCGGCGAGCCGGTGCGGCTGCGGGATCTCGTCGACGTTGATGCCGACCATCGCCTCGCCGAGGCCGCGGGAGACCTTGGCGATGACGTCCGGGTCGTCGTGGAAGGTCGTCGCCTTGACGATGGCCTCGGCGCGCTCGGCGGGGTTGCCCGACTTGAAGATGCCCGAGCCGACGAAGACGCCCTCGGCGCCGAGCTGCATCATCATCGCGGCGTCCGCGGGGGTGGCGATCCCGCCGGCGGTGAAGAGGACGACGGGCAGCTTGCCGGTCTCGGCGACCTCCTTGACGAGGTCGTACGGCGCCTGGAGCTCCTTGGCCGCGACGTAGAGCTCGTCGGGCTCCATCGAGCGCAGCCGGTTGATCTCCTTGCGCAGCGCGCGCATGTGCGTCGTCGCGTTGGAGACGTCGCCGGTGCCGGCCTCGCCCTTGGAGCGGATCATCGCCGCCCCCTCGGTGATGCGGCGCAGGGCCTCGCCGAGGTTGGTCGCGCCGCAGACGAAGGGCACGGTGAACTGCCACTTGTCGATGTGGTTGGCGTAGTCGGCCGGGGTGAGCACCTCGGACTCGTCGACGTAGTCGACCCCGAGGCTCTGCAGCACCCGGGCCTCGACGAAGTGCCCGATCCGGGCCTTGGCCATGACGGGGACGGAGACGGCCGCGATGATCGAGTCGATCATGTCGGGGTCGCTCATCCGCGACACCCCGCCCTGGGCCCGGATGTCGGCGGGCACGCGCTCGAGGGCCATGACGGCGACGGCGCCGGCGTCCTCGGCGATGCGGGCCTGCTCGGCGGTGACGACGTCCATGATGACGCCGCCCTTGAGCATCTCGGCCATGCCGCGCTTGACGCGGGTGGTTCCGGTGGTGGTGGCGGTCTGCTGCTCGGTCATGGCGCCGATTCTAGGTCCGCCGCGGCCGGTGCCCGTGACGGCGGCCGCGGGTGGGTCGCTTCTCCGCCCGTCCGCCGCCCTCACCGGTGACCGCGGAGGGACCGGTGGCGCCGCGCCGCTCACCGGGCCAGCGCCGGCGGCACCTCGTCGTCGAACTCGACCCGCTCGGGCAGGGTGGCGTGCCCGGCGAGCCGGAACCACCGCACCACCCGCTTGTCGCGGACCCGGCGCACCTCGCGGACGGCGTCGTTGTGGAAGCGCCGGGCCATCCGCACCCGCAGGGCGCTGGCGGCGATCCGCGCGAGGGAGTCCTCGACCAGCTCGTCCTGCTCGGCCCGCAGCGCAGCCACGACGCCCTCGGTGAGGGTGACCGAGAGCACCTCGGTGAGGGTGGTCTCGACCTCCTCGCGGCCCCCGAAGTGCTGGCCGTCGAGCAGGTCCTCGGCGAGGGGGTGCTCGGTGGTGCGCTCGACCGACTCGGTCGCGGCGTCGGCGAGCAGCAGGGCGGTCGCGGGGTCGAGGGCCCCGCTGTTGGCCAGCTCGAGGGTGGACTCGGCCCGGCGGACGAGCTGGGCGTCCAGGGCGGACATGGCGCCCTCGACCTTCGCGTGCAGCCGGTCGAGCCGGGCCGCCGCGTAGGACAGGTACCAGGCGACGCCGATGAGGACGATGACGACGAAGGTCGTCACCTGGAGGATGTCGATGCCGGCGCGGGTCATGGGCCCTCCCGTCCCGGGGACGCTGCGGACGAGGCGGCTCCACAGCCCGCGCGGGGCGATCGCTGAGCTCCGCGTGCGCACCCGCGAGCACGGTCTCGTACACGGCCATCACCTGGGTCGAGACGCGCGACCAGTCGAACGTCGCCGCCCGCTCGCGGCCCAGCCGGCGCAGCGCCTCGGCCCGGGCCGGGTCGGCCAGCAGGTCGAGGACGGCCCGGGCCAGCGCGGCGGGCGAGCCGGCCTCGAAGGTGACGCCGGTGCGGCCCGCCGTCGAGGACGGCGAGGAACGCGGTGAGGTCGGAGGCGACGACCGGCGCGCCGGCCGCCATCGCCTCGACGAGGACGATGCCGAAGCTCTCGCCGCCGAGGTGCGGGGCGACGTAGGCGTCGACCGAGCGCGAGCAGCGCGGCCTTGTCGGCGTCGGACACCGCACCGAGCACGACGGTGGCCGCCACCGCCCGTGGGTCGGCGTGCTTGAGCTGCTCGTCGGCGTCGCCGGGACCGGCCACGAGCAGCCGGGCGCCCGGGTGCACGTCGAGGACGGCGGGCAGGGCGCGGAGCGCGACGTGGAGGCCCTTGCGGGGCTCGTCGACCCGGCCGAGGAAGGCGAGCGTCGGCGCGGCCGGTCCGCCGGTCCACTCCTCGCGGGTCGGCGCGTGGTCGAACCGGTCGACGTGCACGCCGTTGGGGATGATGTAGGTGTCGCCGCCGAGGTGCCGCCGCACCGTGCGGGCGGCGTCCTCGGACACCGCGATCCGGGCGCGGATCTTCTCCAGCGACGGACGCAGGAGCGGGTTGGCCGCGTGCATGGCGCGCGAGCGGACGGTGGAGGTGTGGAAGGTGGCGACGACGGGCTCCTCGGCGGCCCACAGGGCCATGAGCGACACCGAGGGGGTGACCGGCTCGTGGAGGTGGACGACGTCGAAGCGCCCCGACTCGAGCCAGCGGGTGACCCGCGCCGAGGTCACCGGGCCGAAGGTCAGCCGCGCGACCGACCCGTTGTAGCGCACCGGGACGGCCCGACCGCACGAGACGAGGTAGTCGGGCAACGGCGTGTCGTCGTCGGCCGGGGCGAGCACCGACACCTCGTGGCCCTGCGCGAGGAAGACCTCGGCGAGGTCGCGGACGTGGAACTGCACGCCCCCCGGGACGTCCCAGGAGTACGGGCAGACGATGCCGACCCTCATCGCGGCACCTCCGCCCGGGCCAGCCGCTCGGGGTCGAGGTCGTCGACGAAGACCCGCTGGAGCATGTGCCAGTCGGCCGTGTGGGCCCGCACCGCCGCGCCGAGCACGTCGGCGCACTGCTGCGTCATGGCGACGACCTTCTCGCGCGTCGCCCCGGAGGCGGGCACGTCCACCGGGGGGTGGAAGGTGATGACGATGCCCCAGCCCCGTCCGCGCCGCTCGTGCCGGATCGAGACCGGGAAGAGCGGCCGCCGCTCGGCGAGGGCCAGGGCGGCCGGCCCCGGCGCCATCCGGGCCGGGAGGCCGCAGAAGTCGACGGTGATGCCCCGCTGGGTGAGGTCGCGGTCGGCGAGCAGCGGGATGAGGCCGGGACGGCGGGTGGCCTCGCGCAGGGCCGGGAAGACGTCCGGGCCGCCGGTGAGCGGGAGGATCGTCATCCCCAGGCCCTCGCGGAACGCGAGGAACTCGCGGAAGACCTCCTCGGGCTCGAGGCGCTCGGCGACCGTGGTCACCGCGCCGAGGTGCACCGTGCCCCAGGCGCCGGCGAGGTCCCAGTTGCCGAGGTGCCCGAGGAAGCAGACGACCGAGCCGCCGTCGGCGAGGACGGCCCGCACCGGGCCGTCGCCCTCGACGCGCACCCGCTCGGCGAGCTCGGCCGGGCCGAGCACCGGGAGGCGGAAGGCCTCGCAGTAGTACCGCAGGTACGAGCGCATGCCCTCGCGGACGAGGGCGTCGAGGGCGGGCGGGTCGAGGTCGGGACGCACCCGCGCGTAGTTGCTCCGCATCCGGGCCGCACCACCGCGCGCGACGGTGAGGTCGGCGACGGCGTCGAAGAGCCGGTAGGCCACCCGCTCGGGCATGCGGCGCACGGCCGCCCAGCCCAGCCGGTGCCCGGCCAGGGTGACGGCGTCGGCGAGGCCCGACGTCAGCCCGCTCATCGAAGGCCCAGGGCCTGCCGTCGGACCTCGAGGATGCGCTGCACCACGGTGACGAGGCTGGCCAGGGCGAGCAGGGCGAGCACCACGCCGAGGACGACGATGGGGAGCGAGAAGAGCCCGGTGAGCCCCGTCGCGACGAGGACGGCGACGAGCCGGTCGGCGCGCTCGGCGATGCCGACGTTCGCCGTCATGCCGAGCCCCTCGGCCCGCGCCTTCGCGTAGGACACGACGCTGCCGAGGATGAGGCAGGCCAGGGCGAGGGCGGCCATGTAGGCGTTGCCGCCGTCGCCCGCGTACCAGAGCACCAGGCCACCGAAGACCGCGGCGTCGCCGACCCGGTCGAGGGTGGAGTCGAGGTAGGCGCCCCAGTTGCCCGAGCGACCGATGCGCCGCGCCATGATGCCGTCGACGGTGTCGGAGAAGACGAACGCCGTGACGACGAGGGTGCCGACGAAGAACTGCCCCCGGGGGTAGAAGACCAGCGCGCCGGCGGCGACACCGATCGTGCCGATGACCGTCACGACGTCCGGGCTGATGCCGAGGCGGATGAACAGCGCGGCCACGGGCGTCAGCAGCCGGGTGAAGAAGGCACGGGCGTATCGGTTGAGCATGGTGCGGCCAGCGTAGTGGGCGGCCGACAGCGGGCCGTGCCGGTGGCCGAGGGCGCGCCGGGCCCCCGGGCGCACGGTTCGCCGGTGGTCGAAGCGTCCCGACGGCAGGCTCGCCCCGTGGACCTCCTCCTCGCCGAGACCCTCGAGGACCCCCGCCACGTCGTCGTGTCCCCCGGCCCGCCCTCCGGGCGCGGGCTGGCCTGGGTGCGCACGCACGTGGCCCGCTTCAGCGAGGGCGTGGCGCACACCCGTCGCCGGGGGCTCGTCGACGCCGTCGTGGCCGGGCTCCTCGACGCGCCCCTCGTCGGGGACCCGACGACGAGCCTCCTCCTCGCCCTCGGCCTGGACGGCGCGCTGTGGTCCGACGTGCACCGGGCCGCCGCGGCGTACCAGCCGCACGCCCCGCAGGACCCGGCCGCCGATGCCGCGGCCGACCGCCTCGTCGCCGCGTGCGGCGGACGCACGGAGGCCTCGGCGGCGCGGGTCTGCGTGCTCCTGCAGGCGCACACCGCGACCCGGGCGATGCTCGAGGTGCGCCGGCAGGGGACGGACGAGCCACCGGTCCCCCGGACCCGCCGGGTCGGTCCGGACGGCCGGGAGGTCGAGGTCGACCTCACCGAGGCACCCTTCGGACGGGGTCGGCACCGTTGCCCCGGTGAGGCCCTGGCGCGGCGGCTCGTGGACGAGGTGCGGCGATGAGCTTCGCGGCGCTGCACCGTCCCGGCGACCCGTTCGTCCTCCCCAACGCCTGGGACGTCGGCAGCGCCCGCGCCCTCCTCGCCGCCGGCTTCCCCGCGGTCGGGACGACGAGCCTGGGCGTCGCCGCGTCGCACGGGCTCCTCGACGGCACGCGCTCCGACCGGGGCGAGACCCTCGCGCTGGCCGCCGCCCTCGACGCCGCCGCCCTCGGGGCCCCGGTGAGCATCGACCTCGGGGACGGCTGGTCCGACGACCCGGGGGTGGTGGCCGAGGTCGTCGCCCGGCTGCCCTGCGCCGGGGTGAACCTCGAGGACTCGACGCGAGGCGCGCTCGTCGACCCCACGGCGCACGCGGCCCGCCTGCGGGCGGTCCGGGAGCGCGCGCCGGGGATGTTCGTCAACGCCCGGACCGACGTGCTGTGGCTCGGCGGCGACGACGTGACCGACGCGGTGGAGCGGCTGCGCCGCTACGCCGACGCGGGGGCCGACGGCGCCTTCCTGCCCGGCGCCACCGACCCGCGGGTCGTCGAGCGCGTCGTCGCCGAGGTGCCGCTGCCCCTCAACCTGCTCGCGACGGCGACGCTCCCCCGCGCGGTGCTGGCGGGGCTCGGCGTGGCGCGGATCAGCACCGGGTCACTGCCCTACCGGGCCGCGCTGCACGCCGCGGTGCTCACGGCCACCGCGGTGCGCGACGGCGGCGACCTCCCGCCGGCGCCGACCTACGGCGAGGTCCAGGCCCTGCACGGCGGCTGACCGGCTCCGCCGCGGCTCAGGCCGCGCCGAGCGCCCGGAGCCCCGCCTCGCCCGCCTCGGTGAGGCGGACCGCCCGGCTGCCGGGCCGGGGTCGCACCCAGTCGCGACCCCGGAGCTCGGTGAGGACGTGCGCGCCGAGGGCCCCCGCCAGGTGCGCCCGCCGACCGCTCCAGTCCAGGCACCCGCGGACGAGGGCGCGGCGGCCCGGGGTGACCGCACCCAGCCGCAGCCCGAGGGCGACCGGGTCGTCCGGGCACCCGAGGTGGTCGTGGACGGCACCGGGCTCCAGCGGTGCGACGACCCCCCGGGCGACGAGCAGGTCGGTCAGCCGCAGCCCGAGCTCCCCGGCGAGGTGGTCGTAGCAGGTCCGCCCCGCGACGAGGTCGGCGGCGATCCGGGCTCCCCGCAGCGACCGCACCGGGACCGGCGGCGCGAGGGCCTGCAGCGCCTCGACCGCCCGGGCGACGTCCGGACCGGCGAGGACGTGGACGCGCTGCCGCCCGACCGGCCGCACCCGGACCAGCCCCGCCGCCACGAGGGTCGCCAGGTGGGCGCTCGCGGTCGAGGCGGCGACGCCCCCGACCCGGGCGAGGTCGGCCGCGGTGAGCGCGCCCCCACCGACGAGCGCCGAGAGCATCCGGGCCCTCGTCGGGTCCCCCATCGCCCGCGCCGGCACGCTGAGGTCACGGTCCATGCCCGGACGCTAGCGCGCCCATCCTTCGTCCGAGGACGAACCGTCGTCGCCGGCCGTGGCGCACGTCTCCGTCGGCGTCCTCGCGCCCCCCTTGTGCCCGGCCCCCGGGAGGAGTTGATTGGGGCCATGAGCAGCGCCACCCCCACGGCTCCCCCCGTCACCGACCCCACCCGGCTGCGCACCGTCGTCCTCGTCGGCCCGAGCGGCGCCGGCACCTCGCGGCTGTTCGACCACGTCGTCGAGACGCTCGCCCCGCGGCGCACCGGACGGGGGCGCGGGGAGGCCTCGGCGGGGCTGCGGGTCGCGACCCTCGGGCTCGGGGAGGTGGTGCTCACCCTCCTCGACGCCCCGGGCAACCCCGACTTCGTCGGGCAGGTGAGGGCGGGTCTGCGAGCAGCGGACGCCGCCCTCTTCGTCGTCTCGGCGGCCGACGGGGCCGACGCCCGTTCGCGCGCCCTGTGGCACGAGTGCGCGGTCGTCGGGATGCCCCGGGCGGTCGTCGTCACCCAGCTCGACGCGCGCGACGCCGACTTCGCCGCGACCCTCGCGGACTGCCGGGCGCACTTCGGCGCGGGCATCCAGCCCCTCGGGGTGCCCGTCCCCGGGTCGGCCGGCGCCGTCACCTCGATCGCCGACCTCCTCCTCGGCGAGATCCACGACTACGAGGCGGGCGCCCGCACCGTCCGGCCGGCCGGCCCCGAGCACGCCGCCGTCTTCGACGCCCACCGGCCGGGGCTCGTCGAGGGCATCATCGAGGAGTCCGAGGACCCCGAGCTCATGGACCGCTACCTCGCGGGCGAGGACCTCGACTTCGCGACGCTCGAGCGCGACCTCCTCCAGGCGGTCGCGCACGGGACGTTCCACCCGGTGCTGCCGGTCTCCGGCGAGAGCGGCGCCGGCGTCGACGTCCTCCTCCACCTCGTCGAGGCGGCCTTCCCCCACCCGGGCCTGCACCCGCTGCCCACGGTCACCCCGGTCGACGGCGGGGAGCCGGTCAGCCTCACGGCGGACCCCGACGGGCCGCTCGTCGCCGAGGTCGTGCACACCGAGTCCGACGCCTACGTCGGCCACCTCTCGCTCGTGCGGGTGTTCTCCGGCACGCTGCGGGCCGACCGCCCGGTCCACGTCTCCGGGCACCTCGAGCGGCTCGACGGCCCGACGGGCGAGGGCCACGAGGCCCACGACGACGACGTGCGCCCGGGCTCGATCGCGGCCGTCCTCGACGGCGAGCTGCTGCCGAAGGAGGAGGCGGTCGCCGGGGAGGTCGTCGTCGTCACCAAGCTCGCCGGGGCGCAGACCTCCGACACCCTCTCCGACCCCGACCGCCCGCTGCTCGTCACGCCGTGGGCCCTCCCCGAGGCGCTGCTGCCGGCGGCCGTCGAGGCGGCCACCCGGGCCGACGAGGACCGGATGCCCGTCGCCTTCCGCGAGCTCGCGGCCGAGGACCCGGCGCTGCGGATCGAGCACGACGCCGAGACCGGGCAGGTCGTCCTGTGGACCACCGGCCCGGCGCACCTCGACCTCGTCCTGCACCGGCTCCGCGACCGCTTCAACGTCGGCGTCGAGCAGGTGCCGGTCAAGGTGGCCTTCAAGGAGACCGCGGTCGGCCGGGCCGAGGCGCAGGGCCGGCACGTCAAGCAGTCCGGCGGCCACGGCCAGTACGCCGTGTGCCACCTCGTCATCGAACCGCTCCCCCGCGGGTCCGGGGTCGAGTTCGACGAGGTCGTCGTCGGTGGGGCGGTGCCGCGCCAGTTCATCGGCAGCGTCGAGAAGGGGGTGCACGGGCAGCTGGCCCGTGGGCTGCTGGCCGGCTGGCCGGTCACCGACGTCCGGGTGACCCTCACCGACGGCAAGGCGCACAGCGTCGACTCCTCGGACATCGCCTTCCAGACCGCCGCCGGGCTGGCCCTGCGCGAGCTCGCCTCACCGGCCTCGATGTGCCTCCTCGAGCCGGTCGACACCGTCACCGTCACCGTCGACGACGAGCACCTCGGCGCGGTGATGACCGACATCAGCAGCCGCCGCGGGCAGATCGTCGGGTCCGAGCCCTGCGAGGACGAGCCGGGCCGGTCCGTCCTCGTCGCCGCGGTCCCCCGCCTCGAGCTCATCGACTACGCCGTCGCGCTCCGCTCGCTCGCCCACGGCACCGGGACGTTCCACCGCGAGCCCCGCGGCTACGAGGAGCTGCCCGAGCGGATCGCCCGCGAGCACCTGGCCGAGACCGCCCGGGCCTGACCCCGCGAGGGTCGCTCAGGTGGGCCAGTGCTCGACGAGCCGGGCCCGCACGTCCTCGAGCAGCATCGGCAGGGCCTTGGTGCGCGCGACGATCGGGAGGAAGTTGCTGTCGCCGCCCCAGCGCGGCACGACGTGCTGGTGGAGGTGGGCGGCCACGCCGGCGCCGGCGACGGCCCCCTGGTTCATCCCGAGGTTGAAGCCCATCGGCGCCGACGCGGCCTCCAGCGCGCGGAGCGCCGCCTTGGTCAGGGCGGTGAACTCGGCGGTCTCGTCGTCGGTGAGGTCGACGTACAGCGGCACGTGCCGGTACGGGCAGACGAGCACGTGCCCCGGGTTGTAGGGGAAGAGGTTCATCACGACGTAGCAGTGCTCGCCCCGGTGCACGACGAGGCCCTCGGCGTCGTCCTTGCCGGGCGCCGCGCAGAACGGGCAGCCGTCGCCCGCGTCCGGGTCGGGCCGCTCGCCCTGGATGTAGACCATCCGGTGCGGCGTCCACAGCCGCTCGAAGCCGTCGGGCTCGCCGACGAACTCGGCGGGGTCCTCGGGCTGCGGCATGCCCCGATCCTAGGCGCGCCGGGCCGGGACGGGCTCAGCGCAGGTGGGAGGCCCCGTTGAAGTCGAGCACCGCACCGGAGGCCCACTCCGCGCCCGGGCTCCGCGAGGGTGACGACGGCGGCGGCCACCTCCTCGGGCGTCGCGACGCGGTGGAACGGGCTCTGTGCCCGGGTGGCCTCCGCGGCATCGGGGTCGGCGAGGGCGTACCCGGCCATCTCGGTGGCGATGAAGCCCGGTGCGATGCTCGTGACGGCGATGCCGTGCGGGGCGAGGTGCTGGGCCATCGACTGCCCGAAGGAGTGCAGGCCGGCCTTGCTCGCACCGTAGGCGGGGATGTCGGGCTCGCCGCGGTAGGCCCCGCGCGAGCCGACGTTGACGACGCGGCCGACGGGCACGCCGTCAGCGGGCAGGAGGTCGACCATGTGCCGGGCGACGCACCAGGTGAGGTTGGCCGGGCCGAGCAGGTTGGTCGCCAGGGTGCGCTCCCACACCCCGACCCAGTCCTCGTACGACGTCGCGTCGAGGGGGTGGTCGCCGCGCCGGCTGCCGGAGGAGCCCGGCGGCACGATCATGGCGGCGTTGTTGACGAGCACGTCGACGCGGCCGAGGGCCGTGACCGCCTCCGCCGCGAGCCGGGCCACGGCCTGCGGGTCGGCGAGGTCGGCGGCGACCCGGGCGTGGCCGTCGCCCTCGAGCGAGGCGAGCACCTCCTCGGCCCGCTCGCGGCCGGCCTCGCCGCGGTGGTGGACGACGACGCGGTCGCCGCGGGCGGCGAAGGCCCGCGCGACGGCCGCGCCGACCCCGCGGGACGAACCGGTGACGAGGACTCCCCGGGACGGGGTGGCGGGCTCCATGCCGCCACCCTAGGAGCGGTCGGCGAGCCGCAGCTCCATGAGCCGCTCGGACGGCGCGGTGAAGCCGACGCGCTCGTACAGCGTGCGAGCCTCCGGGACGGCGTTGAGCTGGAGGCGGTGCACCCCGTCGGCGGCGGCCCAGGCGAGCAGCGAGCGCAGCAGCCGCTCGCCCACCCCGTGCCCGCGCGCGTCGGGCGTGACGAACAGCAGGCTCACGTGGAACCACGCGTCGGCCGGCCGGTGGGCGCTCGGCAGCTTCTGCACCCGCACGCCGTGCAGCACGCCGAGCGGGCGCCCGGCGGGGTCCTCGGCGAGCCAGGTCCGGCGGGCCCGGTCGCGCAGCCAGGCGTCGGCGAAGGTGTCGAGGAAGCCGGGGGGCACGACGCCGCCCCGCTCGCGCTCGTCCTGGATGTGCAGCGCCCCGACCGAGAACGCGTCGGTGGGCAGCGCCTCGCGCACCCGGACGTCGGCCGTCGTCTCCACCCCTCCAGCATGGCCCACGAGCCCGCCCGGGAGGGCCGGCCCGGCGCTGCTGGTCGCGCGGCGCGGACCCGGCACATAGGTGAGGCCCCGGGAAGTATGAGTTCCCGGGGCCTCTGGTGACCCGGCATGATGCTCCGCGTCTCACGAGTCGGTTCCGGTCACCACCACCGTCATCACCCGGTGGCTCCTCGCGGCAGAACCGCGCGGCGTGGTGTCCTTCTCCTTCTCGATCCCTCCGCCACCGAAGTGGTGGAGTGGGTTATTTCTAGTCCCCGGTCGGGGTGTCCCGCAAGTGGTTTGGCCGACCGATTTTCGCACCTGTGAGTGCCTCCGGCGTGTCGTCGGCGTGTCGTGTGACCAGCGTGACGAGGGGTGGCGCGGCGCCCGCCGCGTCCCATGATCCGGACGCCGCGGCTCAGACCTGGCGCTTGTCGCGGACGGCCGCGACGACCTCCGCGACGGCCTCGGCGACCGGCACCCCGTTCTTCTGCGTCCCGTCGCGGTAGCGGAACGAGACCGCACCGGCGTCGCGGTCCTCACCGCCGGCGATGAGGACGTACGGCACCTTGGCCTTGCTCGCGGTGCGGATCTTCTTCGGGAACCGGTCGTCGGACTCGTCGAGCTCGAACCGCACGCCTTCGGCGGCCAGCTGCTCGCCGACCTCGCGCAGGTAGGGGACGAACTCGTCGGCCACGGGCACGCCGAGGACCTGCACCGGCGAGAGCCACACCGGGAACGCGCCGGCGTAGTGCTCGACGAGCACCCCGATGAACCGCTCGATCGACCCGAACTTCGCCGAGTGGATCATCACCGGCTCCTGGCGCGAGCCGTCGGCCGCCTGGTACTCGAGGCCGAACCGGTGCGGCTGGTTGAAGTCGTACTGGATGGTCGACATCTGCCAGGTGCGCCCGATGGCGTCCCTGGCCTGCACCGAGATCTTCGGGCCGTAGAACGCCGCGCCGCCGGGGTCGTCGACGAGGTCGACACCGAACTTCTCGGCGGTGACCCGCGAGGACCTCGGTGGCCACCTCCCACTGCTCGTCGGAGCCGATGAACTTGTCCTTCTTCTCGCCCTCGGTGGCGCGGGTCGACAGCTCGAAGTAGTAGTCGTCGAGCCCGAAGTCCTCGAGCAGGCCGACGACGAAGCGCAGCAGGTGCTCGATCTCGGCCGGCGCCTGCTCGGCGGTGACGTAGGAGTGCGAGTCGTCCTGGGTCATCGCCCGCACGCGCGTCAGCCCGTGGACCACGCCCGACTTCTCGTTGCGGTAGACCGAGCCGAACTCGAAGAGGCGCAGCGGCAGCTCGCGGTAGGAGCGTCCGCGCGAGCGGTAGATGAGGTTGTGCATCGGGCAGTTCATCGCCTTGAGGCGGTACTCCGAGTGCTCCATCTCCATCGGGGGGAACATCGTGTCGGCGTAGTACGGGCAGGTGCCCCGAGGTGTGGAACAGCCCGGCCTTGCTGATGTGCGGGGTCCCGACGTACTGGAAGCCCTCCTCGATGTGCCGCCGGCGGACGTAGTCCTCCATCTCGCGCTTGATGACGCCGCCACGGGGGTGGAAGACGACCATCCCCGAGCCGAGCTCGTCGGGGAAGGAGTACAGGTCGAGCTCGGCGCCGAGCTTGCGGTGGTCGCGCTTCTCGGCCTCGGCGAGCCGCTCGAGGTAGGCCTTGAGCTCGTCCTTGGTCGGCCAGGCGGTGCCGTAGACGCGCTGGAGCTGCGGGTTCTTCTCCGAGCCGCGCCAGTACGCCGCGGCGCTGCGCATGAGCTTGAAGGCGTTGCCGAGGACCTTGGTCGTCGGCACGTGCGGGCCGCGGCACAGGTCGCCCCACGCCACCGAGCCGTCGCGGCGGACGTTGTCGTAGATGGTCAGCTGGGCGCCGCCGACCTCGACCTCGGCGCCCTCGGCCGCGTCCTCGGCGGCCCCGCCCTTGAGCCCGATGAGCTCGATCTTGTAGGGCTCGTCGGCGAGCTCGACGGCGGCGTCCTCGTCGCTCACCTCGCGGCGGCGGAAGGCCTGCCCCTCGTTGACGATGCGCTGCATGACCTTCTCGAGGGCCTTGAGGTCCTCGGGCGTGAACGGGGTCTCGACGTCGAAGTCGTAGTAGAAGCCGTCGCGGATCGGCGGCCCGATGCCCAGCTTCGCGTCGGGGTGCAGCTCCTGCACGGCCTGCGCGAGCACGTGCGCCGCGGAGTGCCGCAGCACGTCGAGTCCGTCCTGCTCGGCGGCCGTCACCGGCTCGACGACGTCGCCGTCGGCAGCGGGGAGGTGGAGGTCGCGCAGCTCGCCGCCGACCCGGGCGACGAGGACGGTGCGGTCGCCCTCGAGGAGGTCGCCGTAGGTCGTGCCCTCGGCGACCGATCGCTCGCTCCCGGCGACGTGGACGCTGATCTGGGCAGACACGGTGAGGCACTCCTCGGTGGGCGGTGGGACCGCGCCGGTGTTCCGGCGCGTGCTCCGATGCTAGCGAGCAGGCCGGGGCCGGGTCGCGGCAGTTCCCGCAGCCCGCCCGGGTCCCCTCCGGCGGGGGGTCAACCCGGCGGGTCGAGGACGAACCGGCCGGAGGCCAGCCAGTGACGCAGCCGGTGCACGGTGCGCTCGAGGTACTCGGGCACCATGGCGCGGAACTGCGGCGTGCTCGAGGCGAGGAGGCTGTTGGCGAGCAGGAGCTGGCGCGCGGCGACGAGGGCCTCGAAGGCCGCGGGGTCGAGCGCCGGGAGCGGCGCGAGCGCCGCGTACCCCTCGCGCAGGGCCGCCTCGGCCCCCGCGTCGCCGTCCCGGCGCAGGTAGAAGGTCGCGACGGCGAGGTCGAGGGCGGGGGTGGCCAGGCCGGCGTCGTCGAAGTCGAAGACAGCGAGGTGCCCGTCGTGCCACTTGAGGTTGCCGCCGTGGAGGTCGCCGTGCACGGCGTGCGGGACGGTGCCGGCCAGGGCGAGGGCGCCGGCCTCGCGGGTCCGCCGGAACGCCTCGTCGACGACCCGACGGCCGTCGGCGTCGAGCCGGTCGGACCCCTCGAGGAGGTTCTCGTCGCCGCACAACGGGTCGTCGAAGACGGGGAACGCCGGCTCCCCGGGGGCGGGGTCCACCCGGCGGCCTGGCGGTGCAGCGTCGGCCATGACCCGCCCGAGGGCGCCGGCCTGCTCGACGTCGCACTCCCCGACGTCCGGGCCCGGGGAGCCAGGCGTTGGCCACGACCCGGAAGGTCCGGTCCAGCTCGTCGGCGAGGACGGACGTGAACGCCTCGCCGTCGGTCGTCGGGACGGCGTCGGGCACCCGGACGTCGGTCTCGGTGGCGATGGCGTGCACCCAGGCCTGCTGGGCGAGGAGGTGCTCGGCGCCGGCGACCGAGTTCGTGTTGACCCGCAGCGCCACCCGCCGGCCGTCGGCGGTGTCGACCCGGAAGGTGGTGTTGAACCCGTGGAGCACGAGCTCGAGCCGCTCGACGTCGAGGCCGAAGTACGGGGCGGCCGTCGAGGGCGACGCGCCGCAGCACCTCGACCTGGTCGTCCTCCCCGAGGTCCGCCAACGTCGTCACGGGTCCAGTGAACCACCGACCGGGTGCCCGGTCGCAGGTCCCGGCGCGGACGCGCGCGAGGGCTCGGCCGGTGGGGCTCAGGCTCCAGGGTGACGACGGCGTGCGTCGTCCCCGGCTCCTTCCGCGAGCGGACGCCCGCGAGGGCGTCGTGCTCCGCTGCGCTCGACGACGAGCTCGACGGTCGAGGGGAGGAACACCGGCGCGGTGAACCACACCCGGCTGCGTCGAGGGTCCGAGCGAGCCCGCGGCCGAGGGCGGCGAGGGTGCGGGCGTAGGTCCACATCCCGTGGGCGAGGTGCCGGGGGAAGCCCATCGCCCGGGCCGCCAGCGGGTGCAGGTGGATCGGGTTGACGTCACCCGGAGACGGCGGCGTAGTCGCGCCCGAGGCCGTCGGGCAGGCGCCACACGCCCGGCGGCGGGGCCGTCGGGCACGGCCGGCGGCGGGTCGCCGCGCGGCGCGTCCTCGGCTGCCCGCGCCGCGGCGAGAGGTACACGCTGTCGCACTCCCAGACGAGCTCGTCGCCGACCCGCGCCTCGAGGCGCACGTCGAGCGTGCGGCCGCGCCGGTGCGGGCGCGAGCGCCCCGGCCGTGACGTCGAGGGTCAGCGGGTCGGCGGCGCCGAGGGCCCGGTGCGTGACGACGCGGTTCTCCAGGTGCACCAGCCCGGGCAGGGCCAGCGGGAAGTCGGGCCGGGCCATCAGCGCGGTCTGCACCGGGAAGGCGAGCACCCACGGGTACGGCTGCGGCACGGCGTCCGAGACGTCGTGGCCGGTGAGGCGCTGGTACGCGGCGAGCCGGTGCCGGTCGATGCGGACGTCCTCGACCCGCAGCGTGCGCTCGGGCACCGTCGCTCCCGCGCCGGCCGCGGGCGGTGAGCACCGCCCGGGCGAGCAGCGGCGCCGTCGACGGGCACCGACGGCGAGGGTCTCGACGCGCCACGCTCACGCCCCCAGCAGGCTCTGGCCGCAGACGCGGACCACGTTGCCGGACACCGCGGCCTGGGCGTCCGCGGCGAAGAACGCGATGGTCTCGGCGACGTCGACGGGCAGGCCGCCCTGCGCCAGGCTGTTGAGCCGCCGGCCGAGCTCGCGGGTGGCGAGCGGGATCTTCGCCGTCATCTCGGTCTCGATGAAGCCCGGGGCCACGGCGTTGACGGTGATGCCGCGGCGGGCCAGGGCCTCGTCGGCCGCGTAGCCGTCGACGAGCCCGATGACGCCGGCCTTGGACGCGGCGTAGCTGCTCTGGCCGCGGTTGCCCGCGATCCCCGCGATCGACGACACGAGCACCACCCGGCCCCCGTCGCGCAGGCCGTCCTCGGCGAGGAGGGCCTCGTTCATCCGCAGGATCGAGAGCGAGGTTGACCTCGATGACCGACGACCAGCGGTCGGCGTCGGTGTTGGCGAGCAGCTTGTCGCGGGTGATGCCGGCGTTGTGGACGACGACGTCGAGGCCGCCGTGGCGGGTGCGGCAGTGCTCGGCGATGCGGCCGCCCGCGTCGGCGGCCGTGACGTCGAGCTGGAGGGCGGTGCCGCCGACCTCGTTGGCCACGGTGGCGAGCGCGGCCCCGGCCGCCGGGACGTCGACGCAGACGACGGTGGCGCCGTCGCGGTCCGAGCGTGCGGGCGATGTCCGCCCCGATGCCGCGGGCCGCACCGGTGACGACGGCGACCTTGCCGGCGAGCGGGCGGCTCGGGGTCCGACGGCCCGGCGACGGCCCCGCCCTCTCCGACGCGGAGCACCTGGCCGTCGACGTACGCCGAGCGCCCGGAGAGGAGGAACAGCACCGTGCCGAGCGCGGCCGCCTCGGAGCCGTCCGCGACGAGCACGAGGTTCGCGGTGGCGCCGGCGCGCAGCTCCTTGCCGACCGACCGGGTGATGCCCTCGAGCGCCCGGCGGGCCGCGCGCTGGGCCACCGACCCGGCCCGCGCGGGGTCACGGCCGACGACGACCACGCGGGCGCAGCGGCCGAGCCGCTTGAGGGCGGGGCGCGAGGGTCGCGCGCAGCGACTCGAGGTCGGCGGGCGTCTCCGCGGCGCGTGAGGTCGACGACGACCCCGCCGAGCCGCTCGCCGTCGGGCACCGCGTCGACGAGGTGCGCTCCCGCGGCCTCCAGCCCCTCCCGCAGGGCGGCGAGGGCCGGCGTGTCGGCGTGCCCGCCGACGAGGACCGGGCCCTCGACGAGCGGTGCGCCGGGGCGCGTACCGGCGCAGCGGGACCGGCTGGGGCAGGCCGAGGGTGGTGGCGAGCCGCTTCCCGAGGCCGCTGCCGACGAAGGAGGTGTAGCCGTCGGCGCGGGGCATCAGGCGGCCTCGAGGATCGCGACGACGCCCTGGCCGCCGGCGGCACAGATGGAGATGAGACCCCGTGCGCCGGAGCCCTTCTCGTGGAGCAGCTTGGCCAGGGTCGCGACGATGCGGCCCCCCGTGGCCGCGAACGGGTGCCCGGCGGCGAGCGAGGAGCCGGTGACGTTGAGCTTCGCCCGGTCGATGCTCCCCGAGCGGCGCGTCGAGCCCGAGCCGGTCGCGGCAGAAGTCCTCGTCCTCCCACGCCGTCATCGTCGCTCAGGACGGTCGCCGCGAACGCCTCGTGGATCTCGTAGAGGTCGAAGTCCTGGAGGGTCAGGCCCTGCCGCGCCAGCATCCGGGGCACGGCGTAGGCCGGGGCCATGAGCAGGCCCTCCTCGCCGGTCAGGTAGTCGACCGCGGCGGTCTCGCCGTCGACGAGGAAGGCCAGGGGCTTCAGCCCGTGCGCCTCGGCCCACTCCTCGGAGCCGAGGAGCACGGTGGAGGCGCCGTCGCTGAGCGGCGTCGAGTTGGCCGCCGTCATCGTCGCGTCCGGGCCGCGTGCCGAAGGCGGTGCGCAGCGAGGCGAGCTTCTCGAGGGTGCTGTCGGGGCGGAGGTTCTGGTCGCGGGTCAGGCCGAGGTAGGGGGTCATGAGGTCGTCGAAGAACCCGGCCTCGTACGCGGCGGCGAGCTTCTGGTGGCTGGCCAGAGCGAGCTCGTCCTGGGCCTCGCGGGTGATGCCCCACCGGGCGGTCGTGACGGCCATGTGCTCGCCCATCGACATGCCGGTGCGGGGCTCCGTGGCGGCCGGCACCTGGATGCCGAGGTCCGTGGGGCGCAGGGCGATCGCGGCCTTCGCGCGGTCGGCCGGGGTCTTGGCGCGGTTCAGCCGCAGGAGCTTGCGGCGCAGCTTCTCGGGCACGACGACCGGGGCGTCGGACGCGGAGTCGACACCGCCGGCGATGCCCGAGTCGGCCTGGCCGAGGGCGATCTTGTTGGCGACGAGGATGGTCGCCTCGAGCCCGGTGCCGCAGGCCTGCTGGACGTCGTAGGCGGGCGTGGCGGGCGACAGGCTCGACCCGAGCACGGCCTCACGGGTGAGGTTGAAGTCGCGGCTGTGCTTGATGACGGCGCCCGCGACGACCTCACCGAGGCGCTCCCCCGCCAGGCCGTGCCGGGCCACGAGGCCCTCGAGGGCGGCGGTGAGCATGTCCTGGTTCGAGGCCTCGGCGTAGGGGCCGAACTGGCGGGCGAAGGGGATCCGGTTGCCGCCGAGGACGGCGGCGCGGCGCGTGGTGGTCACCGGGGGGCTCCTGCTCTGGGTCGGTGCGGCGGGGCGGTCGCCCTCGCCTGATATCCGGTACCGACGGTATCAGGTACCGCGGAGTTCCTGCTACCGTCCTCGACCCGTGACGCCCCCTCCCCCTCCCCCGCCCCCGACGGCCGCAGCGCGCGCTGGGACGAGCACCGCCTGGCCCGCCGCCGCGAGCTCGTCGAGGCCGCGGTGCGCGCCGTCCGCGAGCACGGGCCGGGGGTCGGGATGGACGACATCGCCGCGGCGGCCGGCACCTCGAAGACCGTCGTGTACCGGCACTTCACCGACCGCGCGGGCCTCTACGCCGCGGTGGCCGACCGGGTCGACGGCACGATCATCCGCGGCATCACCCGGGCCGCGGAGCGCGAGGGCGCAGGGACCGCGCCGGCACCGCGCGCGGTGGTCCGGGCGGTGATCGCCGCGTACCTCCACCTCGTCGAGGACGACCCCGAGGTGTACCGGTTCATCGTCAACGCGCCGATCCTGCCCCCGGGTGAGCGCCCGGACGGCGACGTCGCGGCCGGCATGACCGGGCGGATCGCCGCGCACGTCGCCGACATCGTCGGCGGTCGCCTCGGCGACGGTCGACGCCGGCACGGCGCGGCTCTGGGGCACCGCCCTCGTCGGGATGGTGCGCGCCGCCGCGGACGCCTGGCTCGCCGACGGCGGCGCGGCCGCCGGGGGGCGCAGTGCCGACGACCTCGCCGAGGCCCTCACCACCCTGGCCTGGGACGGCCTCGGCGCGTCCAGCGCCCTCGTCTGACCCGCGACCTCCCGGGTCAGGCGGTCCACCAGGGGCGCAGCGGGCGACCGTGGCGGCCCTCCTCGTCGGTCCGGGCCGCGAGCACGTGGTGCAGCTGGATCTCGTTGCGCTCGAACCCGAGCCGCGAGCCGGCCATGTAGAGACCCCAGACCCGGGCGGTGCCCTCGCCGACCTCGGCCACGCACTCGTCCCAGTTCTCGACGAGGTTCTGGCACCAGCCGGCGAGGGTCAGCGCGTAGTGCTCGCGCAGGTTCTCCTCGTGCAGCACCTCGAGCCCGACGTCCTGGGCCTCGGTGATGATCCGGCCCGACCCGGTCAGCTCGCCGTCGGGGAAGACGTAGCGGTCGATGAACGCCCCCGTCTCCTGGCGCCGGTTGTGCGGACGGGTGATGCAGTGGTTGAGGAGCAGGCCACCGGGACGCAGCCGGTCACGGATGAACCCGAAGTACGCCGGGTAGTTGCGCACCCCGATGTGCTCGGTGAGGCCGATCGAGGACACCGCGTCGAAGCCGGTCTCCCGGACGTCGCGGTAGTCGGTGTGCCTGATCTCGGCGAGGTCGGACAGGCCCTCGTCGGCGATGGCCTTCTGCCCCCAGAGCGCCTGCTCGCGCGAGAGGGTCGCCCCGACGACGCTCACCCCGCGTCGGGCGGCGTAGCGGACCATGCCGCCCCAGCCGCAGCCGATGTCGAGCAGGCGGTCGCCCTCGCTGCAGGCCGAGCTTGTCGAAGACGAGCCGGTACTTGTTCTCCTGGGCCTCCTCGAGGGTGGCCTCCGCCGTGGGGAAGCACGCGCACGTGTACGTCATCGACGGCCCGAGGACCATCTCGTAGAAGCGGTTCGAGACGTCGTAGTGGTGGTGGATCGCCTCGGCGTCGCGCGTCATCGAGTGCCGCAGCCCCTCGGCCACCCGGCGCCAGCGCGGCAGCGTCTCCTGCGGCGGCGGGGGCGGCGGGGTGAGGCCCTTGACGCCCAGGGTGCGGGCGAGCTCGAGGACCTGCTCCTTGTGCGGGCGCCGGTAGCGGATCGCCGGCCATCGTCGCGAGCAGCTCGTAGGGGTCACCGGGGTGGGCACCCTCGACGGTGAGGTCACCGGTGACGTAGGCGCGGGCCATCCCGAGGTCCCCCGGGGCGGTCGCGAGGTAGGAGACCCCGCGCTCGTTCTCGATGCGCAGGCGGTAGCGGGCGTCGGCGGGCCCGGCGGCCGAGCCGTCGTAGGCCTCCAGGCGCAGCGGTAGGGGTCCGTCGACGACGGACTCGACGATCTGGGCGATGCTCACGTGCTCCTCCTGCACTGGGTCACGCACCGCGCACGGCCTTCGCGTAGAGGTCGGGCAGACGGTGGTCGGGGTCGTGGCGCTCCTTGAGCGCCGGATAGGTGTCGCCGCCGTAGTGGCGCCAGAAGGTCTCCTCGTCGTAGAAGGCCTCCGAGTAGAGGGACTTGTGACCGCCGAGGGCGCTCACCCGGTCCTCGATCCGACGGTTCGTCGCTCCCGGGGGGCCGTGCGCGTCGGCGGGCACGGTGGACCAGAAGCCGACGTTCACGTACCGCTCCCCCGGCTCGAGCGGGTACAGCGACCACGCGCTGTCGTCGCGCAGCCGGAGGGGGCAGAGCCAGATCGGTTCGATGGGCACCTCGCGCAGGAACCAGCGGAGGAACTCGGCGGTGCGCGCCAGGGGGATCTCGACGTCCTGGACGACCCGCTCCCGCGGTGGCCGACCCTTGCGGGCCTCCAGCCGGTCGGCGACGTCGAAGCGGCGGTCGAGGGCGATCAGCTTCCAGTAGACGCTCGAGCGCAGCCAGCGCCGCGGCCAGAGCCGGCGCACCAGCGGGTTCTGCGCACCGAAGGCCCGCGAGCACCAGAACCAGTCGGTGTCCCAGCGCCACAGGTAGTCGAGGGTGCTCAGGGTGTCGCGGGTGGGGCGCGGCCCGTCGTGCCGGATCGACTGGTAGAAGACGCGCTGCCCGGTGTAGTCGCTCGTCGGGCCGGGAGCGTCCGAGCGCCGGCCGAGGACGAGGTAGGACTCGTCGGCGCTGAAGACGACGCCGTCGACGTAGTCGACCGGCTCGCCCTCGTGCTCGCCGTCGGTGAGCACCGCGTCGACGGTGGCCACGAGGGCGTCGAGGTCGTGGAAGCGGACGTGGCGCAGCGAGACCGTGCGACCGACCGGCTCGAGCTCGATCCGCAGCCGGGTGGCGTAGCCGAGGGTGCCGTAGGAGTTCGGGAAGCCGCGGAAGAGGTCGGTGTTGCGGCCGGTGGCGTCGGCCGTGACGACCTCGCCGCGGCCGGTGAGCACGTCCATCTCGAGCACCGACTCGTGGGGCAGCCCGTTGCGCCACGAGGACGACTCGATGCCGAGGCCGGTCACCGCTCCCCCGAGGGTGATCGTGCGCAGCTGCGGCACGACCAGCGGGGTGAGCCCGTGCGGCAGCGTGGCGTCGACGAGGTCCTCGTACGTGCACATCCCCTGGACGTCGGCCGTCCGCGCCTCGACGTCGACCCCGACCACGCCGGTGAGGCCGCTCGTGTCGAGGCCGGGCACGTCGGTGGGGGTCCGGCCGCGGAACAGGTTGCTCGTGCGCTTCGCGAGGCGGACGGGCGAGCCCGGCGGGATCGCGCGGTAGCTGTCGACGAGCCGCTGCACACCGGTGTCGTGCGCCCCGCCGACCACCACCGTCACGCGGGCTCCTCGGCGAGCTCGACGGCGTCTCCGACCCGGAGCGTGCCGGCCGCCCCGACGGCGGCGTACAGCCCCGGACAGGCGTTGCCCGTGGCCTCCACCGCGAGGAGCACCTCGCCCACCCGGACCAGCCGGCCGGCGAGCACCTCGACCGCGGCGGTCGGGGCGTCGAGGACGAGGTTGGCGCGGGTGCCCGGCGAGTCGGCCCCGACGAGCGAGACCGCCGCCCGCTTCGGACGGTCGCCGACGAGGCCGTCGACCCCGACGTCGGCCACCTGGTGGTCGACGCCGGCGGCGCCCCGCTCGGGGAAGGTGTGGATCGCCTGCACGATCATCTCCATGGTCAATGCATACACCCGTGACGTTCCGTTGCGGTGAACCGGGTGCCTGCGACCCTGTCCCCGCCCCCGGGCTCCGGGGCCCCTCGACACCACCACAGCCCCGCCCGCCGGCGCGGTCGGGGCTGTCGGTGGATGTGGAGGGTCCGCTCCGCTCCCGAGCCCCTCGACACCACGACAGCCCCGCCCGCTGGCGCGGTCGGGGCTGTCGGTGGATGTGGAGGGACTCGAACCCCCGGCCTCTCGCGTGTGAAGCGAACGCTCTAACCAGCTGAGCTACACATCCGGGTGCCGTACGGCGTGCCGAGGATACCCGCCGGGCCGGGGGCGGCGGAAATCGGGCCGGTGACCGGTGGCGCCGACCGTCAGAGGCCGGCGTGGGCGTGCAGCCACCGGGCCACCGACTCCGGCAGGAAGCCCGGCACGCCGAGCACCCGGAGGGTCAGCCAGACGACCCCGAGGACGAAGGCGAAGGTCAGCAGGGCCACGGCCCCCTGCACGAGCCGGGACTGGCGGCGCATCCACTCCTCCCACGCGCGGACCCGGTCCTTGACGACGTCGAGGAGGCGCTGCGCCGGCTCGAACTCCGAGGCCGAGGATCGCCAGGCCGACGATGACGACGAGCCACCCGGGGCCGGGCAGCGGGACGAGCGCGAGGCCGCCGAGCACGAGCACGACACCGACGACCCCCACGACCACCCGGTAGACGGGGTACCAGGTGCCGTGCGCACGCACCCGCCGCCGCCACGCCCAGTCCGGGCCGACGAGGTCGTGCTCCGGCTCCCGCCCCGGGGCCTCGCCGTGCGACGCCTCGTCGTCGGTGGTCGCCGCGGGGCGGTCCTCGCCGCCGCTCACGGGTCGACCGTCCGTCCCGCGTGCCCGGCCCACACGGCCATGACCGCGGCCGTCACCGGGCCGGGCGCGCCGAGGGGCCGTCCGTCGACGGCGGAGACGGGCATGACGTCCTTGATCGAGGACGTGAGGAACACCTCGTCGGCCTCCTCGAGCACCGAGAGGGGCATCGCCTCCTCGACGACCTCGAGGCCGTCGGCCCGGCACCACTCGAGCAGCAGCTCCCGGCTGATCCCGGGCAGGCAGCCGCCGCCGAGGTCGGGGGTGCGCACGACGCCGCCGCTGACGACGAAGACGTTGCTGCCGGTGGCCTCGCAGAGCTCGCCGCGGGTGTTGGCGAAGAGCGCCTCCACGGCCCCGCGCTCGTGGGCGCGGGCCAGGGCGACGACGTTCTCGGCGTACGAGGTGGTCTTCAGCCCGGCGGTCGCGGACCGCTCGTTGCGCACCCACGGCACGGTGACGACGGCACCGGCGGCGGGCGGCCGCTCGTGCGCCACCGCCGTGACGATGTGCGTGAGGGCCGAGTCGAGCCGGTCCGACCCGAGCGGCCCGCGACCACCGGTGACCGTCCACCGGAGCCGGCCGAACCCGATGGGCTCCCCGGCCAGCACGGCGTCGATGCCCTCGCGGAGCAGGTCGTGGTCGGCCGGGGGCAGCCCGAGCCCGGCCACCGACCGGTCCATCCGGGCGAGGTGCCGGCTCACCGCGAACGGGCGCCCGTCGACGATCTTCGCGGTCTCGAAGGCGCCGTCGCCGACGGTCACCCCGTGGTCGACGGCGCTCACGGCGGGGCGGTCGGCCGGCACGAGGGCGCCGTCCACCCAGACGCGGATGTCGGTCATGGCCACAGCCTCCCAGACCGGGGCGTCCGCCCCGAGGCCAGGGCGACGAGGCGCGCCGCCTTGAGCTCGGTCTCGTCCCACTCCCCGGCCGCCGAGCTCCCCCAGGTGATCCCCGCCCCGGTGCCGAAGCGCAGGACCCGGCGGCCGTCGTCCCCCCGGCTCGCCCAGAACGTGCGGATGCCGACCGCGAGGACGGCCTCGTCCCGCTCGACGTCGACCCAGCCCACCGCGCCGCAGTAGGGCCCGCGGGGCACCGGCTCGAGGTCGGCGATCGCGATGAGGGCCGTGTGCTTCGGCGCTCCGCTCACCGAGCCCGGCGGGAAGGTGGCGGCGAGCACCTCGCGCCACGTCGTGCCGGCTCGTACCCGGCCGGACACGTCGGAGACGAGGTGGACCAGGCCGGGGTGCTCCTCGAGCCGGCAGAGGGCGCCGACCTCGACGGTGCCGGGGCGGCTGACGTGGGCGAGGTCGTTGCGGACCAGGTCGACGATCATGACGTTCTCGGCGTAGTCCTTGGCCAGCAGACCGGTCACGGTGGCGGCCGTGCCCTTGATCGGGCTCGAGGTGAGGCGCTCCCCCGCGCGCACCAGGTAGCCCTCCGGGGAGGCGCAGGCCACCTCGAGGCCGGCCTCGGGCAGGTCGAGGGTCGCCGCGTAGGGCGCGGGGTTGCCCCGCGCGAGCACCTCCCCGAGCGCGAGCACCGACGCCTCGTCGGGGAGGTCGTGCTCCAGCACCCGGCAGAGGTTGACCTGGTAGACGGTGCCGTCGGCGATCCGGCGACGGACCTCCTCGACGCCGGCGAGGTAGGCCTCGCGGTCGAGGCTGCTCCGCCACGCTCCGTCGAGTCCGGGCCAGGCCGGCGGTGGGTCGTGAGGCGGCTCCTCGCCGCGGCGCACCCGGGCCATCCGCACCGCGGTGAGCTCACCCTCGAAGGTCACCACCACGGCCCAGAAACCGCTCGTCATCGCGTCGGGGTCGTGGACGACGGTGTCGACGCCGTGCGCCACGAGCGACCCGAACCGCGCCTCCGCCACGCGGAGCAGCCTAGGGGCACCCTCGGGACCGGCCGGGAAGGGCCGGGGTGGGGACGGCGTTGTCCTGTCCATGACCCTCGCCGTCACCGGTTCCACGGGCGCCCTCGGGGGCGCCGTCGCCCGTCTCCTGGCCGACCTCGCGCCGCGGCTGGTCGTCCGGGACGCCTCCCGGGCGCCCGACGTCCCGGGCGGCGAGGTCGTCGTCGCTTCGTACGGTGACGCCGAGGCCGCGGTCCGGGCGCTCGCGGGGGTCGAGGTCCTCTTCATGGTCTCCGGCGCCGAGGCCCGGGACCGCCGCGACCAGCACCGCACGTTCATCTCCGCCGCCGCCCGTGCCGGCGTCTCGCACCTCGTCTACACCTCGTTCTCGGGCGCGGCACCGGACGCCACCTTCACCCTCGGCCGCGACCACCACGACGCCGAGCAGGCGATCGCCGAGACCGGGATGACGGCGACGGTCCTGCGCGACAACTTCTATGCCGAGATGCTCCCGCTCTTCGCCGACGACGACGGCGTGATCCGCGGCCCGGCGGGCGCCGGGCGGGTGGCCCTGGTCAGCCGGCTCGACGTCGCCGACGTCGCCGCGACCGTCCTGCGCTCGCCCGCCGAGCACCGGGACGCGGTGTACGAGCTCACCGGGCCCGAGGCCCTGACCCTCGACGAGGCGGCCCGGCGGGCGGGCGCCGTCGTCGGCCGCCACCTCACCTACGAGAAGCAGACGGTCGACGAGGCCTACGCCTCACGTCGGGCGGCGTTCGACGTGCCGGACTGGCAGCTCGACGCCTGGGTCAGCACCTACACCGCGATCGCCGACGGTTCGGTCGCCCGGGTCACCGACGACGTCCGGCGCGTCACCGGACGTCCGGCCCGGACCCTCGAGCAGGCCCTCACCGCCGGCTGAGCCCGCCCCTTCGTTGCCGCGACGGCCTCGCCGACACCGAGAGCGCCACGTCGCGGCCCCACACGCGGGCCCGCTCGAGCTCACCGGCGACGAGCGGTCCGGCGAGGTCCTCGACGTAGAAGCTCTCCGGAGGGGCGGCGGTCTGCAGGCCGTGCCGGCGGGCCGCCCGCAGGGCGCTGCGCGCGGCGGAGCCCGGCAGGTGGCGCGCCGAGGTGACCCGGGTGTCGAAGGTGACGACCGCAGCGTGCTCGTCGTCACCGAGCGAGCCCAGCCACTCGCGCAGCCCCACGGCCTCCGAGCCCTCGGTGGCGCCCTTGGTCCGGGCGTCCCGCCGGGTCGTGGGCCGGCTCATCGAGAAGGCATGGGTGGGTCCACCGGCGAGCACCAGGTCGACCCCGCCCAGCCCGGTGGGTGCGTCGGCCACCCCGACGACCTCCACCGGCCGGACCTGCGCGACCCCTGCGGCGACCGCGCGGGCCACCGCCTCGGTCTGTCCGAACATCGACTCGTAGACGACCATGGCGCGTGCCATCGTGGGCCTCTTCCGGGACGTCCCGAGGTGGGACGGGTCCCACCTCCACCCTAGGCCGACGGGGCGCGGCCGACGGTGTCTCGTCGGTCACGCCCCGTCGGCGGAGGGAGTGGGTCAGGCGGTGACCGTGGCCTCCTGGTCGAGGGCCGCGGCGACCCGGCGGTGGGCCTCCCAGATCTCCTCGGGCAGGTTCGCGAACTGCCGGAGGTGCTCCTCGCGGTGGCCCATCTCCTCACGCCAGCGCGTGACGTCGATCGTGAGGATCGTGTCGAGGTCGTCCGCGTCGATGTCGAGGCCGTCGAGGTCGAGCTCCTCCTTGAGCGGGATGGTGCCGACCGGTGTGCGGCGCCCGGTGACCTCGCCCTTCTTGTACTGGATGAGCCACAGCAGGGCGCGCAGGTTCTCGCGGTACCCGGGCCACAGGAAGTGCCCGTCCTCGGGGTCGCGCTGGAACCAGTTGACGTGGGCGAACACCGGCTGGTCCTTCGCCGCACCGACGATCTTCAGCCAGTGTGCGGCGTACGGCCCCTCGGGGTAGGCCATGAACGGCCGCATCGACATCGGGTCGTAGCGCAGCTTCCCCTCGACCCCCTCGGCGGCGGCGGTGGCCTCGGCGCCCAGGGTCAGGCCGTCGTAGACCCCCTCGGCGAGGTCGTCGATCGCGCGGACGAGCGGCTCGCGGTCGCGCGTGCGTCCGCCGAAGATGATCGCGTCGATCTTCACGCCGCGGGGGTCCTCGAAGTCCTTCGCCACGTTCGGCACGTTGGCCAGGGTGGTCGTGAACCGGCTGTTCGGGTGGGCCCAGGGCTCGCCCGCCTCGTCGGGGTTGCGGTCGGCGACGAGCTCGCCCTTCCAGTCCCGCCAGCCGTCGACGTCGGCGGGCCGTGCGGGCGTCTTGCCCTCCCACCAGACCTCGTGGGTCTTCTCGTTGTACGCGACGTTGGTGAAGAGGGCCTGGCTGCCGGGCTCGATCGAGTCCAGGGCCGTCGGGTTGGTCTTCTCGTTGGTGTCCTTGGCCACGCCGAAGACGCCGTTCTCCGGGTTGAGCCCGTAGAGCTGGCCGTCGTCGGCCACCCAGAGCCAGGCGATGTCGTCGCCGTAGAACGACACGTGGTAGCGCTCGCCGAGGGCGTCCGGTGCCAGGGTCATCGCGAGGTTGGTCTTGCCCGAGGCACTCGGGAAGCCGCCGCAGACGTGGTGGGTCTCGCCGGTGACCTTGTCGGTGATGCCGAGCAGCATGAACTGCTCCCCGAGGAACTCGCCGGACGCCCAGCCGTCGTAGGCCGCCTGGCGCAGCCCGTGGGCGATCTTGCCGAGCAGCGCGTTGCCGCCGTAGGAGCTGCCGAAGTGGAGGATGGTGCGCTCGTCGGCGACCGTGACGAAGTAGCGCTTGTCGTCGGGGGTGCCCTGGCCGAGGTTCGGCAGGTCGCCGGTGACGTGCACCGCCCGCACGAACATGTCGGGGTCGGCGAGCTCGTTGATGAGCGCGACGCCGACCCGGGCCATCCGGATCATGTGCAGGCACACGGTGCGGTTGTCGGTGATCTCGACGCCCGCCGCGAAGCGCTCGAGCGGGCTGCCGGGCGGCGCCATGAGGTACGGGATGACGTACATCGTCTTCCCGGCCATCGCCCCCTTCATGTGCCCCTCGACGACCGGGCGGACCTCGTCGGCGTGGCGCCAGTTGTTGTAGACGCCCTCGTCCTCGGGGCGGCTCGTGGCGACGATGGTGCGCTCCTCGGACCGCGCGGTGTCCTTGGAGTAGCTCCGGGAGTAGTACAGACCGTCACCGGCCGGCTGGATCTCGCCCTCGTCGAGCGACTCACGGATGAGCCGCGCGTCGTCGGAGGCGTCGACCACCTCGATCCGCTCGGCGCCGAGGAACTCCGCCCAGTGCAGGACGTACTCCCGGACGCTGGTGTTGGTCAGTCCCGCATCATCCAGGGACGTCGCCAGGTCGGCCACAGTGCTCACCCTTTTCGGTCGGTCGCATGGTTCGCCCCGGAGACCGGTCGCCCCCAGCCGGGGGTGTCCGCTCTGCGAGGCAGCCATTGCACCGCACCCGGGTGAGGGGGGTCCACCGCGCAAGCGCTTAGACACGGGAGTCGTTCGTCACATCGGCGTCCGTGGCGAGACGAGGGTCACCCGTACCGGCGGGTACGGCGGTCAGCGCGTCGAACCGCCTCTGCGACAACGTTGTCAGCGTCATCGTCGCCGTGGGCCGGCCGGTCGCACCGCGGACCGTCGGCCGCCGCGACGGCCGCCCGGTCGAGCTGTCGGGCCTCCTCGGCCGCCGGGGCCCCGCCACCGCGGTGCGCCGGCCACCACCACGCGGCGGCCGGCTCGCCGGGCGGCGTCGGGTACCGGTCGAGCAGTCCCTCGACGAGCTCGTGCAGCGCCGCGTGCAACCGGTCGGTGAGGGCCTCGGCCCCCTCACCGGGACGCGGGACGAGGGGCGCGCCCACGGCCACGCCGACCCACCGGCCCCTGCGGAGCGACCAGTGCGGGCCGACGGTGAGGACCCGGTGCAGCCCCCAGTGCGCGACCGGCACGAGGGGTGCCCCCGTGCTCAGCGCGAGGTGGGCCGCCCCGGACCTGAGGTCGGCCCGGTCCTTGAGCGCGAACGCGTGGCCGATCGTGGCCTCGGGGTAGACGCCGACGACCTCACCGCGGCGCAGCAGCCGGTGGGCCGCCACCGCCGCGGCGGCCCCCGCCCGGCGGTCGACCGGCACGTGCCCCATGGCCCGCATCGCCGACCCGGCGAGCGGGGCGCGGAACACGGCCTCCTTGGCCAGGAAACGCACGCGGCGCCCGCGCTCGGTCGCGGGCAGCCCGACGACGAGGAAGTCGAGGAAGCTCTGGTGGTTGGCCGCGAGGACGACCGGTCCGGTGGTCGGCACGTTCACCGCGCCCCGCACCTCGACCCGCAGCCCGAGCAGCCGGAAGAGCGCGCGGGCCAGCCGGATGACGACGCGGTAGGTGAGGTCGGGCACGCGGGTCGTTCGGTGCCGCGGCCCCCCGTGGATGCGCCGGGGGGTGACGGGACGGCTTGTAGGCTGCCCGCACGGGTCCAGCAGGGTGGAGGGCGACGATGCGCATCCTTCTCGTCGAGGACGAGAAGCCGCTGGCGGAGACGGTCCGCCAGGGGCTGACCGCCGAGGGCTTCGTCGTCGACGTCGCGCACGACGGGGTGACCGGCCAGTGGCTGGCCACGGAGAACCCGTACGACGTGCTCGTCCTCGACATCATGCTGCCCGGGCGCAACGGCTACGACGTCCTGCGCAACGTCCGCGACGCGAAGGTGTGGACCCCGGCCCTGATGCTCACGGCCAAGGACGGCGAGTACGACGAGGCCGACGCGTTCGACCTCGGCGCGGACGACTACCTCACCAAGCCCTTCAGCTTCGTCGTCCTCGTGGCCCGGCTGCGGGCGCTGGCCCGGCGCGGCGCCCCGGAGCGCCCGGTGGCCCTCGAGGTGCTCGACCTGCGCCTCGACCCCGGCCGCCGCACGCTCACCCGCGGCGGGGAGGCCGTCGTGCTCACCCCGAAGGAGTTCTCCTTCCTCCACTACCTCATGCGCAACGCCGGGGACGTGGTGTCGAAGGCCGCCATCCTCGACAACGTCTGGGACTCGGCGTACGAGGGCAGCGACAACATCGTCGAGGTGTACGTCGGCTACCTGCGCCGCAAGCTCGACGTCGGCCGCGACGCGAGCGTCCTCGAGACGATCCGCGGGGCGGGCTACCGCCTGCGCGACACCGCGTCCTGACCTGGCGAGGGTCCCTCGAGGGGGAGCCGGACCTCGAACCGGCACCAGCCGTCCGGGGCCTCCCCCACCGACACCCGCCCGTCGTGCGCGGTGACGAGGGAGGCGACGATCGCCAGCCCGAGGCCCGAGCCGCCGGAGTCTCGCTCACGGGCGGCGTCGAGGCGCACGAACCGGTCGAAGACCCGGTCCCGGTCCGCCACGGGCACCCCGGCCCCGTCGTCGTCGACGGTGACGCGGGCGGTGCCGCCGTCGGTGTCCACCCCGAGGCGCACGGCACCACGCGCGTGCCGCACCGCGTTGTCGGTGAGGTTGCGCACCACCTGGTCGAGCCGGCGCACGTCGCCGACCACCCGCACCGGCGCGATGGACGTCGTCACCCTCACCGCGCCGGCGCCCCGCAGCCTCCTCGACTCGGCGTCGAGGAGGTCGTCGAGGTCGACCTCCCCCAGGGCCAGCCGCAGGCCCTCGTCGTCGACCTTGGCCAGCGTGAGCAGTGACTCGACGAGGGCCTGCATCCGCACCGTCTCGGCCCCCACGACGGCGAGCAGCCCGTCGACGGCGGGTCGGGCCCCGGGGTCGTCCGGGCCGGCCCCGGCGACCTCGGTGGCGGCGCGGATGGTGGCCAGCGGGCTCCGCAGCTCGTGGGAGGCGTCGGCCACGAAGCGACGGGTCGTCTCGTCCGCCCGCTCCAGCCGGTCGAGCATCTCGTTCATCGTGTCCGCGAGGCGGGCGACCTCGTCCCCCGTCGCCGGAACGGTGACGCGGTCGTGGGCCCGGACCCGCTGGATGGCCGCCACGTCGGTGCGGATCCGCTCGACCGGCCGCAGGGCGCCGCGGATCACCCGGTCGATGAGGACGATGAGGAGCACGAGGAGGGCGAGGGCACCGATGCCGAGGAGCACGACGGCCGTGCGGACCGAGTCGGCGACGTCGAGCGGCACGGCGACGACGAGGGTGAACGTCCGGCCGTCGGACGTGCGCAGCCCCTGGGCCACGACGGCGTGGGGCTCCCCCAGCTCGCCCGGCACCCGGCTGGACTGCTCGACGAGCTGGGCGCCGACGGCCGGGCGCAGCCGCGACACGGGGCGCCGCGCGACCGCGGGGTCGCTCGAGGCGACGACGGCACCGTCCTCGTCGAGGACCTGGATGAGCGAGCCGCGGCTCGGCGTCTGGGCGAGGGCCTCGGCCACCCCCCGCGGGTCGGCCTCGACCGTCGCGGCCACCTGCTCGGTCTGCGTGCGTGCGGCGTCGCCGGCCGCGGTGTAGAGGGCCCGGTCGAGGGCCACCGCGAAGGCCGCGACACCGAGGCCGATCGCCGCGACGAGGAGGACGCTCGACAGCACGACGATCCGCCTGCGGACCGACCACCCCGACCACCGCGCCGGCTGCCTCACCCATCGCTCCCGTCGTCGACCCCGGACGGGCCCATCATCGCCCACGACCGGCGCACCCGGATCAGGCCAGGTAGAGGCCCGCGGTGACGAGGGCCGCCCAGGCCACCCCGGCCACGAGGAGGGGTCGGTCGGCGAGGACGAGGCGCTCGGGTCGCTCGCCCCGCCCCTGGGCGAGGAGCAGCCCGTACCGCATGAGGGCGACGAGGAAGGGGACGACGGACAGGGCGATGACCGGCTCGAAGACGTCGGTGCCCACGCTCTGGAAGGCCCACATCGCGTAGGAGGTGGTCGCGCCGGCCAGGGCCGTCGTCGAGACCTGCTGGAGCCAGGCCTCGGGGTACTGGGCCAGGACGGCCCGGGCGGGGAGCCCCACACCGGAGGTGCCACGGGCCGCCTCGGCCGCCCGCTTGCCGACGACGAGGTACAGCGCACCGAAGAGGGAGACGAGGAGGAACCAGTTGGACGCGGACTGTCCCGTGGCGACGCCCCCGGCCAGGGCGCGCAGCACGAAGCCGCTCGCGACGACGACGATGTCGAGTACCGCCACGTGCTTGAGCCAGAGCGTGTACGCACCGGAGAGGACGAGGTAGCAGGCGAGCACCCCGAGGCTGGCCGGGCCGAGGGCCGCTCCGACCACGAGGGCGGCCAGGGCCCAGCCCGCCGCCCACGCCAGTGCGGCCCGGGAGCCGAGCGCCCCGGAGGCCACCGGGCGCAGCCGCTTCGCGGGGTGGCGCCGGTCGGAGTCCGCATCGAGGACGTCGTTGACGGCGTAGACGGCCACGGCGGCGCACGTGAACCCGACGCCCATCAGGAGGGCCCGGCCGAGGACGGTCCCCTCCGCGAGGACACCGGCACCGGCCGGCACCGAGAGCACGAGCACGTTCTTGGACCACTGGCCGGGCCGGGCCAGTGCGAGGAAGGCCCGGGCCCGGTGGGACGGGGCGGGTGGCGCACCGGGCCCCGACGGGGGTGCCGGACGGTCGGGGACGAGGGTCGACATGGCTCAGCGCTCCGTGAGGTAGAGGAAGTCCCGCTGGTCGGGGACGAGGTAGCGGTCCGACGGGACCTTCATCGAGGTGAGGAGCGGCGTGCCCCGGTGGCCGCGGGCAGCGGCCGCCGAGCCGAAGGAGTTGAAGGCCACCATGTTCGTGTGGATGTCGAGCTCCATCCCGGTGACCACACCGGCCCGGGACATGGCGTCGGCGAGCGTGCGCAGGGTGAGGTTCGCCCCGGCGACGTAGAGCAGGTCGCCCTGCGCGTCCGTGCCGATGCCTGAGCGCCAGGTGAACTGGAACTGGTTGTGGCTCGACCCCCATCGGCCTGCGGCGTTGGTGTCCATCCCCGGCACCGGCCGCCCGCCGTCCACGACGAGGTGGAGGTTCTGGCGCACCGCGACGACACCGGGAGGGACGACCTGCCCGGGAGGCACCGCCGACGACGACCACGCGGTGACCGACGCCCGGCCGGTGCGGTCGATGACGAGGGAGGCCACGCCGTCGCGCAGGGGCACCGCGACCGTCCCGTTCGCGTACCAGCCGCCCTCGCTGTCCCGGGACTTCCACCCCGCGTTGAAGACCGCGACGAGCGAGCCGAGGCTCGAGACGGGGACGTGGCTGGCCGAGGCGGGGAAGAGGCCGACGACGGGTTCGCGGGTCCCGCCCCCCAGGTGGAGGGCGGTGCCGGCCCGCGGCATGAGCGCGACTGCGGCGAGCACGGTGGGGTGGGCCGGGTCCGGCCGCACCGTGGTGGTCCAGAGCACGGTCCGGCCCGCGGGGTCACGGCGCACCGGCTGCCACGACCCCTCGCCCTGTCCGGCCCCGGGGAGCAGCCGCACGACGGGGAGGTGCTCGGCCGCGGAGGTCGGCCGGACGAGGTCCGCTCCCCCGGCCGGCCCCGCCGACCCGGCCGCGAGGTGGTCGGTGGGGCGCCCGGTCGACGGCGGCGCCTGCCGCGTGTACCACCAGTTCTCGATGGTGTCGACGAGGCCGCCACCACCGTGGTCGCGCACCCACTCGACGGCACGGACCGACGCGGGCGCGTTGCCCGGGTACGTCATCGCGCGGGTGAACGAGACGGCCGGGGCCGCGAGGAGCAGGGCGAGGACGAGCAGGACGACCCGCAGCCGTCGCCGGACGGGGCGCGGCCCCCGCGGCCGGAGCCTCACCGCAGCCTCCGGGGCAGGAGGACCTCGGGCGTCAGGCACAGGGCCCGGGTGAGCGGACCCGCGACGCGGGGTGACCAGGCGACACCAGCGCGCCCCCGGAGGGCCTCACGAACGCGCCGGGCCACCTGCGCGGCGTCCTGGGTCAGCGGGACCTCGGCGAGACCCGCGGACATCCGGGTGGAGACGCGTCCCGGCCGGACCACCAGGCAGCGCGCACCGTGGGCGCGCAGCCGCCGGTCGGTCCCGCGGGCCAGGGTGTCGAGGGCCCCCTTGGCCGCGGCGTAGGCGAGCAGGCCGGGCCGGGGCCGGACGGCGGCCACCGAGCTGACGACCACGACCGACCCCGACCCCTGGGCGGCGAGCCGGGCCGCGCAGCCGTCGAGCACGAGCGCCGGGCCGAGGAGGTTCACCGCGAGCATCCGCTCGAGCTCGGGCTCGCGCACCGCCGTCGCGGTCGGCGGGTCCCCGGGCGTCGGGGCCGGCTCCTGCGCCATCGCTCCGACGGCCAGGACGACGGTGTCGACAGGGCCACCGACCCACGCCTCGTCGAGCACGGCCTCGGTGCGTGCGGTGCCCCACGTCGCGTCGTAGGCCAGGCTCGTGACCGGGTGTCCCGACCCCCGCAGCCGGGCCGCGGCGGCGTCCAGCCCGTCCGAGGGCCGGCCGGCCAGGGTCACCGAGCCGCCGTCGGCCAGGAGGGCCTCCACGATGGCGAGGCCGATCTCCGACGACCCGCCCACGAGGAGCACGTGCTCGGCGGTCATGGCCGTGGGAGGGGCCGGGTGAGGTGGATTCGGCGGGAGAGGTCGGACCCGAAGGCGTGCCAGGGGTCCAGCGCGTCGCGCGCCTCCTGCCACTCCGGCAGTCGCGGGTACATCCGGGCGAGGGTCGGCGCCCGGAGCCGTGAGTCCTTGGCGAGGTAAACCCGTCCCCCGGCCGCGACGACGAGCTCGTCCAGCTCGGTGAGCGCCTCCTCGAGGCCGGTCCACCGGGCAGGCAGGTCGAGCGCGAGGGTCCACCCGTCGAGGGCGAACGACAGTGGCGCGGCATCGGCGGGGCCGAGCCGCTTGAGCACCGACAGGGCCGGGGGCACGTGGTGCTCGGCGAGGAGGTCGAGCGCCCCGCCGACAGCGTCGACGGAACGGGACGGGACGGCGAACTGGTACTGGACCAGGCCGTGGCGCCCGAAGAGCGCCGGCCAGTGCTCGGCGTGGCGCAGGGGCAGCAGGGCCGCGGCGATCGTCGCGGTGCGCGGGCCGGAGGGGAGCGGCGCGAGCCACCGGGCCCGGTTCACCGCGGCGATGCTGGCGCGCGAGACCACGCCCGGACCCGGGAGCGAGGGACCGGGCCGTCGCGGCCGTGGTGCGGCCGGGGTGTGCACCGGGCCGGTGGGGAGCGGGCCGGGCCCACGCTCCGGGAGCCGGGTGGTCTGGACCAGTCCCCGCCCCCGGGCCCGGCCCGGAGCCGAGGCGTCGAGCCAGGCGACCGTGTGCAGCAGCGGGTCCGAGCGCTGCCGCTCGGCGAGGGCGGCCACGGTGTCGAGGACCTCGAGCAGGTCGCCCGCTCGCCGGCGGCGGACCACGGCCGGCCCCCGTCCGACCGGGAGCAGCTGCAGGGCCACCGTCGTGATGACCCCGGTGAGCCCCATCCCACCGACGGTCGCCCAGAAGGCGTCGGCGTCGCGGACGGGGTCCAGCCGGTGCGGCTCCCCGGACGCGTCGGCCACCACGAGCCACCGGAGGTGGACCCCGATGGAGCCGACACCGACGTGGTTCTTCCCGTGCACGTCCGCGGCCACCGCTCCACCCACGGACACGTGGGGGGTTCCGGGCAGGACCGGCGGTACCCACCCGCGAGGCGTCACGGCAGCCAGCAGCTCCCCGAGGGTCAACCCCGCTTCGACGACGACGACCCCGCGCTCGTCGTCCAGTGCCACGATGCGGCGCAGGGACCGCACGTCGACCACCGTTCCGCGCGAGCGGGTCGCCGCGTCCCCGTAGGAGCACCCCGAACCCCGCGGCACGAGCGGGCCCTCCGTCGCCGCGAGGCGGTTGCTCAGCGAGACGACGCCGTCCGGACGCACCACCCGGCAGTGGGCGAGATGGGTGCGTCCCCACCCGCGCAGCGGCGTCGACCCGGCGAGGGCCGGTGAGGTGGTGGGGGCCGACGTGCTCATGACTCGAACGCTAGAGCGCCCCTGCTGTGTCCGGGCTGAGTGGCCGGGGCGATCAACGCCGCAGCCGAGGAGTACGCGATGTGGTTGCGCCACAACACATCTGACCATCCGAACTCGGGTGTCACCAAGGTGTTGTGCTGCTGGATGCGCGCGAGGGTGGCGCGGTCGGCGCACAGCGCGGCGAGCCGGTCGGCGAGGGCGGCGTCGCTGTCGGCGAGGTATCCGTCGACCCCGTCGACGACGAACTCCTCGACACCGGTGCCCGACCGGGCGACGACGGCCAGGCCCGCGGACCGGGCCTCGAGGGCAGCGATCCCGAAGGACTCCCGGGTGGCCGGTGCGACGAACACGTGGGCGGAGCGGTACAGCGACCGGATCTCGTCGTGCGAGCGGCCGCCGACGACCTGCACCCAGTCGAGGCCGGCCCGGCGGACCTCGCGGCGGACCGCCGCGAGCAGGGGACCGTCGCCGACGAGCACAGCCCGCACGGGGACCGCCGGGTCGAGGCCGCGGCGCATCCGCGCGAGGGCGCGCACCAGCTGGAGGGGACGCTTGCGCCGGGCCATCCGCAGGACGGCGACGACGGTGACCGCGCCGTCGCGGGAGCCGGGCGCCGTGGCCCACGACGCGGTGTCGACGGCGTCGGGCAGCACGACCACGGGCCGGCGCACCGCGCGCCGCACGGGATCGGCGGCCGCGGCGCTCACGGCGGCCCACTGGACCGGCAGGGTGCCCCACCGGCGAGCGGCACCGGTGGCGCGGAAGGCCGGCCACACGTCGGTCCACATCGAGTGCACCGTCACGACGACGGGGACGCCGGCGCGCGCCGCGTCCTCGGCGGCGTGCAGCGCGACCGGTGACAGGACGGACACGTGGGCGTGGACGACGTCGCACCCCCCGAGCAGGCCGCCGGCCCGCCCGGGGCCACGCACCACCCGGACCCCCGGGTCGTCCCCGACACCGCCGGCGGCGGTGGGCGTGAGGACGGTGACCTCGTGACCGGCCGCGGCCTGGTGGTGGGCGAGGTCGTGCACGAAGACCTCGATGCCGCCGACCGTCGGTGCGTAGGTGTCGCTCACGTGGAGGACCCTCACGGCCGGACCCTCGCCGCCCGGGCCCGCAGCGCCAGCCAGGCGACGAGCCAGATCCCGCCGACCGGGATCTCGAGCAGGAAGATGAAGAGCCGGTGCAGGAGCACGCCCACCGCCACCCCGACCGGCGAGCCGCCGAGCCCGACGATGGTCGCCGCGGTCGCCGCCTCGGTGAGGCCGGTCCCCCCCGGGGTGAGCACGGCCATGCTCATCAGGCGCTCGACGGCGAAGCCGGCGACGACGGCGGTGAGGGGGGCCGCCGCGCCGGTGACGCCGAGGCAGGCCCAGAGCAGGAGGCCCTGGAGGCCGACGTAGGCGGCCATGCCGACGGTCAGCTGCCGCCAGCTCGTGGCCATGACGGCCCGGCTCTGCTCGCGGGCCGCGAGGGCCCCGGCCACGAGGTGGTCCACCCGGCCCGCGGCGGCCGACGGGAGGTGGCGCCGGGCGGCCGTCCGCAGCAGCGCGGCCAGGTGCCGCGCCGTCCCGTCGTGGGTCAGCAGCGCGACCCAGACCACGGTGAGCACGCCGAGGGTCACGGCACCGGCCACGGCGGCGGTGCGCAGGGGCCCGTCCGGCACGACCCCGGCCCCGAGGAGGGTGGCGAGCACCGCGACCGGCAGCGCCAGCTTGGCCAGGACGTCCCAGATGTTCGTGACGACGGTGTAGGCCGCGAACGAGGTGCGACTGAAGCCCCACGCCGAGGTCATCGAGAAGTTCGTCGCGACACCCAGGGCGCCGCCCATCGGTGCCACGTTGGAGACCGCGCTGCCGGTGAGGTTGAGGGTGAGCGCGCGGCGGCGGCTCAGGCCCGGCAGGGCGCCGGTGAGCACGAAGGAGTGGGCCACGAGTCCGGCCACCCAGACGAGCGTCAGGGCGACGAGCGAGGGTGCGCCGAGCCCGCCGATCACCGGACCGATCGCCGACCACGTGACGCCGGTGGCCCGGGGCAGCAGCCACCACAGTGCACCACCGCCGGCCGCCGCGGCGAGGACCCCTCGCACCACCGCGGCGCGTGACGGCGCACCCCTCGCGGGCGCTGTCAGCGTCGTCATGCCGTCCTCCTCGGGAGGCCGGTCACCCGGCCGGTCCCAGCATCGGCCGGAGCGGCTGAGCCGACGCTGAGCGAGCCGGCACCGAACGGGTCGGGGCGCGGACGACCCGCCGACCGCTCGTCGGCCGGGCGGCGGGGCCGCGGCGCACCACGGGCCGACGCCCGTGCCCGCGTCTCCTAGGATCGAGGGGTGGACGGCCCGCACGGCCCCCCTGACCGTCACCAGGGTTGGCCCAGCACCACCGCGTTCGACCCGGACGACCTGCTGGACGAGCTGCGCAGGCGCGCCCGGGCCTCGAGCCAGTCCCAGCAGCGCCTCACCGCCCTGCTCGGCGCGGTCATGTCGATCACGTCGGGGCTCGACCTGTCCGAGGTGCTGACCCGCATCGTCGACTGCGCGTGCGACCTCGTCGACGCCAGGTACGGCGCCCTGGGGGTGCTCGGCCCGGACGGCGAGCACCTCGTGGAGTTCGTGACGCACGGCCTGTCCGAGGCCGAGCGGGACGCGATCGGCGACCTCCCCCGCGGCCACGGCGTCCTGGGCCTGCTCATCCACGAGCCACGGACCCTTCGGCTCGACACGCTCGCCGACGACCCGGCCTCGTACGGGTTCCCCGCACACCACCCCGCGATGTCGAGCTTCATGGGGACGCCGGTGCGCATCCGCGACCAGGTCTTCGGGAACCTCTACCTCACCGAGAAGGTCGGCGGAGCCCCCTTCACCGACGAGGACGAGGCCGTCGTGGTCGCCCTGGCCGCGGCCGCCGGGATCGCGATCGAGAACGCCCGGCTCTACGAGCGCACGATCCGCCAGCGGCAGTGGATGGAGGCGACCGGGACGGTCAGCCAGATGCTCCTCGAAGGGCGCGACGAGGCGTCGGCCATGGGCTACCTCGCCGGGCAGGCCCGGCTCCTGTCGCGGGCCGACCTCGCCGTCGTGGCCCTGCAGGACGACGCCGGGACCCTGGTGGTCCGGGCGTTGGACGGCGGCCCGGCCGAACCGGCGGCGCCCGGCGCACCGTCGGGCGAGCCCGAGGTCCTCCTCGACGACCCACGGTGGCCGCACCTGCTGGGGGGACGCACGCCGCTGCTCGTGCTCACCCGCCCCGGCGACCCCGACGACGCCAGCCTCGCGACGACCATCCGCGCGCTCGGCGCGGTGGAGCCCCACGGCCCCACCGCGCTGCTCCCCATCGCCATCGGCGCCGACTCCATCGGCGTCCTCGCCGTGGCCTGGGGCCCCGACGCCGAGCCGATCGTCGGTCACCTCGTCGAGCTCCTCGTCCCGCTGACCCACCAGGTGGCCCTGGCGCTGGTGGCGGCCCGCAACCAGCACGCCCGCGCGCGGGTCGCCCTGCTGGAGGACCGCGACCGGATCGCCCGCGACATGCACGACCACGTCATCCAACGGCTCTTCGCGACCGGGCTCTCCCTCCAGGTCGACCGCGCGGACGGCGACGTCCGAGGCCGCCCGGACCCGGCTCGACGACGCGGTCGAGTCGCTCGACGACGCGATCAAGGACATCCGGCACACGATCTTCGAGCTGCACCGGCACGCGCCCACCGACCTGCGGCAGGAGCTCGAGGACCCTGGTGGGCGCCGCCCGCGACAGCCTCGGGTTCGACCCCTGGCTGAGGATCGACGGGGACCTGGCGGCCCTGTCCGTCGAGCTCGAGGGGGACCTGGTCGCGGTCGTCCGCGAGGCCCTGGCCAACGTCTCGCGCCATGCCCGCGCCGCGCACGTCGAGGTGTCGGTCGTGGCCACCGACGTCCTGCGGGTCGTCGTCGCGGACGACGGGGCCGGCACCGACCCCGAGTCGGTGGAGAGCGGCCTGGCCAACCTGCGGGCGCGGGCCGGGAACCACGGCGGCGCGTTGCGGCTGGAGCCGAACCTGCCCCACGGCACCGTGCTCACCTGGACCGCGGAGGTCACCGGGTCCGCGACGTCCTGAGCGCCACCGCCCGAGCAGACCCGGGACCATCGCCCCTGGCCGTGACCGGACGGACGCGAGAGGGTGGGCCTCGCGGGAGATCGTGCACCACGGCCGGGCGCCCGCACCATCCGGCCGGTGCCCCGGCACGACCGAGGAGGATGGGTGGCATGGAAGCGACCGGGACCGACGTGATCCGGGTCTTCCTCGTCGACGACCACGAGATCGTGCGCCGGGGCCTGCGCGAGCTGCTCGAGACCGTCGCGGACGTCGAGGTCGTGGGCGAGGCCGGCACGGCGGCCGAGGCGCTCGCCCGCATCCCGGCCACCCGTCCCGACGTCGCCATCTTCGACGCGCGCCTCCCGGACGGCTCGGGCATCGACGTCTGCCGTGAGATCCGCTCGCGGTACCCCGCCACGCGCGCGCTCATCCTCACCTCCTTCGACGACGAGCGGGCCCTCTCCGAGCGCCATCCTCGCCGGTGCCGCCGGCTACCTGCTCAAGGACATCAAGGGCAACGGGCTCATCGAGGCCATCCGGGCCGTGGCCGCGGGCCGCCAGCTCCTCGGGCCGGCCGACGTCGAGCGCGCCCGCCGGCGCTGGGCCCGGGAGTCACGCACCGACCCCCGGCTGCTGCGGCTCTCGCCCCAGGAGCAACGGGTGCTGGACCAGATCGCCCACGGACAGACCAACCGCGAGATCGGCGATCACGCTCTCGCTCGCCGAGAAGACGGTGAAGAACTACGTCACCGCCGTCCTCGGGAAGCTCGGCATGGAGAGCCGCACCCAGGCCGCCGTGTTCGCGGCCACCCACCCCCCGCCGCCCACGGCGACGCGCGGTCCCTGACGCGCGGTCCCTGGCGCTCGGGACCTCGGTCCTGACCGTGCGGCCCCCGGCCCGCGACCGGGGAGCCCTGACCGACGACGTTCCACCCGAGGTCGAGCCCCCGGCTCGAGCGGGGTCACCCCCGGCCGACGGAGCTGGACGCCTCGACGACACCCTTTTCGGCACCCGGCCCGGCCGGAGAGGGGACCTTCGGCACGGACGCTCACCGCCGCCCCGCGGCAGAGTCGAGCTGTCGGCCCGCCGCAGTCCGCGGCGAGCGACCCCAGGTCTCGGAGGGCACCATGAGCACCGTCAGCCGCCCACAGGTCGGCCAGGACCGCACCACCACGGGACCGCGGACGTCGGCCACCGTCGGCGACGCCTTCGCGCGCTGACCCGCCGTGCCGATCCACCCCGCTCCGCGGGACCCGCGCCAAGCACCTCCGGACCGCGGCTCGGACGTCGTCGCCGGCCTCGTCCACGACGGCCACACGGCGATGGTCGCCGAGGCGGCGGTGCACCAGGCCGCGCTGCGGGGCTGCCGCATCCGCTTCCTCCAGGTCCTCCCGCCCGGACTCACCGCGGAGGACCACGCCGGGGTCGAGGCCGCCCTGTTCAAGATCGCCATCGACGCGCTGCGCCTCTCCCCCCGGCTGGCGTGCACCTTCGAGTCCGTGGTGGGCACCCCGCACACCGCGCTGGTCTCCGAGACCCGGCGCGCCGCGCTCCTCGTGCTCGGTCCGGACGACCCCGGAGCCGCGGTCTCGGTGGCCGAGTACTGCACGGTCCACTGCGCCTGCGAGGTCCTCGTCCTGGATCCGTCGCCCACCTGAGGGCGCACCGTGCGCGACTCGTCGGCGTCGTCGCCGCAATCGGTCCCGCCCGGCGCGCGGCGCGGGTCGACGTGCTGCGGGCCGTCGTCGTCGACTAGGGCCCGGCCCGGGCGGTGCCGGGCCCGCCCCCGAGGGGTCGGCCGCGCTCAGGCTCTCGCCGTGCGGTCGTGCGCGGTCCACGGGTGCACGACGGGTCCCGGGTCGGGCGGGGCGGTCACCGCGAGCACCTCCCCGGCGGGTGGTCGGAGGAAGCCCGGGGCGACGACGAGAGGCACCCACATCCCGACGAGCGCCCCACCTTCGGGGGCTGCGTCGGCCACGAGGATGCCGCCGCGCATGTGCGTGGCACGGCGGACGATCTCCAGGCCGAGACCGGTGCCCGCCTCCGGGTCGCCCTCGCGGGCGCCGGTGGTCCGCCCAGAAGCACTGACCCACGGCGGGCGGCGGCGGGTCATCCGCTCGTCCACGACGCCCAGCAGCTCGTCCGACATCCCGGCCCCGCCGTCGGCCACCGCGAGCAGCACCCAGCCGTCGTGGTGCCGGCCGACGAGGCGGATGACGTCGCCCTCATCCGTGTAGCGGACCGCGTTCTCCACCAACGTGTCCAGCCCCGCCACCAGCCGGTCACGGCTCGCGGTGATCGAGAGCGTGTCGGCGTCCACCACCCACTCCCGTCGAGCGACGCCGTGCCACCGCGTCACGAGGCCCTCGAGGAGGGGCTCGACGTCGACCGCGTCCATCGGGAGGTCCTGGCGGACGTGCGCCGCGCGCACGGCACGGTCGACGACGCGGTGGAGGTTCGACACCTCCTCGCGCACCGCCCCGAGGTACCCACGCACCTCGACGTCGACCCCGGTCGCCAGGGCGAGGTCGAGGAACCCCATGACCACGGTCAGCGGCGTCCGCATCTCGTGGGACGTGAGCCGGGCGAGGCGCTCGCGGTCGTCGGACAGCGCCCGGTCGCGGTCGGCCGCCTGCTGGACGAGGTCGAGGGCCCGCTGGGTGCGGTGCACGTGCCGGACGACGCCGACGACGAGGAGGGCGGCGATGGGGACCTCGGTGGCCTCGGTCCAGTCGAGGGTGTGGGTGACGGCGTCGCGGACGAAGAGCATGGCGATGAGCAGGCAGAAGGTGCCGAGCGCGATGAGCGTGCGCGACAGCGGCCACCGGCACTGGCTGTAGGCGAGGGCGAAGCCCGCGAGGGCGAGGTGGAACGGCACGGTCTCGGAGCCCGGGACCCGCAGCACGAGGGTCAGCGCCACGGCGGCCAGGACCACCCACCCGACGAACAGGACGTCGGAGAGAGCTGCGGTGTGCCGCAGGCGTTCACGTGTCAATGCAGTACCCCCTTCCGCGGACGGTCCGGATCGGGAAGTGCACGCCGAGCCGGCTGCGCAGCCGCGCGACGCACACCTCGACGACGTTCGTCCGCGAGCTCCACTCCGAGCGCCACACGTCGTGCAGGAGCTCCTCCTTGCTGCACGCCTCACCCGGCCGGCGGGCGAGGTAGGCCAGCACGGCGAACTCCAGCTCGCTGAGGTGCACCCGCCCGTGCGGCGTCTCGACGAAGCGCCCGGCCGGGTACAGCACGATGTTCCCGGCCTGCAGCGTGTCCTCGGCCGGGTGGTGCGAGGTGCCCTGCGAGACGTGCCGGTTCACCCGGGCGACCAGCTCGGCCATGACGAACGGCTTGACGACGAAGTCGACGGCCCCGGCGTTGAGGGCCTCGATGCGCGCGCTCACGTCGACGACGCCCGACATCAGAAGAACGGGCGGAAGCTGCTCTCGCGGAATCGACTTCACCAGCGAAAGGCCGCTCTCGCGGGGCATGACGAGGTCGAGCAAGGCGACGTCGACCTGCCCGCCGGCCAGGTGCTCCCGGGCACTCGCCCCGTCGCCGACGACGATGGTCCGGTGCCCGGCCGCGGTGAGGGCCCGCCCGACGAGGGAGCGGATGCGGGCATCGTCGTCCGCGACCAGTACCACTGCCATCGTCTGTTCCCCGCTCTTGAGAGCGACCCTGTTGCCGGTCATTCTGCGGTCAGGTTCGCGTCAAAGTCCATCATTCGGGAAAGTCCGGCTCTCAGGATCGGCGCGGCCGGGGGTGGCGGGCACCGGATCCGTCGAGCCCAGCCCGGTCGCGCAGGGCCGAACCTCACCGGAACCTGACACGAAACCCACAACCCGCTGTCGTCAGGGTTGCCCGCCGCTGTGGGATTTTGCGTTTTGCTTGCCGGGCCTTGACCGAGGGCGCACCTTTCTCCTCGACGGCCGACTCCACGGAGCAGGGTCCGTGGAGGCCATCCAGGTGGCTGAGCCGTCACCGCAGAGGGAGTTCCAGATGCGCAGGGCTCGACGAATTCTTCCCTTCGGCCGGATCGCAGCAGTGGTGGCGGTCGCCGTGGTCCCGATGACCGTGCTCGGCACGGCCGGGGCGTCCGCACTGGGGGCTGTGGCCCGGGCCGCCGCACCGGCGGCCTACACCGCCCCCACCCACGCCGCCGGGGCGATCCGCCTCGGCGTCGTCAGTGCGCGCGACGTCAACCCGGCGAAGAAGGCGGTCAAGCCGAACGCGGGTGACCCCGTCGCGAGCTACCAGTGGATCATCAACGCGGACGACACCGGCGACCCGGGCACGGCCAAGGACCCGCTGCTGTCCAGCTGCCTCCCCTCGACCGCTGCGGGCACCCACTCGAGCGACCCGGGCTACGCCGACACCTGCCCGTGGCCGAGCACCCGGGCGACGTCCGGCTTCGCCCCGATCGTCGCCGAGGGCGACCAGAGCGACTTCGCGGCCGGCAAGAGCCTGAACCTCCCCGGCGGGAAGTACCTCATCTCGGTCAAGGCCTCGGGCTACAAGATCGACGGCGCCCACTTCACCGTCGACGGGAACACCCAGACCGTGAGCGTCGGGCTCAACCCGACGCCCCTGCCGCTGGCGACGATCCAGATCCAGGTCTACGACGACTACGCCCCGGTCGACGGCACCTACGAGGTCGACGCCGAGAACAGCGTCAACATGTCGGGCTTCCGCGCCCACCTCAGCGACGTCTTCGGCGCGATGAGCGTGGACTACTACGGCAACGCCCTCTGCACGAGCTACGTGCACAAGAACCCGCGGAACGCGGACAGCCCGATCGTCTTCGACGCGAGCAACAAGCCGGTCGTCGACACGACCAAGGCCCCCGGGTGCTACAGCGACAGCCGCCGGCGTCATCAAGATCCCCAACCTCGGGCCCAACCGCTATGCCGCCACCGTCGCCGCCCCCGCCCTCTCCGGCGGCCGCCGCTGGGTGCAGACCACCACGCTCGAGGGCGGACACGACCACGACATCTGGATCCAGGAGGGTGACACCGGGCTCGACACCGAGCAGCTGCGCGGGCAGGAGCCCGTGCCGGCGACCCAGTTCGGCTTCACCAAGACGATGGCCCTCGCCCGGTCGGCGAGCGACGCCAGCCGCCCCGGCGGCATCAAGGGCGTCGTCGTCCAGGGCCTGCCCTACATCGGCGGCCAGAACGGGGTGGTCGGCCCCGAGGGCGTCGGTGGCGTGAAGATCGGCGAGCGACTCAAGAACGTGTGGGTGGCGCTGTCCGACCTCAACAACGGCGACCAGGAGGTGTACCTCGCGCAGGCCGCGTCCGACGGCACCTTCAGCATCGACGGTGTCGCCGACGGCAGCTACCAGGTCACCCTCTGGGACGACGACCAGGACTACATCATCATGAGCTTCAACGCCGAGGTCGACGCCGCGGCGCACAGTGGCTCGGGCGGCTACACCGACGTCGGGCAGCAGATGCTCGTCGGCTGGTTCTCGCACTTCTCGGGCCACGTGTTCATCGACGACAACGGCAACGGCGTGCGCGACCCCGGCGAGCAGGGTGTGCCGAGCTTCGCCCTGACCCTGCGCGAGCGCGACAACACGCTCATGGACCAGGCGACGAACACGGTGACGACGAACGACGCGGGCGAGTTCGACATCCGCGAGGGCTACCCGATGGCCAAGTACCTGATCCTCGAGGCCTTCAACACGCGGTACGCGACGACCGGCGTCACCTGGCAGGGCGACAACGACCCCGAGCCGACGACCCAGCTCGGGCAGCTGGTCGACCTCAACGTGCTCCCGATCATCGGCCTCCACGGCACCGTCGACTGGGGCGTGCGACCCTACGACCAGAGCGAGAACGGCGGGATCGCCGCCACGGTCAGCTACGACACGACCCGCAACGAGCTCGACGCGGCCGATGCGGCGAGCGAGTCGTACCAGCCGGGCATCCCGGGCGTGACGGTCCACCTCTACGACTCGACGCCCTGCACGGTCACCGACAAGACCTCGGACACCTACGCCGTCGACGTCGCCAACGAGTGCCGCCAGGGCAAGGAGATCGTCCCGCTGCAGCTGCCGGACCCCGCGTACGACCCCGGCCAGCCCGTCAGCGACACCAACCCCAAGTACACGGGGACCAACCCCGACGCCGAGCGCGGCGCGTTCGTCAAGGGCCCGGAGGTCACCGACTCCTACACCTCCGAGACCTGGGGTCCGCCGCGCGGGTGCACCGGCACGGCAGTGGGACGGGTCGGTCCTCGACTCGCGCATCCAGCAGGCCCTGCCGGAGTTCGGGGCGGACGCCAACCAGCTGTGCGTCGAGTCGCCGATGATGGGCTTCCAGGCCGGGGCCAACGACCCCAGCGGCGCCCAGTCGGTCAACGGCAACTACGGCTTCAGCGGGATGGACCCCGGCGACTACATCGTCAGCGTCGACATCCCGAAGACCCCCGTCGGCGACCGTCCGATGTACAAGGTGACCGCGGAGGAGGACGTCAACGTCTTCACCGGTGACACCTACCTGCCGCAGGAGAACTACCCGCCGACGACCCAGGCAGCGGCCGACAACGCGGCCGACCCGCCGGCGGCCACCCCCACTCCCCCGTCGCAGCCGCCGTCGCAGCAGGCCGGCATCATCTCCTCCTGCGTCGGTCCCCTGCACAGCGTGCACGTCCGCAGCCTCCCGGCGGGCGACCCGAGGGACCCCGTCCCCGGCACCTACAACCCGGACTTCAACGCCGGTGGCGGCTCGCCGTTCGAGGGCTACGACATGCCGTCGTGCGCCGACAAGCTCGTCACGGTGCGCTCCGGCCAGACCGTGGCTCCGAACTTCAACCTCTTCACCGAGGTGCCGATCCCGAGCCACTTCTGGGGCCTGACCATCAACGACCTCGGGCTCACCCTCGACACCCGCTCGATCGGCTACGGCGAGGCCCAGGGCCTGCCCTACGTCCCCGTCGGCTTCTACGACTGGGCCGGACGGCTCGACTACACCGCGCACACCGACTTCAACGGGATGTACGAGGCGCTGATGCCCTCGACCGACACCTACAACTGTCCCGTCCCCGCCGGCCCGTGTCCCAACATGTACCGGACGGTGGGGAACGACCCGGGGGCCCCCGGCGCCCTCAACGCCGACTACAACTCGAGGTTCCGCACGATCGCGGCCAACTTCCAGGGGTGGCCCGGCCTCTACACCGTCACCGACCAGGCGCCCACCCAGGCGGCGGCCACGGTCGCGACCCCCGACGGGGCCATCGCCAACAACACCGTGTGCGACCTCCCCGACACCACGCCGCAGCTGCTCTCCGTGAGCACCCCCTACGTGCTCGGCAGCAACGGCGCCAACCGGTCGGTGACCCTCACCGGGTACGGCTTCGGCGCGACCAAGGGCACGCTGACCCTCAAGGACCCCCTCGCCACCTCGATGCCCGAGGTCCCCGCGACGGTGACGTCGTGGACCCCCCGGAAGATCGTCTTCACGGTGCCTGCGACGTACGGCGCCAACCAGAAGCTCGCCGGCGCACTGCAGCTGACCCTGAAGAACGCCTCCGGCACCGCGGCGTACAACACGCTGTCGCTGCTGGCGCTCAACACCACGGGCAACGGCGCGACGCAGAACAACCCGAAGCTCTACGAGGTCGGTCCGACCAAGACCTACAAGACGGTCCAGGCGGCCCTCGACGCGGCCCGGCCCACTGCTGCCGCCCAGTACGACGCGGTGGTGGTCTGGCCGAACTCCCAGAGCGCGACCAACCCGCAGGGTGACTACAACGAGAACCTCGTGGTCCACAACCAGGTCCGCATCCAGGGCGTCGGCCCCGGTGGGTTCGACGACGCAGGCACCTTCGTCGGCGGCTCGATCATCGACGGCACCGGGTTCGACCTCGACCTGCCGAGCGGGACGAACTGGCTCGCGGCGGTGAACCGCCAGGCCTACCGTGGCCTCGCCCAGGTGCCCGACGCCGCCGACGTCACGGTCCTCGCGCCGCTGGCCGGCACCCACCAGCCGCCGGCCACGGGCTCACCGAACCAGGTCTGGCCGGTCACCCTCGACGGCCTGCGCATCCGCAACGGCAGCCAGGCCAACATCAACACGGCCACCAACGCGGTCACCGGGTCGGTCTCGACCCCGGCCGGCGCCGGCGGGTCGCTCGTCACCCAGGGTGGTGGCGTCTACGTCCACCAGCAGGTGCAGGGCCTGCACGTGACCAACGACGTCCTCGACGGCAACAGCGGCTCCTTCGGTGGCGCGATCCGGATCGGGACGCCGTACGTCGGCAACAACCAGAACTACGGCGCGGTCATCTCGCACGACCAGATCCGCGACAACGGCGGCACCAACCTCGCCGGCGGCATCGGGCTCTTCACCGGGTCCGACGGCTACTCCGTCGACCACGACGCCATCTGCGGCAACCACTCCTCCGAGTACGGCGGGGCGGTCACGGCCTTCGGGTACCAGGACACGAACGCCTCGATGGGCGCCAAGAACACGATCGACCACAACCGGATCTGGTTCAACCAGTCCTACGACGAAGGTGGCGCCGTCATGGTCGCCGGCGAGCTGCCGGCCTCCCCGAACGGCATCAGCGCCGGCAGCGGCCCGGTCTCGATCGACGCCAACGTCATCCAGGCCAACCTGGCCAACGACGACGGCGGCGGCATCCGGCTGCTGCAGACCTCCGGGTCGAACGTCGCCACCCCGGGCTGCACCACGAACCGGCGCGGCGTCACCACCTGCCCGGCCAACCGGGTGGTCACCGACACGATCGGCATCACGAACAACCAGATCGCCGACAACGTCTCCGCCCACGAGGGCGGCGGCATCGCCCTCGACGACGCGGCCTTCGTCAACGTCGTCGACAACACGATCGTCCGCAACCTCACGACGGCCACCGCCGTGACGAGCAACGGCCTCCCGGCGCCGGCCGGCCTGTCGACCGGGACGCTGAGCGACCAGCTCATCGCCCGGCTGGGGAGCCAGCCCGGCTTCGCGAGCATGCTCCACGGCGGCACCGCCGTGGCCAGCCCGACGATGCTCGACAACGTCTTCTCGGACAACTACGCCGGCACCTACTACGGCGGCCTCGAGAGCGGCATCACCGACGCCGACGCCAACCGGTGGGACGTCGGCATCGCCGACAACCCGCAGGGCCTGCAGCTGACGATGAACGGCTCGTGGTACCAGTACGCCACCGACACCGGGGGCACCGGGAACGTCGTCGGCGACGACGCGGTCAACGCGGTGAAGGTCAAGGAGGACTTCGCCATCGCGGTGAACATCCTCTCCTCGCGGCAGTTCCCCGCCTTCCGGCAGGCCGCCATCGTCACCCCGGTCCTCCCGTACAACCTCCTCGGGAACTTCGACCTGGCGACCGGCTCCGGTGCCATCGGGATCGGGGCACCGCGGATGACCGCCGCCTACGGCACCGACCCGGCATTCGTCAACAACAACGGCAACCCCACCCCGGTCGTGGTCAGCGTGCCACCGACCGACATCCACGGGCTCCCACGACCCACGGCAGGCCGGCACGACGCCGGTGCGGCCCAGTACACCCCATGACACGGCAGGAGAACACGATGAGCGCATCCTCGGTGGACCGCCGGCGCGTCCTCCTGGGCGCCCTCGGCGCCGGCGGACTGGTCGCGGCCTCCCGCGTCGTCGCCCCCTCGGCGGCCCGCGGCGAGATCGTCACCGCCGCCCGGGTCGGCACCGGACCCAAGAAGTCGCTGGCCCTGGCCGGGACCGACGGCTGGGTCTCGATGCCGGACTCGGCGCCGGCCGACCCGCCCTTCTTCCCGGACCCCCTCGCACCCCCCGGGTTCAACACCTACGTCTTCGGGTTCCGGGACGTCTCCGGGCTCAACGACACCGACCTGGCCGCCCAGCGCGGCAAGGCCCAGATCTCGGCCCCCATCCTCGTCTTCGACGAGGAGGACGAGATCACCCTCAGCCTCTACAACCTCGGCCTCTCCCAGCGGCCCGACCTCTTCGACGGCCACACGATGCACTGGCACGGCTTCCAGAACGCGATCCCGCTCTTCGACGGCGTCCCCGAGCTCTCGCTCTCGGTGCCGGTCGGTCGCCGGTTCGACTACTTCTACAAGCCGCACGACGCCGGGCACGTACATGTACCACTGCCACTTCGAGGACGTCGAGCACGTCCAGATGGGCATGTCGGGCATGGTGTGGGTCCGCCCGAGGCAGAACGCCCACCCCGTCGGCAGCGACCCCGTGGGGACGAAGTACGCCTACAACGACGGCGACGGCTCGACCCGCTACGACCGCGAGTTCGGCATCATCGTCACCGAGCTGTGGTCGGCGGCCCACTACCGCGACGCCCACATCCAGGTGAGCGACTGGACCGACTTCGACGCCTCGTTCTGGCTGATGAACGGCCGGGCCTACCCCGACACCCTGGCGCCGAACGGTGCCAGCGCCGTGACCCGGCCCGACGGCGGCCTGCAGTACCGGCCCGACCTCGACCACACGAGCGGCCGCCTGCAGTACCAGCCGAACTCCTCGCACATCACCTGCATGCCGGGCGAGAAGGTGCTCGTCCGGCTGGCCAGCCTCGGCTTCCAGGACCACTCGCTCACCTGCGACGACATCGACCTCACGGTCATCGCCGAGGACGCGAGCCTGCTGCGCAACGGGGCGGTGTCGAACTACCAGACCACCAACACGGTGGACATCGGGCCCGGCGAGAGCCGCGACGTCATCTTCACCGCCCCCGCGGTCGGCGAGTACCTCTTCTACGACCGCCGGTACAGCTTCCTCAACAACGGCGGCGGCACGGGCTACGGCGGGATGATGACGACGATCAGCGTCGTCCCTCCGGGCACCCTCCCCGCCCAGACCCAACCGAACCTGTGAGTGGGGAGACGCGACGATGACCAGGCCTTCCACGACCTCGACCGGCGGGCGCCGGCGGGCGCTGCGGGTCCCCGCGCACCCGCGCCGGACGACGCCTCCTCGCCGGCGGCACCGCCGCCCTGCTCGCGCTCGGCGTCGCCGTGACCGCGCAGTCCGCGGCCCACGCGGGCGACTACCCCGCCGAGGGCATCGCCTGCGACACGGCGACGAACAACACGTTCACCCTCGGCACCCGCACCGGCGACGTCTCCACCCCTGACGGCAACTCCATCTTCTCCTGGGGATTCGCGAACGAGGGTGCCGGGCACGGGTTCCAGCTGCCCGGGCCGACGCTGTGCGTCACCTCCGGCGAGGCGGTGACCGTCATCCTCCACAACACGCTGACCGAGCCCGTGTCGATCGTCTTCCACGGCCAGAGCGGGGTGAAGGCGGCGGGCAACCCCGCCCAGCCCCAGTTCTCGCCCACCGGGCGCCTCACCTCGCTCGTCCAGCCGGCGGAGGCGACGAACGGGTCGATGACCTACACCTTCACCGCCGGAGCCCCCGGGACCTACCTCTACTCCTCCGGCACCGACGTCAACAAGCAGACCCAGATGGGCCTGTTCGGGGCCCTCGTGGTCCGCCCGGCGGGCCACGCCGACCAGGTGACGAGCAGCGGGACGACCTTCGACCCCGACCACGAGTACCTGTTCGTGCTCTCCGAGATCGACCCCGACATCCACCTCGCGGTGGAGCGCGGCGAGACCCCCGACTGGTCGTCGTACAAGCCCCGGTACTTCATGATGAACGGCCGGAGCATGCCGGACACGCTGGCCCCCAACCACGCCTCGTGGCTGCCGGCCCAGCCGTACGGCGCCATCGTGCACATCCAGCCCTCGCCCGCGGACACCCCGCGACCGGCCCTGATCCGCTACCTCAACGCGGGCACGGAGAACTACCCGTTCCACCCGCACGGCAGTGACGAGCGGATCGTCAACATCGACGGGCACCCGACGCGCGGCGCCAACGGAGAGGACCTGTCGTACAACAAGTTCGACCTCAACGTGCAGCCGGGCCAGAGCCTCGACGCGACGATGGTCTGGACCGACGTCGACCAGTGGGACCCGACGACCAACAAGATCCCGACCCAGCTGCCGGCGATCACCGACCAGCTCCTCGTCGGCACCGACACGTGGTTCAGCGAGAGCCCCTACCTCGGGGTCAAGGGCAACGTGCCGACCTACATCACCGACAACAACCAGTGCGGCGAGTACTACCACATCGCCCACAGCCACGCACTGCAGCAGGCCACCAACTACGGCGCAACCTTCGGCGGGATGATGACGGTGTACCGCATCGACCCGCCCGGTGGCTGCAAGTGAGCCCGAGGGGACGACTGACGATGACCACGCGTACACGAGCCACGGGGGCCTCCCGGGCAGCGGCACTGGCTGACGGCGACGCTGCTCGCCGCCGGCCTGGCCTCGACCTCGCCGGCCGGGGCCGCGACCCTCCACCGGGCGCCGGCCGGCACCACCGCGGTGTCCGCCGCGGCCCCCCTCACCGCCGCCCCCCGCCCTCGCGGCGGCGGGCAGCGGGCACCTCGGCGCCCAGGGCTGCACGACGGCCGGCACCACCGCGACGTGCGCGCTCTACGCGCGCACCGGCACGGTGCAGCTCGTCGGCCGGACCTTCCCCATCTGGGGCTGGTCGGGCGCGGCGTCCGGCAACCCGACCCTGCCGGGGCCGCTGCTCGTCGTCGACCAGGGCTCCACGGTGGACCTCGTCGTCCACAACCAGCTCGCGACCCCGCTGTCGCTCGCCGTCCCCGGCGTCCCGGCCCCCGACCTGACGAGCGGCTTCGACGCCACGACCTCGACCACCGGTGTCGCGCCCGGGGCCAGCCGCACCTTCACCCTGAAGGCCTCCCGCCCCGGGACCTTCGTGTACGAGGCCGGGCACACCTCGGACGGGGCGCGCCAGGTGGCCATGGGCCTCGCCGGCGTGCTCGTCGTGCGCCCCACCGACGGCACGACGGCCTACGGCGGCGCGGCCTCGGCCTTCACCGACGAGGCGGTCGTGGCCCTCAGCGAGGTCGACCCCGCCCTCAACGCCGACCCCACCGGCTTCGACATGCGGAACTTCAACCCGCGCTACCGGCTGGTCAACGGCAAGTCCTTCCCGGAGACCGACGTCATCCCGACCGACCAGGGTCACCGCCTGCTGCTGCGCTACGCCGACCTCGGCGCCCTGCCGCACGCGATGAGCATCCTCGGCTCGGACCAGGTCGCCGTCGCCCGCGACGGCCACCCGCTCGCCTACCCGGCCGGCGAGGTCGTCGAGCCGCTCACGCCCGGCGAGACGGCCGACACCGTCGTCACCATCCCCACCGGCGCCGACTCCAAGCTCGCCCTCGTCGAGTCCGGGCACGCACCTGGACAACGACGCGATGACCACGGCCGACCCGACCCAGACGGCGTTCGGCGGCATGCTCACCTTCCTCGACACCAACGCCCCGCCGGTCTCGGGCGACCACGTCGGCCCGGCCGTGACGCACGTGACGGCCACCCCGAACCCGTCCGACGCGACGACCCCGATGACCGTCACGGCCGACCTCAGCGACGCCACGACCGGTGGCAGCGCCGTCTCGGCCGCGGAGGTCGTCGTCGACGACGCCACCACCGTCGGCCCCGGCAACGGGACGGCGATGACGGGCACCTTCGGCGGCCCCACCGTCACCGGCGCCACCGCGACCATCCCGGTCTCGGTCCTCTCCGACCCGAGCTTCGCCGCCGGCCGCCACGTCGTCTACGTCCGCGGACGTGACGGCGCGGGCAACTGGGGCACCCTGGGCTCGGTCGCCGTCAACGTGCCGAAGCGCGGCCCGCTGACCACCGGCGGCGCCGTCACCCCCAACCCGGTCAACGGCACGACGGCGATGAAGCTCACCGCCACCGGGCAACGACACCGGCTTCGGCGGCCAGGTCACCGGCGCGGAGTACTTCCTCGACCCGGCGACCAACCCGGACGGGACCTTCGTCACCGACCCGACGAACGGCGCCGGCATCACCGGTGACCTTCGTCGCCGGACGCACGGTCACCTCCGAGACCGCGACCATCCCTCCCGCGGCCGGTCTCGCCGAGGGCCCGCACCACGTGTTCGTCCACAGCAAGGACACCCAGGGCCTCTGGGGACCCCTGCTCGACGTCCCCTTCACGGTCGACCTCGTCGGGCCGGTGACCATCGCCTCGGCGATGAGCCCGAGCGCCCTCAACGGTGTCATCAGCGACCCGTCGAACCCCGGCTTCGCCAAGGTGACGGCGATCGTGCAGGACACCCAGAACAACAGCCAGGTCTCGAGCCGGGTCGTCCAGGCCGTCGCCTTCTTCGACGACGCGGCCGCGCCGACCGCCACCCACAAGGGGATGACCCTGCAGGCGACCGACGGGGCGTTCGACTCGAGCGTCGAGGGCGTCTACGGCCTCGTCCCCCTCTCGCAGGTGAAGACCTGGGCCACGACGCAGGGCGACCACAAGCTCTACGTCTACGGCCAGGACGCCGCCGGCAACTGGGGTTCCACGACGCTCGCCACGTTCGTCGTCGACACGGCCAAGCCGGTGATCTCCTCGCTCACCGTCGCACCGACGACGGGGTCGTCCCCGGCGACGATGACGGTGACGGCGAACCTCAGCGGCGCCCAGACCAGCGACATCACCGTCGGCGAGGTCTGGTTCGGCGGCACCGACCCCGGCGTCGGACGGGCCACCAAGGTGACGGTCACCTACACCGGCACCCAGGCCACCTTCACCATCCCCCGGGCCCAGCTCCTCCTCGGCTCCACGCACGGTCAACCTGCGGCTGCAGGACAAGGCCGGGAACTGGAGCGTGGCCGCCTCGGGCACCGCGACGGTGAGCGCCGCGCCGGTGGACACCCAGACCTTCGACTCGACGACGTTCCCGCCGTCCGGGTGGACCAGGAGCAGCACCGGCGTCGCCCGGTCGACCGCCCAGCCGCGGATGATCGGCAGCGGCTACGTGCGGGCCACCGGGAGCGCCACCCCGGCGTACCTCACGAGCCCGACGGCGTCGCCGGCCACCGTGGTGGCCAACGCCCAGCTCGTCCTGCGCGGTGACACGCTGAACGTGCCCGGGAACAGGCGGGTCACCGTCTACCAGGGCTACTCCGGCACGACGGCGAGGTTCTCGGTGGTCGCGACGGGCAGCGGTGCGGGCCTGGCCCTCACCCCGGTCCTGGCCGGCCAGCCCACCCCGACCGGCACCCCGATCACCGTGGGCAGCACCGCGATGGTCACGGTCCGGGTGACGATGGACAGCACGGCCGGGCAGCTGACGCTCGCGGTGTACAGCACGACGGGCGCCCTGCTCGGGGTCGAGCAGCTCGGCAACGGCACCCCGGCGGCCGGCACCACGAGCATCCGGGTGGGTCTGGTCGACCAGTCCACCGGCACCCGACCCGGCGGCTACCTCTCCTTCGACCAGCTCCAGCGCTGGTGAGGGGGCCGCTGGTGAGCAGCACGCTGACGACCCGCCCGACCACCGCCTCGGCGGGAGGCTCCCACCTCCCGCCGGGCGGGGACGAGCACCCGACGAGCGAGCGTCCGGCGCCGGGCCGGACGCCGTCCCTCGGCCGGCGCGTCGTCGTCGCGGTCGTGGTCCTGGCCCTCGCCGTGGCGGGCGCGGTCGCCCTCGTCACCCGGCACCCGTCGAGCGCCGGGGCGCCGATGCCGACCAACGCGACGATGGAGCAGCAGCTGGGCATCCGGATCACCCGGGTCGCGCTCGTCGGCGACGGCGGCCTCGTCCAGGTGAACTACCTGTGCCTCGACCCCGACCGGGCGACGACGTTCCAGTCCGACACCGCGCACCCACCGGTGCTCAGCAGCGAGGTGCGCGACGCCCGGACCGAGACGGTGGCCCTCATGAAGAAGGGTCACACGATGACCGCCGGCCAGACGTACTACTTCGTCTACCACAACGGCGGCGTCGTGAGGTCGGACGAGTTCGCGTCCCTGTCCTACGGGGGGCAGACGCTGGCCCACATCCCGGTCCTGTGATGGGGCGCGTGCCCCGCCTGCGCGTGCTGCGGGCCCTCCTCGTGGCGCTGCTCGTCCTGGCCACCCCGGTGCTGGCGGCCGGCGCCGCCCAGGCGCACGCCTTCCTCGTCTCCAGCGACCCGGCCGACGGCAGCGTCCTCGCGTCGGCACCGCACGAGCTGCGCCTGCAGCTCAGTGAGGCGGTGGTCCTCCCCGCCACCCACGTCGTCCTCGTCGGGCACGACGGCACGCCGGTGGCGCTCGGGTCGCCCCGCGCCGAGGAGGCGCCCGAGCCGCCGGCCGACGCGGCCCCGGAGCCGTCGACGGGCCAGGGGCTCGTCCCGACGCCCCTGGTCGAGGAGGAACCGCCGGTCTCGGTCGTCGTCCCCGTCGTCGGCGACCTGCCGGTCGGCAGCTACCGCCTCACGGTCGACACCCTCTCGGCCGACGACATGCACCGGACGACCGCCGTCGTCGTCTTCGGGGTGGGCCAGCAGGTCACCCCGGCCGGGCGGACCGAGGCCCCGACCGCGCTCGACCAGGCGGTCCTGCGCTGGCTCGCCCTCCTCGGCGTGGCCGGTGGCCTGGGCCTCGCCCTGTTCACCCGGCTCGCGGCCGGGTCCCCCGACGCCGCCGCGGTCGTCCTCCGTGCCCGCCGCCCCGTGCTCGCGCTCGTGGCCGTCGCAGCGGTGGCCTGCGCGGCCCTCCCGCTCGTCCAGGCCCTCGAGTCGGACGTGCCGCTCGGCACCGTCCTCGCCGGGACCTACGGCGTGCGCGTGGCCCTGCGGGCCGCCGGCCTCGTCGTCGTCGCGCTGGGCCTGGCCCGGGCGCCGCGGACGGCGGGACGGGTCCCCCGGCTCCTCGTCCTCACCGGCTCGGTCGTCGCAGGCACCGGGACGGCCCTCCTCGGTCACGCGGCCGTGGGCCCCGTGGGGCCGGTGCGGCTCACCGCCGACGTCCTCCACGTGCTCGCCACGACCACGTGGCTCGGTGGGGTCGCGATGGTCGTGGTCCTCGCGGCCGCCGCCCGCCGCGGGGCCCTGGCCCGTCCGGAGGCCCGCGGTGTCATCCGGTCCTTCGCCCGCCCGGCCACCGTCGCCGTCGTCGTCACGGCGGCCACGGGCGTGTTCCTGGCCAGCACCGCCGTCGCCTCGGTCGACGCGGTCCTGCTCACGACCTACGGCCGGACCCTCCTGGTCAAGGTGGCGCTGGTCGCCGTGGCCGCCCTGCTCGGCCTGCGCCACTTCCGCTGGGCCAGAGGGGGTGCCGCGGCGCGTCCGCCGCGGTCGGTCGCGGCCGAGTCCGCCCTGCTCGTCGCCGCGCTCGCCATGTCGGCCCTGCTCTCCAGCGGTCAGCCCGCCACGACCCCCGAGCTCTCGAGCGCCGGCGACGTCACGCCGTCCGTCGCCGTCGACACGACCGCGGCCGACCTCGCCGAGCACACGGTCGTCCAGCCGAACCGGCCCGGCGCCAACATCGCGGTCGTCGACGTGCTCGACAGCCGTCGCCCGGCACCCCCGCGACCCGTCGCGGTGCGGGTGGAGCGGGTCGACGCCCGGGGCGCGGTGACGGTGACCGAGGGGCAACGGCTGCCCGGCGAGGGCTGGAGCGTCCCCGTGACCTTCGAGGCGCCGGGTACGACGGCGCTCCGTGTCGTCGTCGTGCGCCCGGGCCTGCCCGACGCGGTGTCGTCGGTGACCTGGGTCGTCGGAGGAGCCGCCCCACACCCGGCCACCGTGCTCTCCCGTGCCCCCCTCGGGACACTGCTGCAGGGGCTCTCCGGCGCCATCCTCGTCCTCGCCCTCGCGGCCCTCGTGGGCCGCGCCCGCCGCCGGCGGACCGAGGTGCGACCCGACGCCGGGACCGTCGAGGTCGAGGCGGCACCGGAGCGCGAGCCCGTCGGCGTGTGACCGCGGCGCCCCGGCGCCGGCCGCCGGGCCCCGGTGACCGGCGCGGCGGTGTGGGAGCGGCCCCGAGCGGGTAGTGCCCCGGTGACCCGTCCCCGACCGGAGCTGCCGTCATGCGTCTCGCCGCCCCCCTCCTCGTGCTCGCCTCGTCGCTGCTGCTCTCCGGGTGCGGGCGGATGCTCGAGGGCACCGTCTACCCGGGGCCGAGCGTCACGAGCGCGGCCGACTCCGTCGTCACCGTCCGGCTCACCGACCAGGGCTGCCGGGTCGACCCCGAGACGGCGGCGGCGCCGGGCAACGTCGCCTTCGTCGTCACCGACGACGGGAGCGCCGGCGGCTCGCTCGAGGTCCTCGCCGTCGACCAGGGGCCCCGCACCATCGGGTCCGTGCCCGACGTCACGCCGGGGTCGACGCAGACCCTCTTCCTGCGCGACGTCGTGCCGGCCACCTACGTCCTGGTCTGCCGCCCCGACGCCGCGCCCGGGGACACCCGCGTCGAGCTCTCCGTCCGGGGCTGAGCCGCCGAGTCGGCGGATGCGGCCGACGCCCCGCGCCGGGGTTGGCGGCCCTCCGGCCCGGGTAGGAGGGGACGGGCACGGGCTCGCGCACGGCGGCCCGGCCACCGCACCCGCCAGGAGCACCCGTGACCGACGACCACCACGTGAACCGCCCGAGGGTCTCCCGCGCCGTCGCCGCACCGGCCCAGGCGGTGTGGGACGTCGTCGCGGACGGCTGGCAGTACGCCACGTGGGTGGTCGGGGCGGCCCGGGTCCGCGCGGTCGACGCCACGTGGCCGGAGGTGGGGAGCACCCTCCACCACAGCGTGGGGCCGTGGCCGGCCATGCTGTCGGACACCACCTCGGTGGAGGCGGTCGAGCCCCCGCACCGGATCGTCCTCACCGCCCGGGGCTGGCCGGCCGGGGAGGCCCGGGTCGAGCTCGAGGTGACCGAGGACGGGCCGCAGTCGTGCACGGTCTCGATCGCCGAGGACGCCTCGTCGGGACCGGGCCGGCTGCTGCCCACGCCCCTGCGGCAGGCCGTCATCCTGCCGCGCAACCGCGAGACCCTCTACCGCCTCGCCCTCGTCGCCGAGGGCCGCCACCGCGAGCAGCGGCCCGCCGACGGCTGAGCCGGGTGCGCCTCACTCCTCGGTGAGCACCCGCGCCCACGCCGTCCGGACGAGGGCCCGGCGGACGACGCCGAGCGGCCCGTGCTGCCGCAGCGCCGAGAGGGCCGCGTTCCAGCCGCACGCCCCGTGGACCCCTCCGCCCGGGTGCACGGCGGCGCTGGCGAGGAAGAGCCCGGCGACGGGCGTCTCCGGGCCGCCCAGGCCCCGCGTGGGCCGGAACACGAGCTGCTGGTGGAGGGCGGCCGTCCCGCCGTTGAGCGCGCCGCCGGCGAGGTTGGCGTCCGCGTCCGCGAGGTCGCCGGGGCGCTGGACGTGCCGCGCGACGACGTGGGACGAGAAGCCGGGGGCCACGTGCTCGACGGCCGCCTCGACCCGCTCCACCTGCCGCGACACGGCGTCGGCGTCCCGGGCGAGGGCCTGCGGGAGGTGCGTGTAGCCCCACGCGGACTCGGTGCCGCGCGGTGAGCGGGAGGGGTCCGACGTCGTCATCTGCCCGAAGAGGACGAACGGGGGGTCGGGCATGCGGCCCACCGCGAGGTCGGCCCCGACGTCGACGAGCCCGTCGTCGTCCCGCCCGAGGTGCACGGTGCCCGCCGTGCGGGGCTCGGTGGCCGTCCAGGGCACCGGCGCGTCGAGGGCCCAGTCGACCTTGAGCGTCGAGGGGTCCCACTGGAAGCGGTCGAGGTCGGCGAGCAGCCGGGCCGGGAGGTGCCGCGGGTCGACGAGGTCGCGGTAGAGGGCGGGTGCGGAGACGTCGGCGAGGACGGCGCGGCGGGCGGCCAGCCGTGTCCCGTCGGCCAGCCGCACCCCGCGCGCCCGGCCGCCGGAGACGTCGACGCCGACCACCGGTGTGCCGCAGCGCACCTGGACCCCCGCCGCCTCGGCCCGCCGGCGCAGGGCCCCGGCGAGCTCGCCGGCCCCGCCCCGCGGGACGGGGAACCCGACGTCCTGGGCGAGCATGACGAGCAGCCACCCGAAGAGGGCGCTGCCCGCCCCGTCGGGCGGGAGGTCGCTGTGCAGCGCGTTGCCGGTGAAGAGCACCCGCGCCCCCTCGCCCGAGAACTCCTCGTGCCCGAAGCGGCGCACCGACAGCGCGGCGAGCCGGGCGAGGTCGAGCGTGCCGGCGACGTGCGCACGGCGCAGCAGCCGCGCCGACGCCCGGACCGGGGGGAAGGGCGTGAAGAGCAGGTCGAGCAGCGGGTCGCGCACCCGGTCCCAGCCCTCGACGAGGCGCAGCCAGGCGGCACCGTCGCCCGCGGCGACCGCGTCCAGCGCCCCCGCCGTCTCGTCCGGCGTCCGGTGCACGGCGGCACCCCGCCCGTCGGGAAAGGCGTGCGCCACCGGGTCGTCCGCGCGCTCCCAGGACAGTCCGTGCGCGCCGAGGTCGAGGTCGCGGATGACGGGGCTGGCCGCGGCGAGGGGGTAGAAGGCGCTGAAGAGGTCGGTGACGTACCCGGGGGCGGTCACCTCGGCGCTGCGCACCGCCCCGCCGACCTCGTCCTGCCCCTCGACGAGCACGACGTCCCAGCCCGCGTCGGCGAGGGCGATGGCGGCGACGAGCCCGTTGGGCCCGGCACCGACGACCACGGCATCGCTCGTCACCGTCGCCACCCTACGGCCCGGCGGCGGCGGGGCTGCCCGAGTGGACGGCTCGTGGAGCTCGAGCGCCCGGACGGCGCCCGCCGGGGTCAGGCACCGCGGGTCCGCCGCCGGTCGTCGGCCAGCCGGACCGTGGCGCCGGTGGCGTCGAGGTGGGCCAGGAGGGGCAGGACGACCCGGCGGCTCGTTCCGAGCGCCACCCGGGCCTCGCTCACGGTGAAGGGCTGCTCCAGCGCGGCCAGCCGGCGGACGGCCTCGGCGCTCGCCCCCGGCAGGAGCACGACGCCACGCCCGGCGCGCTCGAGGTGACCGGCGCGGACCAGCCCGTCGAGCCGGGCGCCGGTGAGCCCGAGCCCGTGCAGGCGCTCGGCGGTCGGTGCGGCGAAGGGGTCGTCGGCGAGGTCGGCGGCCAGCAGCTCGAGGGCCTGCCGGTCCGCCTCGGGCAGCCGCGTGCGCGTCGTCGCCGACACCGACCCGGCCACCGGTGAGCGCGGAGCGGCGGGGTCACGAGCGCCCGGACGACCGCGACGTCGTCGACCCCCAGCGCCAGCGCGGCGGCCCCCGGGGCCAGCCCCGCGGGACCGGCCGCGCGCACCGCGCCCTCGAGGGCGTCACGCAGCGCCGCCGCCCGCTCCGCGGAGAGGACGCGTGTCGGCCGTCACCAGGGCGCCGGCCGGGGGCTCACCCTCGACCCCGAGCCGGCGCAGCAGCGACCGGCTGACGAGGCCGCGCCGGCGCACCTCCCCGGCGAGGGTGCCGTCGACACCGGCGAGCTCGGCGGCCGCGCCGGCGCGCCGCGCCGCTCCCCCGCAGGGCGGGTGGCCGGGGGTCGAGCACCTCGACCGCCCACAGGGCCCGGCTGCCCGGGTCGCGCAGGACCGCCCGGTCACCGACCCGCAGCGGCAGGGGACGGCTCGGGCGCAGCCGGACCAGGCCGGGGCCGAGCGGGCGGACCCGCACCTCGAGGTGGTCGCTGCCGACGTGGAGCAGCGGTCGTTCGGGCGGCCGCTCCGCGGGACGCACCCGCACGTCGACCTCGTCGGGCACGACGAACGCCCCCGGCGTGACCACCTGGGCCCCGCGCCGCACCCGGTGCGTACCGCTGCCGAGGGCCAGGGCCACCCGGGCCGGCGCCGACACCGTCTCGCGGGGCCGCCCGAGGGCCTCGACCGAGCGCACCCGCAGCGGCCGGCCGTCCGCCTCCAGGACGTCCCCGGCGCGCACCGTGCCGGACACGAGGCTGCCCGTGACGACGAGGCCGGTGCCGCGCACGGTGAAGCAGCGGTCGACCCACAGCCGCACGTCGGCATCGGCCGGCGGGGACGGGACGGCCGCCAGCACCTCGTCGAGCGTCGAGCGCAGGCGGTCCAGCCCCTCCCCCGTCCGTCCGCTGACGACCACGTCGGGGACGCCGCGCAGCGAGGTACCGGCCAGCTCGGTCCGGGCCCTTCCCAGGGCCGGACCGGGGTCGGCGAGGTCGGCCCGGGTCACGACGAGCGAGCCCGTGCCGCACGTCGAGGGCGTCGAGCGCGGCGAGGTGCTCGGCCGCCTGAGGCATCCACGGGTCGTCGGCGGCGACGACGAGCATCGCGACCCGCAGCGCACCGAGGCCGGCGAGCGTCGTGCCGATGAAGCGCTCGTGCCCGGGCACGTCGACGAAGGCGACCTCGCCGGCCCCGGGCAGCTCGGTCCAGCAGTACCCGAGCTCGATGGACAGCCCTCGGGCGGCCTCCTCCGCGAGCCGGTCGGGGTCCTGGCCGGTGAGGGCGCGCACGAGGGTGGACTTCCCGTGGTCGACGTGCCCCGCGGTCGCGACGACGTGCACTCAGGCGGCCCCGTCCGACCGGACCCGACGCACCGCCTCCAGCAGCGCGTCCTCCGCCGCCTCGGGCACCGTCAGCAGGTCGAGCAGCAACCGGCCGCCCCGCACCCGCCCGACGACCGGCGGGTCACCGTGCCGCAGCGGCTCGGCGAGCTCGGCCGGCAGCGAGACGGCGGCGCTCGGCAGCGGCACCCCGGGAGCGCCCCCACCACCGACCCGGCCCTCGGTGGCCTCGACGACGGCGTCGCCACCGAGCGCGGTGGCGAGGCGGCGGGCCCGGCCCTCGAGGTCCGCCCGGCGGCGGCCGAGGGCCTCGGCCACCGGGGTCGGCGGCCCGGTGAGCGTCGCCTCGAGGGCGGCGAGGGTCAGCTTGTCGACCCGCAGCGCCCGGGCCATCGGGTGCCGGCGCAGGGCGTGGACGACGTCGCGCCGGCCGAGCAGGAGCCCGCACTGCGGGCCGCCGAGCAGCTTGTCGCCCGAGGCCGTGACGAGGGAGGCGCCGGCCCGCAGCGCGCTCGCGGCGTCGGGCTCGTCCGGCAGCCGGGGGTGCGGCTGCAGCAGCCCCGAGCCGAGGTCGGCGACCACCGGCAGCCCGAGCGTGGCCAGCTCCGCCACGCCGACCGAGGACGTGAAGCCCTCGACCCGGAAGTTGCTCGGGTGCACCTTGAGGACGAACGCCGTGCGCTCCCCCACGGCCGCGGCGTAGTCCTCCAGCCGGACCCGGTTGGTCGTCCCGACCTCCCGCAGCCGGACGCCGACCGACTCGACGAGCTCCGGGATGCGGAAGCCGTCGCCGATCTCGACGAGCTCGCCGCGCGCGACGACGACCTCGCGGTCGGCGGCCAGCGCCCGGGCGACGAGCGCGACCGCGGCCGCGCCGTTGTTCACGACGTGGACGTCCTCGGCGTCGGGGACCGCGGCGCGCAGGGCGGCCAGGGCCCCGCGGCCGCGCGGCCCCGCGGCGGCCGGTGGCGAGGTCGAGCTCGACGTCGGTGGTCCCGGCCGCCAGGGTGAGCGCGTCGACCGCCGCCGACGACAGCGGGGCCCGCCCGAGGTTGGTGTGGACGACCACGCCCGTCGCGTTGATCACGGCGCGCAGCGAGGTGCTGGACCGCGGCATCCGGTCGACGACCTCGGCGAGGACGCCCTCGGGTGGGACCTCGCCGTCGCGGCAGGCCTGGAGCACCTGCGGCGACGACGCCCTTGACGGCCGTCCGCCCGAGGCGACCGCACGGCCTCGACCACGACGGGCTCGGCGAGCACGGTGTCGGTCCGCGGCACGTCTCGGCGGCGGTCGTCCACGGGGCTCCTCTTCATCTCGACGCTGGCGGAGGCGGACGGGAATCGAACCCGCCTGACCGGGTGACCCGGTCACGTCGGTGTTGAAGACCGCGCCCGTCACCAGACGAGGAACGCCTCCGCGACCGACCCTAGCCCGCGCCATCGTGGCCGGTCACGACAGGGGCGCACCGGTTTCCCCACGCGCCCCCCGGGTACGGGTACGGTGCTGGAAGGATTCCCATCGCCGGACGAGAGGACGTGCCCGTGCCGACACCGCTGGAGTGGCCCGTGCTCCGTCAGCTGCGCGGCCGCGACCGGCTCGGCCGGGGGTCGGCGGTCGAGTCCCGCCACCACGAGGTCGCTCACCCCGCGCACGAGCGAGGCCGACTCCGTCGTCGACTCGGTCTGCCCGTTCTGCGCCGTCGGCTGCGGGCAGAAGGTGTTCGTCAAGGACGGCAAGGTCACCCAGATCGAGGGCGACCCCGCCAGCCCCATCTCGCGGGGGCGGCTCTGCCCCAAGGGAAGTGCCAGCACCCAGCTCGTCACGTCCGACCGGCGGGTCACGACCGTGCGCTACCGCCGCCCGCACGGCACGGAGTGGGAGGACCTCGACCTCGACACGGCGATGGACATGATCGCCGACCGCGTCGTCGCCACCCGGCGGAAGTACTGGGAGTGGGACGACGACCAGGGCCGCCGCACCCGGCGCACCCTCGGCATCGCGAGCCTCGGAGGAGCGACCCTCGACAACGAGGAGAACTACCTCATGAAGAAGCTCTACACGGCGATGGGCGCGATGCAGATCGAGAACCAGGCGCGTATTTGACACTCCTCCACCGTCCCCGGTCTGGGGACGAGCTTCGGCCGGGGAGGGGCCACCACCTTCCAGCAGGACCTGTCGAACAGTGACTGCATCGTCATCCAGGGCTCGAACATGGCCGAGTGCCACCCGGTCGGGTTCCAGTGGGTGATGGAGGCCAAGCGCAAGGGCGCGACGATCATCCACGTCGACCCTCGGTTCACCCGCACCTCGGCCGTCGCCGACCTCCACGTGCCGCTGCGGGCCGGCACCGACATCGCCTTCCTCGGCGGGCTCGTGCACCACGTGCTCGAGAACGACCTCGACTTCCGCGAGTACGTCGTGCACTACACGAACGCCGCGGCCATCGTCGGCGAGGACTTCCGCGACACCGAGGACCTCGACGGGCTGTTCTCCGGCTACGACCCCGAGAAGGGCCAGTACGACCCCACGAGCTGGCAGTACGAGAACGCCCCGCAGTCCCCGGCCGCCGGGATGCGCGACCCCGGCCAGCCCGGCCGGGCCCGCCGCCTCCGAGGAGCCGGAGGAGCACGAGGCGGCCCGCTCCGAGGAGGCCGGTTCGGGCGGCCCGACCGTGCAGGCCAAGCCCGAGCGCGACGAGACCCTCCAGCACCCGCGCTGCGTGTTCCAGATCCTCAAGCGCCACTTCGCCCGCTACACACCGCAGCTCGTCGCCGAGGTGTGCGGCGTGCCGGAGGAGGACTTCCTGCGCGTGGCGAAGGCCCTCACCGAGAACTCCGGCCGCGAGCGCACGAGCGCGTTCTGCTACGCCGTCGGCTGGACCCACCACTCGACCGGCGTGCAGATCATCCGGACGGCCTCGATCCTGCAGACCCTGCTCGGCAACATCGGCCGGCCCGGCGGCGGCATCCTCGCCCTGCGCGGGCACGCGAGCATCCAGGGGTCCACCGACATCCCGACCCTGTTCAACATCCTCCCGGGGTACATCCCGATGCCGCACGCGGCGCAGCACCGCTCGCTCGAGGAGTTCGTCGCCGAGGACGCCGGCTCGACCGGCTTCTGGGGCAACATGGACGCCTACACGGTCAGCCTGCTCAAGGCCTGGTGGGGTGACTCCGCCACCGCGGAGAACGAGTTCCGCTTCGACTACCTGCCCCGCCTCACCGGCCACCACGGCACCTACGACACGGTCGTCAACCAGATCGAGGGGCGCAGCCCCGGCTACTTCGTCGTCGGCGAGAACCCCGCCGTCGGCTCGGCCAACGGGAAGATGCAGCGCCTCGGCCTGGCCAACCTCGAGTGGCTCGTCGTCCGCGACCTGACGATGATCGAGACGGCGACGTTCTGGAAGGACGGCCCCGAGATCGAGTCCGGCGAGCTGGCCACCGAGGAGCATCGGCACCGAGGTGTTCTTCCTCCCCGCCGCCTCGCACGTCGAGAAGAAGGGCAGCTTCACCAACACCCAGCGGATGCTCCAGTGGCGCCACCAGGCCGTCCAGCCGCCGGGGGACGCCCGCAGCGACCTCCAGTTCTACTACGAGCTGGGGCAGCGCATCCGGGCGAGGCTGGCCGGGTCGACCGACGAGATGGACCGCCCGCTGCTCGACCTCACGTGGGACTACCCGACCGAGGGCCCGCTCGGCGAGCCGGACGCCGAGGCCGTGCTGCGCGAGATCAACGGCTGGGACGACTCCGGCGACGCCCTCTCGTCCTACACCCAGCTGGCCACGGACGGCTCGACCGCGTGCGGCTGCTGGATCTACTGCGGCGTGTACGCCGACGAGACCAACCAGGCCGCGCGGCGCAAGCCGCACTGGGAGCAGTCGCTCGTCGCGCCCGAGTGGGGCTGGGTCTGGCCGGCCAACCGGCGCATCCTCTACAACCGCGCCTCGGCCGACCCCGACGGCAAGCCGTGGAGCGAGCGGAAGAAGTACGTCTGGTGGGACGCCGAGCAGGGCTCGTGGACCGGCGACGACGTGCCCGACTTCGTCGCCGACCGGCCGCCGGACCACGTCCCCGAGGAGGGGGCCACCGGGCCCGACGCCCTCGGCGGCCGCGACCCGTTCATCATGCAGACCGACGGCAAGGCGTGGCTCTACGTGCCCGACCGGCCTCGCCGACGGCCCGCTGCCGACCTTCTACGAGCCGGTCGAGTCCCCCGTGCGCAACGCCGCCCACCGGCCCCAGCACAACCCCGCGCTCGAGGACGTCGCGGAGCCGGCCAACCCGCTCAACCCGCCCGAGAGCCGCGTCTTCCCCTACGTGTTCACGAGCTACCGGCTCACCGAGCACCACACCGCCGGCGGGATGTCGCGCACCCTGCCCTACCTCAGCGAGCTCCAGCCGGAGATGTTCTGCGAGGTCTCGCCGCGCCTCGCCGCGCGAGCGCGGCCTCGAGCACATGGGGTGGGCCACGATCGTCACCTCCCGCTCGGCCATCGAGGCCCGGGTCATGGTCACCGCCCGGATGCGCTCGCTCCGCCTCGGCGAGCAGTGGGTCGAGCACGTCGGGCCTGCCCTACCACTGGGGCGCCAACGGCCTGGTCACGGGCGACTCGGTCAACGACCTCGTCGGTGTCGCCCTCGACCCGAACGTGCACATCCAGGACAAGGTCGGGACGTGCGACATCCGGCCCGGGCGCCGGCCGCGCGGCCCCGCCCTCGTCGCGTTCGTCGACGAGTACCGTCGGCGCTCCGGCGCCCACCCCGCGGAGGAGGACGACTCATGAGCAGCTCGCTGTCCGGACCGCTCCACGACGTCGCCGGCGACGCCGGCCACGAGGACCACCCGCCGCGGATGGGGTTCTTCACCGACACCTCGGTGTGCATCGGCTGCAAGGCCTGCGAGGTGGCCTGCAAGGAGTGGAACCTCGTCCCCGAGGACGGCCTGTCCCTCAGCGGGATGTCGTACGACAACACCGAGGCGCTCGGCGCGAGCACGTGGCGGCACGTCGCCTTCGTCGAGCAGCCGACCGGCCGGGCCTCGCGCACCGACCTCGGGATGCCCGGCATCGGCCCGCCCGGGAGGCGTCCGCACCGCCGGCCGGCCCCGGGCAGGAGACCGAGTCGGGCGAGGGCGGGGTGCGCTGGCTGATGTCCTCGGACGTGTGCAAGCACTGCACCCACGCCGCCTGCCTCGACGTCTGCCCCACGGGGTCGCTGTTCCGCACCGAGTTCGGCACCGTCGTCGTCCAGGAGGACATCTGCAACGGGTGCGGGTACTGCGTCCCGGCCTGCCCCTACGGCGTCATCGACATCCGGCCCGACGACGGCCGCGCCTTCAAGTGCACCCTCTGCTACGACCGGATCGGCGAGGGGATGACGCCCGCCTGCGCCCAGGCCTGCCCGACCGAGTCCATCCAGTACGGCGAGCTCGACGAGCTGCGCGAGCGGGCCGGCCGACGGCTCGGCGAGCTGCAGGAGCAGGGCGTCGACGGCGCCCGTCTCTACGGCGCCGACCCCGACGACGGGGTCGGCGGCGACGGCGCCTTCTTCCTCCTCCTCGACGAGCCGGAGGTCTACGGCCTGCCGCCCGACCCGGTCGTCACGACGCGCGACCTGCCCTCGATCTGGCGCCACGTCGGCGCCGCGGCCCTGGGGCTGGCCGCCGTCGGGCGTCGGCTCCTTCCTCGGGGGGCGCCGGTGAGGGAGCAGCGCATGGTGCCCGAGGCCACCCCGGACTCCTACTACGGCCGCCCGATCATCAAGGCGCCGACGTGGAAGACCCCGGACGTCCCGCTCTACCTCTTCCTCGGCGGGCTGGCCGGGGCCTCGGCCGTGCTCGCCGAGGGGGCGGCGGTCACCGGGCGGCCCGAGCTCGAGCGCGTCGCCCGGCGTGGCGGCGAGCGCCGGCGCGGGGCTCGGCACGGTCGCGCTCATCCACGACCTGCACCGCCCGGAACGCTTCCTCAACATGCTCCGCGTGTTCAAGCCCACCTCCCCGCTCTCGGTGGGGTCGTGGATCCTCGCGCCGTTCAGCGGGTTGTCCGCCGCCGCCGCGGCGTCCGACCTGACCGGCCGGCTGCCCCGGCTGGGACGCGCGGCCGGCATGGGGGCCACGCTGCTCGGCCCACCGCTCGCGACGTACACGGCGGCCCTCCTGTCGAACACGGCCGTCCCGGCGTGGCACGAGGCCCACCGCGAGCTGCCGTTCGTCTTCGCCGGCTCGGGAGCGACCGCGGCCGGTGGTCTCGCCTGCATGTTCGTCGCGCCCGAGCAGGCCGGCCCGGCCCGACGGATGCTCGCCGCGGGCGCGCTCGTCGAGCTCGCCGCCTCCGAGCGGCTGACGAGCCGCCTCGGGATGGTCGGCGAGCCCTACGGCCAGGGCCGGCCGGGACGCCTCATGAAGACCGCCCGGGTGCTGACGGCCGTCGGAGGGCACGGCCGCCCTCCTCGCGGGCCGGCGCTCGCGGACGGTCTCCGTCGTCGCCGGCGCGGCCTGCGTGGCGGCCTCGGTCCTCACCCGGTTCGGCATCTTCGAGGCCGGCATGGCCTCGGCCCGCGACCCGAAGTACACCGTCGAGCCACAGCGCGAGCGCCTCCGGGCCCGGGCGGCCGAGGAGGCCCGCACAATGGCGGGATGACCTCCGCCACCGACGCCCCGGTCGCCCCGCTCCGCCTCACCCAGCTCGCCTCGGGAGGGGGCTGCGCGTGCAAGGTCCCGCCCGGTGAGCTCGAGCGGGTGCTCGGCGGGCTGACCCCCGCGGCCGGGCCCGACCTGCTCGTCGGCGTCGAGTCCGGCGACGACGCCGCCGTCGTCCGGCTCGACGGCGACCGGGCCGTGGTCCTCACGACCGACTTCTTCACCCCCGTCGTCGACGACCCCTACGACTGGGGCCGGATCGCCGCGACGAACGCGCTCTCGGACGTCTACGCCATGGGCGGCGAGCCGCTCGTCGCGGTCAACCTCCTCGCCTGGCCCCGCGACCGGGTGCCGTTCGACGTCGCCGCCGACGTCCTGCGCGGCGGCGCGGACGTCGCCCGGGCGGCGGGCTGCCACCTCGCCGGTGGCCACAGCATCGACGACGTCGAGCCGAAGTACGGGCTCGCCGTCACCGGCATCGCCGACCCGCAACGCCTCCTGCGCAACGACGCCGGCGCCGCGGGGGTCCCGCTCACGCTCACCAAGCCGCTGGGGCTCGGGGTCCTCAACAACCGGCACAAGGCCACCGCCGAGGTCTTCCCGGAGGCGGTCGAGGTGATGACCACGCTCAACCGCGACGCGTCCCGGGCCGCGCTCGCCGCGGGAGCGGTGTGCGCGACCGACGTCACCGGCTTCGGCCTGCTCGGGCACCTGTACAAGCTGTGCCGCGCGTCGGGCGTGAGCGCCGTCGTCGACGCCGCCGCCGTCCCCTACGTCGACGGCGCCCGTCAGTCGCTCGCCGCGGGCTACGTCCCCGGTGGCAGCCGGCGCAACCTCGACTGGGTGCGGCCCCACCTGGCCTCCGGGCTGGGCGAGGACGAGCTCGTCCTCCTCGCCGACGCCCAGACCTCCGGCGGGCTGCTCGTCGCCGGGGAGCTCCCCGGACACCCGGTCGTCGGTGAGCTCGTCCCCCGACGCGAGGCCGTGCTCGAGGTCCGCTGACCCCCGCCGGCGTGCTCGTCAGGCGCCGGCGGCACCCCCACGCCCGGCCAGCTCGAGGAGGGCCTGGTACCCGCCGACGAGGTCGGTGGCCCGGCGCAGCCCGAGGCGGCGCAGCCCGGCGGCGGCGAGGCTGGACTGGTAGCCCTCGTTGCACACGATCACCACGCGCCGGTCGGCGTCGACGCCCTCGGCCAGCCGGTGCGGGCTCGTGGGGTCCAGCCGCCACTCGAGGACGTTGCGGTCGATGACCACCGAGCCCGGGAGCCCGCCGTCGCGGTCCCGCTGCTCGGCCGGCCGGATGTCGACGACCAGGGCCCCCGCCGCCACCTCGGCGTCGAGGTCGCCCGGGTCCACCCGGTCCAGGCCGGACCGCTCCCGGGCGAGCAGTCGGCCGATCGCGCTGGTGTCCGCTGCGTCGTCGGTCATGCCCGTCGTCCTACCCGCGGCCGCCTCGTCCCACACGCCGACGACCCGGGCCCGGCCCGCGTGGGCGGCGCCGAGACGGGTACCGCCCCGGCACACGGCCGAATAGGCTCGGCCTGCGGACAGGAGGACCACGAGGGGCGACACGCGACCGTGGAAGGACGAGTGAGCTGAGGCCGACGGAAGGACACCACCCGGCGGGAGCCGGCCGGCGCGTCGTCGAGCGCGTGGTCCGGTCCGGCGGCGAGGCCCTGCGGCGCGCCATCAGCTCGCCGGTCGCCCACACGGACATGCTCCAGGTCGTCAAGTCGACGCTGGCCGCCATCGTCGCCTGGGTGCTGGCCGACCGCGTCCTGGGGCTGCACCAGGCCTTCCTCGCCCCGTGGGTGGCGCTGCTGACCCTCCACGCGACGGTGCACCGCACCGCGCGGCGCGGGGTCGAGACCGTGCTGGCCGTCGTCGCCGGGATCGCCCTCTCCTTCGCCGTCCTGCAGCTGCTCGGGGCGTCGACCTGGTCGCTGGCCCTGGCCCTGCTCACCGGCCTCGCGCTCGCCCGGCTCCCCTGGCTGCGCCATGAGGGCACCCTCGTGGCGACGACGGCGCTCTTCGTCATCACGACCGGTGAGGAGGCCTCCCGGACGGCCGCCGTCGACGTGCTGCCGGACCGGGTCCTCGGTACCGCGCTGGGCGTGCTGGTCGCCTTCCTCGTCAACGTCGTCGTCGTGCCGCCCCTGCACGACGACAGCGCCGAGGAGCAGGTCGACCGGGTGAACCGTCGGCTCGGCGAGCTCCTCAGCGACATCGCCACCGAGCTGCGGCAGCCCCACCCGTCCCCCGGCGACCGTGACTGGATCGAGCGGACGCGCTCCATCGACGAGGACCTGGACCGTGGCTGGTCCCTCGTGTCGTACTCGCACGAGAGCCGCCGGCTGAACCCGCGACGCCGCCGGCACGGCGACCTGCCGGCGCACCTCGGCGACGTCCTCCTCCGCCTCGAGGACGGCGTGGCCCAGGCCCGCAGCATCGCCCGCCACCTCGTCGAGTCCACCGGGCCCGCGACGACGTGGGAGCCGGTGTTCCGCGACTCGTTCGTGCCCCTGTTGGACGCGCTGGGCGACGCGGTGGCCGACCCCGAGGCGGACGTGGCCCACCTGCGCGACGACCTCCACGCCATCGTGACGACGTTCTCGAGTGGCAGTGTCCGCACGGTCGACTGGCCCCTGTACGGCGCCCTCATCGCCAACACCGCGATGATCATCGACGTCGTCGACGACGTCGCCAGCGCGCGGCCGGTGCGCACCTGAGCGGCCCGAGCGCCGACCGGTGGAGGCCCCTCGCTCCCGGCGTCGCCGGGCCGGGGTCGCAGAACGGCCCCCGTCCTACGTTTCCGCAGGTCAGGGGCCGTTCTCGAGGGTGGGCGATACTGGGTTTGAACCAGTGACCTCTTCCGTGTCAAGGAAGCGCGCTACCACTGCGCCAATCGCCCGAGCGGGTCGTACTCGAGGTGGAGACGGGATTTGAACCCGTGTACGCGGCTTTGCAGGCCGCTGCCTCGCCTCTCGGCCACTCCACCACTGGGGGGCGGCTAACCCTCCGAGCGGATGACCGGGTTCGAACCGGCGACCTCAACCTTGGCAAGGTTGCGCTCTACCAACTGAGCTACATCCGCGCGCGCCGAGGGGCCTTCCGGACCGGAAACCCCGCTCTGCGTGCTCCGAGACAGTAGCCGATCCGCGCGACGATCTCCAAACCGGGACCCCCGTCGCGAAGGGGTCGCTCAGCGCTCGGACTCGGCCGCCCCCACGCCCGCCCGGGACGGCGCGGACTCGCTCGGGGTGGACGTCGCGGCGAGGGGGGTCAGCGGCTGGTTCGCGGCGTCCCGGAGGCTGCGCAGGTCCAGCTCGTCGGAGACCTCGTCGGCGTGCGCATACCCCTCGAAAGGGTCGACGGGGCCGGGCCGGGCGGGGACGTCACGGCGACGGGTGCGCACCCAGTGGGCGAGCCGGGTGTGGAGGGAGCGCCGCTCGTCGGAGGGCCAGAGCTCGCGGATCGCCGCGTTGAGGGCCGCCCCGATGAGGACGGCGATGGCCAGCGCGTAGAGCCAGATCATGATGACGATCGGCGCCGACAGGGGCCCGTAGATCGAGGTCCCGCCGAGCGAGGCGGCGATCGTCCCCCGCACGACGAACGAGGCCAGGGCCCAGATGACGAGGGTGAGCACGGCGCCGGGGACGTCGCGGGTCCACGGTGACCGGCGCGGGGTGGAGACGTGGTAGAGGCTGGTGAGGCCGCCCACGGTGAGCAGGCTGACGAGCGGCCAGTACAGGAGGGTCAGCCAGTCCCACGGCGCCGGCAGCATGTCGCCGAGGAGGGTGGGCCCGAGGAGCACGAGGGGGATGGTGATGATGCCCATGATCAGGGCCACCACGTAGAGCGAGAACGACAGCGCCCGGGTCTGGACGATGCCCCGCACCCCCGACTGCCCGTACATGATCGAGATGGTGTCGACGAAGACGTTGAGGGCGCGCGAGCCCGACCAGAGCGACAGGACGAAGCCGATCGAGAGCAGGTCGGCGCGCCCGCCCTGGAAGACGTCGTCGACCGTCGGCCCGAGGACCGTCTTGATGACGTCGGGGGTGAGGAAGCGCGAGGCGTACTCGAGGATGGCGTCGCGCACCTGCACGACGTTCGCCTGTCCCAGGGGCTCGCGGAGGTAGCCGAGGCCGCCGAAGAGGCCGAGGACGAGCGGCGGCAGCGACAGCAGGGCGAAGAAGCCGGCCTCCGAGGCCAGCCCGGTGACCCGGTAGCGCAGGCAGATCCGGGTGGTGACGACGGTCAGCCGGGCGACCGGCAGCGCCCCCGGGACCCGCATGAGGGCCCGGCGCACACGGCGCTTCGCGTCGGTCATGCGGCCCACGGTATCCGCCGTACAGTGCAACGGTGCGCACCCACGACGTGACCAACCAGGTGCCGCCGATGGTCGGGCACGACCTCCTGGCCGCCGACCCCGCCCTCGAGGAGGCCGTCGCGCGGTGGGTCGCCCCGCACGACCCCGACGCCGCGCCGGCCCTGCACGGCCTCGGTCGGCTGGCCGGGACGCCGGAGGTGCGCGCCTGGGCCGACGAGGCCGAGCGCGTCCCCCCGGTGCTGCGGACCCACGCAGCGACCGGTGAGCGGCGCGACGAGGTCGAGTACCACCCGGCCTACCACCGGCTCATGGAGGTCGCCGTCGGCGAGGGGCTGACGGCCGAGCCCTGGACCCGGCCACCGGGCTCCGGCGCCCACGCCCGCCGCGCGGCGGGCTTCGTCCTCTGGTCGCAGGTCGAGGCCGGCCACCTCTGCCCCGTGTCGATGACGTACGCCGCCGCGCCGGCCCTGCGGCACGACCCGTCGCTCACCGCCGGCTGGCTGCCCGGGCTGGCCTCCCGACGCTACGACCCCGTCCTGCGCCCACGGGGCGAGAAGCCCGGCCTCACCGTCGGGATGGGGATGACCGAGAAGCAGGGCGGCTCCGACGTGCGGGCCAACACGACGCGCGCGGTCGCGACCCCGGGCGGCCCGCTCGACGGCGAGACCTACCGGCTCACCGGCCACAAGTGGTTCTGCTCGGCTCCCGATGAGCGACGGCTTCCTCGTCCTCGCCCGGGCCGACGCGGGTCTCACCTGCTTCCTCCTCCCCCGGGTGCTCGACGACGGCGCCCGCAACGACATCCGGCTGCAGCGCCTCAAGGACAAGCTCGGCAACCGCTCGAACGCCTCCTCGGAGATCGAGCTCGACGCCGCCTGGGCCGTCCGGCTCGGCGACGAGGGCCGGGGGGTGCGCACGATCATCGACATGGTCGCCTCGACCCGGCTCGACTGCGTCCTCGGCTCGACGGCGACGATGCGCGCGGCCCTCACCCGGGCCGTGCACCACACCCGCCACCGCTCGGCCTTCGGCGCCCGGCTCGTCGACCAGCCGCTCATGCGCAACGTGCTCACCGACCTGGCCCTCGAGTCCGAGGCGGCGACCGTGCTCGCTCTGCGCCTCGCCCACGCCGTCGACGCCGGCGAGCAGGACCTCGTCCGGCTCGGGGTCGCCCTCGGCAAGTTCTGGGTCTGCAAGCGCACCGCCCCCATGGTGGCCGAGGCGCTCGAGTGCCTCGGGGGCAACGGCTACGTCGAGGAGAACGGGCTGGCCCGGCTCTACCGGGAGGCGCCGCTCAACTCGATCTGGGAGGGCTCGGGCAACGTCGGCGCGCTCGACGTCCTGCGCGCCCTCGCCCGCGAGCCCGCCTCCCTCGCCGCCCTCGGCGAAGGAGCTGGCCCCGGCCCGGGGGCACGACCGCGCGCTCGACGCGGCCATCGACGCCTGCGAGGGCGCCGGGGCCGAGGCCCTCGCCGACGACGCGCCGTGGGGTGCCCGCCGCATCGTCGAGCGCCTCGCCGTCACCTTCCAGGCCGCGCTCCTCGTCCGCCACTCCCCCGGGCCGGTGGCCGACGCGTTCGTCGCCAGCCGGGTGCGCGGCGCCCACGGGGGCGTCTTCGGCACCCTCGACGGGTCCGTCGGCGCCTCGGCCGCCGGCGTCGTGCTCGACCGGGCCCTGCCCGCCTGAGCCGCGCGCGGTCACCCGGCCGCCGGCGCGGCGGGTCGGCAGGTCAGGGGGTCTGGTCGAGCCGGGTCCGCTCGGCCTCGACGTCGAAGTCGGCGGCGGGCCACTGGGGGTCCATCGTCTCGAGGGCCTCGAGGAGCAGGTTCGTCACGGCGAGGCGGGCGTACCACTTCCGGTCGGCCGGGACGACGTGCCAGGGCGCCACCGCGGTCGAGCAGCGCTCGAGGGCCACCTGGTAGGCCTCCATGTACTCCGGCCAGTGGGCCCGCTCGTCGAGGTCGCCCGGGTTGTACTTCCAGTACTTGTCGCCCCGCTCCAGCCGCTCGCCGAGGCGCTCCTTCTGCTCCTCGGCCGAGACGTGGAGCATCACCTTGACGACGGTCGTGCCGTCGTCGACGACCCCGTTCTCGAAGCGGTTGATCGTCGCGTAGCGCCGCGCCCAGGTGGCGGGCGGGACGAGGTCGTGGACGCGCACGATGAGGACGTCCTCGTAGTGCGAGCGGTCGAAGACCCCGATCTGGCCCGGCCCGGGCAGGGCGCGGCGGATCCGCCAGAGGAACGGGTGGCGCCGCTCCTCGGCGCTGGGGGCCTTGAACGAGGTGATCTTCACGCCCTGCGGGTCGACCGCCCCGACGACGTGGCGCATGATGCCGCCCTTGCCCGAGGTGTCCATGCCCTGGATGACGAGGAGCACCGAGCGCGTGCCGCCCCCCTTGGACTCGGCGAAGAGCCGCTCCTGGAGGTCGGAGAGCCGGTCCTGGAGCTCGGCCATCACCTCCTTGCCGTCCTTCTTCGAGCCGTCGAAGCCGGGGGTCGAGCGCGGGTCGACGTCGGCGAGGACGAAGCCCGGACCCGACCCCGAGGGCCCGCGACCACGACCCCGTCTCGACGGCGTCGTCGGCGCGGGCCTCGGCGGCCGCCTCCCGGGCCTCGCGGGCCTTCTTCGCCGCCTTGCCCGACAGCGTGGCGGCCCCGACCGCCTGCTGCCGCTTCTTCTGCTTCTTCTGCTTCTTCGTCGCCTTCGTGCTCCCGCTGTCCTTGCCCATGCGTGGCATCCTCGCAGGTCCGGCCTGCGAGGATGCCCGGGTGCGCGTGCTCATCGACCCCCGGCGCCCGGCCTCGCCCGGCGCCCGCGTCACGGCGCCGCGCCCTCGCCGATCTCTACGCGCCGCCGCGGGGACGGCGCTGGGTGCGCTCGAACATGGTGACGACGCTCGACGGCTCGGCCGTGGGGGCCGACGGGCGCAGCGGCTCGGTGAACACCCCCGCCGACCACCGGGTCTTCGCGGTGCTGCGCGACCACGCCGACGCCGTGCTGGCCGGCGCCGGGCACGATGCGCGACGAGGGGTACCGCCGGCTCGCGCCGACCCGCCGCTCGCCCGTGCCCGCGGCCCTCGTCGCGGTCACCCGCAGCGGACGGGTGCCCGAGGGCCTCCGCACGCCCGTGGCGGGGCGTGGGGCCGCCCTCCTCGTGACGTGCGCCTCGGCGGGCCCGCGCGCGCTGGCCCGGGCGCGCTCGGTGCTCGGCGACGAGGCGGTGCTCGTCTGCGGCGACGACGCCGTCGACCTCGCCTCGGCGCTCGACGCCCTCGCCGAGCGGGGGCTGCGCCACGTGCTCGTCGAGGGCGGCCCCTCGCTGCTCGGCTCGGCGCTCGCCGCCGGCGTCGTCGACGAGCTCGCGACGACCATCGCGCCCGTGGTCGTCGGCGGCGACGGCCCCCGCATCGTCACCGGCCCGCCGCTCGGCGTGCCGGACGGCGTCGCCCTGCGGCCGCACCTGCTCCTCGAGGAGGGCGGCACCCTGCTCGGGCTGTGGCGGGTCCGCCGCTGAGCCTCCCGTCGCCACCCGGAAGCGCTCAGCCGGAGGCGAACTCGCGGACGATCGACTCCCACCGCTCGGGCTCGGTGTTCCACTCCGTGCAGTGCCGGGCCACCCGCCACTCGTGGAAGGTGACGAGGTCGGGGCGCGCCTGCGCCAGGGCGAGCGACGGCCCGAACGGGACGAACTCGTCGTCGGCGCTGTGCACGAGGGTGACCCGGTGGCGCAGCTCGTCGGCCCGGCGCACCCAGTCGGTGAGGGCGAGGTCGACGCCCTCGTGCACGCCGACGAGCCGGTGCCCCCACCGCTGGCGCATCATCGTGCGGGCCAGCGAGCCGACCGGTCGCGGGATGCGGTGCTCGCGGGCGTGGTGGGCCAGCACGTCGCCCCAGTCGACGACCGGCGCGTCGAGGAGGACGCGGCTGACGAGGTCGGAGCGGTCCGAGCGGTCGAGGACCTGGAGCACGATCGCGCCCCCCATCGACCAGCCGGCCAGGAGCAGCTCGGTGGCCCCGCGCCCGAGCGCGTAGGCCATCGCGGCGTCGACGTCGCGCCACTCGGAGAGGCCGAGGGCGTAGCGGCGGTCGGGCCCGGACGGCACCCCCTCGTCGTTGCGGTACGTGGGCACCAGGCAGGTCCAGCCCTCCGCGAGCAACGGCGGCAGGGCCCGCACGGTCTCCTCGCGGCGCGCCCCCCGACCGTGCACGAGGACCGCCCAGCGAGCGGTCGGCACGCCGCCGGGAGCGACGACCCAGGCCGGCATCGGGCCCAGCTCGCCCTCGTAGGTGACGTGCTCGGTGGCCAGCCCGAGGCTCTCGTCGGGCGGACCGCCGTGGAAGTACGGGTTCCACCGGGCCGCCCCGGGGGCGAGCACGCCTCGGTCGAGGCCCAGCAGCTCGCGGCGCACGGCCCCCGCCGCGGCGTCGAGCTCGACGACGTCACCGAGGCGGGCATGGCCCTCCCCGCCCTCGAGCCAGAGCCCGAAGCGCCCGGGGACGACCGTCTCGGCCGTCGTGTCGAGGGTGACCGTGCGCGGCGTCGTGCGCGGAGGACGACGACGTCGTCGGGCCGGCGCGCGTCCGGGGTGAGCACCTTGCGGGCGAAGTAGGCCGCCGCGGCCAGCGAGCCGGCCCCCGAGGCGAGGGCGGCCGTGCCACCGACCGCCGTGCCGGCCACGGCGACCCGCCGGACCCGCTCACGGCCCGGAGCGCCCGAGGGGACACCGCTCACCCGAGGCCCCCGTCGAGGACCGCCGAGAGGTCGTACGACACCGGCTCGTCGAGCTGGTCGTACGTGCAGTCGGCGGGGTCCTTGTCCGGGCGCCAGCGGACGAACTGGGCGGTGTGCCGGAAGCGCACGCCCTCCATGTGGTCGTAGCGCACCTCGACGACCCGTTCCGGGCGCAGCGGCGTGAACGACAGGTCCTTCCCGGCGGCCCACCGGCTGCCGGCGGCGTTCTGCGGCGTGCGGGTGCCCTCCTCCTGGCGGGCCCACGCCCACGGGTGGTCGTCGAAGTCGGTGACGAGCGGCTGGAGCTCCTCGAACAGCTCCTTGCGCCGGGCCATCGGGAAGGCGCCGATGACCCCGACCGAGAGCAGCGTGCCGTCGCCGTCGTGGATGCCGAGCAGGAGGCTGCCGACGGCGTCCGGGCCGGACTTGTGCACCCGGTAGCCGGCGACGACGCAGTCGGCGGTGCGCTCGTGCTTGATCTTGAGCATCGTGCGCTTGTCGGGCTCGTAGGTGCCGTCGACGGGCTTGGCGACGAGCCCGTCGAGCCCGGCGCCCTCGAACTCGGTGAACCACGCCCGGGCGGTGTCCGGGTCGCTCGTCGCCGGGGTGAGGTGGATGGGCGCGGCGGCGTCGGCGAGGGCCTCCTCGAGCCGGGCCCGCCGCTCGGCGAACGGCCGGCCCATGAGGTCGTCGTCGCCGATGGCCAGCAGGTCGAACGCGACGAACCGGGCCGGGGTCTCGACCGACAGCTTCCGCACCCGGCTCGCCGCGGGGTGGATCCGCTGGCTGAGCAGCTCGAAGTCGAGGCGGTCCTCCCCCGGGCGGACGACGATGATCTCGCCGTCGACGACGCAGCGCTCCGGCAGGTTGGCCAGCGCCGCCTCGACGACCTCGGGGAAGTAGCGGGTCATCGGCTTCTCGTTGCGGCTGCCGATCTCGACCCGGTCGCCGGAGCGGAAGACGATGGAGCGGAAGCCGTCCCACTTCGGCTCGTAGACGACCTCGGTGTCGCGCACCGCCTTCGCGTCCAGGCCGGCGACGGGCTTGGCGAGCATCGGCGCCACGGGCGGCACGACGGGCATCCCCCACTCCTCGCGGGCGGCGGCGTCGCGCTCGGCCTTCGGGGCCATGTACTCGTCGTCGCCCTTGTCCTGGCGGCGCTTGGAGGGCTGCACGCGCGGCGGCTCGCCGGGCATCTTCGGGTAGTCGGGCGGGAAGTTCAGCTCGCCGAGGCCGCGCTCGTGCACGTCGCGGTCCCACAGGGCGATGGCCGTGGCGACGTCGCCGACCGCGTCGCCGATGCCGGCCCACGCGTCGCCGCGGTCCTCGAGGACGTCCGGCACGGTGAGCACCGTGAAGTCACCGGGGGCGACGGTCGGCAGCTCGTCCCAGGTGACGGGCATCGAGACCGGGGCGCCGGGCAGGGGGCGCGGGCTGTAGGCCGAGGCGATGGTGCGGTCGCGGCAGGCCTGGTTGAAGTCGACGAAGACCCGCTCCCCGCGCTCCTCCTTCCACCACGACGACGTGACGAGGTCGGGGAGGCGGCGCTCGAGCTCGCGGGCGATGCCGATGACGCCGTGCCGGACGTCGAGGAACTCGTGGGTGGGCGCCACCCGGGCGTAGACGTGCACGCCCCGGTTGCCGCTCGTCTTGGCCCACGCCGTGAGCCCGAGCTCGGCCATCAGCTCGCGCAGCGCGCCGGCGGCCTCGACGGCGTCGCCGAAGGTCCGGCCGGGCTGCGGGTCGAGGTCGATGCGCAGCTCGTCGGGGTTGTCGTTGTCGGCCGTGCGCACCGGCCACGGGTGGAACGTCACCGTGTTCATCTGGACGGCCCAGACCGCGGTGGCCACCTCGTCGACGACGACCTGGTCGTGCCGCCGACCGCTCGGGTAGCGGCACCGGGTGGTGCGCACCCAGTCGGGCATCCCCTTCGGCGGGTTCTTCTGGTAGAACTCCTCGCCCTCGATGCCGTCGGGGAAGCGCTGGAGGGTGACCGGGCGGTCGCCGATGTGGTGCACGAGGGAGTCGCCGACGGCCATGACGTACCCCGCGAGGTCGCCCTTGGTGATGCCCGCGTCGGGCCACATCAGCCGGTCGGGGCTGCTGAGCCGGACCTCGCGGACGCCGTCCGGACCCTCGACCTCGACGATCTGCGCATCCGCCATGCCGCGAGCCTAACGACGCGGGCCGACGGTGCGGGTGTGACGAGGTCCTTTCGGCGCGCGGGCCCGGGAACCATCCGCCCGGCGACGGTGTTGGGACGGACATGACGATGAAGCCCACCGACCGCGAGTACCCCGTCCGCAAGTCCGACGCCGAGTGGCGCGAGGAGCTCTCGCCCGCCGAGTACCAGGTGCTGCGCCAGGCCGGCACCGAGCGCCCGTGGGTCGGCGAGTACACCGACAGCAAGACCACCGGGGTCTACGCCTGCCGGGCCTGCGGCGCCGAGCTGTTCGAGTCCGACACCAAGTTCGAGAGCCACTGCGGGTGGCCCTCCTTCTTCAGCCCGCTGGCCGGCGACTCCGTCGAGCTCATCGAGGACGTCTCGATGGGGATGAAGCGCGTCGAGGTGCGCTGCGCCGCCTGCGGCAGCCACCTCGGGCACGTCTTCGAGGGCGAGGGCTTCGACACCCCGACCGACCAGCGCTACTGCATCAACTCGATCAGCCTCACCCTGCGCCCGACCGACTCCCCCGCCTGACCGCTCCCGGCTCCCGACCGAACTTTCTCTCCGGATGCCGGAACCTTCAGCCACGCACGCCCTCCACCACGTGTCTCGCTGAATGTTCTCTCCGGATGCCGGAACCTTCAGCCACCCGCGCCCTCCACCACGTGTCTCGCTGAATGTTCTCTCCGGATGCCGGAACCTTCAGCGACGCGCGCCCTCCGCTCCGTGCCGCACTGACGGTTCGGCGGGACCAGGTCGTGCCGCTCGCTCGCCTCAGGCCGCGGCGAGTGCGCTGCGGACCCGGGCCGCCACGACGCCGGGCCGCTCCAGGTCGGCCCAGGTGATGCGCACCACCACGTAGCCGAGGCGGCGCAGGCGGTCCTCGCGGCGCTTCTCCGCCCAGAGCACCCCGGGGTCCCCGGAGTCGTACTTCAGCCGTCCGTCGAACTCGACGACGACCTTCGTGCCGTCGACGAGGAAGTCGACGCGGCCGACGAGGGTGCCGTCCGGCTCGTGGATCTCGACCTGCGGCGTCGCGCCGATGCCGGCGAGGGCGAGGGCGACGCCGCAGCGCGACTCCCCCACCGACTCGCGTCGTCCGTCGACGAACGTCCGCATCGCCACGGCCCGGCTCCCGTTGCGCCAGCACCGCACGGTCTCCACGGCCCGGTCGAGGTCGTCCTCGGTCACGACGCCCGCGTGCAGGGCCGCGTCGGCACTGACGACCCCGGCCACCATCCCGCGCTCCACGGCGTGCTCCACCACGGCGTCGGCCACCGGGACGGCCGGCCCCCACGGACTGTCGACCGACGAGGTGAAGGCCCGACGCACCCGGAAGCACGCATGCCCGCGCGCCCTGTCCACCGGTCGGCGGATGTGTGGCTTCGCCGGGAGCTCGCCCCAGACGTCGACCCCGTGCGCGACCAGGGCCGACGTCCCGGACAGCATCGCGTCCGCGTAGAGCAGGAGTGCAGCGGAGCAGAGCATCCGGTGGGTGCCGGACGCGTCGGGCTCCCGGTCTCCGGGCACCACGTAGAAGCCCCGCCCGGGATGGAGCAGCGCACCGCACCGCACGAGGGCGACCAGAGCCGGTGCGGACACCCCGCAGGCGTGGGCCTGGGCCGTCGTCACGACTCCGTGCTGGGCGGTGGCGAGGTCGAGGAGCGCGGGGTCGAGGGCCGTCATGGCACGACGATCGCGAGCGCACATCGCCCCCGTCGACCCCGAGCCGCCGATCTGTGGACGGGCGCGGCCCGAGCCGGAGGCTGTGGATGACGGGGCCACGACGCCGCCACGCCGCCGCACCGGCAACGACCCCGCGGAACCTTCAGCCAGGTGCCGCTCGTAGCCGGTGCCTCACTGAAGGTTCCGGCATCCGGAGAGAAAGTTCGGCTCAGCGCAGGCGGGCCAGCAGGTCGCCCACCTCGACGCGGGGGCCGGTGTAGAACGGCACCTCCTCGCGCACGTGCATCCGGGCCTTCGAGGCGCGCAGCTCGCGCATGAGGTCGACGATGCGGTGCAGCTCGTCGGCCTCGAAGGCGAGGATCCACTCGTAGTCGTTCAGGGCGAACGAGGCGATCGTGTTGGCGCGCACGTCCGGGTACTCGCGGGCCATCTGCCCGTGCTCGACGAGCATGTCGCGCCGCTCCTGGTCGTCGATGAGGTACCAGTCGTAGGAGCGCACGAACGGGTAGACGCAGACGTAGGCCCGCGCCTCCTCGTCGGACATGAACGCCGGGATGTGGCTCTTGTTGAACTCGGCCGGACGGTGCAGCGCCGCGACCGACCACACCGGGTCGAGGTGCTGCCCGACCTCCGTGCGGAGCAGCCCGTGGTACGCGGCCTGGAGGGCCTCGATGGTCGGCGCGTGCCACCACACCATGAGGTCGGCGTCGGCGCGGAGCCCGGCGACGTCGTACACGCCGCGGACGACGACGTCGTCGGCGCCCACCGAGGCGAACAGCTCCTCGACCTCGGCGGCGCAGGCGTCGCGGTCGGCGTCGCCGAGCGGCTCGGCCAGCGCGAAGACCGACCACATCGCGTAGCGGATCGTGTCGTTGATCTCGCGGATCCGGGCCGCGCCGGGCTTGCCCGACGTGGGGCGGCTGGGGGTGCTCATCCGAGGTCTCCTCCGGGTGCTGCGACGGTGGCCGGCGCGAGGCCCGCGGCGGCCGTGAGGTGGTGGACGGCCGCGGCGGCGGCCCGGGTGGCCGAGGCGACGACGGCCGGCACGCCGACCCCGTCGTACGTGGCCCCCGCGACCTCGAGCCCGGGGAGCCGGGCGACGTCCGCGCGCACGGTGGCGACCCGGTCGACGTGGCCGACGGCGTACTGGGGCAGGCCCCCGCCCCAGCGCTGGACGTGGTGGTCGACGACGGGCGGCAGCGGTGCGCCGAGCGCCTCGCCCACCTCGGCGACGGCGAGCGTCACGAGGTCGGCGTCGTCGCGCTGGAGCACCGCCTCCTCGCCGGCCCGGCCGAGCGAGGCGCGCAGGTGGACCAGGTCGTGGTCGAGGGCGCCCACCCACGCCCACTTCGCGCCGCTGAAGGTGCTCGCCTTGACCGCCCGGCCCTCGACGGGCGGCACGAGGAAGCCCGACCCGGGCAGCGCCGGCAGCCCGTCACGGCGCACCGCGAGGGTGACGACCGCCATCGAGGCGGTCTCGACCCCGCCGAGGGCGCGCGCCGCGGTCGGCGCGACCCCGGCGAGCAGCCGCGCGGTGGGCGCCGGAGGGACGGCGAGGACCACCGCGTCGGCCTCGACGGCCACCGGGTCGGCCGCGGAGCCCGACGGTCACCCGCCACCGCGCGCCGACGCGCTCGAGCCCCCGCACGACGGCACCGGTGCGCAGCAGCGCCCCGCGCGCGCGGAGCACGGTCGACGAGCTGCTCGGGCAGCCGTCCGACGCCGCCGCGGATGCCCGCGAAGGGCGAGGCGCCGGCACCGCGGGCGGGGCGCCGGCGGCGTGAGGAGCGAGCCGCCGCGGGCCGCCACCGCCCAGAGCGCCGGCACGGTGGCCCGCAGGGAGAGCCGGTCGGCGTGCCCGGCGTAGACCCCGCCGAGCAGGGGCTCGACGAGCCGGTCGACGACGGCCCGGCCGAGGCGACGCCCCACGTACTCGCCGACCGACACGTCGTCCTCGAGCGGACCGCCCGGCCAGCCCTCCTCGGCCCGGGCCCGGGCGACCTCGTCCGCGGTGAGCACGCCGAGGGCGGCCTCCGGGTCGGTGGGCACGCCCATGACGGTGCCCCGGGGCAGCGGGTGCAGCCGGCCCCGGCTGAGGACGGACGCCGAGGTGGTCGCCGGGGACACGAGCTCGGAGGCGTCGAGGCCGGACCGCGCGGCGAGGTCGAGGGCCTCGGGGCGGGTGGCGAGCAGCGACTCGGCGCCCGACGTCGACGCGGTGGCCCGCCACCGCCTCGAGCCGCAGCTTCCCCCCGAAGCGGTCGCTCGCCTCGAGCACGGTGAGCTGGGCGTCGGGCAGCGCGTCGAGCACCTCGAGGGCCACGGTGAGACCGGCGACGCCACCCCCGACGACCACGACGTGCGGCCGGGTCGGCACGAGGTCCGCGGGCATGGCCTCAGCGTCTCACGCGCCCGCCGCAGCCCCGGCACCGGCCTCGGCGGCCACTTCGTGACCGATTCGAGACGCGCCGACGGGAACTCCGCCGCGCCTGCGGGCGCCACAGCGACGACCGAGCCGTCGACGAAGGAGTCCCCGTGAGCGCCAGCACCCGTCCCCCCACCCACCGCCTCACCGCGGCGCTCGCCGCCGCCGCCCTGGCCACCACCCTCGCCGCGTGCAGCGCCGACGGCGCGACCTCCTCCGCCGACTCGGGTGCCGGATCGGGCCTGGCCCGGTCCGACACCGCCGCCCCGGCCCCCGCCCCGGCCGGCGACAAGGCGGCCGCCGACGGCGACCGCCGCCGCAGCGCGCCGGCGCGGCCGACGCGGCTCCGCCGACGTCGTCGCCGCCGTGGCCGAGCGCAAGCTGGCCCGCCGGGCCGAGGTCGCCCTCGAGGTCGACGACGTGACGAAGGCGGCCGCCACCCTGCGCACCGTCGCCGCGTCGGCCGGCGGCCTCGTCGTCTCCGAGCAGGTCTCCAGCGACCCCACCGCCGACCCGGCCAGCGACCCGACCACCGGCCCAGGTCCCCCGAGCGCTCCGGCTGGGGCACGGTGACGATCTCGGTGCCCACCGACAAGCTCGACACCACGCTCGACGCCGTCGCCCGCGCCGGCACCGTCCTCTCGCGCCAGAGCAGCACCGACGACGTCACCGGGCAGTACGTCGACACCACCGCCCGCGTGGCGACGATGAAGGCGAGCGTCGAGCGGGTGCGGGCCCTCATGGGCCGGGCCGAGAAGCTCGCCGACGTCGTCACCCTCGAGGCCGAGCTCTCCCGCCGCCAGGCCGACCTCGAGGCGATGGAGCAGCAGCTCGCCGCCCTCGACGACCAGGTGGCCCTCTCCCCCATCACCGTGACGCTGAGCACGAAGGGGGCGGCCGCGCCGGCCGAGGACCCGACGGGCTTCCTCGCCGGCCTCGCCTCCGGCTGGGACGGCGTTCACGACCTCGGTCCGGCTCCTGCTCACCCTGCTCGGGGCCCTGCTGCCGTTCCTCGTCGTCGGGGCGCTCGCCCTCACCCCGCTCGTCCTGTGGTGGCGTCGCCGGCCGGGGGGCGGGGTCGCGCCGGTGGCCCAGACGGCGACGGCGCCGGCCGGGCCGGCCGGTCCTCCGACCGCCTGACGCTCAGCCCTCCGAAGCGTCCTGCGCGAGCACCTGCTCGCGCAGGATGTCGGCGTGGCCCTCGTGCTGGGCCAGCTCGCGCAGCAGGTGGAGGTACACCCAGCGCAGCGGCAGCGGTCCGCGGCGGTTCCCCGTGACGAGGTCGTCGAGCCCCACCCCGGCGGTCACCTCGCCGCGCGGCCGCGCAGGCCGCCTCGTGCTCGGCGAGCGACCGAGGCGATGGTGTCGTCGTCGGTGAGCACGAAGGAGTCCTCGACCGTCTCGGGCAGGCCCAGCTCGGCGCGGCTGCGGCGGAGGACGGCCTCCTGCGACCAGACGACCTCGACGAAGGTCGCGTGCTTGACCAGCCCGAGCAGCGTCGTCGCCGACGGCACGAGGCGGCGCCGGGCCTGCTCCTCGGTGAGGCCGTCGAGGCAGGCTCGCAGCCCGGCGCGGTGGTCGTCGAGGAACGCCTCGAGCATCGCCCGCTCACCGACCGCGGAGGTCGTCGGGTCGAGGGTCATCGGGCGGACACCTCGTGGACGAGCTCGACGACGCGGGTGAGCACGTCGGGGTCGGTGGCCGGTGGCACGCCGTGGCCGAGGTTGAAGACGTGCCCCGGCGCGGCGCGACCCTCCTCGACGATCTCGCGCACCCGGCGCTCGAGGGCCTCCCAGGGCGCGAACAGCAGGGCGGGGTCGAGGTTGCCCTGGAGGGGCCAGCGCCCGCCCGTGCGCTCGAGGGCGTCGGTGAGCGAGACCCGGTAGTCGACGCCCACGACGTCGGCACCGGCCTCGCCCATGAGGGTGAGCAGCTCGCCGGTGCCGACGCCGAAGTGGATGCGGGGCACGTCGAGGTCGGCGACCGCCGCGAGCGCCACGGCCGAGTGCTCGGCGACGAAGCGCGTGTAGTCGGCCCGGCTCAGGGCACCGGCCCAGGAGTCGAAGAGCTGCACGGCCGAGGCGCCGGCCCCGGCCTGCACGCGCAGGAACGCCCCCGAGATGCGGGCCAGCTGCGCGCAGAGGTCGTGCCACAGCCCGGGGTCGCCGTGCATGAGCGCCTTGGTGTGCTCGTGGTTCTTCGACGGCCCGCCCTCGACGAGGTAGGACGCGAGGGTGAACGGCGCCCCGGCGAAGCCGATGAGCGGGGTGGCGCCGAGCTCGGCGACGAGCAGCCGCACCGACTCGGCGATGTCGGGGACGTCCTCCGGCTCGAGGTCCCGCAGCCGGGCGAGGTCGGCGCGCGAGCGCACCGGCTCGGCGACGACGGGCCCCACCCCCGGGACGATGTCGAGGTCGACACCCACCGCGGCGAGCGGGACGACGATGTCGGAGAAGAAGATCGCCGCGTCGACGCCGTGCCGGCGCACCGGCTGGAGGGTGATCTCGGTGACGAGGTCGGGCCGCCGGCACGACTCGAGCATCCCGACGCCCTCCCGCACCTTCCGGTACTCGGGCAGCGAGCGCCCGGCCTGGCGCATGAACCACACCGGGGTGTGCGGGACGGGCCGTCCGCGGGCGGCCCGCACGAGCGGGGAGTCGGACGCCGGCCGGCCGGCCGGGGCGGGCGAGGTGGTCACGACGCGACATCCTCGCACCCGGCGGCCCGGTCCCCGGACGCCCGGCGGTGGCGGCCTACGCGGCGATGAGCACGGCGCCGCCCACGGCGAGGGCGACGCCGAGCTGCTGCACCCGCTGGAGGCGCTCGTCGAGCACCACCCGGGCGAGCACCGCCGTGACCACCGGGTAGAGCGAGGCGAGCACCGCGGCGATGCTCACCTGGCCCCGGGAGGACGCGACGGCGAAGAGGGCGTTCGCGCCGAGGTCCCCGCACCCGATGACGAGCAGCACCGGGCAGCTCGCGGGCGGTCACGCCTCCGGCGGTGCGGGCGAGCAGCGCGACGACGAGCAGCACGCGGCACCGAGGTGACCCGCATCCCCCAGAGCGTCATGAGCGTGGACTCGCGGGCCCCCCGGTCGAGGAGGTAGAGGGTGAGCCCGAAGCCGACCGCCGCCCCGGTGGCGAGGGCGACCGGGCGCACCGAGAGCCCGGCGGCGATCTCCGGCCCCGAGGCGAGGGTGACGCCGCCGACGGCCACGACCATCCCGACCCAGGCCAGCACGGCGGGCCGGTCGCCCCCGACGACCCCGAGCACCACCGGCACGACCACCCCGAGGCCGGCGATCGGCGCGACGACGCCCATCGTCCCGGTCGACAGGGCCGTGTAGAAGCAGACGAGCCCGCCGAGGCCGGCGAGCCCGGCGCCGACCGCCCACGGCGCCCACTGGCGCCAGTCGGCCCACGGCGCGAGGTCCGGTCGGGCCAGCACGACGACCGTGAGCACGACGAGGGCCAGGCCCTGGGTCCAGCCGACGACGGCCACGGGGTGGCGCCGCCGCGAGGCGAGCCCCGCGAGGAAGTCGGAGGTGCCCCAGGCGGCGGAGGACCCGAGGGCGAGGAGGGCGAGCACGAGCGCAGCCTAGGGCCGCGTCCGGGCGCGCCCGGCGTGCCCTCACGGCGTGGACGCCGCGGTCGGCCTACTTTGCTCCACGTGGCACGCAGCACGGTGACCGGGCGCGAGTCCCCGGAGTTCGCCCGGGCACTCGAGGAGCTCCACCGCGCCCGGCTCCGGCCGGAGATCCGGCTCACCGAGGTCCCGGCCCCCCAGCGCATCGCCCCGCACGCCGTCGCGCTCACCGCCGACGTCGTCGACCCGCACGACCCCGACGCCGAGCTCGCGTCGGGCCGGTTCGTCCTCCTCCACGACCCCTCGGCCCCCGAGCCGTGGGGCGGCGAGTGGCGCGCGGTCACCTTCGCCCGGGCCGAGCTCGAGGCCGAGTTCGCCGTCGAGCCCCTGCTCGGCGAGGTCGGCTGGAGCTGGCTCACCGACGCGCCTGACCGGCCGCGGCGTGCCCTTCGCGGCCGAGGCCGGCACGGTCACCCGCGTGGTCTCCGAGAGCTTCGGCGGGCTGGCCGACCGCCCGGCGAGCGTCGAGATGGAGCTGCGCGCGTCGTGGACCCCGCTCGGCCCCGAGGTCGGCGAGCACCTCCTCGCCTGGTCCGACCTGCTGTGCACCATCGCCGGGCTGCCCCCGCTGCCCGAGGGTGTCGTCGCGCTGCCGGGACCCCGCCGGTGACCCGCGGATGACCTCCGAGAGCACGCCCGCCCCCGACGGCAGCCCCGCCGACGCCCCCCGCCCCCGTCCCGCTCGACGAGCCGGCCGAGGGCGTCCCCGCGGTCGTCGACTCCGAGCGCGGCCTCGACGAGGCGGCCCGGGCGGTCGCGGCCGGGCGCGGGCCCGCTGGCCATCGACGCCGAGCGCGCCTCGGGCTACCGGTACGGCCAGCGCGCCTACCTCGTCCAGGTCCGCCGCGAGGGGTCGGGCACCTGGCTCCTCGACCCGATCGCCGTCCCCGACCTCACCCCGCTCGCCGAGGCCATCGGCCCCGCGGAGTGGATCCTCCACGCCGCCACCCAGGACCTCGCCTGCCTCGCCGAGGTCGGGCTGCGCCCCCGCCAGCTCTTCGACACCGAGCTCGCCGCGCGCATCATCGGCCTGCCGCGCGTCGGCCTGGCCGCCGTCGTCGAGCACTACCTCGGGCTGGGCCTGGCCAAGGAGCACTCGGCCGTCGACTGGTCGACCCGCCCGCTCCCCGACCCGTGGCTGCGCTACGCGGCGCTCGACGTCGAGGTCCTCGGCGAGCTGCGCAACCTCATGGGCGTCGACCTCGCCGCGCAGGGCAAGGACGAGTGGGCCCGCCAGGAGTTCGCCGCGCTCCTCGACTGGACCCCCACCGAGCGCGTCGACCCGTGGCGGCGCACCTCGGGCATCAACACGCTGCGCTCGCGCCGCGCGGTCGGGGTCGTGCGCGAGCTCTGGTACGCCCGCGACGCCATCGCCCGCGAGCGCGACACCTCCGTCGGCCGGGTGCTGCCCGACGCCTCGCTCGTCGAGATCGCCCGGGCCGCCCCGCGCTCCACCGCCGACCTGCCGTCGGGCCACCGGGCGATCAAGCGCTACGCCCGGCAGTGGGTCGAGGCGGTCGGCGCGCGCCCTCGACCTGCCCGAGGACGAGCTGCCGCCGCGCACCCTGCCCTCCGACGGCCCGCCCGCCGCCGCGCGTGTGGGCCGACAAGAACCCCGTCGCGGCCGAGCGGCTCGGCGCGACGCGCGCGGCGCTGACGGCGTTCGCCACCGAGCACACCATCCCCGTCGAGAACGTCTGCTCCCCCGACCCCCTGCGCCGCGTCGTGTGGAGCCCGCCCGACGACCGCTCCGTCGAGGGGTTCGCGGCCGCCCTCGAGGCGCTACGGCGTGCGGCGCTGGCAGGCCGAGATCGTCGCGCCGCTGCTCGCCGCCGCCTTCGCCGCCCACCCCGACGGCTGAGGGCCCCGCGGGCGACCTCAGCCGTAGAGGCCCTGCTCGTACGCGGGCCCGTAGTAGGTGTCGAGCTCGTCGACGCTGCGGCCGTCCGGCTCGACCTCGTGGGCGATGACGGCCCGGCGCGGCACGCGGTCGTGGGGCTGCCAGGTGGCCGGGTCCCAGAGCTCCGAGCGCAGGAACGCCTTGCTGCAGTGGAAGAAGACCTGCTCGACGTCGACGACGAGCGCGAGCACCGGGCCGGTGCCCACGCACGACCATCTCGTCGAAGAACGGTGCGTCCGACACCAGGCGGGCCCGGCCGTTGACGCGCAGCGTGTCGCCACGACCGGGGATGAGGAAGAGCAGCCCGACGTGGGGGTTGGCGAGCACGTTGTGGTAGCCGTCGACCCGCTTGTTGCCGGGCCGTTCCGCGATGGCGACGGTGCGGTCGTCGAGGACGTGGACGAGGGACCCGGCGGGGTCGCCCTTCGGGGACGCGTCGCACGCAGCCGTCGGGCCCCGAGGTGGCGAGGACGCAGAACGGTGAGGCGGCCAGCCAGGCCCGGTCGACGTCGAGGAGGTGGTCGCGCTCCTTGTCCCGGGCGCGCCGGTTCGGCTCCCCGACGAGGGCGGTGAGCCCGGCCTCGTCCTCGACGGCGGTCCACGTCGTGTCGTCCATGACGGAACTGTAGGGCGTGACGCCCCTCACCTCCCCGGCCGTCGACGACTAAGCGCTCGCTTAGTAGGGTGGCGGCGACGCCCGGCACCGCCGGGCTGCCCCGTTCCCCACCAGGGAGGCCACCGACGTGCCCCGCGAGCTCCAGGAGGTCGTCTTCGTCGACGGCGTCCGCACCCCCTTCGGCAAGGCCGGCGAGAAGGGCATGTACGCCCAGACCCGCGCCGACGACCTCGTCATCTCCTGCGTCCGCGAGCTGCTCCGGCGCCACCCCGAGCTGCCGAAGGACCGCGTCGAGGAGGTCGCCATCGCGGCGACGACGCAGATCGGCGACCAGGGCCTGACCCTGGGCCGGCTCACCGCGCTGCTGTCGGGCCTGCCCAAGAGCACGCCCGGGCTACTCGATCGACCGGATGTGCGCCGGCGCGATGACCGCCGTGACGAACGTGGCCTCCGCGATCGGCGTCGGCGCCATCGACGTCGCCGTCGCCGGCGGGGTCGAGCACATGGGCCGCCACCCGATGGGCGAGGGCGTCGACCCCAACCCGCGCATCGTCGCCGAGCGGATCGTCGACGAGTCGGCGCTCGTCATGGGCAAGACCGCCGAGAACCTCCACGACCGCTTCCCGGAGCTCACCAAGGAGCGTTGCGACGCCTTCGCCGTCGGCAGCCAGCGCAAGCTCGCCGCCGCGTACGCGGCCGGCAAGGTCCAGCCCGACCTCGTCCCGGTGGCCACCCGCCACGTCGAGAAGGGCTGGGGCCTGGCCACGGTCGACGAGCCGCCGCGCCCGGGCACCACGCTCGAGGAGCTCGCCGGCCTGCGCACCCCGTTCCGCCCGCACGGCAACGTCTCCGCCGGCAACGCCGCCGGCCTCAACGACGGCGCGACCGCGTGCCTCCTCGCCTCGCAGGCCGCCGCCGACGAGCTCGGCCTCCCGGTGCGGATGCGCCTGGTCTCCTACGCGTTCGTCGGCGTCGAGCCCGAGGTCATGGGCATCGGCCCGGTGCCGGCCACCGAGAAGGCCCTGGCCAAGGCCGGGCTGGGCATCGCGGACATCGGGCTCTTCGAGCTCAACGAGGCCTTCGCCGTCCAGGTGCTGTCCTTCCTCGACCACTTCGGCATCGCCGACGACGACGAGCGCGTCAACCCCTGGGGCGGCGCCATCGCCACCGGTCACCCCCTCGCCTCCTCCGGCGTGCGCCTCATGAGCCAGCTGGCCCGGCACTTCGAGGAGCACCCCGAGGTGCGCTACGGCCTCACCGCGATGTGCATCGGCATCGGGATGGGCGGCAGCGTCATCTGGGAGAACCCCCACCACGCCGACTACGGACAGGACGCGTGAGCGCCATGACCACGACCACCCACGCCCCCGAGCTCCCCGCCGAGGTCGTCACCCGCACGCCCGTCCAGGACGTCGCCCTCCCCGGCGGCGCCGGCACCCTGGCGCTCGTCACCCTCGACAACGGCCGCGACCACACCCGGCCGAACACCTTCGGCCCCGAGGGCATCGCCGGGCTGCAGGCCACCCTCGACACCCTCCGCGAGCGCGCCGAGGCCGGCGAGGTCCAGGCCGTCGGGGTCACCGGCAAGCCGTTCGTCTTCGCCGTCGGGGCCGACCTGTCGGGCATCCCGTACGTCACCGAGCGCGGGCAGGCCGTCGACATCGCCCGCGCGGGCCACCACGCCTTCGCCACGTTCGCCGACCTGCCCGTCCCCACCTTCGCGTTCGTGAACGGGGCGGCCATGGGCGGCGGCGTCGAGCTGGCCCTCTCCGCCGACTACCGCACGGTCTCGGGCGGCGTCCCGGCCTTCGCCCTGCCGGAGACCTTCCTCGGCCTGCTGCCCGGCTGGGGCGGCTGCTACCTGCTCCCGAACCTCGTCGGGCCCGAGGCAGCCCTCACGGTGATCGTCGAGAACCCGTTGGCGCAGAACCGGATGCTCCCCGCGAAGGACGTCGCCCGGCTCGGCATCGCCGACGTCCTGCTCGAGCCCGCCGGGTTCCTCGAGGACTCGCTGCGCTGGGCCGCGGACGTGCTCACCGGTGCCGTGACGGTCGACCGCGCCGAGGTCGACCGCGACGCCGACGTGTGGGACGCGGCGTGCGAGCGTGCCGCGAAGCTCGTGCGGGCCAGGACCGCCGGCCGCTCCCCCGGCGCCCTGCGCGCCGTCGAGCTGGTCCGGGCCGCGCGCACCGCGACCCGCGAGGAGGCGTTCGCCGCGGAGGACGAGGCCCTCGGCGACCTCATCATGTCCGACGAGCTGCGGGCCGGCCTCTACGCGTTCGACCTCGTGCAGAAGCGGGCCAAGCGCCCGGCCGGCGCCCCGGACAAGGCGCTGGCCCGACCGGTCACCAAGGTCGGCGTCGTCGGTGCCGGCCTCATGGCCAGCCAGCTCGCCCTCCTCTTCGCCCGCCGCCTCGGGGTGCCGGTCGTCATGACCGACCTCGACGAGGACCGCGTGGCCAAGGGCGTCGCCTGGGTGCACGACGAGATCGACGCCCTGCTCGAGAAGCGGCGCGTCTCGCCCGACAAGGCCTCGTTCCTGCGCCGCCTCGTCACCGGCTCGACGAGCAAGGACGGCTTCGCCGACGCCGACCTCGTCATCGAGGCCGTCTTCGAGGAGATGTCGGTCAAGCAGCAGGTGTTCGCCGAGGTCGAGGCCGTCGTCTCCGCCGACTGCGTCCTCATGACGAACACCTCGTCGCTCTCGGTCTCCGAGATGGCGAGCCGGCTCGAGCACCCCGAGCGGGTCGTCGGGTTCCACTTCTTCAACCCGGTGGCCGTCATGCCGCTGCTCGAGGTGGTCCCGGGCGAGCACACCGACGAGGCCACCCTCGCGACGGCGTTCGCCACCGGCCGGGCGCTGGGCAAGACGTGCATCCGCTCCAAGGACACCGCGTCGTTCGTCGTCAACCGCCTCCTCGGCCGCTTCATGGGCGAGTACTCGCGGGTCGTCGACGAGGGCACGCCGGTCGAGGTCGCGGACCGCGCCGTCGCCGGGCTGGCGCCGATGCCGCCGTTCGTCCTCGTCGGGCTCGTCGGGCCGGCCATCGCGCTGCACAACAGCGAGACCCTCGTGCGGGCCTTCGGCGACCGCTTCCACCTCTCCCCCACGCTCCGCGCGATCGTCGAGGCCGGCAAGCGCGGGTACTACCTCATGGAGGGCGGGCGCCCGGTGCCGGACCCGGAGGTGGAGGCGCTGCGGGTGCGGCCCGAGCACCCGGTGGAGCTCTCGGTCGAGGAGGTCCGGGCCCGGGTGCTCGGCGCGATCGCCGAGGAGGTCGGGCTGATGCTGTCCGAGGGCGTCGTCGAGGCGCCGATGGACATCGACCTCGCGATGATCACCGGTGCCGGCTTCCCGTTCTGGAACGGGGGGATCATCCCGCTGCTGGACCGCGAGGGCGTCACCGAGCGGGTGCTCGGACGGCGGATCCTGCCGCACGGCGTCGCGAGCGTGCCGGCCGGCTGACCGCCACCTCAGGCGGTCGCCGCGGCGCCCTCGCCGACGCCCTCGCCGACGTCCTCATCGACGGTCGGCGTCGGCGTCGGCGTCGGCGTCGGCGTCGGCGGCGACTCCTCGGGCGGGCCACCGTGCGTGCCGTCCCAGGAGGGTGAGCAGGCAGGGGACGAGGAGGGTCCGGACGACGAAGGTGTCCACGAGGATGCCGACGACCATGACGAACCCGAGCTCGCGGAACGGGGTCAGGGGGATGACGGCCAGCATCCCGAAGCTCGCCGCCAGGGTGATGCCGGCGGTCGTGATCGCCGAGCTCGTCTCCGGGAAGGCCCGGATGACGGCGTCGCGGATCGGCCGGCGAGACGCCTCGTCCCACACCCGGCCGACCCCGAAGATGTTGTAGTCCGAGCCCAGCGACACGAGGAGGACGGAGGCGGCGAAGGGGACGTAGAACGTGATGCCGCGCCCGGTCGCGGGGTCGGCGAACACGAGGTTGGCCAGCCCCAGGGACGCGGTGAGCGCGAGCACGCTGCACGCCAGGAGCAGGACCGGTGCGAGCAGCGAGCGCAGGAACACGACGAGGAGCAGCAGGTTCACGACGACCGCGACGATCGCGATGCGGGACAGGTCGCGGACCGTCGAGGAGACCAGGCCCTCCGCGATGGCGGTGTCCCCGGCGAAGCTGATCCGAGCCCCGGTGAGCCCGGCCCGCGCCGCTGCGCCGGGCGCGGCCACCCGCAGGGCCGAGAAGTCGGAGATGGCGGTGGCCCCCAGCGGGTCGTGGTCGAAGACGACGATGATCCGGGCCGCCGTGCCGTCCCGCGACAGGACGATCCCGAGCGGCTTCTGGACGAAGTTCTGGGCGGGACCGAGGACCAGGGCCACGCCCGGCTCGTCCTCGAGGTCCTTCTGGAAGGCCGAGAGGGCCCCGAGGTCGTCGACCAGGTGGGGGCGCTCGATGAGGATCGTCGTCGGTGCGGCGATGCCGGGCGCGAACCCCTCCGCGGCGGCGGCCGCCGCCCTCTTGACCGGGTTGTCGTCCGGGAGCGAGGTCGTGAAGCCCACGCCCAGCCGCATCGAGGCGAGCGGGAGCGACGCGAGGACGAGGACCACCGTGGTCGCCGCGAGGACCCAGCCCGCCGTGCCCCGACGGGTGATCCGGTGCATCAGCCTGCTGTTCCCGGCGAGCTCGCGACGGTACCCCCGGAGGCCGAGGGCCGCGAGGACCCGTCGCGGCAGGAGCCGGCCGGGCCAGAACATCTTCGGACCCAGGACGGCGACGAGCGCCGGCACGAGGGTGACCGACACGACCAGCCCGACGGTGATGGCCAGGGTCATCGCCGGTCCGAGGCTGCGGAAGAAGTCCGACCGGGCGGCGAGGAGCGCCCCGGTCCCGGCCGCCACCGTGATCCCGGCCACGGTGACGATCGGGGTGTAGGAGGCGATGGCCAGCTCGACCGCCTCGCGGGGGTCCTCGGTCCGGGAGAGCCGGGCGCGCAGCGCGGTGACGTAGAAGACGGTGTAGTCGGTCACGACTCCGAGGAGCAGCGCCACGAGCAGGGGTTCGAGCTCGGCCGGAGCGGCGACGCCGACGAGCCCCGAGACGACGTCGGAGAGGTGGAGCGTCACGACGTAGGCGAGCCCGGCCGCGAGCAGCGCGATGAACGGGGCGACGAGCGAACGGAACGCCACGGCCACCAGGACGATGATGGCCAGGACGGTGAGGATCTCCAGCCGGTGCAGGGTCTCCGCGACGATCCGGGCCTGCTCGGCCCGGGCCGGCACCGACCCGGTGATCCCCACGACGTGGTCCTCGGGCCGGCCGAGGTTGAGGGCACGGTACTGCTCCGCGGCCCGGCCCTGGCTGACGAAGCTGCTCCGGGGGTCCATGAACAGGTTGGTGAGGACCGTCGTGTTCCGCTCGTTCATCGCGCCACCGATGGGCAGGGCGTTGGTCAGCGGCAGCGCACCGAGCAGGGGCGGTTCGGGCGTGGTCTGGTCGACGGCCAGGGCGTCGAGGACGGACTCCGCCTGGACGAACGGCGAGAGCCCCGCGGGATCGCGCTGGACCACGGTGGTGCGGCTGTTCAGGGGGTACCCGAAGAGCTCGACGGAGCGGATCTCGGCCGCGATCGCCGGGCTGCCCTGCGGGATCACGCTCGCGGTGCCACTTCCGCTGGAGGGCAGCCGGGGTCCGTACACCGACAGGAGGAGGATGGCCAGCCAGCCTCCGATGACGGCCCACCGCCACCGGATCGTCCACCGGGCGTAGCGGCGCGACCAGCTCGTCACCGCGGGCGTCGCTGGGCGCGCGCCACGGTCACGGAGGGCCCGGACGGCGCGCCCGGGTCCGAGGGGCGTCACGGCACCGCCCCTAGGCCGGGTGGATGCCGAGCCGGTGCAGCTCGGCCGCAGCGAGGTCTCGGTGGCGGCCCGCGGCGAGGTCGCCGTGGGGGTCGGAGCTGATGGACATGAGCTCGGAGGGGGTGAGGTTGGCCACGGCCCGGTGTGCGAGCAGGGCCCGCATGGCGGTCGAGTCGCCGTGCCGCCCGAGGCCTCGGCGTACCTGCCGCACCTCCTGCCGCCGCGCCACTCGCGCGGGCACGTAGAACATGAGGACGGCGCCGCTGGGAGCCAGCGCAACGGCCGCCCCGAGGAGGACACTCAGCCCACGGATGCTCCGGTCGGCCTGGTCCCCGCTGCGGACGATCCCGTCCGCGGTCGCTCCGACCTGCTGGCCCAGGGCCCCGGTCTGGTCGCCGATGAGCGGCACGCTCGAGAGCTTGCGCAGGGCCGAGCCCGCGGAGGCGAGCGAATGCCCCGAGTTGACGGTGCTCTCGGCGAGGCCCGTCAGCTGCCAGATGAGGTACCCCGTCCAGACGCCCAGGACCAGCCAGAACACGACCCAGAAGACGACGACCCCGTCCCAGCTGCGCACCGTGCCGGCATCTGCGTCCCATGCTCGTCTCGCCATGACCCCTGTGTACCCCGGAACCGGTGAGGACATGCCGACACGAACACACTTGGTCTCCCATCGGTGTGCCGATGCATCGCCGCCGGCCGTTCGGGTATAGACCGGGAACGGAGGTCTACACATCGACGAAGGAAGGACCCCATGGCGAAGGAGCCCGAGAAGGACACGTCGGACGCCGAGGACACCACCACGCCCGCGAAGGAGCCCGAGAAGGACACCGCCGACCCCAAGGACACCACCACCGCCGCCAAGGAACCCGACAAGGACACCGCCGACCCCAAGGACACCACCACCGCCGCCAAGGAACCCGACAAGGACACCGCCGACCCCGACCCCAAGGACACCACCACCGCCGCCAAGGAGCCCGAGAAGGACACGTCGGACGCCGAGGACACCACCACGACCGCCAAGGAGCCCGAGAAGGACACGGCCGACCCCAAGGACACCGCCGACGCCAAGGACACCACCACCCCCGGTGACGACGTCCCGACCGACCGGCGCACGCCGACGTGGCTGATCCCGGCGGCGACGTTCCTCGTCGGCCTCCTGCTCGGCGGTGGGGTCGTCCTCGCGACCACCTCCGGCGGGGTCGACGGGACGGCGGCCGGCTCGGCCTCGCCGACGGCATCCTCCGGCGCGTCCCCGACCGCTTCCTCCAGCGTCCCGGCGGACCGGACGATCACCGTTCCCGGTGAGTGCCTGGCCCTGGCCGACGACTCGCAGAAGGCCCTCGACCTCGTCGACCAGGCGGCAGCGAGGGCACGCGACCTCGACGCCTCCGGGCTCAGCGACGTCGTGCGCCAGCTGCAGGCGACCAGGGACTCCCTGGATCGGAACACGCAGGCGTGCCGGTCCTCGGTCGACGTCAGCACGGCGCCCTGACCGACCCTCCCCACGCACCCGGGCCCCGGGCGCGTGGGGGCGGGCTGCGTGGGGCCGCCGGACCCTCGACACGCCTGAACTCCCTCACGGCGGGGGCGCCGATATCTCACATGTGATCTACGATGGTCCGGTGACGACGACCTCCGACACCTACCTGACGCGGATCGGCACCCTCATCCGCGACGCCCGACGCCACCAGGGCCTGACCCAGAGCGAGCTCGCCGACCTGCTCGGCACGAGCCAGAGCGCGGTGGCCCGCATCGAGCAGGGGAAGCAGAACCTGTCCCTGGAGATGCTCGCCCGGGTCGGCGAGAAGCTCGACAGCGAGTTCGTCTCGCTCGGGCACTCCGGCCCGCAGCACCTGCGCATCGTCGGCGGCAAGAAGCTCTCCGGGTCCATCCCGGTCAAGACGAGCAAGAACGCCGCCGTCGCCCTCCTCTGCGCGAGCCTGATCAACAAGGGCCGCACGACGTTGCGCAACCTCGCCCGGATCGAGGAGGTCAACCGGATCATCGAGGTGCTGACCTCGATCGGCGTCCGTGTCCGGTGGCTGCCCGACAGCAACGACCTCGAGATCGTGCCCCCCGCGCGGCTCGACCTCGCCGGCATCGACATCGACGCCGCCCGCCGCACCCGTACGGTCATCATGTTCCTCGGCCCGCTGCTCGCCGACTACGACGACTTCCGGCTCCCCTACGCCGGCGGCTGCGACCTCGGCACCCGCACCGTCGAGCCCCACCTGTCGGCGCTGCGCCACTTCGGCCTCGACGTCACGGCGACGCACGGCTTCTACCAGTCGGTCGTCGACCGCACCCGCCACCCGAAGCGGGCGATCGTGCTCACCGAGCGCGGCGACACCGTCACCGAGAACGTCCTGCTCGCCGCGGCCCGGTACGAGGGCACGACGGTGATCCGCAACGCCAGCCCCAACTACATGGTCCAGGACCTCTGCTTCTTCCTCCAGGGCCTCGGGGTGCGTCATCGAGGGCATCGGGACGACGACGCTCACCGTCACCGGCGTGCACCGGGTCGACGCCGACATCGAGTACTCCCCGTCGGAGGACCCCATCGAGGCGATGAGCCTCATCGCGGCGGCCGTCGTCACCGAGTCGACGATCACCATCGAGCGAGTGCCGATCGAGTTCCTCGAGATCGAGCTCGCCACCCTCGAGGAGATGGGGCTGAAGTTCGACCTCACCGAGGAGTACCTCGCGAAGAACGGCCACACCCGGCTCGTCGACCTGACCATCCACCCCGGGCCGCTCACCGCGCCGGTCGACAAGATCGCCCCGATGCCCTTCCCGGGCCTCAACATCGACAACCTGCCGTTCTTCGCGCTCATCGCCGCCTGCGCCGAGGGCACGACGATGATCCACGACTGGGTCTACGAGAACCGGGCGATCTACCTCACCGAGCTGACCAAGATCGGCGGCCAGGTGCAGCTGCTCGACCCCCACCGGGTGATGATCACCGGGCCGACGCCGAAGTGGCGGGCCGCCGAGGTGATGTGCCCGCCGGCGCTGCGCCCGGGCGTCGTCGTGCTCCTCGCGATGCTCGCGGCCCCCGGTACCTCGGTGCTGCGCAACGTCTACGTCATCAACCGCGGCTACGAGGACCTCGCGGAGCGGCTCAACGCCCTCGGCGCGACGATCGAGACCTTCCGCGACATCTGACGTGGCCGAGGTCGAGCGGCCGCGGGTCGGCCAGGTGGTCACCGTGTTCCGCAACCGGCTGCGGCCGGAGGCGGAGGCCGCCTACGGCGACGAGCTCGCCGTGGTCGCCGAGCTCGCCCGCTCGATGCCCGGGTTCGTCGAGACCAAGACCTTCGTCGCCGACGACGGCGAGCGGTGCACCGTCGTCACCTTCGCCGACGCCCCGTCGCACGCGGGCTGGCGCGACCACCCCCGCCACCGGGAGGCGCAGCGCCACGGCATCTCGGACTACTACGCGGAGTACTCGATCGCCGTCGGCGCGACGACCTACGCGTCGGCGTTCACCCGCGGCGGCGACGTCGGCGGCGGCCGGGGCGACGGCTGAGCCTCGACACCGGCCGTGCCCGGCGGCACAATCGGTGGATGGAGCGTGCGGCCGACGGAGGACGCAGCGCGGTCGTCCCCGACGCCCGCGGCGAGGGCCGTGCGCTGCGCGCGACGTGGCACCACGAGGCCGGCGTCGTCGTCCTCTCGATGTGGCGGGACAACGTCTGCGTCGCCACCGTCCCGCTCGAGCCCGAGGACGTGCCGGCCCTGCTCGAGATCCTCGCCGCCGGGCTCGCCGACGGCTACGACATCACGCGCCACCCACGGAGCGCCGCGGGCTGACCCGGGGCCCGGTGAGGGCGAACACGAGGAGACCGGAGGGGTCGACGACGGTGGAGTCGGGGGCGGGCCGCCCGCCGACCGAGCGCACCAGCCCGGTGCCGGTGCGCCACGCCTGCACCGCGTCACCGGCGGCCTCGGGGCCGAGGTGGACGCGCCCGGCAGCGGTGGCCAACAGCTCGGGGACGGTGCCGTCGAAGCGGATGGACCCCGCATCGATGACCAGGACGCGGTCGCACAGCGCCGAGACGTCCTCGGTCTGGTGCGTCGAGAGCAGGACCGTTCCCGGCAGCCCCGAGAGCAGACCCCGCAGGGACGCCCGCTGCTCCGGGTCGAGGCCGGTGGTGGGCTCGTCGAGGACGAGCAGGTCCGGTGTGCCGAGCAGCGCCTGGGCGATGGCCAGACGACGGCGCTGGCCGCCGGACAGGCGAGCCACCTTCATCGCGCCGCGGTCGGCGAGCCGGACGAGCTCGAGGACGCGGCGGACCTCGGCGTGGCGCTGCTCCTTCTGTCGCCACTCCTTGAGGACGGCCAGGTAGTCGAGGAACGCGAAGGCCGTCATCCCCCGCGGGAAGGTGACCTCCTGCGGGCAGTACCCGATGCGCCGCCGGGCCTCCACCCGGTCGGCGTGGGAGGCGGTGACGTCGAACCCCGAGACCACGATCCGTCCCTCCGTGGGCGGCAGCGCGGTGGAGAGCAGGCGGAGCATCGTGGTCTTGCCCGCGCCGTTCGGCCCGAGCAGCCCGACGACGCCGGGGCGCAGGTCCAGCGTGGTGGGGCGCAGGGCCCGGACGCCCCCGAAGCTCTTGGCGACCCCCTCGAGGGAGGCGACGACGCTCACAGCCCACCTCCCTGGAGCCGCAGCGACGACGTGCGCAGCACGAGGGTGAGCCCAAGCGCCCCCGCACCGACGAGGAAGAGCACCTGGGCCGCGGGACCCGTCAGCACGTGGACGTCACCACCGAGGCGCAGGAGCGCCACGACGCCCACCCAGCCGAGCCCGAGCAGGGCGCCGGTGACCCTGGCCTCGAACCACGTGAGGAGGACGAGCGCGGCGAGGGTCAGACCGAGCCCCGGGGCCAGCCACAGGACGGCGAGACCGTCGAGGCCGGGGAGGAGCAGACCGAGCGCGGTGGTCACGGGCACGGCCACGGCGAGCGATGCGACCGCCCGCAGGAGCGCGAGCCGGAGTGCGCTGTAGGCGCTGACGGCCACGACCTCGCGCAGGGGGTCGAGCACGTCGTGGGCCACGACGACGGCGAGGACCGGGACGAGCGGCGCCACCGCCAGGAAGAAGGCCTCCTGGCCGGCGGGTCCCAACCCGGCGAACCCGGTGACGACGGCGGCCGCGACGGCCAGTCCGACGGCCGCGGCCCACGGGACGAGGAGGGCGTCGGCGGCGGCGACGACGACGGCGTCGTCCTCACGCACCCCGAGTCGGCGCAGCACCCGGTGCACACGGCTCGGCGTGGGCACGGCGACGGAGTCGCGTACCCGGTTCCACACCAGCCCGACCGAGGCCTGCGGGACCTGCGCCGCCACGGTAGTGCGGCAGTGCGGGCAGGCCGTGAGGTGGGTCTCGACGCTGAGCTCGGCGGTCGGGTCGAGCCGGCCGGACGCGTAGGCCTGCCACACGGGCGGTTCGGGGTGCCAGCTCATGGGCACGCCTCCCTCGAGATCAGCTGCTCGCGCAGCCTGGACCGGGCGATGCGGGCCCGGCTCTTGACCGTGCCCTCGGGGATGCCGAGCAGATGGGCCGCCTCGCGCGTCGACAGGCCGTCGATGACGGTGGCCTGCAGCACCTGGCGCAGCTCCGGCGAGAGGGTGCTCAGCGCGGCGCCCACCGCTCCGTGCTCGAGCGCGACGAGCAGCTCGTCCTCCGCGCTGCGCACGGTGGGCGACATCGAGGAGAGCAGCCGGCTCTCGACCGGCACCGGCTGGGCGCGGAGGCGTAGCCGAGAGACGAGCCGGCGGATGGCGATGCCCCAGAGCCAGGCGCCGACATCACCCTCGCCGCGGAAGGACCGGGGGTTGCGCCAGATCGCGACGAAGGTGTCGTGCACCGCCTCGACAGCGAGGTCGAGGTCCGGGGTGCGGCGGCCCAGCCGCAGGAGCATCCACGGCGAGTGCCGCTCGACGAGCTCACGCAGCGCGGACTCGTCCCCCTGGGCGACCAGGCCCAGGAGCTCGGGGTCCGTGAGGTGCTGCACGAACACACTGTCGCGCCTGGCGCCCGGATCGGATCACACTCCCGGCCGCTTTCTCGGAGCAGGAGGCCGGCTCAGTCGGCGCGCAGGAGCAGGGGCAGCGCCCCGAGCACGGTGGCCCGCAGGTCCGGCAACGCCTCCGCGTCCCCGGAGAGGTGACGCAGCAGCGTCCGCTCGAACACCCCGTCCAACATCGCGTACGCCGTCCCGGACGTGACGACGAGGCCCCGACCCGCGAGCTCGGCGTACCGCGAGACGACCCGCCACACCATGTCCTCGAGGGTCGCGTCGATGGCGACGACGTCCGCCCGCAACGACTCCTCGAACATGCTCGTCGTCCGCAGGTCGTACCAGAGGCGGTGCATCGGCGCCTCGTCGACGATCGTCTCGACGAGCTTGTCCGCGAACGCCTCGAGCAGCCCCGGTGCCGTCCGCGAGGTGGCGACGACCCCGTCGTACCGGTGCACGCAGCGCGCCTTGTACGAGCGGACGCAGTAGGTGATGAGCTCGGTCTTGTCGCGGAAGTAGTAGTGGACGACCCCGTGGCTGAACTCGGAGTTCGCCGCGATCTCCCGCAGCGAGGTGCGGGCCCACCCGAGCTCGCCGAGCGTCCGCAGCGCCGACTCCGCGAGGGCGTCCCGCCGGGCCGCGTGGTCGGCGGCGGTCCGGACCGTGCGGGCCGACACCCGCGCCGGGCTCGTCGTCATCCGGCCATCGTAGGGGTGCCCGCCCGGCGTGTCTTGACGACTGTCAAGACGAGGCGGCAGGCTGCTCCTCACCCACCCGGAGTGCCAGGCAAAGGAGCCGAGCCCATGACGTCGTACGACCTGTCCGGACGCACCGCCCTCGTCACCGGAGGAGCCCAGGGACTCGGGGAGGGGATGGCCCAGGCCTTGGCCGCCGCCGGGGCCCGGGTGATGATCGGCGACCTCCAGGAGTCCGCCTCCGAGGCCGCCGCCGGGCTCGGCGAGGGCCACGGCCTCGGTCCGCCTCGACGTCACCGACGAGTCCTCCTGGGAGGCGGCCGTCGCGGCCACGGTCGACCAGCTCGGCGGGCTCGACATCCTCGTCAACAACGCCGGCGTCGAGATCACCGAGCTCGTCACCGAGCTCGACCCGGCCAGCCTGCGCACCCAGCTCGAGGTCAACGTCCTCGGCACGGCGCTCGGCCTCAAGCACGGCTTCCGGACGATGCGTCCCGAGGGCGCCGCCGGGAAGGGCGGCGCCATCGTCAACGTCGCCTCCGTCGCGGCCACGATCGCCTTCCCGGGCATCGCCGCCTACTCGGCGACCAAGTCGGCGGTCGACCGGCTCACCCGGGTCGCCGCCGCCGAGTCCGGGCGCTTCGGCTACGGCATCCGCGTCAACTGCGTCTACCCCGGCCTCGTGCCGACCGCGATGGGCCAGGGCCTCGCCGTCACCGTCGCGGCGGCCGGGCTCTACGACTCCCCCGACGAGGCCGTCGTCGACGTCATCGGCCGGACCCCGTCCGGCCGGCTCGGCACGGTCGAGGACATGGCCGACTGCCGTCGTCTTCCTGGCCTCCGACTCCGCGAGCTTCGTCAACGGCATCGGGCTGCCGGTCGACGGCGGAATGGGCATGTGAGCGCAGGCCAACTGACGCCATGGGGATGCGGCTCGTCGACTACCTGGACAAGGGCGCCTCGCTCGGGCCGGACGCCCCGTGCCTGACGACGGACGGCTCGTCGCTGTCGCTACGGCGGAGGTCCGCGCCCTGTCCTTCCGGGTCGCCGCCGCGCTCGCCGCCCGCGGGACGTCGCCCGGCGACCGGGTGGCGATCATCTCCGCCAACGACCCCGTGGCCTTCTCCTGCGTCTTCGGCATCAGCCGGGCCGGGGCCGTGTGGTGCCCGGTCAACCCGCGCAACGAGGCGGCCGAGAACCGCGAGCTGCTCGAGCTCTACGGCTGCACCCTCGTCCTCTTCCGGTCCGGCTACGCCGACCTCGTCGCGCGCATCCGCGACGACCTGCCGGAGGTGACGACGTGGGTGTGCCTCGACGACGCCGTCGACGGCGCGCTCGGCTGGGCCGAGTTCCTCGCGGGCGGGGGCGACGGCGGGCGACCCGGCGGTGGTCGACGAGCCGGCCGTCGACGACCTCGCGATGGTCGTCGGCACCGGCGGCACGACCGGCCGGCCCAAGGGCGTGATGCTCACGGGCACCAACCTCGAGACGATGACCGCGCTCACCCTCATGAGCTACCCGTTCCCCGCCGACGGTCCTCCCGGTGTACCTCGCCCTCGCCCCGCTCACCCACGCCGCCGGGGTGCTCTGCTTCCCGGTGATGAGCCTCGGCGGGGAGGTCGTCGTCATGCGCACCCCCGACGTGGGCCGGTTCGTCGGGCTCATCGCCGAGCACGGGGTGACCCACACGTTCCTCCCGCCCACCGTCATCTACATGGTGCTCGGGCACCCGGACCTCGACGCGACGGACCTGTCCTCGCTGCAGTGCTTCTGGTACGGCGCGGCGCCCATGTCGGTCGTCGCGGCTGGAGGAGGCGCTGCGGCGCATCGGGCCGGTCATGGGCCAGCTGTTCGGGCAGACCGAGGCCCCGATGATGATCTCGACGATGGCCCCGGCCGAGCACTTCACCGCCGACGGTGCGGTCGGCGCACGCGCGGCTCGCCTCGGCCGGCCGGCCGACCCCCCTGTGCCGCGTCGAGGTCATGGGGCCGCGACGGCCGCCTGCTCCCCCGGGGCGAGCGCGGCGAGATCGTCGTCCGCGGCTCGCTCGTGACGCCCGGGTACTACCGCGACCCGGTGGCCACCGCGGAGGCGTCCGCGCACGGCTGGCACCACACCGGCGACATCGGGTACCTCGACGACGACGGCTACCTCTTCATCGTCGACCGGGCCAAGGACATGATCATCAGCGGCGGCTTCAACGTGTACTCCACGGAGGTCGAGCAGGCCGTCCTGGCCCACCCCGACGTGCAGGACTGCGCCGTCGTCGGCCTGCCCGACGAGCGGTGGGGCGAGCGGGTGGTCGCCGTCGTGCAGCCCCTCGCCGGGCGCTCGCCCGACTCCGCTCGAGGTGGTCGCCTTCGTCAAGGGGCGGATCGGCGGCGTCAAGGCGCCCAAGCAGGTCGAGGTCTGGCCCGACCTCCCCCGCTCGAAGGTCGGCAAGGTCCTCAAGACCGAGATCAAGGCGACGCTGACCGGCTGACCTCGGCGCTCCCGGCTCAGTAGCCGGGGAAGACGCGGCGCAGGTCCTCGAGCGTCGGCGTCCCGGCCACGGTGGCGTCGCCGGGGGTGTGCTCCGGGGTGAGCCGCCCGCCGAGGAGCCGGACGACCGCGTCGGCCGACCCGGTGAACGTGGCCGTGGACCCGCCGCCGGCCGGGACGAGGGCCACACCGTCGGTGAGCGCGAGGGCGCGGCCCACCCGGGGCAGGTCGACGAGCGCGGGACCGTCCACGACCTCGGGATGGGCGGTGAAGCCGAGGAGGAACGCCAGGTCCCCGGCGAAGTGCTCGACGAGGAGGGTGGCCGTGTCCTCCCGGATGACGGCGCCGTCGTCGATGCCCACACGCACGTCCCAGGAGTGCTGGGCCGACTCGTTGAGGCGCATGCCCACGTAGGTGGCGACCGGCACCGGAGCGGGGAGGAACCCCAGGTCGACCTGCTGGTCGCGGCGCTGGTCCTCGGTGAGCGCCTCGATCCGGTCGAGGAGGGCGGCGTCGGCGACGAGGAACCCGTCGGCCTGCTCCCTCGGCGAGAGGGCGTTCCACCGGTCCCAGACCGCCTCGTTCGACCCGTCCGGCCGGGGGCCGGAACCGTCGACGGAGGCGGCGAGCGTGGCGGCGGAGATCTCGGCGCCGCTGCCGAGGTGGGAGAGGACCTGCGCGACGGTCCAGTCGGTCGCGCCGGAGCCGAGGTCGAGCTGGTCGTCGGAGAGGCCGCGGACCACCGTCGCCAGCTCGTCGTGGGTGGTGCGGAGGGCGGCGATGCCGGCGTCGGCAGGTGAGGTCATGGAGGCGGAACCCGCGCCGGCCCGTGGCTGTTCCCCGGCCGGCGGGAACCGACGCGACGGACGACCGGACCGACGGAAGGGTCGCCTGACACCGGTTGGCCCCAGCGGTACCTCAGCCCCACCGCTCCGCGTCGCGGACACCACGGACGTCTCGACCTCGTGGCTCCCCGCACGCCGAGCGTCTCGCCCGGGCTAGTCAGCGCCGTGACGTCGCTTCTCGACCCGAACCAGGAACTCACCCACCGAGCCGAGGAGCATGCCGAGACTGCCGAGGACGAACAGCCAGATCGCCAGCGTCTTCGTGCTCTCCCAGAAGAACATCACGCTCCCGATGACGAACGACGTGTTGCCGAACAGGCCAAGGCCCAGGTGGACCCAGGGAAAGTCCCTCAGCACCGTCCCCAACCACCGACGCTCCCCGTTGCGGGGCGTCGACTCTCGTCCGGAGGTCATCTGGATCTCCTCGTCCTCGCGTCCGGTCGTGCAGGGAGCGCCCGGCCCGGTGTCCCCAGGTGCTCCGCACCACGGCGCCCTCGCAGGCGCTCCTGCTCCTCGATGGAGCGGTCACCAGCGAACCACACGGCGTCAGGTCCGGACAATCTCCTCCCCGTGGTCGTCGACGTCGAGGTCCCGGGCACGCAGGCGTGCGGCGGGCACGCGTCACCTCGCCATGCCCCGGTTCGCCGACTCCGTGCCCGGCCTCGCCGCTCGCTCAGGCGCGCCGGGCCAGGACGACGACCTGCCCGTGCTGCTCGCGCCCGACCGGCTCGCGGATCATCCGCGCCCGACGCTCGAACCCGGCCGCGGCCAGCGCCTCCATGAGGTCCCGGGGTCCGCGGTGGTACCGCAGGAGGGAGACGTCGTGCCCGCGGTCGCGGAGCACGGCCCCGACGTCGAAGGAGCCCGCGCCCTTCTGGGACGCGACGAGGACCAGGCCCCCCGGTCGCAGCACGCGGGCGGCCTCGGCCAGGGCCGCGGGCAGCTCGGCGTCGGTGAGGTGGATGACCGAGTACCAGAGCAGCACCCCGTCGAACCCTCCGTCCGCGAAGGGCAGGTCGAGCAGCGAGCCCTCGTGCACCTCGAGGTCCGGGCCGGCCCGGCGCGCCTGCTCGAGCATCCCCGGCGACAGGTCGAGCCCGACGACCGAGCAGCCCCGGTCGACGAGGTGGCGGCTCATCCGGCCCGTGCCGCACCCGGCGTCGAGGACGTGCGTCCCGCCGGCCGCGTGGAGGCGAGCCGCGAAGTCGTCGACCATGGCGAGCTCGAGCGCGTGCTCCGGCTCGGTGCCGGGGAAGGTGGCCGCGTAGTCCGCCGCGATGGTGTCGTAGGCGAGGCGGACCTCGTCGGCGCTCCCGGCCACCGCGGGCTCAGGCCAGGTGGGAGCGCAGCCGCGTGGCGACAGCGTCCGGGGTGAGCGCGGCGGCGTCGAGCACCTGGCCGCGCGAGCCGTGGTCGAGGAAGCGCCGCGGGATGCCGAAGGCGTCGACGGGGGTGTCGGCGCCGGCGTCGCGCAGCGCCTGGGCGACCTGCGAGCCGATGCCGCCGGCGACGACGTTGTCCTCGAGGACCGCCACCCGCCCGGCGGCCGCGGCGAGGGTGACGAGCGCGTCCGGCACGGGGAGGGCCCAGACGGGGTCGACGACGCGCACCCGGTGCCCCTCGGCGGCCAGCTTCTCGGCCGCCGTGAGCGCGGTGGCGGCCATCGACCCGATCCCCACGAGGAGCACGTCGACCTCGCCGTCGTCCGGCTCGCCGAGGACGTCGACGCCCCCGACGGACCGCACGGCCTCGATGGGCTCGCCCACCGTGCCCTTGGGGAAGCGCACGACGGACGGGGCGTCGGTGATGTCGACCGCCTCGCGCACGGCCCGGGCCACCTGCTGGCCGTCGCGCGGCGCCGCGAGGTGCAGGCCGGGGACGACCCCGCTGAGCGTCATGTCCCACATGCCGTGGTGCGACGCGCCGTCGGGGCCGGTGACCCCCGAGCGGTCGAGGACGACGGTGACCCCCGCCTTGTGCAGCGCACAGTCCATGAGCAGCTGGTCGAAGGCCCGGTTGAGGAAGGTGGCGTAGACGGCGACGACGGGGTGCAGCCCCGCGAACGCCAGGCCCGCCGGCCATCGTCAGGGCGTGCTGCTCGGCGATCCCGACGTCGAAGGTGCGCTCGGGGAAGCGGTCGCAGAACGGCTGGAGCCCGACCGGCATCATCATCGCGGCCGTGATGGCGACGACGTCCGCGCGCTCCTCGCCGAGCTGCACCATCGTGTCGGAGAACTCGTCGGTCCAGCTGCGGCCGGCGATCTCCAGCGGCAGCCCGGTCTCGGGGTTGATCACCCCGACGGCGTGGAACTGGTCGGCCTCGTCGGTGATGGCGGGGTCGTAGCCGCGCCCCTTCTGCGTGATGACGTGGACGAGCACCGGGCCGCCGTAGGCCTTGGCCTTGCGCAGCGCGGCCTCGAGGGCCGGCTCGTCGTGGCCGTCGACCGGGCCGACGTACTTGAGGCCGAGGTCCTCGAACATGCCCTGCGGGGCGACGATGTCCTTGATGCCCTTCTTGACGCCGTGCAGCGTCTCGTACATCGCCCCACCGACCACGGGGGTGCGGGGGACGGTGCGCTTGCCCCAGTCGAGGAAGCGCTCGTAGCCGCGGGTGGTGCGCAGGGTCGCGAGGTGGTCGGCGAGGCCGCCGCGGGTCGGGGCGTAGGAGCGCTCGTTGTCGTTGACGACGACGACGAGCGGCAGGTCGGGCTCGGCGGCGATGTTGTTGATGGCCTCCCAGGCCATCCCGCCGGTCAGTGCGCCGTCGCCGATGACCGCCACGGTGTGCCGGTTGCGCTGGCCGCGCACCACGCGGCCGGCGGCGATGCCGTGGGCCCACGACAGCGACGTGGAGGCGTGCGAGTTCTCGACGACGTCGTGCTCGGACTCGGCCCGGCTCGGGTACCCCGAGAGGCCGCCCTCCTTGCGCAGGGCGGAGAAGTCGCGGCGGCCGGTGAGCAGCTTGTGGACGTAGGACTGGTGCCCGGTGTCGAAGACGACGGCGTCGTGCGGGCTGTCGAAGACGCGGTGGAGGGCGATGGTCAGCTCGACGACCCCGAGGTTCGGGCCGAGGTGGCCACCGGTGCGGGCGACCTGGTCGACGAGGAACTCGCGGATCTCCCGGGCCAGGGCGGGCAGCTCGGCCGCCGGGAGTGCCTTGAGGTCGCGCGGACCGCCGATCCGTTCCAGCAGGCTCACCGCGCCTACCTCCTCGTCGCTCTCGGGTCCGGTCGAACCCGACGAGTCTAGGCGCTGGCCGTCCGGCCACCCGCACCGCGCCGAGGTCCCCCCGGAGCATCCAGCACCTCTCCACACCCCGTCCACACCGAGCGGCCTCTAGGGTTTCCGTATGTTCGAGGACTTCGAGGAGTTCGACCTCCCCCTCCGGACCGGGGTCGAGGTGCACGGCCGGGTGGGCGGCAGCGGGCAGCTCGTCGTGCTGCTGCACGGGCACCCGCGGGCGCACACGACGTGGCACCGCGTGGCGCCCCTCCTGGCTGCGAGCGGCGTCACGGTGCTCTGCCCCGACCTGCGCGGGTACGGACGCTCGTCCAAGCCCGAGCCCGACGCCGCGCACGAGGTGTACGCGGACCGTGCGATGGCCGAGGACGTCGTCGCCCTCGCCGAGCACCTCGGCCACCAGCGGTTCGCCGTGGTCGGGCACGACCGCGGGCAGGGCGTCGCCTACCGCTGTGCGCTCGACCACCCCGACCGCGTCACCGCGCTGGCCGTCCTCGACGGGATCCCGCTGCTGGAGTCGGTGGAGCGCGTCGACGCGCGGTTCGCCACCGAGTGGTGGCACTGGTTCTTCTTCACCGGCTCCCCGCACGCCGAGCGCGTCATCACCGCCGACCCGGACGCCTGGTACGGACTCGACGACTCGCTGCGCGCTGCGATGGGCACCGAGAGCTTCGAGTACGTGGCCGCGGCGCTGCACGACCCCCGCACGGTCCGCGCCATGCTCGAGGACTACCGCGCCGGCCTGACGGTCGACGCCGAGAACGACCGGCGCACCCGCGCGGCCGGTGAGGTCATCGGCTGCCCCACCCTCGTCGCGTGGTCGGTCCACGACGACCTCGAGCAGCTCCACGGCGACCCGGTGGAGGTCTGGCGGCCCTGGGTCGGTGGTCCGCTCACCGGCGCCCGGATCGACAGCGGCCACCACATGGCCGAGGAGAACCCCGGGCAGCTGGCGGCCGTCCTCAGCGGGTTCCTGCGGGAGCACGGCGCCGGCGGCTGACCGCCGGGGAGCCTCGGGGGGCCGGACGCCGCGGTGGACGGAGGGATGCTCCGCGAGCGCCTGCGAGCACCGCTGGACCGTCCCTCGGGATGCCGGAACCCTCACAGCCGCGGTACGAACTCGAGGCCGCGGAGCCCGTCGAGCAGGAGCCCGGCCGCGCGCCTCGCTCCGACGAGCCGGACCCCCTCGCACTCGAGGTCGGCGAGCACCTGGGCGACCCCCTCCGGGCCGAGGTCGTCGACGAGCTCGACGCGCACCTCGCGGTAGGACGAGCGCATCGCCTCGAGCTGGGCGTCGAGGTGGCGCACGGCGAGCCACGCCAGCGCGACGGGGTGGCGCCGCCACGCCGGGTAGAGGCGGTAGTCGGGCGGGCAGTGGTCGAGCAGCCAGGCCACGGCCCGGTGCTCCCAGCCGCGGGTGCCGGGCGGCGGCACCCCCGGGGGCCAGCCGGGCGGCCCACCCGCGCCCGTCGCGCCGCTGCGGGAGCGGCGACCGGCGGGTGCCCCGGGGGTGGGGGCGCGCAGGGGCGGCCCACCGGCCCTCCCCGCATCATCGAACACGTGTTCGATGATAGGCCCTCCGACCACATGGTGGACCCGGGAGGCGGAGATAATCCGGTGTTATACATTGCATGACAGTGAGTGATTCCAACGGTGACGAGGACCGCAGCATGACGACGACGACCGACGGCGCGGCGCGAGCCCTGCGCACACCGCGCACCGGCCGCTCGAACGGCCAGTGGGCGGTCGACGGCCGGGCCCCCCTCAACGCCAACGAGGAGCTCAAGCAGGTCGCCGGCGGCCTCACCGTCCGCGAGCGGATCGAGCAGGTCTACGCGCGCGACGGCTTCGCGTCCATCCCCACGGACGACCTCGACGGCCGGTTCCGCTGGTGGGGCCTGTACACCCAGCGGCGGCCCGGCATCGACGGCGGGCGCACCGCCACCCTCGAGCCGCACGAGCTCGCCGACGAGTACTTCATGCTCCGGGTCCGCCTCGACGGCGGCGCCCTCACCCTCGCCCAGCTCCGGGTCCTGGCCGAGGTCTCCACCGAGTTCGCCCGCGGCACGGCCGACATCAGCGACCGGCAGAACATCCAGTACCACTGGATCCGGGTCGAGGACGTCCCCGAGATCTGGCGCCGGCTCGAGGCGGTCGGGCTCCAGACGACCGAGGCCTGCGGCGACACCCCCCGCGTGGTCCTCGGCAGCCCCCTCGCCGGGATCGCGGCGGACGAGGTCATCGACCCCTCCCCCGTCATCGACGAGATCGTCGAGCGGTTCGTCGGCGACCCCGAGCTCGCCAACCTCCCGCGCAAGTTCAAGTCCGCCGTCACCGGCCACCCGAGCCTCGACGTCGTGCACGAGATCAACGACATCTCGCTCGTCGGGGTGGTCCACCCCGAGCTCGGTCCCGGCTACGACCTGTGGGTCGGCGGCGGCCTGTCCACCGCCCCCCGCCTCGCCGAGCGCCTCGGCACCTTCGTCGCCGCGGACGAGGCCGCCGAGGTCTGGCACGCCGTCGTGCGCATCTTCCGCGACCACGGGTTCCGCCGGCTGCGGACCAAGGCCCGGCTCAAGTTCCTCCTCGCCGACTGGGGCCCGGCCGAGTTCCGGCGCGTGCTCGAGGAGGAGTACCTCGGGCGGGCCCTGCCCGACGGGCCACCGCCGGCCCCGGCGACGACGCCCGGCGACCACGTCGGGGTCCACCTCCAGAAGGACGGGCGCCACTACGTCGGCGCCGCACCCGTCGTGGGCCGGATCAGCGACGAGGTCCTCCACGGCCTCGCCACGCTCATGGCGGCGGCCGGCACCGACCGGCTGCGCCTCACCCCGCACCAGAAGCTCGTCGTGCTCGACGTCCCGCCCGAGCGCCTCGGCGCCCTCGTCGACGGCCTCGAGGGTCTCGGGCTCTCGGTGTCGCCCAGCGTCTTCCGACGCCACACGATGGCCTGCACGGGCATCGAGTACTGCAAGCTCGCCATCGTCGAGACCAAGGCCACCGCGGCCACGGCCATCGCCGAGCTCGAGCGCCGGCTCGCCGACGTCACGGGCGAGCTCGACACCCCGGTCAGCCTCCACGTCAACGGCTGCCCGAACTCGTGTGCCCGCATCCAGGTCGCCGACATCGGGCTCAAGGGCCAGCTCGTGACGGTCGACGGCGAGCAGCGGCCCGGTTTCCAGGTGCACCTCGGCGGCGGGCTCGCCTCGGCCGAGCGCGACGAGGCCGGGCTCGGGCGCACGGTGCGCGGGCTCAAGGTCACCGCCGACGAGCTGCCCGACCTCGTCGAGCGCCTGGTGCGCCGCTTCCTCGCCCAGCGCGAGGGCGCCGAGACCTTCAGCGCCTGGGTCCGCCGCGTCGACGAGGACGAGCTGCGATGACCGCCGTCGCCACCCGCACCCGGCGCTCGGCCGAGCAGCTGCGGCGGCTGGCCGCCGACGGGCAGCAGCTCGTCGGCGGGGCCTCCGCCGAGGAGGTGGTCGCCTGGGCCGCGCGCACCTTCCCCGGCACCCTGGCCGTGGCCAGCAGCATGGAGAACTCGACGCTGCCGCACCTGGTCTCGCAGCACGTCCCCGGGGTCGACGTCCTCTTCCTCGACACCGGCTACCACTTCGCCGAGACCCTGGGGGCCCGCGACGAGGTGGCCTTCTCGCTCGACGTGACGGTCCGCGACATCCGGCCGCGCCTCACGGTCGCCGAGCAGGACGCCGAGCACGGACCCCGGCTGCACGACCGCGACCCCGGCGCGTGCTGCCGGATGCGCAAGGTCGAGCCCCTGCGGGAGGCGCTCACCGGCTACGAGTGCTGGATGTCGGGGGTGCGCCGCGACGAGTCGGCCACGCGAGCGGGCACCCCCCTCGTCGCGTTCGACGAGACCAACGGCATCGTCAAGGTCAACCCGCTCGCCGCGTGGAGCGCCGACGACGTGATGGGCTACGCCATGCGTCACCGCCTGCCCGTGAACCTCCTTCTCTCGCAGGAGTACCCGTCGATCGGCTGCGCCCCGTGCACCGCGCGGGTCGAGGCCGGCGCCGACCCCCGCTCCGGCCGGTGGGCGGGCACGGGCAAGACCGAGTGCGGCATCCACCAGTGACCCGCTGACCTGCGGGCGAGCTCACCCGACCCGCACCTCGAGACCGCCGAGGCGCATCGACCTCGACGACCCCGCCCTCGGTGTCGAGCGAGACCGCGAACGCGTCGTCGCCGAGCCGCATCCCCTCGACGCGCAGCGCACCGAAGGGCGCCTGCGGCAGCGGTGAGAGCGCGAGCGTGCCGGCCGGGACGTCCGGTCGCACCCCGAGGAGCATCGTCACGAGGGCGCCGGCGCTCGCGGCCGCCCACGCCTGCGGGCGACAGCTCGCGGGGTACGGCACCGGGCGCCCGAGCACCGGGTCGGCCCCGTAGAGCTCGGGCCAGCGGTAGTCGGTGGCGGCCGCGACGTCGACGAGCGCCCGGGCCAGCGCCGCGGCTCCGTCGTGGTGACCGGTGCGGGCCAGTCCCAGCCCGCAGATCGCGGTGTCGTGCGTCCACACCGACCCGGTGTGGTACCCGATCGGGTTGTAGGCCGGGTTGCTCCGGCCGAGCGTCGAGATCCCGAGCGGCCCGAGGAGGTCGGGACCGGCGAGGGCGGCCGCCACCCGCGCCTCCCCCGCCCGCCCGAGGGTGCCGGTACCCGAGCACGTGCCCGATGTTGCTGGCGAGCCCGTCGACCGGGCGCCCGGCGCCGTCGAGGGCCATGGCGAGGATGCGGCGGCCGTCGACCTCGGTCCAGAAGGACGCCTCGACGCGCTGCGCGAGGTCGTCGGCCCAGGTGCGCCAGGTGCCGGCGTCCTCGCCGAGGACCTCCTCGAGCAGGCGTGCACCGGCCCGCGCCGCCTCGACGGCGTAGGCCTGGGTCTCGACGAGGGCGATGGGCGCCTCGGCGACCCTCCCGGCCGCGTCGCGCATCGAGTCGCCGGAGTCCTTCCACCCCTGGTTGGCCAGGCCCGAGCCGGACTCGTCGACGTAGCGGAGGAACCCGTCGGGAGCGTCGTCGGCGGCGCGGCGCATCCACCCGAGGGCGGCCCGCAGGGGCTCGGCGAGCTCGGTGACCACGGCCGGGGACATGCCCCACGTCCAGGCGTCGTGGAGGAGGCAGACCCACAGCGGGGTGGCGTCGACGGTGCCGAAGTACGTCGTCGGCAGGGCCAGCCCCGCAGGGCTGTGGAGCGGTGCCCGCCGCATCTCGTGGAGGATCTTGCCGGGCGCCTCCGCGGTGGCGGGGTCGTCGACCGTGCCCTGGCGCCGGGCCAGCGCGCGCAGGGTGCCCCGCGCGAGGTCGGTGCCGAAGGGCAGGGCCAGACGGGCGGCCCAGATCGCGTCGCGGCCGAACAGGGTGAGGTACCAGGGCGTGCCCGCGGCGGCGAACACGTCGTCGGGCGCCAGCGGGTCGCGCAGCGTGAGGTTGCCGAGGTCGGTCATCGAGCTCTCGACCGTGCGTTCCAGCCGGGTGTCGGTGGCCCGCACCCGGACCCGGTGCAGGTCGAGGGCCTCGACCCCCGCGTCGGCGTCGAAGGCCGAGGCCGTGGCGCGCTCGACGTCGACGACGACCTCGACCTCCCGCGACCCGGCCGGCGGCACCTCGAGGTGCCACTCGAGCAGGGCGCCCTCCGGCCCCGCGCTGATGCTCGCCCCGGGGCCGCTGACCCGCACGACGTGCCGGGCGTCCGCCCACGTGGCCACCCCGTCCCGGACGGTCACGGCCAGCACCTCCGCGGGCGCGACGCCGTACTTGACGTCGGGCAGCTCCGCGCCGTCGCCGGCGACCTCGACCTCGAGGTGGCACCGGACGACGTCAGCCGACCGGTTGCGGACGGTGACCCGCTCGCGCAGGCCGCGGTCGCCCAGCTCGCGCCGCCGGGCCACCTCCACCGTGGGGTCCGGGCCCGGGTCACCGATCGTGCGGGCCACCGCGAGCGTCTCGGTGACCGCGCCGAGGCTCACCGCGAGCACGCCGGTGGGCGGGGCGCCCCCGGCCCGCAGCACGAGCCGGTTGAGCACCCGCCGGTCGTCGCAGAACACGCCCGTCGCCCCGGCGCCGGGGCGACGGGCGTCGACGTCACCGTCACCCAGCGACAGGCTCGTGACGGGTCCTCGGACGGCGACCTGGAGCTCGTGGAGCCAGGGCTGGCGCGAGCGCTGCGGCTCGACGTCGGGGTCTTGACAGGGCGGCTCGGTGGGATGCACAGTGACGACCCTATCCATTTGATCGTTCAAATCAATGGGGCCCACGCCCGGTTGGAACGTTCATACCGGTCGGCCCCCCGGGCCGGACCGGACCGAGGAGGAGGACCGATGGCACCGGAGCCCCGCGGACCACGGGTCACGATCCACGACGTCGCCCGGGTGGCCGGCGTCTCGCGGCAGACGGTGAGCAACGCCGTCAACAACCCGGGACGGGTGCGGCCGGAGACCCTCGAGCGGGTCCGTGACGCCATCGACGCGCTCGGCTACCACCCCTCGAGCTCGGCCCAGTCGCTGCGCAGCCGCCGGGCCGGGGCCATCGGCCTCGAGCTGCACACCCTCGGGTCGCACAACGCGACGAGCGCCCCGGTCCTCACCGCACTGAGCGTCCAGGCGGCCCGGCACGACTGCCACGTCGTGCCCTTCGGCTCCGAGACCGGGCACCCGATGCTCGAGGGGTACCGCACGATGTGGGCCGGACGCCTCGTCGACGCCTTCCTCCTCGCCGACACCCACCACGGCGACCCCCGGCCACCGTGGCTCGAGGCCCAGGACATCCCCTACGTCACCTTCGGCCGGGTCTGGGACGACCCGACCTTCACCCGGTGGGTCGACGTCGACGGCGCGGCCGGGACGCGGGCCGCCGTCGCCCACTGCGTCGCCCAGGGCTACGCGACGATCGGCTTCCTCGGCTGGCCCGACGGCTCGGTCGTCGGTGACGACCGGCGGGCCGGCTGGGCCTCGGCCTGTGCCGAGGCCGGCGAGGGCGTGCTCGGCCCGTCGGCGACGGCCGTCCAGGACCTCGACGAGGCCCAGGCGGCGGCGGCCCGGCTCCTCGACGACCTCTCCCCCGGCGACGCCGTCGTGTGCGTCTCGGACGTGCTGGCGCTCGGCGTGCACCACGAGCTCGTCCGCCGCGGCCTCGAGCCCGGTCGCGACGTCGGCGTCGTCGGCTTCGACGGCTCCGAGACCGCCGAGATGCACCACCTCACCTCGGTCGCCCAGCCCTTCGACGCCATCGCCGAGGAGGCCCTGCGCCTGCTGCGTCGCCGGCTCGAGGGCGCCCCGCCCCCGGCGACGGGGTCCCTGCTCCTGCCCACCCTCCGGCCCGCCCGCAGCACCCGCGCCTGACCGCCCCGCCCGCCCGACACCCCGACCCACCGACACACCACCCCACCCGACAAAGGAGTCACCGATGACGCGCAGCGTCCGCACCAGCACCCTGGCCCTGGCCCTCACGGGGGCACTCGCCCTCAGCGCGTGCGGCGGGGGGTCGGGCTTCACGGACTCGGGCAGCAGCAGCTCGGCGCCCGCGTCGGCCTCCGGCCCGGTCGACCTGACGATGCTCATCGCCTCGTCCGGCGACGCCGAGACCAACGCCGTCAAGGCCGCCACCGACGCGTGGGCCAAGAAGACCGGCAACACCGTCACCGTCACCGTGGCCAGCGACATGAACCAGCAGCTGGCCCAGGGCTTCGCGAGCGGGAGCCCCGCCGACGTCTTCTACATGGACGCGGGCCGGTTCGCCGACTACGCCAAGAACGGCAGCCTCTACCCCTACGCCGACCAGCTGAAGGACAACGGCGACTTCTACGAGTCGCTGCGCCAGACGTTCACCTACGACGGGAAGCAGTACTGCGCGCCGAAGGACTTCTCCACCCTCGCCCTGGAGATCAACACCGACGCGTGGACGAAGGCCGGGCTCACCGACGCCGACATCCCGACGACGTGGGACGAGCTGGCCGCGGTCGCGAAGAAGCTGACGACCAAGGACCAGGTCGGCCTCGGGCTCGGCACCGGCATCGACCGGGTGGGGGCCTTCGTCGTCCAGAACGGCGGCTGGTGGCTCTCCGAGGACGGCAGCAAGCCCACCGCGGCCACCCCGGAGGTCGAGGAGGCCCTCGCGTACGTCCAGGACAACGTCAAGGCAGGATCCTTCAAGTTCGCCAACCAGCTCGACTCCGGCTGGGGCGGTGAGGCGTTCGGCACCGAGAAGGCCGCGATGACCATCGAGGGCAACTGGATCAAGGGCGCCGTGAAGAACGACTACCCCGACCTGAAGTACACGACCGTCGAGCTCCCCGCGGGCCCGAAGGGCAAGGGCACCCTCCAGTTCACCCAGTGCTGGGGCGTCGCCGCGGACTCCAAGGCCCAGGCGCAGGCCGTCGACCTCGTCAGCTCGTTGACCTCGGTCGACCAGCAGATGGCCTTCGCCGACGCCTTCGGGGTCATGCCGAGCCGGCAGAGCGCGGCCGACCAGTACAAGGCCAAGTTCCCCGAGGACGCCGCCTTCATCGCCGGCGGCGAGTACGGGCACGGTCCGATCAACGCCCCCGGCATGGAGCAGGTCGTCGCCGACCTCAACTCCAAGCTCGAGGGCTTCGGCTCCGCCGACCTCCCGACGGTGCTCTCGGGCTTCGACACCAACGCCTCCGCGGTGCTCGGCCAGTGACGGCGACCGACGAGGCCGTGGCGCCCGGGACCACCCGGGCGCCACGGGCCCCCCGGCGCCGGCGCGGGGGGCGCGGCGGCGGCCAGCGCCAGACCACGGCCGGCTGGCTCTTCGTCACCCCGGTGCTCGTCGTCCTCGGCCTGTTCCTCGTCATCCCGATCGGCATGGCGCTGTGGGTCTCGTTCACCGACTGGACGGGGCGGGGCAACCCCTTCTCGTCCGGGGTCGGGCTCGTCGGCACCGACAACTACGCCGCCCTGCTGACGCGCGAGGGGCTCTCCCGCCAGGACTTCATGATCTCGCTGCGCAACACCTTCTACTACGTCATCGGCGTGGTCCCGCTCCAGACGCTGCTGGCCCTCGGGCTGGCGGTCGTCGTCAACCAGCGGTTCCTCAAGGGCCGCAGCTTCTTCCGCACCGCGTTCTACTTCCCCTCCGTGGTGTCCTCGGTGGCCATCTCCCTCGTCTTCCTCTACCTCTTCACGGGCACCGGCGCGGTCAACAAGTTCCTCGGCCTCCTCGGCATCCACGGCCCGACGTGGTTCTCCGACCCGCGGGGGCTGATCCACCTGCTCGGCGGCGGGCTGGGGCTCTGGAACACCGACAGCCCGCCGGCGGCGCTGGCCGACACCCGGGTGATGAGCCTGTCGCTCTGGGACTGGTTCAGCGGTCCCTCCGTCGCCATGTCGGCGATCATGCTCCAGGTCGTCTGGACCACGGCGGGCACCTTCATGCTCATGTTCATCGCGGCCCTCCAGGACCTCCCGACCGAGGTCGAGGAGGCGGCGATGGTCGACGGCGCCAACGCCTGGCAGCGGTTCCGCAACGTCACCGTGCCGCACCTGCGCCCGACGATCCTGCTCGTGGTCACCCTCGGGGTGATCGGCACCTGGCAGGTCTTCGACCAGATGTACGTCATGACCCAGGGCGGACCCAGCAAGACCACCCTCACACCGGCCTACCTGTCGTACACGGCCGCGTTCAGGCAGCAGCAGTGGGGCCAGGGCGCCGCGATCGCCTTCCTGCTCTTCCTCCTCATCTTCGTCCTCACCAGCCTCCAGCGGTTCGTGCTGCGCGACAAGGACGCCGCGGCCACGAAGAAGGCCGAGCGCCGCCAGCGACGGGCCGCGGCGAAGGGAGCCCCGGCATGAGCCAGCCCACGGTCGGCACCGACCTCAGCGAGGAGGCCCGCGCCCGCGGGGCCGAGGCCCGGCTGCGGCTGGCCACGACCGACGACGGCCGGCTCGTCGGTCGCAGCGGCCGGGCGAAGAAGCTCGCCGTCTACGCGGCGCTCCTCGTCTTCGCCCTCGTCTACGTGTACCCGTTCGTCGTCCAGCTCTCGACGTCGTTCAAGACCGACGCCGACGCGGTCGGGAACCCGCTCGCCCTCCTCCCCGACCCCGTGACGAGAGCGGCGTTCGGGCGCATCGCGCAGACCGACTTCCCGCTGTGGTTCACGAACTCGGTCGTCGTCACCGTCCTGGTCACACTGGGCCGGGTCTTCTTCAACTCCCTCGCCGGGTACGCGCTCGCGCGGCTGAGGTTCGCGGGGCGGGACGCGGTCTTCACGGCCATCCTCGCCGTGCTCGCGGTGCCGGGCATCGTGCTGCTCATCCCCAAGTTCCTCGTGCTCAACTACCTCGGGATCTACAACACCTACCCCGCGCTGTTCGTGCCGCTGCTCGTCGACGCGGCGGGGGTGTTCATCATGAAGCAGTTCTTCGAGTCGATCCCCCCGTCGGTCGAGGAAGCCGCGCGGCTCGACGGCGCGGGCACGTTCCGCACCTTCTGGTCGGTGGTCCTGCCGATGGCCCGGCCGGCACTCATCACCTTGACCATCCTGTCGTTCCAGGGGTCGTGGAACGAGCTGTCGCACTTCATCATCGCCACGAACGACCCGAAGCTCTACACCCTGACCCGCGGGGTGGCGGGGCTCACCTCCGGGGGGCTCGGGTCCGGGAACCAGTACCCCGTCACCATGGCCGCGGCCCTGCTCATGACGATCCCGACCGCGCTCGTCTTCATCCTCTTCCAGCGCCACTTCACCCAGGGCGCGAACTCCGGCGCCGAGAAGGGCTGAGCCACCTCGGGGTCACCGAGGGAGACAGCACGCCGCCCCGGACGGTGAGGGTCCGGGGCGGCGTGTGGTGTCGCGAGGCGGTCAGCGCACGAGGGAGCGCAGCACGTACTGGAGGATGCCGCCGTTGCGGTAGTAGTCGGCCTCGCCGGGGGTGTCGATCCGGACGACCGCGTCGAAGGAGGTCTCCGTGCCGTCCTCGGCCGTCGCGACGACCGCCACCGTGCGCGGCACGTCACCGTCGTTCATCGCCTCGACCCCCGTCACCGAGAACGTCTCGGTCCCGGTGAGCCCCAGCGACTCCGCCGACTCGCCCTCGGGGAACTGCAGCGGGAGGACGCCCATCCCGATGAGGTTGGAGCGGTGGATGCGCTCGTAGGACTGCGCGACGACGGCCCGGACGCCGAGCAGCGCGGTGCCCTTGGCCGCCCAGTCCCGCGAGGACCCGGAGCCGTACTCCTTGCCGGCGAGGACGACGAGGGGGATGCCCGCCTCCTGGTAGGCGGCCGACGCGTCGAAGATCGTCGACTGCTCGCCATCGGCGAGGAAGTTGCGGGTGAAGCCGCCCTCGACCCCGTCGAGCAGGAGGTTGCGCAGCCGGATGTTCGCGAAGGTGCCCCGGATCATCACCTCGTGGTTGCCGCGCCGCGAGCCGTAGGAGTTGAAGTCCTTGCGCTCGACGCCGTGCTCGGCGAGGTAGGTCCCGGCCGGGCTGTCGCCCTTGATCGAGCCGGCCGGGCTGATGTGGTCGGTGGTCACCGAGTCGCCGAGCAGGGCCAGCACCCGGGCGCCGCTGATGTCGGTGACGGGTGCGGGCTCGGACTCCATGCCGTCGAAGTACGGGGGCTTGCGCACGTACGTCGAGTCGGCGTCCCAGGCGAAGGTGTCGCCCTCGGGGGTGTCGAGCGAGCGCCACCGCTCGTCGCCGGCGAAGACGTCGGCGTAGTCGTCGGTGAACATCTTCGTGCTGATGCTCTCGGCGATGGTCCGCTCGACGTCGGCCGGGTTGGGCCAGATGTCCCTGAGGAAGACCTCGGTGCCGTCCTCGGCGGTGCCGAGGGCCTGGGACTCGAAGTCGAAGTCCATCGTCCCGGCCAGCGCGTAGGCGATGACGAGCGGCGGGGAGGCGAGGTAGTTCATCTTGACGTCGGGGTTGATCCGGCCCTCGAAGTTGCGGTTGCCCGAGAGCACCGAGACGACGGCGAGGTCGTTGTCGTTGATGGCCTGGCTGATCTCCTCGTCGAGGGGGCCCGAGTTGCCGATGCACGTCGTGCAGCCGTAGCCGACGAGGTGGAAGCCGAGCTTCTCGAGGTAGGGCCACATGCCGGCCTTCTCGTAGTAGCCGGTGACGACCTTGGAGCCGGGCGCCATCGAGGTCTTGACCCACGGCGCGACCGTGAGGCCCTTCTCGACGGCGTTCTTCGCGAGCATCGCCGCGGCCATCATCACCGACGGGTTCGAGGTGTTCGTGCACGACGTGATCGAGGCGATCGACACGATGCCGTGGTCGATCTCGAAGCTCGTCGCCGTCGGCGGTGGTCACCGTGACCCGCTTGGTCGGCCGCTCGTCGCTGCTGACGTGCGGCGGCGCCTGGCCGCCGTTGTTGCCGTCGGGGCTGCCCTGCGGGGTGGGGTCGGAGGCGGGGAAGGACGAGGCGTCGCCGTTCGGCGCCCTCCTCGTGCGAGACGTACGCCGGCAGGACCTCGCGGAACGACGTCCTTGGCGTCGGTGAGCACGATCCGGTCCTGCGGGCGCTTCGGGCCGGCGATGGACGGGACGACGGTCGACAGGTCGAGCTCGAGGTACTCGCTGTAGCGCGCCTCGGGCTGGTCCGGGCCGGCCGTGAGCCACATGCCCTGCTCCTTGGCGTACGCCTCGACGAGCGCGACCTGCTCGTCGGAGCGACCGGTGAGGCGCAGGTACTCGAGGGTCACCTCGTCGATCGGGAAGATCGCGCAGGTGGAGCCGAACTCGGGGCTCATGTTGCCGATGGTCGCGCGGTTCGCGAGCGGCACGGCCGAGACGCCCTCGCCGTAGAACTCGACGAACTTGCCGACGACGCCGTGCTCACGGAGCATCTCGGTGATGGTGAGGACGACGTCGGTGGCCGTCGCGCCGTCGGGGATCGCACCGGACAGCCTGAAGCCGACGACCCGCGGGATGAGCATCGAGACGGGCTGGCCGAGCATCGCCGCCTCGGCCTCGATGCCGCCGACGCCCCAGCCGAGCACGCCGAGGCCGTTGACCATCGTCGTGTGGCTGTCGGTGCCGACGCAGGTGTCGGGGTAGGCGACGCCGTCGCGGACCATGACGGTGCGGGCGAGGTGCTCGATGTTGACCTGGTGGACGATGCCGGTGCCCGGCGGGACGACCTTGAAGTCCTCGAACGCGGTCTGGCCCCACCGCAGGAACTGGTAGCGCTCGCCGTTGCGCTGGTACTCGATCTCGACGTTGCGCTCGAAGGCGTCGGCGCGGCCGAAGACGTCGATCTGCACCGAGTGGTCGATGACGAGCTCGGCGGGGGCCAGCGGGTTGATCTTCGTCGGGTCGCCGCCGAGGTCCTCCATCGCCTCGCGCATCGTCGCGAGGTCGACGATGCAGGGCACGCCGGTGAAGTCCTGCATGATCACCCGGGCCGGGGTGAACTGGATCTCGGTGTCGGGCTGGGCGTCGGCGTCCCAGCCGCCGACGGCGCGGATGTGGTCGGCGGTGATGTTCGCGCCGTCCTCGGTCCGCAGCAGGTTCTCGAGGAGGACCTTGAGGCTGTACGGGAGGGTCTCGCTGCCCTCGACCGACGCCAGCCGGTAGATCTCGTAGGACTGCTCCCCCACCTCGAGCGTTCCGTGGGCGTCGAAGCTGTTCGTGCTGGCCACCGGGTCTCCCTTCAGGGTCGTTGCGTCGTCGCATCGGTCCCGCGATTTATCTTGACGTCAAGATATCTAACCACACGCGGTCGACCTCCGTCGAGCCTATGCCCGTCCCGGGACCCCCGCGAGGCCCGGTGTCGGACGGTCCTCCCCGGGCCGGCCGAGGGGCAGGTGCGCCTCGACCAGCCACCCGCCGGCGGGCGTCGGGCCGGCGAGCAGCCGGCCCCCGACCCCCCCGACCCGCTCCCGGAGACCGGCCAGACCGTAGCCCGACCCGCGCACCGTCCCGCCCGCGGCCGACGCCGGCGTCGTTCTCCACGGTGACGTCGATCGCGCCGGCCGCGACGTCGGTGACGATCCGGATCCGCACCGACGCCCCGGGGGCGTGTCGCAGCGCGTTGGTCAGCCCCTCCTGGACGACGCGGTGGACCACGTGCGCCGCCCGCTCGGGCACGACGGCGCGCTCGCCCTCGACCCGGTACCTGACGTCCAGCCCGCTGCGCACGGCGTGCGCGACGACCTCGTCGACGAGGCCGAGGTCCGGGACGGCGGGCTCGGTGCCGCCGAGCAGCTCGACGAGGCGCTCGAGGTCGGCCGTCCCGCGGCGGGCCGACTCGGCGATGATGTCGAAGGTCCCCTCGACCCGCTCCGGGGCGGCGTCGACGAGCCGCTGCCCGGCCGCCGCCTGGATGACGAGCACGCTCACCGCGTGCCCGACGACGTCGTGCAGCTCGCCGGCGATGCGGCGGCGCTCGTGGCGCACGGACAGCGCGGTGAGCTCCTCCTGCTCGCGCTCCAGCTCCGCCGCGCGCCGGGCGAGGGCGTCCGCGGTCTCGCGGCGCAGCCGGAAGATCGTCCCGGCGACGAACCCGGGCAGGGTGAACATCACCGACGGCACGACGCCGGTGCCGGTCTGCCCGAGCGCGACGAGGACGACGACGTAGCCGAGCGCGACGACGGCGACGCCGACGGCCGCGCGACCACTCCACCCGAGCGCGAGCACGGCGAACCCGGCGGACAGCACGACGATCGCGGTGTCGGGGAACCACTGGTCCGGGCCGAGGACGAACGCGACGAGCAGGAGGCCGAGCGAGACGGTCGACGCGGCCCGGGGGTGCGAGCGCCAGGCGAGCAGGGCGAGGCCGGCGACGACGATCAGCCCCACGAAGACGACGCCGAACGGGGTCGTGGGGCGCCCGTGGACGAGGACCGGGACGACGACGGCGAGCAGGACCGTGAGGACGATCCCGACCTGCTCGAGCCGGCGCACGCTCAGACCCGGTCGGGGACGGGCAGCGCGGCGACGGCCAGCGCGTGGCCGCGCTCGACGGTGAGGTCGACGGACCCGCCGACCACCCGGGCGCGCTCCCGGGCGCGGGCCAGCGCGGCGCGCACCGTCGCGCTGCGGGCCGCGCGACCGGCCACCCGCACCTCGAGCGCGGTCCCCGTCGACCCGCACCTCGACGTCGACCCGGGCGTCCGGGCGGTCGCTCAGGGCGCCGACGAGGTGCTCGACGATCCGGTACACCGACAGCTCGACGCTCGGCGGCAGACCGGCCGGGTCGCCCGTCACGACGAGCCGGGTGCCCGCGCCGGCGCGGCGCGCGAGGAGCGCGTCGAGGTGGGCCAGGACCGGGGCGGGGGCGAGTGCGGCGTCCTCCCCGCGCAGCCGCCCGACGACGTCGCGCATGTCGTCGAGGGTGCGTCGGCCGTCGGCCTCGATCTCGGCGAACAGCGCACGGGCCGCGTCCGGGCCGAGTGAGGGTCCGGTCTCGGCGGCGTCGGCCAGCCGGGCCAGCCGCGCCTGGAGCATCGTGTCGAGCCGCTCGGACAGCCGACCGCGGTCGTCGGCGACGACGAGCGCGGCCCGCTCGTCCCGCAGGGCGGCGAGCTCGGCGGTCCGCAGCCGGAGCTCGTCGGCCAGCGCCGTCCGGTGCCGCACCGCCCGGCCGACGAGCAGGACGACGACGAGCAGGGGCAGGACGAGGACGAACGGCTCGAACCCGGTCGCTCGCGTCGCGGACGAGGACCACCCCCGTGAGCGCCGTGACCAGCGCGCCCGCGGCCCACAGCCGCCGTCCGCGCTCCTGCACTCCGGCCAGGTAGGCGAGGACCAGGACGAGCGGGAGCCCGGCGCCGCACCGGGTCACCCAGCCGAAGAGCACGTCGTGACAGCGCCATCACGACGACGGCGACGCCGCCACCTCGACGACGCCTCGCTCGCCACCACAGCACCGCGAGCGGGGCGAGCGCGAACCCCGGGACGAGCAGCCAGGTCCGGGTCGAGACGGGTGCACCATCGAGCCCTCGGCGATCGCGGCAGCGACCGCGGCCGGGGTCTGCCGGATGGTGAAGACCATGAGGACGACGCCGAGCGCGGTCAGGACACCCGCGAGGGCGCCGTCGACCTGACCGGACCCCCCGGAGGGCCCTGCGGATGCCCTGGACCATCGCTGGCACCACCTCAGACGTTGACGTGCTCGACGGACAGCGTAGGCGCGTCGGAGCGCCCTGCCGAGAGCTTCTCGACGGCGACCCCGGCGCCGTAGCCGAGGGCGGCCAGCGGGATGCCGACGACGAGGCCCGGAGAGGCCGTCCGTGGAGGCGTCCATGACGAGGGAGACGACCTCGTGCACCCCGATCGCGGCGAGCCCGAGGAGCTGGGCCCGGGCCGTCCCGCCGAAACGGGCGACGGCGTAGGCGAAGACGGCGGCCAGGGGCAGGGCGAAGCCGCACCGGGTCAGCCAGCCGAAGGCGGCGAGGCTCGCGGCGAGGACGAGGGTGGAGACGACGATCGCCGGGAGGACGAACCGTCGGCGCCACAGGACCGGGAGCGCCGCGAGGACGAAGACGGGGACGATGAGCACGGACCGCGAGTCGAGGGGGTGCGCGAAGCCGCTCGACGCGGCGGTGACGTTCTCGACGCCGAGGAGTGCGGCGAGGGCGACCATGAGGCCGGTGAGGAGGTGGTCGCTGGGGCGGATTCCGCTGAACATGGCCGGGGCCTTCCTGTCGGGGTCGGCCCCGGTGTGGGGCCGTGCGACCACGGTCCGCCCACGGGGTCGGCGTCCGCGTCGGCCGCGAGGACGATCCGGACGGGTGCACGTCGTCCTCGAGGACGACCCGCCGAGGGACGCGCGCAGGGCAGGATGGCCTCGTGATCAGGGTGCTCGTCGCGGACGACCAGGAGCTCGTGCGCACCGGGTTCCGGGTCATCCTCGAGACCGAGGGCGACATCGAGGTCGTCGCCGAGGCCGCCGACGGCGAGGAGGCCGTCCGCCAGGCCGCGCTGACCCGGCCCGACGTCGTCCTCATGGACGTGCGGATGCCGGTGCTCGACGGCCTCGCCGCGACCGAGCGCATCCTCGGCCGACCCGACCCGCCGACCGTCGTGGTCCTCACGACCTTCGACCGCACGGAGTACGTCTTCCGCGCCCTGCGCGCCGGCGCCGCCGGGTTCCTCCTCAAGGACGCGCCCCCCTCCCGCCTCCTGGCCGCCGTCCGGGCGGCGGCCACCGGCGACTCGCTCATCGAGCCCTCGATCACCCGCCGCCTCGTGGAGCAGTACGCCGAGCCACCGGTCGACGTCGGCGTCCCGACCCGCCTCGCGGCGCTCACCGACCGGGAGCTCGACGTCCTGCGGCTCCTGGCCCGGGGCCTGTCGAACGCCGAGGTCGCGGCCGAGATGGTGGTCGCCGAGACGACGGTCAAGACCCACGTGGCCCGGGTCCTCGCCAAGCTCGAGGTCCGCGACCGGGTCCAGGCGGTCGTCCTCGCCTACGAGACGGGGTTCGTCCGGCGCGAGGGACCCCGGCCCTGACCCCCACCGGGTCGAGGGGTCAGCGTGTGGCGGGGGCGATGGCCTCGAGGACCGCCACGGTGCGGGCCCAGGCCTCGGACCCGGTGTCGACCTGGTCGAGGTGGTCCCCGGGGACCTCGACGAGCTCGGCCCGGCCGCCCGCCGCCACCGCCGCCTCGACGTAGTCCGCGACTGGGCGATCGGCACCGTCCCGTCGTCGGTGCCGTGGACGCACCAGACCGGCACCTCGAGCGGCACCTGCGCGATCGGGTCGGCGGCGGCGTAGGCCTCGGGCACCTCCTGCGGGGCCTCCGCCGAGGAAGCCTGCGTGGCCGCGCCGCCCGAGGTCCTGCTCCTCGGCGGCCCGCAGGTCGAGCACCCCGGCCTGGGACACCACGTGGGTGGGCGCGACGCCGGCCCCGGCCCACCGGTCGAGGCGCCGGTCGGCCGGCGGCCCAGACGGCCAGCTGCCCGCCGGCCGAGTGCCCGAGCGGCACGACCGGGCCCGTCGGCCGCGCCGGCGCCCGCCGAGCAGGTCGAGGGCCGCCGAGACGTCGTCGAGGGTCTGCGGGTAGCCGCCGCCACCACCGACCCGTCGGTACTCGACGTCGAGGACGGTCCACCCGCGGCCGACGAGGTCGGTGGCGAGCGGGCGCCCGAGCGAGATGTCGTAGCTCGCGAGCCAGAACCCTCCGTGGAGCACGACGACGGTGCCGCGCGAGGCGCCCGCCGGGCCGGCTCAGCTCGGCGAACTGCGACGGGTCGCGCGCCGTACGTCGAGCCGCTCGGTGCCCGGCCGGGGTCGTCCGCCGTCCCGCAGCCGCCCGGCCCGGAGCAGCCCCGGCTCGACCGCCGCGAGCCGGTGCGCGCCGGCCGCGACGCCGCGAGGACGGCGCGACGGGTGGCCGCGGGCGCCGGCCGCGGCACGCTCAGCCCCGCCGGCTCGAAGTGCGCGACGCACTCGACGTGGTGGGTCATCGGGAAGGCGTCGAAGGCGCGCAGGCCGCTCAGCCGGAAGCCCCGGGCGAGCAGGGTCGCGGTGTCGCGCGCGAGGGCGGCGGGGTCGCACGCGACGTAGGCGACGGCCCGCGGCCCCAGGTCGGCGACGGCGCCGACGACCGCCGCACCGGCCCCCGTGCGCGGCGGGTCGAGGACGACGACGTCGGCGCTCAGCGGGACGAGCGGGGAGCGCACCGGGCGCGCGGGCCGGCGGCGGCCCCGGTGCCGCTGCGCCCGGGGCAGCCCGAACACCTCGTCGACCCGGCCCGCGACGACGGCCACCGTGCCGTAGCCGGCGAGGTCGGCGGTGGCGCGGGCCACGGCGTCGCGGTCGGACTCGACGGCGACGACCTGCCCCCCGGGCCCGGTCGCCTCGGCGAGTGCGGCCGCGAACAGGCCGACGCCGGAGTACAGGTCGAGGGCCCGCTCCCCCGGCCGGACGTCGAGCGCGCCCCATGACGGCGGCGAGGAAGGTGGCGGCGGCACCGGGGTGGACCTGCCAGAAGCCCCGGGCCCCGACGGTGAAGTCGCGGGCGAAGGCGGCCGTCCCCGCCGTGGTCGGCCACGACGCCTCGACCCGTTCGACGACGTCGGGGACGGGGTCCGTCGGCACCTCCACCGCCACGGCGGCGCCCACCGACGGCGCGACGGCGTCGACCGCCTCGGCCCCCGGCCAGTCCCGACCGGTGACCCCGAGGGAGCTCACGGCGTCCGTGGCGATGCGGCAGCGGTCGACGGGCACGACGTCGTGCGACCGGTGCCGACGCAGCCCGGCGCGGCCCGAGCCGTCGACGGCGAACTCGACGCGGGTGCGCCACGCCAGCCCACCGACGTCACCGGGCACGGCCTCGACCTCGACGTGCTGGTCGAGGCCGGCCAGCCGGCGCAGCTGCTCGCGCACCACCTCGGCCTTGAGCCGGCGCTGCGCGGCGAGGTCGACGTGCTGGAGGTCGCAGCCGCCGCACGCGCCGGGCCCGGCCCACGGGCACGGCGGCTCGACCCGGTCGGGCGAGGGGGTGTCGACCCGGACCGCGTCGGCCCGCACGAAGCGTGCCCCGGACCCCACCTCGGTGACCCGGGCCAGCACCCGCTCCCCCGGGAGCGAGTGCCGGACGAAGAGGACCTGGCCGTCGGAGCGCGCGACCCCGTGCCCCCCGTGCGCGAACGCGGTGACCTCGACCTCGACCTCGTCGCCGACGGCCAGGCCCGGCCGCTCGGCCGCGGTCACAGGTCGCCGCGGCGGACGTCGCCGACGACCGGCCCGTCCATCCGGTCCTCGGCCCCCTCGGAGGACGCGAGCTGCCACGGCACCGACGACACCATGACCCCCGGGGTGAAGAGGAGGCGGGTGCGCAGCCGCAGCGCACTCTGGTTGTGCAGGATCTGCTCCCACCAGTGGCCGACGACGTACTGCGGGATGTAGACGACGACGATGTCGCGCGGGTTGTCGCTGCGGATCGAGCGCACGTAGTCGAGGACCGGCCGGGTGATCTCGCGGTACGGGCTGTCGAGGGCCTTGAGCGGCACCGGGATGTCGCGCCGGTCCCACTCCTGCTGCAGCGCCCGGGTCTCGTCCGCGTCGACCGCGACCGAGATCGCCTCGAGCACCGAGGGCCGGGTGGCCCGGGCGTAGGCCAGGGCCCGCAGCGTCGGCTTGTGGATCTTGGCCACGAGGACGATGGCGTGCACCCGCGACGGCAGCATCTGGGCCTTGGTGTCGCCCTCCTGGACGGTGAGCTCGTCGCGGACGTGGTCGTAGTGCTTGCGGATGCCGAGCATGAGGAAGAACAGCAGGGCCATCGCGGCGATCGCGTAGCCCGCCCCGTGGGTGAACTTCGTGGCCAGCACGACGAGCAGGACGAGCCCCGACATCGCCGCACCCACGCCGTTGATCACCCGGCTGCGGAGCATCCGGGCCCGGGCGGACGGGTCCTTCTCGACCCGCAGGAAGCGGTTCCAGTGCCGCACCATGCCGATCTGGGAGAGCGTGAAGGAGACGAACACCCCGACGATGTACAGCTGGATGAGGCGGGTGACGTCGGCGTTGAAGGCCACGACGAGCGCGGCCGCGGCGCCGGCGAGGATGAGGATGCCGTTGGAGAAGGCGAGCCGGTCGCCGCGCGTGTGCAGCTGCCGCGGGAGGAACCCGTCGCGGGCGAGGATCGACCCGAGCACCGGGAAGCCGTTGAACGCCGTGTTGGCCGCGAGGACGAGGATGAGCCCGGTGACGACGGAGACGAGCACGACCCCGGCGTGGAAGTCGGAGAACACCGCCTTCGACACCTGGCCCATGACGGTGTCCTGGACGTAGCCGTCGCCCACCGGCACCCCGTCACGCAGCAGCTGGTTCGCCTCGTCGTCGGCGATGTGCACCTGGGTCCAGCCGGCGAGGGCCACCATCGACATGAGCATCGTCACCGAGATCGTGCCCATGAGCAGCAGGGTCGTCGCCGCGTTGCGGCTCTTCGGCTTCTCGAAGGCCGGCACGCCGTTGGAGATGGCCTCCACGCCGGTGAGGGCGGCACACCCGGAGGAGAACGCGCGCAGGAAGAGGAAGGCCATGGCGATGGTGCCCAGCTGGCCGAAGCCGTCCTCGGGCCGCAGCTGGAGGGGGGCGCTCTCGGCGAGCGGGAGGTCGCCGGCCACCTTGCGGTAGAAGCCGAACGCCGCCATCCCGAGGACGGCGGTCATGAAGAGGTAGGTCGGGACGGCGAACGCCGTGCCCGACTCGCGCACCCCCCGCAGGTTCATCGCGGTGAGCAGCACGATGATGCCCACCGCGGTGATCGCCTCGTGGCCGCGGATCACCGTGAAGGCCGACGCCGCGTTCTGCACGCCGGAGGACACCGAGACCGCCACGGTGAGGACGTAGTCGACGAGCAGGGCGCTCGCGACCGTGAGGCCGGCCCGCGGCCCGAGGTTGACGCTCGCCACCTCGTAGTCGCCGCCCCCGCTGGGGTAGGCGTGGACGTTCTGCCGGTAGCTCATGATGACGACGGCCATGACGGCGACGACGACGAGCCCGATCTTCCACGAGTGGGTCAGGGCCAGGCTGCCGCCGGCCAGGCCGAGCGTCAGCAGGATCTCGTCGGGGGCGTAGGCCACCGACGAGAGCGCGTCGCTCGCGAAGACGGGCAGGGCGAGCTTCTTCGGCAGGAGGGTCTCACCGAGGCGGTCGCTGCGCATCGCGCGCCCGAGGAGCACGCGCTTGACGAGTCGTCCGGGCGTAGACACGAGGACCACTGTAGGCAGTGTCCACCGTCCGGGTGAGCACGCCCCGGACAGCGGCTCGGCCGCCACCGGCGCGTAGTAGCGTCGGCGTCGTGCACTTCGTCATCATGGGCTGCGGCCGCGTCGGCGCCTCCCTCGCCCGGGCCATCGAGCGGGCGGGGCACGAGGTGGCGGTCGTCGACCAGGACGAGTCGGCCTTCCGCCGCCTCGGCACGTCGTTCGAGGGGCGCACGGTCACCGGCGTCGGCTTCGACCGCGACTGCCTGCGCGAGGCCGGCATCGAGGAGGCGTACGCCTTCGCCGCGGTCTCCAGCGGCGACAACTCCAACATCCTCGCCGCGCGCGTCGCCCGCGAGAAGTTCGGCGTCGAGAACGTCGTCGCCCGCATCTACGACCCCGGCCGGGCCGAGATCTACCAGCGCCTCGGCATCCCCACCGTCGCCACCGTCAAGTGGACCAGCGACCAGATGCTCCGGCGGCTGCTCCCGCAGGGCCACGTGCCGGAGTTCACCGACCCGTCGGGCCGGGTGGTCATGGCCGAGATGCCGGTGTCCGTCCACTGGGTCGGCCACCGGTTCACCGAGATCGAGGCGTCCACCGGGGGCCGGCTCGCCTACGTCACGCGCCTCGGCGACGGCTTCCTGCCCGGCGCCGACACCGTCTACCAGGAGGGCGACCTCGTGCACCTCGCGGTCCTGCGCGACGACCTCGCCGCCGCCGAGCGCGTCCTCGACGCCCCGCCCCCCGCCCACTGACCTCGAAAGGCCACCCTCCATGCGCGTCGTCATCGCCGGAGCCGGCAGCGTCGGGCGCTCCATCGCCCGAGAGCTGATCCGCAACGGCCACCACGTGCTCCTCGTCGACCGCGAGGCCGACGGCGAACGGGTCACCAAGGTGCCGGAGGCGAGCTGGCTGCAGGCCGACGCCTGCGAGATCGAGGCGCTCTCGGAGGCGGGCCTCGCCGACTGCGACGTCGTCGTCGCCGCCACCGGTGACGACAAGGTCAACCTCGTCCTGTCGCTGCTCGCCAAGACCGAGTTCGGCGTGCCGCGCACCGTCGCCCGGGTCAACAACCCGAAGAACGAGTGGATGTTCGACGAGGCGTGGGGCGTCGACGTCGCCGTCTCGACCCCGCGCCTCATGACCGCGCTCGTCGAGGAGGCGGTGAGCGTCGGTGACCTCGTGCGCATCTTCGAGTTCCAGCAGGGCCGGGCGATGATGGTCGAGATGACCCTGCCCGTCGGCAGCCCCTACGCGGGCGCGCGGGTGGGTGACGTGCCCTTCCCCGGCGGCACCGTGCTCACCGGCATCATCCGCGACGGCAACCCCATCGCCCCGAGCCGCGACGACGCGCTCGAGCCCCTCGACGAGCTGCTCTTCGTCACCACCCCCGAGGCCGAGACCGACCTCGAGTCGCTGCTCTCCCCCGGCCAGCGCCACAAGCGCGCTGAGGAGGAAGGGGCCTGAGCCGCACCGCCGTCCGGCTCCTCGACCCTGAGGGAGTCAGTCGGACGCCGACGGCTCGGCGCCACGGCCGGGCAGGGCGTCGTCGTCGGCGGGCTCCAGCGGCGTGTGGCCGGACACGAGCAGCCAGCCCATGAGGGCCACCGCGGCGAGGTAGAGCGGCCAGCCGAGGACGATCTTGGCGACGCCGAGCAGCGTCACCTGCGACGCGAGGTACAGCGGCACCATGATGCCGAGCCGCACGACGTACATCCCGATGAGCACCCAGGTGAGCCGCGAGCACACGCGGACCATGCCCCGGTCGCGGTGCCAGCCGACGGGGTCCTCCGCGGCCCGCGGGTCACCCGCTCCGACGACGAAGCCGACGAGGGGCCACCGGGTGAGGACCGAGACCAGGGCCAGGGCGAGGACCCCTGCGCCCCAGAGCATCCCGGGCAGGAAGGCCGCCTCGGCCCGGCCCGAGCGCACGGCGAAGACGGCCGCGACCGCGGTGGCGAACAGCGCCCCGCCGACGTGCTGGAGCGAGGAGCGCTGGACCAGCCGCAGGGCCGCGAGCACGACGGCCGTGCCGACCGCCGACACGGCCGCGAGGCGGACGTCGTGGTCGCTCGCCGCCCACGCGACGACGAAGACGACGGTGGGCAGGGCGGTCTCGACCGATCCCCGCCAGCCGCCGAGCGCCGTGGCCAGCCGCTGCCGGATGAGGGCCTCGACGGTCTCGGCACTCGGCCGGTCCGCCGGTCGCGGGTCGCCGGCCGGCTCGGGCGCCGTCACTGCTTCGGGAGGATCTCGTAGGCGGGGTTGAAGATCGTCGGGACGCCCCGCACCGTGGCGACCCGGCCGCGGGCCCGCACGAAGGTGCCGGGCTCGATCCCGCCGATCGAGCGCCGGCCGACCCAGACGAGGTTGACCGCGCCCTTGCCGTCCCACACCTCGGCCACGAGGGCCGGGACGCTGCGCCGCGGCGGCAGGGTGACCGCCCGGACCGTGCCGCACACGCACGCCGCGTGGCGCGGGGCGAGCGCGGTGAGGTCGTCGCCGCCGACCGAGACCGTCTGCTCGTGGAGCTCGTCGGCGTCCTGCTCGAGGGGGGTGCGGGTGAGGTCGCGCAGCCGCTCGCGCACGCCCATCAGCGGACCTCGGTGATCTCGGGACCGCGCTCGAAGGGGTCGAGGGACGGCGGGGTGTCGTCGTCCTCGTCCGCGGCCTCCTCGGCCCGGGCCTCCTGGGGCAGCTGGAGCGGCAGCAGCTCGCGGGGCGCCATCGGGTCGACCCCGCGGACGACGACGGCCTCGCGGAGCACCTCGAGGAGCGCCTCGGCCGCCGCGTCGTCGATGGCCGCGCGGCCGGAGAGCACGCCGCGCAGGAACCACCGGGGTCCGTCGACACCGACGAACGTCGCCGGGGCGAACACGGTCCGGCCGTCGGGGCCGGCGGAGGGCATCCGGGTGCGCAGCTGCGGACCCAGGTCGGTGACGTGCTCCTCGACCGTGCCGCCCTGCTTCTCGACGGCCATGGCGATCTCGCGCCGGATCTCGGCCCACAGGCCGCCCGAGCGGGGGGCGGCGAAGGCCTGGAGCTGCAGGGCCGACTCGCCGAGGACGGCGGTGGCCGCGTTGACCTGCTGGCTCTCCTGCTCGACCTCCAGGCGCAGCTCCATGCCCGCGACGCCCCGGACCCAGAGGGCGCCGAGGTCGATCCGGCCGTCGCGGCCCTCGACCTCGGTGACGTCGTAGGGGCCCGCGGACCGGTCGCCGGCGGGCTCGGCCTCGGGCTCGACGTCCTCGGGGGTCTCCTCGACGGCCTCGACCGGCTCGTCGGCGGTCGGCGCGTCGTCGGTGCGCTTGGTCCTGCGGAAGATGCTCACAGCCGTGTGGTCCTCGAATGTCTCGTCGTCGTCGGCGTCACCGGTGCCCCGCGGAGCCGAAGCCCCCGGTGGACCCGTGTCCAGTGTCACCCCGGGCGCTGCCGGGAAGCGAATCGGCCTCGGTGAAGTCGGCGTGGAGGTACTCCTGGACGACGAGCTGCGCGACCCGGTCGCCGACCCGGACGGTGAACGGCTCGCGGGGGTCGAGGTTGACGAGGTTGACGAGCACCTCGCCGCGGTAGCCGGAGTCGACCGTGCCGGGTGCGTTGACGACGCTGACCCCGTGGCGGGCGGCGAGGCCGGAGCGCGGGTGCACGAGGCCCACCGTGCCGGGCGGCAGGGCCAGGGCGATGCCCGTCGGGACCAGCGCCCGCTCCCCCGGGGCGAGGACGACCTCGGCGACGCTCGTGAGGTCGGCGCCGGCGTCGCCGTCGGTGCTGTAGCGCGGGAGCACGGCGTCGGGGTGCAGGCGGCGGACGCCGACCGGGACGCGCTGGGGGGCGCTCACGACGGGGCGGTCAGGCCGCGCAGTCCCGGCAGACGAGCACCCCGGCCTTGTCGCTCGCGAGCTGGCTGCGGTGGTGCACGAGGAAGCAGCGCGAGCACGTGAACTCGTCGGCCTGCCGGGGCAGCACCCGCACCGACAGCTCCTCACCGGAGAGGTCGGCGCCGGGCAGCTCGAAGCCCTCGGCCTGCTCGGTCTCGTCGACGTCGACGCTCGAGGCCCGCTTGTCGACGCGACGGTTCTTCAGCTCCTCGATGGAGTCCTCGGAGAGCTCGTCGTCGGTCTTGCGTGGTGCGTCGTAGTCGGTTGCCATCGCTGAGGTCCACCCTTCGTCGTGCCGGTCGGCCCTGACAACGCACGGGCCACCACGTTTGTGCCCGCTCGGCGGCGTGCGCGCCAGATTGTGCACCATGGCCGGGGGCACCCGCCACGCGGGTCCACCGCACGGCCAGCACGGGGGTGGGCGCCTCGCTCAGCGCGGGTCGCCGACCGAGCCGACGAGCCGGGCGGTCAGGTCCCTGACCAGCGCCGACAGCTCGTCGGCGATGCCCGGCGCGGCGGCCCAGGTGAGGTCGCGCGTCGGCACCTCGTCGACCGGTCCACCGACCCGGGCGCCCGCCTCGGCGGCGACCAGCTCGCCGGCCGCCCGGTCCCAGGGGTTGAGCCCGGTCTCGTAGTAGCCGTCGAGGCGTCCGCAGGCGACCGCGCAGAGGTCGAGGGCGGCGCTGCCGTGCCGGCGGACGTCCCGGACCCGCGGCAGCAGCTCGACGAGGAGGCGCGCCTGCCGCTCGCGGACCTCCGCGGCGTAGCCGAAGCCGGTGCCGACGAGGGAGAGCCCGAGGTCGTGCACGGCGTTGACCCGCAGCGCGCGGGTGACGGCCCCCGAGGTGAGCCGGGCCCCGCCGCCGCGGTGGGCGTGGAACAGCTCGCCGCTCGGCGGGTTGAGCACCGCCGCCGCGACCGCCTCCCAGGCCCCCGGCACGGCGGGGTCGCCGACGACCGCCGCGACGGACACCGAGTACTGCGGGTCGCCGTAGAGGTAGTTCGTCGTCCCGTCGATGGGGTCGACGACCCACGTGACCCCGCTGGTGCCGGTGCGCCCGCCCTCCTCCTCGCCGAGGACGGCGTCGTCGGGCCGCAGCACCGCCAGGCGGCGCAGCAGGAGCTCCTGGCTGCGCTGGTCCATCTCCGTGACGACGTCGGTGCGCGTCGACTTGGCACTGACCCCGAGCTCGTCGGGCCGCTCGTCGACGACGAGTCGGCCCGCCTCCCGCGCGACGGCGCACGCGACGGCCTCGAGCCCGGCGGCGTCGACCCCGCCGGAGCCCTCCGACGCCATCAGTCGCGCCCGCAGAGGGCCGGCCGGGCGACCCGCAGGTTGGGGCAGCAGCCGGGGTCGCACACCGACGGCCGGACGTCACCGGGCAGCCACGTGGCGGGGACGACCACCTCGCCCCGGGCCTCGGCCGCCCGCTCGAGGAGGAGGTCGACGAGCGCCTCGACGAACCGCTCGTCGTCGTGCGGCGTGGCGACCCGGACGAAGGGCACCCCGACCCGGGCCGCCGTCCCGGCCGCCTCGGTGTCGAGGTCGTGGACGACCTCCATGTGGTCGGAGACGAAGCCGATGGGGACGACGACCACCGGGTCGGCGGACGCCGCGGCGAGCTCCTCGATCCGGTCGCCCACGTCGGGCTCGAGCCACGGCCGGTTCGGCGGGCCGGAGCGGGAGCAGAAGACCAGCTCACCGCGCAGGGTCACCCCGAGCTCGGCCCCCACGGCCTCGTCGAGGCGGGCGGCCAGCCGCAGGTGCTGGTCGGTGTAGAGGTTCCCCTCGCCGTCGCCGGGGCCGGAGGTGTCGTCCATCGCCTCGGGCACGGAGTGCGTCACGTAGAGCACGCGGGCGGCGGCGGGGTCCGGCAGGGCACGCAGCGCGGCGACCATGGCCGCCGCCCAGGCCCGGCCGAGCCCGGGGTGGTGGACGTACTGGCGCACCTTGTCGACGACGAGCCCGTCGCCGGCCGGGCCGACCTCCTCGACGGCCGCCGCGAGGTCCTCGCGGTACTGCCGGCACGAGGAGTAGCACGAGTAGGCGCTCGTGAAGAGCGCGACGACGCGGGTCGCCCCCTCCTCGAGCGCCCCGCGCACCGCGTCGGCGAAGTACGGCGCGGAGTTGCGGTTGCCCCAGACCACCGGCACCTCGAGGCCGCGCCGGTCCAGCTCGGCCTGCAGCCGGACCAGCAGGTCGCGGTTGAGGTCGTTGATGGGGCTCCGGCCGCCGCGCGCGTCGTAGTGCTCGGCGACCTCGGCGAGCCGCTCGTCGGGGATGCCACGTCCGGCGGTGACCCGGCGCAGGAACGGCATCACCTCGTCGGGGGCCTCGGGACCGCCGAAGGAGCCGAGGAGGACGGCGTCGTAGGGCGAGAGGTCGGCGGGCGGCGGGGCGGGCATGGGCACCACGCTAGTCGGGCAATCGCGCCACCCCCGGCGTGGGCTCCACGATCCGACGCGGGTCCGGTGGCATCGTCGGGGTGACGACGAGCGACCCGGGAGACCGACATGCAGGACCTTCGCCTGATCGGCGTCCACGAGGACGGTCAGCACCTCCTGCTCGCGGACGCCGACGGGGGGCGCTTCCGGCTCCCCCTCGACGAGCCGCTGCGGGCCGCGGCCCGCCACGACCGGCCGCGGCTCGGCCAGCTCCAGATCGAGATGGACGGGGGGCTGCGGCCCCGCGACGTCCAGGCCCTGGTCCGGCGTGGCCTCACCGCCGAGGAGGTCGCCGACCGCTCGGGCTGGACCGTCGAGAAGGTCCGCCGCTTCGAGGGCCCGATCCTCGCCGAGCGCGAGCACGTCGCCCGGGTGGCGCGCGGCTGTGCCGTCGGCACCCGGGGACCGGTGCCCGTCACCCTCGAGGACCGCGCGGCCGAGCGCCTGCGCGACCGGGGCGTCGAGCGCGACGCGGTCGAGTGGGACTCCGCGCGTGACGACGACGGCGTGTGGCAGCTCTCGCTGACCTTCGCGGCCGGTGGCCGCCAGCGCACCGCGACCTGGCTCTACGAGCCGCTCGGTGGCTCGGTGTCGGCGACGAACGACGAGGCCCGCTGGCTCAGCGAGGACACGACGTCCGGGCTCATCCCGGCACCGCACCGGGCGCCCACGCCCGGCGACCTCGACGTGTACGACGTCGACGCCGACGGCGGCATCGAGCACACGGCGCGGGCCCGCGAGCCGCACGAGCCGATCGACCTCATGGCCGCGATGCGCGAGCACAGCAGCCGGGGCCGTCGCTCGCGCCGCCGCGCCTCCCCCACCCACACCCCGGGCGACGACGACGCGCGCGCCGACGCCCTGCCGATCGAGGACCTCGCCCTCGACCCGGCCGAGCTGGGGCCCCCGCCGTCGTCGCGGGCCCGCAAGCCGGCCCGCGAGCACCTCGACCGGCCCAGCCGGTCGAGGGCCGTCGTCGGGGGCTGGCCCGAGGACGACGAGCCGCCGCGGCCCGAGACCGACCGGGCCGACCCGGCGTCCCCGGCCGGCGAGCCCGCGGAGGCCGGCGACGGCGAGGCCGGGCACGACGCCCGGCACGCCTCGCCGTCGCGCCGGGGCCGCCCGAGCGTGCCGAGCTGGGACGACATCGTCTTCGGCACCAAGGGCTCCGGACCCGCCTGAGCGCCGGCCCTGGCGTTGCCTCAGGGCTGTCGGGGCGGGACGGGGCAGGCGTCGAGGTCGAAGGGCAGGGTGTCGGGCGTCGGTGACGAGGCCCGGGCCGCGTGGCTGTTCATCCGGCGCATGTGGTGGCGCCGGCAGAGCACCTCGTACTCGACGAGGCCCTCGCGGGAGGCCACGGTGTCCCCCACGACCACCTGCTCGCCCTCGACGACCATGACCCCGTCGACGATGCGGGCGTTGTGCGTGGCGCGGCGCCCGCACCAGCACAGGGCCTCGACCTGGAGCACCTCGACCCGGTCGGCGAGCTCGATGAGCCGGCGCGAGCCCGGGAAGAGCTCGGTGCGGAAGTCGGCCGTGATGCCGAAGGCGGTGACCTCGACGCCGAGCTCGTCGACGAGCCGGGCCAGCTGCTCGACCTGGACCGGCGTGTAGAACTGGGCCTCGTCGCAGATGACGTAGTCGACGCGCGCGCCGGCCGTGAGGCACTCGACGACGACCTCCCAGAAGTCGAGGTCGTCACCGACCTCGACCGCCGTGGTCTCCAGACCGAGCCGCGAGGACAGGACCGACTCGCCGGCGCGGTCGAGCTTGGTGAAGATCAGCCCCTGCCGGTCGCGGGCCCGCTGGTTGTGGTCGATCTGGAGGGCGAGCGTCGACTTGCCGCAGTCCATCGTGCCCGAGAAGAAGACAAGGTCCGCCACGGGCGCCAACCCTAGGCGACGCGGGCGGGGACGTGGACGACCGGCACGTCGACCTCCTCGGGGCTCAGCGAGCCGTGCATACCGCGCAGGGCCAGCAGCTGCGGGCGCATCCGGCCCGAGTCGACGACGGCGAGGTCGCCGACCGCCGCGACGACGACGTCCCCGATCCGGGCGAGGTTCGCCGCGGACACCGGGCCGAACCAGCCCGCGGCGACGGCCTCCGGGCGGGTGAGCACACGGGCGCGCTCCCCGAGCCGGGCGGACCAGGCCGCGGCGACGTCGGCCGTGGCGCCCGCCTCGCAGTAGAGGTAGGTGGCCCGGGGCTCGCCCCCGAAGTGGCGCACGCCCGCGGTGAGGGACGGTTCGTCGGCGACGTCGACCCGGGCCTCGTGCGGGCAGGCGACCATCCCGTGGTCGGCGGTCACGGTGAGGGAGGTGTCGTCGGGCAGCCCGGCGGCCAGGCGGGCCAGCTCGCGGTCGACGGCCTCGAGCTCGGCGGTCCACTCGAAGGACTCCGGGCCGGTGACGTGGCCGACCTTGTCGACCTCGCCCCAGTACAGGTAGACGAGCGAGCGTGGCGAGGACCGGACCGCCTGCAGCGCCGCGTCGACGCGCGCGGCGAGCAGGTCGGCCGCGGCGAAGCGGCCCCCGCGCAGGGCGGCCCGGGTCAGCCCCGAGCCGTCGAAGAAGCCGGCGCCGATGCGCACGACCTCGAGGCCGGCCGCCTCGGCGCGCTGGAACCACGTCGTCGCGGGCTGCCACAGCTCGGGCACCGGGCCGTCCTCCCAGGACAGCTCGTTGAAGACCCGGTCCTCGCCGGGGACCAGCACCTCGTAGCCGAGCATGCCGTGGGCGCCGGCGAGGGTGCCGGTGCCGAAGGTGCCCATCGAGGTCGCCGTCGTCGAGGGGAAGCCCGCCGGGACGCGGCGGGTCGCGTCGGACCGGGCCCGCAGCCACGGCGCGTGCCCGAGCCGACGGGCCAGCTGGTCGGCGCCGAGGCCGTCGACGAGCACGACGACCGCCCGCCGCGCGGGGGGCAGGTCGAGGCGCCCCGACCACCGGTGCTCCCCCGACACCGAGGGGACGCCGAGCCCGGCGCAGACGCTCGGCAGCACGTCGGCCAGGCTCGTCGCGTCGTCGGTGGCCCGGTCCTCGGGCGCCACCTCAGCCCTTGCCGATGGCGGTCGACACGTCGCGCGCGAAGGACAGCGCCCGCTCCAGGAGGTCGTCGCCGTCGGCCGCGGCGGCGATCCGCAGGGCGATGTCGTCGCTGGTGATGGTGCCCTCGTAGCCGTGGTCGGCGTCGCACTCGGGGTCGGTGCACGAGGCGGGGACGAGGTCGACCCGGGCCACCGTGCCCCAGCCGAGGGTCAGGGTGACCTCGCGCCCCAGCGAGCCCGGCACGTAGGCCTCGGGCCGCTCGACGACGTGGGTGAGCATGACGCCCTTGACGGCCGAGATCGGGATCGCCTCCGTCGTGGCGGTGGCGACCTCCTGGGGCGCCGGCGGCTCATCCGCGTGGTCGTCGGCGTGGGCGATGAGCAGCCGGGACGGGGTGAGCACGAGGACGGTGATGTGGCGCCGGACGACGTCGCGGTCGAAGGTGGTCTCGAGGTGCACGAGGTGGTTGTCGACCCGTTCCTGCCCGAGCGCGGCCGAGACGACGTCGGCGACGAGGGCCGGGAAGTACCCCGCGCGCTCGATCGCGGTCGTGAGGTCCGCGGGGAGCACGGCGGCGTGGTGGGCGCTGGTCATGGCGCCCATTGTGCCGCGCGCCGGGCCCGCGCCCGTGCGCACCCTCCGCTCAGCTCAGCGCGCGACGGCCCGGGTCCATCCGGCGCGGCGCCGGGGCGACGGTGATCTCCGCGCCGAGCACCTGCACCCCGCCGGGGTGGGCGTTCACCGGGTTGAGGACGAGGGAGGCGATCTCCGGCATGTCGTCGGCGAGCACCGAGACCCGGGCGATGAGGTCGGCGAGCGCCGCCCGGTGCACCGGGGTGCGGCCGCGGTAGCCGTGGAGCACCGGCGCGGCCTTGACCGAGGAGATGAGCTCGGAGACGGTGACGTCGGTGAGCGGCGGGATCCGGTAGGCGACGTCGTCGAGCAGCTCGGTCGGCAGGCCCGCGACCGAGAAGCCGATCACCGGCCCGAAGAGGGGGTCCTCGTCCGAGGTGACGACGCAGGGGACGCCCTGGCTGGCCATCTTCTGCACGACGAAGCGGTCGGCCTGCAGGGGCGCGAGGAGCTCGCTCAGCGACGCCCACGCCGAGCGCACCGACCCGGCGTCCTCGAGGTCGAGCCGCACCCCTCCGCTGCCCCCCTGGTGGCGGACCACCGGGGCCACCGACTTGAGCACCACGGGGTACCCCAGCTCCTCGGCCGCCGCCACCGCGGCGTCCGCCGAGTCGACGGCGTGCTGCCCCCAGACCTCCACCCCGTAGGCCGACAGGAGCACGGTGGCCTCCTCGTGGGTGAGCCGCCGGCCGGCCGGGCTCACCGACAGCACCGTGCCGACGACGTCCTCGGCGATCCGGCGGTTGATGCCGACCGGCGCGACGGGGGTGCCGTGGTCGCGGGCCCGCCACTGGCCGTAGCGGGTGGCGGCGGCGAGGGCGCGGACCGCGTCCTCGGGCATCGCGTACACCGGGATGGCCCGGCTCTGGCCGCCGGTGCCCTTGACCGAGCGGTGTCCGTCGTCGACCCCGCGGAGTCCGAGGAAGGTTGCGACACAGGGCTTGTCGGACGCGGCGGCCGCGCCCCGCACGGCGGCGGCGACCTCCTCGTCACCGGTGGCGAGGGGCGGGATGAAGCACGACACGACGGAGTCGACACCCGGGTCGTCGAAGGCGCGGTCGAGCGCGGTGCGGAAGTCGTCCGCGGACGCCTCGCTCGGCAGGCAGACCGGGCCGTGGGCGACGGTGAGGCCCCAGCTCGTGCACGCGTCGGCGGTGAGGGCGCCGAGGGCGGCGGAGTTGCCGACGATGCCGACCCGGTCGCCGGCCGGCAGCGGCTGGTGGACCACGAGCTGGGCGACGTCGAAGAGCTGGTGGACGTTCTCGACCCGGATGACGCCGGCCTGCTTGAGCATCGCCGAGAAGACCGCCGGGCGGGCCTTGGTCTCGCGCACCGTGTGGCCCGGGGGGACGCCGAAGCGCGACACCCCGGACTTGACGACGATCACGGGCTTGACGATCGCCAGCTTGCGGGCGATCCGGGAGAACTTGCGCGGGTTGCCCATCGACTCGAGGTAGAGGCCGACGGCCTCGGTGCGCTCGTCGTCGATCCAGTACTGCATGAAGTCGTTGCCCGACACGTCGGCCCGGTTGCCGGCCGAGCCGAAGGTGGAGATGCCGAGCCGGCGCCGCGCCGCCGAGGCCAGCACCGCGATGCCCAGCGCGCCGGACTGGGCGAACAGCCCGAGGTGGCCGGGGGGCGGCAGGGTGGGGGCGAGCGTCGCGTTGAGGCGCACGTCGGGGTCGTTGTTGATGATCCCGAAGGAGTTCGGGCCGATGACCCGCATCCCGGCGCCCCGGGCCCGGCGGACGAGCTCGGTCTGCCGGGCGGCCCCCTCCTCGCTCTCCTCGGCGAAGCCGGCCGAGACGACGAGCAGGGCCTTGACCCCCGCCGCGGCGCACTCGTCGACGACCTGGAGGACGGCGGCGGCCGGCACGGCGACGATGGCGAGGTCGACGGGCCCCGGGACGTCGGTGACGCTCGGGTAGCAGGTGAGGCGGCGCAGCCGGCGGACGGCGGGGTTGACGGGCACGACGGTCCCGGAGAAGTGGGAGGCGAGCAGCCGGTCGAGGAGCTGGCCGCCGAAGGTGTCGCGGCGCCGGCTCGCGCCGACGACGGCGATCGTGCCGGGCGTGAACACGGCCCGCAGGCTCTGGGCCTCGGCGCGGTGCTCGCGGCTCATCTCCACCGCCCGCGAGCGGTCCGTCGGCTCGATGTCGAAGCCGACCTCGACGACGCCGTCCTCGACCCGGCGGGTCACCTCGTACCCGGCGTCGGAGAAGACGGCCAGCATCTTCCGGTTCTGCGGGAGCACCTCGGCGACGAAGCGACCGATCCCGAGGTCGCGCGCGATGGCCGCGAGGTGCTCGAGGAGGACCGAGCCGATGCCCTTGCCCTGGAAGTGGTCGCTGATGTTGAAGGCGACCTCGGCGCTGCGTCCGTCGAGCCGGTCGAAGCGGCCCACGCCGATGATCTCGCCCCGCATCGTCACCACGAGCGCCACCCGGTCGGTGTAGTCGACGTGCGTGAAGCGCGTGACGTCGGCGTCGGACAGCCGGCGCAGGGGTGCGAAGAAGCGCAGGTAGATCGACTCGTCCGACTGGGCGTTGTGGAAGCGCTGGAGCGCGTCGCCGTCGTCCGGCCGGATCGGGCGCAGGCTCGCCACGGTGCCGTCGCGCAGCACGACGTCGGCCTCCCAGGAGGTCGGGTACCCCGGGGGGAGCGTCGCCTCCGCCATGCCGGCCATCCTGCCACCCGCGGGTGAACGGTGGGTGACGGGCAGACTGGCCCCGTGGAGCTGCGTGAGGTGGTCCGGAGACGACGGATGGTGCGGCGGTTCGACCCGGCGCGCCCGGTGGCCCCGGGGGTCGTCGACTCGCTCCTGGCGCTGGCGGTCCGGGCGCCGAGCGCCGGGTTCAGCCAGGGCTGGGACTTCGTCGTGCTCCAGGCCCCCGCCGACCGCGACCGCTTCTGGGCGGCGGCCACCGAGCCGGACCGCCGCGACGCGTGGCTGCGCGGCGTCTCGGCCGCGCCGGTGCTCGTCGTGTGCCTCTCGGACCCGGGGGCCTACCTCGAGCGCTACGCCGAGCCCGACAAGGGCTGGACCGACCGCTCGCTCGAGCGCTGGCCCGTCCCCTACTGGGACACCGACGTCGCGATGGCCGCGATGCTCATCCTGCTCGGGGCCGAGGACGCCCGCCTCGGCGGGCTGTTCTTCGGGGTGCCGGCGGGGCGCCACGAGGCGGTGCGCGCGGCCCTCGACGTCCCCGACGGCCGGCGGATCGTCGGCGTCGTCGCGCTCGGCCACGAGGCCGCCCGCTCCGGCGGGTCGGCCCGCAGCCGTCCGCGGCGGCCGCTGGCCGACGTGGTGCACCACGGACGGTTCGGAGTGTCGTCGTGGAGGCCGCCCGGGCGTTTGTGAGGATGGTCCCGACCCGTGCCGGACGCCTCCCGGCCCCGACCCCGAGGTGGACCCCTCCCCCATGGCCACACGCAGCACCACCCCTCCGCCGCCCGAGGACCCCCTGGGGCGCGTCGTCGACATCGACGTCGAGGAGGAGATGCGCACCGCGTTCCTCGAGTACTCCTACAGCGTCATCTACAGCCGCGCGCTGCCCGACGCCCGGGACGGCCTCAAGCCGGTCCAGCGGCGCATCCTCTACGGCATGTCCGAGCTCGGGCTGCGCCCCGACCGCCCGCACGTGAAGTCCAGCCGCGTCGTCGGCGAGGTCATGGGCAAGTACCACCCGCACGGCGACCAGGCGATCTACGACGCCCTCGTCCGGCTCGCCCAGCCGTGGACCATGCGCCTGCCGCTCGTCGACGGCCACGGCAACTTCGGCTCGCTCGACGACGGCCCGGCGGCCTCCCGGTACACCGAGGCCCGGATGGCCCCGCCCGCCCTGCTCATGGTCGCCGGCCTCGACGAGGACACCGTCGACTTCGTCCCCAACTACGACGACTCGATGACCCAGCCGGGGGTCCTTCCGGCCGCGTTCCCCAACCTCCTCGTCAACGGCACGAGCGGCATCGCCGTCGGCATGGCGACGAACATGGCCCCGCACAACCTCGTCGAGGTCATCGGCGCCGCGCGCCACCTCGTCGACCACCCCGACTGCTCGCTCGACGACCTCATGAAGTTCGTCCCCGGCCCGGACCTGCCGGGCGGCGGCCGGATCGTCGGGCTCGACGGCATCCGCGACGCCTACCTCACCGGCCGCGGCAAGTTCCTCACCCGGGCCACCGCGCGGGTCGAGAAGCTGACGCCCCGCCGGATGGGCATCGTCGTCACCGAGCTGCCGTACCTCATCGGCCCGGAGAAGGTCATCGAGCGGGTCAAGACCCTCGTGCAGTCCAAGAAGCTCCAGGGGATCTCCGACGTCAAGGACCTCACCGACCGCAAGCACGGGCTCCGGCTGGTCTTCGAGGTCAAGAACGGCTTCAACCCCGACGCCGTCCTCGAGCAGCTGTACAAGCACACGCCGATGGAGGACTCCTTCGGCATCAACAACGTCGCCCTCGTCGACGGCCAGCCCCAGACCCTCGGCCTCAAGGACCTCCTGCGCACCTACGTCGACTTCCGCATCGACGTGGTCCGGCGTCGCACCGAGTACCGCCTCGGCCGGCGCCGCGACCGCCTCCACCTCGTCGAGGGCCTGCTCGTCGCGATCGTCGACATCGACGAGGTCATCCAGCTGATCCGCGCGAGCGACGACGCGGCCGCCGCGAAGGAACGGCTCATCTCGGTCTTCGACCTCTCCGACGCCCAGGCCGACTACATCCTCGAGCTCCAGCTGCGCCGGCTCACCCGGTTCTCGCGCATCGAGCTCGAGGCCGAGCGCGACGAGCTGCAGCGCCTCATCGAGGAGCTCGAGGCCATCCTCGCCGACGAGAAGCTGTTGCGCCGCACCGTGTCCGGCGAGCTGGCCGACGTCGCCAAGGCCCACGGCACACCCCGGCGCACGGTGCTCCTCGAGTCCGCAGGCACCCCGGCGACGCAGACCACGCCCGCTCGAGGTGAGCGACGACCCGTGCTGGGTGCTCCTGTCCTCCACCGGGCTGCTGGCCCGCACCTCCGGCGCCGACCCGGTGCCGGCCGAGGGCCCGCGCGCGAAGCACGACGCCCTCGTCGGCGCCGTCCGGACGACGGCGAGGGGCGAGTTCGCCCTCGTGACCTCGCGCGGCCGGATGGTCCGGATGTCGGCCCTCGAGCTGCCCGCCCTCCCCCCGCTCGGCGGCGCGCCGAGCCTGTCCGGGGGCGCGCCCCTCGCGGTCTTCGTCGACCTCCCCCGCGGCGAGGAGCCGCTGACCATCGTCTCCCTCGACCCCGAGGGCCCCGGGCATCGCCCTCGGCACCGCCCAGGGCGTCGTCAAGCGGGTCACGCCGGAGCACCCCAGGGGGTCGGACTGGGAGGTGGTCGCCCTCAAGGACGGCGACGCCGTCGTCGGGGCCGCCGAGCTGCGCACCGGCGACGAGGACCTCGTCTTCGTCACGAGCGACGCCCAGCTGCTGCGCTTCCCCGCCTCGGCCGTGCGGCCCCAGGGACGGGCGGCGGGCGGGATGGCGGGCGTCCGGCTCTCCCCCGGGGCCACGGTCGTGCACTTCGCGGCCGTCGACCCCGGCGCCGAGAACGTCGTGGTCACCGCCTCGGGAGCCGCCGACGCGCTGCCCGGCACCCAGCCCGGGTCGCTCAAGGTGGCACCGTACGGCGAGTACCCGGCCAAGGGTCGTGCCACGGGCGGCGTTCGCGCACACCGGTTCCTGCGCGGCGAGGACGTGCTCGTCCTCGCCTGGGTGGGCGCCCTGCCGGCCCGCGCGTCGGGCCCCGGGGGCGTCGCCCTCGAGCTCCCGGCCGCGACCGGGAGGCGCGACGGCTCGGGCACCCCGCACGGGTCGGTCATCGCCGGGATCGGCGGCCCGGTGCGCTGACCGGCTCCTCGACGCGGGTGTCTCCCACGTTACGGAATCGTTACCGCCAGGGCTCGACGTAGGCGTTGACCCTCCTGTGTAAACGCTTTTACATTGTGTCCGGTTCCCCTCACCGTCGAGGCATCCCGCCTCGACGCGACCCAGTGAAATGGAGGCGGGCAATGCCCCTCATCTCGAAGCGCCGTACCGCGGCGCTCTCCGCGGTTCTCGCGGTGGCGCTCACCGCGACCGGTTGCGGATCGGGCGACTCGTCCGGCAGCGGCGACTCCGCCGCCCAGTCGGGTGCCGATGCACGTGGACCCATCACCTACGTCCAGGGCAAGGACAACAGCGGCCTCCTCGGCCCGATGGCCGAGAAGTGGAACGCCGACCACCCGAACGAGAAGGTGACGATCAAGGAGCAGTCCGACCAGGCCGACCAGCAGCACGACGACCTCGTGCAGCACTTCCAGGCCAAGGACCCGAGCTACGACGTCGTCTCCGTCGACGTCGTGTGGACCGCCGAGTTCGCGGCCAAGAGCTGGCTCACCCCGCTCAAGGACAACTTCGCCCTCCCGACCGACGGCTTCCTCGAGCCCACGGTCAAGGCGGCGACCTACAACAACACCCTCTACGCGGCCCCGACCTCGTCCGACGGCGCGATGCTCTACTACCGCTCCGACCTCGTGAAGACGCCGCCGAAGACCATCGACGAGATGTGGTCGATGTGCGACATCGCGAAGCAGAACGGGATCGACTGCTTCGCCGGCCAGTTCGCCAAGTACGAGGGCCTCACCTGCAACGCCACCGAGTGGATGAACGCCTACGGCGCCAAGATGGTCGACGACCAGGGCAAGCCCACCGCCGACTCGCCCGAGGCCGCCAAGGGCCTCGCAGAGCTCGCCGACCACTACAAGAACGGTGACATCCCCAAGCAGGCGATCACCTTCCAGGAGGAGCAGAGCCGGCAGGCGTTCGAGGACGGCAAGCTGCTGTTCCTGCGCAACTGGCCCTACGTCTACAACCTCGCCTCCACCGACGACTCCTCGAAGGTCAAGGGCAAGTTCGCCGTCGCGCCGCTCCCCGGCGTCGACGGTCCGGGCACCTCGACCCTCGGTGGCCACATGGCGGCCATCAGCGCCTTCTCGAAGTACAAGGCGACCGCGCTCGACTTCCTGAAGTTCCTCACCTCCGCGGACCAGCAGAAGACGAACATGGAGAAGGGCTCGCTCGCCCCGGTCCTCGAGTCGATCTACACCGACGAGGCGCTGGTCAAGCAGTACCCCTACCTGCCGACCCTCCAGGAGTCGATCGCCAACGCGGTGTCCCGTCCGGTCACGCCGTTCTACCCGGCGATCACCCAGGCCATCCAGGACAACTCCTTCGCCGCCATCCAGGGGCAGAAGACGCCTGAGCAGGCCGTGAAGGACATGCAGGCCGCGATGGAGTCGGGCGTCAGCGGAGGCTGAGCCGCCACCCCGGTCCACCGCACCACGGTCCGGGGAGCGGAGGAGGTCAGCGCCTCCCCCGCTCCCCGGGCCCGCACCCTGCACCACCTCCACGCACGACCCCGCGCCTCGCCCGTCCGCGGGCCGAGGCACCCTCTGGGCAAGGAGCGGTCCATGAGCGCAGTCACCGAACCGAGCGAGACGACGACGGCCAAGGGGCCGGCCCCGAAGGAAGCCAAACGCAAGGGCCTGGACTCCGGGCAGGGGCGGCGCGGCCTGCTCCTCGTCCTCCCGACCCTCATCTTCCTCGCCGGCATCATCATCTATCCGCTGCTCAAGGCGGTGCAGCTGTCCTTCACCAAGGACCAGGGCCTCGACCCCACGACCGGCCTCTTCGTCGAGGGTGGCTCGGCCGGGGTCTCCAACTACACGCTACTGGCTGCTCCAGCGCTGCGGTGACGACGGCCTGCCCGCCCGGGCACCCTGGGCGCGCAGTTCTACGACGCCCTCTGGGTCACCCTCTTCTTCACGGTCGCCAGCGTCTCGATCGAGATCGTCCTCGGGCATGTGGTTCGCGATGATCATGAACCGCACCTTCAAGGGCCGCGGCCTCGTGCGGGCGGCCATCCTCATCCCCTGGGCCATCCCCACCGCCGTCACCGCCAAGCTCTGGTTCTTCATCTTCGCCTACGAGGGCATCGCCAACAAGCTCCTCGGCTACGTCGGGGTCAGCCCACAGCTGTGGACCAGCGACCCGTGGGCGGCCAAGTTCGCCATCGTCATCGCCGACGTCTGGAAGACCACGCCGTTCATGGCGCTGCTCATCCTCGCCGGCCTCCAGCTCATCCCCGGTGACGTCTACGAGGCCGCCCAGATCGACGGCGCCAGCAAGTGGCAGACCTTCCGGCGGATCACGCTGCCGCTGGTCAAGGTGCCCCTCATGGTCGCGGTCCTGTTCCGCACCCTCGACGTGCTGCGCATCTACGACCTGCCCGCCATCCTCACCGGCGGCGGCGGCGGCCGCACGACCTCGCTCTCGATCCTCGTCATCAAGCAGGTGCGCGCCGGCTTCCACAGCGCCTCCGCGCTCTCGACGATCGTCTTCCTGCTCATCGCCTTCGTCGCCTTCCTCTTCATCCGGTTCGGTGGTGCGGACGTCATCCAGAAGCCGCCGACGACGAAGAAGCGCAAGAAGGGCGACGACGCCACCGACGACAACGACACCACGGCCGCCGTCACGGCGTCCACGACCGGGGGAGCCCGCTGATGACGACCGTGACCGCACCCACCGGCGCCGAGCCCCGCACCGAGGCCCAGGAGCTGCACACCCGCAAGGACCGGGCCGCGAAGATCCGGATGTACCTCGGCCTGGCCGCCCTCATCGTCTGGGGCCTCGCGCCGTTCTACTGGATGGTGGTGACGTCGTTCCGCAGCGTCGCCTACACCTTCGACACCACGCCCTGGCCCACGCACCTCACGCTCGACAACTACACGACCGCCTTCTCGACGGACCGCGGCAACCACTTCGGTGCCGCCCTCGTGCACTCGATCGTCATCGGGGTCGCGACGACCGTCGTCGCCATGCTCGTCGGCGTCTTCGCCTCGTACGCGCTGGCCCGGCTCACCTTCCCGGGCAAGTTACGTCGTCCTCGGCGTCATCCTCGGGTCCTCGATGTTCCCGGGCGTCGCGCTGGTCTCCCCGCTGTTCCAGATGTTCACGCAACTTCGGCTGGCTCACCGGCGTGAACTACCAGGCGCTGATCATCCCGAACATCTCCTTCGCCCTCCCGCTCACCATCTACACGCTGACGGCGTTCCTCAGCGAGATGCCGTGGGAGCTCGAGGAGTCGGCCCGGATCGACGGGTGCACCCCGGGGCAGGCCTTCCGCAAGATCATGCTGCCGCTCGCGGCGCCCGGGCCTGTTCACCACGGCGATCCTCGCCTTCATCGCCAGCTGGAACGAGTTCCTCCTCGCGTCGCCAGTTCGCCACCAGCTCGACCCAGCCGGTCACCGTGGCCATCGCGCAGTTCACCGGAGCGCAGCCGCACCAGGAGCCGTACACGGCGGTCATGGCCGCCGGGACGATCGTCACCGTGCCCCTCATCATCATGGTGCTGATCTTCCAGCGGGCCATCGTCTCCGGGCTCACCGCGGGAGGGGTCAAGGGCTGACGGCGCCAGCCGTCAGGCCGACGCCATGGGACTGTTCAACCCCGGGTCCGGAACCGGTGACCGCCGGGGCAAGGCCGCGCGCTACGACATGCTGCTCGGCATCCTCGGGTTCTTCACCCTGATGGCGGTCATCCAGACCGTCGTCCTCGAGGTCCGCGGGGACCCGGCCGGCCAGTCGGCCGTGGTCCTCGCGTGCCTGCTCGTGGCCCTCTGGCTGATCTGGCGGGCCCGCCGCAACACAGGCGTCTAGCGAAGGGGGGCGGGGTCGATGAGCACCATCACGGACGTCGCCCGGGTGGCCGGGGTCTCGGTCGCCACCGTCTCGCGTGCCCTGCGCGGCCTCGACCGGGTCTCCCCCGAGACCCGTCGACGCGTGCTCGACGTCGCCGAGGAGCTGCACTACGTGGCGTCGCCGACCGCGACGTCCCTGGCCTCGGGGCGCACCCGGGTCGTCGCGGTCGTCGCCCCGTTCCTCACCCGCTGGTTCTTCGCGACCCTCGTGAGCTCGATCGAGAAGGAGCTGCGCTCGCAGGGGCACCACGCCATCCTCTTCGACCTCGAGGACGACTCCTACGACCAGCGGCTGCCGCTGACCCAGAACATGCTGTGGAAGCGGGTCGACGGCGTCATCACGCTCAACGTGCCGATGGACCCGGCCGAGGTCGAGCTCGTCGACCGGCTCGGGCTCCCCCTCGTGGCCATCGGCTCGGCCGTCCCGGGCCGGCCGTGCGTGCGGATCGACGACCGGACGACGATGCGCACGGCGGTCGAGCACCTCATCGGCCTGGGCCACGAACGGATCGGCTACATCGGCGACGTGCCGCAGAACGTCGCCCACGTCCAGACGCCGCAGGACCGCCTCACGGCCTTCCGCGAGACGATGGCCGGAGCCGGCCTCCCTGTCGTCGAGGACTGGGTGCTCGGCTCGGACTGGACCGCCGAGGCCGCCGCCCGGGACAGCGCCACGCTGCTCACCCGCGACGAGCGGCCCACCGCGATCGTCGCGGCCTCGGACGAGATGGCCATCGGGGTCCGCGAGAGCGCCCGGCGCCTCGGCGTCCGGGTGCCCGAGGACCTGTCGGTCATCGGGATCGACGACTACGTGCTCTCCGGCGTGCTCGGCCTGACGACGGTGCGCCAGGACGTGGCCGCCCAGGGCCGCACCGCGGCGGCCATCCTGCTCCGCTCGCTGCTCGGGGGCGAGGAGGGCGAGGACGAGGTGCTCATCCCCACCGAGCTCGTCATCCGCGACTCGACCGGCCCCGTCCCGCGGTGACCGGCGACACCCCGCCGGGTCCCGATCGGCCAGGCGCCACCGCCGCCCCGGTCCTCGCCGTCACCGACCCCCCGCTGCGCGCGCCGGACCCGCCCGACGCGCCGTGGTGGCGCGATGCCGTCGTGTACCAGGTGTACCCACGCTCCTGGGCCTCGAGCACCGACCGCGGCACCGGGGACCTGCCGGGCATCACCGCGCACCTGCCGTACCTGCGCGACCTCGGCGTCGACGCCCTGTGGGTCTCGCCGTTCTACCCGAGCCCGCAGGAGGACTCCGGCTACGACGTCAGCGACCACCGCGACGTCGACCCGATGTTCGGGACCCTGGCCGACGCCGAGGCCCTGCTCGCGACCGCCCACGCGCTCGGCCTCCGGGTCGTCGCCGACGTCATCCCCAACCACGTCTCGCACCGCCACCCGTGGTTCGCCGCGGCCGTGGCGTCCGGGCCGGGCTCGCCGGAGCGGGCCCGGTTCGTCGTCGCCGACGGTCGCGGGGCCGACGGGGAGGAGCCGCCGAACAACTGGCCGTCGGAGTTCGGCGGCCCGGCGTGGACCCGGATCCTCGAGCCCGACGGCCGGCCCGGGCAGTGGTACCTCCACCAGTTCGACGTGAGCCAGCCCGACGTCGACTGGCGCCACCCGGAGGTCGCCGCCGACTTCGAGGCGACCCTGCGCTTCTGGCTGGACCGCGGCCTCGACGGCTTCCGGGTCGACGCCGCGCACTGCATCATCAAGGACGCGGACCTGCCCGACCTCGCTCCCCTGCCGCCGACGGGCGACGTTCCCGTCCCCTCGGCGCACTACCCCTACCGCGACCAGGAGGAGGTCCACGACGTCTACCGCGCCTGGCGCCGGGTCGTCGAGGAGTACGACCCGCCCCGGGTCCTCTGCGCCGAGGCGTGGGTCTCGCCGATCGACCGGGCGATGCGCTACGTCCGCCCCGACGAGATGCACCAGGCCTTCGTCGTCGACTTCCTCGACGCCGGCTGGGACGCCGACCGGGTGCGCCGGGCCGTCGTCGACACCCTGGCCGCCGCGGGGACGGTGTCCGCGGCCCCGACCTGGGCGCTGGAGAACCACGACACGGTGCGGCTGCCGTCGCGACTCGGCCTGCCACCGGGGACGCCGAACGTCAACGGCCGGGGGCTCGGGCCGGACGCACCGCGGCCCGACCTCGAGGTCGGTCTGCGCCGCGCCCGGGCGATGCTGCTCCTCATGCTCGCCCTGCCGGGGTCGGCGTACCTCTACCAGGGCGAGGAGCTCGGCCTCCCCGAGGTCACCGACCTGGCCGACGAGGTCCGCCGCGACCCGACGTTCGCCCGCAGCGGCGGGGCCGTCGTCGGGCGCGACGGCGCTCGCGTGCCCTTCCCGTGGCGGGGCGACGCCCCGGGCTTCGGGTTCGGGCCGACGGGTGCGACGTGGCTCCCGCAGCCGGCGGTCTTCGGCGCGCTGGCGGCCGACCGGCAGACGGGGGTCGCCGGGTCCACCCTCGAGCTCACCCGGGCCGCGCTCGCGCTCCGCACGGCGCACCGCCTCGGGGCCGGCGGCCTGTGCGTCGTCGAGGGCTACCCGGACGACGTCGTCGCGCTGCTGGTCACCGGCCCGGAGGGGTCCCCGGTGCTCGTCGTGACGAACCTCGGGACCACCGCGGTGTCGCTGCCGGGCGACGCCGAGCCGCTCCTGTCCTCCGGTGCGCCGGAGGCCGCGGGCCGCGAGGTGCGGCCGGACTCGACGACCTGGGCGTCCTGGCCGGGTCCGTCCGGCGGCTGAGCGGCCGGGGCCGCCCGGGTCAGGCGTCGATGCGCTCGCGGTCGAGCGCGCCGGCGCTGTCGATGATGAAGTCCTTGCGCGGGCCGACGTCGCCGCCCATGAGCAGCTCGAAGACCCCGGCCGCCGACTCGATGTCGCCGAGCGTCACCTTGCGCAGCGTCCTCTGGCCCGGGTCCATCGTCGTCTCGGCCAGCTGGTCGGCGTCCATCTCGCCGAGGCCCTTGTAGCGCTGGAGCGGCTTGGTCTTGCGCCCCCGCTTGGCCAGCGTCGCCATGGTGCGGCGCATCTCGGCCTCGGAGTAGGTGTAGATCACCTCGTTGGCCTTGCTGCCCGGGTTGACGACCTCGATGCGGTGCAGCGGCGGCACCGCCGCGTACACCCGGCCCGCCTCGACGAGCGGGCGCATGTAGCGGAAGAACAGGGTGAGCAGCAGGGTGCGGATGTGGGCGCCGTCGACGTCGGCGTCGGTCATGATGATGACCTTGCCGTAGCGGGCCGACTCGAGGTCGAAGCGTGCGCCCCGACCCGGCCCCGATGACCTGGATGATCGCGGCGCACTCGGCGTTGCCGAGCATGTCGGTGACCGAGGCCTTCTGGACGTTGAGGATCTTGCCGCGGATCGGCAGCAGCGCCTGGTGGTCGCTGCTGCGGGCGAGCTTGGCCGTGCCGAGCGCGCTGTCGCCCTCGACGATGAACAGCTCGGTGTGGTCGGGGTCGCTGCTGCGGCAGTCGGCGAGCTTGGCCGGCAGGCTGGAGGACTCGAGCGCGGTCTTGCGGCGCTGGGTCTCCTTGTGCAGCCGCGCGCTGATCCGCGACTTCATCTCGGCGACGACCTTCTCGAGGACGGTGGCCGCCTGCTGCTTGTACGGGCGCTTCGTGGAGGTGAGCAGCGCCGCGAGCTCGGTCTCGACGACCTTGGCGACGACCTGGCGCACGGCGGCGGTGCCGAGCACCTCCTTGGTCTGGCCCTCGAACTGCGGCTCGGCGAGGCGGACCGTGACGACCGCGGTGAGGCCGGCGAGGACGTCGTCCTTCTCGAGCTTGTCGCTGCCGGCCTTGAGCCGCCGGGCGTTCGCCTCGACCTGCTTGCGCAGCACCTTGAGCATCGCCTGGTCGAACCCGGCGAGGTGGGTGCCGCCCTTCGGGGTGGCGATGATGTTGACGAAGGAGCGCACGGTGGTGTCGTAGCCGGTGCCCCAGCGCACCGCGACGTCGACGCCGCACTCGCGCTCGACCTCGGTGGGCGTCATGTGGCCCTTGCCGTCGAGCACCGGCACGGTCTCGGTGAAGGTGCCGCTGCCCTGGAGTCGCCAGACGTCGGTGACGGCGGCGTCGGTGGCGAGGAACTCGCAGAACTCGGAGATGCCGCCGTCGTGGACGAAGACCTCCTCGGTGGGGTCCGTCCCCGCGCTCGTCGCGCACGACGAGGGTGAGGCCCGGCACGAGGAAGGAGGTCTGGCGGGCGCGGCCGAGCAGCCCGTCGAGGTCGAAGCCGGCGTCCGCGAGGAAGATCTGCCGGTCGGCCCAGTACCGCACGCGGGTGCCGGTGACGCCGCGCCGGGTCTTGCCGACGACCTCGAGGGCGCTGGTCCTCACGTAGGGGGTGAACTCGTGGTCGGGGTCCTTGCTGCCCCGGGCGCCGGCGACGTCGGAGAACACGCCCGGCTCGCCGCGGCGGAAGCTCATCGCGTAGGTCTTGCCGCCGCGGTCGACCTCGACGTCGAGGCGGGAGGACAGCGCGTTGACGACGGAGGCGCCGACGCCGTGCAGGCCCCCGGACGCCGTGTACGACCCGCCACCGAACTTCCCGCCGGCGTGCAGCCGGGTGTAGACGAGCTCGACCCCGGTGAGGCCGGTGCGGGGCTCGATGTCGACGGGCACGCCGCGGCCGTTGTCGCGGACCTCGACCGAGCCGTCGTGGTGCAGGGTGACCTCGACGCGGTCGCAGTGGCCGCCCAGCGCCTCGTCGACGGAGTTGTCGATGATCTCCCACAGGCAGTGCATGAGGCCGCGCGAGTCGGTGGAGCCGATGTACATGCCCGGGCGCTTGCGCACCGCCTCCAGGCCCTCGAGGACCTGCAGGTGGTGGGCGGTGTACTCGGACGCGGACTTGCTCGTCGCGGTCTTCTTCGCAGCGGTGGCCGTCACGTCCGGAAGGGTAGCCGCCTGCCCCGACGGCCCCCGACAGGCGCACCGACCGGCCGGGACGCCGCTCGGTCGTTAGGTCACGATCTCGACACCACGTGGTCAGTTCGTGGGGCCCTGCGCCCGGGGAAGCATCCGGCGTGCTTGACTGTTGGACGTCTCGCCGATCCGGATGGACCGGTGGGAACGAACCACCCGCAGGACACCGAGCGAGCCGAGGAGGCCGACGTGAACGCCGCACTGGCACCCACCCTGACCACCGCGGACCGCTGTGACCGCTGTGGAGCCCAGGCCTACGTCCGGGTCCGCCTCCACGCGGGCGGAGAGCTGCTGTTCTGCGCCCACCACGGCCGCGAGCACACCCCCGCCCTGGCCGACAAGGCGGACATCATCGACGAGAGCGAGCGGCTCACCGAGCCGGCGGTCACCACGCTCGACGACTGACGTGGGGGCGATGGCCGACGACGTCTGGGTCGTCCTGCCACCGCTGCTCATCGTCCTCGGGCTCGTCGGGGTCGTCGTCCCGGTCCTCCCCGGCACCCTCCTCGTCCTCACCGGGGTCCTCGTCTGGGCCGTCACCGAGCAGTCGGTCACCGGCTGGGTCGTCCTCGCGCTCGCCGTCGCCGTCGCGGTCGCCGGGCGGGTGCTCCAGTACCTCGTCCCGGGCCGCCGGATGAAGGACCGCGGGGTCCGCACCTCGACGATGGCCCTCGCCGTCCTGCTGGCCGTCGTCGGCTTCTTCGTCGTGCCGGTCATCGGCGCCGCGATCGGCTTCCTGCTCGGCATCTGGCTGGTCGAGGTGGGTCGGGGCACCCCGCGCGGCGAGGCCTGGCGGCGCACGCGGCACGCGGCGGTGGGCGTGCTGCAGAGCATCGGCATCGAGCTGGCCGGTGCGCTGACCGTGGCGGGACTCTACGTCGTGGGGCTGCTGCTCGGCTGAGCCGGCGCCGCCCCGCACCTCACCAGTTGTTCTCGCGCCGCTCCCAGCGCTCGTCGAGGCGGTCGATGAGACCGTTCTTGCGGCGCGTGCGGCCGCCCTTGGCCTGGACCGCGCCGTCCTCGCGCACGACCCCGAGGGCCGCCTTGCGAGGCGGGGTGACCGCGTAGGCCACCGAGGCGACCATCAGCGCGAAGCCGACGGCGCCGACCCACATCGTCGTGTTGATGCCGACGAGGACGAGCCCGAGCCCGACGAGCACCCCGAGGACGCCGATGCACCCATCGCCGACGCTGCAGCGAGCCGAGCCCGCGGCCCTTCATCTGCGAGGCGAACTTCGGGTCCTCGGCGGCGAGAGCCTGCTCGAGCTGGTCGAGCATCTTCTGCTCGTGGTCTGAGAGGGGCACTGATCCTCCCGCGGTCGGCCCGAGGCGCCCGGCGGACGCCCCTGTTGTCCCTGAGACCTCAGGATAGGCCGCGAGCACGCCGCACGGAAGCGGATGGGCCACGTTCGACGAGACTGGCCGGTCTCACGACCCCCGACCCGAACCGCGCGCGGGCCCGGTCGACCGCCCGGTCGGCGTCGCGCCACCCGTGCTCGGGCTCGCCGATGACCCCCTGGATGGGGGCCTCGGTGGCCGGGACGAGGCCGGAGAGGCGGACCCCGACGAGGCGCACCCGGGCCCGCTGCAGCCCGAGGGCGTCGAAGAGCCCGACCGCGGTCTCGTGGAGCGCCCGGCCGCTGTCGGTCGGCTCGCGCAGGGTGCGCGAGCGGGTGATCGTCGTGAAGTCGCTGAACCGCACCTTGAGGGTGACCGTGCGGCCGGTCATCCCCGCGGCCCGGGCCCGGGCGGCGGTGCGCTCGCCGAGCGCCAGCAGGTGCCGACGGATGAGCACCGCGTCGTCGAGGTCGGCCGCGAAGGTCTCGTCGCTGCCGATGCTCTTCTCGCGCTGCTCGCGCTCGACCGGCCGCGGGTCGCGCCCCCAGGCCAGGTCGTGGAGGTGGCGGCCGGTGGCCTCCCCGAGCCCGCGGACCAGGGTGTCGACCGGCGTGTGCGCGATGTCGGCGACGGTCTGCAGCCCGAGCCGGAGCAGGGCCTCCTCGGTCCGGTCGCCGACGCCCCAGAGCGCCGCGACGGGCAGCTGCTGGACGAAGGGGACGACCTCGTCGCGGGGCACGACGACCATCCCGTCGGGCTTGGCGAGGTTCGAGGCGAGCTTGGCGACGAACTTGCTCGGGGCCACCCCGACCGAGCAGGTGATGCCCTGCTCGTCGTGGACGGTGTCGCGCAGCAGCTGGCCGATCGTCGCCGGGCTGCCCGAGCCGGCGGACCGCGCCGGAGACGTCGAGGAACGCCTCGTCGAGGGAGAGCGGCTCGACGACGGGGGTCACCGAGCGGAAGGTCTCCATGACCCCGGCCGAGATCGTGGCGTAGCGCTCGGGCTCGGGCGCGAGCACGGTGGCCTGCGGGCAGAGCCGGCGGGCCCGGCCCATGGGCATCGCCGAGGTGACCCCGAACCGGCGGGCCTCGTAGGTGGCCGACAGCACGACGCCGCGGCCGCCGCCGCCGATGATCACCGGGGTGCCGACGAGCTCGGGGTGCGAGAGCAGGGTCGCCGAGGCGTAGAAGGCGTCCATGTCGACGTGGAGCACCGTGCAGCCGGTGTCGTCGGGCGGCGTCGTGGCGACCCGCTCGGGGAGGGCGAACTGGCGTCGGCTCATGGCGCGCTCCCCCGGCGCTCAGTCCGCGGGTGGCGAGGACGTGCAGGGCGCTGCCGAGGCTGGCCGAGGAGCGGGTGTCGGGTCGCCTCCGCCGCGGCCGTCTCGAGGGCGGCCAGCGCCGCCCGGTCGGCCTCGGTGTCGAGCAGGGCCGACGGGACGAGGTCGGCGAAGACCCGGACCCCCTGGACGTGCCCGGGCGTGAGGCCGTGGTCGCGGACGAGCTCGAGCACCGCCGCCTCGTCGAAGCGGCGGGGGGCGGGGTCGTCCTCGCCCCACCGGCCGTCCGGGCGCTCGAGGACCGCCCGGGCCCGCTCGAGGCGGCCGGCGAGGGCGTTGGTGAGCACGGCGTGCAGGCGCTGGGCGACGACGAGGCTGAGGGTGCCCCCGGGCCCGAGCAGCGCGGCGGCCGACCCCACGGCGGCCGCGGGGTCGTCGACGAGCTCGAGGGTGCCGTGGAGGCAGACGAGGTCGAAGGCGGCGCCGGGGCCGACGAGGACGCCGACGGTGTCGGCGTCGCCCTGGAGGGCCCGGACCCGGTCCTCGACGCCCTGCTCGGCGGCCCGGCGGCGCAGCGAGAAGAGGGCGTCGGGGCTGGGGTCGACGACGGTGAGGTCGTGGCCGGCGACGGCGAGCGGGACGGCCGTGCCCCCGGTGCCCCCGCCGAGGTCGAGGACCCGCAGCGGGCGGCCGAGGACGGCCCGGCGGGCGGCCACGTGCTCGTCGAGGACGCGCTGGACCGCCGTCGTCCGGGAGCCGCCGGCGGCGCCGGGGCGCCGGCCACGGTCGTCGGCCACGGTGGGTCTCCTCGTCGACGGCGGGTGGGGGCGGGTGCGCTCTCCACCCTAGTGTCCCGAGCTGCCGGGGCTCGCGTGCCACAGCTTGCGCGACGGCAGCCCCGGGCCGCCCGTCGCGGCCGGTGCGGCGGGGGTCGTGGGCACACCGCGGCCGGCGCGGGGGTCGGCCCCGGCGGGCTTGATGTCGGCGTAGGGCGACTGCTTGAACCCGGAGGCGTGGACGAGCACCCGGCGCCCGCTGCGCTCGTCGGCCGCGCGGGCGGCGTGCTCGGCGGCCTCGGCCCGGGCCACGGCGTCGGCCTCCCCCGCGGCGAGCGCGGCGTGGACCGCGCCGAGGCCCGCCGAGCCGCCAGGCGTCCCAGAGCGCGGCGAGCTCCCAGGCGCCGGTGGCGCGGATCGAGACCCCGCGGTCGCCGGTGCGCCGGAGCACCCCGCGCACGAGGAGCAGCCAGGAGTGGAAGACCACCCCGGCGTACGGGCCCTGGACGTCCTCGAAGAAGGTGCAGTCGGAGGGGCCGGTGCCGTCGTCGAGGGTGAGGAAGACGACCCGGCGCCCGGAGCGCACCGGCGGGGTCTGGGTCGCGACCTTGACCCCGGCGACCCACACCTCGGACCGGCTGCGGGCGGCGAGCAGGTCGCGGCTGCGGGTGACCCCGAGGGCGGTGAGCAGGGGGTCGTAGAACCCGACGACGTGGTGCGGAGACGTCGAGGCCGAGGACGTCGAGCTCGGCGCGGACCCGCTCCGCCCCGGTCATCTCGGGCAGCCCGGTGCCGGCGACGAGCCGGGGCCGGTCGCCGAGGTCGAGGGTGAGCTGGGTCGGCTGCTCGGCGGCCGGCACGACCTCGCGCGCCGCCCGGCTCTGGGCGGCGGCCCGGAGCCGGACGTCGACCCCGGCGTCCTCCACCTCGCGGGCGGCCGAGGCGGGGATGGTGCGGCGGTGCCCGTCGGTGGTGCCGTCCCGGGGCGGCCGGGTGCGGACCCGACCGGTGCGGGCGCCGGCCGCTCCCCCGCTCCCAGCGGTCGAGCTCGGCGACGTGGAGGAGCAGGTCGCGGCGGGTGACCCGGCCGCGCCGGCCGAGGGCGGCCGCCGGCCGTGCCGTGGAGGGCGTCGAAGGCCCCGGCGAGGACGAGCCGCTCGGTGACCGGCCGGCTGACCCGGGCCCGGGTCCAGAAGTCGCCGAGGTCGGAGTACGGCTGGCCCGCGACGACCCGGGCCACCTCGGCCTCGCTGATGCCCTTGACGTCGGCGAGCGAGAGCCGGATGCCGTAGGGCTGCGGGTCGTGCTTCCACCCGGGGACCTCGGCACGGCGGGGGGCCTCGGCACGCCCGGCACCCTCACCCGTCGAGGAACAGGACACGCCGTGTCAGCTCCCTCGCACGCGGCGTGTCCTGTTCTCTCGACGGGGTTCTCGGGGTCGAGGCCGGGGTTCTCGACCGGCTCGATGCGGTAGGTGTCGCCGGAGGCGTTGACGTCGAGGCCGAGGACGGGGATGCCGAAGGAGCGGGCGTCGTCGAGGAGCAGCCGCTTGGGGTACATCCCCGGGTCGTGGGTGAGGATGCCGGCGAGGAAGGCCGCCGGGTGGTGGGTCTTGAGCCACGCCGAGTGGTAGGTCGGCAGCGCGAAGGCCGCGGCGTGGGCCTTGCAGAACCCGAAGGACGCGAAGGCCTTCAGCACCTCCCAGATGCGGTCGCGGTCCTCGGCGGCGTAGCCCCGGGCCGCGGCCGCCGGGCGCCACCACGCCTCGACCTCCTCCTGGCCCTTCGGGGTGCCCATCGACCGGCGCACCTCGTCGGCCTGGGCGAGGCTGACCCCCGTCGTCTCGGCGACGATGAGCAGCACCTGCTCGTGGAAGACGACGACGCCCTCGGTCTCCTCGAGCGCCGGGACGAGGCTCGGGTGGAGGAAGCGCCGCTCGCGCCAGCCGTGCCGGATCTCGAGGAACGGCGTGATCATGTCGGACTTCACCGGGCCGGGCCGGAAGAGCGAGATGTCGACGATGAGGTCGTCGAACGCGGTGGGGCCGAGCTTGCCGACGAGCTCGCGCTGGCCGGGGCTCTCGATCTGGAACATCCCGAGGGTGCGGGTGGTGCGGATGAGCTCGAAGGTGTCGGGGTCGTCGAGCGGCACCTGCGCCTCGTCGTCGAGGTCGACCCGCTCCCCCGTGACCCGCTCGACCTCGGCGACGGCGTGGGCCATCGAGGACTGCATCCGGATGCCGAGGACGTCGAGCTTGAGGAAGCCGAGGGTCTCGACGTCGTCCTTGTCGAACTGGCTCATCGGGAAGCCGAGCCAGGACGCCTCGACGGGTGTGCGGTCGAGCATCCCGGCGTTGGACAGGACGACCCCGCACGGGTGCAGGGCGATGTGCCGGGGCAGGCCGTCGAGGGCCTCGACGAGGTCGAAGAACTGCGCGAGGCGCGGGCTGTCGAGGCCGCGGCTGCGCAGCTCGGGGAGGTCGGCGATGGCGTGCCGGGCGTCGCGGGCGCGGATGTGCGGGAAGGCCTTCGCGATCTCGTCGACCTCGGCGGGCGGCATCCCGAGCGCGGCGCCGACGTCGCGGACGGCGTGGCGCACCTTGTAGGTGTCCATCATCGAGACGCAGGTGACCCGCTCGCCGCCGAAGCGCTCGAGGACGGCCTCGTAGATCTCGGTGCGCCGCGCGGACTCGACGTCGACGTCGATGTCGGGCAGCTCGGCGCGCAGCGGGGAGCAGAACCGCTCCATGAGGAGGCGGTGCCGGATGGGGTCGACCCCGCTGATGCCGAGGAGGTGGTTGACGAGGCTGCCGGCGCCCGAGCCGCGGGCGGCGACCCGCACCCCGCGGGCGCGGATGAGGTCGGTGACCTCGGCGACGGTGAGGAAGTACGTGGGGTAGCCGAGCGAGCGGACGACGGTGAGCTCGGCGTCGAGGCGGTCGAGGACGACCTGCCGCTCGGTGTCGGTGGCCCCGGGGTAGCGCCGCCCGACCGCGGCCCGGCAGCGCTGCGCGAGGACGTCCATCGGGTCGGTGCCGGGCCCGATGCCGAGCACCTCGGGCTCGGGGAGGTGGACCGCGCCGATGCCGAGGTCGTCGCGGGCGTCCTGGACGCACTCGGCGGCGAGCAGGCCGGTCATCGCGAGGAGGCGGTCGGCGCGGGCGGTGTCGCCGGAGGTGACCTCGAGGGCGCGGGCGCGCATCTCGCCGGTGCCCGCGAGGTGGCCGGCGTCGGTGACCCGGTCGAGGTGGCGGGAGTCGAGGACGACGAGCCGGCGGGCGGCGTCGAGGACGTCGACGGTGCGCACCTGGCCGGGCTCGGCGTGCCGGACGGCGGCGCTGAGCACGGCGGGGACCCCGGCGGCGTCGGCGAGCCCGAGGAGGCGGGCGGCGTGCGAGCGGCAGCCCGGGGTGCCCTCGGGCCCGCCGTGGAGGACGACCTCGACGGCGAGGCCGCCGCGCGGGAGGAGGGCCCGCCACCGGGCGAGGAGGTCGCGGGCCCGCTCGCGCTGCCCGGCGAGGACGGCCCGGCCGACGTCGGAGTCGGGGCCGAGGAGGACCACGAGCCGGGCCGGGCCGGCGGCCTCCTCGCCCCCGGCGCCGACCAGCGGGCGAGGAGGGCCGGGGTGGTGACCGGGACGCCCCGCTCGCCGCGCAGGTGGGTCTCGGTGACGAGCCGGCACAGGGCCGCCCAGCCGCGCGCCGGCGCCCGCTCCCCCGGCGCCGGCCGCGGGCGAGGACGGTGACCCGGGGCCGGCGCGGGTCGACGATCGCCCCGCCGCGCGCCGGGGTGCGCGCCGCCCGCGGGGCCCGGCGGGCGGGCAGCAGCTCGTCGACGGCGAGGTCGACACCGAGGACGGGGTCGACGCCGGCCGCCCCGCAGGCCCGGGCGAAGCGGACCGCGCCGTAGAGGCCGTCGCGGTCGGTGAGGGCGAGCGCCCCCTGGCCGAGCCCGGCGGCCCGGGCGACGAGGTCCTCGGGCATCGAGGCGCCGTAGCGCATCGAGAACCCCGAGGCGACGTGGAGGTGGGCGAAGCCGTCGGCGGCGGACACGGCCGGCCTCAGGCGGAGCGGACGGGGACCAGCCGCCGGGGCGCCGGGTGCGCGACCGGGACGCCGAGGCGGGCCGCGACGAGGTCGACGAAGGTCTCGGCGTCGCGGAGCAGGTCGTCGGCCTCGCGGGCCGCGACCCGCACCAGCCCGGTCTCGA
>CAVVYI010000012.1:0-164180 GCA_963752445.1 uncultured Actinomycetota bacterium | reverse complement strand
GCAGATGGTGCGGTCCCTGGCGAGGCGACACACTTGGGGCCAGTACGGACATGGAGGGGTATGGAGGATCTGCACGGCGCCGCGCCCAGTGCGGAGGCTCAGTTCCGCGCGACCTACGCGGACGCCTACGCCGACGTGTTGCGCTTTGTGACTCCGTCGCGTGCCCCCAAGCCAGGCGGAGGACGTCGTCGCCGAGGTATTTCTCGTCGTCTGGCGCCGACTGCGCGACATGCCGCCCGCGCGCAGCGGTGCCCGAGCGTGGGTCTACGGGATAGCCCGGCGGGTCATCCTCAACACCACACGCGGGGATCGACGCCGCGCCGCACTGGAGATCCGCCTGGCCGACCCCACGGTGCTGTCACCGCTGGCCGGGACCGACCCGGACGTATTGGCGCGTCGCCTCGACCTGGCTCGTGCCTCGGCCGCGGCTCGCCGCATCTGATCAAGAAGCGCTCGCTCTGGCGTACTCGGAACAGGTGAGCTCACCGGAGGCGGCGGCGATCCTGGGCATCTCGCCTGTCGCCTTCCGGCTCCGGCTGACCCGAGCCCGGCGCGGCCTCGTCGCCTCCTCGACGTCCTTGAGCCCGGCGCATCGAAGCTTGCCCTACCCGATCTCCGAAGGGAGCTCATCATGACCCGAAACCTTCTCGACGACACCACACGGCAGGCGCTGCTCGGGCTGGACCCCGGAGCGGCCGAACTGGATACCGCCGAGATGAAGCGAGCGGACGCGACCCTTGCCCGGATCCTGACCGCGGACCCCAAAGTGCTCCCCCTCGGCGGACCAGTGCCGCCCCGCCCACGCCGGATGCGCCGAGTCGCACTCCTCGGCGCCGCCGCCACGGTGGCCGCCGTCGCCGTAGTGGGCACGGAGCTGATCGGCGGCGGCAGCCCGCCCTACGCGTCATGGACCGCCACCCCTCACCAGCCCACGACCTCCCCAGCAGATCGCCGCGGCCACCGCCTGCCGCGAGTCGCTGCTGGCCTCGTACGAGGACACCCCCCAAAGCGACCCGGGCAACGTGACCCGCACCGCGCTGCGCCGGGCTTCTGCAGTCCTCGCCGAGCAACGCGGCGACTGGACCCTGGTGGTGCTGGGAGACAGCGGCGGACTCGACGCTTCCTGTCGTCGTCCAAGACGACAACGGCGCCGCTTCCGACAACTCCTCAGGGGTCGTCCGGGTACCGCGAGTCGCTCAACCTGAGGCCACGCGACATCCTCGTGTCCAGCGGGGGCACCGGCGGATCACGGAACAACCTCATGTCCGTCCTCATCGGGTTCGTCGGCACGGACGTCACCGGAGTCACGGTTCACACAGCCGAGCACGACGACGTCACTGCGACCGTCGAGAACGGGCATGTCGCCGCCTGGTGGCCTGGCCCACGAGCAGTGTCCGTCACTGACCCCCAGCTCGGGACCACGGTCAACGCGACCGTCACGTACTCCGATGGCACCACTGAGGAACGCCGCCTTGACGTCGGGCCCAACCCAGGTGAGTGGGGGAGTCCGAGGCGGGTGGAGTGCAGGGGTGACCGTGCTCTGCCCACTCGTGATCCCTGACTCGACAGCGTCGCGCGGTCAAAGGGGCTGACGAAGCATCCGCTCATGCCGCGTTGGGGACATCGTCGACAGAACTCTCTAACTCCGCCACGCACGGGATGGGTGTGGGTCCGGACAGCCAAGTTGGGGGCTTGACCCCGAGTCCTCAGGCTCCGCGGATGTCTCAAGGGGCACTGTTCGCATGGCGCGCAGCGCTAAGCCTGGCAGCCAGACTTGCGATGAGCAGAACACCAGCCGCTACTGCCCACGTTGCCGGGTTCTGTGGGCGGGGGGTCAGGAAGTACCCCTTTGCAAGGCTGGCCACGGCGAACAGGAGCAAGAGGGCCCCATCAGGTAGAGGAAGTTCTTCACGTCAGGACCTTTCGCTGTACCGGAACCACATCCTCTCCTGCCGCGGATAGAGCGGTCCTGAAAGGGCCGTTGCATCGTGCCGGGAGGACAGCCACGTGCCACTAGCGTGTACGCGGTGGGAATGATCTGGGTTGGATACCGCCGCAACGAAACCACCGCAAGGGCGCTCCTTGAGGACCCTGACCTGGTAGACGATCTCCTCGATTCAGACGACGACGACACGTCGGTGGACCTCGACAAGGCCTGGCATGGGCTCCATTGGCTTCTTACCGCCGGCGGGGGCGATCCCGAAGGGGCTCTCTCGGACGTCATCTTCGGTGGCCAAGGCATCGGCGAGGACTTGGGATTCGGGCCTGCACGAGTGCTCGCAACGGACCGCGTCCAAGCGGTCGCACAAGCGCTTGCGCAGCTCGAGGTGACCTCACTGCGATCTCGGATGGATGCGAAGGCGATGGAAGCAGCCGAGGTCTACCCCATGATATGGGATGAAGACGACGTGTTCGACTCATATCTCGCGCCGGCATACCACCGCTTGCGCGGCTTTTACTCCGCTGCCGCCACCGCCAACGAAGCCGTCATTCAGACCATCTGCTGACGCACTCATCCGCCGCGGATAGAGCGATTCAGCCTGCTGACGCGGAAGTACCTCAGCGCTACATGGGAGCATCTAGCGTGGCTGTGGATCGGGTTTCGTTGTTGCTCTCCATGCAGCGTGCGCTGTGGGAACAGGTGACACCGAACCTGGGGGGGGTGGCGGTTTCATTGCGCCTGGTTGGGAATCGCCAGACGGTGGAGGCGAGATTTCTCTACGAGGGCGACGCCGGGGATACCGAGCGCGAGTGCACTTCCCTTGCGGAGACGTACTGCATCGCCGACATCACCGAAGACGTCAGCGTCGCCTTCGCGATCGAGGCGCCTCGCTGGACTTGATGCCGGGAGAGCAGTGGGTCTACCTGCGGCACGAGCCAGAGGCGCCCTGACCACCCGCTCATGCCGCTACTCGCGCGAAGTGACGCGCCTCGGGCATGCGCGCCATAGGCTCGCTCCGTGAGTTCATCGGGCACATGGGTCGTCATCGCCCGACTGGCGGACGGCTCAAGCCGGTATCTGTGTCCGCCTGGATCGCGTCGAAGCGGGCAGGACGAGTGGAGCCCACGCGCAAGTCAGGCTCGTCCATTCCGGACCCGGAGTGATGCCGAGCAGGTCATTGCCGCCTTGGAGACGAACTCAACGGCCAAGGAGTACCTGGCGATCAAACTCTGAACCCATCCCCTCATGCCGCCGATCGTGTCGATGGAAGTCGAGACGCCACCTACCCTGCGGTCATGGCCTGGCCACCAACTATCGACCCTTGGCATCTGGCTGTCTCGGGCGCATTCTCTTGGCTAATGCTCGGCATCGTGGCGGCCAACGCCGGCATCTCATGGTTCACCCCGATCGTGCTTCTGGTCTTATACCTGTTCCTGCAAGTCATGTTTCAGGGCGCGCGCCGGAATTGCCGGCTACCGAGAAGAAGGCGTCACTGGCTCTTCATCCCCTAGCGCCGCCCGCTTGCTCATCGTGGTGCCACGTCGGGCATCGGACCGGCCCGCGGCAGAATCGCGCGCACATGCCGCTGATAGCGAACGTGGAGTGATGCCGATGACCGGACGCGCGCTCCCGACAACGCCAGACCGTGAAGAGCGGACTGTTAAGACCGCTGGGTGAGACCATCGACGCATGGCTGAGGAGGGTCAGGGCGTTAAACGGAAGCGGCGCCGTAGCGGCCGGCACCGCAGCAGCGAGCCCCCTCCCCTAGAACCTCCGTCCCTCCGTGACGAACTCAAGTACAACTTCCGAGCATTAGTGGCCGTCCCGCTCCTGAGTTTGATCGCCACCCTCTGGGGAGTGGACGCCGCACTGGATGGCGGTCGCGGCTGGGGGCATCGGCTGCTTGGGGTGGCCGCGCTGGCCTCTGGTGTGTTGTTCGGGACGTCTCTATGGCTCTACGTCAGCCCGGGCCCTCTGGCTACTCATGAGTGGAGAGTCAACCCCGGACGACGTCGGCTTGGCTCCGCATTGAGGCACGCCTGGCTATGGGTCCTGTTAGCGACTGCAGCCGTCTCGCTCTGGCCCAAGGTGACTGGCTGACTACTCCGCACATGCGCAGTCCGGTCGGAATGGCGCGAAGGACTGGCAGGGTACGGGGCATGCTCGAGCGCTTCCTCAGCACGCACCCGGTGACCGGTGGTCAGCCCGTAGCCGGAGGGCCGCTACCAACTCCACAGTCCCTACGCGTCGCTGCGGGCGGGCGCACGTTTGCCGGTGGGCTGTATCGGATCCACACTGCCGAGTCCGGTGCGCGGCGCCTCAAGGACATCGACGCCGCCTTTCCCGAGGCGGGTGCGCACACCGCTCCCTACGGCTTCGACTGGCTCGGTCGTCAGTTCTGCGCTACTGAGGACGACGAGAACGCCACGAGCCTGATGTTTGAGCCCGGATCAGGCGAGGTCCTCGAGATCCCGGTGCCCTTCGCCCTCATCCACGATGAGGAGCTCGTCGACTACAGCAACGAAGCGCTCGCCAGCGACTTCTACGCCTCGTACCTGGCACATGGTGGCGTCCCACCGGAGCACAGGCAGTGCGTCGGCTACCGCACCCCACTGTTCCTCGGTGGCGAGGACGACCTGCCGAACCTGGAGCTGATCGACACGGACGTCTACTGGCATCTGGTGGGGCAGTTGATCCTGCGCACCAAGGGTCTCGCACCCGGATCCAGGATCGAGTCGATCAGCGGTGAGTAGCCCCCGCAGGATCGTCCGCTCATGCCGCAGATCGTGCCGATGAGCGGGCGGGGGTTGATGCTGACTGACACACTGCCGCCATGTTCGGACTCGAGGTCGGCACCGACGTGAGGGCCCTCAGCGGCTGCTCCCTGGAATCCATCGACGTGACCTTGCACCAGGTCCAGTTGCGGTTGGACAGCCTGAACGGAATCAGGCTGAGCATCGAGTGCGATTTCTCCATCACCCCCGGTGGGGGCGAGGCAACCAGGTACGACTGCCCGCGGGATGCGGCTCAGGCACTTGCGGATCGTCTCGGCGTCGTCGTGACCGAAGCTGGGGTCGAAGAACCTGGGACGTTGACGCTTCGCTGGGCGGATGGGTCTGTCTTGGAGGTCTTCGACTCGAACGAGCACTACGAGAGCTATCAGATCCACTTGGGGGAGCGGCTCATCGTCGTCTGAGCCAAGCGTCGAAACGACCGCTCATGCCGCAGGTCGCGCGCGTCTTCGGCTCTAGTCGAGGAGGGCTACCTCGAGGTCGTGGGCCAACACCACGGCACGGGCCGGCTGCGCTTCTTGGTCGCCGCTGAGATGCCCAACGGTGCGTCCGAGTGCATCCACCGGGACGGTGAGGACGTTGTCCAGGGACACCGCGCAGTCGTGGTCCGACCCGTTGTCGGGCCCCACCAGGACCTCGCTGGACAGGCCCTTGATGGTGCTGGTGATCGGGGCAACGGTCACGTTGGTCATCGCGCCCCGAGCAGCTTCCCGCGTCAGGACGAGCGCCGGCCGCGTCGTGTCGAGGCGGACCAGACGGATCTCTCGCATCAGTCCTCGAGCACGGCGTTCGTGCCGGTCCACTCGACCAGGTCGTCGAGCTCGTCTGCGGCACCCTGGGTGCGAAGGATCTGCGCGTCCTGCTCGGCAGCCAGGCGACGCATCTCGCGTTCCACGGCCGACGCCACCAGCGCGGCTCAGGCATCCGGTGCCGGGTCATCGGCCATGCTGCGCCGCCTCGGATCGAACCTCACCAGATTGAAGCAGGTGGTCCGCCGAGACGGCACGTCCCGGCCGAGGGGTCGATGAGTTCACGTCCTCCCGCTGGTCCATCTGCCGTACGCCAACCGCCTCGACCCCCGGGAGCGACCATGACCCCCAACCACCCCGGCGACGACGAAGCCCTCGGACCGGCCGTGGAAGCAGCCGTACCGGCCCCTGGCGGCATCGTGCTGCCCGAGGCCATGACCGGCAGGGCGAGTCCCGCGAAGGCCGCCGTCGGCGACGCGCCGGTCTTCGCCTACATCGAGAGCCTCCCGCAACCGCAGCGCGCGATCGCCGAAGCGGTCGACGCACTGGCGGCCCGGACGCTGCCCGGCCTCGAGCGCTCGGTGAAGTGGGGGATGGCCTACTACGGCGTGGGTGACGGGTGGTGCTTCAGCTGCGGCGGGTTCGCTAGCCACGTCAAGCTCATGTTCGTCAACGGCGCCGCCCTCGAACCGGTACCACCGGTGACCCCGGTCGGGATGGGCAAGGCGACCCGTGGCGTCGAGCTCGAGTCCGTCGGCGACCTCGATGCGCGCCAGGTCGCGGACTGGATGACGCAGGTCGCGTCCGTACCGGGCGTCGGAGGACGCAGGCGTTGACGCGCGACCCGGCGGACGAGCTCGCCGAGGACTGCGGCTAGGACGGGTTGCGGCGGACGATGGCCGCGGTGAGCGCCGTGGCGTAGCCGCACCAGGCCAGGTACGGCGCGAGCAGGGCGGTGGAGGTCCGGTCGCGCCGGGCGAGGACGAGCATCTCGGCGACGATGAGGGCGTCGAGGGCGACGGTCACGCCGAGGGCGGCCCGGCGCCGTCCGGAGCCGAAGAAGAGCGGGGTCCAGGCCGCGTTGAGGGCGAGCTGACCCAGGTGCAGCCCCAGCGCGGTGCGGTCCTCGCGCCCGGCCGTCCGCCAGCCGACGACCCCGTTGAGCGTGTAGAGCACCGACCAGGCGGGACCGAACACCTCGGCCGGCGGCGACCACGACGGCGTGTCGAGGCGCTGGTAGGTCTCCGGGGTGTCCCGGGCGGAGAGCCCCCCGACGACCGCGGCGGCGAGCGGGGGCCCGGCGGCGAGGACGGCGCGCAGGGCTCGGTGCATGGTCCGAACCTACCCGTGGCCCGGCCCGGCCCGGCCGGCCGAGCCGCTCCGCGCACCGGGCCGTCGAACCCCGGCCGCCCGGGTAGCGTCGAGGGCATGCGCGTCGTCGTCATCGGAGGTACCGGCCACGTCGGCACCTGGCTCGTCCCCGGGCTGGTGCGGGCGGGCCATGCCGTCGTCTCCCTGAGCCGCGGGCAGCGCCGGCCCTACCGCGACGACCCGGCCTGGGCCGACGTCGAGTCCGTCACCTGCGACCGCGAGGCGGCCGAGGCCGACGGCTCCTTCGGCCCCCTCGTGGCGGCCCAGCGCCCCGACGCCGTCGTCGACCTGACCTGCTTCACCACCGAGCAGGCGCGTCACCTCGTCGAGCACCTCGACGGCCAGCACCTCGTCCACACCGGCAGCGTCTGGTCCTACGGGGCGAGCACCGTGCGGCCGACCACCGAGGACGCCCCGAAGCACCCGTACGGCGACTACGGGGTCGCCAAGCTGGCCGTCGAGCGCTACCTCATGGACCAGGGCCGGGTGCGGGCCAGCGTCGTCCACCCCGGCCACATCAGCGGCCCCGGCTGGATGCCGATCGGCCCGTCGGGCAACCTCGACCCGGCGGTCATCGACGGCCTGCGCGCCGACGGGTCCTGCCTCCTGCCCGACCGCGGCAACGAGACGATCCACCACGTGCACGCCGAGGACGTCGCCGACCTGCACCGCGCCTGCCTCGAGCAGCCCGAGGCCGCCGCCGGCGAGAGCTTCAACAGCGTGTGCACGGAGGCGCTCACCCTCCGCGGCTACGCCGAGCTCGTCGCCCGGCACTTCGGGCACGAGCCGCGGCTGACCTTCGCCCCCTGGGACGAGTTCGCCACCCGGGTGGGCGAGGAGGACGCCGTCCTGACCCTCGACCACATCGGCCGGGCGCCGATGTTCTCCATGGCCAAGGCCGAGCGGGTGCTCGGCTTCGTCCCCCGGCACTCCGTCACCGACACCGTGCTGGGGGCCCTCGACGCCTGGGTCGTCGCGCACCGGTCCTGACCCTCCCGCCGGCCGCGTCAGTCGCCACCTCGGCCCAGCCCGGCCTCGCGGGCCCGCACGATGGCCTCGGCGCGGTGGGCGACGTGCAGCTTCGCGAGGATGGCCGTGACGTTGTTGGCGACCGTCTTCGGCGACAGGAAGAGCGCACCGCCGATCTCGGTGTTCGTGCGCCCGGCCGCGATGCCGTCGAGGATCTCGCGCTCGCGGTCGCTGAGCTCGGGGAACGGGCGGTCGGGGTCGACCGGTGGCCGCTCGAACCAGGCCCGCAGGCGCTGCGCGAGCGCCGCGCCGAAGATCGCGTGCCCCGCCGCCGCGGCCCGCACCGCGGCGACGATGTCGGGACCGTCGGAGCCCTTGAGCAGGTAGCCGGCGGCTCCGGCCGCGACCGCCGCGAAGACGGACTGGTCGTCGTCGAACATCGTGAGGATGAGGACGGACGTCCCCGGGCACGCCCGGCGGACCTGCCGAGTGGCCTCGATGCCGTGCAGCACGGGCATCTGGAGGTCCATGAGGACCACGTCCGGCCGCAGCACGACGCACAGGCGCACGGCGTCGGTCCCGGTCTCGGCCTCACCGACGACCTCGAGGTCCTCGGCCCCGTCGAGCACGGCCCGCAGCCCCTGTCGGACGAGCGGGTGGTCGTCGGCCAGGACGATCGTCGTCATGGGGCGGCCTCCACGGGGTAGGTGGCGTGGGCACGCCAGCCGTCGGCGGTGGGGCCGGCCGTGAACGACCCGCCGAGCTCCTCCGCGCGCTCGCGCAGCCCGACGATGCCGGTCCCGGACCGCCCGGACGCGTGACCGGGAGCCTCGCCGCGGCCGTCGTCGGTGACCGTGACGAGGAGCCGGCCGCCGGTGTCGACGACCTCGACCCGCACCCGCCGAGCGGTGCTGTGGCGGGCCACGTTGGTCACCGCCTCGACCGCGGTGCGGAAGCTCGCGACCTCGACCGCGGCCGGCAGCACCAAGGTGTCGGGCACGGAGAGCTCCAGTACGAGACCGGCGTCGGCGGCGAGGGCCTCGAGGTGCAGCCGGAGCGCCCCCGCCAGGCCGAGCTCGTCGAGCGCCGGAGGCCGCAGCCCCTCGACGAGCTCGCGGAGGCTGCTGATCACCTGGGACGACGCCACCTTGGCGTTCCCCAGGTACGTGACCGTCGTGGGGTCCGCCCCGTCGAGCCGTGCGGCGGCGGCGTCCAGGTTGAGCCCGAGACCGGTGAGCAGCGGCCCGAGCCCGTCGTGCAGGTCGCGGCGCAGGCGCCGCCGTTCCTCCTCACGCGCGGTGACCAGTCGCTGGCGGGCGTCGAGCAGGTCGGCAGTCAGGGCCTCGGCGCGCACCGACCCCGCGACCATGTGGGCGATGGTGGCCAGGATCTGCCGGTCCTCCTCGGACAGCGCCGGCACACCGTGCGGCGGCGTGACGTCGAGGTGCCCGACGGTCTCGCCCTCGTGGACGAGCGGCCAGGACTCGACCCGTCCGTTCCGGGTCCCGTAGCAGGCGAGCACCCGGTCCCCCCGTCGGACGGCGACGTGGCTCAGCCGGAGCATCTCGGCCGTCGCCCGGACGAGGTTCTGCACGACGGTGCCCGGCGAGGACGCCAGGTGGACCGCGGACCGCCGGATGATCGAGTCGATGGTCCACAGGTCGTACCGCAGCACCGGGACGACGAGGGTGGCGACGAAGAGGGTCGGCCCGACGTCGCTGACCGCGTCGGGCAGCGTCTCGGTCACCGCGAACGGGAAGAGCAGCAGGCTGCCCACGACGCCGACGGCGCGCCACCTCAGCTGCAGCCGCTCCACCCCGGTCGAGCGGACGAACCGCACGACGACCCCGAGACCCGCGAGGACCCCGAGCAGGATGACGATCGGCACCGCGACCGTCGCGGCGTCCGCCACCCGGGTGAGCGCCGTTCCGTCCCCGAGACCGGTCCCGCCCTCGGACAGCCCCTCGGGCAGCCCCTCGGGGAAGGCCGTCCGGATGACCGAGCCTCCGAGCACGCCACTGAGGACCCCGACGACGATGCCCACGACGAGGGCGCGCTCGAGCACCCGGCCCCATCGTCCGCTGGGCAGCCCGGAGGGGAACCGGACGTTGACCAGCCCCTCGACGACCGCCGGGACGAACATCAGCGAGCCTGCGGTCAGGCCCCACACCGCCAGCCGGCCACCGTTCCCGTGCACGAGCGCGACCACCGACGCACCACCGACCGCGAGCATCGTGGTGAGGAGGACCGCGTTCAGCGACAGCAGCCAGCCGAAGGGCAGGTCCGGGCGCCGGGCCACGAGCACTGCACCCACGAGGCCGTAGGGGAGCACCTGGCAGGCGACGTAGACCATCTCGCCGGCTCCGACGTGTGGGGCCACGGTCGCGCTGCGGGCGGCGAGGAGGGCACCGACGGTACCCACGCCGGTCAGCACGAGGACGGCCGTGGCCACGGCCGGGGCGTGGCGGGCGGCTGCGGAGCGGAGTGCGGCGATCACTGTGTCTGAAGGATGCTCCCGCGCAGTCCACCCCGGCAATCGTCCGTGGTCCCGGACCGCCGGGAACCGGTTCCCGCGGTTCCGGGACCGGGAGCCGCGGTTCGGTGAGGTCGGCCTCTGGGTCCGGGACGGGCCGGCCGCCAGATTCGGTGGGGTCCGCACCACGTGAGAGGAACCGTCATGAAGATCGTCACCTGGGCCGCTGTCGCGGTCACCGCCCTGTTCGCGCTGATGAACGTCGGAGCCGTCCTCGAGCCCGGAGTCGACGCGCCCTTCCGGGTCGTCGGCGCCGTCCTCGCCGTCGTCGGGGCGGGGGCCGCCGTCGGTCTCGGGACCCGGCGCTCCTGGGGTGCCCCGGCCGTCGTCGTCGCCGGGGCGCTCAACGTCGCTGCGGCGCTCGCCGGGCTGTTCGCCCACGAGGAGGGAGCCGGGCTCGGGCTGGTCGTGGGCGGCCTCGGCGTCCTCCTCGGTGCGCTGGCCGCCCGGGGTTCCACCCGCACGGTCGCGGCCTGACCGATGACCACGACCTCCGACACCGGGGCCCGCGCCGCCGTCACGCCGAGGGACACCCGTCGGTACTGGCGGGTGGTCCTCGCGGTGGTGGCACCGCTGCCGATGCTCGCCAAGGGCGTCTTCTACATCCTCAGCCCGGTCCCCGGTGACGCGGGGTTCGACGAGTCCGTCGCGGGGTTCCGTGCGCACGCGGACCTCGTCGCCGCCCTGACCTGGCTGGACGCGGTGTTCGTCGTCCTCCTCGTCCCGGCGACGGTCGCCGCCGCCTGGGTCGCCCGTCGCGGTGCTCCGCGGCTCACCGCGGTGGGAGCAACCCTCTCGCTTGGGGGGTTCCTCACCGGCTTCGGCCTGCTCGGCGGTGTGGAGACGCCGGCCGTCGTCACGGCTCGGTACGGGCTGGACCCGACGGTGATGGGCACCCTGGACGCGGCGCTGGAGGACGACACCCTGCGCGGGGTCGCCTCCCTGCTCTTCATCGTGGGGGTCGTCATCGGGCTCGGCCTGCTCGGCGTCGCGCTGCTGCGCAGCAGGTCGGTACCGATCTGGGCGGCCCTGGCCGTGCTCCTCGCCGGGTCCACCCACCCGTTCGTCCCCGGGGCCGTCGCCCAGGGGGTCGGCCTGCTCGTGGGCGCGGTCGGGTTCGCCGGAGTGAGCCGGGCCCTGCTGCGGATGCCGGACGACGCGTTCGACCTCCCGCCGGTGGCGCCGCGTCCCGCGGACGGCGACGGGGAGGCGGGTCGACCGTGAGACCGCCTCGCCCCTCCACCCTCGTCCCAGGCACCGCTCGAGAGGACGGAGAGGCCGACGCCGACGTCGGTCCTGCAGCTCCACGGCGCCGGGCCCCGAGCCCTCGGCGACGGGTGGATCCGCGACGAACGCCCCCGGAACGGTCGACACCACGGAAGACTCACCGACCGGGGACGGTCCGCACCCAGGTCGGGAGGGGAGGCTGGACCCACCACCGACGCCCCAGGAGGCAACGATGCCCACCTTGTCCCTCGCCGTCCTGCTCGCCGAGGCGGCGCGGCGCCACCCCGCCGGGACCGCCGTCGTCGAGGGCGGGCGGCGCACCGACTACGCCACGCTGTGGGACCTCGCGCTGCGCTCGGCCGCGGCGCTGCGCGAGCGCGGCGTCGGCCGCGGCACCCGGGTGGCGCTGCTCGCCCCCAACGTCACCGAGTTCGTCACGGCGTACTACGGGATCCTCGCCGCCGGCGGCGTGGTCGTGCCCGTGCCCACCCTGCTCGGGGCCCGGGAGGTCGGCTTCGTCGTGCAGCACTCCGGGGCCGAGCTGCTGCTCCACCACGACGCCCTGACGCCGCTCGCCGAGCCGGCCGCCGCCGCCGTCGGCGTGCCGGTCCTGAGCCTCACCGGCCTCGGCGACGGTTCGACCCCGCTCCCCACGTACGAGACCCGTGACCCGGGCGACACCGCGGTGATCTTCTACACCAGCGGCACCACCGGGCTCCCCAAGGGCGCCCTGCTGACCCACCTCAACCTCGTGATGAACGCGACGACGAACGCCTTCGACGGCAACGAGGTCCGCCGCGACGACGTCATCATGGGCAGCCTGCCGCTCTTCCACGTCTACGGGCAGTCGGTGGCGATGAACACGACGTTCCGGCTCGGGGCCACCCTCGTGCTGCAGCCCCGCTTCGACGCCGCACAGGCCATCGAGGTCATGGTCCGCGAGCAGGCGACCATCTTCATGGGCGTGCCGACGATGTACGTCCAGCTGCTCGAGGCGGCTCCCGGGGCCGCCGAGCTGCCCCGCCTGCGCGACTGCGTCTCCGGCGGCGCCTCCCTCCCCGTCGTCGTCCTCGAGCGGTTCGAGGAGGTCTTCGGCGTGCCCATCCACGAGGGCTACGGCCTCTCCGAGACCTCGCCGACGGCGACGTCGAACCAGGCGCTCTTCGGTCGCCGGGCCGGCACCATCGGGCACCCGGTCTGGGGGGTCGACGTCGAGATCGCCGACGACGCCGTCGAGGAGCGCATCGACCTCCTCCCGGCCGGCGAGCGCGGCGAGGTCGTCATCCGGGGCCACAACGTCTTCGCCGGGTACCTCGACGACCCCGACGCCACCGCGCTCGTCATGGTCGACGGCTGGTTCCGCACCGGCGACATCGGCGTCAAGGACGAGGAGGGCTTCATCCGCATCGTCGACCGCAAGAAGGACCTCGTGATCCGCGGCGGCTTCAACGTCTACCCGCGCGACGTCGAGGACGTCCTCTCCCGGCACGAGGCCGTCGGGCAGGTCGCCGTCATCGGCCTGCCCGACGCCACGTACGGCGAGGAGGTCTGCGCCGTCGTCGTGCCCGCCGCCGGCGCCACGGTCGACCCCGACGCGCTCATCGCCTGGTCGCGCGAGCAGCTGGGCAAGCACAAGTACCCCCGACGGGTCGAGGTCGTCGACGCGCTGCCCCTCGGCCCGAGCATGAAGGTGCTCAAGCGCGAGCTTCGCACGCAGTTCGCCTCCGCGACAACCTCATCCACCACGACCGGAACGGACGCCTGACATGGACCTCGACCTCACCGACGACGAGCGCGACATCCGCGCCTGGGTGCGCACCTTCGTGGAGAAGGAGGTCATGCCGCTCGAGCAGGACGTCCTCGCGCGCGAGCGGCGTCATGAGCGCGGTCTACCGGCCGAGGAGCTGACGCGGCTCCAGGACCTCGCCAGGGAGTCGGGCTTCTTCGGCGTCCTCACGCCCGAGGAGTACGGCGGGATGGGGCTCTCGGCGGTGATGGCCGCGCTCGTCGAGGTCGAGCTGGGGCGCTCGTTCGTCCCGTTCCGGTTCGGCGGCGAGGCGGACAACATCCTCTTCAACGCCACCGAGGAGCAGCAGGAGGCGTACCTGCGCCCGACCATCGAGGGCACGAGACGCAGCTGCTTCGCGATCACCGAACCCGGTGCCGGCTCCGACGCGCGCGCCATCCGCACCTCGGCGAAGCGCGACGGCGACGAGTGGGTCATCAACGGCGAGAAGACCTTCATCACCGGCGGGCACGAGGCCGACTTCGTCATGGTCTTCGCCGTCACCGACCCGGCGGCGCACGCCGAGGGCCGCACCGGCGAGTCGGTCACCTGCTTCCTCGTCGACCGCGAGCACGGCTGGACCTCGCAGCCGATCGACACGATGGGCGAGTGGGGGCCGGCCGCGCTGACCTTCGACGACGTGCGCGTGCCGCACTCGGCGATCCTCGGCGAGGAGGGCAAGGGCTTCCCGCTCGCCATGCAGTGGATCGGGAAGGGCCGCTACCTCCTGCCGGCGCGCGCGCTCGGGGGGTGCGAGCGGATGGTCGAGATGGCGATGGAGCACGCCCGCACCCGGGTGACCTTCGGCGCGCCGATCGCCGAGCGGCAGGCCATCCAGTGGATGGTCGCCGACTCCGCCACCGAGATCGAGGCGCTGCGCTGGCTCGTGCTGTCGGCCGCCTGGCAGGTCGACGCGGGGAAGGACTCGCGGCAGGCGCAGTCGATGGCCAAGCTCTTCGGCGGGGTCAAGGCCAACGAGGTGGTCGACCGGATGCTCCAGGTGCACGGCGGGATGGGCTACACCCGCGAGCTGCCGCTCGAGCGGTGGTACCGCGAGCTGCGCCTGCTGCGCATCTACGAGGGCACCGACGAGATCCAGCGCCGCACGATCGCCCGCAACCTGCTCAAGGGGCACGCGAGCGTCCGCGGCCACCTCGGCTGACGCGCTCCTCCCCCTCGTCGCCTCGGGGGCACCCCGAGAGGTCGCGAGACCCCGGCTCAGGGCCGGGGTCTCGCGGACGAGGCCGTGCGTCGGGCGCCGGCCGTGCCCGTCAGGCGGCGGAGAGGGCCGCCAGCTCGTCGTCCGTCAGCGTCAGGTCCGCGGCGCGGACGGAGTCGGTGATCGACTCGGGCCGCGAGGCGCCGGGGATCGGCAGGACGACGTCGGCGAGGGACAGCTCCCACGCCAGGGCCACCTGGTGCGGGGACACGCCGTGCGCCTCGGCCACCTGCGCGAACGCCGAGTGGTCCTCGCCGAGGCCCGACGCCTTCTTGATGCCGCCGAGCGGGCTCCACGGCAGGAAGGTGATGCCGAGGGACGCACAGTGCTCGAGCTCCTCGCGCGAGGAGCGGAAGGCCGGGGAGAACTGGTTCTGCACCGACGCGAGCCGCCCACCGAGGACCTCGTTGGCCTCGTCGATCTGGGCGACCGTGGCGTTCGAGATGCCGGCCCGGACGATGACGCCCTCGTCGAGCAGGTCGCGCAGCGCGCCGACCGACTCCGCGTACGGCACCGACGGGTCGGGGCGGTGGAACTGGTAGAGGCCCGACGGCCTCGACGCCGAGCCGCTTCGCCGAGGCCTTCGCGGCCTCCTTCAGGTACTCGGGCCGGCCGTCCACGCGTCCACGACCCGTCGCCCGGGCGCAGGTGCCCGCCCTTGGTCGCCACGACGACCGCGCCGGCGTCGCCGCCCCAGCTGCCGAGCGCCCGGGCGATGAGCGACTCGTTGTGGCCGACCTCGTGGGCGTCCCGGTGGTAGGCGTCGGCGGTGTCGACGAGGGTGACGCCGGCGTCCAGCGCCGCGTGGATCGTCGTCACGGAGCGCGCCTCGTCGGGTCGCCCCTCGATCGACATCGGCATCCCGCCGAGGCCGATCGCTCCGACGTGGAGGTCTCCGAGGGCACGTTGCTGCACGGTCATCAGCTCCTGCTGGTTGGGGGGACGGCGGGTCCCGCGCGGTGGCGCGGCCGCCGGTCGTCCTACCCCTGGGCCAGCGCGTCGGGCGGGCCGCTTGTTCCCGGGAGCGGGCCGGGGTCAGGGCAGGATGACCGACCGGGAGAGCGAGCGGGGGTGGTCCGGGTCGAGGCCGCGGGCGGCGGCCAGCCCCACCGCGAAGCGCTGCGCGACGACGAGCGCGGCCATCGGGTCGAGGTCGTGGTGGACGAAGCGGGCGCCCGTCGCGGCGACCTCCGCGGCGAGCCCGTCCGGGACCTCACCGAGGCTCCACACGAGCCGGCCGGGCTGGGCGATGGCGATCGGGCCGTGCCGGTAGTCCATCGCGGGGTAGGACTCGGCCCAGAACCGGGCGGCCTCGCGGGTCTTCAGCGCGGCCTCGGCAGCCAGCCCGACGGACCAGCCGCGCCCGAGGAAGGTGCACTGGTCGACGTCGAGCAGGTCGGTGACCGGCGTGGCGAGGGCGGCCCGGCCCTGCGCGGCCAGCGCGGCGACGTCCTCCCCGAGGTGGGCGCGCAGCAGGGCGAGCGTCGTCGTCGCGAACCGGGTCTGGACCACCGAGCGCTCGTCGGCGAAGGCGAGGTCGACGACGTCGTCGGCGGCCCGGGCGGCCGGCGCGTCGGGCACGGCCGTGACGAGGGTCGTGGGCGTGGAGCCCAGGGCGTCGAGCAGCTCGACGACCTCCGTCGTGGTACCGGAGCGGGAGAGCGCCACCACGCGGTCGTAGGTGCGCCCGGCCGGGAACTCGCTGCCGGCGAAGGCGTCGGTCTCGCCGTGCCCCAGCTGCTCGCGCCGGGCCGCGTAGGCCATGGCGACGAACCAGCTCGTGCCGCAGCCGACGACCGCGACCCGTTCACCGTGGCGCGGCAGCCGCGCCTCGACCTCGGGGCGCAGGCCGGCCGCCCGGACCCAGCAGTCGGGCTGCGAGTCGATCTCGGCCTCGGCGTGCGTCGCCGTCACCGCCGTCCTCCGCGTCGGTCGGGCCGGGCCGGGAGCGTCGTGACCACCATGGACCCAGTCGAGCAGAGGCCGCCGCACCGGGCAAGCACGGGGGCCCGGCCGCCGCCGCGCGACCGCTCGCGGCGTCCTGCGTCGCCGCTGTCGGCCGGACCCGCTCAGGGCCTCTGACCTGCAGGTTCGAGGTCCGGACGGTGGCGCGGGTGGCGTCCGGTCGAGGTCCCGACCGACCCACGGCCCGTCCGCACGGGACGTTCGCCGACCGTTCACGGAGCGGTCCACCGCTCCGGTGGCCGATGCCCCGACCCGGTGTTACGTTCGCCGCGCACGAGTGCGGGACGAGGCGTCGAGGACAGGTCGGCGCGCCCCGCCGGACCCAGGAGGATGCATGTTCCGGATGCCGTTGCGGCGTCTCGTCACGGGGGTCGCCGTCGGCACCCTCGCGCTCGCCGCGCCCGTCGCGCTGACGCCCACCCCCGCGTCGGCCGCCACCGCCGACCTCTTCTTCTCCGAGTACGTCGAGGGGTCGAGCAACAACAAGGCCCTCGAGGTCTACAACGGCACCGGGTCAGCGGTCGACCTCGCCGCCGGCGGCTACGAGGTGCGGATGTACTTCAACGGCAACACCACCGCCAGCACGACCGTCCCGCTGACCGGCACCGTGGCCGCCGGGGACGTGTTCGTCCTCGCCCAGGCCTCGCTCGGTGTCGGCCATCCTCGACCAGGCCGACCAGACGAGCAGCAGCAGCTGGTACAACGGCGACGACGCCATCGCCCTCGTCAAGGGCGGGGCGTCCGGCACGACGCTCGACGTCATCGGCCAGATCGGCGTCGACCCCGGCACCGAGTGGGGCAGCGGCGCTCACGAGCACCGCCGACAACACCCTCCGCCGCACGGTCGACGTCTGCACGGGCGACCCGGACGGCAGCGACGCCTTCGACCCGGCCGCCGAGTGGGACGGCTTCGCCGACCGACACCTTCGACGGGCTCGGCGCGCACACCTCCAGCTGCAACGGTCCCGTCGTCGACGACGCACCGACCGTCGACGGCCACGACGCCCGCCGACGGCGCCACCGCCGTCCCGAACCAGTCGCCGCGCGTCACCTTCTCCGAGCCCGTCGTCGTGGCCGCCGACGCCGCGAGCCTGTCGTGCACCGACTCCGGCACCGTCCCGGTCACCGTCTCCGGTGGGCCGACGACCTTCACCCTCGACCCCGCGACCGACCTCGCGAACGGCGAGTCGTGCACGCTCACCGTCGCGGCGGCGGGCGTCACCGACGTCGACACCATCGACCCGCCCGACACGCTGGCCGACGACCTCGTCGTCCACTTCTCCGTCGCCAGCCAGTGCGGTGAGGACTTCACCCCCGCCTACGACATCCAGGGCAGCGGCGCCACCGCCGCGGTCACCGGTCCGGTGGCCACCGAGGGCGTCGTCGTCGCCGACTACGAGGGCCCGAGCCCGGCGCTGCGCGGCTTCTACCTCCAGGACCTCCAGGGTGACGGCGACCCCGCCACCTCGGACGCCGTCTTCGTCTTCAACGGCAACGACAACTCCGTCTCCCGGGGCGACGTCGTCCGGGTCACCGGGTCGGCCGAGGAGTACCAGGGCCAGACGCAGGTCTCCGGCGTCACCTCGGTCGAGGTGTGCGGCACCGGGCTCCGTGGCCCCCACCGAGGTCACCCTCCCGATGGCCAGCGCCACCGACTACGAGAAGTACGAGGGCATGCTCGTCACCTTCCCGCAGACCCTCTCGGTCACCGAGCACTACCTGCTCGGCCGCTTCGACCAGGTCACCCTCTCCTCCGGTGGCCGGCTCCAGCAGCCGACGAACGTCGTCGCCCCCGGTGCCCCGGCCATCGCCCTCCAGGCGCAGAACGACCTCAACCAGGTGCTCCTCGACGACACCCTCCAGAACCAGAACCCCGACCCGATCATCTGGGGCCGGGGCGGTCACCCCGCTCACGGCGGAGAACACCCTGCGTGGTGGCGACACCGCCACCGGCGCCACCGGGATCATGACCTACACGTGGGCCGGCAACGCGGCCAGCGGCAACGCGTACCGGCTCCGCCCGCGTGGACCAGTCCGGCGACCGGCATCACCTTCGAGGCGCAGAACCCGCGTCCGACGGGCCCGCCGGACGTCGGCGGTGACGTCCAGGTCGCCGGCATGAACCTGCTCAACTACTTCACCGACCTCGACACCGCGGCCAACGCGTGCACGGGCGGCGTCTCCGGCCCGCCGATGGACTGCCGCGGTGCGGAGACCCAGCTCGAGCTCGACCGGCAGACCGCCAAGACGGTCGCGGCGATGACGACGATGGACGCGGACGTGTTCGGCGTCAACGAGATCGAGAACGACGGGTACGGCCCCGACAGCGCGATCTCCTACCTCGTCGACCAGCTCAACGCGGCCACCGCGCCCGGGCACGTTCGCGTTCATCGACGTCGACGCCCGGACCGGGCAGACCGACGCGATGGGCGACGACGCCATCAAGGTCGGCCTGATCTACAAGCCCGCCGTCGTCACCCCGGTCGGCGACACCGCGGCGCTCAACAGCACCGCGTTCGTCACCGGCGGCGACTCGGCGCCGCGCAACCGGCCCTCCCTCGCCCAGGCGTGGAAGGTCAACGCGACGGGCGGCGTGTTCGTCACCGACGTCAACCACCTGAAGTCCAAGGGCTCCGCCTGCGACGACCCGGACACCGGTGACGGCCAGGCGAACTGCGCGGTCGTGCGCACGAACGCGGTGCACACGCTCCTCGACTGGCTCGCCACCGACCCGACCGGCACCGGCGACGACGACGTCCTCCTCGTCGGCGACTACAACTCGTACGCGAAGGAGACCCCGATCCGCACGCTCGAGGACGGCGGCTTCACCAACCTCGTCGCGAAGTACCAGGGCGAGGACGCCTACTCGTACGTCTTCGACGGGCAGTGGGGCTACCTCGACCAGGCCCTCGGCTCGGCCTCCCTCGTCGGGCAGGTCACCGGGGTCGCGGACTACCACATCAACTCGGACGAGCCCGCGGTGCTGGACTACAACACGAACTTCAAGTCCGCGGCGCAGGTCGACTCGCTGTACGCGCCGGACCAGTACCGGGTGTCCGACCACGACCCGGTCATCGTCGGGCTCAGCCCCCGCGGTCCGCTCGGGGTCTCGGCGTCGTTCGCCGACGCGTCGGTCTCCTGCGGTCGGGACAACGCCTCGCTGCGGGTGTCGGTGGGCAACGCCGACGCCGCGACGTCGGTGACGGTCGACTGGGGCGACGGGACGACGACGACGCGCCGGAACGTCTCGGGCGACGTCACCCTCGGGCACACGTACACCACGGCCGGCCGGCACACGGCGACCGTGACGGTCACCGACGCCTCGGGGGCCACGGCGAGCACGACGGCCGAGGTCGTCGTCGAGTACCGCCTCGACGTGGTGCCCTCGGGCAGCCGGCCGATCACCCTGCCGCGGGGCGTGACCATCCCGGTGCTCGCGCTCGTGCGCGACTGCAACGGCCACTTCGCGACGGGCTACGCCGACCCCGGTGGTCACGCTCGCCAGCGGACGGTGACGTGGTCTCGCGGAGCACGATGCGGGCCGCCGGTCCGCTGTGGCTACGACGTCGTGCGCACCAGGGGCCTGGCCCGCGGGACGTACGAGCTCGCCGTCACCCTGCCGTCGACCGGCCAGTCGGAGACGGTGACGATCCGGCTGCGCTGACCCGGCCCTGACCCGACGAGGCCCCCGGCACGTGCCGGGGGCCTCGTCGTGGAGCGGGGACGGTCAGCGGGAGCGACGCCCGCCGGCGCCCTCGGAGAACGAGGCCGCCGAGCGCGCCGGACGGCCCGCGCCGGCCGGACGACCGGCGCCGGAGGGCCGGCCGCCGCCCGCCGGACGGCCGCCGTTGCCGCGGCCGCCGCCGGAGCCCCGGCGCGGCGTGCCCCGACCGGAGCCGGCCTGGTCGCTGCCGCCGGGCCGGGCCGGGCCCGCCGTGGACCCGCCCGGGGCCGCGGCCGGCCACCTCGACCGGCCGCCGCCACCGGACGAGCGCCCGGCACCAGCGGAGGACCGGCCGCCGCCACGGCCCGAGCCGCCGGTGGGGGCGGCGCCGACGTAGGCGCCCTCGAAGGCCCGCTCGCCGGGGGCCAGCTCGAGCAGCACCGGGTGGGTCGCGTGGGCCCGGGTGGTCGTCGGGTGCACCCCGGCCTTGCGGGTGAGGTCGCGCACGTCGCGCACCTGGTCGTCGGTCATCAGGGTGACGACCGTGCCCGAGGCGCCGGCCCGTGCCGTCCGGCCCGAGCGGTGGAGGTAGGCCTTGTGCTCGACCGGCGGGTCGGCGTGGATGACGAGGGCGACGTCGTCGACGTGGATGCCGCGCGCCGCGATGTCGGTGGCGACGAGGGTGCGGGCGGCCCCGCTGTGGAAGGCCTCCATGGTGCGCGTGCGGGCGCCCTGGCTGAGGTTGCCGTGGAGCTCGACGGCGGGCACGCCGGCGCCGTTGAGCTGGCGGGCCAGCTTCTTGGCCCGGTGCTTGGTGCGGGTGAAGACGACCTTGCGCCCGGGGGCGGCGGTGAGGTCGAGCAGCACCGGGAAGTGGGCGTCGGCGTTCACGTGGAGGACGTGGTGCGACATCGTCGAGATGGGCGACTGCGCCGAGTCGGCCTCGTGCGTCACCGGCTGGTGGAGGTAGCGGCGGGCCAGGACGCCGATGCCGGCGTCGAGGGTCGCCGAGAACAGCATCCGCTGGCCGTGGCTCGGCGTGGCGTCGAGGAGGCGCCGCACCTGCGGGAGGAAGCCGAGGTCGGCCATGTGGTCGGCCTCGTCGACGACCGTCACCTCGACGGCGCCGAGGGAGACGTGCCCCTGGCCGATGAGGTCCTCGAGGCGGCCCGGGCAGGCGACGACGACGTCGACCCCGCGGCGCAGGGCCGAGACCTGGGGGCCCTGGCCGACTCCGCCGAACACGGTGTGCGAGGTGAGGCCGAGGGCGCGGGCGAGGGGGGCCATCGCCTCGTCGATCTGGGTGGCGAGCTCGCGGGTCGGGGCGAGCACGAGGGCGCGGGGGCGCTTCGGGGCGCGGGCCGAGCGGCTCGCGGCGAGCCGGGCGAGGAGGGGCAGCACGAAGGCGACGGTCTTGCCGGAGCCGGTGCGCCCGCGGCCGAGGACGTCGCGACCCGCGAGGGAGTCGGGCAGCGTCGCGGCCTGGATGGGGGTGGGCGTCGTGATCCCGGCGGAGGCGAGGACGTCGACGAGGACGGACGGCACGCCGAGCGCGCCGAAGGTGGTGTCAGTGGACACGGAGGGTTCTCCAAGCAGTGGGGTCGACGAGAGCGGCACGGCCGTCGGCGTCGACATCGGTGGATGTTCTGCCGGGCGGGCTCTGGGGCCGCGGCGCCGTGCGACCGGGAGGGTCGGCACGTGGCATCGACATCAAAGACGCAGGAGCCCGAGGCAGAACTGGGCGGGCCACTGCACGCACCATTCTACGGGACGGCGGGACGTCGCCCGACCACCGGGTGGCTCAGGCGGCCGAGGGGCCGGACCCGGGGCCGATCTGACCTAGTGGTCGGACCCGCCCCCGTCGGTGGGGTGCGGTCGAACCACGGCCGGCGGGCCCTCGCGCCCGAGGTGGCTCGCGCCCACGGCGGCCGCCCACGACCCCAGCCGCGCCGTGACGACCTCGACCCCGTCCGGGTCCGGGAGCCGATCGGCGAGGTCGGCCCGCAGCGGGTCGAGCAGCACCCGGCCGGCGTCCGCCATCCCGCCGCCGACGACGACGAGGCGGGTGCCGGCGGCCGCCACCACCGGGGCCACGCGCCGCCGCGAGGGCTCCGAGTGCTCCGCTCCAGATGGCCTGTGCGACAGGGTCGCCCGCCGCGACGGCCTCGGCGACGGTCCGCGCGTCACCCTCCCGGCCGGCCTCCCGCCAGGCGCGGCCGACCGCGGTCGCGCCCGGCGACGGTCTCGAGGCAGCCGCGTCCGGCCGCAGCCGCACGGCCGGCCGTCCTCGACCGCCCGGACGTGCCCGAGCTCGCCCGTCCACGCGGTGCCCCGGACGACCCGGCCCGCCGGCCATGAGGGCCGCCGCGAGGCCGGTGCCCAGCGCGACGAAGAGGACGTCGTCGACCCCGCGGGCCGCCCCGGCGAGGTGCTCGCCGAGCAGTCCCGGCCCGCACGTCGTGGCCCACCCGGACCTCGGCGGCGACGTGGTCCGCGAGGGCGGCGCGCAGGTCGAGGTCGCGCCACCCCAGGTTCGCCGCCCACACGCCGACGCCGCGGTCCTCGTCGACCAGGCCCGGCACGACGAGGCCGAGCCGCTCGGGCGCCGGGCCCGCAGGCGCCTCGTCGAGCAGCCGGTCGAGCACGGTGGCGACCGTCCGGCCGAGGTGCGCCGCCCACGTCGCGCGGCGTGGGCTCGAGCACCCGGGCGACGACCGAGTCGCCCTGCCGCAGCACCGCCTTGATGCGGGTGCCGCCGAGGTCGACGCCCACCGCGGTCGGGACCGTCGGGCTCCGTGGGTCGCCGACGCGGAGGTGCTGCCGGCGTCGACCACGGGGCCTCCTCCGGCACGCGGGCGATGGGTGGACAGGACGACGAGCATAGTGGCGCCACCCCGCGAGCCGTCGGGCCCGGCCGCACCGTCGGACGGCCGCGTCGGGGCCCGGCTCAGAGGGCGGGCACGAGGGTGGCGCCGACGAGGGCGGTGGCGGCGGCACAGACGACGACGAACGTCGCGAGCCAGACCACCCGGGGCACGTGCGTGAGCCGGGCGAGGACGGCGGGGTCGCTCGCGGAGCGGTCGCCGGGACGCGGCGACGGCACCGAGGTGGCGCCAGGCCCCGACGACGAGGACGACCCCGCTGCCGACGAGCACCTGGGCCTGCACGGTGGGCGCCCCCGACCACCAGAGCCACCGCGGTGGCGCCCCCACCGCGAGGACGACCCCGGCGGTGAGCACCGAGCGCACCCGCAGCACGGCGACGACGAGGACGACGAGCACCGCCGCGAGGAGCGTCGGTGCCCAGCCGCGCACCGCGAGGGCGACCGCCGCGGCCCCGACGACCGCCGGGGCCGGGTAGCCGGCCCACGTCGTCGCCACCCGGCCCGCGCCCTTCGCCGGACCGACCGTCACCGCGTGGCCCGACATGTCACCGCGCAGGACGAACCCGGCGAAGCGGCGGCCGCAGAGCACGCCGACCCCGGCGTGCCCCAGCTCGTGGACGAGCGTGACGCCGAGCCGCAGCACCGACCACACGGGACCCACGCCCACCGCGACGAGGGCGGCCAGGAGCACGACGAGCACCGGCCGCCCGTCGAGCGAGACCTCGCCCACCGGCAGCACCCGCTGCCACACCTGTCCCACGTCCACGGGCGCGACGCTAGCCGTTCCGCTGTAGCGGCCTTCGGCGTACCGGGCAGGACGCGGTAGCGTCGGTGCGCGTGAAGGGGCTCGTCGACATCCACTGCCACGGCGCCGCCGGGGCCGAGCTCGGGACGGACACCGAGTCGAGCCGCCGGGCCGCCGCCCACCACGCGGCCGCCGGTGTCGACCACCTCGTCGCGAGCCTCGTCTCCGCCCCGGCCGACGACCTCGTCGCCCGGGTGGGCGTGCTCGCCCCGCTCGTCGCCGACGGCACCCTCGCCGGCATCCACCTCGAGGGGCCCTTCCTCGCGCTCGCCCGCCGCGGCGCCCACGACCCCGCCGCCCTCGCCGACCCCGACCCGGCGCTCGTCGAGCGTCTCGCCGAGGCCGCGGCCCTCTTCGGTGCGCCCGACGCGCTCCGGCAGATGACCTTCGCCCCGGAGCTGCCGGGGGCGGCCGGCGCTCGTCCGGGCCCTCGTCGAGCACGGCATCCGCCCGGCCGTCGGCCACACCGACGCCGACGCCGCCCTCACGGCACGCACCCTCGCCGAGGTCGCCGACCTCCAGGGCGCGCCGGCCCTCGTCACCCACCTCTTCAACGGGATGCCCCCGATGCACCACCGCGCCGGCGGCCCGGTCGCCGCCGCGCTCGCCGCGGCCGCCCGCGGCGACGCCGTGGTCGAGCTCATCGCCGACGGCGTGCACGTCGCCCCCGAGGTCGTCCGGATGGTCTTCGAGACCGTCGGGCCCGGTGCCGTCGCCCTCGTCTCCGACGCCATGGCCGCCACGGGCCTCGGCGACGGCCGCTACCGTCCTCGGCAGCCTCGAGGTGCAGGTCGAGGGCGGCACGGCCCGCACGACCGACACCGGGCGCGATCGCCGGCGGCACGTCCACCGTCGCCGACTGCGTGCGGTGGTGCGTCGAGGTGGTCGGGCTCCCCGAGGACGACGTCCGCACCGCCGCCACCACGACCCCCACCCGGGCCCTCGGGCTCGGCCCCTGAGCCGACCCACCCACCGTCGCGACCCCCGCCGGACCCCCCGACCCACCCCCGAGAGGACCACCGATGCGCGCCGAGGACCTCGTCGAACAGGTACCCACCGTCACCCGCTCCACCACCGGGGCCGAAGCGGCCCGCGTGGTCGCCGAGTACCGGCTCTCCGCCCTCGTCGTCGCCGGCGACGACGGCGTGCCGATCGCCGTCATCCCCGGCAGCCAGATCTTCGGGCTCGTGCTGCCGCGCTACGTGCGCGACGACCGCAAGCTCGCCCACGCCTACGACGAGAAGGGCGCCGACGAGCTCTGCGGGATGCTCAACGAGGCGACGATCGGCGGCCTCCTCGACGACGAGAAGCTCACCGCGACCAAGCCGCCGTCGGTGCTCCCCGAGGACACGCTCATCGAGATCGCGTCGGTGATGGACGAGGGGCACTTCCCCGTCGTCCTCGTGCGTGACCGCGACGGGGGCTTCCACGGCGTCCTGACGATGTCGCGCGTCCTCGCCGCGATCGCCTCGGCCGCGGGCCAGGACAGCGACCTCATCCGGCGCCGGCTCGAGAAGGACATCATCCTGCGCGGCACGCCCGAGCAGTCCGGCCCGACCCGCGAGACGCCATGAGCACCACTGCCATCCTGGCCGTCGTCGTCTTCGCCGGGGCCTACGTCCTCATCGCGTCCGAGAAGCTCAACCGGACGGCCGTCGCCCTCAGCGGGGCGGCCGCGATGGTCGCGATCGGGGCGGCCCGGGGGAAGGACATCTTCTTCTCCGAGGACACCGGCATCGACTGGAACGTCATCTTCCTGCTCCTCGGGATGATGATCATCGTCGGCATCATGCGCCAGACCGGGGTCTTCGAGTTCCTCGCCATCTGGTCGGCGCAGCGGGCCAAGGCCCGGCCCTTCCGGATGATGGTGCTCCTCGTCCTCATCACCGCGCTCGCCTCGGCCCTGCTCGACAACGTGACGACCGTGCTGCTCGTCGCCCCGGTCACCCTGCTGCTCTGCGAGCGCCTCGGCCTCAAGCCGGTGCCCTTCCTCCTCGCCGAGGCGATGGCGAGCAACATCGGCGGTGCCGCCACCCTCATCGGCGACCCGCCGAACATCATCATCGCGAGCCGGGCGAACATCTCGTTCAACGACTTCCTCGAGCACCTCGCGCCGATCGTCGTCGTCCTCCTCGCGGTCTTCGTCGGGCTGTGCTGGCTGCTGTGGGGCCGGCACCTGCGCTACGACGCCGAGCGGGCCGACGCGGTCATGGCCCTCACCCCCCGCGAGACGATCAGCGACCCGAAGCTCCTCTGGCGGATGGGCGTCATCCTCGGGCTCGTGCTCCTCGGGTTCGTCACCCACTCCCTGACCCACCTCGAGCCCTCGCTCGTGGCGCTGCTCGGTGCCGGGGCGGCGGTGCTCCTGTCGCGGATGCCGTCCTCGGACTTCCTCGCCGACGTCGAGTGGGAGACGCTGCTCTTCTTCGCCGGGCTGTTCATCATGGTCGGGTCGCTCGTCAACCAGGGCGTCATCGACGAGATGGCCTCGGCCCTCACCGACGCCATCGGCGACAACTACCTCGCGGCCGCCCAGGGCGTGCTCGTCGGGTCGGCGGTGCTCTCCGGCATCGTCGACAACATCCCGTACGTCGCGACCATGTCGCCGCTGGTCCACGAGCTCGTCGGTCCGTACCCCGACCTCGAGGCGGGCCAGCGCTCGCTGTGGTGGGCCCTGGCCCTCGGCGCCGACCTCGGCGGCAACGCCACGGCCATCGGAGCGAGCGCCAACGTCGTCATCACCGGCATCGCCAAGCGCAACGAGCACCCGATCTCGTTCTGGACCTTCACCAAGTACGGGCTGGTCGTCACCAGCGTGACGATCGCCCTCTGCGTCCCGTACGTCTGGCTCCGCTACTTCGTCCTGGCCTGAGGAGGCACCGTGCTCTCCGCGTTCGCCGTGCTGCTGTGCTCCACCGCGCTGCTCGCGTGGGCCAACGAGCGGTTCCTGCGGATCCCGACGACGGTCGGGGTGACCCTCGCGGCGGCGCTCGCCTCCACGGTGCTCGTCGTGCTCGACGCCCTCGGCATCGGGGTCGGGCTGCGCGAGGCGGTCGAGTCGCTGCTGAAGACCCTCGACTTCTCGGAGTTCGTCCTCAACGGGATCCTCTCGATCCTGCTCTTCGCGGGCGCGCTGGGGCTCGACGCCCGCAGGATGCTGCGCCAGCGGGTGAGCATCCTCACCCTCGCCGTGCTCGGCACCCTCATCAGCACCGCGCTCATCGGGATCGGGACGTGGGGGGTGTTCGCCGCGTTCGGGGTCGGCATCCCGCTGGTCTGGGCGCTGCTCTTCGGCTCGCTCATCAGCCCCACCGACCCGGTGGCCATCCTCGACCTGCTCAAGCGGGCCCGGGTGCCCGAGCGGCTGCGGCACCTCATCGCGGGTGAGTCCCTCTTCAACGACGGCATCGGGGTCGTGCTGTTCGTCGTCATCGGCGGCGTGGTCGGCGTCGGCGGGCACGCCGACACCGACCCCACGGTGGCGAGCGTGGCCGGGATCTTCCTCCGGGAGGCGGTCGGCGGCATGCTCTTCGGGCTGCTGCTGGGCTACGTCGGCTACACGCTGTGCCGGACGATCGACGGCCACGTCGTCGAGGTCATCCTCACCCTCGCCATGGTCGTCGGCGGCTACTCGGCGGCCGTCGCCTTCGGACTGTCCGGCCCGCTGGCCATGGTCGTGGCCGGGCTGGTCATGTCGGCCGGCAAGGACGCCGCCTTCCACGGCGAGACCCGGCACCAGGTCGAGGGCTTCTGGGAGACCCTCGACCAGGTCCTCAACATCCTCCTCTTCGCCTTCATCGGGTTCGACGTGCTGCTCGCCGACTCCTCGCCGACGCTGCTCGTCGCCGGGCTCGCCGTCGTCGCCGTCACCCTCGTCTCCCGGTTCGTCTCGACGGCCGTCCCGATGCTCCTCGTCCGGCGCCGCGACGGCTACGGGCCGTGGACCGTCCGGCTGCTCACCTGGGGCGGGCTGCGCGGAGGCATCGCCATCTCGCTGGCCCTCGGGCTGCCCTCGGTGCCGGAGCGCGCCCCCATCGTCACCGCCACCTACGTCGTCGTGCTCTTCACCATCGCCGTCCAGGGCCTCACCGTCGGGCCGGTGCTGCGGCGCGCGGCCGAGGGGCTGCCCGACAACCGCTGGTCGCCGGGCACCGACGAGGCGCACGCCTGAGCCGCCGACCCGTCCTTCGACGGACCGGGGCGCGGCGGGGCCGCGGTGCCTACAGTGGGGTATGGACGTGCTGCCGCTCTTCCCGCTCGGCGGGGTGCTGCTGCCCGGCGCACGCCTCCCGCTGCAGCTCTTCGAACCGCGCTACCTCGAGCTCGCCCAGCGCCTCGCCGCCGAGCCCGAGGAGGAGCGGCGCTTCGGGGTCGTGCGCATCCGGCAGGGTCACGAGGTGGGGGAGGGTGCGGCCACCGACCTGCACGGCATCGGGTGCGAGGCCCGGGTCGACGCCATGGCCCTCGCCCGGGGTGACGCGGGCACGGTCGTGCACCTCGTCGCCCGCGGTGAGCGCCGGTTCCGCCTCGACGAGCTCGACGCCGGCGCGGGCACCAGCTACCTCACCGGACGGGTGTCGTGGCTCGCGGAGGACGGCCCGGCCGCCGAGCTGCCGGCGCTCGCGGCCCGGGTGCTCGCGGAGCACGAGCGCTACCTCGACACCCTCGGGGCGCAGGCCGAACCGGTCGAGGCCACGCCGGCGGACGTGGCCTACCGCGTCGTCGAGCGGATGGTCCTCGACGCGTCCGACCGGCAGCGGGTGCTGGAGGGGGCGGACGCCGCCACCCGCCTGCGCACCGTGCTCGCGCTGCTCCGGCGCGAGACGGCCATCGTCGAACGGTTCGGCGCCCTGCCCACCCCGCCCGACCTCGGCGGCGCGTCGCTGAACTGAGCGCCGGCCCTCGTAGGCTGCGCGCCATGGACCTCGGGCACCTCCAGCGCGTCATCGACGAGACCTACGGCGAGCGCGACCGGGCCCGCGGCGTGCCGAGCACGGTGGCCTGGCTGGCCGAGGAGGTCGGCGAGCTGGCCCAGGCCGTGCGCAAGGGCACCCACGCCGAGCGCGAGCACGAGTTCGCCGACGTCGTCGCCTGGGTGGCGTCGCTGGCCAACCAGGTGGGCGTCGACCTCGACGTCGCCGTGCAGCGCTACGCCGACGGGTGCCCGAAGTGCGGCGGGGTGCCCTGCCGCTGCGCCTGAGCGGGGCGGCCCGCCGCGAGGGCGGGGTCAGGCGGCGGGAAGGGTCTCGTGCAGCCACGCCGTCGTCGCGGCCCAGGCCCGGGTGCTCGCCGCGGCGTCGTGGTTGACGAAGTCGGGGTTGTCGAACGCGTGGTCGGCACCGGGGTAGGTGTGGAACTCCACGGGTCCGCCGCCGCTGCTGACACTCGCCCGGACCTGCTCGACGGTCTCCATCGGGATGTAGGAGTCGGCCTCGCCGAAGACGTGGAGCGAGGGCGTCGAGACGTGGGGGACGGACTCGACGAGCTGCGGGAGGGACGAGCCGTAGAAGGACACGAGGGTGTCGGCCGGCCGGCCCGCGACGACCGCGTACCCGAGGCCGCCCCCGAAGCAGAAGCCGACGACGCCGACGCCTCCCTCGACCTCGGGGAGCGCGCCGAGGGCGTCGAGCGCGGCCGTGGAGTCGGCGACGGCGGTGTCCCAGTCGAGGCGGCCGGTCAGACCCATCGCCTCCTCGAGCATGTCCGGCCCCTCCGGCACCGACGAGGCGCCGAGCCGCCAGAACAGCTCGGGGGCGAGGACGACGTACCCGAGGGCGGCGAGGTCCTCGGCCCGGCCGCGGATGTAGCGGCTCACGCCGAAGATCTCCTGGAGGAGGAGGATGCCCGGCCCGCGACCGGACTCGGGCAGCCAGCGCTGGGCCGGCATCGGGCCGTCGGGTGTCGTGATCTCGAGGGTGTCGCTCATGGTCGCAGTATCACCCGCGGCCCGCCCCGGGGTCGGCGCGGGTGACGCACGCGGTGCGTCGTCGTCGGACCGGTCGGTGGCGACGGCTCGGACCGGGAACGGCTCCTCGCGGCCATCGTCCCACGGCCCCGTTCGCGCCATCGTCCCCGCGGCGACCGCGACCCGGCGACCGCGGCGACGCGACCGCGGCGACCGCGACCAGGATGTCGCACGGAAAGCGTCCGCTGCCGACGCATGATCCGTCGCTCGCCGACGCTTGCCGGGAGCACACCCTTGCGCCCCGGGGCTGATTCTCCGGCGTGCTCACCGGCGTCGCCCGAGGCGCGGAGTGAGATCTCGTCGGGCCGTGACCTGCGGCTCCCGATCGGGGGGTCCGCGAACTCTCCCCTCGGGGGCTCGTGAAGCCCGCCGTCGCCGGCCGCACGTGAGCCGCCGGGTGCTGTCGGGACGTGGTCACCGACCAGGACGGCCTCCTCGGGGGCAACCAGGTCGTCGCACAGGTCGCCGCACGGGCGGCGGGTCAGGGGCCCTGTTCCACCGGGGCCAGGTGCCCCGACGCCAGGAGCGTGCGCACCGTCGCGGTGACGACCTCCTCGGCGTCGGGGTGCGGCCCGTGCTCGGACACGGCGGCGGCGACCAGCCCGCCGAGGTCGACCGGGTCCGTCGCGGCCCGCCACACGGTCGAGGCCAGGCCGGGCAGCACCGCCGGCACGCGCCCGCGCAGCGACGAGGGTCGCCCCCTCGGCATGGAGGGCGTGCTGGAACGGGGTGCGCCGGACCACCGGCGCGACGGGTCCCTCGTCAGCCGGCCGGCCCGGGTCGGTCGGGCCGACGACCTCGTCCGTGACCGGCTCGTCCCCGGCCTCGGTCGTCCAGGTGACGGGCTCGGCGGACGGGTCGGGCGGGCCGAGCAGCCGGCTCGCGAGGTCGCCGCACTCGGCGACCTCCGCGTACCGGAGCCGCCACGGGCCGCCCCCGGCCGTCGCCGCCGCGGCCAGCACGTCCAGGGGGTCGGCGAGGTCGAGCAGCGCCGAGGTCTGCGGGACGAGCGCGGCGAGGGCCTCGACGAGACCGACCGGGTGGAGCCGGGGGGCGCCGTGCGACGGGTCGCGCTCGAGCAGCACGACGGCGGCCAGCCGCAGCCCGTCCGGGGCACGGGCCAGGCCGAGCTCGTCGGGCGACGACTCCACCTTGCCGTGCGGCACCGCGGGGTCGACGACGACCGAGAGCGGTTTCGCGTAGGGCCGCACGGTGTGGTCGGCCTCGACGGCCACCGTCTCGTCCGACACGTAGCCGAGGCGCCTCCCGAGCGTCCGGGCGGCGGTCGTCTTGCCGGTGCCCGACGGTGCGACGAGGGCCAGCGTGGCACCGTCCTCCCCGCTCAGTCCCGCGGCGTGCAGCAGCAGGCAGCGGCCGGCCCGCCGCCGGATCGACGCGTGGGTGACGGCCCTCGACACCGCGTAGGGCAGGTCGGCGTCGGCGGTGCGGTAGGGCGTGCCGTCGACGAGCACGCGGTCACCGGCCCGGGTCACGACGTACGCCGGCACCACACCGTCCGCGGGGCCGCTCGCGGTGGCGCGGCCCCACAGCTCGCGCAGCCGGCCCGCGAGGGGCGGCCCGAGGCCCTCGACGTCGAGTCGCCACCGCGCCCCGAAGGCCTCGACGAGCGCGCCGTCGTCGGCCACCGGCCCGCGGGACGGGGTCGTGCTCACGCGTACCGGGCCGCGGCGTCGAGGGCCTGCCGGACGTACCAGCCGCCGAAGAGGACGGCATGGACGAGGAGGGGGTGCACCTGGTGCAGGCCGACGCGCTCGCGCCACCCCTCGGCCAGCGGCCGTGCCTCGTCGTAGGCGGCGAGCACCCGGTCGAGGCCGGGGGCGCCGAAGAGGGCGAGCATCGCGAGGTCGGCCTCGCGGTGCCCACCGTGGGCCGCGGGGTCGATGAGGACGGCCCCCTCGCGGGTCCACATGACGTTGCCCGACCACAGGTCGCCGTGCAGCCGGGCGGGCGAGTCGTCGGTGTCGTGGGCTCCGCCGGCGACGGTGGTCGCGAGCCGTTCGAGCCGCCGGACGTCGTCGTCGTCGAAGGTCCCCCGGTCACGGCCCAGGCGGGCCAGGGGCAGCACCCGGGCCTCGGCGAAGAAGGCGCCCCACGTGCTCCAGGCGCCGAGCCGCAGCGGCAGCAGCTCGCTGCTCGGGCCGAGCCAGCCGTCGCCCGCCCAGCCGTCGGGGCCGGCACCGAAGTGCGGCGCACCCGCGGCGTGGGTCGCGGCCAGGCCGCGGCCCAGCCGCTCGGCTCCGTCGCCGGTCGCCGGGGCGGCGTCGAGCAGCGGCAGCTCGAGGTGGGTCTCTCCGACCTCGAGCACGTCGGCCACGAGCGCTCCGCCCGCCGCCCCCAGCCAGCGCAGGCCCGCCGCCTCCCACGCGAAGTACCCCGCCGGCGCGGTGGCGGAGGACTTGCGGTACCGGCGCGGCATGGGGCCATCGTGGCACCCGCCCACCGCTCCGGCACGGCCGCCAGTCGCTAGAGTCGGGTCTGCACGCCGCCTGACCTCGAAGGATGGCCATGACCGACACGCTCACGCCCCCACCTCCGGAGGAGCAGGAGACCGACCCCGCCGTCCTCGTCGAACGCCTGACCAGCGAGCTCGGCGGTGTCCTCGGCTCGATGGAGGAGCTCTCCGACTTCCTCGAACGGGTCGTCCACTCCGTCCGGCGGCACGTCGACGGGTGCGACGAGGTGGGGGTCACCATCCTCAGCAACGACCGCCCGCACACCGCGGCCTACACGACGGTGCAGACGCTGGAGATCGACGCCGCGCAGTACGCCCTCGACGAGGGGCCCTGCCTCACCGCCGCGCGCACCCGCGAGGAGCAGCTCGTCCCCGACCTCTGCCGCGACGACGGCCGCTGGCCGGTCTTCGCCGAGGTCAGCCGTCAGGACGGCATGCGCAGCCTCTTCGCCGTGCCCCTCGTCAGCGGCGACGAGTGCGTCGGCGCGCTCAACCTCTACGCGCTGGGCCACCAACGCCTTCGACGTCTTCGACGCCGCGCCTCGTGCGGGTGGCGGCCAGCCGGTGCGCCGACGCCGTCGTCGCCGTCACCGCGCTCGACGGGATGCGGCGCCTCGCCGGCCAGCTCGAGCAGGCGATGGCCAGCCGGGCGGTCATCGAGCAGGCCAAGGGCGTCATCATGGCGCTGCGCGGACTGCCCGGAGCACGACGCCTTCGAGGTGCTGCGCAAGACCTCCCAGGACCGCAACGTCAAGGTGCGGGTGCTCGCCGAGGAGGTCGTGCGCGGGGTGTCCTCGACCACGCTCGGCGAGGGCCCCGCCGAGCGCTGAGGTCGGTGACCTAGAGTCGGGTCATGGCGCGACCCCACGCCGCGGCGCTCCTCGAGGACGCCTACACGGCGCGCAAGACGAGGATCCTGCGGGCGCGCGGGTGGGTCACCCGGATCGTGCCGTCCACCGGGTACGGCAGCACGAGCCAGCTGCGGATCTTCGGGCGGGTCATCCACACCCGGGGCCGTCCCGAGGACGAGCCCACCGAGCCCACCTACGCGGCCCGCCTGCGGGCCGTCGAGGACGAGACGCGGGGCTGGCGGGCGTTCATCGCGACCCCGGCCATGGAGGAGCCGGTCACCATCCGGGTCAACGACCGGCTCGTCACCACGCGCACCGACCGCGGGGGCTTCATCGACCTCGTCGTGCGCGGCCACGGGCTCACCCCGGGGTGGCACGACGTCTTCCTCGACTCGCCCGACGCCGAGCCGATCGACGTGCCGGTGCTCGTCGTCGGGTCGACGGTGACGCACGGCATCATCTCCGACATCGACGACACCGTGCTGTCGACCTCGCTGCCCCGGCCGATGATCGCGGCGTGGAACACCTTCCTGCGCTCGGAGGGGGCGCGGCGGCCGGTCGCGGGCATGGCGACGATGTACCGCGACCTGCTCGACGAGCAGCCCGGCGCGCCGGTGGTCTACCTCTCCACCGGGGCCTGGAACACCGCCCCGCAGCTCTCCCGCTTCCTGCGCCGCAACGGCTACCCGGCCGGGCCGATGCTGCTCACCGACTGGGGGCCGACGAACACGGGCTGGTTCCGCTCCGGGCAGGAGCACAAGCGCGCGCAGCTGCACCGGCTGGCCCGCGAGCTGCCGAACGTGCGGTGGCTGCTCGTCGGCGACGACGGCCAGCACGACCCGCGGATCTACACCGACTTCGCCGCCAGGCGCCCGGACCGCGTGCGCGGCATCGCGATCCGCGAGCTGACGGCCGGCGAGCAGGTGCTCTCGCACGTCATCCCGCTCGCGACCGACGACATCGCCCCGGCGCCCACCGAGCGGCTCGAGGTCCCGGTGGTCCGCGGCCCCGACGGGTACGAGCTGCTGCGGCGGGTCCGCGGCCTCTGGGCCGACGAGCCACCGAGCCGCACCCTGCGCGAGTACGCGTCCACCGTCGTCACCGACGTCGACGACCCGCCCGAGTACCTCCTCGAGAACCCCGACGAGCGATAGCGTCGGGTCATGCCCGAGCTGCCCGAGGTGCAGGCGCTGGTCGACTTCCTCCGCCAGCGCACCGACGGGCTCGTCGTCACCGGCGTCGAGCTCGGGTCCTTCCACGTCCTCAAGACCTTCACCCCGCCGCCCGACGCCCTCGTCGGCGCTCCGGTCGACGCCGTGTCGCGCTGCCGGGAAGTTCCTCGACCTCGACTGCGGCGGAACCCACCTCGTCTTCCACCTGGCCCGTGCCGGGTGGCTGCGCTGGTCCGACGCGATGCCGGCGACGGTGCTGCGCCCCGGCAAGTCGCCGATCGCCCTGCGCGTGCGGTTCGACGACGCCTCCGGCTTCGACCTCACCGAGGCGGGCACGAAGAAGGGCCTGGCGGCCTACGTCGTCAACCGGCTCGAGGACGTGCCGCGGATCGTCTCGCTCGGCCCGGACCCGCTGTCGGACGAGTTCACCGAGGAGGTCTTCGCGGGCATCCTCGCCGGGCACCGGATGCAGGTGAAGGGACTGCTGCGTGACCAGTCGGTCATCGCCGGCATCGGCAACGCCTACTCCGACGAGATCCTCCACGTCGCCAAGCTCTCGCCGTTCGCCCTCTCGGCCAAGCTCGACCCCGAGCAGGTCACCCGGCTCTACACGGCGTTGCGCGAGACCCTCGCCCAGGCCGTGGCCACGGCGTCCGGCAAGCCGGCCAAGGAGCTCAAGGACGCCAAGCGCGCGGGGATGCGGGTGCACGGCCGCACCGGGGAGACCTGCCCCGAGTGCGGCGACGTCGTGCGCGAGGTCTCGTTCGCCGACTCCTCGCTGCAGTACTGCGCGACCTGCCAGACCGGCGGCAAGCCCCTGGCCGACCGCCGCACGAGCAAGTTCCTCAAGTAGCCCTCCCCGGGGCCCTCGCCAGCGGCCCCGGGCGGGGCTAGGCTGCCGACCGTCGAGGCGTCGGGGGGAGACCGGCGCCGAGGGGGAAGGACCACGACCATGTCCGCACCGACCGCGTCCGCACCGACCGCGTCCGCACCGACCATCGCGAGACACCGGGGCTCCGGCCCGACCCGGCGCGGGCGTCCGCGCGCCGTCGCCCGCCTGCTCGCCGTGGCGGCGGCCGCCGCGGGCGCCCTCGTCGTCGCGCCCGCCCCGTCCGCGCTCGCGGTGTGCCCGACCGGCGACCAGTGCACGAGCCTGCCGAACGTGCGGGTGCGCGACGTCCTGCTCGCGGCGATGCTCGACCCCTACCGCAAGGACTCGGTGACCACCGCGCACGACCAGGTGCTGCGGGTCGAGAACGCCCTCGTGGCCAAGGGGTTCCTGCCGGCGAAGAGCGCCGACGGCTACTGGGGGACCGTCACCACCGCCGCGTGGGCGAGCTTCGAGAAGGCCCAGGGCGAGTCCGGGGTGGCCACCCGCAACGGCCTCCCGAGCCCGGCCGAGCTGCGCGCCATCGGCCGGGGCCGCTTCGACGTCGTCGGTTCGTACGACGTGGGCCAACGCATCACGCTGGCCAAGGCGCCGGGTGGCCTGAGCAACGACGGCACCGACGTCGTCAACGCCCGGACCAGGGCGATGTTCGTCGAGGCCCGCCGCCTGCTGAGCGCGCGCGGCCAGGCCAAGGCGGCGACGATGATCATCACCCAGGGCGGGTACTGCGGCGCCGGCTGCGCGTCGACGTCGTACGGCACCCACGACGGTGGCGGCATCATCGACGTCCGGATCACCGACTACTACCCCGCCAACCAGGCGGTCATCGACCAGCGGCTCACGGCGCTGCGCGACGTCGGCTTCGCCGCCTGGCAGCGGAGCAACCACATCCACGCCGTCGCCCTCGGCGACTACCAGATGGCCTGGACGGTGCACGGCGACACCACGCCACCGCCGGACGTCCTGGACCAGGGGTACCCGCGGGGCTACTGCCAGGTCTACGAGTGGGTCTTCCGCAAGGACGGCCTCGGCAACTGCGACGACATCGTCGCCTCGAGCGCCCCGCACCGCACGGTGGTCACGTGGGAGGACTACCTCGCCGCGAGGGGCTGACCGGCCGGCTCCCGCCGGCCTGCTCGCGAGCGGTCCGGACCGCGGTGGGGGGCCGGGGGCGCCCGGCCTGACATGCTGGTGCGCCATGAGCGAGTTCCCCGACGTCCCCGTGTCCGACCTGTCCGACGACGCGGTGTTCCTCGACATCCGCGAGCAGGACGAGTGGGACCGCGGCCACGCGCCCCACGCGCTGCACGTGCCGATGACCCAGCTCGCCGAGCGGGTCGACGAGCTCGCGCCCTTCCTCGAGCGCGACGAGCGGCTCGTCGTCGCCTGCCGGTCCGGGGGGCGGGTCCAGCGCGTCATGCCGTGGCTCGCCCAGCACGGGTACGCCGTGGCCAACCTCGAGGGCGGGATGCTCGCGTGGCAGGCGGCGGGCCGTCCGATGGAGTCCGCCGGCGGGCCGCCGGCCGTCAGCTGACCCGGGCTCCCGTGCCGCTCGGCCCGTCCGGGGGTCAGCGGCTGGAGCGCGGCCACCGCGCCATCCACGCCCACCCTCCCCGCGAGGCGCGCGGCGCCTGCGGGGTCACCGGCGGCGGCTGCGCGCCGGGGACGCGGAAGCTGACGACGAGGCGCGGGGCGAGCGCGGGGTCGGAGTCGACGGCGACGGCGGCGCGCCGTCCGCTGCCCCGCACGAGGAGCGCGACGGCCTGGCCGGGTGACCAGCCGGGACGGTCGGTCACCTGCTGCAGGAGGGGCGCGAGGTCGGGGGAGGACTGCCGGGCGCCGACGGTGGTCCAGGCTCCGGGCGACCACGCGACGCGGGCGGCGGTCCGGGACCGCGCCGAGACGTCGCGGGCGGTCGTGGTGAAGGCCGGGGCGTCGTCGGTGGCCTGCGCGCCGATGGTCAGCGTCGTCGTCTCCGACCCGGTGGCGGCGGTGGCGAGCTCGAGGTGGGCGGAGGTGACCACGGCGCCGTGGGGGACACCGAGGGACGCGAACCGCATCCCCACCACCTGGTCGGTCGACCCGGCGCGGACGAGCTCGAGGGTCGACGAGGCGAGCGACACGGTCCCGCTGGCGACGCTCTCCTCGGCGTCGTCGGCGGAGGCCCGGACGGGCACGGTGATCGTCTCCGACGTCGGCATCGCCAGCGAGCCGGAGAGCGTGTACTGGCCGAGGCTGCCGTACTCGGTGTAGCCCGTGGGCGGCGAGGCGAGCGGGGTACCGACGCCGACGCCGTCGACGTCGAGCTCGTAGTCACCCGCGGGGAGGACGGCGTCGAGCGTCGCGCCGAGCGTGGTGGCCGGCGAGGTGGTGGCGACGACCGCCCCGGCCCTGGTGCGCAGGGTCAGCGCGACGTCGAGGTCGTGCTCGGGGACCGGCTGCACGCTCAGCTGGACGCGTGCGCCGTTGCTGTGGAACGAGAACCCGTCGACGTCCGTGGTGCGGCCGATGACGCCGGAGCCGGTGAGGCGCCCGCCCGAGCCGGGGGTGAGGGGCGTCGACGCGGACCCGGTGCCGTGGTCGTCGGGCCGGTAGCCGAACCCGTTCCACGTCGTGATGACGGCCAGGTCGTCGGCCGACTTGCCGCTGTTCGGGTTCGTCCCGTCGTAGTCGAGGTACTCGCCCTTGCTCCACTGGGTGACCGAGCGGCCGTAGGCGGCGCCCATGATGGGGCCCCAGGACGTCACGCCCGTCCCGTGCCCGCCGTAGTAGCTCGTGCCCACCTGGCGGTCGTGGCTCAGGTACAGGGTGTGGCCGGCCTCGTGGGCCGCCGCCTCCGCGATGCCGTCGGTCGAGGCGTTGAAGACGAAGGCCGGGGTGTCGGTCGTGGCGTTGAAGGAGCCGACGTAGGCGAAGCCGCCGCAGCCGCACGCGCTCCAGGTCTGCGCGGTGATGACCACGCGCACCCCGCGCCGGAGGTCGCCCGAGCCGTCGACCCGCAGGCGGTCCGCCGACGGCTGCTGCGTCGTCACGTCGACGTCGAACGGGGCGTAGTCCTCGGCGACGCGGGCCCACACGGCGGCGACGACGGACCGCTCGGAGGCGTCGAACACCGAGGGGTTGCCCGTCCGGTCGTACGGCGGGCTGACGAGCGGGTCGGCGGCGTAGTCGCGGTTCCACTGGGTGCCGGTCGTCGTGTGCCCGGTGAAGTCGAGGTAGATGACGGCCTTCGCCGTGGGGCGGCTGTGCAGCGCGAAGGCGTCGACGCCGGTGGTGGAGGGCGGGGTCGAGCCGGCACCGTCCACGTCGCCCACCGCGGTGGGGGCGGGCGGGTCGACGTAGGCGAGCTCGCCGGAGGGGGAGACGTGGAGGGTGGGGTCGGCCCGCAGCTCATGGCGCAGCCAGGCCGCGCTGCGGTGGGCGCGGGCGGCGACCGCACCGGTGCGCGCACCCAGCCGGGTGACCGCCGCCGAGCCTCGGCTCCACGTCCGCGGGTCGCGCGGGGCTCGGCGTCGGCGTGGCCGCGGCGGGGCCGGCCGCGCACACGGCGAGGGTGACGACGACGCCGACGAGGGCGGCGCGCGCGGCGGTGGAGCGGCGTTGGGGCACGACGGGACAGACCTTTCGGAGGGGGGATCCCGTCCGGACGCTAGGTCGGTGGACCGGTGGCCCGGACCACGAACCCCGGATCGGTGTCCGTTGGGGGGAGGGGCGCGCGCCGAACGTCGGCGACACGCGCTCGCCCTGTCTGCGGATGTATCGGACTCACGCTAGAGAGCCGCATACGCTGCGATCGTGGATCCCGTACGCAACCCCTACGCCCCCGGCGCCGGCCAGCGCCCGCCGGAGCTCGCCGGCCGCGACGAGCAGCTCGACGGCTTCGACGTCGTGCTCGAGCGGGTGGCCCGCGGCCGGCCCGAGCGGTCCGTCGTGCTCACCGGCCTCCGGGGCGTCGGCAAGACCGTGCTGCTCAACGCCCTCCGGTCCGCGGCCGTGCGCGCCGGGTGGGGCACCGGCAAGCTCGAGGCCCGCCCCGACCAGTCGCTGCGCCGGCCGCTCGCCTCGGCGCTGCACCAGGCGGTGCGAGAGCTCGGCCCGGCCGGGGGTGCCGGCGACCATGCGCTCGGGGTGATCCGGTCGTTCGCCCAGCGCGAGCCCGACGGCCCGGCCCGCGGCCGGGGCGCCCCGAAGCTGCGCGAGCGCTGGAACCCGGGCATCTCGGTGCCGGCGGTCGCGGGCCGGGCCGACTCCGGGGACGTCGAGATCGACCTCGTCGAGCTGCTCTCCGACGTCGGCGGGATGGCCGCCGACACCGGCCGTGGGGTCGCGGTGTTCATCGACGAGATGCAGGACCTCGGCCCCGACGACGTCTCGGCCCTCTGCGCCGCCGCGCACGAGATCAGCCAGAGCGGCCTGCCCCTCATCGTCGTCGGCGCCGGGCTGCCCCACCTCCCGGCTGTGCTGTCGGCATCGAAGTCATACTCGGAGAGGCTGTTCCGCTACTCGCGGATCGACCGGCTCGACCGGGCGGCGGCCGACGCGGCTCTCGTGCGCCCGGCGTCGGAGGAGGGCGCGGCCTTCGAGCCCGCAGCCCTCGACGCGATGTACGCCGCCACCGGTGGGTACCCGTACTTCATCCAGGCCTACGGGAAGGCGGTGTGGGACAGGGCGCCCGGTTCGCCCATCACCGAGACCGACGTCGAGGTGGCGGCACCGGAGGCGGAGTCGGAGCTGGCGGTGGGGTTCTTCGGGTCCCGGTTCGAGCGGGCGACGCCGGGGGAGCGCGAGTACCTCCGCGCGATGGCCGAGGTGGCCGCGGCGCGCGAGCCCGACGACTCCGACGCCGTCCCGACCGCCGAGGTGGCGACCCACCTGGGGCGCAAGCCGCAGTCGCTCTCGCCCGCGCGCGACGCCCTGCTCAAGAAGGGCCTCATCTACTCGGGGGAGCGCGGGCTCATCGCCTTCACCGTCCCGCACTTCGGCCGGTACCTGCGCGACCACACGTGAGGGGGCGGGTCACCGTCGAGCGATGTCGAGACCTCCCCCTGCGCGCGAGACAGGGTGAGACGGGACGGCCGCTCTGCTGCGGACCCTGACACTCGGGCCGGGCATCCTGAGCCGACGGATCCCCCACCGCTGAACGGGTATCCGTCGCGCTCGATGCGCGTCCTGGCGCCCAGGTCGCGCTACCCCAACGTTCTCGCCTGGAGCCGGAACCTTCGCTCGGACACCCCGAACTTCGGGGTGCCCGGGCGGACCTTCCGGTGCCCCGGCCGGCGGTGCCCGTCGAGGCGCCCCCTACCGCCGCACGTGCAGCGACCTCGCAGCGGCGGGGCCAGCCAGGAGGGCGCAAGGTCCACTGCGCGGGGCCGGTCTCTCAGTCCGGAGCTGGCCGCGTCCCAGAACCGAGCGTGAGTGCAGCACCGCGTCCCACAGTCCCGGACCGCTCACACGCGCGGCGAGCCGCCGCGCCGGCTCGGCTCGGCCCCAGCGGCAGTGCTTCACTTGACGGTTAAATAACCATCTGGTGTAGTAAGGCCATGACAGTGATGACCGCCGGCCACCTGGACGCAGCGTTCACGGCGTTGGCCGACCCCACCCGGAGAGCGATCGTGGCGCGCCTGGCGCAGGGCGACGCAACGGTCACCGAGCTGGCCGAACCCTTCTCGATCTCGATGCCGGCGATCTCGAAGCACCTCAAGGTCCTGGAGCGCAGCGGGCTGATCACGAGGTCCCGTCAGGCCCAGACCCGGCCGTGCCACCTCGAGCGCGAGCCGCTCGACGCGGCCGTCGACTGGATCGAGACCGCTCGTCAGCTGTGGAACGCGCGCTTCGACAAGCTCGAGGCGCACCTCCACTCCCTCCAGGCCATGCCGCCCGAGAAGGACACGTCCCGATGACCGACGGCACCGTCACGCACACCCGCGTCTTCTCCGCACCACGTGAGCTGGTGTTCTCGTGCCTGCTGACCCCCGAACACCTCACGCAGTTCTGGGGACCGGCCGGCATGAGCGCCCCGCTGGACGGCATCACCGTCGACCCGCGACCGGGTGGCGTCTTCGAGACCGTCATGGTCGCCGACGACGGCAGCGGCAGCTACACGATGAGGGCGGTCTTCGACGAGATCCTCGAGCCCGAGCGGATCGGCTGGACCGAGGTCGAGAGCGGAATGCGCTCCGTGTCGGTCTTCACCGACCTCGGCGACGGCCGCACGCAGCTCACCGTCGAGCAGAGCGGCGTCCCGCGGGCCGCTGCCACCCCTGAGGCGCAGGCCGGCTTCCGGACCTCCCTCGACGCGTTCGAGACCTACCTTCGGTCCCTGCCCGCGGCTTCGGCATGACCGCCGCGCCGACCGCGGTCGACGAGCAGGTCGCGGCAGAGCTCTGCGAGCTGGCCGACCTGCTCGAACCGCTACCGGCCGCAGCGTGGGACGCGCCCTCGCTCTGCCCCGGGTGGCGCGTGCGCGAGGTCGTGGCGCACCTGACCCTGCCGATGCACGCCTCGACGCCGGTGGTCGTCCTCGGGCTGCTCCGGGCCCGTTTCCGGTGGGACGTGCTGGCCGACCGACGCGCCCGGCTCGACGCCCTGCAGACCCCGGAGCAGCTCCTCGCCGCGTTGCGCGCACCACGCATGCACGCGTGGCACCCGCCCGGCGGAGGCGCCACCGGCGCCCTCGTCCACGCGGTGGTCCACGGCCTCGACGTCACCGAGGCGCTCGGCCTCGACCGACGCCCTCCCGTGGCCCGCACGCGCATCGTCCTCGACGGGCTCACCGTGCCGGCGAGCCTGTCCCACTTCGGCGTCGCCCTCGAGGGGGTGCAGCTGCGAGCCGAGGACGTCGAGTGGTCCCACGGCGCCGGGCGGGTCGTCAGTGCTTCGGCGGTCGACCTCGCGCTGGTCCTCTCCGGACGGCGTCCCGTCGGCCGGTGAGGCTCCCGATGGCTGCGACCGGGTGCGCGCTCGCTCTGCTCCGGCGCAGGAGCGCCGCTCGTCGCCGTGGGCGTCGTCAGGAGGGGAAGTCCGCCCCGGCCTCCGACCGCAGGCGGAGCAGGACGTCCAGCGCCACCGAGTCACCGTCCCGGCCTCCCGCTCCGACCTGGAGCGGGGCATCGGTGGGCTCGAGGTGGACGCCGGTCAACCGCCCGCGCAGGCTGGGCGCCACGACGAGGACGTACCACCGGCCGTCCGTGCCGACGGCCGCGCGACGGTCCCGCCGGACGTACCAGCCGGAGACGTCGGTGCGCAGGCTCCCGCGGCCGCTGTAGGGGCGCGCCCGCAGCCGGGTGGGGTCGACGCCCGCCGACCGCATCGCCTCGGCGAATGCGGCCACCATCGGGGCCGTCCGCCGCGCCTCGGCCTCGGCCGCCCGCGCTGCGGCCGCGTGGTGGTACTCGGCGTTCTCCCGCGCCTGGCGGCGACGGGCGGCGACCGCGTCCGCGGGCTCGCTCTCCGGGCTCATCGGCCGATGATCGCAGCCGGTGGGGGCGTCCACCGACCCGGGCGTCGGCTGACGGCGCGATGTCGGCCGCCGGACGCACCGGAAGGTTCGCCCGGGCACCCCGAAGTTCGCGGTGCCCGGGCGAAGGTTCCGGCACCAGGCGAGAAAGTTGAGCCGCTCAGCCGAGGCGCGCCAGCAGCTCGAGCGAGCGCTCGACGACGAGCCGGGTGGCCCCGGCGTCGTACGACGGGAGCGAGCTGTCGGTGAAGAGGTGCACGTCGCCGGGGTACACGAAGACCTCGGCATCGGCCGGGCCGGCCGCGAACTCCTGGGCCGCCTCGAGGTCCCCCTCCTGGCCGAAGAAGGGGTCGTCGGCCATCCCGTGCACCTGGGCCGGGACGCCCTCGGGCCAGCGGCCGAAGTTCTCCGGGTCGGCGAAGCCCTCGTAGAACAGGGCGCCGGCGACACCGGGGCGGTTCTGGGCGAGCTGCTGGGCGGCCATCACCCCGAGCGAGATGCCGGCGACGACCAGGGCGTCGCCGAGGCCCTCGGCGGCGGCGACGCCCCGGGCCCGGACGGTGTCGAACCCGAGCTCGCCGCACCAGGCGGCCCCCTCGTCGATCGAGGCGAAGGTGCGCCCCTCGAACAGGTCCGGGGTGTGCACGGTGTGCCCCGCCTCCCGGAACGTGTCGGCGAGCTCGACGACCCCGGGGGTCAGTCCGCGGATGTGGTGCAGCAGGAGGATCTCCGTCATGGCCCCGACCCTAGGTGGGGTTGCGGACGAAGGGCGTCCGGATGACGATGACGGCGTGCGACCCGACACCAGCCCGACCTCCCGGGCCCTCATGACGATGGAGGCGATCCAGGACCAGCCGGGCATCACGGCCGACCGCCTCGCCGAGCGGCTGGGCGTCTCGCCCCGGGCCGTGCGGCGCTACGTGAGCATCCTGCGCGACGCCGAGATCCCCGTGGAGTCCGAGCGCGGCCCGGCCGGCGGCTACCGCCTCGGCCGGGGGACGCGGCTGCCCCCGCTGGTCTTCAGCAGCGCCGAGGCACTCGGCCTCGTCATGGCCGTGCTCGACGGCCACCACCCGGCGGCCGACCCCGACGACGCCGTCGGCGTGGCCGTCGGCAAGCTCCTGCGGGCCATGCCCCGGCACGTCGCCGAGCAGGCCGACGTCGTGCGCCGCACGGCGGCCACCGCCCCCGACCACGGTGCCGCGCGGCCCGACCCCGGCACGACGGTCAGCCTCGTGCGGGCCCGCCTCGAGGGCCGGCTCGTGCGGCTGGCCTACCGCTCCGAGGCCGGCCACGAGTTCTCCACCGACGTCGAGCCGTGGGCCGTCGTCGTGCGCCACGGCCGCTGGTACCTGCTGTGCCGGTCGGCCCGCTCGGGCACGGTGCGCACCTACCGGGTCGACCGGGTGCAGGCGGTCGAGCACCTCGATGCGACCTTCCGCCCGCCGGACGACCTCGACCCCGTCGCCGCCCTCGAGGAGCACCTCGCCGTCGGGTGGGAGCACCCCACCGAGGTGCTCATCGACGCACCGCTGGCGTCGGTGGCCTGGCTCCCCCGCACGATGGGCCGGCTGGAGGCGGTCGACGGCGCCACGACCCGGCTCAGCGGGACGACGAGCAACCTGCCGGGCTACGCCGAGGACCTCAGCCGCGTCCCCGCACCCTTCCGCGTCGTCGAAGGTCCCGAGCTGCGGGCCGCGGTGGCCGCGCTGGCCCGGCGGCTCGCCGACGCCGCGCGGTGACTCGCGGCGTCCGCCGTCAGCGCGACTGCAGCGCGTCGAGCGCGACCGCCATCGCCGCGGCGAGCCGCCAGTCGAGGCGGCGCCCGGACGCGGTCGGGGAGAGCTCGACCCGGTAGACGTCGCGCAGCCCCATCTTCTTCGTCGAGCTCATGACCACCCGGCCGTCCGCCCCGCGGAAGTCGAAGTGGAAGAGGAACGGCAACGGGATCTCGCCGACGACGGGCAGGAAGTCCCAGACGCGGCGCACCACGGCGATGGCCTTGTTGCGCTCGGACCCGGTGAAGGTCTGGCCGTCGGTGGTCTCGAGGTGCCAGGTCGAGTTGAGCAGCGAGGCCTTGAAGTCCTTGCGGAACACCCCGACCGGTGCCCCCGTCGCGTCGGCGACGTCGTACGCGGAGCCGAGGTCGAGGCGCTTGCGGGCCTTGAACGAGAAGAGCGCCGTCGTCCTGGAGTCGTCGGAGAAGAAGGTGACCTCCTCCTTGAGCTTCATCCGCTTCTGCTCGGCGAAGGCGATGAGGCCGGTCTCGGCGCCGCTGCCGGAGGTGCGGCTCACCTCGTAGCGGTTGACCATCAGGGTGATCTTCTGGCGCACCGAGAAGCTCTCGATCTCGTCCGGGGCCGGCGTCGGGGGGTTCGTCATGGCCCCACCCTCGCACCCGGGCCGGTTCGCGCCGCGGACCCCCGCCCGCGGCCCCGCCGTGTCGGGCGGCCCGGGCACGGGCTCAGGTCGGCGGCAACCGGTGCACCACGACGTCGTGCACGCCGCCGTCCTCGAGGCGCAGGGTCAGCCAGGTGAAGTCGGGCTCGCGGCGGCGGTCGGTGGGCGAGCCGGGGTTGAGCAGCCGGAGCCCGTCGTGGCTGGTGTCCCACGGGATGTGGCTGTGCCCGAACACGAGGAGGTCGACGTCGGGGTAGGCGGCCCGCATCCGTGGCCCTCGGCGCTCCCGCGAGCCGGTCTCGTGGACGACCGCCACCCGTACGCCCTCGATCGTCGCCCGCGCCACCTCGGGCAGCCGGGCCCGCAGGGCCTCGCCGTCGTTGTTGCCCCAGCACGCGAGCAGCCGGTGGCTGCGGGCCTCGAGCGCGTCGAGCGTCGCGACGTCGACCCAGTCGCCGGCGTGCACGACGAGGTCGGCGGCCTCGACCGCGGACCAGAGCGCGGCCGGGAGGTCCTTCGCCCGGCGCGGGAGGTGGGTGTCGCTCATCACCACGACGCGGGTACCGGGCACCTCCCCACTGTGGCAGACCGCCGCGGCTGCCCGGCGCTGGCGCCGTGGTCGCCCTCGTGACAGGGTCGCGCCGGGGCGATGAGTCCGTGGCCCGGGACGGGTCCACCCACCGACCCCCACGACCCCGAGGAGCCCCATGAGCACCGACACCGCCACGCCCGCCGACGCCGCCCGGCCCGAGGGGGCCTACGCCGACGTCAACGGCCTGCACCTCTACCACGAGGTCCACGGCTCGGGCTCGCCGCTCGTGCTCCTCCACGGCGGGATGATGACCATCGACACCCAGCTGCGCGAGCTCATCGCGGTGCTGGCGCCGCGGCACCGGGTGGTGGCCGTCGAGCTGCAGGGCCACGGGCGGACCGCCGACATCGACCGGGAGATCACGCCGGCGGCCCTCGCCTCCGACGTCGTGGCCCTCCTCGACCACCTCGGCATCGAGCGGGCCCACGTCCTCGGGCACTCGATGGGCGCCGGCGTCGCGATGGAGCTCGCCGTCCGCCACCCGCAGCGGGTGCGCTCGGTCGTGCCGGTGTCGGCGAGCGTGCGGCCCGACGGGATGCACCCGGACCTCACCGACCCCGAGCGGATGGCCACCTCGACCCGGATGCCGACCCCGGAGGACTTCGCGACGATGACCGACACCTACGCGCGGCTCTCCCCGCACCCGGAGCGGTTCCAGGAGTTCCTCACCCGGCTCTCGGCGAGCAACGCCGACCTGCGCGGCTGGAGCGACGAGGAGCTGGCCGGCGTCACCGCGCCGGTCCTCTTCGTCATCGGCGACCGTGACTTCACGACCGTCGAGCACGCCGCGCTCATGCTCGAGCTCACCCCGGGGTCGCAGCTCGCCGTGCTCCCGGGGGCGACCCACATGGAGGTCATGCGGCGGACGGACCTGCTGGACCGGCTGGTCGCAGCCTTCCTCGACTGAGCCGGCGCACGGCGAAGGCGACGAACCCGAGGAGCGAGGATCCGCCGACCAGGCCGACGAGGATCAGGACCGCGCCGACCACCCAGAGCCCCGTGTCGTCGCTCGGTGCCGCGTCGAGCGACCAGACGAGGGTGAAGACCGGCGGGACGACGAGCACGGGGAGCCACGGACGGGCCGCGATGCCCGCGAGCAGCGCCACGGCCGCCAGGCTGACGACGCACCCGACGACCTGCCACGCCTCGTAGGGTCCGGACTCGACGCCGGTGACGGGGTCGACCTGGTACGTGTGGTCCCACCCCAGCCAGCCGTACCAGCAGGCGGCGGTGGCCGCGGCGAGCGCGGCGGCCACGGCGAGGACCCTCGGTGTCGTCATGGTCCGATCCTCGCGCGGGGCGTCGACGCCGCCCAGAGCGGATGTACTCAGCCGGCGTCCGTACGATCCACGGATGCGACCCCGGGAGTGCCGGTGAGCCCGCGGCGCCGGGGCGCGCTCGCGGCCCTCGTCGCGCTCCTGCTCGTCGTCTCCGGGGTGGCAGCGCTGCGCGTCGCCGGCGTGTTCGGTGGCGGGGTGGCGCAGGACGTCCCCGGCCCGGTGCTCCTCGTGCCCGGCTACGGCGGCGACACCCGCTCCCTCGACCCGCTCGCCACCGCGCTGCGCGCCGAGGGCCGGGAGGTGGTCGTCGTGGCGGCGGTCGGCGACGGCACGGGCGACCTGCGGGCCCAGGCCGAGGGGCTGCGTCGGGCGGCCGACCGGGCGACCGGAGCGAGGCGCGCCGTCGGTCGACGTCGTCGGGTACTCCGCCGGCGGGGTGGTCGCCCGCCTCTGGGCCGCCGAGCTCGGCGGGGCCGGGCAGGCCCGCCGGGTGGTCACCCTCGGCTCGCCGCACCACGGGGCCGACCTCGCCGGGCTCGGGGCCCTGGCCGGTGCCTGCCCCGAGGCCTGCCGGCAGCTCGTGCCGGGCAGCGACCTCCTCACCGGGCTGCCCGAGGCGCCGGCCGGGCCGCGCTGGGTGAGCCTGTGGACCGCGCGCGACGAGACGGTGACGCCGCCCGGACTCGGCCTCCCTCGCCGGCGCCCTCGACATCGAGGTGCAGTCGGTGTGCGCCGACGCCCGGACCGGCCACGGCGGGCTGCCGGGCGACCCGCTCGTCGTCGGCCTCGTGCTCCGCGCCCTCGCCGTGGCGCCGCTCGAGGCCGCACCCGCCGCCCGCGCGAGTGCGCCGCCGTGCGGGCCGACGGCACGCGGGCCCTCGGCGGCTGACCGGCCGGGTCAGCTCGTGATGTCGCGGGTCGTGAAGTTCGCCCACGCGGCCCCGAGCAGCACGACGACGTACCCCGTCTGCACGAGGACCCCCGAGGTGAGGTCGCCCCACGGCACGGGGTCGCGGAAGAGGTCGACCCAGGCCAGCCAGTAGCGGGTCGGGAGGTAGTCGCGCACGGCCCCGGCGGCGTCGAGGGCGACGAGCACCGTGCTGCTGACGAGCACCGCGAGCCCACCGAGGGCCGCGGCGAGCGGCGAGTCGGTGAGCGTCGACAGCAGCAGCGACACGGCGGCCACCCCGACCATCGACCAGCCGATGTACAGCACCATGACGCCGGTGCGCCAGGCCAGGTCGGCCGGCGTGAGCGAGGTGCCGGCCAGCGTCGTCGTCGTCAGGGTGTTCGCCGTGCCGAGCAGGGTGACCCCGGCGACGTAGCCGACGACGGCGACCGCGACGACGGCCAGCAGGGTGAACGCGAGCACCGACACGAGCTTGGCGACGAGGAGGCGGGTGCGCCCCACCGGGCGCACGAGGAGGTAGCGCAGGGTGCCCGCCGAGGCCTCGCCGGCGACGGCCTCGCCCGCCTGCACCGCGACGGCGATCGGCAGGAAGAACGGCAGGACGATGCCGAGCGCGGCGGCGGGGTACAGGGCGCCGTTGCCGAGCACCGCCGACAGCAGGGTCGGGCCCCTGACCGGGCCGGGGAGCGATCTTGGTCACGGCCAGGAAGACCGCGACGACCACCGGCAGCAGGCAGAGCAGGCCGATGCTCACCCAGGTGCGCGGCCGCCCGAGGAGCTTGCGCAGCTCGACGCGGATCACGACGTCAGCTCCAGCACCGACTGCTCGAGGGTGCGGCGCTCCGGTGCCGCCTCGAGCACCCGCACGCCGGCGCGCACGAGCCGCTCGGTGGCGTCGGCGACGCTCGTCCCGTCGAGCACGAGCTCGCCCGTGGCCGACGGTGGCCCGACGGGCAGGTCGAGGGCGCGCTGCGCCGCGCCGACGTCGTCGACGCGCACCAGGGTGCGCCCGGTGGGCCCGCGCAGCGCGTCCAGCTCGTCCTGGGCGACGAGCCGGCCCCGGTCGAGCACGCCGACGCGGGTGCAGAACACCTCGACCTCCGCGAGCAGGTGCGAGGAGAGGAAGACCGTGGTGCCGTTGCGGTTGAGCTCGAGGAGGAGGTCGCGCACCTCGGCGATGCCCCGGGGGTCGAGGCCGTTGGTCGGCTCGTCGAGGACGAGGAGGCGCGGGCCGCGCAGCAGGGCGGCGGCGAGCCCCAGCCGCTGGCGCATGCCGAGCGAGTAGGCGCGCACCGGCTTGCGGCCGACGTCGGCGAGGCCCACCTGCTCGAGGGCGGACTCGATGCGCGCCCGACGGGTGCGGCGGGACCCCGTGCCGGGGGCCAGCGGGTCGCCGCCCGTGGGCCCGGCGGCGTCGAGCAGCCGGAGGTTGGCCCGCGCCGAGAGGTGGGGCCAGGCCGCCGGCCCCTCGACGAGGGCGCCGACCTCGCCGAGCACCCGGCCGGCCTCCCGCGGGACGCTGCGGCCGAGCACCTCCACCTCGCCGCGGGTGGCGTGCACGAGGCCGAGGAGCATCCGCACCGTCGTCGTCTTGCCGGAGCCGTTGGGGCCGAGGAACCCGTAGCGGTCGCCGGCGCGCACGAGGAGGTCGAGGTCGTCGACGGCCGTGACGCCGCGGTAGCGCTTCGTGAGGCCGCGCGTGACGACGACCGTCCTCGCCGGGGTCGGCGCTCACGGGGCGCTCCGGGGCGGGGGTGGCGAGGCGAGGAGGTCGCGGGCGACGGTGTCGAGCAGCGCCGGGCTCGACGAGGCCGGCGACGACGTAGGCGTGCCGCCGGTCGTCCCCGCGGGCCACGACGGCGCCGAGCAGCCCCGACCCGACGCGCACGAGCCGGCCGCCGTCCACCTCCTCGGCCACCGACCCGGCCGAGACGGCGTTGGTCATCACGTCGCGGGCCAGCCGGCCGGGCAGCGGCAGCACGGCGACCCGGACGAGGCCGGTGCCGTAGGTCGTGGCGCCCTCGACGGGTGACGCCGTGAGGGGGAGGCCGGCGAGCCGGTCCGGGAGGCGCCACGGCTGCTGCTGCGCGACCCGGGCGACGACGTCCGGCGCCGTGGCGAGGCTGCGCCGGGCGATCGGCGGGGCCGGGGGGGTCAGCACGGCCGGGTCGGGGCGCCCGATGCGCACGTCGGCCAGCTCGGTGACGAGGGCGTCGGCGCCCGTGGTGTCGACGAGGGTGAGCCGCAGCGGCAGCCCGGTCGCGCGGTCGAGCCACACGTCGGCCCGCTGCACGGTGCTCCGGGGGTCGCCGGGACGCACCCGCAGGCCGTCGGCGTCCCGGCCGGCGACCCGCCGTGCCGGCAGCACCTCGAGCCGGTCACCGCGGGCCGAGGGCGGCGAGCAGCCGCCGGGCGGCCGCGGGCGCGACGAGGTCGTCGGGCCGGGGCAGCCGGGCCGACGGGTCGCCGACCACCGTGTCGAGCCGGCGGCTCTCGTAGTCCCACGTCGTCACCGAGTCGGGGAGGCGGTAGCTGTCGCGCTCGCCGGTGAGGTCGACGACGTCGACCCGCCAGTGCGTGCGGTCGCCCCACCACACCCGGGTGTGGGTCGTGCCGCCGAGGAGGGCGGCGAGCCCGCCGAACCCGGTGAGGTCGGGCAGGGCCAGGCCGCCGCGGCTCTCGCTCCTCGCCGAGTAGGCCACCGTCCCCGACGCGAGGGCCCGTCGCACGAGGTCGTCCGGCGCGGCCGCCGTGGCCCCGACCCCGACGGCCGAGAGCGCCCACGGCCCCAGGCCGAGCGCCGCGACGAGGGCCGCGGTGCCCGCGAGCACCACCGCCCAGCGCCGCCGCGCGTCGCGGCTCACGACGGTGGTCATGCCGCAGTGTCACCCGCGGACCTGAGAGCGCACCACCCCCACCTGCGGGGTTTCCCGCCGGATGCGGGCGGCCCCGGGGTCGAACCCGGACGGTGCCGCTGCGCCCCCGGGCTTCCCGGGTGACGGCCGGCGGGCTACCGCGGCGGGTGCAGGCCGGGCTACGCCCGCGGGACGACGCAGCCACGGCCTCGCGCGGGCTACGGTCGGGAGGTGCCCCCTCCGCCCGGCCGGCGCCGCCCCGGACCCCCGACGTGGGTGCCCGCCGTGCCCCTCGCGGTGCTCGCCCTCGTCGTCCAGCTGGGCGGCTCGTGGGGCCGGGCCCACCGCGACGGGGTGCCGCTCGGCTGGGGCGGGGCCGCGCTCCTCACCGCCGGGCCGCTGGCCATCGCCCTGCTGCTGGCGCTACCCGCTCGTGCCGCTCGGCGTCTCGATCGCGGCCGCCCTCGGCTACGTCGCGACCGGCGACCCCGTGGGGCCGGTGTTCGCGGCCCCGGTCGCCGCCCTGCTGCTCGAGGGCTTCCGGCGGCGGCGCGAGCGGTTCGTCCGGCGCGCGCGAGGAACGCCGCGAGCGCACCGAGCGGGCCCGGGTCGACGAGCGGATGGTCATGGCCCGCGACCTCCACGACGCCCTGGGCCACAGCCTCACCCTCATCAACGTCCAGGCCGGGGCCGCGCTGCACACCTTCGACCGCGACCCGGAGAACGCCCGGCAGGCGCTGACGACGGTCAAGGCCGAGTCGCACCGGGCCCTCGAGGAGGTGCGGCGGGTGCTCGACGCCGTGCGCGACCCCGCGGCGCGCGAGCCGCCGTCCGCCCCGGCCCCGGACTCGCCGACGTCCCCGCGCTCGTCGCCGCCGACCCCTCGTTCGGCTGGACCCTCGACGTCGCGCCCGACCCTCGCCGAGGCGCTGCCGGTCGCGGTCGACACCGCCGGCTACCGGGTCGTGCAGGAGGCGATGACCAACGTCCGGCGGCACAGCGGCGCCCGGAGCGCTCGGATCACGCTGTCCCGCAGCCAGTCCCACCTCTCGGTGGCAGTCGAGGACCCGGGCCCGCAGGGCGCGGACGTCGAGGCCGGACCGACCTCCGGCACCGGTCTGGTGGGGATGCGCGAACGCGTCGAGCGCCTCGGCGGCACACTCGAGGCGGGGGACCGGCCCGGCGGCGGGTACCGCGTCGCCGCCGTCATCCCGCTCGCCGGTGGGGAGGAGCAGCCGTGACGTCCGTCGTGCTCGTCGACGACCAGCCCCTGCTGCGGGCCGGGTTCCGGATGATCCTCGACTCCGAGGACGACCTCGAGGTGGTCGGCGAGGCCGCCGACGGCGACGGTGCCGTCGCGGTCGTGCGCTCGACCCGGCCCGACGTCGTGCTCATGGACATCCGGATGCCGCGACGCGACGGGCTGTCGGCCACCGAGGAGATCTGCGCCGACGCCTGCGCTCGCGGCGACCCGGGTGCTCGTCCTCACGACCTTCGAGCTCGACGAGTACGTCTTCGAGGCGCTGCGGGTGGGGGCGAGCGGCTTCGTCCTCAAGGACCTCGAGCCGGCCGACCTCGTGACGGCCGTGCGCCAGGTCGCGGCCGGCGACGCCGCGCTCTCGCCGAGCGTCACCCGACGCCTCGTCGAGCACCTCGCCTCGGGGGACGCGCGCCGGCCCCCGGTCGAGCAGGTGCGCGCCCTCGAGGTGCTCACCGAGCGCGAGCGGGAGGTCGTCGCCCTCGTCGGCGAGGGCCTGACCAACGACGAGATCGCCGGGCGCCTCGTCGTCTCGCCCGCCACGGCCAAGACCCACGTCAGCCGGGCGATGACCAAGGTCGGCGCGCGGGACCGGGCCCAGCTCGTCGTGCTCGCCTACGAGAGCGGCCTGGTGACCCCCGGCTGGATGGCCTGAGCGCCTGCGGCGTACTCCCGGGGGCGCAGGGCAGGAGCCTCCCGCGGGCCGACGCGCGAGGCCGCCCCGACGGGCGAGCGTGGAGGGGTGGTCGAGAGCCGGCCACGCAGCTCCGAGAGGACCACCATGACCACGCTCGCCGCCCTGGCCGCGCACCCCTACCCCGCACGACGGGGGCTTCCACCCCTGGTTCCTGTTCTTCCCGTTCGGCTTCCTGCTCTTCTGGGTGCTGTTCTTCGTCCTCCTGCGCCGGTTCGTCTGGCGCCGCGGCGGCCCGTGGGGCCGGCGGTCCCGGCGGCTGGTCGGGCTCCTCGAGCGCCGAGCAGACCCTGGCGACCCGGTTCGCCGCCGGCGACATCGACGAGAAGGAGTACCGGGCCCGGCTCGAGGTGCTGCGCGCCGCGCCGCCCAACGGCGGCTGACCCCGCCCGCCGGCCGGCCGTCCCGCCGGGTGCGGGAAGCCCCGGGGGCGCACCGGAGACCTTGCCGGGCGACCTCGGGGCTCCCGCGGCGCCGGGTGCCCCTGGCCCCCTGAGCACCGGCGGACCTCAGCCGCGGTGCCGCACCTCCACCGGGTGGTCGGGGTGGCGGCGCAGCCACTCGGCGGCGAACGGGCAGTCGGGACGGACCGCCCGCCCCGGCGCCGCGAGGTCGTCGACCGCGGCCCGCACGAGCGCACCCCCGACGCCCATCCCCTCGAAGCCCTCGGCGACCTCGGTGTGCACGAGCACGACGGTGGTGCCGTCGCGGCTCTCCCGCCACACGAGCTCTCCCGCGGCGCGCCCGTCGACCCGGGCCAGCCAGGCCCGGCCCGCCCTCGACCACCTCGACGTCCGCCACCGCGCACCACCTCCTCGAGGCCCATGCTGGCACGGACCCGCAGGCCCGAGCCCCTCCGGCCGGCGTCCGAGCGGCGTCCCACCGGGCGGACCGTCCGCCCGTGGGGTGCGAGGCCCCGCCGCCCGGCTGGTTGCATGGAGGCATGGACCGCGCCGCCCTCCGCCAGCTCCAGGCCCCGCTCCGCGAGCGGTACACCGCCGACCCCGCGGCGGCCGTCACGCCGCTGCGCGCCACGGCCGACTTCCGTGACGCGGCATCACCTGCACGGTCGACGGCTTCGCCGGGCCGGTGCGGGCCGGCCTCCACGAGGCCACCGGCGGAGACGGGTCCGACGCCTGCAGCGGCGACCTGCTCCTCCAGGCCCTCCTCGCCTGCGCCGGTGTCACCCTCCGCAGCGTGGCCACGGCCATGGACCTGCGGCTCGGGGCGGTGAGCGCGGTCGCCGAGAGCAGCTTCGACGCGCGCGGCACCCTGGGCATCGACCGCAGCGCAAGAGTCGGCGTCGGCCCGGTGACCCTGACGTTCACCCTCGCCACCGACGCCGACGACGCCGCCCTCGAGCGGCTCGCCACCTCCACCGAGCGCTACTGCGTCGTGGGGCAGAGCCTCGTGGACGCGCCGCGCGTCGTGGTCCGCCGGGCATAGCCTGTCCCCGAGGAGGCCGGGCGAGCACCGCCGGGCACGAGGAGGAGACGACGATGAGCGCACCCCCCGGGTGGCACCCGCAGCCCGACGGCCGCGAGCGGTGGTGGGACGGCCAGCAGTGGACCGAGCACTTCCGTGACCCCGTCGCGACCCCGGAGCCGTCCTACGGGACGGGCGGCGACGCCGCCGCGGGCGGCTACGGCACCCCCGCCGCGGGTGGCTACGGCACCCCGCCCGTGTCCGGGTACGGGGCGCCGGGCACGGGGTACGGGACGCCCGGGCGGCGCCTACCCGCCGCCCCAGAAGCAGGGGATGAGCGGGACGGCCAAGGGCTGCCTCATCGCCGCCGCGGTCTTCGTCGTCCTCCTCGTCGTCGCGCTCGTCGTGGGCGGCATCCTCCTGGCCCGCACGGCGTCCAAGGTCGTCGAGGACGCGAGCTCGTCCGTCCCGACCCCGCTGTCCAGCCTGCCCACCGACCTGCCGAGCGACCTCCCGAGCGGGCTCCCCACGGGGGAGACGATCACCATCACCGTCGGCGACGGGTTCGAGCTCCCGCGGGCGAGCGTCGACGGAGGCTGGACGCTCGTCGACAACGACGGCTTCGGCCAGAAGGTCGACGGCATGGTCGTGACCTTCAGCGGCTCGGACGCGGCCGCCGGTGGTCTTCGCGATGAAGTTCGACGGAGGCGCCGAGACGGTGTGCACCGCCACCCAGGACGGCTCGGACGCCAGCACGACCGCCACCTGCATCCCGGTGTTCGAGGACGTCGCCGACGGCGCGAGCGTGACCGTCACCCCGACCTTCTGACCCGGCGGCCCGGCACCCGTCGGGTCAGGACGTCTTCGCCCCCGCGGCGACGATGTCGCGCACGAGCTCGTCGGACCGCAGCGAGCGCTCGTCGACCTCGGGCGAGAAGCCCATCCGGACGACGACGAGCTTCTCCGACGGCACGACGTAGACCCGCTGACCGTCGTGCCCGCTGGCCCAGTAGGTGTCGGCGGGCAGCTCGGGGTTGACGAGGGAGCCGTCGGCCTGGGTGTTGACCCACCAGCCCGCGGCGTAGCCCTTCTCCTCGCTGCGGGTCACCGGCTCGGCCGTGGTCGACGTGGTCATCCAGCCCTCGGGCAGGAGCCGCTCGCCGTTCCACACGCCGTCCTGGAGGGCGAACTGCCCCAGTGCCGCCCAGTCCCGCGGCGTGGCCCACAGGTACGAGCTGCACACGGGCGTGCCCGCGGCGTCGACCTCCCAGACCGCCGAGGACAGCCCGAGGGGCGCGAAGAGCTCGGTGCGGGGGAAGTCGCGGTCGGGGACGTCGGCCTGGGAGCTGAGCCAGGAGCACACGAGGTTGGTCGAGCCGCTCGAGTACTGCTGGTACGTGCCCGGCTGGTGCGCCAGGGGCTGGCTCGCGACGTAGCGGGCCATGTCGGGCTCGGCGTAGAGCATCTGGGTGATCGGCGTGCCGAGGTCGTAGGTCTCGTCCCAGCGCAGGCCGCTCGTCATCCGCATCAGCTGGTCGAGGGTGATGGCCGAGCGCTCGTCGGTCCACTCGGGCCGCAGGTGGTCGTGGGTGAGCTCGATCTTGCGCTCGAGCGCGTACCGGCCGACGAGGAGGTTGGTCGCGCTCTTGGCCATCGACCAGCCCGAGCTGGGGCGTGTCGGCGTCGAAGCCCTTGGCGTAGCGCTCGGCGACGAGCTCGCCGTCGCGCAGGACGACGACGCCCCGGGTGCCGAGCTTCTTCTTGGCCCCCTGGGTGAGGTCGTCGCCGAAGGCGGTGGCGATGGCCGCGTCGAGCGTCGGGTCGGGCTCGGGGGCGGGCGCGTCGCTGAACGGGTTGCCCTCGCTCTCGACCTTCGTCGCCCGGCGCTCGACCGCCGGGCGCTCCGGCGCCACCGTGCACCCGAACCCCGGTGTGTAGAAGGCCTTCTGCTTGGCCAGCAGCCACGCGACGGCCGAGGTCGACGAGCGACCGGCCTGGTTGACGTAGCCGGTGAGGTACGGCACGAGGGGGTTCGGGGGGAGGTCGTCGTCGGGCTGGGACCGTCCGGCCACGAGGGTGACGGCGCAGGAGTTGTGGGCGGCGTACCCGGTGCCCGTCTCGAGCAGCGGGCGGTAGTGCCGGTACCCGAGCACCGCACCGACGACGACGAGGACGAGGAGGAGGGCGAGGACCCGCCGCAGCACACGCATGCGGCGACGCTACCGCCCGTGCGCCCCCGGTGGGCGGTGCCCCGGGGTCTACGCCGCGGTGTCGGGCTCGAGCCGGTCGCGCAGCCGGGCCAGGACCTGGCCGAGCAGCCGGGAGACCTGCATCTGGCTGACGCCGATCGCCGCACCGATCTCGCTCTGGGTGCGCTCCTCGACGAACCGGAGCCGGAGGATGACGCGCTCGCGGGGGCTCAACCGCTCGACCTCGTCGTGCAGGGAGGTGCGCAGGACCACCTCGGCCGCCTCGTCGCGGCCGTCGGCGAGCCGCTCGCCGGTGCTCCCGCCACCGGGCAGCGGCGCGTCGAGGGAGTCGGGGCTGAAGGCCGAGGCGGTCGCGCGGGCCAGGCCCACGTCCTCGACCGAGCGGCCCAGGGCCTCGGCGAGCTCGCGCGAGGTGACCTCGCGCCCGGTGCGGTGGCGCAGCGCCTCCTCGCCGGCGACGAGCTCGGCCCGCAGCTCCTGCAGCCCCCGCGGCGGGCGCACGACCCAGCCGGCGTCCCGGAAGTGCCGCTTGAGCTCGCCCCGGATCGACGGGACGGCGTAGGCCGCGAAGCCGCGCCCGGCGCCCGGGCGGTAGCGCCGGACGGCGGCGACGAGCGCGGCCCGGGCGACCTGGAGCAGGTCGTCGGTCTCGACGCCGCGGCCGGCGTAGCGGAGGGCGAGGGAGTCGGCGAGGGGCATCGCCTCGCGGACGACCGCCTCGACCCGGCGGGCCCGCTCGTCCGCCGAGTCGGCGCGGGCCACGGCCTCGAGGAGCGCCTCGAGGCGCTGGGCCCGGTCGGCGCGGTCGCCGAGGTCGACCTGGTCGTGGGCGTCGTCGGAGCCGTCGTGGGGCTCGTCGACGGGGGTTGCCGAGGGGACGGCGGTCGGGCGGGTGGTCATGGGGCACCTCCGGTCCATGAACGGGGACCGGTGGCGCGCTGCTCGACCACCGAGGGGGGCCCGTGATGGGCCGTCGTCGACGTTACCGCCGGGGAGGGGGCCCGGCGGCCCGGGCGTGCGGGGGAAATCAGGGGTTCGACGGCACCGGGTCGTCGGACACCGCGATGACGAGCTTGCCGCGCACGTGCCCCTCGCGGCTGCGTGCGAAGGCGTCGGCGACCTCGTCGAGGGCGTACGAGCCGGCGACGTCGACCGCGAGCCCGCCACGGTCGGCGAGGTCGACGAGCCACTGGAGCTCCTCGGCGTCCGGGCGCACCCAGACCCACGTGCCGCCGTGCTCGAGCACCGACGGGTCGGCGACCGAGGCGTGCCGCCCACCGGGCGCGAGGACGGCGAGGGTGTCGTCGAGCACGCCCCCGACGAAGTCGGCGACCGCGTCGACGCCGTCCGGGGCCAGCGACCGGACCCGGTCGGCCAGGCCGTCGCCGTAGGTGACGGGCTCGGCCCCGAGCGCGCGGAGCCGCTCGTGGTTGGCCTCCGAGGCCGTGCCGATGACGCGGGCGCCGAGCTCGCGGGCGACCTGGACGGCGAGCAGCCCGACACCCCCCGCCGCCGCGTGGACGAGGACGGTGTCGCCGGCCCCGACCTCGAGCCGGCGCAGCGTGCGCAGGGCGGTGAGGCCGGCGAGCGGCAGGGCGCCCGCGGTGTCCCAGTCGACGCCGGCGGGCTTGTGGGCGACGGCACGGACCGGCACGGTGACGAGCTCGGCGTAGGTGCCGCCGTGCACCCAGTCCTTGCGGGCGTACGCGAGCACCTCGTCGCCGGGGGAGAGCTCGGGGGTGTCCGGCCCGACCTGGCGCACGACCCCCGCGACGTCCCAGCCCGGGACGACCGGGAAGGCGGCCTCCATCATCGGGTCGAGGCCGCCACCCATGAGCTTCCAGTCGACGGGGTTGACCGAGGCTCGGCGCACCTCGACGAGGGCCTCTCCGGGGCCCACCTTCGGGTCGGGGAGGTCGTCCCGCACCTCGAGCACCGCGTCGTCTCCGTACCGGTCGTAGGTCACAGCTCGCATGCGGGGGACAGCGTCGCGGCCACGCCCGGGCATTCCCGAACCACGTTTGCCGGGCGAGGCGCCGGGGTACGGTGCAGGTCGCCCCACGGCGTCGTGGGGACGTCGACGGACGAGGAGGTCCGGGGGATGACGACGACGCGCGCCGACGACAAGGACGCCCGCACGGTGGCCGACCCGACCCTCGAGACCGACCTCGCCGAGCTCCGCGAGGCCCTGGTCGGGCAGCCCTTCCCCGCCCAGCAGGACGACCTCATCGCCGCCTGCCTCGTCCTCGGCCTGCCGGCCCGGCTCTGCTGCCGGCTCTCCCGCCTCGACCGCACCCACACCTTCGCCACCCTCGACGAGGTGTGCGCCGCGGTCACCACCGGCGGACCGCCACCACCGCGTCGCTGAGCCGCCCCCCTCCCTGATCCGCCCCCGCGCGCCGTCGCCGGGTCCTCGCCCGCCGCCTCAGGGCGACCGGCACCCACCCAGTAGCGTTCTGCTCCACGGGTCGCGTGACGCACACGCCCCACCGACGGAGAGGACGCCGCCGATGGCCGGAGGGCTCGTGGCCCTGCTCGACGACATCGCCGCGATCGCCAAGCTCGCGGCCGCGTCGGTCGACGACGTCGGGGCGGCCGCGGGGCGGGCCAGCGCGAAGGCCGCCGGCGTGGTCGTCGACGACACCGCGGTGACCCCGCGCTACGTCACCGGCGTCTCGCCGGAGCGTGAGCTGCCGATCATCCGCAGGATCGCGGTCGGCTCGATCCGCAACAAGCTGCTCATCATCCTGCCGGTCGCCCTGCTGCTCAGCCAGTTCCTGCCGTGGCTGCTCACGCCGATCCTCATGCTCGGGGGCACCTACCTCGCCTACGAGGGCGCCGAGAAGGTCTGGGAGCACCTCGCCCACCACGCCCCGGCCGAGGAGCCGGTGGCCTCGGTCGGGCCGGAGGAGGAGCAGGCCATGGTCTCGGGCGCCATCCGCACCGACCTCATCCTCTCCGCCGAGATCATGGTCATCGCGCTCGACGACGTCGCCTCGGAGCCGTTCTGGACGCGGGCGATCGTCCTCGTCGTCGTCGCCGTCCTCATCACGGTGCTCGTCTACGGGGTGGTCGGGCTCATCGTGAAGATGGACGACATCGGGCTGCACCTGGCGGGGCGGGAGTCGCCGGCGTCGCAGCGGGTGGGCACCGCGCTCGTCCGGGCGATGCCGAAGGTCCTCTCCGGGCTGTCGACCCTCGGCATCGTCGCGATGCTCTGGGTCGGCGGGCACATCCTCCTCGTCGGTGCCGACGAGCTCGGGTGGGCCGGCCCCTACGGGCTCGTGCACCACCTGGAGGAGGCGGTGCACGACGCCACCGGGGCCTTCGGGGGCGGGCTCGGCTGGCTCGTCAACACCCTCGGCTCGGCGGTGGCCGGGGCCGTCGTCGGGGCGGTGGTCGTCGCGGTCGCGCTGGGCGTCCACCGCGCTCGCGGGGCCCGCCCCGCGCACTGACCAGCTGGCACCGAGGCGGTCGGCCTCAGACCCGCGTGGCGGTGAGGAGGAGGTACTCCCAGCGCATCGCGCCGTGCGTGTCGGCGGCCTCACCGGCCACCGCGTCGATGGCCGCCTCGACCGCCGCGCGCTGCTCGGGGTCGCCGGCCACCGAGCGGTGGACCGACACCGTGGGGCCGTAGCGCTCGACGAAGAACCGGCGGAAGTCCTCCGCGGTCGTGAAGGCATCGACGACGAGCTCACGGCGCTCCGTGCGCACGTCGGTGACCCCGTCGCCGAGCAGCCGGAGCACGTGCTCCTCGCGTCCCCAGAGCGGCGGCGGCTGGGCCCCGGGAGGCGGGGGCGGGGCCCACGGGCGGACGGCCGCGAGCAGGCGGCCGATGAACCCCTCCGGGGTCCAGGCCACCAGGCCGATTCGCCCGCCGGGTCGACAGACCCGCAGGAGCTCCGCAGCGGTCGCCTCGTGGACCGGCGCGAACATCGCTCCGACACAGGACAGGACGACGTCGAAGGCCGCGTCCGGGTAGGGGAGCTCCTCGGCGTCGGCGACGTCCCAGAGCAGGTCCAGCCCCTCACGCTCGGCCCGCTCGCGGCCGACGGCGAGCAGCTCCGGGGTCAGGTCGGAGGCGGTGACGTCGGCCCCGGCGCGCGCGGCCGGCAGCGAGGCGTTGCCGGAGCCCGCCGCGACGTCGAGCACACGCTCGCCGCGGGTGACCCCGACCGCCTCGACGAGCGTCTCGCCGAGGTGCGGGATGACGGTGTCCGCGACGCTGGGGTAGTCGCCGAGGGCCCAGAGGGCGCGGTGCCGGGCCTTGACCTCGGGCGGCGCCGGCTGCGGGTGGTGGACGGTCATGGGTTCTCCTCGGTGGGGTCGTCGTGGGCTCCCAGCGTCCGGCCCCGGCCCCCGTCGGCTCCAGTGCGCGGTGTGGACCGGCCGTGGTCCACGATCTGTACTGGTGCTGCCGGGGTGGCGGGGGTTCACTGGGGAGAGATCCGGAGGCCCATCGGCCCGGGCACGGCGCGGGAGGTGCGCGATGGCGTCGACGTACGGCCAGTTCTGTCCGGTCGCCAAGGCGATGGAGGTGCTCGACGAGCGGTGGACCCTGCTCATCGTCCGTGAGCTGCTCTCCGGGAGCCGGCACTTCAACGACCTGCGCCGCGGGGTGCCCAGGATGTCGCCGACGCTGCTCTCCAAGCGGCTGCGGCGGCTGGAGCGTGCCGGGGTGCTCGAGCGCCAGGTCGTGGGCGGACGCGCGTGCTACCGGCTCACCCGCAGCGGCGAGGAGCTGCGACCGGTCGTCGAGGCCCTCGGGGCGTGGGGGGTGCGCTGGGTCGGCGACCTCGGCGAGGAGGACCTCGACCCCCACCTGCTCATGTGGGACCTCAAGCGCACCCTGCCCCTGGACCGGTGGCCGAGGGGCCGCACGGTCGTCGTGTTCACCTACACCGACGTCGAGCCCCGGGCCCGGCGGTGGTGGGTCGTCGTCGACGGCGCGACCGTCGACGTGTGCGACGCCGACCCCGGCTACGAGGTCGACGCCACCCTGACGACGACCCTGCGGACGATGACCGAGATCTGGCGGGGCGACCGGCCGTGGGAGGGGGCACTGCGGGGGCGCCTGGTCGCCATCGAGGCCTCCCGCGACGTGGCCCGGTCGGTGCCGGGCTGGGTCGGCATCTCGACCCTCGGTCGGGTACCTCGCCCGGACCCGGAGGCCCGGGCGGCCGCCGCGGTGCCCTGACCCACCGCGGCGCCGCGCCGGCCGCCCCGGGACGTGGGTGCTCCCGGCGGCTCCGCGTCAGGAGGAGGGGGCGGCCGCGCGCAGCGTCTCGAGGAGCTCGGGGGCGACCTCGTCGAGGAAGCGCGTCTGGTGGTCGCCGCCGACCTGGACGAGGGCGATGTCGGTGAAGCCGGCCTCCCAGAAGGGCGCGACCGCCTCGACGATCGCGTCGAGGTCGGGGCCGCAGGGGATGGCCTCCGCGACGTCCTCCTCGCGGACGAACTGGCTGGCCCCGCTGAAGCCCATCGGGGTCGGCAGGTCGGCGTTGACCTTCCAGCCCCCGGCGAACCACCGGAACTGCTCGTGGGCGCGCGTGACGGCCGCCTCCTCGGAGGGGTCCCAGCAGATCGGGATCTGGCCGATGGCCCGGGCGCCGGAGCCGATGGTCGACCCGGCCAGCTCGTTCCACTGCTGCACCAGCTCGGCCTCGGGCTCGGTGGAGATGAGGTGGTCGGCGAGCGGACCGAACCGCTCGATGCCCTCGCGCCCGCTCACGGCGACCCCGATCGGCACCCCCTGCTCGGGCAGGTCCCAGATCCGGGCCGAGTCGACGTCGAAGTACTCGCCGCGGTAGGTGACGAGCTCGCCGGTGTGCAGCTGCCGGATCACCTCGACCGCCTCGGCGAGCATGTCCTGGCGCTGGGCCACGGGCGGCCAGCCCTGGCCGATGACGTGCTCGTTGAGGTTCTCGCCGGCGCCCAGGCCGAGGGTGAACCGGCCGTCGGCGAGGATCTGCAGCGTCGCGGCCTTCTGTGCGACGACCGCGGGGTGGTAGCGGACCGTCGGGCAGGTGACGTACGTCGCGAGCTCGACCGTGGACGTCGCCTGGGCGACCGCGCCGAGCACGGTCCAGGCGTACGGGGCGTGCCCCTGCTCGGTGAGCCACGGCGAGTAGTGGTCGCTCGAGACGAGCAGGTCGAAGCCGGCCCCCTCGGCGCGCACGGCGGCGTCGACGAGCTCCTTCGGGCCGCTCTGCTCGGTCATCAGGGTGAAGCCGAAACGGGTCACGGGGTGTCGCTCCTTCGCGGGTCGGGCGGCGCGGTCGGCGGGTCGCCGGACGCCTCCCTCCGGTCCTACCCCGTGGGGCAGGTCCCTGCACGTGTCGCCTGGCCTCGTCCGGGCCGGCTGTCCAAGGTCGCGGGCCGTCTGCGCGGCCGGTTCTGCGGGCCGGCCGAGGCCGGCCGGCCGGTCTACCGTCGTCGGATGAGCTACCCACCGCCCCGCTACGACGGCGAGACCGGCGAGGTCTCGGCGTGGACGACCCCGGCCGACCGCGAGCCCGACCTCGTGTACCCCAACGGCAACCGCGTGCACCACCTCGCCCGCGGCGCCGCCACCGGAGGCCTGTTCGGGCTCTACCGCTGGTCGTTCGCCGGGCCGCCCAGCGGGCCCGGGCCGCACTTCCACCGCACGATCAGCGAGTCCTTCTACGTGCTCGCCGGGGTCGTGCGCATCTACGACGGCCGCACGTGGGTGCGGGCCGGGGTCGGCGACTTCGTGCACGTCCCCCCGGGCGGGGTGCACGGCTTCCGCAACGAGGACGGCCCGGCCGAGATGCTGCTGCACTTCGCCCCGGGTGCGCCGCGCGAGCCGTACTTCGAGGGCCTGGCCGCGGGCACCGACGGGTGGACCCGCGAGGAGTACGACGCCTTCATGGCCGCGCACGACAACCACTGGGTCGACGAGGCCTGAGCCGGCCGGCTCAGCGCCGGCGCGCCCGCCGGGCGACGAGGGCCGTGGCGACGAGCAGCAGCACCCCGACGCCACCGGCGAGCAGGATCGTCGTCGCGTCACGACCGGCCGAGGCCCCCACCGCGACGTACGCGACGGTTCCCGGCAGCACGCCGACCGCCGTCCCCGCGAGGTAGTCGCGGCGCGAGACCGGGCTGACGCCGGCCCCGTAGTTGACGACGGTGAACGGGACCAGCGGGGTGAGCCGGGCGATGACGACCGCCAGCAGCCCCTGGTCCTGGAGCACCCGCCGCACCCGCTCGACCCGCGCGCCGGTGAGCGAGGCGACGGCGTCGTGGCCCACCCGGCGGGCGAGGGCGAAGGTCACCCAGGCGCTGGCCATCGCGCCCACCCACGACAGCGCCGTGCCGGTGCCGAGCCCGAAGAGGACGCCGGCGATGCCCGCGAGGAGGTTCTTCGGCACCGGGACGAGCGTGACGAGCACGTGGAGCAGGACGTAGACCACCGGCCCCCACGGTCCGCTGGCGGCGACGGTGCGGCGGACGGCGTCGAGGTCGCCGCCGAGGACGACGACCGCCAGGGCGCCCCCGAGCAGGAGGGCCACGGCCGCCGCGAGCAGGCGCACCCGCTGGGGACCCGAGGACGACACCGTCCCAGCCTAGGCGGGAGCCCCCGGGCCACCCGGTTGCGCCCGGACGGTGCGCTCAGACGACGAGGGGCGGCGCCGTGCGTCCCAGGCGCCGTGACCGGGCGGCGACGAGCACCGCGGCGACGACGAGCACGGTGACGACCGAGAACCCCAGGGCCGGCCGCAGCGGCACGAGGATGCCCAGCGAGCCGCCGAGCACCCAGAACGCCTGGAGGATGGTCTCCGACCACGAGAACACCCGGGCGCGCACGACGTCCGCGACGTCGCGCTGGACGAGCGCGTCGAGGCACAGCTTCGCGAGCTGCCCGAAGATCCCCGCCGCGAGGCCCACGAGGAGCAGGGCCCACAGCGAGTAGAAGAGGGCGGTCAGCAGGGCCGCCGCGACGGCGACGCCGGCGATGGCGGTGGCCATGGCCTCCGGCGCCGGGGTGGTCTTCCGGTTGCCGATGAGCGAGCCGAGGGCGTTGCCGACGCCGGCCGCGCCGACGACGAGGCCGAGGACGAGCGGGCCGCTCCACCCCGGCAGCGGGTGCTCGCGCATGAGGAAGGCGAGGAAGAGCGTGAGGAAGCCGGACAGCATCCGGGCCCCGGTGGTCAGCCAGAGGACGTAGCGCACCGACACCGGCAGGGCCCGCATCCGCCGGGCGCCGCGCTCGGGCTGGTCGAGGGGCTCCTCGCCGACGGGCGTGCCGTCGACGTCGACCTCGCCGAGCGAGGAGTCGACGCGGGCGGGCAGCCGGATCGACAGGACGGTGGCGACGACGAAGACGACGAAGGCCACCCGCAGCGACCAGTCCGGTCCGAGGCGCGAGGCCGCGCCGGCCAGCCCGCCGCCGAGCACCATCCCGACGATCCCCGCGATGTTGAGCCGCGAGTTGGCGCTGACCAGCCCGATGCCGGGCGGCAGCAGCCGGGGCACGGCCGCCGCGCGGGCCACGGCGTAGGAGCGGGAGGCGACGAGGCAGCCGAGGGCGGCCGGGAAGAGCCAGGCGCTCCCGTCGACCACCGCGGAGGCGAGGACCCACGCGAGGAACCCGCGCGCCGCGAGGGTCGTGCCGAGGGCCCAGCGGCGGCCGTGGCGGAAGCGGTCGAGGAGGGGTCCGACGAGCGGGGCGAGCAGGACGAACGGGGCCATCGTCAGCAGGAGGAAGAGGGCGACGCGGCCGCGGGCCTCGTCGGTGGGCATCGCGAAGACGGTGCCGGCGAGGGAGACGGTGACGGCGGCGTCGCCCGCGACGTTGACGGCGTGCAGCTCGGTGAGCCGCGCCAGCCCGGTGTCGGCCGCCCCGTCGGCGGCGGCGAACCGCCGGAACCGCCGGCCCGCGGCCCGTCCGCCCCGTCCCACGGCCCGGGCCGACGCGGCGCCGCCGCGCCCGACCGCCCGCAGGCCGGCCCCGCCGCCCCGGCCGACGGCCCGCGCCGAGCCCGCCAGGCGGCGGGCCCGCTCGGGGCCGGGCTCCTGCTCCGGGGGGCTGGTCGGGGGGACGGACACGCCCCGATCCTGCCAACTGCCGGGCCACCCGTGGGGGACCGGCCCGGGTCGTGTCCGGAACACCCCCGCGTGCCGGTGCGTTCTCGCCCCCATGAGCACCTCCGGACCCGGCATGGCCGAGCGCTACGAGCGCGCCCGCGGCCTCTTCGAGCACGGTGAGTACCAGGCGGCCGCCACCGAGCTGTCGGCGCTCGTCGACGCCAGTGCGTTCGAGCCGCCGCTGCACGGCACCACCGAGCTGCGGCTGCTGCTGGCGCGGTCGTACTACCACTCGGCCCAGCTCGGACGGGCCGAGCGGGTCACCCGCGCGATCCTCGTCGACGACCCCGACGAGGCCTACGCCAACCTGCTCCTCGGACGCACCCTCGAGCGCCTCGGTCGCGCCGACGAGGCCCGCCCGCACCTGGCCATGGCCGACCTCCTCGGTGGGTACGGCGACGCCGGACGGCTCCCGCCGATGGAGGGCGACGACGGCGGGGACGCGAGCGCCGCCGGGGCGGGGCCGGGAGCCTCGTGACCGACTACGGCCACGCCCTCGAGTTCGGGATCTTCCCCACCCCGGCCGCCGCGACCGCCGATCGGGTGCTCGAGCTCGCGCAGCTGGCCGACGTCCTCGGGCTCGACCTCGTCACGGTGCAGGACCACCCGTACCAGGCGAAGCACCTCGACGCCTGGACCCTCCTCTCGGTCATCGGTGCCCGGACCAGCACGGTGCGGGTCGCGCCGAACGTCGCCAACCTGCCGTTGCGGCCGCCGGCGGTGCTGGCCCAGGCCGTCGCCTCGCTCGACCTGCTCACCCACGGACGCGTCGAGCTGGGCCTGGGCGCCGGGGCCTTCTGGGACCCGGTCGTCGCCGCCGGCGGCCGTCGGCTCGCCCCGAAGGAGGCGGTCGACGCGCTCGTCGAGGCCGTCGAGGTGCTCCGCGCGATGTGGGCGGGCGAGGGGTCCGTGCGGGTCGAGGGTCGGCACCACCGGGTGGTCGGCCTGCACGCCGGCCCCGCCCCGGCGCACCCCGTGCAGCTCTGGCTCGGCGCCTACAAGCCGCGGATGCTGCGGGTCACCGGGCGGCTCGCCGACGGCTGGCTGCCGAGCATGGGCTACGCCGACCCCGACGCCCTCGGCCCGATGAACGCGACCATCGACGAGGCGGCGGTGGCGGCCGGGCGCGCCCCGGAGGACGTCCGGCGGCTCTACAACGTCTTCCCCGGTGGCACCTCGGGCAGCGGCCTGCGTGGGGGACCCGCGGACTGGCCCGAGCAGCTCGCCGCCCTCACCCTCGAGCACGGGATGGCGACCTTCGTCCTCGGCACCGACGACCCCGGTCTCGTGCGGGCGTGGGCGACCGAGGTGGCGCCGGCCACGCGCGACCTCGTCGAGGCCGGCCGCCGGCGGGCGGTGGAGGGGCCGGCACCGGCTGGTGCGCCCGACGAGGTTGCGGCACAGGACGACTCGTCGGTGCAGGAGGTGGCGGTGCCGGCCGACGTGGCCGGGTTCCGGCCCACACCGGACGACGGCACGCGCCTCACCGGCGAGCTGCCGTGGGACGAGGCGTCCCGTCCGGCCTACCCGGCGCCGGACGACGGGACGCGGTACACCGACGCGCAGCTCGCCTCGCCGCGCCACCTCGTCGAGGTCCACGACCACCTCCGGGCCGAGCTGACCCAGGTGCGCGACGTCGTCGACCAGGTGGCCCGGGGGATGCTCTCCGTGGGGTCGGCGCGCTCGGCCGTCAACGCGATGACGATGCGGCAGAACCAGTGGACCCTCGGGGCGTACTGCGAGTCGTACTGCCGCATCGTCACCGGGCACCACGGCCTCGAGGACCAGGCGATCTTCCCGCACCTGCGCTGGAGCGACCCGGCGGCGGCGCCCGTCATCGCCCGGCTCGAGGAGGAGCACGAGGTGATCCACGACGTGCTCGACGACGTCGACCGCGCCCTCGTCGCGCTCGTCGCGCAGGAGGAGGGGGCGCTGGAGCGCCTGCGCCGCGTCGTCGACCTGCTCACCGACACGCTGCTGTCGCACCTGGCCTACGAGGAGCGCGAGCTGCTCCACCCCCTCGCCCGCCACGGCTTCCACTGACCGCACCCGAGCCCTCCCCGCACCCGAGCCCTCCCCCACCCGCACCCGAGCCCTCCCGCACCTTCCCGACCCGCCCGGCTCCCGACTTCTTGCCCCGAAGCCACCTCGTCCCCGCCGGATCGGCGCCTTCGAGGTGGCGGACGGGCAAGAAGTCGGGTTCCTAGGGGGCCGGGGACTCGAGGGCCAGGAGGAGCTCCTTGGCCGCCGGCCCGCCGGCGTACCCGCCCACCCCGCCAGAGGCCGGCAGCACCCGGTGGCACGGGATGGTGATGCACAGCGGGTTGCCCCCGAGCGCGGTACCGACGGCCCGGGCGGCCCGGGGGTGCCCGACCCGCTCGGCGAGGCGCGCGTAGGTCGTGCGCTCGCCGTAGCCGACCGAGGTCGCGAGGCCGGTGAGCACCTCGCGCTGGAAGGCCGAGGCCAGGACGAGGTCGGCCTCGACGTCCACCCGGTGCGCGCGCCCGGCGAGGTACTCCTCGAGGGCCTGGCGCACGGCGTCGGTGGGTCGCGGATGGCGCAGCACGCGGGGGCTCACCGCGCCGGCGATGCGTCGCAGCCAGCGCTCCTCGGCGGCGTCGTCGGGCGCGTAGGCGGTGGCCACGACGCGCCCGTCGTCCCGGACGGCGACGAGCATCCGGCCGACCACGGTGTCCTCGACCACGTACGAGACGTCGGTCGGAGCGAGCCGCGGCGGGCCGGCGAGCGGGGGGGAGAAGGAGGTCAGGGGGTGCGTCATCGCGGGTCCTCGAGGTCGGAGGGGAGGGGCGCGGAGGGGAGACGGGCGTCCGGTGGGTCCGGGTCGCCGGAGGGGAGGGGCGCGGAACGGAGGCCCGCGTCCGGTGGGTCCGGGTCGCCGGAGGGGTCGTGCAGCCCGGGGAGGTCGGGCAGCTCGCGGCGCAGCGTGGCGACGGCGTCGCTCACCAGGCGCCGGCTCATCCCCGGGGTGGTGCCGAGCGCGGCCGCGACGCCCCGGTGGTCGAGGTCGCCGACGAAGCGGAGGACGACGGCCTCGCGCTGGCGCTCGGGGAGGGCGGCGACCCGCGCCCACAGGGCACCGTCCGGTGCGTCCGGCGGGTCGAGCACGGGCGCCGCGGCCAGTGCGCCGGGGTCGGCGTGCGGGGTGGTGCGCCGCGCTCCCCGGTGGTGGTCCATCGCGCACCGGTGGGTGATCGTCAGCAGCCACGAGCGCAGGTTGCGGCCGTGGGTGAGCCGGGGGTAGGCGGCGAGGGCCTGGGTCCAGGCCTGCTGGGCGACGTCGTCGGCGTGCACGGGGCCGACGAGGCCGTGCGCGAGGCGGGCGACGTCGCGCCAGTGCTCGTCGACGAGGTGCTGGAAGGGCGGGAGGCTCACGATGGTGGAACGCTACGGTCCCGCGATCCGTGAGTGGTGCGCCGAGCGCCCCTTTCCGCTGGTGGAGGTGAACACTCCGGGCACCGCCCGCCCGACCGCGCACGACCGCGGGGCACCGGGCGTGAACGCTGCGTGTCGCAGGCCCGGATGCGGCCGTCGAGGACCACCGAGCGGGAATGATGGACTCCCGTGACCGTCGACAACCGGACGACCACCCGTCCCTTGGTCGTCGCGCACCGCGGCGCGAGCGACGAGGAGGCCGAGCACACGCTGCGGGCCTACCGCAAGGCCTTCGACCACGGCGCCGACGGGGTCGAGTGCGACGTCCGGCTCACGGCCGACCACCACCTCGTGTGCGTGCACGACCGGCGGATCGAACGCACCTCGAACGGGTCGGGTCTGGTGTCGACCCTCGAGCTGGCGCGGCTCGAGGAGTTCGACTGGGCGTCGTGGAAGCGCCTCGCCCGCCCCGGCGAGGACGAGACCCCCGAGGCCGACCCCGAGCGGGGCCACCTGCTGACCCTGCGTCGGCTGCTCGACACCCTGGTCGAGAAGGGACAGGAGGTGGTGACGCTCATCGAGACCAAGCACCCCACCCGGCACGGGGACGACGTCGAGAAGACCCTCGTGCAGGTCCTGCGGGCCTTCGACCTCGACCGCGGCGACCGCCCGGGGCAGCCGCACGTGCGGGTGATGTCGTTCTCGGCCCGCGCGCTGACCCGGGTGCACCGCCTGTCGCCCGCCGTGCCGCTCGTGCACCTCGTCGCCGACCGGCCGGCGAAGCTGGTCGACGGCACGCTGCCTGCCGGGGTCGGCACCGTGGGCCTCGACATCCGCCTGGTGCGCCGCAAGCCCAAGGTGGTCCGCAGGTTCCGCAAGCACGGGCACGGGGTGTTCGTCTGGACCGTCGACGAGGAGGCCGACCTCGACCTGTGCCGCGAGCTCGAGGTCGACGTCGTCATCACCAACCGCCCGCAGGCCGCCATCGACCGGCTCGGCCGCGAGGGGTAGGTTTGGGGCCGTGACCTCGCAGGACGCCCCCGGCACGACGGACCTCGACGACACCGGGCCGGAGATCACCGAGTCCTCCGGCCCCGGCGTCGACAGCATCATCTGCACCGTCCGGGTGCCGGCCGACGCCTCCTCCGTCGGTCAGGTGCGCCACCAGATCGTCACCGACCTCAGTGCCCGCGACCTGCCCGAGGACCTCGTCGGCGAGGCCGAGATCGTCGCCTCCGAGCTGCTCACCAACGCGGTCCGCCACGCGCGGCCGCTGTCCGACGGCACGATCCGGGTGCGCTGGAAGATCCGCGGCGACGTCGTCGAGGTCGAGGTCACCGACGGCGGCGGCGCCACCTCGCCCAAGCCGGCCCCCCGGTCGGTCTGGCTCTCCTCGGGCCGCGGCCTGCGCATCGTGCGCTCGGTGGCCCACGAGTGGGGCGTCACCGAGGACCGCACGGGCAACGTCGTGTGGGCCACCCTCGGCGGCCCGAGCCGCCGCCGCGCCACCTGACCGACCGGCCGACCTGTCGGGGTCACCCCGAGACGTCCGCGGGGCACGGCGTCGGACGCGGGGTCTCGCGGACGAGCCCCTGCCTGGTGGGGGTCGGCCGTCCTCTAGGGTGACGCGCATGGGCAAGGCATCGCGACGTCAGCGCGGCAGCGACCGCTCCCCGCGGGCCTCCCGCCCCAAGCCCGCTCCGTTCGAGCCGCGACCGTTCGCCGGGCTCCCGCGCGAGACCGACTGGGTCGCGATGCGCGAGATCCTGCCGGCCGCCACCGCCGTCGTCACGGTGCGCCCCGAGCACGTGCCGGCCGGGGCGCCCACCGAGGTCACCGTCGCCACCGTGCTGCCGCTGGCCTGGCCGGCGCTGCACCGCACCGACGGCACCGTGCTCGTCGGCACCCAGTCGAGCGGCTCCAGCGGTGACGCCTCGCGCGACCTCGCCGCCCAGGTCCTCGCCGGCCTCGCCGCCGAGCAGGGGCACCCGGTGACGAGCACGCCGCCGGTCACGGCCGACAGCCCGCGCCTCCAGGACGTCCTCGCCGACGACACCTCCTTCGACGTCACCCTCCACGAGGGCTTCGACTTCTGGGTCGAGGGCCAGGAGCTCGAGGGTGACGCGCAGGAGTCGCTGGAGCGGGCCAACGAGACGGTCGTCCCGACGAGCGCGATGGCGGCGTTGCCCTCGGCCTACTGGGTGCGGATCGGCGAGCGGGCCCACATCCGCCTCGTCCTCCCCGACGACGAGGACGCCGCGACCGACGCGCTGGCCCGGCTGCACGCGGCCGGCGAGGACGGCCTCGGCGACGGCTCGCGCCTGCTCGGGGCGTTCCGCGCCTGCGGGCTGCTCGTCCCCGTCTGGGACCTCGACCCCGACCGGGAGGCGGCCGACCACGAGGACGCCCTCGCGGCCTGGGGCGAGCGCTACCAGGGGGCCCTCGGCACCGACACGGCCCTCACCGCCGACGAGCGCCGGGCCCGGGCCGGCCTGCTCAGCCGTCAGGTGACCCTCCGCTGATGCCCGCCCTCCGCCGGCGCGACCGCGGGCTCGGCGGCCCCGGCCACCGTGCCCGCAGCGCAGGCGGGACGGGAGCGCGGTCGTGAGCGCGATGGCGGCCCGGGTGGCGGCCGTCGTCCCCTGCAAGGACGAGGCCGACCGCATCGCGGCGACCGTGGCGGCCGTCGCCGCGCTCCCGCAGGTCGGGCGGGTCGTCGTGGTCGACGACGGCAGCACCGACGCCACCGCCGCGACGGCGCGGGCCGCGGGCGCCGACGTCGTGCGGCACGGCCGGAACCGGGGGAAGGCCGCAGCCCTCGAGACCGGGGTGCGCCGGGTCCGCGAGCTCGAGGCGGAGGCGGCGGCCACCGACCCCACGGACGCCTGGCCGGCCGCGCTGCTCTTCGTCGACGGCGACCTGCAGGACACCGCGGCGAACGTCGGCGTCCTCACGGCCGCCGTGCTCGCCGGCGACGCCGACATGACCGTCGCGACCCTGCCGGCGCAGGCGACGGCCGGCGGTGGTCGCGGTCTCGTCGTCGGGCTGGCCCGCGACGGCATCAGCGCGCTCACCGGCTTCTCGCCGGTGCAGCCGCTCTCGGGGATGCGCTGCCTGTCCCCGGCCGCGTACGACGCGGCGGCACCGCTCGCGCGGGGCTGGGGGGTCGAGACGGCCCTCACCGTCGACGTGCTGCGCGCCGGGCTGCGGGTCCTCGAGGTGCCCTGCGAGCTCCAGCACCGGGTGAGCGGCGGCGACTGGCGCGGCCAGCTGCACCGGGCCGCGCAGTACCGCGACGTGTGGCTGGCCCTGGTCCGGCGCGGCTGGCGGCCGTGGCTGCGGGCCTGAGCGCGGCCGACGCCGAGCCTCCCGCCCCGCGCGGGCCGGTCGAGACGGCCCGGCGGCTGCTGCTCGCCGGTGCAGTGGGCCTCCTCCTCGTCGTCGGGCTGAGCCACCCCGACGCCGCCCAGCCCGACCTCGCGCCCCGGGGCTGGGCGCCCGGCCCGCTGCTCCCCTTCGCCCTCTCGCCGGCCGGCGTCACCGCGGTGCTGTGGACGGCCTACGCGGTCGGCGCGGTCGCGGTGCTCCTCGGCCTGTGGCGGGGCGCGGCCGCGCTGCGCGGCTGGTGGGTGGCCGGCGGCCTCGGGGTCGCCGCCCTGCTCAGCGCACCCTTCGGCTCGGCCGACCACATCAGCTACGTCGCCTACGGACGGATCCTCGTCGGCGGAGGCAACCCGTGGGTCGTCTCGCCGGTCACCTGGGCCGGGGGCGCCGACCCCGTGGTGAGCCGCGTCGAGGCCCCGTGGACCGAGGAGCCGAGCATCTACGGCCCCTTCGCCACCCTCCTGCACGGAGCGTCCGCCTGGCTCGGTGGGCCCCAGCTGCGCCAGGAGGTGTGGGTGTGGCAGGTCGTCGTCGTCCTCGCCTGGCTCGCGACCCGGCTCGCGCTGCGCACCGCCCTGCCCCGCCACCTCCACGGCCGGGTCGACGTCGCCTGGACGGCCAACCCCCTGGTCCTCGGCGTCGGGGTGCTCGGGGCGCACGTCGACGTCGTGGCCACGGCGCTCGTCGTCGGCGCCGTGGCGCTCGCCGCGCGCCGGCCGGGGCGGGCGGGCCACCTGCTCGCCGGCGGCGTGCTGGCCCTGGCCGCGTCGACCAAGGTGACCTACGGGATCGGACTCGTCGCGCTCGCGGCGGCGACCTGGTGGGTCCGGCGCGGCTCCGGCCGCCGGTCCGTCGGCGCGCGTGGTCGCCCTCGTGGCCGGGTTCCTCGTCGTCGCGGGCGGCCTGCAGCTCTGGGGCGGCGCGCACGTCTACGACCAGCTCGCCCGCTCGCGCCAGGCCGTGTCGCTCGCCACGCCGTGGCGGCTCCTCCTCGAGGCCCTGCGACCGGTGCTCGGCGGCTCGGCCACCCGCACGACCATCTCGGTGGCCGCCGCCCTGCTCGCGGTGCTCCTCGCCGTGGTCCTGGCCCGGGCCACCCGGCCGGCCGCCGCCCCCGACCCGGCGGCCCCGCCGACCGCCGCGCCGTCGGCGTCCGACCTCCCCGTCCGGGCCCTGCGGGCCCTGGCCGTGCTCGCCCTGGCCTACTCGCTCGCCGCCCCGTACTCGCTGCCGTGGTACGACGTGCTCGTCTGGGGCGCGCTCCCCGCCGTCGCCGCCGGGCCGGTCGACGGCCTCGCCCTCGGCCGGCTGCTCGTGATGTGCCTGGCCTACGTGCCGGGCCGGGTGCTCGGGATGACGCCGCGGGTCGAGGAGGTGACGCTCGGGTTCCGCCGGGGCGTGGCCCCGTGGCTCGCGCTGGCCCTCTGGGTGGCCGCGCTGGGGCTCACGGGCGTCGCCGCGCGCTCCGGGTGGGGGCGGTCGTCCGGGCCTCCTCGAGGAGGAAGCTCACCGACACCGACACGATGAGGGGGACGGCCAGGGTGGCGCCCACCGCGGGGATGGCGACGCCGGAGTCGTTGACCGCGAACCCGATCGCCAGCATGAGGACGAGGGCGACGAGGCCCTGCTTGAGGGTCGGCGCCCGGTCGTAGGAGCGCTGGAGGGCCCGCGACCCCCACGACGTCGGCCGGGCCAGGACGTAGGCGACGAAGAGCAGGGCAGCGGGGACGAGGAGGGTGAGCGGGGCGTTGGTGCGCAGGATGGTGAGGTTCTGCTCGGCCTTGCGCACGACGATGTCGCCGGCCGTGCCGTCGATCATCGACTGCATGAACCGGCCGAGGTGGCTGCGGTCGGCGGGGGCGCGCAGCCAGTCCGCACCCGCGACGGCGAAGAACACGACGACCACGGCGACGGCGACGAGCAGCCAGCGGCGCACGGTCATCCGCACGCCGAGCACGGAGAGCACGAGGTAGATCACGGCCGGCAGCAGGGCCGGCGGACCACCGCCGTCGGCCCCCCAGAACGGGGCGCCGTCGACGACGAGGGCGACGAAGCCGATGACCCCGACCGACACGGCGGCCGCCACCCGTGCCCCACGCACGACGAGGGCCGACGACAGGGCCGTCGCGAGCAGCACCGTCGCGGTGCCGAACAGGGCGAAGGTCGGGTTGCCCATCCCGTAGAAGCGGCCGGCCACGACCGGCTGCAGCCCCATGAGCGAGGACAGCTGCAGCCGGGAGCCGGTGACGACGTCGGCGGCGAGCACGACGGCCGTCACGGCGGAGACGAAGGCCATCGGCCCGAGCTGCGAGCGCCCCCAGGGGCCACGCATCGCGACGCTGGAGATCACCGCGACGAACGCGAGGACGGTCGCGACGACGGCGAGCATCTCGACGGGGAAGCGCCACCAGGGGACGAGGTTGGCCAGGAAGGTCGAGACCGGGACGGACGCCGCCGCGACCGAGAGGGTGCGCACCCGCGAGAGCACGGTCGTGCGGGTGGCCTCGGACCCGATCCGGCCCTTGTAGACGAGCAGGACGAGGAGGTAGACGACGAGCTGGCCGTAGGCGAAGACCTGGAAGAACGGCTCGACGAGGCCGTGCACGTCGTGGCTCGCCTCGTCGAGGTCGCGCAGGGTCACCAGGCGGTCGCGGGCCCGGCGCTCGGAGTTGTCGGGCGCCGGGTCGACGGTCAGGGGGTTGCCGCTGACCGCGGCCGGCACCTCCACCCCGACCCCGGCGAGGACGGTCGCGGTGAGGTCGGGCGACTGCGCGAGGCCCACCTGCCGGGTCGAGCCCGAGACGAGCGTCCCCGGGCCGAAGTGCGGCCCCCGGGCGATGACGAGCCGCAGCCGCTCGGTGAGCCCGGCGTCGGCGAGGCTGGCCACGACGTAGTCGGCGCCGATCGGCCCGGCCTCGACGACCTGCCCGATCCGCTGGTCGATGGCCCGCAGCTGCTCGGCGCGGGAGCCGTCGGGCATCTCGCCGGCGGCGACGTCGCCCGGGTCGCGCAGCGCGCCGACGTCGACGAGCGTCACCGGACAGGTGTTGAGGTCGACGAGGAGGTCCTTCGACCCGAGGTCGCTGTGGTGCTCGACCCGGCCGTCCGGCGTCGCCGCGCCGAGTGCCGCGTACGGGCCGATGCCCTGCACGCACAGGCCCGCCCGGTCGAGCGTCGAGGTCAGCAGGCCGAGGCTCGTGTCGAACTTCTCCGCGGCGGCGGCCTGCTCGTACTGCGGCCACTGCGTGACCCGGTCGTCGACGACCGTCGGCTCGCCGGGGCAGGGCCGCTCGGCCGGGGCCTTCCCGGTGCCCTCGCGCGGCACGCCGGCCCGGCCGCCGGCCGAGAGGCCGAGCCAGCCGTCGCCGGGGCAGGTGTTCGACTCCACGGAGCGCACCGACAGGGCCGCGGAGGCGCCGTCGCGCAGCAGGAGCCAGAGGTTCGGGGTGGTCTCCTCGTCGATGTCGGACCAGCCGATGCCGCCCGTGCCGATGAGCACGACGGCGCCGGTGGGCTCGGCCGGCGCGGCGGCCGACGACCCCGGCACCGCGAGGAGCGCCCCCGCGACCACCGCCACGAACGCCGCAGCGGCGGCCAGGGCTCTGCGGGTCACGCCGGACAGGGTACGCACCCGTGGTGAGAATGGACCCGTGACCTCCCCGACGACCGGCCGTGCCCGGGTGCCCCGCCACCGCTGGGTCCTCGCGGCCGTCGTCATCGCCCTGGCGGCCACCCCGGTGGCCCTGCGCTACCTCGTCTTCTGGCCGCTCGACCAGTGGCAGGTCGACGTCGACGTGTACCGGCAGGCCGGCGTCTCGCTGCTCACCGGACGGCCGGTGTACTCCGCGATGACGGAGGCGCCGCAGCTGCTGCCGTTCACGTACCCGCCGTTCGCCGCCTTCCTCGGGGTGCCGCTCGCCCTGCTGCCCTTCGGCGTCGTCGGCTGGCTGTGGACCGCGCTCCAGGTCGTCGCGACGACGGCCATCACCTGGTACGCCGCCCGCCGGCTGCTCGGGCGCGCCGGCGCGTGGCTGCCGCTGGCCCTCGCCGGGCTCACCGCCCCGATGCTCTGGCTGCACCCGGTCGACGACGGCATCCGCTTCGGCCAGGTCAACGCCTTCCTCGTCCTCGCCTGCGTCATGGACCTCGTCGAGCCCCGGCCCCGCCTGGCCCGCCGGCTCCCGCGCGGCGTGCTCATCGGGCTCGCCATGGCGGTCAAGCTGACCCCCGGGGTGTTCGTCGTGCACTTCCTCGTCACCCGGCGGTGGCGGGAGGCCGCGACCGCCGTCGGTGCCGCGGCGCTCGCCACCGGGCTCGCCGCGGTCGTGCTCCCGGGCACCTCGTGGACCTTCTGGACCTCCGCCCTGCGCGACCCGGCCCGGCTCGGCCCGAACGCCGGCACGGCGAACCAGTCGGTGCGGGGGTTCCTCCTGCGCCTCGGGCCGGAGGGGCTGCCCGGCACGGTGCTCTGGCTGGCCGTCGTCGCGGTCATCGCCTGGTTCGGCTTCCGGCTGGCCGCCGAGCGCCACCGGGCCGGTGACCCCGTCGGTGAGCTCGCGGTGGTCGGCATCGTCGCCTGCCTCGTCTCGCCGGTGTCGTGGGTGCACCACTACCACTGGGTCGTCGTCGTCGTGCTCGCCCTGCTCGGCACGCAGCCGTGGCGCGAGCGCCGTCGGCTCTGGGCCGCCGCCGCGGTCACCGTCTTCTTCACGCTGCGCCTGCCGTGGTGGGGCATCGACTGGCTGGCGCACCGCGACTGGCCGCAGTGGCCGGGGCGGGTGCTGCAGAACGCGGACGTGGCCGGTGGCCTCGCCTGCCTCGTCCTCCTGTGGTGGGTCACCCGGACGCACCCCGCCGACCCGGCAGCACCGGTCGACCGACGAGAACATGCCGTCCGGTAGCGGTCGCGCACGGCGTGCCCTCGTCGCTCGACGGGCGGGAGCGGACGGGCCGGTGGTCGGGACGGCCCGCCCCCGGTGAGCCGCAGCGCCTAGCCTTGGCCCCGTGCTGGACCTGGACGTGACGGAGGCGGCGCTGCTCGGCGTCCCCGCCGTGCTCCTGCTCCTCGCGGTGGCCGCCGTCGTCGTGCTCCTCGTGCGCACCGCCGGCCTGCGGCGACGGGTGGCCGCGCTCGAGGCCCACCGCCCCGCCGGCGACGCCGACCTCGCCGCCCTGCGGGCCGAGGTGGGGCAGGCGCTGCGGCACGTCGCCGTCGTGCGCTACGACGCCTTCGGCGACATGGGTGGCCGGCTGAGCTTCAGCGCGGCGATCGTCGACGACGGCGGCGACGGGCTCGTCGTCAGCTCGATCCACGCCCGCGGCGAGTCGCGGACCTACGCCAAGGGGGTCGTCGGCGGCGGCTCCGACGTCACCCTGACGCCCGAGGAGCAGCAGGCCCTCGCCGCCGCCCGCACCGGCAAGGAGCACCCATGACCCCCCGCCTCGGCTACCTCGGCCCCGAGGGCACCTTCACCTCGATGGCCCTCGACGCCTGGCCGGACGGCGCCGGCGCGGAGCGGGTGCCCTTCGGGTCGGTCGACGCCGCGCTGGCCGCCCTGCGCGCCGGGGACGTCGACGGGGCCATGGTGCCGATCGAGAACTCCGTCGAGGGCGGGGTCTCGGCGACCCTCGACGCGCTGGCCAGCGGCGACCCCCTGCTCGTCACCGGCGAGGTCATGGTGCCGGTGACCTTCGTCCTCGCGGCGCCGACCGGCACGGCGCTCGCCGACGTCCGGGCGGTCGGGACGCACTCGCACGCCTGGGCGCAGGTGCGGGGCTGGATGGCCGACCGGCTCCCCGACGCCGTGTACGTGCCGACCCTGTCGACCGCGGCGGCCGCCGAGTCGCTCGCCGAGGGACCGCAGCCGTTCGACGCCGCCGTGTGCGCGCCGGCCGCCGCGACCCTCCACGGCCTCGACGTGCTCGCCGACGGCATCGGCGACATGCAGGCCGCGGTGACGCGGTTCGTGCTCGTCGCCCGCCCGGGCGCGCTGCCCGACCCGACCGGCGCCGACAAGACCACGGTCGTCCTCTTCCAGCGGGACGACCACGCCGGTGGACTGCTCGCGCTGCTCGAGCAGTTCGCCGCCCGCGGCATCAACATGACCCGGCTCGAGTCGAGACCGACCAAGGAGTCGATGGGGTCGTACTGCTTCTCCATCGACCTCGAGGGCCACGTGCTCGACGAGCGGGTCGGTGAGGCGCTCATGGGCCTGCGCCGGATCTGTGCCGAGGTGCGCTTCCTCGGCTCCTACCCGCGGGCCGACCGGCAGCGCGCGAGCATCGCGCCGCTGACCAGCGACACCGACTTCACAGCGGCCCGGGCCTGGCTCGGCCGGATCCGCGACGGACGCGCCTGACGGGGCGGCGGTGCTGGCGGGGCGGGGGCCGGGCTGGCGGGGGCCGGGCTGGCGCGGCCGGGCGGCTCAGGGCGCCGTCGCGCCCTGCTCGAAGCCGAGCCAGTAGCGCTCGCCCTCGCCCCAGTGGACGTAGAGGTAGGGGCCCGAGCGCTCGAGCCGCGGGCGTGCGCCGAGCATCTCGACCACCCAGGCCTCCTGCTCGGCTCGGGCGGCGTCGCAGCCCATCTCGGTGACGGCCAGGCCGGCACCGTCGAGCGCGAGGCGGGAGCCGTCGATGCTCGCCGAGCCGCTCGCCGTGTTGCAGCCGGTCCGGACGACGAGCCGGTCACCGTCGACCTCGAGCCCCACCGGTGTGGTGACGGGGCGCGGTGGCGCGCCCGCGGCCGTCGAGGTCCATGCGCCCTGCAGCGCATCGAGGCCGCCGACCGGGACCGAGCCGTTGGCGGTGTCGGCGGCGCGGCTGCGCTGCACGAGCACGACGCCGGCCGCGGCGAGGAGCGCCACGACGAGGATCGCCGGGAGCAGCACGAGCACGGGCGGGCGGCGCATGCCCGTGGGACGCCGGTCGGCTCCGAGCGGTTCCGGCGGGGGGACGCTCACCGGCTCGGCTCCGGCGGGGCGCCGGTGGTGTGCTCGGCCACCCACGCGTCCACCTCGCCCCAGCGGGCGTCGAGCCACGCAGCGAAGGCGACCGGCTCGTCGGGGACGTCGGCCGCGGCCCAGGTCCACGGGCGAACGAGGAAGGGCCGCCCGTGGAACGGCAGCGCCGCCCAGACCAGCCGGGCCGTCGAGAGGTGGCCGTACCCCGCGTGGGCGAGGACCATGACGTCGGCCTCGGGCCGTGCGCTGCGGGCGGCCCAGGCCCCCCGCGTCTTCGGCAGCAGGACGTGGACGAGCTGCTCGGCCCGCTCGGCGCGGCGGTGCTGGCCGCGGCGGCGCAGCCGCTCGATGAGGCGCGCCCGCCGGGTGGGCGTCCAGTTCTCGCCCTCGGGGAAGAGCAGGAGCACGTCGTCGGCGTCGAGGCTCGTGGCCATGGCGCGGACCCCGGCGAGGCGGTCCTCGCCGTCGGCCGGTACGAAGAACGAGTCGAGCCGGGTGAGGATCGTGTCGACCCCGGGGTCCCAGCGCAGGGCCTCGGCCAGGACGATGCGCGGCAGCCGGCCGGCGGTGCGGGCGAGCAGCCAGGCGATGGCGAGGGAGTCGAACGGACCGGCGTGGCGCGCGAGGGCGAGGAGGGGCACGTCGGCGCCGCCGAAGTGCATCCGGGTGTCGAGCTCGACCTCGAGCCCGAGCCAACGCCGCGTGTAGTACATCAGCGAGTCGAGGGCGTCGGTGAGCAGGGCCTCGTGGGCCGCCCGCCAGGCCGCGACGGTCGAGGGCTCGGGGTCGGCCGGGCGCGCGCCGAGGGCCCAGCAGCGCACGAGCATCCGGATGTCGACCCACAGGAGGAGGACGGCGAGGCACGACACCCGGAACAGCCGGGCCCGGCGGTCGAGCACGGAGTGCAGGGCGCCGACGACGACGACGGGGACCATGAGGCCGGTGACGAGGACGCCGACGAGCGGCCAGAGGGGCGCCAGCGCGCGCCGGACGACCCGAGGGGGTGGAGGGATGCCGCGCGCGCCCATGCGTGGAGCGTAGGGCCCGGTGCGCCCGGTGGTGCGTGGGGCGCGGCGCGCCGGCAGGTCGATGACGGGGAGGCGCCGGCCCCGGGGCGGGGGCTCGGCCCGGCCGGGAGTGGCCGGGAGTGGCGGGTGGTGCGGGGAGTGGCGGGGAGCGGCTGGCGGTGCGGGGAGTGGCGGATGGCGGGAGTGGCGCGGAGGGGTCGGGGAGTGGCCGGGACGGGCGGGTGGACGGGGAGCGGCGGGGTGGTACGGGCGGACGTGGGGTGTTCGCGGGTCGGTGAGCCTGGTGAGCGGCTCGGGGCGCGCGGGTAGGCGGGGCCGAGGGTGGTGTGCGCAGGGACGTCCGAGTGCTCCCGATCCTGAGCCACCCTCCCACGACCTGGTGCACATGGCCGTGTGCTCCGGCACCCGGGCCGTCTGGAGCACATGGCCGGTTGCTCCGGATCCTGGGCCAGGGGCGTGAGGGGCCAGGTGGAGGGGCCGCTGGTCGCGGGTCACGCGGGTCCCGGGGTGTGGCTCAGAACTCGGAGCACATGGACGTCGCTGCGGCACCTCGCTCGCCCGGGCGCTCAGGCGTCGGCTGCGGCCCCAGTGCTCGGTCGTCGGCTCGGACCGACACCGCTCGGCTGCTTCGGGTGCTGGGCTGGGACGGGCTCGCGGTCTGGCCGTGGGCCGGGTCTCGACCCCGGCTCGCCCGCCGTTCGGGTCGGCTCCGGCCGGGTCTGGACGTCGGGCTCGCACCCCGTTCGGGTCGGCTGCGGCCGGCCGTCGGCCTCGCGCCGCGCCGAGCCGGTCCGCGGCCGGCCCGGCTCGGTTCCCGGCTCTGCGCCGCCTTCCGGCCAGCGCCGGCCGGGTCTCGACCCCGCTCGCCCGCCGTCTCGGCGGCGCTCCGGCCGGACCCGGCCCCCGCCCCCGCTTGGCCGCCCGCCGTACGGCCTCACAACCGGGCGAGGTACGCGGCCGAGGCCTCGTAGGCCTGGTCGGCACGCGCGCGCATCCGCCCGGAGCGGGCCGCCCGGATCGGCACGTTGGGCGTCGAGACCGAGCCGCTCGGCAGCACGTGGGTCTCGACGTCGGCGGGCAGCGAGGCCATCTCGTGGACGAACCGGTGCCGCCGGGCGATCTCGAAGGCCACCGTGCCCACCTCCCAGGGGCGCCGCGGCGGGGTCAGGGGCTGCTCGACCCGTCCCACCTGGAGGACGAAGACGCGAGTGGCCCCGAGCTCGAGGGCCCGACCCACCGGGATCGAGTGCACGAGACCCCCGTCGAAGTGGTGCCGACCGTCGATCTCGACCGGCGGGAACAGCCCCGGCACCGAGCACGAGGCCACGACGGGCCACACGAGCCCGCCGCTCGAGAACCACACGGCGCTCGCGTCCTCGATGCACGCGGCGACGCACTGGAACGGGACGGCGAGCTCCTCGAACGTCGTCACCGGGAGGTAGGCGTCGATGACGTGGCGCAGCGGCGCGTTCGACAGCAGGTGGGTGCGGTGACGAGCGACCCGCGCCGCCTGGCGCACGGGGTTCTCCACGAACACCCCGTCGCGCACCACCGCGTCCCACACCTCGGCGAGCCGGGCCGCGCCGGCGGGCGTCGGGTCGGCGGCGACGAAGGCCCCGTTGAGGGCCCCGATGCTCGTGCCGAGCACGACGTCGGGCACCACCCCGGCCTCGGCGAGGGCCCGCACCATGCCCACCTGGGTCGCGCCGAGCACCCCGCCGCCCCCGAGGACGAACGCGGTGAGCTCCTCGCGGACCGGCATGCCCCCATGATGCCGCCCGGTAGCCTGCGACCCATGTCCGGTGCGGCGATCTTCGACCTCGACCGCACCCTCCTGCAGGGCGGCACCGGCCCGCTGCTCTCCCGTGCGATGTACGACCTCGGCGTCGTCAGCCGCCGCCTCCCCGGCGAGGGCCTGCTCTACGCGCTCTTCGACCGGCTCGGCGAGACCCTGCCCTCCATCGCCCTCGCCCGGCAGGCCACGCTCGTGGCCCGGGGCCGCTCGGGGGACGCCTTCGACGACGCGGCCCGCAGCGCGGCCGAGACCATCGCCGAGGTCATCCACCCCTTCGCGCTCGCCCTCATCGAGCAGCACCGGGCCGCCGGGCGCCCGGTCGTCCTCGCGACGACGACGCCCGAGCACCTCGTCCGCCCGCTCGCCGAGCGACTCGGGGTCGACCACGTCATCGCCACCCGCTACGCCCTCACCGAGGAGGGCACCTTCAGCGGCTCGCTCGACGGCCCGTTCGTCTGGTCCCGGGGCAAGCTCGCCGCGGTGCGCGACTGGGCCGAGCGCGAGGGCATCGACCTGGCGGAGTCCTTCGCCTACTCCGACTCCATCTACGACCTGCCGCTGCTCTCCGCGGTCGGCAGCCCCGCCGCCGTCAACCCCGACCCGCGGCTCACCGTCTACGCGCTCGCCCGGGGGTGGCCCATCGTGCACTTCGACGTCTCGCCGGGAGTGGTGAAGATCCCGGTGCTCGGGGTCGAGCTCCAGCGGCTGCTCTTCCTCGCCAGCCCGCCCGCGCTCACGCCGTACGCGCGCTTCGACGTGGGCGGCACCGAGAACGTGCCCCGGACCGGGCCGGCGATCCTCGTCGGCAACCACCGCAGCTACTTCGACATCCCCGCGATCATCCAGATGATGCGCCGCACCGGGCGCACGGGGCGGATCCTCGCGAAGAAGGAGCTCTTCGACGTGCCGGTCGTCGGGGCCCTGGCCACCGCCCTCGGGGGCATCCCCGTCGACCGCTCCCGGGGCGGCCAGGAGTCGTTCGAGACCGCGGCCGTGGCCCTCGAGGCCGGCGAGCTCGTGTGCCTCCTGCCCCAGGGGACCATCCCCCGGGGCGAACGGTTCTACGACCCCGTGCTCAAGGGCCGCACGGGGGCCGCCCGGCTCGCGGCGGCGACCGGCGCGCCGGTCATCCCCTTCGGGGTCTGGGGCAGCGAGAAGGTCTGGCCGCGCAGCAGCGCCCTGCCGCGGATGCTCTCGCTGACCGCCCCGCCGACGGTCCGGGTCCGCGTGGGTCCGCCGGTCGAGGGGCTCGGCGGCACGCCGGCCGCCGACACCCGCCGGATCATGGACGCCATCGTCGGCTGCCTGCCGGACGAGGCGCGCGAGGCGCGGACCCCGACGCCCGAGGAGGTCGCGGAGGCGACGCCGCGGGGTGGCCGGCGCGACGACACCTGAGCGCCCGGACGGGGTCCGCGAGCCCGGTACCGGGTGGACGCGACTTGACCTCGGCGCCGACTTAGGGTTACCTCAGTTAGGTAATCCTTAGTCGAGCCGCAGCAGGAGCACGGATGTTCGTCAGCAACGCCCTCATCGGGCTGCGGGAGGGTCTCGAGGCCGCCCTCGTGGTCGTCATCCTCCTCGCCTTCCTCGTCAAGACGAACCGCACCTGGGGTGTGCGCCACGTCTGGGCCGGGGTCGGCGTCGCCGTCGTCCTCTCGGTGGCCCTCGGTGCGCTGCTCACCTTCGGCACCCGGTCGCTGTCGTTCGAGGCCCAGGAGATGGTCGGGGGCACGGCGAGCATCGTCGCCGTCGGCTTCGTCACCGCGATGGTGTTCTGGATGAAGTCGGCCGCGCGCACCATGTCCGGTGAGCTGAAGGGCCGGCTCGACCGCGCGCTCGACCTCGGCCCCCTCGCCGTCGCGTTCGTCGGCTTCCTCGGTGTCGGGAGGGAGGGCCTCGAGACCGCGATCTTCTTCTACGCCACCGCCGAGGCCGCCGGGTCGGGCAACAACCTCCCGCTCCTCGGCTGGGTCGTCGGCATCCTCGGCGCGGTGGCTCTCGGCTGGGCGATGTACAAGGGCGCGCTGAGGATCAACCTCACGAAGTTCTTCCGCTACACCGGCGTCGCGCTCGTCGTCGTCGCCGGCGGCATCCTCGCCTACGGCCTGCACGACCTCCAGGAGGCCGGCGTGCTCCCCGGTCTCACGACCCTCGCCTTCGACGTCTCGAACGTCGTCGACGTCGGGTCCTGGTACGGAGCGCTGCTCAAGGGGATCTTCAACTTCTCGCCCCAGACCACCGTGCTCCAGGCCGTCGCCTGGGTGCTCTACGTCGGCACCGTCCTGTACTTCTTCCTCCGCCCCACCCGCGGCACCAGCGCCGCTGCGCCGCAGCCGGAGACCGCCCGCGAGACCTCGGCCGCCTGACCCCGGGGTCCCCGCCCCGTCGCCCCACCGCCCCACCGCCCGCAGCCGTCCGGCCGGACGGCGCCTCCCCCCTGCTCGAAAGGACCTCACCCATGCTGCCTGCCCGCCGACGCGCGGCCCTCCTCGTCCTCCCCCTGGCCCTCGGCCTCGCGGGCTGCTCCGGTGCGGCCGACGGCGCCGAACCCGCAGCCGGTGGCCCGGTCACGGTGGCCGCGTCCGACACCGAGTGCGTCCTGTCGCGCACCGAGGTGCCCACCGGAACGGTCGAGTTCGCGGTGACCAACGGCGGCAGCGCGGTCACCGAGTTCTACGTGTACGGCGACGGCGAGCGGGTGCTCGGCGAGGTCGAGAACATCGGACCCGGGCTCACCCGCACCGTCCACATCGAGCTCCCGGAGCCCGGGACCTACGCGACGGCCTGCAAGCCGGGCATGGTCGGCGACGGCATCCGCGGCGAGCTCACCGTCACCGGCTCCTCGGCCGCGCCGACGAGCGAGGACCCGGACCTCGCCTCGGCCACCGCCGAGTACCAGCGCTACGTCGCCGACCAGGCCGACGAGCTCATCGACCGCACCACCGAGTTCGTCGCCCTCGTCACCGCGGGCCGGGTCGCCGAGGCCAAGGCCCTCTACCCGGCCGCGCGCACGCCGTGGGAGCGCATCGAGCCCGTCGCCGAGTCCTTCGGCGACCTCGACCCGAGGATCGACGGGCGGGAGGACGTGCTCGCGGAGGGCATGGACTTCACCGGCTACCACCGCCTCGAGAAGGACCTGTGGGAGAGCGGCCTCCAGCCGGACTCCGGCGCCGTCGCCGACCAGCTCCTCGCCGACGTCACCGAGGTCGCGGCGCGGGCCAAGGCCGTCGAGCTCACCCCCCTCCAGCTGGCCAACGGGTCCAAGGCCCTCCTCGACGAGATCGCCACCGGCAAGATCACCGGTGAGGAGGAGCGCTACAGCCACACCGACCTCTGGGACTTCGCCGCCAACCTCGAGGGCTCGCGGGAGGCCGTCCGGGCGCTGCGCCCGTTCGTCGCCGCGGCCGACCCGGCCCTGGCCGAGCGGCTCGACAGCCGCGGACAGGCCCTGGCCGACCTCCTCGCCACCCACCGGGACGGCGACGGCTTCGTGGCCTACCCGAGCCTCACGCCGGCCGAGGTCAAGGCGCTCACCGAGGCGCTGGACGCCTTCGCCGAGCCCGTGGCCACGCTCGCCGGCCTCGTCGCCCGGGGCTGACGTGGACGGGTCGACCCGGCGGGCGGTGCTCGCGGCGGGGGCGGGCACGGCGCTCGCCGGAGCGGCGGCCGGCGTCTCCTGGGCCTCGCGCCCGCCGGTCGCCGCGCCCGGCGCGGCAGCGACCGGCGCCGCAGCGGCCGGAGCGGGGCGGACCACCGGGGCCGTGCCGTTCCGCGGCCTTCACCAGGCGGGGATCACGACGCCGGCACAGGACCACCTGCACTTCGTCGCGCTCGACGTCGTCACCGACGACCCGGACGCGCTGCGCGACCTGCTGACCGCCTGGACCCGGGCCGCCGAGCGGATGTGCGCGGGCGCCGAGGCCGCCCCCGGGGGCGCGGTCGGCGGCGGGCCGTACGGCGTGCCGCAGGACACCGGCGAGGCCCTCGACCTCCCGGCGTCGAACCTCACCGTCACCGTCGGCTACGGGCCCTCGCTCTTCGACGGGCGGTTCGGCCTCGCCGGGCGCCGACCCGAGGCCCTGCGCGAGCTCCCGGCGTTCGCGGGGGACGACCTCGACCCGGCGCGGTCCGGGGGCGACCTGTGCCTCCAGGCCTGCGCCGACGACCCGCAGGTCGCGGTGCACGCGGTGCGCAACCTCGTCCGGATGGGCTTCGGCGTGGTCTCGGTGCGGTGGAGCCAGCTGGGCTTCGGGCGCACCTCGTCGACGTCGACCGCGCAGAGCACGCCGCGCAACCTGTTCGGGTTCAAGGACGGCACGGCCAACCTCAAGGCCGAGGAGACCGCGGCGCTGGCCGAGCACGTGTGGGTCGACCCCGCCGACGCGCCCGGGGGTGCGGCGTGGATGGCCGGCGGCAGCTACCTCGTGGCCCGGCGGATCCGGATGCACATCGAGGTCTGGGACCGCAGCACCCTCCGGGACCAGGAGGACACGATCGGGCGCGGCAAGCGGGTGGGCGAGCCCCTCGGCGGCACCGCCGAGCACGACCCGCCCGACTTCGCCGCGCTGGCGGCCGACGGGCGGCCGCACGTCCCGGCCGACTCGCACGTGGCCCTCGCGCACCCGGACCACCTCGGCGGGATCCGCATCCTGCGGCGTGGGTACACCTTCGCCGACGGGTCGGACGGGCAGGGCCACCTCGACGCGGGACTGTTCTTCATCGCCTTCGTCCGCGACCCCGCGCGCCAGTTCGTGCCCATGCAGCAGGCCCTGGCCCGGGCCGACCGGCTCAACGAGTACATCGAGCACACCGGCTCCGCGGTCTTCGCGTGCCCGCCGGGCCCGTCCGACGGGCAGGACTGGGGGAGCGCGCTCTTCGGCCCGGCGTAGCCGGGGAGGGGGCGGTGTGCCGGAGGACCGCGAGGCCGCGCGAGCCCCTGCGCCGGCGCGGTCCCGTCGGTCCTCCGGGTGGACGCCGCCGACCCCGGGGCCGGCGCCGACCACGGATGACAACTCGTCGTCCGGCGAATTCTATTCCCCGTGCACCGGGGGGTGGCGCGGTCCCGCCGTCCGCGACAGGGTGGACCCATGACCGCGCCCACGACCGTCGTCCTCTTCGGCGCCACCGGTGACCTCGCCCAGCGCAAGCTGATCCCCGGCCTGCTGCACCTCTTCCAGTCCGGGCTGCTCGACGACCTGCGGGTGGTCGGCACCTCCCTCGACGAGATGAGCGGCGACGAGTTCCGCGACTTCTCGCACATGGCCATCCGGGAGCACAGCACGCGGGAGATCACCGACGACGACTGGAACGAGTTCGCCGGACGGATCGACTTCGTGCCCCTCTCGGCCGGTCCGGACGTGCTCCGCGACGCGGTCGAGGCGGCGGAGAAGCAGCTGCCCGGCGACGTCCAGCTCCGCCTGCACTACCTCGCCGTGCCCCCGAAGGCCGCCCTCGCCGCGGTGCAGACGATCGCCGACGCCCGGCTCGTCGAGCGCAGCCGCGTCGTCATGGAGAAGCCCTTCGGCCACGACCACGCCTCGGCCGTCGCGCTCAACGCCGAGCTGCACCAGGTCTTCGACGAGGAGCAGATCTTCCGGATCGACCACTTCCTCGGCAAGGAGCCGGCCCAGAACATCCTCGCCTTCCGCTTCGCCAACGGGCTCTTCGAGCCGATCTGGCACCGGAACAACATCTCGCACGTCGAGATCGACGTGCCCGAGACCCTCGGGCTCACCCAGCGGGCCGACTTCTACGAGGCGACCGGCGCCTACCGCGACATGGTCGTGACGCACCTGTTCCAGATCCTCGCGTTCACGGCGATGGAGCCGCCGACCGCCCTCGAGCCGAGCGCGATCAGCCGCGAGAAGAACAAGGTCTTCCGCTCGATGCAGCCGATCGCGCCCACCGACGTCGTGCGCGGCCAGTACATCGGCTACCACGACGAGCCGGGGGTGGCGCCCGACTCCGAGACCGAGACCTTCGTGGCCCTCAAGTGCTACGTCGACAACTGGCGCTGGGCCGGCGTGCCGTTCTACCTGCGCACCGGCAAGCGGATGGCCGAGGGCGCGCGGATCATCTCGATCGCCTTCAAGGAGCCCCCGCAGTCGATGTTCCCGCCGGGCTCCGGCGTCGGCGACCAGGGCCCCGACCACCTCACCTTCGACCTCGCCGACAAGTCGCGGATGTCGCTGTCCTTCTACGGGAAGCGCCCGGGCCCCGGCTTCCGCCTCGACAAGCTGTCGATGCAGTTCGCCATGCAGGAGACCGACTGGGCCGGTGCGGTCCTCGAGGCCTACGAGCGGCTCATCTACGACGCGGCCCGCGGCGACCGGACCCTCTTCACCTCGGCCACCGGCATCGAGCGGCTCTGGGAGATCAGCCAGCCCCTCCTCGACAACCCGACGCCGGTACGCCCCTACTCGCAGGGCACGTGGGGGCCGAACCAGATCCACCAGCTCATCGCGCCGTACACGTGGCGGCTCCCGTTCGAGCGGAAGTGGCGCGAGAAGAAGGCCACCTGACCACGCGTCAGGAGGAGGTCGTGCGGCCGCCGTCGGTGCGCACGATGAGCACCCGCGGCTGCACCTCGACCGCGAGCCGGGTGGCCTCGCCGACGACGTCGCCGTCGACCTGCACCCGCTGCGGCTCGTCGACCTCGACCGTCGCGGTCTGGCAGCGGTAGCGCGAGAGCGTCGAGCTCGTCCGGTCGCTGCGGGTGATGACCCGGGTCGCCACCGACGCCCAGGCCGCGACGCCGCGCGGGGCCAGCACGATGACGTCGAGCATCCCGTCGTCGGGCTCGGCGTCCGGCAGCAGGTCGATGCCGCCGGTGATCTTGCCGCAGTTGCCGATGACGACCATCCGGGCCCGCTTGGTCTCCTCCGGACCGCCGTCGGTCGACAGCGTGACGTGGAAGCGGTCGGTGAACATGTTCCGGAAGCCGGCCGGCACGTACGCGCCCCAGCCGATCCGCGACTTCAGCTGCTCGGAGGTCGACTCCATGATCGCGGCGTCGAGCCCGAGCCCGGCCATGACGAAGAAGGCGTGCCGGCGCTCGCCGGCGCTCGACCCCTCCCCGACGCCCTCCTCGAGCTCGAGGTGCTCGGGGTCGAGGGTCACCCAGGCCGCGTCGATGTGCCGGTTGCGGCCGCCGAGCGCGACGTCCATCGCCTTCTCGAGGTCGTCGACCGGCATCTCGAGGTTGCGGGCCAGCAGGTTGCCCGTGCCGCCCGGGAGCAGCCCCATCGGGACCCCGGACCCGACCATCTCCTGGGCCACGGCGCGCACCGTGCCGTCGCCGCCGAGGGCGCACACGAGGTCGACGCCGCTCTCGAGGGCCTCACGCGTCTGGCCGAAGCCGACGTCGTGCTCGGTGGTCTCGATGAGCTCCGGTGCCGCCCAGTCGTGCGCCTCGCAGACCGCGCCGAGCGTGGCGCGGACCGCGTCGAGGTCGTCGAACTTCGTCGGGTTGACGACGACGGCCACCCGGCGCCGCGGCGGCGGCTCGTCGGCCCCGGAGCGGAAGCTGTCGCGGGCCGGACGCGGCCCGGCGGCGTGCCGGCCCTGCTCGCGCGACGACATCAGGAGGAGGGCGCCGACGAGCGCGAAGAGCACGGCCACACCGATGCCCACCCAGGTCCACGTCTCTCCCGACACATGGGGGAAGGTACAGGAGGGCAGGTGGCGTCGTCGGCCCGGCCGTAGTCTGCGGTCATGACCGACCCCGGCGCCGACGCGATCGAGCCCGACACCAAGGACTGGACCTGGGTGCTCGGGCGGACCTGCCCCGAGTGCGGGTTCGACGCCGCAGCGGTGCGCGCGGACGAGGTCGCGGGCCTCGTGCTGGCCGTCACCGGTCCCTGGCCGGCGGTGCTCTCGCGCGGCGGACGTGCGCACCCGCCCGGACGCCACGACGTGGTCCCCCCTCGAGTACGCCTGCCACGTCCGCGACGTCTGCCGGCTGTTCGCGGAGCGGCTGCGGCTCACCCTCGCCGCGGACGACCCGGCCTTCCCCAACTGGGACCAGGACGAGACGGCCCGCACCTCGGGGTACCGCAGCCAGGACCCCAGCGCCGTCTCGGGCGAGCTGTCCGAGGCGGCCGCCGCCCTCGCCGCGGCGTTCGCCGCCGTCCGCGGCGAGGAGTGGGACCGCACCGCCACGCGCTCGGACGGCTCCCGGTTCACCGTCCTCACGCTCGCGCGGTACGGGCTGCACGACCTCGCGCACCACCTCACCGACGTCGGGGCCGCTCGCCCGTGAGCCCCCAGCTGGTCTACGTCCTGCTCGGTGGGGCGCTCCTCCTCGCCGCGGTCCTGCCGCCCCTGCTCCACCGGTGGGCCCTGTCGGCCCCGATGGTCCTCGTCGGCGTGGGCATCCTCATCGGCACCGCCCCGGTCTCGGGCTCGGTGCGGATCGACCCCGTCGCCATCCGCCCGTGGATCGAGCACCTCGCCGAGGTGACCGTGCTCGTCGCCCTCATGGGGGTCGGGCTGGCCCTCGACCGGCCGCTGCGCTGGCGCTCACGGGCCTCGTGGGCGTCGTGGTCCCCGACCTGGCGGCTGCTGGGCATCGCGATGCCGCTGACCATCGCCGGCGTCGGGCTGTTCGCCTGGGGCCCGCTCGGCGTCGCCCTGCCGGCGGCCGTCCTCCTCGGCGCCGTCCTCGCCCCGACCGACCCGGTGCTCGCCTCCGACGTCCAGGTCGGCGGCCCGACCCTCGAGGGCGAGGACGCCGACATCGACGAGGACGACGAGGTGCGCTTCGCGCTGACGAGCGAGGCCGGGCTCAACGACGGGCTGGCCTTCCCGTTCGTCTGGGCCGCGATCTTCCTCGCCGCGGGCGCGCCCGCCGGGGGACTGGCCCGCTGGCTGGGCTGGGAGCTCGTCGGCAAGGTCGCCGTGGGGATCCTCGTCGGGTCGGCGCTCGGCTGGGCCCTGGCCCGGCTCGCCTTCCGCGCGCCCGCACCGTCGCTGCGCCTCGCGGTCGTCGGCCAGCCGCTGCTCGCCCTCTCGGCCCTGCTCCTCGCCTACGGCCTCGCGGAGGTCGCCCACGGCTACGGCTTCCTCGCCGTCTTCGCGTGCGGCCTCACCCTCCGCTCGGTCGAGCGGCGGGACGAGTACCACCGGCACATGCACGAGGTGGTCGAGCGGCTCGAGACGCTGCTGACCCTCGTCCTCCTCCTCGGGCTCGGCTTCTCGATCACCACCGGCCTGCTCGCGAACCTCGACTGGCGGGGTGTGCTCGTCGGGGTCCTCCTCGTCGGGGTGATCCGGCCTCTCGCCGGGTACGTCGCGTTCGCGGGACACCGCCGCCGCTCGCCGTCGGTGGGGCTCACCCGCGCCGAGCGCGTCGTCGTCGCGTTCTTCGGGGTGCGCGGCGTCGGCTCGCTCTACTACCTCGCGTTCGCCGCCGGCACCACGGCGTTCACCGAGGAGCGCTGGATGTGGTCGACCGTGGGGTTCACGGTCGCCCTCTCCGTCGTCGTCCACGGCGTGCTCGCCACCCCCGTCATGCGCTGGCTCGAGGACCGCCGCGAGGAGCTGGTCGGCGCCGTCTGAGGCGTGGGAACCCCGGTGCGCGGCGACCCCTGCGTGCCCGACACTGGCGAGGTGCCCACGCCCACCACCGTCCTCGGCTTCGCGCTCGCCTCGGTCGTCATCGTCGCCATCCCCGGCCCGTCCGTGCTGTTCACGATCGGCCGCGCCCTCTCGGCCGGCCGCCGGGCGGCGCTGCTCACGGTGGTGGGCAACGCGGGCGGCATCCTCACCCAGATCGCCGGCATCGCCGTGGGCCTCGGACCGCTCGTCGCCTCGAGCGTGGCCGCCTACACCGCGCTCAAGCTGCTCGGCGCGGGGTACCTCGTCTGGCTCGGCGTGCAGTCGATCCGCAACCGCCGGGCCCTCGCCGAGTCGCTCGCCGCGGGCCTGCCGGCGGCGCCCGCCGCCCGCGCGGTCCGGGCCGGCTACGTCGTCGGCGTCACCAACCCGAAGTCGCTCGTCTTCTTCATGGCCCTGCTGCCGCAGTTCGTCGACCCGGGTCGCCCGGTGGCCGGGCAGCTGCTCGTGCTCGGCGCGGTGTTCGCCGTCATCGCCGTCGTCATGGACGGGACGGTGGCCCTGGCCGCGGCCCGCTTCCGCGAGTGGTTCGCGTCCTCGCCGCGGCGGATGGAGCGGGTCGGGGGCACCGGCGGGCTGATGATGGTCGGCCTCGGGGCGGGCCTGCTCGTCACGGGCCGCCCGGACTGACCTCGCCGGCGGGGACGGCGTCCTCCGCCACGGCGGGGGCGTCGACCCGCTCCGGGCGGTGGAGGAGCGCGGCCACCTCCCGGACGACCGTCACCGCGAACCACGCGGAGGCGACGGTGAGCAGCGCGTCGACGACGTCGAGGGCCGCTCCGGTGCGGAGCATCCGGATGCGCCGCGAGGGGGTCGGTGTCGTCACCGACGAGCACGACGAGGCGGGTCGCCACGTACCCGACGAGGTTCCCGGCCAGGAAGGTGGCCCACCAGAGGTTCACCGGCCACGTCGGCGGCGGGGGGCCGGCGTCGGCCGGGCGCCCGGAGCGGGCTCCCGCGAGCAGGTCGAGGACGATCCGCCGCGGGCGCCAGAGCGAGAGGACCGGGACGAACCAGGCCCCGACCGACCAGCCCCTCCCGTGGGTGAGCCGGGTGGGGTCGACCCGGTCGCTGCCGTAGGCGCGGTGGAGCCACACGAGGAAGACGACCCCGGTGACGAGGGTGACGCCCAGGAGCGAGAGGCTCACGACGGCGTCGACCCGGTCGACCCGCGCCCCCTCGGCCGCGGAGGCGCTCGCGGGGTCGGCCACCCAGCCGTCGAGCACCTGGAACGACCAGGCCGACGCGAGGCCCCCGAGGCCGGAGACGACGCCGGCGAGGACGAGGAGCGCCTGCACCGCCCCCGACAGGCGCGAGAAGCCGTCGCCGAGCGGCGGCCGGCCGGTGAACACCCGCCCCTCGCGCCAGCGGGCCGTCCACGTGGTGCCGTCCCAGAACCGGCTGCGGTCCCGCACGGAGGGGTCGGGGTACCACCCGGGCCGCGCGGCCGACCCCGAGGCGGGGCGGGCCGGTGCCGCGGCGCCCGGCGCGAACCCGCCGTGCGGGGGGCGGTCGCCCGTGCGGCGCATCACCGAGTCGGTCCAGGCCGTGCCGTCCCACCGTCGCCACAGCGCCGCGTCCTCGGGGTCGGCGTACCAGCCGGCCGGCGCCCCCGTCGTGAGGTTCTCCCCCGTGCTCATGCGGAGAGTGTGCCGGGTCGCCCTCGGACGTGCACGCGGTTCGGCCCAGGCCGTGGCCGGACGGACGGACGCGGGCCGGGCGCCCGCGCGGTCCGCCCTCGCCGGCCGGCCGCCGTGGCCCGGAACGCGCGCGAACCCCGGCCGGGGGCGTCGTTAGACTCGCCGCGTGATCGACATCAGGCTGCTCCGGGACGACCCCGAGACGGTGCGCGCCAGCCAGCGCGCCCGCGGCGAGGACGCGGGCGTCGTCGACGCCGTGCTCGCCGCCGACGAGCGCCGCCGGTCCTCCCTCACCGCCTACGAGCAGCTGCGCGCCGAGCAGAAGTCGATGGGCAAGGACGTCGCCCGCGCCCAGGGCGACGAGAAGCAGGCGCTCCTCGCCCGAACGAAGGAGGTTGCGGCGCAGGTCAAGTCGCTGCAGGCCACCGCCGACGAGGCCCAGGCCGAGCTCGACGCGCTCCTGCGCACGATCGGCAACGTCGTCGAGCCGGAGGTGCCCTCGGGCGGCGAGGACGACTACATCGTCCTCGAGGAGGTCGGCACCCCGCGCGACTTCGCCGCCGAGGGCTTCGAGCCCAAGGACCACCTGACCCTCATGGAGGCGCTCGGCGCGGTCGACATGGAGCGGGGCGCGAAGGTCTCGGGGGCCCGGTTCTACTTCCTCACCGGGGTGGGGGCGCGGCTCGAGATGGCCCTGCTGCGGATGGGCATGGACAAGGCCATCGAGAACGGGCTCGTCCCCGTCATCACGCCCACCCTCGTCAAGCCGCACGTCATGGCCGGGGCCGGGTTCATCGACCACCACGCCGACGAGGTCTACCGGCTCGAGGCGGACGACCTCTACCTCATCGGCACCTCGGAGGTGGCGCTCGCGGGCTTCCACGCCGACGAGGTGCTCGACCTCTCCGGTGGTCCGTTGCGCTACGCCGGCCAGTCCACGTGCTACCGCCGCGAGGCCGGCTCGTACGGCAAGGACACCCGCGGCATCATCCGCGTGCACCAGTTCAACAAGATCGAGATGTTCGTGTACTGCCGGCCCGAGGAGGCGCAGGCCGAGCACGAGCGGCTGCTCGCGCTCGAGAAGGAGATGCTCACCGCGCTCGGGCTGCCCTTCCGGGTCATCGACACCGCGGCCGGCGACCTCGGTGACCCCGCCGCTCGCAAGTACGACTGCGAGGCCTGGGTGCCGAGCCAGGGTCGGCACCGCGAGCTGACCTCGACGTCGAACTGCACGACCTTCCAGGCCCGCCGGCTGGGCACCCGGTTCCGGGGCGAGCACGGCAACGAGGTGGCCGCCACCCTCAACGGGACCCTCGCCACGACCCGCTGGCTCGTCGCGATCCTCGAGAACCACCAGCAGGCCGACGGCTCGGTCGTCGTCCCCGAGGCACTGCGCCCGCTCGTCGGCCTCGACGTGCTCGAGCCCGTCCGCTGACTCAGGTGCCGGGCCGGCCGGCGCTCAGGCCGGCGGCCGTGAAGGCCCGCCGGTGGATCTCGCGCAGCACCTCCTCCTTGCGTGCGTTGTACGCCATCGCGTGCTCGCCGGCGGCGACCGCGGCGGCCGAGGCCTCCCGCTTGGCGGCGGCGTAGCGGTCGCGGTCCTCGTCGTGCGAGCGCAGGTGGTCGCGGAAGACCCGGTCCCGCCACGGGCCGGCGCTGTCGGGTCCGAAGACGTGGAGGTTGCACCGCGGGTCGTCGTGCCGCAGCAGCCGGTGCCCGTCCCACCAGGGCTCGCGGACCCAGAGCACGAAGCCGACCCCCTCGAGCGCGGGGACGTACCCGGCCTCGTCGTCGGGGTCGGCGACGACGAGGTCGACGTCGACCACCGGCTTGGCCGCGAGGCCGGGCACCGACGTCGAGCCGATGTGGTCGAGGCCGAGGACCCGCTGCCCCAGCGCCTCACGGACGCGGGCCTCGAGCCGGTCGAACCACAGCGGCCACGCCGGGTCGGGGTCGACGACGGCGACCATCGGCGAGGGGCCGCCGGCGACCCACGGCGAGGCGCCCGGCGGCGGGGTGTCGTCGGCGAAGGTCGCGATCTGCTGCGGGGTCGGCACGGGGCCACGCTATCCGCGCCCCGGCGGAGGCGCCCCTCCGTCGCGCGGGGGAGGGCCGGGCCCGGCCGCCCTGCCTAGGCTGGGCGCATGGCCCCCCGTGCGACCCCGGCCGCCGCCCGCCTCGCGGCGTGGTTCGGCGTCGGCGACCCGTGGGAGCGCCCTCGTCCCGAGGTCGGCCGCACCGACGTGCTGTGGGCCGCCACCATCGGCGTCTTCGGCCTGGTCTCCCTCGAGCTCGTGCGCAGCGTCGGCGTGCTCCGCGACCTGTCGGCGCCGTGGTGGGTCGAGTGGCTCGCCGTGCTCACCGGGGCCGCGCTGCTCGTCGCCCGGCGCCGCTGGCCGGTCACCGTCGCCGCCCTCGGGGCGGCGCACATGGTGCTCATCGGGGTGACGATGCCCGTCGTCATGGGGCAGTTCACCCTCCAGGTCGTCTACTTCCTCGCCCTGATGTCCGGGGTGGCCTGGGCCCGCGACCGCCGCTGGATGCTCGTCGTCGTCGGGGTCATCGTCGTCGTGATGTTCACCTGGATCGCCCTCCAGTTCGCGGTCGGCAACGCCGCCCAGAGCTTCCTCGACGGGATCCGCGGCGAGGAGCGCTACGGCCTGCTCGCCCCCATCCCGGGCGCGGTGCTGCTCACCGTCGTCATCAACGCCGTCTACTTCGGCGGCGCCGTCGTCATCGGCCAGCTCCAGTGGCGCGCGGCCCGCGACCGCGCCCTGCTGGCCGGCCAGGCCGAGACCATCTCGGCCCAGACGGAGGCCCTGCGCACCCGGGCGGTCACCGAGGAGCGGCTGCGCATCGCCCGCGAGCTGCACGACGTCGTCGCGCACCACGTCTCCGTCATCGGCATCCAGGCCGCGGCCGCCCGCCGGGTCATGGACCGCGACCCCGAGGGGGCGCGCGGGGCGCTGGCCGGCATCGAGGGGTCCTCGCGCGAGGCGGTCGCGTCGATGCGCGGCCTGCTCGGCACCCTCCGCGACACCGAGCGGCCCGACCCGCCGGACGCCGCACGCACGCCCCAGCCCGGGCTCACCGAGCTGCCGGCGCTCGTCGAGGCGTGCCGCACGCCCGGGCGCCGGGTCGTGCTCGACGTCGTCGAGGGCCGCCCGGGTGCCGCGGCCCGGCTCGGCGCGCCGCTCGCGCACTCGCTGCACCGCACCGTGCAGGAGGCGCTGACCAACGTCGAGAAGCACTCCACCGCCACCCGGGTCTCGGTCGTGGTCCGGCTGCAGGAGGGCCCGGGCGGCTACGCGGAGGTCGAGGTCGTCGACGACGGTCGACCGCGGACGGCGTCCTCGGGCAGCGGCCTCGGCCAGCTCGGCATCCGCGAGCGCGCGGCCTCGCACCGCGGCTCGGTCGAGATCGGCCCGCGGCCGACCGGTGGCTACCGGGTCCGGGTCCGCTACCCGTGGCCCGGTGGCCCCGACCCCGCGCCGGCCGCGGAGGCCGCCCCGGCCCGGCCGCTCGGTGCCCTGCGGTGAGCGACCCGGTGGCCTGCCGGCCCGGACCCGGCAGCACCCCTGAGGGTGCTCCTCGTCGACGACCACGCCATGGTCCGCTCGGGCTTCGCGATGATGCTCTCGGTCGAGGACGACCTCGAGGTCGTCGGCGAGGCGGCCAACGGGGCCGAGGCCGTCGTCGTCGCCCGCGCGGTGCGCCCCGACGTCGTCCTCATGGACGTCCAGATGCCCGTGCTCGACGGCATCGAGGCCACCCGGCGGATCGTCGCCGAGGACCTCGGCCGCGTCGTCATCCTCACGACCTTCGACCGCGACGACTACCTCTTCGACGCCCTCGACGCCGGGGCCAGCGGCTTCCTCCTGAAGAACGCCGAGCCCGACCAGCTCGTCGAGGCGGTCCGGGTCGTCGGCTCCGGGTCGGGCATCCTCGCCCCGGAGGTCACCCGCCGGGTCATCGAGCGGATGACGGGGGACCGGCCCGCCCGGCGCCGCGCCGCGCCCGCCGGCCTCGACCGGCTCACCGACCGCGAGCGCGAGGTGTTCGTCCTCGTCGGCCGCGGGCTGTCGAACGCCGAGATCGCCCGCGAGCTCTTCCTCGGCGAGGCCACCGTCAAGACCCACGTGTCGAGCTGCCTGGCCAAGCTCCACCTGCGCGACCGCGTCCAGGCCGTGGTCCTCGGCCACGAGGCCGGCCTCATCACCCCGACGGAGGGGTGAACCCACCCGCGGGGGGATCCGCGGCCCCGTCCCCCCGCCTAGCGTCGGGGGCATGTTGGAGATCAAGGACCTCACCCGCCGCTTCGGCGACGTCACGGCCGTCGACGGCGTCAGCTTCGACGTCGGGGACGGGCTGCTCACCGGGTTCGTCGGCGGCAACGGAGCCGGGAAGACGACGACGATGCGGATGGTCATGGGGGTGCTCGGCATCGACGGCGGCGAGGTGCTCTGGCGCGGGCGACCGGTGACGCGCCCACGACCAGCGTCGCTTCGGGTACATGCCCGAGGAGCGCGGGCTCTACCCGAAGCAGCGGGTGCTCGACCAGCTCGTCTACCTCGCCCAGCTCAAGGGGATGGCCGGCGGCGTGGCGCGGGAGGCGGCGCAGGCGCACCTCGACCGGTTCGGCCTCGCCGAGCGCGCGGGCGACCGGCTGCAGGAGCTGAGCCTCGGCAACCAGCAACGGGTGCAGGTGATCGCGGCGCTGCTGCACGACCCGACCGCCCTCGTCCTCGACGAGCCGTTCTCCGGGCTCGACCCGACCGCCGTCGACTCGATGGCCGACGTGCTGCGCGAGCACGCCTCCAGCGGGGTGCCCGTGCTGTTCTCGAGCCACCAGCTCGACCTCGTCGAGCGCCTCTGCGACCGGCTCGTCATCCTCAGCCGCGGCCGGGTCGTGGCCGAGGGGGACGTCGACGAGCTCCGCTCCCGCGGGCCGGTGCGCTACCGCCTGACCCTCGAGCACGACGCCGGCTGGGTCCGCCAGGTCGGCGGCATCCACGTCGTCGACGTCGACGGGCCGAGCGCCCTCGTCGAGGTCCTCGAACCGGGGGCCGAGCAGACCGTCCTGCGGGAGGCCGCGGCCCGGGGTGCCGTCCGCGAGTTCTCCTCCGTCCGACCGGCCCTGGCCGACATCTACCGAGAGGTGGCCGCCTGATGACCACGACCCTGCCGACCCTGCCCTCCCCCGACGCCGACCGCCCGGACGGTGGCGGCACCGGCCTCGCGCGGCGCCTGGGCCCTCGTCGCGCGCCGCGAGGTCGTCGTCAAGCTCACCGACCGGGCCTTCGTCGTCGGCACCCTCGTCACCCTCGTCCTCATCGCCGGCTTCATGGGCTGGCAGGCGTGGGACTCCGGGCGGCAGACGACGTACACGGTGGCCGCCGCACCGGCCGACCGGGCGATGGCCGAGCGGCTGGCCTCCGACGCGACCTCCGTCGACGACACCGTGGCCGTCACCGTCACCGACGTCCCCGACGCCGCCGCGGCCGAGGACCCGGGTCAAGGCCGGCGACGCCGACGCCTGGCTGCACCGGGCGGGCGACGGGTGGACCCTGACGACCGACAGCGAGGAGAAGGGGTCGCTCACCGCCGTGACCCAGGAGGTGGTGCGCCAGGCCGCGCTCGAGCAGCAGGCGAGCGGGCTCGGCACGACGGCGGACCGGCTGCAGGCCGGCAGCACCGTCACGACGGCGCTGCTCACCGGGGACGCCGAGAAGTCGCAGCTGGCCAGCGGGGTGGCCTTCGCCTTCGCGTTCCTCTTCTACATCGCGACCCTGACCTTCGGCATCACCCTCGCCAACAGCGTCGTCGAGGAGAAGCAGTCCCGCATCGTCGAGATCATCGCCACCTCCATCCCCGTGCGCCAGCTCCTCGTCGGCAAGATCGCGGGGAACAGCGCCCTGGCCATCGCCCAGATGCTGCTCTACGCCGGGGTCGGGCTGGTCGGCCTGTCGCTCACCCCCTACTCGTCCCTCGTCGCGGGGGTGAGCGGGCCGGTGGTCTGGTTCCTCGTGTTCTTCCTCGCCGGCTTCGTGGCCCTCGCGGCGCTGTGGGCCGTCGCGGGGGCCCTGGCCTCGCGCACCGAGGAGGTGCAGGCGACGTCGACCCCGCTGACCATGCTCGTCCTCGCGGTCTTCTTCGGCTCGCTCTTCCTCGACGGCACCGCGAAGACGGTCGCGTCCTTCGTCCCGCCGTTCTCGGCCGTGCTCATGCCGACGCGCCTGCTCGAGGGCACCGCGCAGTGGTGGGAGGCCGCGCTCGCCCTCGGGCTGCTGCTCGCCGCGGCCGCGGCGGTGCTCCGGGTGGCCGAGCGGCTCTACCGTCGCTCGCTCCTCCAGACCGGCGGGAGGCTGTCGATGAAGCAGGCCTGGTCGGCCCCCGAGTGACCGGGCGCGGGTGGGCGGGGCGGCGTCCACCGGACGTTCACCCGGCGTCGGTAGCGTGGCCGGTGATGAGAACTCCACACCTGGTGTGCCTCGACATCGACGGCACGACCGTCGACCACGACGGCGCCCTCCACGAGCCGGTCCGCCGGGCCGTCCGCGCCGTCGCCGACGCCGGCCACCACGTCACCCTGGCCACCGGGCGGGGGGTGATCGGCACCCTTCCCGTCCTCGACGCCCTCGGCCTCCTGCACGGCTACGCGGTGTGCGCCAACGGGGCGATCACCCTGCGGCTGGACCCCGGCCTCGACGGCGGGCACGAGGTGCTCGAGGCCGTCACCTTCGACCCGGCCCCCGCGCTGCGGGTGCTGCGCGAGGCCTTCCCGAGCGCGCTCGTCGCCGTCGAGGAGCTCGGTGTCGGCTTCAAGGTCTCCGCCCCGTTCCCCGACGGCGAGCTCGACGGCCGTCCCCGGGTCGTGCCGTTCGAGGAGCTCATGGCCCACCCGGTGACCCGGCTGACCATCCGCGACCCGTCGAGCTCGAGCGAGGACTTCCTGGCCCGGACCGAGCGGATCGGCCTGCACGGGGTCGAGTACGCCGTGGGCTGGAGCGCCTGGCTCGACATCACGCCGGAGGGCGTGTCCAAGGCGGCCGCGCTCGAGGGGATCCGCCGGCGCCTCGGCGTCGAGCCCGCGGCCACCGTGGCGGTGGGCGACCAGCGCAACGACCTGGAGATGCTGCGCTGGGCGGCACGCGGCGTGGCGATGGGCAACGCCCCCGACGAGGTGAAGGCCGCGGCCGACGAGGTCACCGGGCACGTCGACGACCACGGGCTCGTCGACGTGCTGCGCTCGCTGGCCTGAACTGGTCCGTCGCGGACGTCGACGCCGCGTCGGCGCAGGTGGCAGGGTGAGCGTCCATGAGCAGCGCTGACGTGTCCCGAGCCACCCGCCAGGCCAACGAGAGCCCGGTCGTCGAGTGGGGGGCGCGGGTCGGCTACGCGGTCCTCGGCGTGCTGCACCTGCTCATCGCCTGGATCGCGGTCAAGGTGGCCTGGGGCATCGGCGGGGGCTCGAAGAGCGCCGACTCGTCCGGTGCGCTGAAGACCCTCGCCAGCTCGAGCACCGGCCCGTTCTTCCTGTGGATCGGGGTGGCCGGCTTCGCCCTCCTCGCCCTCTGGAGCCTCACCGAGGGCGTCATCAGCAACGGCGAGACGTCCGACCGGCTCAAGCTCGTGGCGAAGGGCGTCATGTACGCGTTCTTCGCCTGGACCTCCTTCAAGGTGGTCGCCCTCGGGTCCGGCGGCTCGAGCGAGAAGCAGACCGAGGACGTCACGGCGACCCTGATGAAGAACCCCGCGGGCCAGCTCCTCGTCGGCGCCCTCGGCCTCGTCGTCCTCGGCGTCGCCGGGTACCACGTCTACAAGGGCTGGACCAAGAAGTTCCTCGAGGACCTCAAGGGGCACCCCGGCGACTGGGCCGTGCAGGCCGGTCGGGCCGGCTACGTCGCCAAGGGGGTCGCCCTCGTCGTCGTCGGGGTCTTCTTCGTCATCGCCGCGTGGCAGCACGACGCCGGCAAGGCCCAGGGCCTCGACGGCGCGCTGAAGTCGCTCAAGGACATGTCCTTCGGCCCGCTCGTGCTCACCGTCGTCGCGCTCGGGATCGCCGCCTACGGCGTCTACTCCTTCGCGCGCTCGCGCTACGCCCGGCTCTGAGCGCGGGCGCCGGCCCCCCGCCCGTCGGGGTCGCGGCGCAGGTAGCCCCACGCGAGCAGGGCGCAGACGACGCCGTTGACGGCACCGACGACGATGTCGCTCACGTGGTGGGCCCCGCGGTAGAGGCGGGCGAACGAGACGAGCACGGGTGCGACGACGCACAGCGTGACCAGGACCCGGCGGACGACGACGTTGCGCAGCCGGGTGGCCATGAGGACGAACGACACGTAGAGCGCGGTCGAGGCCCCGACGTGGCCGCTGGGGTAGCTCGACGTGGGCGGCGTCGGGTCGAGCCGCTCCACCGTGGGCCGGGGCCGCCCGACGACCGCCGTGGCGATGACGAACACCGTGGCCTGCACCGAGATCGCGACGAGCGGGACGACCGCGAACCACCAGGCCCGGGTGCGCCACAGCACGACGAGGGCGACGAGCACCCCCACCGCGATGACGTACTCGGTGTTGCCGATCATCGACATGAACTTCGTGACCGTCTCCCCCGTGGGGGTGCGGCGGTCCTGGAACCACCGGCTGACCGAGTTCTCGGCCTCGAAGCCGCGCATCGGGCCCATGATGACGAGGCCGATCGCCACGATGACGCCGAAGAGGGGCACGGCGGGGAGCACCGCCCGGACGGCGACGTCCCGGAGGGCCTGGGTGAACGACGGACGCGACGGGTCGTCGTCCCAGCGGGTGAGGAAGGACATCAGGGCTCCTGGGGCGAGAGGGACCGGTCCTCGGCGAGGTCGGTGTCGTCGGGGTGGGTGTCGGGGTCGCGGGTGGCCTCGGGCGTGCGGGGGTTCCACCGGGCGTAGCCGGCGTACGACGCGAGGACGAGCCCGACGCCGGTGATGACGCCGACGGTGACGTCGCTCGGGTAGTGGACGCCGAGGAAGGTGCGGTCGAGCGCGGTGAGGACGACGCACACGGCGGAGACCGTGACCATGACCACCCGCCAGCCCCGGGATCGGACGACCGGCCAGAGCAGGAGGACGACGGTCGTGAAGAAGGCCGCCGAGCCGAGCGCGTGGCCCGAGGGGAAGGAGTAGCCCGGCGCCTTGGAGACCGGGTCCTCGATGACCGGGCGCGCGCGCTGGAAGACGAACTTGCCGGCGAACTCGACGAACCAGGCGAACATCATCGTCCCGAAGGCCCACCAGGCGCGGGTGCGCAGCTCCCGGCCGAGCCACACCCACAGGCACAGGAGCAGCCCCAGCGCGTAGAGGTTGCGGGGGAGGAAGGCGGCCTGCCAGGCGAGCCAGAAGTCCAGCAGCCACGGGTGGTCGCGGGTGATCGGGACGAGGGCGCGGACGGCGGCGTCGTCGAACCCGATGAGCGGGTCCCACTTGCTGCGGACGAGGAACCCGGTGCCGAAGAACACCACCGTGACGACGGCCGCGTAGGCCGCCGACCGGCCGAGGCGGCGGACCCGACTGCTCGGTGGGGCCGCCGCGTCGGTGCTGGTCATCGGGCATTTCTATCGCACCGCCGGGGCGCGTGGGCCCCCGGCGCACGCCGTGCTTCGGCGATCCGGGCCCGTGCCATGCTGGGCCCGCCATGGCCGAGCTGCACGTCACCTCCGCGACCAACCCCCGCCTCCGGGCGGTCGCCGCCCTGCGCCGGCGCCGGGTCCGCGAGGAGGAGGGGCTCACCGTCGTCGACGGCTACGACGAGCTGCTCCTGGCCGTGGAGGCGGGCGTCGTCCCCCGCACCCTCCTGCACTGCCCGGAGCTCATGCTCGACCCGCAGGGCCAGGGCGAGCTCGTCGAGCGGGTGCGCGCCCTCGGGGCGAGCACCATCCGGTGCTCGCGCGCCGCGTTCGAGAAGGTCGCCTACCGCGAGGGGCCGGACGGCTTCGTCGCCGTGGTGCCGGTGGCCGGTGTCGCGCTGGCCGACCTCCCGCTGCCCCCCGACCCGCTCGTCGTCGTCGTCGAGGGGCTGGAGAAGCCGGGCAACCTCGGCTCGGTGCTGCGCAGCGCCGACGCCGCGGGGGTCGCGGCCGTCGTCGCCGCCGACCCGGTCACCGACTGGGGCAACCCGAACGTCGTGCGGGCCAGCAAGGGGACGGTCTTCACCGTGCCCGTCGCCGCGGCCACCCTGCCCGAGGTGCTCGGCTGGCTGCGCGAGCGGGGGATCCGGCTCGTCGCGACCACCCCCGACACCGACACCGTGCACACCGCCGTCGACTGGACCGGGCCGGTGGCGGTGGCCGTCGGCACCGAGAAGGACGGCCTGACCGACGCGGCGCTGGGCGCGGCCGAGGAGCGGGTCCGGATCCCCATGGCCGGCCGCGTGAACTCCCTCAACGCCGGGGTCTCGGCGGCGGTCGTGCTCTACGAGGCCGTGCGCCAGCGGGGTGGGTGAGACCCGTGGGGCCGATGGTGCCGCCGTCCCGCGGGGTCGACGGGCCGCGTCCGAGGCACCCCCGAGCGTGTGCGACCATGAACGGCATGCGAGTTGACCACGTCGTCTACGCGGCCGAGCACGATGGCGTGCACGCGACGGCCGAGCGTCTCGCGAAGCTGATCGGCGTCACGCCGGTCGACGGGGGAGTCCACCCACGCTTCGGGACGCGCAACGTCATCCTTCCCCTGGCGCACGAGCGCTACGTCGAGGTCGTCGAGGTGCTCGAGCACCCGGCCGCCGACAAGGCACCGTTCGGCCAGGTCGTCCGGGCCCGGTCCGAGGCCGGCGGCGGCTGGCTCGGCTGGGTCGTCCGGGTCGACGACATCGCCGAGCAGGAGAAGCGCCTGGGCCGCGAGTCCGTCACCGGCAACCGGCACCGCCCCGACGGGGTCGAGCTGCGGTGGCAGCAGCTCGGGGTCAAGGGCCTGCAGGCCGACCCGCAGCTGCCGTTCTTCATCAAGTGGGAGGACGGCACCCCCCACCCCTCCGAGAGCGCGGCCACCCTGGTCACCATCGAGTCGCTGACCATCGCCGGCGACCCGGAGCGCGTGCGCGACTGGCTCGGTCTCCCCGCCGACGACACCTCCTCGGTCATCGAGTTCTCCTTCGTCTCCCCCCACGGCACCCCGGGGCTCATGGCCGTGACCTTCGAGACCCCCCAGGGCGAGGTCGTCATCTGACGCCTGCTGCCCCGACTCATTGCCCGTCCCCCACCGCTGAGCAGCCGGAAACGGCCCTCGGAGGTGGGGGACGGGCAAGAGGTGGGGCGGTCGGGGCGCGGCCCCGCGGTGGCGGTCAGGTGCGCGGTGACCAGCGCCGCAGCCGCAGGCTGTTCGTCACGACGAGCACGCTCGAGGCGGCCATCGCCGCGCCGGCCACCATCGGGCTGAGCACCCCGGCGACGGCGAGCGGGATGGCGGCGACGTTGTAGCCGAAGGCCCACACGAGGTTCTGCCGGATGGTCCGCAGGGTCGCGTGCGAGAGGTCCATCGCCGCGACGACGGCCGGCAGCTCGGAGCCGAGCAGCACGATGTCGGCGGCGTCGGCCGCGATGTCGGTGCCGCTGCCCATCGCGATCCCCAGGTCGGCCTGGGCCAGGGCGGCCGCGTCGTTGACGCCGTCACCGACCATCGCCACGACCCGGCCCCGGCGCTGGAGCTCGGCGACCATCGCGTGCTTGCCCTCGGGACGGACGTCGGCGACCACCCGGCCGACGGGGATGCCGACGTCGCGGGCCACGGTGAGCGCGGCCCGGTCGTGGTCGCCGGTGAGCAGGTAGCAGACGAGCCCGGAGTCGTCGAGGGCGCGGACGGCCCGCCCCGAGCTGCGGCGCACGGTGTCGGCCACGGTGAGCGAGGCCCGGGCCCGACCGCCCCAGCCGACCCACACCGTCGTGCCCTCCGCCGTCGGGGTGGCCACCTCGGGCGGGACCTCGTCGAACAGGTCGGCCCGGCCCACGGTCACCTCGGTGCCCTTGATGCACGCGCGGGCACCCGAGCCGGGCAGGGACTCGAAGTCGGTGGCCTCCGGGACGCTGAGCGCCCGCGACCGGGCCGCGGTGAGGACGGCCCGCGCCACCGGGTGCTCGCTGCCCGCCTCGACGGCCGCGGCGGCCCGCAGCGCCTGGTCCTTCGGCAGCCGGCCCACGGTGGCCACGTCGACGAGGGTCATCACGCCCGAGGTGACGGTGCCCGTCTTGTCGAGCACGACGGTGTCGACCCGGCGGGTGTCCTCGAGGACGTCGGCCCCCTTGATGAGGATGCCGAGGCGGGCGCCGCGGCCCGTACCGACGAGGAGCGCGGTCGGCGTGGCGAGGCCCAGGGCGCACGGGCAGGCGATGACGAGCACCGAGACCGCGACCTCGAGCGCGCGGGCCGGGTCGCCGGTGCCGACCCACCAGCCGACGAGCGTGAGCAGGGCGAGGCCGAGCACGACGGGCACGAAGACGGCCGAGACGCGGTCGGCCAGGCGCTGCACGGGCGCCTTGGAGGTCTGCGCCTTCTCGACGAGGCGGGCGATGCCGGCCAGCGTGGTCTCGGCCCCGACCCGGGTGGCCTCGACGACGAGCCGTCCGGTCGTGTTGACCGTGCCCCCGACGAGCTCGGCGCCGGGGGCGACCTCGACGGGCTGGGACTCCCCGGTGACGAGCGAGGCGTCGACGGCGCTGCGGCCGTCGCGGACCACTCCGTCGGTGGCCACCTTCTCGCCCGGCCGGACCACGAAGCGGTCACCGACGACGAGGGACCCCGACCGGGACCCGCCGCTCGCTCGTCGCGCCGGACGCGGGGTCGGTGCGCAGCACCGCGACGTCCTTGGCCCCGAGGTCGAGCAGCCCGCGCAGCGCGTCGCGGGTGCGGTCGGTGGCCCGGGCCTCCATCCACCGCCCGAGCAGCAGGAAGGTCGTGACGACGGTGGCCGTCTCGAAGTAGAGGTGCCCACCGGAGCCCATGGCCCCGGACCCGCCGGTGAGCACCACGCCGAGGGACCAGAGGAAGGCCGCCAGCACCCCGAGGGAGACGAGGGTGTCCATCGTCGAGGCCCCGTGCCGGGCCGCCCGGGCCGCGGCCCGGTGGAAGGGCAGGGCCGCCCAGCCGACGACGGGAACGGCCAGCGCGAGCTGCACCCAGGCGCTCCCGGTGAAGGCCAGGCCGGGCACCATGGCCAGCGCGACGACCGGCACGGTGAGCACGGCGGCGAACCGGGCGCGGCGCAGCAGGTCGTCGCGGCGGGCCACCTGGTGGTGGGCGACCGGGGCCGCGGCCGCGGCCGCGTCCGGCCCGGGCCGCGGCGACGGGGTGCCGGGCGACGCGGGCTCCGCCTCGGGCGGCGGCGCGGTCGCCGGCGACCCGGTGTGGGCTGCGCCGTCCCCGACCGGGGTCGACGGTGAGGCACCGTCGGCGGGCGCGGCCGGGACGTCACCGGAGGGGGCGGCGTGGGGCGCGGGGCGCGGCGGGGCCTGGCCTCCGACGACCTCGGCGCCGTAGCCCGTGGTGCGCACCGTGCGCAGGAGGTCCTCGACCGTGAGCGGTCCGCTCCAGCGGACGGTGGCCTTCTCGGTCGCGAGGTTGACCACGGCATCGACGCCGTCGAGCTTGCCGAGCTTGCGCTCGATGCGCGCCGAGCAGGAGGCGCAGGTCATCCCCGAGATGGCGAGGTCGACCTCGTGGACCTCGTCGGTGGGGTGGTCGGCGGTCTGCGTCACGTCAGCTCCTCACGAGTCGGGTGACGGCGGCGACGACCTCGTCGACCTTGACGGTGGCGGCCTCGTCGGACTCCCGGGCCGCGTCGACCACGCAGTGGGCGATGTGGTCCTCGAGAAGGCCGAGGCTCACCGCCTGGAGCGCGCGGGTGGCCGCGCTGATCTGGGTGAGGACGTCGATGCAGTAGGTGTCGGACTCGACCATCCGGGCGATGCCGCGGACCTGTCCCTCGATCCGGCTCAGCCGCCGGAGGTGGGCCTCACGGGTCTCGGCGTAGCCGGGGTGGGCCGGCGCGGTGGGCAGGGTCTCGCTCATCCCCTCGACCATACCCCCGCAGGGTATCGCGCGCGACTCGGGGGAGCGGGTGCGGTCGCCCTGCGGCACCGCGGTCGCCGGGCACGGGCGGACCGACCTCGGCGGAGGGAGTGCGGCCGCCCTGCGGCGCCTTCCTCGCGGCCGGCCACGACGGCGGGGAGACGTCAGCCCAGGTGCTCCTTGACGAGCTTCTTCGGCGCCTTCGCGGCCCAGGCGTCGGTGACGATCTCGGCCAGCTCGAGGTAGTCGAGCGCGCCGAGGTCGCGCTCGCGCACGAGGACGGCGTTGTAGCCGTTGAAGTGCGGTGTGGTGAACCACGGTTCGCCGAGCTGGAGGATCGCCTCCTTGTCGTCGGCGCCCGGGACGTGGATGCAGATGACGTCCGGGATGCGCTCGCCCGTCGCAGCGTCGACGGCGTCCTTGCGGGGCTCGCGCCAGAAGACGAAGGCCTTTCCGCCGACGGTGTACGCCGGGAGCTCGTCGGTGCCCTCGCGGGTCACCTCGGGCAGCGCCATCGCGATGCCGTCGAGGTCGTCGCGGTCGACGGGTCGGGAGCCTTCGGGTGCCACCCGGCCACTGTCCCACGCCCACCCCTCCGCTCCCCCCCTCCCCGCGAACGTGTGTGAAGACCGGCGCACGGTGCGCCGGTCTTCACACCCGGTCGCGGAAGCCGGGGCGGCGGGTTCAGAGGGCCAGCGTGAGGAAGGTGCTGTGCCGGTCGGGGTGGTAGTCGCCGAACGGCTCGCAGTCGGTGAAGCCGTGGGCCCGGTAGAGGGCGCGGGCCGGGACGAACACGTCGCCGGCGCCGGTCTCGAGGCTCACCCGGGCCGCCCCCTCCGCGCGGGCGGTGCCGAGCGCGTGGGCGAGCAGGCGCCGGCCCAGCCCGGCGCCGCGGGCGGACGGGCTGACCCGCATCGTCTTCAGCTCGAGGTGCCCGCCGCCGAGGTCCTTGAGCGCGACCGAGCCGACGAGCGCGCTCACCCGACTCCGCGACCCAGAGCCGCACGGCCGGGTCGCGGAACTGCTCGACGGTGAGCGCGTGCCGGCTGCACGCCGGTGCCGTGGGCTCCATCTCGGCGAGGTGCTCGGCCACGAGGTCGGCGACCCGAGGGTCGTCGAGGTCGGCCGGCACGACCGCCACGGCGGCGTGGCCCGCCGGCTCGCCCGGCGACCGCAGCGGGCCCGGGCTCCCTCCGCTCACGGCAGGTGGCGGACGAGCTCCGGGGCGAGCCCCACGTAGCCCGCCGGCGTCAGGGCCGCGAGCCGCTCCTCGACCTCGGGCGGCAGCCCGAGCCCGCGCACGAACGTGACGAGGTCGTCGTGCCCGATCCGCCGGCCCCGGGTGAGCTCCTTGAGCCGCTCGTACGGCTCCTCCATCCCGGGGACGCCCTGGGCGCCGAGGGCCCGCATCGCCGACTGCACCGGCTCGCCGAGCACCTCCCAGTTGGCGTCGAGGTCGGCGGCCATGGCCGAGGGCACGGCGTCGAGCCCGTCGAGCCCGCGGTGGGCGTTGTCGATGGCCAGCAGGCTGTGCCCGAAGGCCGAGCCGATGTTGCGCTGCATCGAGGAGTCGGTGAGGTCGCGCTGCAGGCGGCTCTGGACGAGGGTGGCCGACAGCACGTCGAAGAGGGCGTTGCTCACCTCGAGGTTGGCCTCGGCGTTCTCGAAGCGGATCGGGTTGACCTTGTGCGGCATCGTGCTCGAGCCCACCGTGCCCTGACCGCGCACCTGGGCGAAGTAGCCCATCGAGATGTACGACCACACGTCGGTGCACATGTTGTGGAGCACGCGGTTGAAGCGGGCGAGGTCGGCGTAGAGCTCGGCCTGCCAGTCGTGGCTCTCGATCTGGGTGGTCAGCGGGTTCCAGGTGAGGCCGAGGTGCTCGACGAAGGTGCGGCTGACGTCCTGCCAGTCGGCGCCCGGCACCGCGGCGAGGTGGGCGCCGTACGTGCCGGTGGCGCCGTTGAGCTTGCCGAGGAACTCGGCGTCCTCGACCCGGGAGAGCTGGCGCCGCAGCCGCCAGGCGAGCACGGCGAGCTCCTTGCCCATCGTCGTCGGCGTGGCGGGCTGGCCGTGCGTGTGGGCCAGCAGCGGCACGTCGGCGAGCTCGCGGGCCATCGCCGTCAGCTGGGCGACGAGCGCCTCGGCCCGGGGCAGCCACACGTCGTGGACGGCGCCCTTGACGAGCACGGCGTAGGAGAGGTTGTTGATGTCCTCGCTCGTGCAGCAGAAGTGGATGAGCTCGGCGAGCCCGGCGTCCTCGGGCGCCGGCGCGACCTCCAGCAGGCGGGCCTTGAGGAAGTACTCGACCGCCTTGACGTCGTGCTGGGTGACCCGCTCGGTGGCGGCCATCTCGTCGATCTCGGCGGCGCCGAAGGACGTGACGACGGCGCGCAGCCCGGCCTTCTCGCCCTCGGTGAGGCGGCGGACCCCGGGCACCACCTGGCGGTCGGTGAGGTGGATGAGCCACTCGACCTCGACGTGCACGCGGGCCCGGTTGAGCGCCGGCTCGGAGAGGTGGTCGACGAGGGGGGCGACGACGCCGCGGTACCGGCCGTCGAGGGCGCCGAGCGCGATGGGCGGCTCGAGGTCGGCGAGGCTGGCGGCGTGCGAGAGGCCGGAGGCGGCGTCGGTCGTGCTCGGCATGGGCCCATCCTCCCAGAGGCCCGGCGCGGCCAGCGCCCCCGTCCGCTGCGCCCCGTCCGCTGCGCCTGCGCGGTGCGGGGCGCAGGCGGACGCTCAGGCGTCCAGCGCGCCGCGGAGGTGCTCGACGAGTCCGGGGAGGGCGCCGCGGATCTCCTCGTAGGTCTGCTCGTACTCGGCGTCGCCGCCCGTACCAGGGGTCGTCCATGCCGAGCTCGTCCGCGGCGACGGCCTCGGGGTCGAAGGAGCGCAGCATCCGCACCCTGCCCCGCTCGGCGTCGTCGCGGGCCAGCTGCTCGAGCCGGTCGCGGTGCCGGAAGTCGGCGGCGAGCACGAGGTCGGTGTCGTCGAACCACTCCGGCGTGAACTGCCGGGCGCGGTGCTCGGACCACCCGGTGTCGCGGTGGCCGTGCCGGCGCAGCGTCGCGAGGGTGCGGGGGTGGGCGGGGTTCCCGAGCTCCTCGGTGGACGTCCCGGCCGAGTCGACCTCGACCCGGTCGCCCAGGCCGGCGTCCTCGACGGCCTCGCGCAGGAGGAAGGCCGCCATCGGGGAGCGGCAGATGTTGCCGTGGCAGACGACGGTGACGCGGTACGGGCGCTCGTTCTCGCTCATCCCCCCATCCTCGCCAACCCCCGGCTTCGTGCCATCCGCTCGCCGGCCGGTCCCCGGTCCGGGCGGTCCGCGGCGGCGGATGCAGAGGCGGAGGGGCTCAGGTGATGTCGAACCACCTGGGCACCGCGGCGGCGAACGCGGCGGCCGACAGCGCGCCGGAGCCCTCGGGGATCCGGCCCCACAGCGGCGCACCGGTGACGCGGGGCAGGTCGCCGAGGTTCTCGGTCTCGGCCAGCCCCGGGGCGGCGGGCCACGAGCCGACGACGACGCCGAGCAGCGGCAGCGACCGCGCGGCCGAGCGCCTCGGCCGTGAGCGCCGCCGTGCTGAGCACCCCCAGGCCCGCCGACGCGACGAGCACGACGCCGCAGGAGACCCCGTGGTAGCGCAGGGCCGTCCCGAGGTCGGCCAGGGTGCCGCCGCGCCCGTCGAGCCGGACCAGCAGGCCACCGGCACCCTCGACGAGCGTGACGTCGACGCCGGCGGCCAGCTCGCGCACGCGCGCGGCGTGGGCGGCCACCCGCGGCAGCTCCACGCCCTCGCGACGGGCCGCGGCCTCGGGGGAGAGGGGGTCGCGCAGCCGCACGAGCTCGTGGGTGACGAGGTCGGGGCCGACGAGGCGGCGCACCTCGTCGACGTCGCCGGGCTCGCCCGGCCCGAGCCCGGTCTGGGTGGGCTTGACGACCATCACGGTGCTCCCGCGGCCACGCACGATGGCGGCGAGCGCCGCTGTGGTGACGGTCTTCCCGACGCCGGTGCCCGTGCCGGTGACGAGGACCACCGACGGCAGGGACCGCGGGTCGGTCACGGGGTGCGCGAGGGCGAGGGCACGAGCCCGGCGAGCACCCGGCAGGCGCGGTCGAGGTCGTGCTCGCTGTGGTGGGCGTGCGCGGTGATGCGCAGCCGCGAGCTGCCGTCGGGCGTCGACGGGGGTCGGAAGGCCCCGAGCCGCACCCCGCGGGCCGCGGCCGCCTCCACCGCCTCGACCGTCTCGTGCGGGCCGGGCATCGGCACCGACATCACGGCCCCCTCGGGCACGGGGACACCGCACGCGCCGGCCAGCCGGGCGGCGTTGGCGTGCACGCGGGCGGGCAGCCCGGGCTGCTCGCGCAGGACGCCGATGGCGGCGAGGGCCGCACCCGCGGCCGCCGGCGCCAGACCCGTGTCGTAGATGAACGGGCGGGCGGTGTTCACGAGGTGGTCGCGCACCAAGGCGCCGGCGAGCACCGCACCGCCCTGTGCGGCAAGGGACTTCGAGAGAGTGGTGGTGACGATGACGTGCTCGGCCGTGATCGCACCGGCGCCTGCGACGAGCCCGGCGCCCCCGGGGCCGACGACACCGAGGGCGTGGGCCTCGTCGATGACGAGCAGGGCCCCGGCCTCCTCCGTCAGGGCCACGAGGTCGTCGACCGGCGCGGCGTCGCCGAGCACCGAGTAGACCGACTCGGCGACGACGACCGCCCGGGGGGCGTCGCGGCGGGCCAGCAGCTCGGCCACGTGCTCGAGGTCGTTGTGGCGGGCGACGTTGACCGCGGCGCGCGAGAGCCGGCAGCCGTCGATGAGGGAGGCGTGGGCGTGCTCGTCGCTGACGACGAGGGTGCCCGCGTCGGCGAGCGTGGTGAGGGCCGCGAGGTTCGCGGTGTAGCCGCTGGAGAACACGAGGGCCGAGGGGGCGCCGGTGAAGGCGCACAGCGCGGCCTCCAGCTCCTCGTGGACGTCGAGGGTGCCCGTGACCAGCCGGGACGCGCCGGCCCCGGTGCCGTAGGTCTCGACCGCGGCGACCGCCCCGGCGACCACGGCGGGGTGGTGTCGCAGGCCCAGGTAGTCGTTGCCGGCGAGGTCGACGACGTCGCTCGCCTTCGTGGCGACGAGCCGGCGGGTGAGCCCCGCGTCGGCGCGCGCCGCGGCGGCGGCCTCGATCCAGTCCAGCGGTCCGGTCACGCCATCGATCCTGCCACGCCCTCCCGGGAGGCACCTCCGAGACCGGGACGCCGGGCCGGATGGCCTCGCGTCGCCGGCGCCCGGGCCCCGCCGCGGCGCGGTGTCCGGGCAACTTGTCACAAGTACTTGACACAAGATGGGCGCATGGTCCATCGTCCTCACTTGTACCAAGCACTCATCACAAATCGGAGGAATCATGGGCCTCGCCGTCATCGCCCTCCCCGTGGCGCTCGTCGCGTTCCTCGTGGCCGTCGTCCGTCGCCGCGTCGTGACCGTCGGCCTCAACGAGCACGCAGAGGTCGCGGCGATCGCCCGGAGCACCCGCACGTGGCGCGCCCTGGGGCTCGTGGGCGGCCTCGTGGCCGGGGGCCTCCTCCTCGCCCTCGGGCAGCGGGTCGACGCCCTCGGCCGGGTCACGGCCCTGGCGCCGGTCGCGGTCGGAGTCGGCGTGCTGCTCGGCACGGTGGTCGGCGAGCGGACGGCGCGCCCCGCCGTCGGGGTGCACCGCACCGCGGCCGTCGAGACCCGGACCCTCGCCGACGTGCTGCCGCGGTTCCGGGCCTGGCTGCTCGCGGTGTCGACGGTGCTGCTCGTCGGCGTCCTCGCGATCGGCTGGGCGTGGGGAGCCCAGGACGGCGTCACGGCCGGTGATCGGGCCTTCGTGACCCGCTGCAGCAGCCTGGTCGACGGCGCCTTCACGGCGCAGAGCTCGACCCGGACCCCCTGGCCGGGCAGCTTCTACGCCGGCCCCCTCGCGGCGGCCCTCGTGGTGGTCGCAGCCCTCGTCCTCGGCTCGCTGAGGGCCGTCGTCGCCCGGCCCCGGCCGCCGCTGGAGAGCATCGGCCTGGACTCGCTCCTGCGGCGGTGGTCCGCCGGCAACGTGCTCACGGCCGGGCTCTTCACGGTGCTCGGCACGCTCGGCCCCGTCGCCCTCCTCGTCGGGACCACCCTCCTCGACACCGGGTGCCCGACGACGACCGCCCAGGTCGTCGTGCGGTGGGTCGGTCTGGTCGTGGGGCCCCTGGCGATGGTCGGAGCGGCGGCGTCACTCGGTGGCCTCCTCGTCTCGCCGACCATCCGGGTGGACGACCTGCCCCGACCACTGCCCGGTGATGCCGCCCCGGTCGGCGCGCCGGTCCGATGACCCTCCAGGCCGTCACGGTCGACGTCCTCGACCCCACCCCGCCGTACGAGCAGCTGCGGCGCCAGCTCGCCGACCTCATCGGCAGCGGGGTGCTGGGGCCCGGCGACCGGCTGCCGCCGGTGCGTCAGCTCGCCGCCGACCTCGGGCTGGCGGCCGGCACGGTGGCCCGCACCTACCGCGAGCTCGAGCAGGCCGGGTACGTGCGGTCGCGCCGGGGTGGTGGCACCCGGGTCGCGCCGGCCCCGCCGTCGGCGGCGACCCCCGAGCGGGCCCTGGAGGATGCGGCGCAGGCCTACCTCGAGCGGGCCGCCGTCCTGGGCATCGCTCCCTCCGTCGCGGCCGCGGTCGTCGCCCGGCTCGCCCGAGGTGAGTCACGGCTCGTCCGGGCGCAGGTGCCCGCGGACCACGCTGGCACGGCATCCTGAGGGCACCATCCCCGCCCCCCGACGCCGAGGAGACCCCGTGCCGAAGGCCCCCATGCCCCCCGAGACCGCCGAGCTGTTCCGGCGGCCCAACCCCGCCGTCGTCGCCGTCCTGCTCCCGAGCGGCATGCCGATGTCGGTCGCGACCTGGTACCTCGTCGAGGACGACGGCACCGTCCTGCTCAACATGGACGCCGAGCGGGCCCGGGTGGCCTGGATGCGCGAGCACCCCGAGGTCGCGCTCACCGCCCTCGAGGAGGGCTCCTGGTACACGCACGTGAGCATCCGCGGGCGGATCGTGCGGTGGGAGGACGACCCGGAGGCGGCGCTCGCCGACATCGACCGGCTCTCGCGGCACTACGGCGGCCAGGACTACCCGACGCGCGACCGGCCGCGATCAGCTGCTGGGTCGAGGTGACGCACTGGCACGGCTGGGGGGCCGCCAAGGCCGACTGACCGCCGGCGCGGCCTCAGCCGTGGACGTCGGCCACGGCACCGACGAGGGCGGCGGTGACGAGGGCGAGGTCGTCGTCGTCGGTGACGAAGGGCGGCATCGTGTAGACGAGGTCGCGGAACGGGCGGACCCACACCCCGCGGGCCAGCGCCGCCGCGGTGACCTCGGCGACCCGCACCGGCTCGCGCAGCTGGACGACTCCCACGGCCCCGAGCACGCGGACGTCGGCCACCGAGGCGAGTCCGCTGCGGGGGAGAGCCCCTCCCGTAGACCGGTCTCGAGGCGGGCCACCTCCGCGCGGGTGTCCCGGGCGGCGAGGAGGTCGAGGTTGGCCCCGCGACCGCGCACGCCAGGGGGTTGGCCATGAAGGTCGGGCCGTGCATCAGGCCGCCCGCGTCACCGCGGCTGACGCCCTCGGCGACCTCGCGGGTGCAGAGCATCGCGGCGAGGGTGAGGTAGCCGCCGGTGAGGGCCTTGCCGACGCAGAGGATGTCGGGAGCGTGCTGCGCCCGGTCGCCGGCCCAGCAGCGGCCCGGTGCGGTGGAAGCCGGTCGCGATCTCGTCGTGGATGACGAGCGCCCCGTGCTCTCGGGCCAGGTCGTGGAGCACGTCGAGCACCCGCGCGGAGTAGACGTGCATCCCCCCGGCGCCCTGGAGGACGGGCTCGAGGATGACCGCGGCGATGTCGGTGGCGTTCTGCGAGAACAGGTCCCGCGTGGTGCGTTCCCAGGCGACCAGCTCGGGGTCGTCGTCGGGGAGGTCGAGGCCGGCCGGGGGGCGCGGGGCGAAGACGTGCTCGGGCAGCACGCCGCGGAAGAGGAGTGCATCCCGCCGACCGGGTCGGTGACCGACATCGGCGAGAACGTGTCGCCGTGGTAGCCGCCGCGGACGGTCAGGAAGCGCGTGCGGCGCTCACCGGCGCGAGGTGGAACTGCAGCGCGGCCTTCATCGCGACCTCGACCGAGACCGACCCGGAGTCGGCGAGGAAGACGTGCTCCATCCCGGCGGGCGCGAGGTCGAGGAGGCGGCGGCAGAGGTCGACGGCGGGTGCGTGCGTGAGGCCGCCGAACATCACGTGGGCCATGGCGTCGAGCTGGCCGCGGACGGCTGCGTCGAGCTCGGGGACCGGTACCCGTGGATCGCGCACCACCACGAGCTCATCGCGTCGACGACGTCGTGGGTGGTGCCGTCGGGGTCGCGCAGCCGCAGCCGGACGCCCTCGGCGGACTCGACGAGGGAGGGGTCGCCGGGCGCCAGCGCCGAGGAGTACGGGTGCCACACGTGCGCGCGGTCGAAGGCGCGCAGGGCGTGGCGAGGGCGATCGGCATCCATCGCGGCCCATCATGCCGGTCGGCCGTCGACGCGATCGCCGCCGCGCCCTCCCCCGCGAACGTGTGTGAAGACCGCCGATATGTCGGCGGTCTTCACACGCGTTCGAGCGCGGAGGGGGGTCAGGCGGCTGAGCGGGCGGCCTCGACCTCGCCGGCGAGCCGCTGGACCAGGGTGCGCAGCGCGGAGTCGAGCTCGGCGTCGGAGAGCCGGCCCTCCTCGAAGGCCTGGAAGGCCGAGCCGACGCCGACGGTGTCCTCGATGACCTCGGCCCCGGCGACGGTGAGGACGCGCACGCCGTCCTCGCGGGCCCACTGGGCGGCGCGGGGCGAGCCGCTGGCGCCGATGACGGCGGCGGGCTTCCCCGCGATCGACGAGGCGCCGCGGGGGCGCGAGGCCCAGTCGACGGCGTTCTTCAGCACGCTCGGGAGCGAGCCGTTGTACTCGGGGGTGACGAGGAGGACGGCGTCGTGGTCGGCGACGGCCTCGCGCAGGTCGCGGGCGACCTGGGGCAGCACGTCGTCGTGGTCGAGCTCCTCGGAGTAGTGCGGGAGCTCGGCGAGCTGCTCGAAGACGGTGGCCTGCACGCCCTGGGGGAGGTGGGCGACGGCGGCGTCGGCGAGCTGGCGGTTCGTGGAGCCGGCGCGCAGGCTGCCGACGAGGACGAGGACGTTCACGGTGCACTCCAGGGGGTCGGATGGGCGGGGGCGATCGACGGTGACCAACTGGTTGAACCGTCAATCATCTGGCGGTATTCCCGGGGCGCCCGGCGCTGGGTGGAGGTGACAGCGAGGTGTGTGGGGCGGCGATGTCACCTCGACCGGGTGCGGCCTGGGCTGGGTGGAGGTGACAGCGGGGTGTGTGGGGCGGCGGTTTCACCTCGACCGGGTGCGGCCGGGGCTGGGTGGAGGTGACAGCGGGGTGTGTGGGGCGGCGGTGTCACCTCGACCCGGGATGGCGGAGGTCAGGCCCAGGTCGACTGCTCGACGCTGCCGTGGGCCACGCACGTGGCCACCCAGGCGCCCGGGGTGACCTGCACCTTCATCCGGCGCCGGCAGTGCACGCAGAAGCGGGGTGGTTCCAGGGTCGCGCCGAGCCGCGCAGCGGTCGTGGTCGCCGCCGTCGAGGGCCACGCCGCACTGGCCGCACCAGGCGCCCTGGTCCGCGCCTCGGGGCACAGGGCCATGTGCTCCAGGATCTGGGCGCATCGTGGCCTCAGAGGGTCTCGTTGAGCGCCTTGATCGGCATCTCGAGCTCGTCGAGCAGGGCGAGGTCCTCGCGGGGGTCGCGCCCGAGCGTCGTCAGGTAGTTGCCGACGATGACGGCGTTGATGCCGCCGAGCAGGCCGTCGCGCGTGCCGAGGTCGCCGAGGGTCAGCTCGCGGCCGCCGGCGTAGCGCAGGATCGTGCGCGGCAGGGCCAGCCGGAACGCGGCGATGGTGCGCAGCGCGTCGTTCGCCGGCATCGGCTCGAGGTCGCCGAAGGGCGTCCCGGGGCGGGGGTTGAGGAAGTTCAGCGGCACCTCGTGCGGCTCGAGCTCACCGAGCTGGGCGGCGAGCTCGGCCCGCTGCTCCAGCGACTCGCCCATCCCGACGAGGCCGCCGCAGCACAGCTCCATGCCCGACTCCTTGACCATCCGGCAGGTCTCCAGCCGCTCGTCGAAGGAGTGGGTGGTGACGACCTGCGGGAAGTACGAGCGCCCGGCCTCGAGGTTGTGGTTGTAGCGGTGCACGCCCATGTCGACGAGGTCGTCCACCTGCTCCTGCGTGAGCATGCCCAGCGACGCGGCGACCTCGATGTCGACCGCGGCCTTGATGGCGGCGACGCCCTCGCGCATCTGCTCCATGAGCTTCTCGTCGGGCCCGCGCACGGCCGCGACGATGCAGAACTCGGAGGCGCCCGTCGCCGCCGTCTGCTTCGCGGCGCGGACGAGCTCGGGGATGTTGAGCCACACCGAGCGGACCGGCGAGGTGAACTGGCCGCTCTGCGAACAGAAGTGGCAGTCCTCCGGGCAGCCGCCGGTCTTCAGCGACACGATCCCCTCGACCTCGACGGCCGGCCCCTGGTACGTCATCCGCACCTCGTGGGCCAGGGCGAGGAGGTCCTGGAGCCGGTCGTCGCCGGTGCGCAGCACCTCGAGCACCTGCGCCTGCGTGAGGGGGACACCACGTTCGAGCACCTGCTCGCGCGCGACGTCGAGGATGTCCGTGCCGGTCAGCTGGGCCGTCATGGCCCGATTGTTGCAGCCCGCCGGCTCCGGCCGCGCCGCGGTCCCGCCCGCGGCCGACGGACTTTCCCGCCTGATGTCGGAACCTCCGGCGGCGCACCCCGAACTTCGCGGTGCTCCACCGAACGTTCCCGCATCAGGCGGGAAAGTCGGGGTCAGCCGCCGAGGAAGTCGCCGAGCATCCCGCCGCTCTTGTTGCCGCTGCTCTGGTGACCGCCCTCGGTCACCGACTCGCTCGGCTGGACGAGGACGTAGCCCTGCCCGCCGAAGGCCATCTGCAGCAGCTCGCCGGTGCCGCCGCGGATCATCGAGCCGATGCCCCCGGTGTCGACCCGGATGTCCATCGACACCCCCGAGGTCCACAGCACGACGGCCTGGGCGTCGGCGAAGGTCGGGGAGGACGCGACGTCGAGGGCGATGGGGTCGCCCTTGGTCGTCACCGCGACGTAGCCGGTGCCGCGCAGCGAGACGTTGTAGAGCCCGCCCGTCATCGCCGCGCCGCGCGCCTGGATGCGGTGGATGTCCCACTGGATCGAGCTCGAGAAGGCCAGCACGTTGCTGCCGTTGACCGAGATGGCGTCGTTCTCGAGGTACATCACCTGCACCTCGGAGGCGGAGTCGGCGACGAAGAGCTCGCCGCTGCCCGTGCACTCCATCATCCGCACGCCCTCGCCGGTGACCGCGGCCTTGAGGAACTTGCCCATGCCGCCCGAGCCCTTGTTCTGGAACCGCACGTCGCCCTGGTACGCCACCATCGAGCCGGCCTTGGCCTGCACCGCGCCGTAGCGCATGTCGATGCGCAGGAGCTTCTTGTTCTGGAGGGAGAACGGGTCCTGGCTCTCCTTCTCGCGGAACTCCTGGAACAGCGAGCCGTGGATCGTCATCGTGCCGCCTTGTCGTCTCGGCCGGGGCCGGCCCCCGGTTCGCGCCCAACGCTAGAAGAGAGCGGGGGCGCGCGGCTATGGTTCCGAGCACCACCGAGGGTCGAGCCAGGGAGGACCCGGATGAGCTTCTTCGACCGTGCCAAGGCGGCGGCGAGCGACCTCGCGGCGAAGGCCGACGTCGCCATGGCGAACGCGGGCATCAGCGTGCCCGGCATCGGGGGCGACCGAGCGCTGCGGGACATGGGTGTCCTCGCCTGGCTCGAGGCGACGGGGCGCCCGGTCGACCCCGCCGACCGCGAGCGGGTGATGACGGCGCTGCGCGAGCTCGAGACGGCGGGCCGGCTGGGCCCCCTCACGGTGACGCCGGCCGAGCCCTACGGCACGCCCCCGCCCCCGCCGGGGGCCGGTGGTGGCACGCCGCCGCCCCCGCCCCCGCCGCCGGGTGGCACGCCCCCGCCGCCCGGAGGTGTCATGCCGGCGCGCGACGTCCCCGCCCCGCCGCCCCCGGGGAGTGCCCCCGACCCCCGGCCGTCCCTCGGCGAGCCGGACGCCCCGCCGCCGCCGGAGCCCCCGGCCGCGACGCCCCCGCCGCCCCCGCCCCCGAGCTGGGCCTGACGCGGCGCCGCGCCGCGACACCACGACCCGCACTGGCACGACCCGCACTGCACGACCCGCACTGCACGGCGCTGACCGCGCGGGGCTCACGGCGCGGGGTGCTCGAGGTGGGTCCGCAGCACCGCGGCCTCGGCCTGCAGCCGGTCGGCCTCGTCGGGCCGCCCCGCCCCGGCCATCACCCGCGCTGCGTCCGCGCGCTCGTCGACCTCGGCCCGGACGATGCGCCGGACGTCGGCCTCGGTGAGCACGCGGCGTGGAGCGTCGGCCGCCCCGACGCCCACCCGCGCGAGCTCGACCGCCCCGGCAGCGGGTGCGCCGTCGATGGGCACCGCCTCGGCGTTGGCCACCGCGGCGAGCGCCGAGCGCAGGGCGGCGACGGCGACCCGGTCGCGGGCCCGCATCGCCACCGGGAGGGCGGCCGACAAGGCGTCGCGCAGGCCGCCCGTCACACCCACGCCAGCACCAGGAGGCCGACGGGGGCCAGGAGGGCGACGGCCGCCAGGAGGTAGGCGCCCGCCGCCAGACCGGTGTGCGGACCCGTCGCGAGCAGCTGCATCCGCACCGGGGCGGACGTGCCGGCGCCCATCGACTCGTCGGGGTGGCGGCTCCGGGCGATGGCCACGAGGGCCCGCGCGGTCGCGACCTCCCCGCTGCTGCGCACGGCGGCCCGGTCGGCGAGGGCCTCGACGAGCAGCCGCACCTCGGTGAGCGCCCGGTGCGAGCGCAGCAGCGGGGGCACCGACTCGTGGAGCACGGTGAAGAACTCGAGCAGCAGGTCGTGGCGGGCCCGCAGGTGCGCCTTCTCGTGGGCCACCACGGCGGCCAGCTCGTCGCCGGGGAGCGTGTCGAGCACCCCCCGCGACAGCACGACGCGCGAGGAGCGCCCCGGGATGCAGTAGGCGGTGGCCGTGGGGTGCGGCAGCACCCGCAAGCCCGTCCCGGTCGTGCTCGGCGACGATGTCGACCATGTCGCGGTGGCGGGCGCGCGCCGCGCGCACCTGCGTCCCGACGAGGTGTCCGGAGACGAGCAGGCGGACGAGGACGGCGGCGCTCACCAGCGCGGCCACGACGAGCAGGGCGGGGTGCTGGCCCAGGGCGTCGTCGCCGACGAGGGGCGCGACGGCGGCCGGTGCGACGAACAGGGCCGCCAGCACCCCCCCGAGCGAGACCGCCTGCCAGGCGACGAGGGCGGCCCGGGGCGCGTGGCGGAACCGGGCCTGGCGGGCCAGGAGGCCGGGCGTCACCCAGACGAGGACGACAGCCAGCCCGGCGAGAGCGAGCGGGACCACGCCACCATGGTGGCAGGCCCGGACGCCCCCGTCAGCGTCGGAGCCGCCGCCGGCGTCCCGGGGGCGCCGCCGCGGCCGACGCCACCCGCTCCTCGACCTCGGACAGGGCGGCCCGCAGGTCGTCGAGCTCCTCGCTGCTCGCGCCGTCGAGGAAGTGCAGCAGGGCCGTGCGGCGGTCGGTGACGTCCATGTCGTCCAGGGTGCGCCGCATGGTCTGCGCGGTGAGGGCCTCCCGGGTGTCCGCGGCGAGGTAGCGCCAGGCCCGGCCGTCGCGCTCCCGGGTCACCATGTTCTTCTTGGCCAGCCGGTCGAGCACGGTCATCACCGTCGTGTAGGCGATCTCGCGGTCGCGCTCGAGGGCCTCGTGCACCTCGCGGACGGTGGCGCCCTCGGTGCTCGCGGTCTCCCACAGCCGCTCCATGACGACGCGCTCGAGGTCGCCGAGCCGGGGGGTGGAGGTCGAGTGGGGCATGGCTACTCCTTCGTGGGACGGGGCGACAGGTCGAGCACCGTGTCGAGGCGGTCGAGGGACTCGGGGCGGTGGCTGACGAGGACGACCGCGCGCTCCCGCGTGGCCTCGAGGACATCCTCCAGCACGGCGGTGGCGGTCGGGTGGTCGAGGTGCGCGGTGGGTTCGTCGAGGAGGACGAGCGGGCGGTCGGCGAGCACCGCCCGGGCGACGCCGAGCCGGGTGCGCTCTCCGCCGGAGACGCCCCGGCCGCCCGTGCCGAGCCGGGTGCCGAGGCCGTCCGGCAGGGCCGCGACCCACGGGCCGAGCCCGGCGAGCCCGAGGGCGTGCCGCACGGCCGCGTCGTCGGCGTCGGGGCGGGCCAGGCGGAGGTTCTCGGCGAGGGTCGTCGCGAAGACGTGCGGCTCGTCGTCGACGACGGCGACGCCGGCCCGGGTGGCCTCCAGCGGGAGGTCGCGGACGTCGGTGCCGTCGACCGTGTGCCGGCCGCCGCTCACCTCGAGGGTGCGGGCCAGCAGGGCGAGCAGGGTGCTCTTGCCCGACCCGTTGGGGCCGACGACGGCGACGTGCCGGCCGGGCCGCAGCTCGAGGTCGGTCGGGGCGAGCTGGTCGCGGGCGCCGTCCCACGAGGCACTCGCCTGCTCGAGCCGGACGATGGGTCCGTCCGTGGCCCGGGGCTCGGAGCACGTGGCCGGGTGCTCCGGATCGTGGACCGCGGGCTCCTGGTCGAGGAGCGTGCCGAGGCGGGCGGCGGCGCCCTGGGCCCGGACCAGCGCCCGCATCGTGTCGACGAGCGGCGCCAGGGCCTCGCCCACGGCGACGGGCACGAGCACGAGCAGGGCGGCCACCGGCGCCCCCACCGCGGCGGGGTCGACGAGGGCGGCGGTCGCGACGGTCGCGCCAGCGGTGCCGAGGAGCAGCAGCGCCGCGACGAGGGCGCGCCCGTGGCTCTGCCGGCGGACCGCTCGGCGCAGCGTCGCGTGGGCGTCGTCGAGCCAGCCGAGGGCGGCGTCGCTCGCGCCGATGGCTCGCAGCTCGCCGGCCTGCCGGGCCACGAGGTCACCGACCCGGGCGGTCTCGGCCCGGGCCGCGAGCAGCTCGTCGCGCGATCGGGCCTCGAACCGCCACGCCAGCGCGCACCCCAGGGCGAGCACCGCGAGCAGACCGGCCACGACGAGCCCGACCGCCGGGTCGAACCATGCCGCGAGCCCCGCGGCCAGCAGGCCCGCGAGGGCGCTCGAGACGAGGGGCACGGTGACCCGCACCTGGGCCTCGACGACGTCGGTGAGGTCGTCGACGACGCCCGTGAGCACCCGCGAGCGCGAGCGCCGCCCGAGTCGCGCCGGCGTCAGCGGGACGAGCGCGGCGTAGACCGTGCCCCGGCGCTCGGCGAGGTCGGCGAGCGCGGCGTCGTGCGAGACGACCCGCTCGAGGTAGCGGAAGAACGGCCGGGCCATCCCGAACGCGCGCACCGCGACGATCGCGGCGAGCAGGGTGAGGATCACCGGCTGCTCGCTCGCGCGGACGACGAGCCAGCCCGACGTCGCCGTGAGCGCGATGCCCGAGGTCGTCGCGGCGCCGCCGAGCAGGCCACCGACGATGGTGGTCCGGGTCGGGCGCACCACGCCCGCGCGGGCGCCGGCGGCGGCGGGGGCGTGGCGGTGGCGGTGTGCGCGTCGGGGCTCACCGGGACACCTCCGACCCGGTGGCGGTCAGCGCGACGTGCCGGTCGGCGAGGCGGACGAGCTCGGGGCGGTGGGTGACCGCGAGCACCGTGCGGCGCTCCGCCACCTCGCGCAGGAGCTCGTGCACGAGGGTGCTCGAGGCGTCGTCGAGGTGCGCGGTGGGCTCGTCGACGAGCAGCACCGGGCTGGTCGAGAGGGTGGCCCGGGCCAGGGCGACCCGCGCCCGCTGCCCCGCGGAGAGCCCGACGCCCTCGTCGCCGAGCGGGGTGTCGAGGGCGGCCGGCAGCCCGGCGACGAACCCGTCGAGGCCGACCCGCCGCAGGGCGTCCCAGAGGGCGTCGTCCGGGGCGTCGGTGCCGAGCCGGAGGGCGTCGCGCAGCGTGCCGGCGGGGAGGAAGGGTCGCTGCGTCACGAGGTGCGCGCGGCCGGCCGTCACCGTGCCGGTCGTCGGCGTCCGCAGCCCGGCGACGATCTCCAGCAGGGTCGACTTGCCGACGCCGGAGGGGCCGGTGACGACGGTCAGCCCGGGGCCGGCGGTCAGGCTCACGTCCTGGAGCACATGGCCGGATGCTCCGGGATACGAGTACGAGAGGCCGTCCAGCGCGACGCCGACCTCGTGCTCGAGCGACGACGGGCCCCGCACAGGGGGGACGGAACCCGCCGCCACGTCATCGAGGACGGCCGCGACCGCCTCGGCTCCGTCGGCGGCGTTGTGGAACTCCGCACCGACCCGCCGCACCGGCCAGTACGCCTCCGGCGCCAGGAGGATGGCGAGCAGCCCGGTGCGCAGGTCGACCGTGCCGTGGGTGAGCCGCAGCCCGACCGTGACCGCGACGATGGCCACCGAGATGGAGGCCAGCAGCTCGAGCGCGGCCGAGCTGAGGAAGGCCAGCCGCAGCGTGCGCATCGTGGCCCGCCGGTGCCGGCGGCTCACCTCGAGGACGACCTCGACCTGCCGCTCCGCCCGCCCGTAGCCGACGAGGGTGGGCAGGCCCCGCATGACGTCGACGAAGTGGCCGGCGAGCGAGGCGAGGGCCTGCCAGCGCCGCTCCGTCTCGTCCCGGGTCGCCGCCCCGATGAGCGCGGCGAACAGGGGGAGCAGCGGGAGGGTGAGGACGACGACGAGGGCGCTCAGCCAGTCGACCCAGACGAGGGTCGCGACGGCCAGCGCCGGCACGACCGCCCCGGCCACGAGGGCCGGCAGGAAGCGCGCCGCGTACGGCTCGACGGCGGCCACGCCCTGCGCGGCCAGGGTGGCGGCGCGGTCGGGGTCCGGGCGGTGCTCGGCCGGGGCGGCCAGCCACCGCCGCAGCAGCACCGTGCGCAGGGCCGCCGTGACCTCGACTCCCGCCCACGCGGCGACCCGCTCGGCGAGCCAGCCGAGGCCGGCCCGCACGACGAGGAGGCCCGCCAGCCACCCGGCCGGCCCGCCCAGCGGGTCGGCGTGCACCACGGCCACGACGAGCGCCGCGAGGGCGAACGCGGTGCCGATGGTCGCGCCCCCCTGCAGCACACCGACCGCCGCCAGGAGGGCGACGGGTCGGCGGGCCGCGGGGGCGACCGCGAGGAGGCGGGGGTCGAGGGGCCTCATCGGCTGGTTCGGCGCCTCACCGGACCGCGACCGGAGCGGGGATGTGCTGGGTCCCGATCCGCTTGCGGAACGTGTAGTACGTGTACGCCGTGTAGAGCAGGACGACCGGCGTGAAGACCAGCGCCGCACCGGTCATGATCTTCAGCGTCAGCGGGCTGCTCGACGCGTTGGCGATGGTCAGCGACTGCCCGCCGGTGAGCGTCGTCGGCATGACGTCCGGGTAGAGGGCGAGGAAGTACGTGGCCACGGCCGTGGCGGCGGTGACCGCCGTGCCGATGAACGCCCAGCCCTCGCGGCCCCGCGTGTTGGCGTAGATCGCCGCGAGCAGGGCGCCCGCCGCGACGACCGTGGTGAGCCACGACCACACGGAGCCGGTCGTGAGGTTCAGCCACAGCAGGGTGACGACCGCGAGCCCGGCCGTGGCGAGACCGAGGACGGTGCCGAGCCGGCGGGCGTCCTCCCGGATCGACCCGTCGGTCTTCAGGGCCAGGAAGAACGCGCCGTGGGTGAGGGACAGGGCGAGCACGGTGAGACCGCCGAGGAGGCTCAGCGGGTTGAGCAGCGTGAAGAGGCTGCCCGCGTACTCCATGTCGCGGTCGATCGGCAGGCCGTGGACGACGTTGGTGAGCGCGACGCCGACGAGGAACGGTGCCGCGACCGAGCCGCCGATGATGGCGACGTCCCAGCGCTTGCGCCAGGTGGGGTCGTCGCGCTTGCCGCGGTACTCGAAGCCCATGTTGCGGACGATGAGGGCGACGAGGACGAGCAGCAGGGGGAGGTAGAACGCGGAGAACATCGTCGCGTACCACTCCGGGAAGGCGGCGAAGGTCGCGCCACCGGCGGTGAGCAGCCAGACCTCGTTGCCGTCCCAGTGGGGGCCGATGGTCGTCAGCATGACGCGGCGGCGCTTCTCGGTGTCGGCCGCGTCGCGACCGGCGCCGAGGGAGGGCAGGAGGGCGCCCACCCCGAAGTCGAAGCCCTCGAGGACGAGGTACCCGGCCCAGAGGAGGCCGATGAGCCCGAACCAGACGATCTGCAGTGCATCCATGGTGAGATTCCCTGTCTCAGTAAGCGAACTGGAGGGGGGCGTCCTCGTCTGCGTCGACGTGGGCGGCCGGGTCCTCGAAGGGCTCGGCGCCGCGCCTGACGTAGGTGAGGAACAGCTTGACCTCGACGACGGCCAGGGCGGCGTAGAGGAGGGTGTAGACGACCATCGACACCCAGACCTCGCCGACGCTCACCGAGGGCGAGACCCCGGTGGCCGTCGTCATCAGGCCGTAGACGAGCCACGGCTGGCGGCCCATCTCGGTGAAGATCCAGCCGAAGCTGTTGGCGAAGATCGGGAGCAGCGGGGTCGCCACCGCCAGGGCCACCCACCACCGCGACCGCGGCGAGCCGCCCTTGCGGGTGACCCAGAGGGCCATGGCCGCGAACAGCATCGTGAGGAAGCCGAAGCCCATCATCAGCCGGAAGGTCCAGTAGGCGACGGGGATGATCGGCGTGTAGTCGTCGGCCGTGACGAGCGGGGCGAGGTCCGGCCCGTACTGGTCGACGACCTTCTGGGCCAGCTCGCGCTCGGTGACCTTGAGGTCGTTGATGCCCTCGACCGTGCCGCTCGTGCTGCCGGTGCCGAGGAAGGAGAGCAGGCCGGGGACCTCGATGATCCGGGTGGCCGAGCTGCCGTCGAGCGAGCCGATCGAGAGCACCGAGAAGGGGGCGCTGCTCGTGGTGTCGTAGAGGGCCTCGGCGGCCGCCATCTTCATCGGCTGCACCTCGGTCATGATCTTGCCCTGGACGTCACCGGAGACGACGACGCCGAGCGAGGCCACGAGGGAGACCACCGCGCCGACCCGGACCGCCCTGCGGTACATCGGTGCGTCGTCGGTGGCGGCGTCGCGGCGCAGCAGGTAGAGCGCCACGCCGAGGATCACCGCACCGCCGACCATGTACGCCGAGAGGACGACGTGGGGGAAGGTGACGAGCTGCACCTTGTTGGTCAGCACGGCCACGAAGTCGGACATCTCGGCCCGGCCCGTCGTGGGGTTGAACGTGTACCCGACCGGGTTCTGCATGAACGAGTTCGCCGCGAGGATGAAGTAGGCCGACAGGACGGTGCCGATGTGGGTGATCCACATCGTCGCCGCGTGCAGCCGCTCGGGGACCCGGCCCCAGCCGAAGATCCACACGCCGAGGAAGGTCGACTCGAGGAAGAACGCGAGGAGCGCCTCGAAGGCCAGGGGGGCGCCGAAGATGTCGCCGACGAAGCGCGAGTAGTCCGACCAGTTCATGCCGAACTGGAACTCCTGGACGATGCCCGTGACGAGCCCGAGGGCGAAGTTGATGAGGAAGAGCTTGCCGAAGAACTTCGTGAGGCGGAGGTACTCCGGCCGGTGCGTGCGGACCCACTGCGTGTGGAAGTACGCGACGACGGCGGACATCCCGATCGTGACCGGGACGAAGAGGAAGTGGTAGACGGTCGTGATGGCGAACTGCCACCGAGCGACGTCGAGGGAGGATCCCATACCTGTGCTCCTACGGGACGGCGTGTGTACGACGTGACGTAGTACAAACTACAACGTGTCGTAGTAGGTCCGCACCAGATGTCGTGTGACTCGCCCCACGCGGCCCTCGGCGTCGCGGGGTCACCCCGAAACGCCGGCGAGCCCCCGGAGCGGAACCTGTGCTTCGTCGACGAACCGGTGGCGCGGGGACGGGTGCCACACTGGGCGGGTGCTCCGTGACGACCTCGTCCGGCTCCGCCGGGCCCGCGACCGGATGGACCGCGACTTCGCCGAGCCGCTCGACGTGCCGTCGCTCGCCGCCGAGGCCCTGATGTCGCCCGGGCACTTCCACCGGCTGTTCCGCGAGGCCTACGGCGAGACCCCCTACCAGCACCTCATGACCCGGCGGGTCGAGCGGGCGGCGGCGCTGCTGCGGCCGGGTGACGTCACGGTCACCGAGGCCTGCATGGCCGTGGGGTGCACCTCGCTCGGGTCCTTCAGCAGCCGGTTCACCGAGCTGATGGGGACGACCCCGAGCGCCTTCCGGGCGGCGAACCACGAGGCCGCGGCGGCCCTGCCGTCCTGTGTCGCCAAGGAGGCCGACCGCCCGGTGCGGGGCCGGCCGGCACCGGCGCGGAGCCGGTCAGGTTCGGAGAAGCGTCCCGTGGCCGCCCGGGTCCTAGCCTCGACGCATGGACACGACCACCGCCTCCCCCGCGACGTCGACGCTCGCCGTCGCCAACGTCTTCCTCGTCGTCGACGACCACGACCAGGCGCTCGCCTTCTACCGCGACGTCCTCGGCTTCACCGTCGCCAGCGACTACTCCCAGGGTGAGTTCCGCTGGCTCAACCTCAACCCGCCCGCCCAGCCCGACCTCACCGTGACCATCCAGTCGGTCGGTGGCGGCCCGCACACGAGCGAGGAGGACCGCTCGGCGATCGACACCCTGCTCGCGAAGGGGCTGCTCACGCCGGTCGTCCTCACCTGCGCCGACGTCGACGCGGTGTTCGAGCACGTCCGTGCGTCCGGGGCCGAGGTGCTCCAGGAGCCGATGGACCAGTTCTACGGCGTCCGCGACTGCGCGGTGCGCGACCCGGCGGGCAACCTGATCCGGATCAACCAGCCCCTGCGCTAGCGGCCACGGCGCTCCGACACCGCGGTTCGTCACCCCCCCGGTCCCGAACCGGGGTGAGGCCGACGTGTCGGGGTGACCTCGCAGACTCTCGGGGCGGGACGCCCCGGGGTCAGGCGTCGGGGTAGCCGTGCGGGTTCGCCGACTGCCAGCGCCACGTGTCGACGCACATGTCGTCGACGGTGCGCGTGGCCCGCCAGCCGAGCTCGGCCTCGGCGCGTGAGGGGTCGGCGTACGACGCGGCGACGTCGCCCGGCCGGCGCGCGACGACCTCGTAGGGGAGGGCGTGCCCGCAGGCCCGCTCGAACGCCGCGAGGAGCTCGAGCACCGAGGTGCCGTGGCCGGTGCCGAGGTTCCACGTCGACACGGCGTCGTCGGTCTCGCCGAGCCGGTTCAGCGCGGCGATGTGACCGGCGGCGAGGTCCTCGACGTGGATGTAGTCCCGCACCCCGGTGCCGTCGGGGGTCGGGTAGTCGTCCCCGTAGACGTTGAGCCGCTCGCGCCGCCCGACCGCCACCTGGGCGATGTAGGGCATGAGGTTGTTCGGGACGTCGGAGGGGTCCTCGCCGAGGGTGCCCGAGACGTGGGCCCCGACCGGGTTGAAGTAGCGCAGCAGCGCCACCCGCCACGACGGGTCGGCGGCGGCGACGTCGCGCAGCACCTGCTCCTGCATCACCTTGGTCCAGCCGTACGGGTTCGTCGCCGAGGTCGGCAGGTCCTCGTGCATCGGCACCGGGGCGTCCGCGCCGTAGACGGTGGCCGAGGAGGAGAAGACGAGGCGGCGCACGCCGTGCCGCCGCATCGCCCGGACGAGGGAGAAGGTCGAGCCGAGGTTGTTCTCGTAGTACTCCAGCGGCTTGGCGGTGCTCTCGCCGACGGCCTTGAACCCGGCGAAGTGGATGACGGCGTCGAAGGGCTCGTCGGCGAAGAGGTGCTCGGTCTTGTCGTGGTCGGTGAGGTCGAAGGAGCGGACGTCGAGCGGCTGGCCGGTGAGCGCCTCGATCCGGCCGACCACGGTGGGCTTGGCGTTGGCGAAGGAGTCGACGACGACGACGTCGTGCCCCGCCGCGACGAGCTGGACGACGGTGTGGGACCCGATGTAGCCGGCACCGCCGGAGACGAGGACGCGCATGGCGTCGACCCTAGCGGCGCCGGAGGGGGGCCGTCCCGGGGCGACGGCCCCGGCCGGCGTGGGTCAGTCGTCCTCGGGGAGGATCACGCTGAGCACCCACGAGACGAGGGTGATGACGATCGCCGCGAACACCGCGTGCCAGAAGAACTCGTCGATCGTGAAGGACAGGCCGATCGCGTCGCTGATCCACTCGGTGATCTGCAGCATGAACGCGTTGACGATGAACGTGAACAGCCCGAGGGTCAGCACGACGAATGGGAACGAGAAGAACTTGACGATCGGCCGGATGACGGCGTTGACGAGACCGAAGAGCAGGGCCACGAGGAGGATCGTCACGACCTTGGTGGTCCACGTCGTCTCGTTCTCGGCGAGGTCGACGCCGGGGACCACGAGGGCGGCGACCCAGAGGGCGACCGCGTTGATGCCGACCCGGATGAGGAAGTTCTTCACCCGACGATCATGACAGGTCCGCCCGGGTGGGCGGTGGACCCGGGCGGTGGGCCGTGGCCGCCGGCTACATCTCCTCGTGGGTGTCGGGGTCGCCGCCGAAGAGCCGACCGTCGGGCCGGCCCAGGGCGGTGACGGCCTCGAGCTCGGCGTCGGTGAGCTCGAACCCCGCGACGTCGAGGTTCTCCCGCTGCCGCTGGGGCGTGCCCGACTTCGGCAACGGCATCGAGCCGCGCTGGACGTGCCACCGGAGGATCACCTGGGCCGGCGTCACGTCGTGGGCGCGCGCCGCGGCCGCGACGGGGTCGGCCCCGAACGGTGCCTCCCGCTTCCCCAGCGGGCTCCAGGCCTGGGTGAGGACGCCGAGCCTCGCGTGGGTGGCCAGCAGCGCGGTCTGGGGGAAGAGCGGGTGCAGCTCGACCTGGTTGAGCGCGGGCATCACCCCGGTCTCCTCGGCGACCCGGGTCAGGTGGTCCTCGGTGAAGTTGCTGACGCCGACGACGCGCACCAGGCCCTCGCGCTGCGCCTCGACGAGGGCCGCCCACGCCTGGGGGTAGAGCCCCTGGCTCGGGTTGGGCCAGTGGATGAGGCCCACGTCGATGCGCTCGAGCCCGAGGCGGGCGGCGGAGTCGCGCAACGACTGCAGCGCGAGCTCGTGCGCGTGGAAGCGGCCCGGGATCTTCGTCGCGACGACGACCTCGTCGCGCGGGACGCCGCTGCGGCGCACCGCCTCGCCGACCTCCCCCTCGTTCTCGTAGTTCACCGCGGTGTCGAGGTAGCGGTAGCCGGCCTCGAGCGCGGAGACCATCGCGGCGATGCCCTCCTCTCCTCGCAGGGGGTAGGTGCCGAACCCGACGGTCGGCAGGGTCGTGCCGTCGGCGAGGTGGTGGACGGGGGTCTCGGAGGTCATGGTCGCCACGCTAGCCGCGCCCGCCCACCCGTCGAGCGAACAGGACACGCCGTATGGAGCACGCGGCACACGGCGTGTCCTGTTCACTCGACGGGGTGGAGCGAGGGCGGAGGCCCGGCGTGCGCGGTGCCGGCCCCACCTACAGTGGACCCATGACCGACGAGCCCGTTGCGACGCCGTCCGGAGCGGCCACCCCGGTCCGGCTGCGCGAGTCCCTGGCCGCGCTGCCGGCCTACACGCCGGGACGACCGGCCACCGTCCGCGAGGGCCTCACCGCGTACAAGATCAGCAGCAACGAGAACCCGTTCCCGCCGCTGCCCTCCGTCCTCGACGTCGTCCGCGACGCCGCGGGGGCGATGAACCGGTACCCCGACATGGCCGTCACCGCGCTCACCGAGGTGCTGGCCACCCGGCTCGGTGTGCCGGCCGGATGCATCGCCACCGGCCCGGGGTCGGTCGGCGTCCTCGACCAGCTCGTGCGGGCCACGTGCGACGACGGCGACGAGGTCGTCTTCGCCTGGCGCTCGTTCGAGGCCTACCCGATCCTCACCACGCTCGCCGGTGCCCGCCCGGTCATGGTGCCGCTCGCGCCCGGGGAGCGCCACGACCTCGACGCGATGGCGGACGCCATCACCGCGCGCACGCGCCTCGTCCTCGTCTGCACCCCGAACAACCCCACGGGGACGACCGTCGGCGCCGCCGAGCTCGACACCTTCCTCGACCGCGTGCCGCAGGACGTGCTCGTCGTCGTCGACGAGGCGTACCTCGAGTTCGTCGACGCCCCCGACGCGCCCGACGCCCTCGCCGTGTGGGCCGCGCACCCCAACGTCGTCGTGCTCCGGACCTTCTCCAAGGCCTACGGGCTGGCCGGGCTGCGGGTCGGGTACGCCGTGGCCCACGAGCCCGTGGCGCAGGCGCTGCGGAAGGCGGCGCTGCCGTTCGGGGTCAACTCCCTCGCCCAGGCCGCGGCCATCGCGTCGCTCGAAGCCACCGACGAGCTCGAGGTGCGGGTCAAGGAGCTCGTCGCCGAGCGCGAGCGCGTCGTCGCGGCGCTGCGCGAGCAGGGCTGGGACGTGCCCGAGCAGCAGGCGAACTTCGTCTGGCTCGGCCTCGGCGACGACACCGCGGCCTTCGCGGCCACCTGCGACGAGGCCGGCCTCACGGTGCGCCCCTACGGCACCGACGGGGTGCGGGCCACGATCGCCGAGCCGGAGGCCAACGACCGCCTCGTCGAGGTCGCCGGCCGCTTCCTCTCCGCACACCCCCGCCCCTGACCCGACTCCTTGCGCATCCCCCACCTCGGGGCCCGGAAATCGGGCTCCCGGGGGTGGGTTGCGGGCAAGAAGTCGGGGAGGGGCGGGAAGGGCAGGCCCCGGGCGAGGTGGGGGACGGGGCAGGATGACCGTCGTGCGCATCCTCCTCACCGGCGCCGCCGGGTTCATCGGCACCGCGACCTGGCGCGAGCTCGTCACCGACGGTCACGACGTCGTCGCCGTCGACCTCCTCCTGCCCGAGGCCCACGGCGAGGCCGGGCGCGACGACCCGCCGGCCGGCGTGCACGTCCTCGACGTCCGGGAGGCGGTGCGGTGGTCCGACCTCTTCCAGGGGGTCGACGTCGTCGTCCACCTCGCCGCGATGGTGGGGGCCGGCGTGACGGCGGCCGACCTGCCGCTCTACGCCGGACACAACGACCTCGGCACCGCCGCCGTCCTCGCCGCCATGCACGCGGAGGGGGTCGACCGCCTCGTCCAGGCCTCGTCGATGGTCGTCTACGGCGAGGGGCGGTACACCTGCCCCGAGCACGGGCCGCAGGCCCCGGGGCCCCGCACCCGGGAGGCCCTCGACTCCGGGGAGTTCGACAACCCCTGCCCGGTCTGCGGCGGGCCCCTCGACTGGGTGCTCGTCGACGAGGACGCACCGCTCGACCCGCGGTCGAGCTACGCGGTGAGCAAGGTCGCCCAGGAGGGGTACGCCGCGGCGTGGGTCCGTCAGGCCCCGGGCGCCGCCGTGTCGCTGAGGTACCACAACGTCTACGGGCCGGGCATGCCCCGCGACACCCCGTACTCCGGCGTCGCGGCGATGTTCCGCTCCTCCCTCGAGCGCGGTGAGGCGCCCACCGTCTTCGAGGACGGACGCCAGGTGCGCGACTTCGTCCACGTCGACGACGTCGCCCGGGCCAACGTGGCGGCCGTCCGGTCGGTCGTCGCGGCCCCGCTGGCGACGCACCGGGCCTACAACGTCTGCTCGGGGCACCCGATCGGCATCGCCGACGTCGCCCGCCACGTGGCCACCGGGTCGGGGCGCCACCTCGAGCCGCGCATCACCGGTGAGTACCGGATCGGCGACGTCCGGCACGTCGTCGCCTCGCCCCACCGGGCCGCCGAGGAGCTCGGCTTCACCGCGCGGGTGCGGCCCGAGGACGGCCTGGCCGCCTTCGCCACGGCCCCGTTGCGCGCCTGACCTGCCGGCACGGCCGGGCGCGGCGACGCCCCGCCGCAGGCGGGCTCACCAGACGGTCTTGACGGCGGTGGCGAGGGCCAGCCCGAGCACGCCCTGGCCGACCAGCCCCCACCGCTGCCAGCGCGGTGGGAGCCAGAGCACGGCGAGGAGCAGCCACGGCACGAACGGGAGCCAGATGCGCTCGACCTCGGCCTTGCTCATCCGCGACAGGTCGGCCGCGAGGACCATGAGGACCGCGGAGACGACGAGCGGCCCCACGACCCGCTCCCACGGTCGGGCCGCGGCCCGGCCCGCGGCCGAGCGCAGCCGGACCAGCGGGCCGGCCGCCGCGCCGAGGGCGGCCGGCAGCAGCAGCCCGGCCGAGAGGAACAGCGACCCGAGGTTGCCGAACGACCAGTACCAGAAGGGCCGCTTGCTCGCGAGGTCGGCGGGGTCCCAGTAGCGTTCGTGGAGAACCGGGTACGCCGCCCACCACGCGAACCCCAGCGCCGCGAAGGCGAGCACGACACCGAGTGCCGTGGCCGCGGCGCCGGCCGCCACGGCGAGCCGCGGCCGCCGCGGCACCCGACCCCGGCGACGAGCACGCCCACCGCCAGCACCGCGACGAGCGCCAGGCCGTACGACTCCATGACGCACCACCCGAGGAGCAGCCCGGCGGCGACGGTGAGGAGCCCGCGACGGACGCCGACGGCGGCGCCGGCCGCGGCGAGGGCGGCCATCCCCCACGCCACGGTGGCCGCGAACACGGCGTCGGCCGAGACCGCCATGAAGATGGCCGACGGGGCGAGCACGAGGAACGGGATCGCCGTGCGGGCCGCGTCCCGCAGGCCGAGCCGGTCGAGGGTGACGGCGACCGCGGCGGGCACCGTGGCGGCGACGAGCACGACCACGGCCCCCGCCGCCTGCCACGACCCGAGGCCGATCCGGTCGAGCCCGACGAAGAACAGCACCGCCCCGGGCGGGTGGCCGGCGAGGTGGACGGGCCAGTGGTCCGGGCTCCCGAGCGGGATGCGGGAGACGTACACCCGCAGCAGCTCGCCGACGTCGTCGACCGCCCGGGCGCTCTCGAGGTACTCGGTGCCGTGCTCGAGGTGCTTGCCGAGGCCGGTCGGGCCGTCGAGGAGGGCGAGCGAGACCATCCACACCACCGACACCAGCCAGGACGCCGCGAGCAACCGCCCCCACGGCAGCCGGCGCGCGCGGTCGACGACGCCGGGCCACGCCGCGAGGACGACGAGGGCCGCGGCGACCGCGCTGCTCGGGGCCACGCGCCGGTGCCAGTCGCCGACGAGGGGGGCCGCCCCTCCGGCCTTGACGACCACGCCGAAGACCGGGGGGACGAGCACGGCGGCCGCCACGACGACGACCCCCGCGAGCAGCCCCCACCGCGCACGACGACCCGCCGCGGCCTCCGACGCCTCGTCGACCGGCGCCCCGGCCGGCGCGGGGTCGGGGACGTCGGTCATCCCCCCAGCATGCCGTGCGGCCCCGCCCGGCCCGACCGGGCGGTCGCCTCGTCCCTCGACCGTCACCGGTCCGTAAGCCCGCCCGAGGTGTCCGCGCCCCCCGGAGAACCTAGGGTCGAGCCGTGACCACCACCTGCGACCTCGTCCTGCCCTGCCGGGACGAGGCCGCCGCCCTCCCCGGCGTCCTCGCCCTCGTGCCCGACGGCGTCCGCGTCATCGTCGTCGACAACGGCTCCACCGACGGCACGGCCGAGGTCGCCCGCGGCCTCGGGGCCACCGTCGTCACCGAGTCCGCGCCGGGCTACGGAGCGGCCGTGCACGCCGGACTCGAGGCGGCCACCGCCGAGCTCGTGGCGGTCCTCGACGGCGACGGCTCGATGGACCCCCGCGACCTCCTGCCGATGCTCGCCGAGGTCACCGAGGGACGGGCCACGATGGCCTGCGGCCGGCGTCGCCCGTCCGCACCCGGCGTCTGGCCGTGGCACGCCCGCGCCGGCAACGCGGTGGTCCTGGCCTGGCTGCGACACCGCACCGGTCTGCCGGTCCACGACATCGCCCCCATGCGGGTCTGCCGCCGCCGCGACCTGCTCGACCTCGGCGTCCGCGACCGGCGCTTCGGCTACCCCGTCGAGATGCTCGTGCGCGCCCAGCGCGCGGGGTGGCGCCTCAGCGAGCACGACATCGACTACCACCCCCGCGCCGCGGGCACCCGCTCGAAGGTGTCCGGCTCGGTCAGGGGCACCCTGCGCGCGGGCCGCGACTTCGCCCGCGTCCTCGCGACGGAGGGGCTGCGATGACCCCCGCGCGGGTCCCGGCCCCCGGCGGGGGCGACGTCGTGAGGGGCAGCGTGCTCGTCATGGCCAAGGCCCCGGTGCCCGGCCGGGCCAAGACCCGCCTGGCCGCCACGGTGGGCGACGAGGCCGCCGCCGACCTCGCCGCGCTCGCCCTCCTCGACACCCTCGCGGCGGGCGCCGCCGCCTGGCCCCGGGGCCGCAGGGTCCTCGCGCTGGCCGGCGACCTCGGTGCCGCCGCCCGGGAGGACGAGCTGCGCGCGGCCGCCGCCGACTGGCACGTCGTGCCGCAGCACGGCGGCACCTTCGCCGAGCGTCTCGTCGACGGTCACCGGCAGGCCCACCGGCTCGCCGGGGGGCCCGTGGTGCAGGTCGGGATGGACACCCCCCAGGTGCACCCCGCGGTGCTCCTCGGGGTGGCCGAGCTCGCGCACGACCTCGCGAGCCCGCTGCTCGGACCCGCCCTCGACGGCGGCTGGTGGGTGCTCGTGACGACCCACCCGCAGCAGGCCGCGGTGCTGGCCGGTGTGCCGATGAGCCGGCCGGACACCGGACGGCTCACCGCCGCGGCGCTGCGCGCCGCCGGGCACCCTCCGGTCGAGGGGCCGATGCTGCGTGACGTCGACGAGGTCGACGACGCCCACGCCGTGGCCGCCGAGGCACCCCGCACCCGCTTCTCGCGCCGCTGGGTCGAGCACACCGCCCGGGCCGGAGCCCGGGGCGGGCCCGACGGCGTCGCGGGGGCCGGGCGATGAGCGAGCGGACCCTCACGGGGGTCGCCGCGCGGCTCGAGACCCTCGTCCCGAAGCCCGAGGACTTCCCGAGCCGGCTGCGCGGCCCGCGGACCGCCGCCCGGGTCGGCGCCTGGCTGGGGACGTCCTTCCTCGTCTGCTTCCTCACCGGCCTGTACAGCCACTACCTCCAGCACCCCGTCGGCTGGCTGCCGCTGCCCACCGGACCGGCGCGGCTCTACCAGGTCACCCAGGGCCTCCACGTCGCCAGCGGGACCGCCGCGGTGCCGCTCCTGCTCGTCAAGCTGTGGTCGGTCTTCCCACGCTTCTTCGAGCGGCCGTCGTCCCGGCCCCGACAGCTCGTCCTCGACCTGCTCGAGAAGGGGTCGATCGGCCTGCTCGTCTCGGCCGCGGTCTTCCAGCTCGTCACCGGGCTCGCCAACAGCGCGCAGTGGTACCCGTGGTCGTTCGACTTCATCGCGGCCCACTTCGCGGTCGCCTGGGTGGCCATCGGCTCGGTCGCCCTCCACGTCGCGGTCAAGCTGCCCGTCATCCGGGGGGCCTTCGGCGCACCGCCGGAGACCACACCGCCGGCACCCGGCGCACCCTCGCGGCGCGCCCTGCTGCGCACGACGTGGCTCTCCGCGGGGCTCGCGGTGCTCGCCACCACCTCCGTCGGGGTCCCCGGGCTGCGCCGGGTCGCGCTCCTCGCGGTGCGCTCGGGCCAGGGGCCGCAGGGGGTGCCGGTCAACCGCAGCGCCGTCGGGGCGGCCGTGGCCGACCTCGCTCGACGACCCCGGGTGGGGCCTCGAGGTCGTCGGGCCCGAGCGCACCGTCCGGCTCACCCGCGACGAGCTGCTCGCCCTGCCGCAGCGGGAGGCCGTCCTGCCCATCGCCTGCGTCGAGGGCTGGAGCGCCAGTGGCACCTGGGGCGGGGTCCGGGTGCGCGACCTCGTCGCGCTCGTCGGCGGCGGCACCGACCGCGACGTCGTCTTCACCTCCTTCCAGCCCCGCGGCGGCTACCGGACGAGCACGCTGCCCGCGGCCTGGGTGGGCCTCGACGACTCCCTCGTCGCCCTCACCCTCGCCGGAGAGCCCCTGCACCCCGACCACGGCTACCCGTGCCGGCTCATCACCCCGGCCCGGCCGGGCGTGCTCCAGACCAAGTGGCTCGCCCGAGTGGAGGTGAGCTCGGCATGAGGGGCCTGCGGCTGGGTCTCGGGGCGGTCGGGCTGGTCGCCCTCGCCTGGGGCCTCGTGCTCGTCGTCGGCCTCGGCGGGCGGCTGCTCGCCGTCGCCGTCTGGCTCGCCGGTGGCGTCGTCGTGCACGACGGCGTCGTCGCGCCCGTCGTCGTCGGGCTCGGCGTGCTGGCGGCGACCCGCGCCCCGGCGTGGCTGCGGCCCTCGCTCGTGGGCGTCCTCGTCGTCCTCGGCCCGCTGACCCTCGCCGCCGTCCCCGTGCTCGGGCAGTTTCGGCGCGCGGTACGACAACCCCACCCTCCTCGACCGCCCCTACTGGGCGGGCTACGCGGCGATCGTCGTCCTCGTCCTCGCCGTGGGTGCCGTCACCGCCGTGCGCCGCCGGGCCGCCACCCCGAGCCCCAGCCCTCAGCCGTAGGGGTGCGGCCGGGCGGCGAGCACGGTCGCGAGCCGGTCGAGGCTCGTGCTGTCCCACCCCGGCGGCTCGGTGATGCCGACCCACGCCCGCTCGACCGCCGGGGCCGAGTAGAGGTGCCCGTAGCCCATCGGCACGCTGCCGGCGTTGGGGAGGTCGAGCAGCACCTGCACCATCGTCACGACGGGGAACCAGCCCATCCGCGGTGACACGTCGGGTCCGCGCTGCTGGTCGTCGCGGAGCCACTCGGGCGGGGCGAACGCGAGGTCGCTGCTGAAGAAGACCACCGGGTCGGAGGCGTGCTGGAGGTAGACGACCCGGGTGGGGCCCCACGGGCCGGGGGTGCGGTCGACGCCGTGGGTCTCGGAGGCGAACCGCACCGTCCGGCCGCGGCCGTACACCGGGAGCCACGCCGGGCTGCCGGCGTCGCGGTCGGCGGTGAGGCGGGCGTGGACGGGGCTGACGAAGGGTGGCCCGACGAGCAGGGCGCCGTCGATCGGCTCGTTGATGAGGTTGATCGAGCCGAGGATGCTCTCGACCCCGTACGAGCCGAGCGACAGGCCGTAGAGGTAGAGGCGCGGGCGCGAGGCCTCGGGGAGCGTCGACCAGTAGCGGTGCACCGTGTCGAAGACGGTCTGCGACGTCAGCCGGACGGCGTCCTGGTCGGCGAGCAGCGAGATCCAGCTCGGGAGGTACGAGTACTGCACGCCGGCGATGGCGGTGTCGCCGTTCCAGAGGTACTCGAGGGGGTCGGTGCCGTTGCGGTCGAGGTACCCGGTGCCGGTCGTCGTGGCGAGCACGAGCACCTTGCGGTCGAACGCGCCCGTGCGCTTGAGCTCGGCGAGCACGAGGTCGGCCCGGGCCTGGTCGGTCTCGGCGCTGCGCAGGCCGACGTAGACCCGGACCGGCAGGCGTGCGCCGCCCCCGGTCACGGCGTCGATGTCGGCGACGGTGGGGCCGCCCGCGACGAAGGTGCGGCCCTCGGCGCCGAGGTCCTGCCAGCGCACGAGCGACCCCGGGCCCCCCGAGCGCTCCGGCGACGTCGGCGCGCGGCTCCCCGTCGTCACGACGTGGTCCGACGGCGCGAAGAGGGCGTTGGCCCCGGCGAAGAAGCCGGTGACGAGGACGCCGCTGAACAGGGCCCACGACACGACGACCACGAGGCCGCCTCCGAGGAGGGTGGCCAGCCGGCGCGGCATCCGTCGGCCGAGCCGGCGCCGCACGTCACCGAACACCGCGGCCACGCTGCGCCCCAGCAGGAGCAGCGCGGTCGCGGCGAGGACCGTGACCGCCGCCACGAGGGGCCAGCCGTCCGGGCCGATCGGCGGCATCCCGAAGAGGATGCGGATGTCGTTCTGCCAGCCGACCTGCTTCCACGAGGCGAGGACGATCGTGCCGACGCAGAGACCGACCGCCGCGCCGGTGAGGGCGTCGCGCAGCCGGCCGCGGGGGCTCGGCACCCCGAGGTAGCGGTACACGGCCGCGCCCCCGGCGCCGAGGCCGTAGCCGACGGCCAGGCTGACACCCGAGATGACGCCCTGGACGACCGCGGGGCGGGGCAGCAGGGACGGCAGGAGGGAGGCCGCGAGGAAGATGCCACCGAGGACCAGGCCGGGGCCGGAGAACCGCGCCTCGGCGATGCGGGTGGGTCGCCCGAGCGGTGGGCGCACGGCGACGACCCGCCGCCCCGCCCCGACGAGGACGCCCAGCGGGCGGCGCGAGGGCAGGCTGCGCGCAGCGTCGTCCTCGGCTCGGGCGTGCCTGTGCAGTGTCGTCATCTCGGTCTCCGGGGCCGCGAGAGGTCCCGAGAGCAGGGTACGGGGGGAGGCCGGGAGCCCGGCAGGGGCCGCGGCTCAGCCGATGGGCGCGACCGAGCTGACGAGGAACGGGCGACCCTCGGGACAGTCGGGGTAGTCGGTGTCGTCCGGCGCCCCGGACACCGTGAGCCGGTCGCCGACCGCGACGTCGGGCACCTCGCCGCGCAGGGCCCAGCGCTCGGCGTCCCCGACGGCGACGTAGACGCAGCCACCCTCGAGCCCGACCACCTGCACCTCGGCCTTGGTCGGGATGCCCCGGGCCGACCCGGGCGGGTCCGTGGGGTCGCCGCCCGAGGGGGTCGGGGCGCTCGAGGTCGGGGTGGCGGACGACGTCGTCGCACCCGGCGTGGCCTCGGAGCCCCCGCCCGAGCAGCCGGCCGCCACGAGGGCGGCCAGGACGGCGACGAGGGCCGGACGGACCGGGCGGATCGGGGTCATCCCTCCACTCTGCCCGCTCCCACGACCCCGCGCGCGCCGGGTACGGTGGGGCCGACACCGGCCGCGACCCGCGCCACACCCAGCACACCGGTCGCGACGCCCCCCGAGATCGGCCCCTCACCCCGGGGCCCGGAGAAGGAGTGCCCTGTGAGCGACAACGAGGTCGCCCCCCTCGAGACCGCCTACGGAGTCGACCACCACGTCACCCGGGCCGAGGTCCCCGACCGCCCGGCCCACGAGGGTGGCCCCGAGATGGTCCAGCTCCTCAGCCCCGAGGGCGAGCGCGTCCCGAACGCGGAGCTCGACGGCATCGTCGACGACCTGTCCGACGAGGCCCTGCGCGGCCTCTACCGCGACCTCGTCCTCGTGCGTCGCTTCGACACCGAGGCCACGGCGCTGCAGCGCCAGGGCGAGCTCGGCCTCTGGGCCAGCCTCCTCGGGCAGGAGGCGGCGCAGGTCGGGTCCGGCCGGGCGCTGCGCCGCCAGGACTACGCCTTCCCGACCTACCGCGAGCACGGCGTCGCCTGGTGCCGTGGGGTCGACCCCGTCAACCTGCTCGGGATGTTCCGCGGCATCAACCACGGCGGCTGGGACCCCAACGAGAAGAACTTCCACCTCTACACGATCATCATCGGCGCCCAGACCCTCCACGCCACCGGCTACGCGATGGGCGTGCAGCGCGACGGCGACGTCGGCACCGGTGACGACCGCCGCGACACCGCCGTCATCGCCTACTTCGGCGACGGCGCCACCTCGCAGGGCGACGTGTCGGAGGCCCTCGTCTTCGCCGGCGTCAACAACAGCCCGGTCGTGTTCTTCTGCCAGAACAACCAGTGGGCCATCTCCGAGCCGAACGAGAAGCAGACCCGCGCGCCGCTGTGGCACCGGGCCCGCGGCTTCGGCTTCCCCGGCATCCGGGTCGACGGCAACGACGTCCTCGCCGTCTACGCGGTCACCAAGCAGGCCCTCGACGCCGCCCGCTCGGGGCAGGGCCCGACGTTCATCGAGGCCTTCACCTACCGGATGGGGGCGCACACCACCTCCGACGACCCGACGAAGTACCGCGTCTCGGCCGAGGTCGAGGTGTGGAAGCACCGCGACCCCATCGAGCGCTACAAGCGCTGGCTCCTCACCACCGGGCGCGCCGACGTCGACTTCTTCGAGGCCGTCGACGCCGAGGCCGAGGAGCTCGGCACCTCGGTGCGCGAGCGGTGCCTGGCGATGCCCGACCCCGAGCCGGCGGAGATGTTCGCGCACGTGTACGCCGACGAGCACCCGGTGGTCCGCCGGGAGCAGCAGTGGGCCGCCGAGTACCACGCGTCGTTCGAGGAGGCCCGCTGATGGCCGTCACGACCCTCGCCAAGGGCATCACCTCGGGCCTGCGGGCCGCGATGGAGAAGGACCCCAAGGTCGTCCTCATGGGGGAGGACATCGGCAAGCTCGGCGGTGTCTTCCGCGTCACCGAGGGGCTGCAGAAGGACTTCGGCGAGGACCGGGTCATCGACACCCCGCTCGCCGAGGCCGGCATCATGGGCACGGCCATCGGCATGGCCCTGCGCGGCTACCGGCCGGTCGTCGAGATCCAGTTCGACGGCTTCGTCTACCCGGCCTTCGACCACATCGTCAGCCAGGTCGCCAAGCTGCGGGCCCGCTCGCTCGGCACCGTCGCGATGCCGATCGTCATCCGCATCCCCTTCGGCGGGGGCATCGGTGCGGTCGAGCACCACAGCGAGTCCAACGAGGCGTACTTCGCGCACACCGCGGGCCTGCGGGTCGTCGCCTGCGCCAACCCGCACGACGCGCACTGGATGATCCAGCAGGCCGTCGAGACCGACGACCCCGTCGTGTTCTACGAGCCGAAGCGCCGCTACTGGGACAAGGGCGAGGTGGGCGACGCGCCGGACGGCGACCTCGGGTCGGCCCGGGTGGTGCGCGAGGGGACCGACGTGTCGGTCATCGCCTACGGCCCGATGGTCAAGACCTGCCTCCAGGCCGCCCAGGCGGTCGAGGAGGACGGCACCTCGCTCGAGGTCCTCGACCTGCGCTCGCTGTCGCCGCTCGACACCGGGGCCGTGCTCGCCTCGGTGCGCAAGACGGGGCGGGCCATCGTCGTCCACGAGGCGTCGACGTTCCTCGGCATCGGGGCGGAGGTCTCCGCGATGCTCACCGAGGAGGCCTTCTACTCCCTCGAGGCGCCGGTGCTGCGGGTCGGCGGCTACAACGTGCCGTACCCGCCGAGCCGCCTCGAGGAGGAGTTCCTCCCCGACCTCGACCGCGTGCTCGAGGCCGTCGACCGTTCGCTCGCGTACTGAAAGGCGCTGCCGCACATGGCTCTTCGTACGTTCAAGCTCCCCGACCCCGGTGAGGGCCTCACCGAGGCCGAGATCGTCACCTGGCACGTCAAGCCCGGAGACACGGTCAAGGTCAACGACGTCGTCGTCGAGATCGAGACGGCCAAGTCGCTCGTCGAGCTGCCGGTGCCCTTCGCGGGGACGGTCGGCGAGGTGCTCGCGGGCGAGGGGGACACCGTCGAGGTCGGCACCCCGATCCTCACGGTCGACGACGGCAAGGACGCCCCGTCGGCACCGTCCGCGGCGCCGGAGCAGAAGCCGGCCGCGGGGCGACGGCGGGTCCGGGACCAAGCCCGAGCGCACCGCGGTCCTCGTCGGGTACGGCGTCAAGCAGACCGAGGCCAAGCGCCGACCGCGCAGGCCGACGTCCGCGCCGACGAGCCTCGGTGAGACCGACGCCGTCCCGCAGCCCGCGCCGGACGGCGACCCCGCGCCGGCCCCGGACCCCGACGCACCGGCCCCCGGGTCGGACTCGACCGACGGGTCACCGTCGGCACGGTCCGACGGCCCGACGCCGTCGTCCGGGGGAACCGCCGAGCCGCCTGCGGGCCTGCCGTACGGACCGGCGCCGACCACGCGGGGGGCCGGCGTCCGAGCCGACCGGAGAGCGGGTCCGCACCCTGGCCAAGCCGCCGGTGCGCAAGCTCGCGAAGGACCTCGGCGTCGACCTCGCGTCCGTCACACCGAGCGGCGACGGCGGCGTCGTCACCCGCGCCGACGTCGAGGCCGCGGCGGCCGGCGCGGCCGACGACACCCCGAGCGCGGGCTCCGCGGGGTCGCGCGGCACCGCGCCGGGTGGGGAGACCCGGGTGCCGGTCAAGGGCGTGCGCAGGATGACGGCCCAGGCGATGGTCGACTCCGCGTTCACCGCCCCCCACGTCACCGAGTGGGTCACGGTCGACGTCTCCGCGACGATGGAGCTGGTCGAGCGGCTCAAGGGTGACCGGGAGTTCCGCGACGTCCGGGTCACGCCGCTCCTCCTCGTCGCGAAGGCGCTCTGCCTCGCGGTGCGCCGCCACCCCGAGGTCAACGCGAGCTGGGACGAGGCCGCCCAGGAGATCGTCCTCAAGCACGACGTCAACCTCGGTATCGCCGCGGCCACCCCGCGGGGCCTCGTCGTCCCGAACGTCAAGGGCGCCGACCGGATGACGGTGCGCGAGCTGGCCGACGCGGTCGGTGCCCTCACGGCCACGGCCCGCGAGGGCCGTACCCAGCCGGCCGACATGTCCGGTGGCACCATCACCATCACCAACGTCGGGGTCTTCGGCGTCGACGCCGGGACGCCGATCCTCAACCCGGGCGAGGCCGCGATCCTCGCCTTCGGCTCGGTCACCCGGCGGCCGTGGGTGGTCGGCACCGGTGCCGACGAGCGGATCGAGCCGCGCTGGGTCACGACGCTGGCGCTGTCCTTCGACCACCGGCTCGTCGACGGCGAGCTCGGCTCGCGGTTCCTCGCCGACGTCGCCGCCATCCTCGAGGACCCGTCCCGCGGGCTCGTCTGGGGGTGAGGATGGCCGCGGAGCACGGGGTCGTCTTCCCGACCGTCGACGGCCGTCGCTCGACGTCCGCGACGGGGCGCGGCATCGTCTCGGACGCGCTCCGCGGTGTCGATCCCGTCGGCGCGGATGCTGCTGCGCGCGAGACGAACTGGCGTAGCGGCTACGGGATGCACTTCCGCCGGCTCGTCGAGGCCGGGCTGCCGAGCTACGGCGACGCCCGGTCCATCGCCGAAGCCGGCCTCGCCTCGGTCCACCAGCGGATGCGGTGGAGCCCGGACGGCACCGAGGAGCAGCCGCTGACGGCCGCCGTCGCCGGGGCCCCGGGCGGTCCCGTCGAGCACGTGGACACCGAGGTCGTCGACGGCGACGGGCGGCCGGACACCGCGCTGACCGTGCCGTACCGCGGACGGCGGCTCGCGGGCGACGACCTGCGCCGCCAGCTCGACACCTGGGTCGACGGTGGTGTCGTCGAGCCCGGCCTGCGCGACGCCGTGACGGCCGTCATCGAGAACCCGGAGTGGCTGCGGCTCGACGGTCGCACCGTCGTCGTCCTCGGGGCCGCGGCCGAGATGGGTCCGCTGCGGTCCCTGCTGCGGTGGGGAGCCACCGTCGCGGCCGTCGACCTGCCCCGGCCCGACCTGTGGTCCCGCCTCCTCACCGACACCCGCGAGCTCGCCGGTCGCCTCGTCGTCCCGGTGCGCGCCGGGCACAGCGAGATCCACGAACGCGCGGGGACCGACCTGCTGCACGACCTGCCGGACGCCACGGCCTGGGTCGCCGGCCTCGACGGGCCGCTCGTGCTCGGCAACTACGTCTACGCCGACGGCGCGACGAACGTCCGGGTCAGCACCGCCGTCGACGCGCTCACCGAGGCCGTGCGCCGCCAGCGGTCGGACACCTCGCTGTCGTTCCTCGCGACCCCCACCGACGTCTTCGCGGTGCCGGCCGAGGCGGTCGATGCCGCGACGGCGTCCTACGCGCAACGCCGGACCTCGAAGGTGCTGCGGGTGCCGCTGCGGACGCTGTCCGGCGGGCGCCTGCTGCGCCGCAACTACCTGCCGGGCGTCGACCCGGGCGTCAACGACTCCGTCGTCACGCAGCAGGGCCCGAACTACCTGCTGGCCAAGCGGATCCAGCGCTGGCGGGCCACCGCGGCCCGGGCCGAGGGTGCGGTCGTGTCGTTCAAGGTCGCCCCGCCGACCCGCACCCGGTCGGTGCTCAAGAACCGGGCCCTGGCGGCGGCGTACTCGGGGGCGCACCGGTTCGGCGTCGAGGTCTTCGAGCCCGGCACGGCCAACACGCTGATGGCGGCGCTGCTCGTCCACGACCTCTCGGCCCGGCCCGCGGCCCTGGACCACCCGTGGCAGGACGAGGCCGCCGCCGCCGCGCACGGCGGCCTCTGGCGGTGCGCCTACGACCCCCGCAGCGCCCTCGGTCTGGCCGCCCTGCTCGGCGCCGCCTCCGCCCGCTGACCCCCGGGGAGGGGTCGCGGGCATGATGGGGGGATGAGCTCGCCGACGATGCCGAAGCGCCCCTCCGACCCCCTCGACCTCGTCGACGTCGACTCCCTGCTCACCGACGAGGAGCGCGCCATCCGGGCGACGGTGCGGAAGGTGTGCGACGACCTCGTCGAGCCGAACATCGTCCAGTGGTACGAGCGGGGCGAGCTGCCGGTCGCCCGCGAGCTGGCCAAGGAGTTCGGCGCGGTCGGCCTGCTCGGCATGCACCTCGAGGGCTACGGCTGCGCCGGGATGTCGTCGGTCGACTACGGCCTGGCCTGCCTCGAGCTCGAGGCGAGCGACTCGGGCATCCGCTCGCTCGTCTCGGTGCAGGGGAGCCTCGCGATGTACGCCATCCACGCCTTCGGCAGCGAGGAGCAGAAGCAGGAGTGGCTGCCGCGGATGGCCTCCGGCGAGGCGATCGGCTGCTTCGGGCTCACCGAGCCCGACCACGGCTCCGACCCCGCCTCGATGCGCACCCGCGCCCGGCGCGACGGCGAGGACTGGGTGCTCGACGGCAGCAAGACGTGGATCACCAACGGCTCCATCGCCGACGTCGCCGTCGTCTGGGCCAACGCGGGGGAGGAGCACGGGGGCATCCGGGGCTTCGTCGTGCCCACCGACACACCGGGCTTCGAGGCGCACGAGATCAGGAACAAGATGTCCCTGCGGGCATCGGTCACCGCCGAGCTGACCCTCGCCGGCGTCCGCCTCCCTGCCGACGCGGTGCTCCCCGACGTCACCGGGCTCAAGGGCCCCCTCGCGTGCCTGTCCGAGGCGCGCTACGGCATCGTCTGGGGCTGCCTGGGCGCCGCCCGCACCGCCCTCGAGACCGCTCGCCGCTACTCGCAGGAGCGCACCCAGTTCGACCGTCCGATCGCCGGGTTCCAGCTGACCCAGGCCAAGCTCGCGCACATGTCCACCGAGCTCCAGCTCGGCCGGCTGCTCGCGCTGCACCTCGGGCGGCGCAAGGACGCGGTGGGCCTGCGCCCCGAGCAGGTGTCGGTGGGCAAGTACAACAACGTGACCAAGGCCATCGAGATCTGCCGCACCGCGCGCACCATCCTCGGCGGCAACGGGATCAGCGGCGAGTACCCCGTGATGCGGCACGCGAACAACCTCGAGTCGGTGCTCACCTACGAGGGCACGGTCGAGATGCACACCCTCGTCATCGGACAGGCCCTCACGGGCGAGTCCGCCTTCCGCTGACGCGCCTGCGTGCGGTGGTGCGCCGGGGCGCGCCTCACTCCTCGGCGATGACCGACAGGACGTTGCCGGCCGGGTCCTTGAACCACGCGATGAGCGGGCCGCCCTTGCGGAAGACCCCCTGCGCGTCGGTCTCCATCGGCGTCCCCTCGTAGCGCTCGAAGGCCACGCCGCGCTCGGTGAGCGCGGTGACCGCGGCCGGGACGTCCGGCACCGGGAAGTTGAGCACGGTGTACGAACCCGGAGCGTGCGCGGGGGTCCCGTACACGAGGACCTCGCGCCCGCCGGCGAGCTCGAGGCTGAACCCCGGGCCGCCGTCGCGCACGGAGAGGCCGAGGACGTCGGCGTAGAAGGTGCGGGCGGCGTCGAGGTCGTCCACGGAGAAGCCGCTGAAGGCGGGGCTGTCGGTGAGCACGGTGGGGTCCTTCCGGTGGGGTACGCAGTACCGACCAGCCTGCGCCCGGGAACTCGTCGGTGGGCGGCGGAACCGGTTTGTCCGGCCCCGCTGCGCGGGAGCACACTGGGGCCAGACCTGTTCACCACGCTCGACCCGGCCGGGTGCCCCGGCGGTCGCCCGACCGACGAGGCCCCCGTGCTCACCGCCTACCGACCCCTGTTCGCCGTCCCGGGCGCGCTCCCGTTCATCGCCGGGACGGCGCTCTCGCGCGTCGGTGGCGCGATGTTCGGGGTGGCGGTGATCGTCATGGTCAGCGAGCGGCAGGGCTCCTACGCCCTCGCGGGCGCGGTGTCCTCGGTCGGGCTCGCCGTCCTCGCGGTCGCCGGGCCGGTCCTCGGGCGGCTCATCGACCGGCACGGGCAGCGCCGGGTGGCCCGCCCGTTCGTCGTGCTCTCGGCGGGCGCCGGGCTGGCCACCGCCCTCGCCTCCGCCACCGGCTCCCCCGTGTGGACGCTCTTCGTCCTCTACGGGCTGAGTGCCTTCCTCCCCGAGCCCGGACCCATGTCGAGGGCGCGGTGGGCGCACATCTTCCGTGACGAGCCCGACCGGCTGCACACCGCGATGTCCTTCGAGCAGGTCGCCGACGAGGCGTCGTTCGTCGTCGGCCCGGTGCTCGCGGTGCTCGTCTCCACCCTGTGGTTCCCCGAGGCGGGCCTGGTCATCGCCGAGGTGCTCTTCACCGTCGGTGCCCTGAGCTTCCTCGCCGCCCGGGCGACCGAGCCCCCGGTGGTGCCGCACGCCGACCGGCCGACGGGCCTCGCCGTGCGGTGGCCGGGGCTGCTCGTCGTCGCCGGTGCGCTCGTGATGACCGGGGTCATCTTCGGCGCCAACGAGGTCGTGGCCGTGGCCTACTCCGAAGCCGACGGCAACGCCAGCCTCTCGAGCGTCGTGCTCGGCGGCTTCGCCGTCGGCTCGACCCTCTCCGGGCTGTGGTTCGGCTCCCGCACCTTCCGCGAGCACCCTGACCCGGCGGCTCCTCATCGCGGCGGTCGCGATGGTCGTCCTCGAGGTGCCGGCGCTCTTCGTGGCCTCGACGTGGCAGCTGGCCGTCGTCATGGTCGTGGCCGGCTCCGCCACGGCGCCGATGCTCATCACCAGCCTGTCGCTGGCCCAGCGCCTCGTGCCGGCCGCCCTGGTCACCGAGGGCATGGCCGTGGCGGTCACCGGCATCCTCGTCGGCATCTCGGCCGGCTCCGCGGTCGGCGGGTGGGCCGTCGAGGTCGTCGGGCCGCAGCGCGCCTACGCCGTCCCGGTGCTCGCCGGCGTCGTGGCCGTGCTGGTCGTCGGGCTGCGCGCCCGGCACCTCGAGGGTGCCGAGCGCGCCCGCCTCAGCTCCCCGGTGCGGTAGCCGGGGTCTCCCGGGCGACGACGTGGGCCGAGCCCTCGCCCACCCGCTCGCCGCCGTCGCCGGCCGGCACGGGCTCGAGCTCCTGCTCGGGCGCCTCGCGCTCGGCCGCGGCCCGCTGGGACGCCTCGTTGCGCTCGCTGTAGGCGGAGCCGCCGCGCAGCTCGACCTGCGGCAGCAGGAGCATGACGAGGAAGCCGAAGACCATGACGACCGCCCCGACGAGGAACACGAGGTCCATCGCGTCCGAGAAGCCGATGAGGAACGGCTTGGCCAGCTGCGGGTCGAGCCCGGAGAGGAACGAGGAGTCGGAGAGGACCCCGCTGCTCGCGGTCGCCCCGGTGTTCCCGTTCTGCGCGGCCTGCTGGAAGGCGGTGGCCACGGTGTGGTCGGTCGACCCGGCCGGCGCCTGCAGACCCCGGGCCACCGCGGCCTGGAAGTCCTTGGTCGGGGCCACGGTGCGGAAGGCCGTCGAGATGCGGTCCGGGACCACCGAGAAGAGGATGGAGAGGAACACGGCGGTGCCGATGGTCCCGCCGAGCTGGCGGGTCGTCGTGGCCGTCGAGGTGGCGACGCCGATCTGCTGCGGCGGAACCGCGTTCTGCACGGCGAGGGTGAGCGGCTGGAAGTTGAAGCCGAGCCCCATCCCGAAGAAGAACATGACGATCATCGTCTGCCACAGCGGGGTGTCGTACGCGATGAAGTGGAAGGCGAAGAGACCGAGGACGAGCAGCCCCGACCCGATGATCGGGAAGATCCGGTACCGCCCGGTGCGGGCGATGATCTGCCCGGAGCTGATCGAGCCGACCATGATGCCGCCGACGAGCGGGATGAGCTGGAGGCCGGCCTCGGTCGGGCTCGCGCCCTTGACGATCTGCAGGTAGAGCGGCAGCGAGGCGAGGCCGCCGAACATCGCGACACCGATGATCACCGAGGCCGCGGAGGCGACACCGACGGTCTTGATCCGGAACATCTGCAGCGGGAGGATCGCCTCGTCCTTCATCCGCATCTCCTGCCAGATGAACGTGACGGCGGCGACGGCGGAGATGGCGTACGCGGCCCATGCGCGGCCCGAGGTCCAGCCCCAGGTGCGGCCCTGCTCGAGGATGATGAGCAGCGGCACGAGGGTGGCGGAGAGCAGGAAGGCACCCGCCCAGTCGATGCGGTGGTCGAGGCGCTGGTGGCGCAGGTGGAGGGTGCGCGACACGACGACGAGCGCGGCGATGCCGATCGGCACGTTGACGAGGAAGACCCAGCGCCAGCCGGTGATGCCGAGGATCGAGTCGGCGCCGGCGAAGAAGCCGCCGATGACCGGCCCGGCGACGCTCGAGGTGCCGAAGACCGCGAGGAAGTAGCCCTGGTACTTGGCCCGCTCGCGGGGCGGCACGATGTCGCCGATGATCGCCAGGGCGAGGCTCATCAGGCCGCCGGCGCCCATGCCCTGGACGGCGCGGAAGGCGGCGAGACCGTACATCGAGGTCGCGAACGACGAGAGCGCCGAGCCGACGACGAAGATCGAGATGGCGAAGATGAAGAGCTTCTTGCGCCCGTAGATGTCGCCGAGCTTGCCGTAGAGCGGGGTGACGATGGTCGCGGTGATGAGGTACGCGGTCGTCGCCCAGGCCTGCTGGTCGAGGCCGTGCAGGTCGTCGGCGATGGTGCGGATGGAGGTCGCCACGATCGTCTGGTCGAGGGCGGCGAGGAACATGCCCATCATCAGCCCGGCGAGGATCGTGAGGATCTGGCGGTGGGTCAGCTGGCCGTCATCGCTCGCGGCTGCGGCGGCGGGCGTGGCTCCGGCGACGTGTCGTCCGGAGGGCTCCGCGGCGGCGGAGTGGCTCGTCGCGCGCTCCGGGTCGGCGTGGCGTGGGGTCTGGGTCATCGGTCGGTCCTCTGGGTCGAGTCGGTGAGGGAGGTCTCGAGGTCCGCGGCGAGGCGGGCCAGGTGGGTGGTGAGGGTGCGGACGTCGTCGTCCGACCAGTCGGCGAGGAGGCTCTGGAGCCACTGGTCGCGGCCCTCCCGGATGGCGGTGAGGAGGGCGGTGCCGTCGGCGGTGACGGCCAGGACCTGGGCGCGACCGTCGTCGGGGTCGGGCTCGCGGCTGACCAGCCCGTGCTCGACGAGGGTGCTCACCTGACGACTCACGGTGGAGATGTCGGCGTGCACGGCGTCCGCGAGCTCGGAGACCCGTAGGCGCTGCCGCGTGAGGTTGAACAGCAGCGGGTACGCCATGGGGTCGACGAGGGGGTGGTGGCGCGGCGCGCGGGCCCGGGCGACGTGCATGAGCTTGAGGACCCGGACCAGCTCGTCGCCGAGCACGGCCGTCGGGGTCGACGGCGTCGCGCGGAACGGCATGGCGGGTCCTCTCGGGGTGTGGTGGTCGTCGGCGTGCGAGCGAGAGCTCACTTGCTTGCAGCATACAACTACATGGACGGGTCGCGAAATTCCCGCCGTCCCCCCGAACCCGTCGCGGCCGCCGTCCCGACCGGCTCGGGCTGCCCGGCCGCCCGGTCAGGCCCGGCGGTCGTCGGCCTGGCGACCCGGTGGCCCGGAGACCCGGTGGCCCGGAGACCCGGTGGCCCGGAGACCCGGCGGCCGGTGGCCGGTGGGCGGCGCGCCCGGCCGCCTGGTCAGGCGGCCGGCGCTAGGTGTGTTTCCCGCACAGCGTCGGTCACCGGCACACTTTCCATCGGTGGCCGACGCTTTGCCTGACACCATCTCTGTCCGCCGCCGCCCGGTGTGGCCGCCGCCCGGGTGTGTTCCCTCAGAGCGTCGGCCACCGACGCACTCTCCACCGGTGGCCGACGCTTTCCGTGACACCACTGGTGCGGCCGCCACCCGCTGTGCCCGCCGCCCGGGTGTGTTCCCTCAGAGGGTCGGCCACCGGCGCACTTTCCATCGGTGGCCGACGCTTTCCGTGACACCACCGCTGTCCGCCGCCCGGTGTGGCCGCCGCCCGGTCAGCGTCGATGGAGCGGTCGACAGACGGCCGGGAGCCGTCCGGCCCCGGCGCCGGGCGGGTCAGGCGGTGCGGGCGCCGAGGTGGTCGAGCAGCTGGCGGGAGAACCGCTGCCCCATGAGGGTGACGACGCCCTTCATCGCGGCCGTGACGGCCGGACGGGTCAGGGAGGGGAAGGGCAGCTCGACGGTGATCGCCATCGAGGTCTCCACCCTCGTTCCGCCCGAGCCGTGTTCGAGGGCGTACCACCCCTCGACACCGGCGCTCTCGTCGCCGTCACCGGCCGCCGGGTCGTGCGTGAACGCGATGCGCCGCGGCTCGTCGAAGGTCATCCGCTCGGTGAAGGTGAACGAGAAGCTGCGGCCGAGGACGGGCACCCGGGTCATCTCCCACACCCAGTGCTCACCGCGCTCGGTGACGCGGTGGAGGAAGGGCGTGAGGCGGGCGACCTGGCCGGGGTCGGTGAGGGTGGCCCACACCGCCTCGGGCGGGGCGGTGATCACCGCGGAGGAGCGGGTCGACGTCGAGAAGGTGGCCATGGTCAGGGGGTGACCGAGAGGGCGGCGAGCACCCGCTGCGCGACGGCGTCGTCGCCCTGGACGGTGACCGGCAGGTCGTCCGGGCGCCGGCGCCCGCCGGCGAGGCGCATGGCCACCCGGGTCGACATCGTCAGGGTGGTCGTCACGACGTCCGGGTGCTCCTCGGCCTCCCCGGTGAACAGGGGGATCCCCACGGCGCGGCCGTCCTGCTCCTCGACCCGGGCCCCGGCCCGCCCCACCGTCGGCCCGGTGAGGTCGAGGACCACGGCGTTGCCCGGTCCCGTGCTCGCGTCGCGCGCCACGACCCGGGGCAGCACGGCGAAGATCCGGGACACGCTGAGGGCGGCGGCCGGGGTGTCGAGGCCGCCCGGGCGCCCGAGCGCCTCACGCAGGTCCTGCTCGTGCATCCAGACGTCGAAGCAGCGGGTGGCGACGAGCTCGGCGAGGGTCGTGGGACCGAACGGCCCGGGCACCCCCTCCTCCCCGGTGACCCCCTCCGCGCGGTAGGCGGCGAGGCGCTCCTCGAGCCGCCACTCGAGCTCGTCGACGAGGTCCTCGACGGTGCGTCCGCGCCGCGACTCGACGAAGCGCTCGTGGCGCCGGCCGAAGTCGTGGCGGAGGTAGTCGTAGCGACTGACGTCGACGTCGGGCTCCGGGTCGCCGGCGACCATCGACTCGCCACCGATGACGTGGGCCAGCTGGTCGGCGACGGTCCAGCCGGGGCAGTCGGTGGGCAGCTCGGCGTCGCCGGGGCGCAGCGTGCGGCCCAGGTCGGCCACCGAGCGCACGGTCTGGGCCCAGGCCTCGACGGTGTCGGCGAACCCGGTGGGCGCAGGGGGGTGCAGCGGCATGCCGCCACAGTACCTACGCTGGTGCCCATGGCCGTCCCGGAGCGTTCGTCGCCGGCACGGGTGCTGGTGGTCGCGGTGGGGGGCGCGCTGCTGGCCCTCGTGCCCGCTGCGCTCGTCACCGGTGCGGTGGCCCCGGTCGCGCTCGCCGACGCCGGGCCGTTCGTCCGGTGGATGGTCCCGGTGGCCGACGCCGTCGGCAACCTCACCTCGGTGGCGACGGTCGGCCTGCTCGGTCTCGCCGCCTTCGTCGTCCCGGAGCGGGCGACGACGAACCGCCGCGGCGTGGCCCTGAGGTACGCCGCGGCGACGGCCCTCGCGTGGTTCCTGTCCGCCGTCGTCGAGCTCGTCGTCACCTTCGCCGACCTCGCAGGCACGCCGCTCACCGCGCCCGGGCTGCTGACCCAGCTCGCCTCCTTCACGTGGCAGCTCGAGACGACGCGGGTCCTCCTCCTGTCCGCGCTCGCGGCCCTCGTCGTCAGCATCGGGGCGCGGGTCGCCCGGCACCGGGCCGCGATGGCGTGGCTCGCGGCCATCGCCTTCCTCGGCATCCTCGTGCAGTCGCTGACGGGCCACGCCGCGGGGTCGGCGAGCCACGAGGACGCGGTCAACGGCCTGGCCGTGCACCTCGCCGGAGTCATCGTCTGGGTCGGCGGGCTCATCGCCCTGCTCGCCCTGCGGCCGCGGCTGGGCCGCGACCTGGGGGCGGCGGTCTCGCGCTACTCGACCCTCGCCCTGTGGTCGTTCGTCGCGGTGGCGGCGTCCGGAGTGCTGCAGGCGGTCATCCGGATCGGTTCCCCGTCAGGGATCCTCACGGCGTACGGGTTGGTCGTCGCGCTCAAGGCGCTGGCCCTGACCGTGCTCGGGCTGCTCGGGTGGCGGCACCGGCGCAACCTCGCCTCCCGGCTGGCGGCCGACCCGGCGGACGGCCGGGCCTTCGCGCGGCTGGCCGGCGTGGAGGTGGTCGTCATGGGCGCCGCCGTCGGCCTGGCCGCCGTCCTGGCCCGCAGCCTGCCGCCGGTCCCGGACGCGCTCCCCGACCCCGGCATCGTCCTCGAGCTCACCGGCTACCCCGACCCCGGCCCGCTCACGGGCGCCGACTGGCTGCTCGCCTGGCGGACCGACTGGCTGTTCCTCGGCGTGGCGGCACTGGCCGTGGGCCTGTACGTCGCGGGATGGGCCCGGCTGCGCCGCCGGGGCGACGCGTGGCCCGTGCTGCGGGTCGTGCTCTGGGTGCTCGGCTGGGCGCTCTTCGTCTGGGCCACCTGCGGGGCGCCGGGCATCTGGGGTCGCGTGCTCTTCAGCGTCCACATGGTGATGCACATGGCGGTGGCGATGGTCGTGCCGCTGCTGCTCGTGCCCGCGGCGCCCGTCACCCTGGCGCTGAGGTCGCTGACGGCCCGGACCGACAAGACCTGGGGCCCGCGCGAGCTGCTGCTCGAGGTCGTGCACTCGCGCGCCCTGCGCATCCTGGCCAACCCCGTCGTCGCGGCCTCGCTGTTCTTCTTCAGCCTCGCGGCGTTCTACTACTCCGGTGCCTTCGACCTCGCCCTGACGACCCACACCGGCCACCTGCTGATGATGGGGCACTTCCTGCTCACGGGGTACCTGTTCGTCTGGGTGATGATCGGCACCGACCCGGGGGTGCCGCGCTGGTCGCCGCTCATGCTCCTCGTCGTCCTCTTCGCGACGGTGAGCTTCCACGCCTTCTTCGGGGTGGCCCTCACCGGCAGCACCGAGCTGCTGGCGCCCGACTTCTTCACGACGATCAACCTCCCGTGGGGCCCCGACCTGCTGGCCGACCAGCACTCGGCCGGGGAGATCGCCTGGGGCATCGGCGAGGCGCCGACGCTCACCCTCGCCGTCGTCGTCGCCGTGCAGTGGTTCCGGCGCGAGACCCGCGAGACGGTGCGCCTCGACCGCCAGGCCGACCGCGACGGCGACGCCGAGCTCACCGCGTACAACGCCCGGCTGGCCCGGCTGCGTGAGGAGGCCGAGCACCTCGACCCCCGCTGACGGTCGGAGGTCGTCGCTGACCGGAGGGGATGTCGACGAACCGGCGGATGTGTCAGGTCGTCTCCGCGTGCGCGAGGATTGGTCCATGCGCATCGCAGTGATCCAGCTCGGCTACGGCGACGACGAGCCCACGGCGGCTCGCGTCGACCGGGTCGCCGCCCTCGTCGCCGAGCAGGCGGGTCACGACCTCGTCGTCCTGCCCGAGCTCTGGGCGCCCACCGGCTTCGGCTACCGGCGCTGGGAGGGCGAGGCCGAGCCCCTCGAGGGGCCGTGGGCGTCGGCCATGGCCGACGCCGCGCGGGCCGTCGGGTGCGTGCTGCACGCCGGGTCGTTCGTCGAGCGGCTGCCCGAGCCCGGCGCCGACGGCAACACGCTGGCGAACACCTCGGTCCTGTTCGGAGCCGACGGCGCCCGGCTCGCGGTGTACCGCAAGGTGCACCGGTTCGGGTTCGGCGTCGGCGAGCCGAAGCTCATGGAGGCGGGTGAGGACGTGGTCGTCGTCGACCTCCCGGACGGCGCCGGAGGCTCGGTGCGCACCGGCCTGTCGACCTGCTACGACCTGAGGTTCCCCGAGCTGTACCGGCGCCAGCTCGAGGCCGGCGCCGAGCTCTTCGTCGTGCCGGCGGCCTGGCCGCTCGCGAGGGTCGCGCACTGGACGCTGCTCGGGCGGGCCCGCGCCGTCGAGAACCAGGCGGTCGTCGTGCAGGGCAACACCGTCGGCACCCACGCCTCGGTGGCGATGGGCGGGCACAGCCAGGTCGTCGCCGCGACGGGCGAGGTGCTCGCGGAGGCGGGCGGCGGGGAGTGCGTGCTGTCGGTCGACGTCGACCTCGGGGCGACCGCGGCCTACCGCGAGGCCTTCCCCGTGCTCGCCGACCGACGGCTCTGACCCGCCCACCAGGGTCGGGTGCGGGGGCAGTGGTCCGCGCGGCCACCTGAGCACCCGACGGTGAGGAGGCCCGGGACAGCGGGAGGAGAGTGCGAGACTCGGGGGATGGACGACGTCGTCACCGAGCTCGCGAGCGCACTGCCCGAGGGGGTCGTCACGACCGACCCCGCGGCGCTCGAGAAGTACCGCCACGACTGGACCCACGACGCCGGCGCCGGCCACCCCCTCGCGGCGGTCCGGGCCGAGAGCGCCGAGCACGTCCAGGCCACGCTGCGCTGGGCCACCCGCCACGGCATCGGCGTCGTGCCCCGGGGGGCCGGCACCTCGCTCTCCGGCGGTTCGATGGCGGTCGACGGCGCCATCGTGCTCAGCCTCGAGCGGATGCGCGCGGTCGAGATCGACACCGCCGCCCGGGTCGCGGTCGTCGAGCCCGGCGCGCTCAACGTCGAGGTGAAGGACGCCGCCGTCGCGGCAGGCCTCTGGTACCCGCCCGACCCGAGCTCGTTCGAGATCTGCTCGATCGGCGGCAACATCGCCACCAACGCCGGCGGCCTCTGCTGCGTCAAGTACGGCGTGACCACCGACTACGTGCTCGGCCTCGACGTCGTGCTCGCCGACGGCACCCTCGTCACCCTCGGCGGCAAGCGGGTCAAGGACGTCGCCGGGCTCTCGCTCCTCAAGCTCTTCGTCGGCTCCGAGGGCACCCTCGGCATCGTCACGCGGGCCGTGCTGCGGCTCGTCCCGGCCCAGGCGCCGCGCTCGACGGTCATCGCGTTCTTCCCCACCGTCGCCGACGCCGCCGCCGCCGTCATCGAGCTGGGCCGCACGGTCCGGGCCTCGATGGTCGAGCTCATGGACCGGGCGTCGATCAACGCCGTGGAGGACTTCCGCCCGATGGGGCTCGACCGCGACGCCGGGGCCCTGCTCCTCGTGCAGTCCGACGCCCCGGGTGCCTCGCGGGCGGACGAGGTCGCGGCGATCGTCGCCGCCTGCGAGGTCACCGGCGCCAAGGAGGTCGTCGCCACCGACGACCCCGACGAGTCGGAGATGTTCGTCCAGGCCCGGCGAGTGCACTTCACCGCCCTCGAGCCGCGCGGTGCCGTGCTCCCCGAGGACGTCGGCGTGCCCGTCCCGCAGCTGCCCGAGCTGCTCGCCGAGGTCGAGGCCATCGCCCAGCGGCACGCCGTGGAGATCCCCGTCGTCGCCCACGCCGGTGACGGCAACACCCACCCGGCGATCGTCTACGACGCCGCCGACCCCGACTCCGAGCGCCGGGCCCGGCTGGCCTTCGACGAGATCATGCACGCCGCGATCCGGCTCGGTGGCACGATCACCGGCGAGCACGGCGTCGGCCGGCTGAAGAAGGGGTCGCTCGAGGACCAGCTCGGCCCCGACGTCATGGACCTCAACCGCCGGGTCAAGGCCGCCCTCGACCCCGACGGCATCCTCAACCCCGGCTCCTTCGTCTGACCGTCGTCGACGCTGGACACCACCGGCGCGAACGGTCACGATGAGGTGTCGCCGCGACCCCGCGGCCGTCGAGGGGAGCAGACCGTGGGATGGCTCATCGCCCTGGCGCTGGCGGTCGTCGTGCTCGGCGTCCTCCTCGAGCGCCGACGTCGGGGGAGTGGTGCGCAGGGCCGCTACGACGGGCAGGCGCCCACGGAGCAGTACTCCGCCGCCATGCTGGCCCGCCGGCAGATCGACCGCGGGTCCGACGGCGGTGGCGGCTACTGACCCTGCCGCTCGCCGGTGTGCGGGCGGCGCCACGACAGGGTGGGCTGCACGAACCCCGGACGCGGGACGTTTCCGCAGGTAGGGTCGGTGGGCCAGCCGGACCCGTACCCCAGAGGAGACCCCCATGTACATCGGACTCGGCATCTTCCTGCTCGTGCTCGGCGCGATCCTCTACTTCGCGGTGTCGGCCTCCGTCGCCGGCATCAGCCTCGCGACGATCGGCCTCATCCTCATGATCGGCGGCGTGCTCGCGATCATCCTGTCCTTCCTCATGCAGGCCGGCACGCGCCGCACCGGGCGGGTGACGACGACCCGCGAGAGCCACGTCGACCCCAACACCGGCAGCCGGGTCGACCGCACCGACATCGACCCGCACTGACCCTCAGCCCCACCGCACGACGACGGCCCGCCCCCTCGAGGGGGCGGGCCGTCGTCGTGGGTCCGGGCCCGGCGCGCGCTCCGGGCGAGGCGCCGGGCCCGGGGTCGGTGGGGCCGGGTGGTGCGGGCCGGGGTCAGAAGGCCGACTCGGGCAGGTCCATGAGCTCGTTGTCGGTGGCCTCGGCCATCGCCCGCTCGGCGGAGAGGCGCGGCAGCACCTGCCGGGCGTAGAACTGGGCGGCCGCCACCTTGCCCTCGTAGAAGTCCTTGTCCCTGCCCTCGGCGCCGGCGGCCAGGGCGTCGAGCGCGACCGCCGCCTGGCGCAGCAGCAGCCAGCCGACGACGAGGTCGCCGGCGCCGAGCAGCAGGCGGGAGGTGTTCTGGCCGACCTTGTAGAGGTTCGGCAGCTCGCCGCCCTGGCGCGGGTCGGACTTCATGAGCTCGCCGACCATGAAGCCGAGGATGCCCTGGACGTCCTCGAGGCCCTGCCCGAGCAGCTCGCGCTCGCGGTCGATGCGGCCGCCGTGCTGGCCGAGGTCCTTGGCGAACTCCTGCATCTGGGTGGAGAGGTGGGTGAGGGCCTGGCCCTTGTCGCGGACGATCTTGCGGAAGAAGAAGTCCAGGCCCTGGATCGCCGTCGTGCCCTCGTAGAGCGTGTCGATCTTGGCGTCGCGGACGTACTGCTCGACCGGGTAGTCCTGGAGGAAGCCGGAGCCGCCGAAGGTCTGCAGCGACTCGGTGCCGAGCAGCACCCAGGCCCGCTCCGAGCCCAGCCCCTTGACGATCGGCAGCAGCAGGTCGTTGACCCGGTTCGCGACGTCGGCCGCCGACCCGGCCTCGAAGGACTGCTCGCCGGTGGTGAGGACGTGCTGGTCGACGATGTCCTGCTGGCTGGCCGTGAAGAGGACGAGCGCGCGCAGCCCCTCGGAGTACGCCTTCTGGAGCATCAGCGAGCGGCGCACGTCGGGGTGGTGGGTGATGGTGACCCGCGGCGCGGCCTTGTCGGTCATCTGGGTGAGGTCGGCGCCCTGGACGCGCTCCTTGGCGTACTCGAGCGCGTTGAGGTAGCCGCTGGAGAGGGTGGCGATCGCCTTGGTGCCCACCATCATCCGGGCGTTCTCGATGACGTGGAACATCTGGGCGATGCCGTCGTGCACGTCACCGAGGAGGGTGCCGACGGCCGGCTTCTCGCCGCCGAAGGTCAGCTCGCAGGTGGGCGAGACCTTCAGGCCCATCTTCTTCTCGACGTTCGTCACGTAGACCCCGTTGCGCTCGCCGAGCTCGCCGGTCTCGAGGTCGACCTCGTACTTCGGGAGGATGAAGAGCGAGAGGCCCTTCGTGCCCGGCGCGCCGCCCTCGGGACGGGCGAGGACGAAGTGGACGACGTTGTCGACCATGTCGGACTCGGCGCTGGTGATGAACCGCTTGACGCCGGTGATGGTCCACGTGCCGTCGTCGTTCTGGACGGCCTTGGCCCGGCCGGCGCCGACGTCGGAGCCGGCGTCGGGCTCGGTGAGCACCATCGTGCAGTGCCAGCCCTTCTCGACGATCCAGTGCGCGAGCTTCTTCTGCTCGTCGGTGCCGAGGAGGTGGAGCAGCTTGGCGAAGGAGTACGACGCGGCGAACATCGCGAGCGCGGGGTTGGCGCCGAGGAGCATCTCGTTGACCGCCCAGCGCAGGCTCGGCGGGGCCACGGTGCCGTCGAGCTCGGCGGGCAGGTCGATGTTCCAGAAGCCGCTGTCGCGGTAGGCGGCGAACGACTTGGCGAACGACTCGGGCATCGTCACGGCCTGGGTCTGCGGGTCGTACACCGGCGGGTTCCGGTCGGCGTCGGCGAACGACTCGGCGATCTCGTGCTCGGCGAGCCGGGCCACCTCCTTGAGCATCTCGCGCGCGGTGTCGGCGTCGAGCTCCTCGTACGGACCGTGACCCAGCACGTCGCCGCGACCGAGCACCTCGAAGAGGGTGAACTCGATGTCGCGCAGGTTGCTCTTGTAGTGGCCCATGTCGGTCCCTTCCGTGGCGTGGCAAAGTGAGCGCTTGCTCACCAGTGTGCTACCCATCGGTAACAAGCGCAAGCGGCCGAACGGCCCGGGTCGGGCCGCGCGCTGCGGGCGACCTCGCCCGCCCGGCGGCATACTCGGGGGGTGAGCCTCGTCCCCGTCGCGCTGCGCCGCCCCGTCACGGCGCGCGACCCCCACGAGCACGGGCGCGCGTCCACCCCGCTCGAGCTGCTCTTCGACCTCGTCTTCGTCGTCGCCATCGCGAGCAACGCCGCGCAGCTGCACCACGGGCTGTCCTCGGCCCACTACGGCACCCTCGTCGGGTACACGCTGACCTGGTTCGCGATCTGGTGGGCCTGGATGAACTACACGTGGTTCGCCTCGGCCTACGACAACGACGACGTCGGCTTCCGGGTCCTCACCTTCGTCATCATGACCGGCGCCCTCTTCCTCGCCGCCGGCGTCCCGGACCTCTTCGACGACGGCCAGTCCGGCACCGTGGTGCTCGGCTACGCGATCATGCGCTTCGCCATGGTGGGGCTCTGGCTGCGCGCCGCGGCCGGGCACCCCGAGGGCCGGGCGACGGCGCTCTGGTACGCCGGGGGCATCACCGTCGTGCAGGTGCTGTGGATCGCGCGGCTCGGCGTGCCCGACGGGTGGCTCCTGCCGTCCTTCCTCCTGCTCGTCGGCGGTGAGCTCCTCGTGCCGGTGCTCGCGGAGGGGCGGCACGGGTACACGCCGTTCCACCCGCACCACATCGCCGAGCGCTACGGGCTCCTGACGATCATCGTGCTCGGTGAGGTGATCCTCGCCTCCGTCGTCGCGATCCAGCAGGTCATCGCGGCCGGTGCCACGACCGAGGGCGGCGCCGGGCACGCGGCACCCTTCGAGTCGGCGGCGACGTCCGGACTCACCTGGGCCATGGCGCCCCTCGTGGCCGGAGGGCTGCTCATCGTGTTCGGCCTGTGGTGGACGTACTTCTCCCGCGACCACGTCACGGTCCTCGAGAACCCCCGGGCCGTGTGGCTCTTCGGCTACGGCCACCTGCCGATCTTCGCCTCGGTCGCCGCCGTCGGGGCCGCGCTCGCGGCGGGGGTCGACGTCGTGAGCGGGCACGCCGCGTCCGGCCCGCGCCCCGTGGCGCTGGCGCTGGCGGTCTCGATCTCGGTCGTCGGGCTCGTCATCTCCGGCCTGCACGCGCTCGGTGACGACGACGGGCCGGCCACGATGCTCCCGGCGGCCGTCGTCGCCGTGGCGTGCCTCCTCGTGGCCCTCCTCGTCCCCGTCGATCGGCTGGGCCGTCCTGCTCATGGGCCTGGTCCTCACCGGTCTCGTCGTGCACAAGGTGCGGGTCGCCGGACCCGGGACGGCGGAGGACCGGTGAGCGACACCGACGAGGTCCTCACCGAGGCGCGGGCGCACGTCGACGCCGGCCGGGCCTGGAAGGCGCGCGACCTCCTCGCTGCGCACGCCGAGACGGTCGAGGACCCCGAGGTCCTCACCCTCCTCGGGCACGTGCTGCACGGCATGGGCGACCTCCCGCGGGCGGGGGCGGCCTGGTTCGCGGCCGGGGCCAAGGGGCCGGAGGCCGACGAGGCCGTCACCGCGTGGCGCGAGCAGTGCGGCGACGACTTCGCCGCGATGTGGCGCTCGCTCCCCGAGTCCGTGCGGTCCGAGCCGCGGGCGGCCCGCGTCGAGGCCCTGCGGGCCAAGGCGCTCGTCGCCGACCCCCGCCTCGACGAGGCCGAGGGTCCCCTCGTGCGGCCCGGCGAGCTCGAGGCCGCGCCCGACGAGGAGGAGCTCCGGCGGCGTCGACGGCGCCCAGCTGATCGGGTGGATCCTCGCGGCGGCTCTTCGTCGTCTGTGCCGTGATCGGCGCGGTCACCGTGCTCGGCTGGCTGGTGCCGAGCACCTGAGCCGGCGGGCCGTCAGTAGCAGCCGTTCACCGAGGCGGCGAGCATGTCGAGGTCCTGCTTGAGCGTCGTCGTCGAGGACCGGCCGTTGACGAGGAACGCGAAGACCTTGAGCCGGCCGTCCGTCCCGTAGGTGTACCCCGCGAGCGAGACGACGTCCTTGAGGGTGCCCGTCTTGGCCCACACGGCTCCGACGGCGCAGCGCGACCGGTAGGTCGTGAAGCGGTCGTAGGACGCCGAGAGGGTGCCGGTCCGCCCGGCCGTCGGCATGCCCTGGGCGTTCCGCATCGGCCACAGCTCGGGGTGGGAGGTGTCGGTCGCGCGGTCGAGCACCGTCGCCAGCTGGAGCGAGCTGAGGCGGTCGGCTCGGGAGAGCCCCGAGCCGTCGTAGAGGGCGGTGATGCGACAGGCCCTTGCTCGAGGCCACCTGCGCCTGGGCGGCGCGGGCGCCGCTCCACGTCGTGCCCTGGCCGCGGGCCCGACCGACGAGCTTGTGGAGCGTCTCACCGATCTCGTTGTCGCTCACGAGGAGCATCCGGCTGACGATGGACGACATCCGCCAGCCCTCCGAGTGGGCCAGGGTCGAGGCACCCGACCGGACGTGGTCGCGGCCCCAGTACCTCACCGAACGGATGCCGTGCGCGTGGAGCCGGCTGGCGAAGTACGTGCCGACGTCGGCGCTGGTGTCGGAGAGGTCCCGCTGGTCGCGGACCAGGGCCCGGATGGGGGTGATCGAGTACGGCACGTAGCTCGGGATCCAGCCGTGGGCCAGGCTCGGCGTGGGGAAGACGTCGTCGTCGACGTAGACCCGGACGGTGCTCAGCCCCCGCGCCCGCAGCGTCGACGCGGTCGTGGCGGCCATCCGGTCGAGCTGCGAGCTCGAGAGGGTCGGGTCGCCGTTGCCCTCGACGACGACCCGGTCGCCGCTGCGACCCTGTCGCACCGAGGTGGTGATGCGCTTGCCGGGGCCGAAGACGGTGAGGGCGTTGTGCGCCGTCACGAGCTTGGTGGTCGAGGCCGGCATCAGGGCGGTCGTGGCGTTCTTCGACCACACGCGGCGACCCGAGGCCGCATCGACCACGGTGCCGGAGAAGGAGGTCCCGAAGCGGGCGGTCGTGACCCGGTTCTTCATCGCCCGCTGGATCCGCAGGTCCGCGGCGGTGTACTCGTACCCGGCAGCGGCGAGGGACGTCCGTCCCGTCGTCGTGGTGGCGGGGACGGTCTGCGGCGCGGCTGCCGACACGGACGACGGCGCGGTCAGCACCACCGCCGAGCACGCGGCCAGGGCGAGGACGATCGGGCGGGAGCGGCGGGGGGCGAGGCGCATGTGGTTTCCCTCGGTACGGGTCGGTCGGGCCACCGCTGGCCCCTGCGCCACGGTGGGCAGGAGGCTAACCCGCCGCCGCCCTCCCTGTCCGGTGGACGCGCCAGGAGGCGCCGGGTCGGACCACCGGCGGTCGGCCCGTCCTCGGTCGTCTCGCCCCGTGGCCGAGCGGGGTCGGACGCCGGTCGGTCCGGTCTCCGCTCGGCGTGGAGCCGATGACGGGACCCGTCGCGCGGGGCGCTTCGCGCGCCGGCTCCTCCCGATTCCCGGCCACCCGCCAGTAACGACGAAGGACCGGGCGGAAAGGCGCGTCCGGTCCTTCGTCGTTCGGAGCCGATGACGGGAATCGAACCCGCGTGTCCAGCTTGGGAAGCGCGCCGAGGGTCGTTTCGGGCTGCGATCACGCACGGCTGCAGTGGCTTTTGTGGTGCCTGTACGTCACGTTCCGGAGGGTGATTGGGCACGATTGGGCACGCGGGCAGGGAGAGCCACCGATCCGTAGCGGAGCAGGGGAGCCGGCCGGAGTGGTCGGGTCAAGGGTGGCCGCAGGTCATCGCGCAGCGACGCGTAGCGCCCTTGATGCGGCCCGGAGGCTGGCGGAGAGTGGAGCGCAGGGTCGGCGGCGACGGGTGAGCAGGCAGAGGTTCCGGGCTCGAGGTCTCCTTTCCGAAGAGTGTTGTGTGGTGGTTCGTCTCGAGGCCGCTCAAAGGACCGAAGCGCCGCCGGGGCGTGTGTCACCATCTGGCTTGGCAGTCGCTGAGATGAAGGTGAGGCCTGTGAACTTCGAAGACGTGAGACCCGGTCCTTTCAACGCCGTCGGCGACCCTGGCGAGCCAACGGAGAGCGACTGGATCGTCATCGATGACCGGCGCTTCAAGGTCTTCGCCCTGCCTAGGAAGACGCCCACCTTCGTTGTCGCCTGGTGCTACGGCGGGCTCATCATGAGCCTTGTAGGTCTCGCGATTCTCCTGATCGCGAGTCGCGGGGACTCAGGGTGGGGGGCCCGCATCTACTGGCAGAAGAAGCGCTGGTACAACGGCCGCTACCACTGGCTCTTGCAGGAGGAGTTCGATGCGGAGGATGCCGCGAAGGCTCGCGCCGAGGAGCTCATCGAGTCGCTGATTAGGCAGGGGATAGCCGGCGAGAGGGCGGCGGCGCTGACTGTCTGGTCGCGAAGGGGGTGCGA
>CAVVYI010000011.1:0-367906 GCA_963752445.1 uncultured Actinomycetota bacterium | reverse complement strand
CAGGTGCGGCGGAGCGCGGTCGCGAAGCCGCGGGCGTCCATCGCGACGGCCAGCTCGGCGGCCGCGCGCAGGGTGCGGACGAGCAGCCCAGGGTCAGCGGCGGTGACGTGGGCCGCCACCGTCGCCGGCCGCCGCGCCGACGCCCCGAGGCCGCGGACCCGGCGGGCCCGGCCGATCTCGTCCCACACGGCGCCGAAGGTGTGCACCCGCTGGAGCGCGGCGGCGATCGGCGACGACCGGCCGGTCCGGCAGCCGCAGCCGCTGGGCGAGGTGGTCGCCGAGCCGGTCGGGGTCGACCCACGGGACGAGCACGGCCGACGGCAGCGACGACGACGAGGACCCGCAGGGCGACGGTGAGCGCGGCGTCGAGGTCGTGGCCGGCGAGCCACCAGGTCGACCAGCCCGACCGAGAGCGCCGCGAGGACGCCCGGCAGCATCCGCAGCGCCGACGCGGCGCGACCGGCCGGACGGCGCCGGCCCTCCCCGGGGGCGGTGAGCGCCGACGACCGCGAGGACCGCCTGGACGGCGAGGACGACGAGGGTGGTCGACCAGTGCGGTGACAGCACCCCCGCGGGGATGCCGAGGAGGGCCCCGGCGAGCAGGGCGAGCGGTCCGCAGCGCGCGACGAGCGGGGCCTCGGCCGGGACCGGCGGCCCGAGGGCCGGGGCGGTGCACGACGTCGTGCACCCGCTGCGGCCCGCGCCACGACCTAGGCGTCGTGGGTCGCGGCGACGACCGCACCCCCGGCGGCCCGGTAGGCGGCGACGAGCCCGACGACCGCGGCCCACGTGTGGCGGTCCTGGCCGACGGTCGGCTCGTCGGCGAGCAGCACCGGGGGGCCGTGGTGCAGCGCGGCCGCCACCGCGAGCCGGCGCTGCTCGCCGCCGGACAGCTCGCGCGGGTCGGCCCGCTCGAGGTGGCCGAGGCCGAGGGCCGCGAGCAGGCCGCGGGCGCGCTCCTCGGCGTCCGGCCCGTCCGGCCCCGAGCGCGCGGGAGGTCGACGAGCACCTCGTCGAGCACGGTCCCGGCGACGAGGGTCGAGCTCGCCCACTGCGGCACCCAGGCGAGGGCGCGCGCCAGGCCGGGTGCGTCGAGCTCGGCGGGGTCGGCGTCGTCGGCGTCCTGCCCCGGACGTGGGTGAAGAACGGCGTCCGTGCGCCGGTCCTCACCGCGGTCGCGGTGACCGAGACGGCCGCCGCGGGTGAGGTCGGCAGGAACCCGGCCAGCGCCGAGAGGATGGTCGACTTGCCCGACCCGCTCGGGCCGACGAGCACGGTGAGGCTCCCGGGGTCGGCCGGCAGGGGCGCGGTCAGCTCGGCGGCCCGGACGGTGCGGGTCGTGCCGTCGAGGAGCCGCGTGCTCCGGTCGACGGCGAACGGCTCGGCCCGCAGTGCCGGCTCCGCCGCGGCGGGCGACGCGGACGAGGCCGGGGTCGACGGGCACGGGGTCGGGGGCCGCGGCCCCGGGCACCCAGATGCCCATGCCGACGAGGCGCTCCCGCTCGCTCGCCAGCACCGTCCCGGACCGCCCCGTCCGCGACCACCCGGCCGTCGGCGGAGAGCACGACGAGCCGCTCGACGAGGTCGACCCAGGGGCCGAGGACGTGCTCGACGACGACGAGCGTGCGGCCCTCCCGCGCCGGGCCAGCCCGGCGACGGCGTCCCGCACCTCCGCGGCGCAGCCGGGGTCGAGCATCGCCGTGGGTTCGTCGAGGAGGACGAGCGAGGGGTCCAGCGCGAGGGTCCCCGCGAGCGCGAGCCGCTGGGTCTGCCCGCCGGACAGCGCCGAGGTGGGGGTGTCGAGGGGGAGCCCCCCGAGGCCGACGGCGGCCAGCGCACCGGCGACGACGGCGGGCATCTGCTCGCGCGGCGTCCCGACGTTCTCGAGGCCGAAGGCGACGTCCCGCCCGACGGTGGCCGCGACCACCCCGGCGCCCGGTTCCTGGAGCACCAGTCCGGTTGCTCCGGGACGCGAGCCGGGGGCGGCGCCGTCGAGGGTCACGGTCCCGGCCAGCTCGCCGGACTCGACGCTGCCGAGCAGGCCCGGTGAGGGCCCGCAGCAGGGTCGACTTCCCCGACCCCGACGGCCCGACGAGCAGGACGCGCTCGCCGGGCGCGAGCGAGAGGGTGACGTCGCGCAGGACCGGCTCGCGCCGACCGAAGGGCCGCCAGGTGAGGCCCTCGACCTCGACCCGGCCCCGCGTCGTCACGGCCTCAGACAGCCCGGGACTCCCGCAGCTCCTGTCCCGCGGGGAACGCCGACAGCGCCCCCGCCCGGGCCAGCGCCCGGGTGAGCAGCCAGCCGACGACGCCGGCGAGGACGATGCCGGACACCCCCATCGCGGCGAGGTAGGCGAGCTTGTCGCGCCAGACCCACTCGGCGTACCAGCCGCCGCCGTCCGCGAGCACCGACAGCCCCGGCACCCCGGCCCACGAGGCAGGGAACGACAGCGTCTCGAAGAGCCACTCCAGCGGCGTGGCGAGGACGCCCGCGAGCGCGGCCGCCCCGACGCCGAAGAACCGGTAGCCGAGGAGGGCGAACGCGAGCTCGGCGCCGAGGCCCTCGAGGACGCCGGAGACGAGCACGCTGGCGCCCCACTCGGTGCCGGGGAGCATCGAGACGAGGGCGGCCACCACCTCGCAGAACAGCGCGGCGCCCGGGCGGCGGACGACGAGCCCGCCGACCACCCCGGCGAGCAGCCAGGGGCCGGTGAACAGGCCCATGAGCGGGGCGTAGCCGATCTTCAGGGCGGTGACCGGGCCGTTGTAGACGATCCCCCAGCCCCAGAACGCGATGCCGAGGGCCGCGCCGAGGAAGGCGATGGTGATGATGTCGACGGTGCGCCAGCCCAGGAGCGGGCGGGTCGCGGTGATGGAGCGCCGGGTGGCCGGCGCCTCGGTGGTGGACGTTGCCATGTCGTGCTTCTCCCGTGGTCGTGGAAAGACCTCGGGGAGGCGTGGCCCGTCGCCGGATGGCGACGGAGCACGCCTGAGATTCCCGACTTCCTATCGCCGGTGCTAACCGGATCAGGTTCGAGGGTCTGCGGCGGACCGCACTCTCAGCGCTCGGGGCGCTCCCCTGTCGTTGGACGCCCTGAGCATAACCCCGGCGGCGTTACAGTGGCGAGGACGGGCCCTCGGGCCCCTGACCAGCCACTCCACCGGAAGGACCCCCATGGGAAAGCTCGCCTGGAAGATCCTCGGGACCGGCGGGCCCATCCTCGCCGGCATCGTCGCCACCAAGCTCGTCAACATCGTCTGGGCCAAGGCCGGCCAGGACGAGATCAACCCCAAGAACCCGGACGCCCCGGTCGTCAAGGCCCTCGCCTACGCGGCGGCCATGGGCCTGGCCGTCGGCGCCGCGCGCACGCTCACCGAGCGCAAGGCCGCGGCCTACTACCGGAACTCGGCCGGCCACCTCCCCAAGGAGATCAAGGTCGAGCCGGTCTCCTGAGCCGGGGCCCGGCTCAGAGCTCGAGGGCCCGGGCCAGGGGCATGCCCGGCCGGTAGGCGAGGTGCTCGTGGCTCGGCGCGTCGAGCACCGCGAGGTCGGCCCGCGCGCCCACGGCGATGCGGCCGACGTCGTCACGACGCAGGGCGCGCGCCCCCCCGACCGTCGCCGCGACGAGCGCCTCGGCGGCGGTCATCCGCAGCTCGCGCACCGCGAGGGCGATGACGAACGGCATCGAGGCCGTGTTGCACGTGCCGGGGTTGCAGTCCGAGGCCAGGGCCACCGACGCGCCGGCGTCGAGCAGCCGGCGGGCGTCGGGGTAGGGCATCCGGGTCGAGAACTCGACACCGGGCAGGAAGGTCGCGACGGTCGTGGCCGCCGCCCCCGCGAGGGCGTCGACGTCGGCGTCGTCGAGGAAGGTGCAGTGGTCGACGCTCGCCGCGCCGAGCTCGACGGCGAGGCGCACCCCCGGCCCCGGGGCGAGCTGGTTGCCGTGCACCCGCAGCCCCAGCCCCGCCGCGCGGCCGGCCTCGAGCACCCGTCGCGACTCGTCCGCGGTGAACGCGTGCGGGCTGGCCGGCTCGCAGAAGACGTCGACCCAGCGGGCGTGCGGGGCGCAGGCCGCGAGCATCGGCCCGGTGACGAGGTCGAGGTAGGCGGCCCGGTCGGCCCGCGCCTCGGGCGGGACGACGTGGGCCCCGAGGAACGTGGTCTCACCGGTGACCTCGGCGGCGAGGCGCAGCGAGCGGGCCTCGTCCTCGACCGTGAGGCCGTAGCCGCTCTTGACCTCGAGGGTGGTCGTGCCGAGCGCGCGCGCCTCGGCGACGCGGGCCGCGAGCCGCGCCCGGAGGTCGTCGTCGGTCGCGGCCCGGGTCGCCGCGACCGAGACCCCGATGCCCCCGCCGTCGTAGGGGGTGCCGGCCATCCGGGCCGCGAACTCCGCCGAGCGGTCGCCGGCGAAGACGAGGTGGCTGTGGCTGTCGACGAACCCGGGGACGAGCGCCCGTCCGCCGAGGTCGGTGACGTCGTCGGCCGGCGGTGCCGCGGCCGCGGGGCCGACCCAGGCGACCCGGCCGTCCTCCACGACGACGGCCGCGTCCGCACGTGCCCCCAGCCGGGCCTCGGCGTCGAGGGAGCGGTCGGCCACGGGGGCGTCACCGTCCGGCCCGGCGCAGGTGACGAGCTGCCCGATGCCCGTGACCAGCCGGGCGCGGCCCGACCTCACCGCCGGACCGCCGAGATCGACTCCTCGAGGAGCGCGCCGACGTCGCCGAGCCGGTGCCGGCCGTCGACGACGACGTGCTCGCCGGCCACGACGACGTCCGTGACGTCGGCCGAGGTCGCCGCGTAGACCACCTGGTCGAGGGCGCAGCCGGCGGTGCGGGGGCTGTCGGTGCGGACGGCGACGAGGTCGGCCAGGCAGGTGCCGGCGATGAGCCCTCCGTCCGGCCAGCCGAGGGACCGGTAGCCGTCGACGGTGCCCATCGCGAGGAGCTCACCGGGGGCGAAGCGGCCGCGCTCGAGGGTGGTCAGGCGCTCGTGCATCTCGACGCCGCGCACCTCCTCGAAGGGGTCGACGACCGCCTGCTGGTCGGAACCGACGGCCAGGCGCGCGCCCGCGTCGGCCAGGGCGCGCGCCGGGCCGATGCCGTCGGCGAGGTCGCGCTCGGTCGTCGGGCAGAACACCGCGCCGGCGCCGGCCCCGCCGACGAGGGCGACGTCCTCGTCGGTGAGGTGGGTGGCGTGGACGAGGGAGGCGCCGTCGGTGAGGAGCCCCTCGTCGGCGAGGAGCCGGGTGGGTGTCCGGCCGTAGAAGGCCTCGCAGGCGAGGTTCTCGCCCGGCTGCTCCGAGACGTGCGCGTGGAGCGGCCACCCGCCGCGGGCCGCCGCGTCGCCGACGACGGCGAGGTCGTCGCACGGCACCGCGCGCACCGAGTGCACGGCCGCGCCCGCCCGCCAGCACCCCCCCGGTCGCAGTGCCGAGACCCGCTCGGCCCACGCCTCGGCGGACCCGTCGGAGAATCGCTCCTGCACCGGGTCGAGGGGGAGGTGACCGCTGCCGGTGAGGCCCCCCGCGAGGTAGACGGTGTCGAGGAGCGTCAGCCGGAGTCCGGCGGCCGACGCCGCCTCGACGAGGGCCAGGCCCATGGCGTTGGGGTCGTCGTAGGGGCGGCCGGCGGCCCGGTGGTGCAGGTAGTGGAACTCGCCGACGACGGTGTAGCCCGAGAGCACCATCTCGGCGAACACGGCGGTCGCCAGGGCCCGGTAGGCGTCGGGGTCGAGGCGCTCCGCGAGGGCGTACATCCCGTCGCGCCACGTCCAGAAGTTGCCCTCCTCGCCGTGCGTGCGCCCGCGCAGGGCGCGGTGGAAGGCGTGGCTGTGGGCGTTGGCGAAGCCGGGGAGGACGAGGCCGGGGAGGGTGACGTCACCGGGCTCGCGGGCCGTCTCCGGGCGGACCTCGAGCACCCGTCCCTGCTCCGTGACGACCCGCACGTGGCGTCGGGCACCGCCGGGGAGCATCGCGTGCTCGCACCAGAACGTGGTCATGCAGGCGAGGGCCCGGCGAGGTCGCTGACCACCTCGGCCAGGGCGGCGACGCCCGCCAGGCAGTCGTCGGCCGCCGCCCACTCGTCGGGGCTGTGGCTGACCCCGGTGGGGTTGCGCACGAAGAGCATCGCGGTCGGCACCCCGGCGTTCGCGAGGATCCCGGCGTCGTGGCCGGCCCCGGTCCCGATGACCGGCACGTCGCCGAGGAGGGTGGCGAGCCGGCGGGCCAGGTCGGCGTCGAAGGCGGTGGTGGGCGTCCACGACTCCTCGGTGACGAGCGCGTCGAAGTCGGCGACCACGTCACGCACCTCGTCGACCACGCGCCGCACGGCGTCGGGGTCCTGGCCGCGGGCGTCGAGCCAGGCCGTGGCACAGCTCGGGATGGCGTTGACCCCGTTCGGGACGACCTCGACCTTGCCGATGGTCGCCAGGCACCCCTGCTCCTCGGCCGCCCGGCGGGCCGAGATGATCGCCGCGGCGAGGCCGAGCATCGCGTCCTCCCGCTCGTCGAGGGCCGTGGTACCGGCGTGGTTGGCCTCGCCCGGGATGTCGATCCGCCAGCGGCCGTGCGGCCAGATGTCGCTGCCCACGCCGACCGTGAACCCCAGGTGGTCGAGGGCGCGTCCCTGCTCGAGGTGCAGCTCGACGAAGGTGCCGATCCGGGCCACGGTCTCGTCGTCGCGGCCGAGGTGGTGCGGCGTGCCACCGGCCAGCTCGAAGGCCTCGGCCAGGGTCACGCCGTCGACGTCCTTGAGCCCGCGGGCGCGGTCGGGCGACATCGCCCCGGTGATGACCCGCGAGCCGGCGCAGGCCACCCCGAACCGCGCCCCCTCCTCGTCGCCGAAGCTCACCACGCCGATCGGCCGGCTCGGCTCGAAGCCGTTCTCGCGCAGCGAGTCGAGGGCGGCCAGGGCACTGACGACACCGAGCGGGCCGTCGAAGGCCCCGCCGTTGGGCACGGAGTCGAGGTGCGAGCCGAGGACGAGCCCGGGGTCGCCGGCGGAGACCGCGGCGTCGGGGTCGCCCCACCAGGCCCACTGGTTGCCCATCCGGTCGGTCGTCAGGTCGAGGCCGCGGGCGCCGGCCTCCCCCGCGAACCACTCGCGCAGGTCGTGGTCGGTGCGGGTCCAGGCGAAGCGCGTGTAGCCCCCCGTGGTGCCGTCCAGGCCGACGGCCTCCAGGTCGGCCCACATCCGGCGGAACGCGAGCGTCGCCTCCGGAGATGCCGACGTCTTGGACATGCCGACCATTGGACCAACTCCCGGGCCGCGGCGGGGGCTGCGGTGCACGGGGATTGTCTCGCCGGGGAGACGGTGCGCCGGGCGGGCCGCACCCTAGGCTGGGCGGGTGGACGATGCCGCCGAACGCGCCCGCCGGGCCCTCGCCGAGTCGGGGGCGGCCTACGCCATCACGCGGCACGAGCGCGTGGGCTCGCTGGCGGAGGCCGCCCGGCTCCGTGGGGTCGAGCCCGGAGGCATCGTCAAGACCCTCGTCGTGCGCCGCGCCGAGGGCGACCACCTCTTCGTCCTCGTGCCCGGCGACCGCGAGATCTCCTGGCCGAAGCTGCGGGCCCACCTCGGCGTCAACCGGATCTCGATGCCCGACGCCGAGACCGCCCGCGAGGTGACGGGCTACGAGCGCGGCACGATCACCCCGTTCGGGTCGCTGCGGGCCCTGCCCGTCGTCGCGGACGCGACGCTCACCGGGCGCACGGTGTCGATCGGCGCCGGAGCGCACGGGGTGGCGGCCACGCTCGGCGCCGACGCCCTCGTGGCCGTCCTCGACGCCGACGTCGCCGACGTCACCGACCCACTGGCCCGGGACTGACCCGGTGCCGGAGCTCCGCCTGGTCGACGTCGGGGGCGTCTCGCTCGCCGTCCACACCTGGCCGGCCGACGAGCCCACGCGGCCGCCGGTGCTCCTCGTGCACGCCACGGGGGACGACGCCGGGGCGTGGCGGGACGTCGCGCCGGTGCTGGCCCGCGACCGCACGGTGCACGCGCTCGAGCTGCGCGGCCACGGCGCCAGCGCGTGGCCCGGGCGCTACTCGGTCGCGCTGATGGCCGACGACCTCGGCGGGGTGCTCGGGCAGCTGGCCGGGCCCGAGCTCGACCTCGTCGGCCACTCCCTCGGCGGGCTCGTGGCCCTGCTCGCCGCCGCCGGGCCCGGGGCGCCGGTGCGGCGGCTCGTCCTCGAGGACGTCGGGATGCCCCACCGCCGGACGCCCGCACCACCGCCGCGCCCGGACGGCGACCTCGGCTTCGACTGGGCGGTCGTCGAGCAGGTGCGACCCGAGATCGACACCCCCGACCCGGCCTGGCCGGCCGTCGCCGCCCGGGTCGCCGCACCGGTGCTCGTCGTCGCCGGCGGCCCCGAGAGCTTCGTCACCGCCGAGCACGTCGCCGAGCTCGTGGCCACGCTCCCGGACGGTCGCAGCACCACGCTCGGGACGGGCCACGAGGTGCACCGGGCGAAGCCCGCGGAGTTCGCCGCGGCCGTCCGCGGCTTCCTCGACGCCCCCGGCTGACCGAGCCCTCGTCGCGGCCGCCGGAGCGGGTCAGCCCTCGCGCATCGGGACGCGGACGCCCCGGTCGGCGGCCACCTCGTCGGCGTGGTCGTAGCCGGCGTCGCAGTGCCGGATGACGCCCATCGCGGGGTCGTTGGTCAGCACCCGCTCGAGCTTCTCGGCCGCGAGGGGGGTGCCGTCGGCGAGGGAGACCTGCCCGGCGTGGATGGACCGGCCGATGCCGACACCCCCGCCGTGGTGGATCGAGACCCAGCTCGCGCCCGACGCGGTGTTGACCAGGGCGTTGAGCAGCGGCCAGTCGGCGATGGCGTCGGAGCCGTCGGCCATCGACTCGGTCTCGCGGTACGGGGAGGCGACCGACCCGCAGTCGAGGTGGTCGCGCCCGATGACCAGCGGCGCGCTGACGTCACCGCGGGCCACGAGGTCGTTGAACACGGCGCCGGCCTTGTCGCGCTCGCCGTAGCCGAGCCAGCAGATGCGAGCGGGCAACCCCTGGAACGCGATCCGCTCGCGCGCGCCGCGCATCCACTTCTGGAGGCGGTCGTTGTCGGGGAAGAGGTCCATGACGGCGCGGTCGGTGACGTCGATGTCCTTCGGGTCGCCGGAGAGGGCCGCCCAGCGGAACGGGCCCTTGCCCTCGCAGAACAGGGGCCGGATGTACGCCGGGACGAAGCCGGGGAAGGCGAAGGCGCGCTCGAAGCCACCCTGCCGGGCCTCGTCGCGGATCGAGTTGCCGTAGTCGAACACCTCGGCGCCGGCGTCCAGGAAGCCGACCATCGCCTCGACGTGCCGGGCCATCGACGCGCGGGCGCGGTCGGTGAACTCCTCCGGCTTCTTCTCGGCGTACTCCTGCCACTCCTCGAGGCCGATGCCCTCGGGGAGGTAGGAGAGCGGGTCGTGGGCGCTCGTCTGGTCGGTGACGACGTCGACGGGCACGCCGCGGCGCAGCAGCTCGGGGAAGACCTCGGCCGCGTTGCCGACGACGCCGACGGAGAGCGCACGCCGCTCCTCCCTGGCCCGCAGGACGGTCTCGACGGCGGCGTCGAGGGAGTCGGCCACCTCGTCGAGGTAGCGGTGCTCGACCCGGCGGTGCAGGCGGGCCGGGTCGACGTCGACGACGAGGCAGACACCGTCGTTCATCGTCACCGCGAGGGGCTGGGCGCCGCCCATCCCGCCGCAGCCGGCGGTGAGGGTGAGCGTGCCGGCGAGGGTGCCGTCGAAGCGCTTCTCGGCGACCGCCGCGAACGTCTCGTAGGTGCCCTGGACGATGCCCTGGGTGCCGATGTAGATCCACGACCCGGCGGTCATCTGGCCGTACATCGTCAGCCCGAGGTGCTCGAGGCGGCGGAACTCGGGCCAGGTCGCCCAGTCGCCGACGAGGTTGGAGTTGGCGATGAGCACGCGGGGGGCCCACTCGTGGGTGCGCATCACGCCCACCGGGCGGCCGGACTGGACGAGCATCGTCTCGTCGGCGCGCAGGTCGGTGAGGGTGCGCACCATGGCGTCGAAGGAGCGCCAGTCGCGGGCGGCCCGGCCGGTGCCGCCGTAGACGACGAGGTCGTCGGGGCGCTCGGCCACCTCGGGGTCGAGGTTGTTCATGAGCATCCGCAGCGGGGCCTCGGTGCTCCACTGGCGGGCGGTGAGGGTGGTGCCGCGGGGTGCGCGGACCGGGCGGGCGCCGTCCATGTCGGGTCTCCTTCGTCGCGTCCCTCCACTGTCGCGCCACCCGGTCGGCGGCTGGAAGGGGGCGAGCTCCCGGTCCGTCTGGCATCCGAGACGCCGAGCCGTCGACCCCCCGGACACCCGACCCGGGAGCTCGGAGGAGACTCGACCCATGACCACGGACGAGCCCGCCGACCAGCCGCGCCACGAGCACGGGCACACCCTGCGCGACGACGAGAGCGTCTGGGACGCCCGCTACTCCGAGCTCGACCGGGTGTGGAGCGGCGACCCGAACCACGCGCTCACGGTCGAGGCGGCCACCCTGGCCCCCGGGCGGGCGCTCGACGTCGGCTGCGGGGAGGGTGCCGACGCGGTGTGGCTCGCCACCCGGGGCTGGAGCGTGACCGCGCTCGACCCGTCGGGAGTGGCGATCGAGCGGGCCCGGGCGGCCGCAGAGGCCACGAAGGTCGACGTCACCTGGGTGCGGGGCGGCCTCGCGGACGCCGTGCCTCCCGGACGGCGGTTTCGACCTCGTGTCCGTCTTCTACCCGGCGCTCGACCTCGAGACGCGGCCGGTCGAGCGGCTCGCGGCGCTCGTCGCGCCGGGCGGGACGCTGCTCGTGGTGCACCACGCCGAGGTGGACCGGCAGCTGGCCCTCGAGCACGGGTTCGACCCCGACACCCTGCTCGCCCCCGGCGACGTCACCGCCGAGGCCCTCGGCGACGGCTGGACCGTGACCGGCCCCGAGCAGCGCCCGCGGTCGGTCTCCGGCGGGGCCGGCGCCCACCACCACGACGACCTCGTCGTCCGGGCCACCCGGGCCTGACCCGCGGCCCGAGGCCGGTCAGGGCAGGTCGACGTCCGCGAGCGCGTCCCCGGAGCCGGCCGACTGCCGCGACACCACGCTGAGCGAGCCGTCGGTCTCCAGCACCACCGCCTCGAGCAGGTCCAGCCCGCCGAAGCCCTGGGCGCGAGCGGCCTGGCGGACCTCGCCGGCCGTGACGCGGTGGGCGAGGAGCCGGTCCTCGAGGAGTGTGCCGCGGTGCAGCAGCAGGCTGGGCGAGGACTTGACGACCTGTCGCGCCCGGAGCGAGCGCGACGACGCCCACGCCACGACGAGCTGGAGCAGCACGAGGAGCCCCATCGCGGCGACCCCGCTGACGAGGCTGACGTCGGCGCTCAGCAGGACCGTGGCCAGGGTGGAGCCGAGGGCGACGGAGACGACGAGGTCGAAGGCGTTGAGCTTGGCGAGCGTGCGCTTGCCGGAGACGCGGAGGATGAGCACCAGGGCCGCGTACGCCGAGGTGCCGACGACGAGGACGCGCAGGACGTCGGACCACTGGTCGAAGAACATGGACCAGTCCTACCCCGTCGGGCACCTCACGCGGGCATCGAGGGGCCGGCCGCCCGGGCGGCGTCGGGCAGCCGGAGCATGGCGGCGACGAACATCCGCTGCACGGCCATCGCCTGGACGCGGTCCAGCAGGCCCTTGACGCCCGCCCGTGGCGTCATCTCGGTCGACGCGCGCAGCAGGGTCCCCCCCTCGGCCACCTCGAGGACCCGGCGGTTCGTCAGGGGCGGAGCTCCCGCCTGGACGGCGACGTAGCGGAACTCGCGCGGCGGGTCCCACATCGTCATCTCCAGCTCCGAGGTGAACGTCCGGCCGAGGACGACGTTCGTCGACCGGGCCCGCGCCCCGACGGCCGGCCAGTCGTCGTCCTTGGTCGCGTCCCGCATCGCGCCGAAGAACGCCGGCCATCGCAGCGGGTCGGCGACGAACGCGCACGCCTGGTCGGGGGGCAGCGGGACCAGTGCCCCGTACGTGATGTGCCTCGGCGCTCGGCGGGCCATGTCCGACCACTGTCCTCGCGGCACGAGGGGGGTGTCAACGACCGCCCTCGAGCCGGCGGGGCAGACCGAGCGAGGCGGCGACCGAGGTGTCGAAGTGGGTGAGCGCCTCGATCCGGTCGCCGCGCAGCTCGACGACGAGGACGCCGATGAGGTGCAGCCCGCCGTCGGCGCCGTCGCGCACGTACTCACCCCACGCCGGGTGGCCGTTGCAGCCGGTGCGCTCCATCCGGACGATGCCGGCACGGTGCGACCCGACGGCCTCGAAGAACCCCCGCGCGGCCTCGCGCCCGTGGTACTCCGCCGGCAGGGGAGGCATGCGCACCCAGACGTCGTCGGCGAAGAGCTCGACGAGGGCCTCGACGTCGCCCGAGCCGAACACCGACAGGAAGCGCTCGAGGACCAGCTCGGTCTCCGGACCGGGCAGCGGGGGCACCTCCGTCCCCCGGGCGGCCTCCACCGAGGCGCGGGCCCGCTTGAGCGCCCCGTTGGCGGAGTCCTCGGTGACCCCGAGCATCTCGGCGACCTCGGCGGCCCGGTACCCGAGGACGTCCCGCAGCACGAGGACCGCCCGCTGCCGCGGTGGGAGGAGCTGGAGCATCCGCACGAACGCCAGGGACACCGCCTCGCGCTGCTCGTACCGCACGTCGGGCCCGGGGGCCGGGTCGGGCGCCTCGTCGAGGAGCGCGTCCGGGAACGGCTGGAGCCAGACGACCTCGCCGTTCGTCGTCGGGGCCGGTGAGCCGGAGGGCGCGACCCGCGCGGCCTGCGGGCGGCGGTGGGCGGTGCGCCGGACGTTGAGGCTGCGCCGGGTGGCGATGCGGTGGAGCCAGGTCCGCACCGACGACCGGCCCTCGAAGCCGTCGAGCCCCATCCAGGCGGCGAGGAGGGTCTCCTGGAGGGCGTCCTCGGCGTCCTGCATCGAGCCGAGCATCCGGTAGCAGTGCAGGAGCAGCTCGCGGCGGTACGGCTGGACGAGGTCGTCGAAGGCCGCCCGGTCACCGGCCCGGGCCCGCTCCAGCGTCTCCGACATCTCGCTCCTCCTCGATGGCTGCTCCACACCGGTACCGACACCGCCGGTCCTCGGAACTGGTCACGCCCGCAGCGACCATTCTCGGCGCCCGGGCGGTGTCGGTACAGGTGGCCGCCACGTCCGTGGCGGCCGGCCCGACCGAGACGGAGCGCACGCATGCGACCCCACAGCTACACCACGACCTCCCTCCTCCCCCGCACCCCCGAGCAGGTCCTCGAGGCGGTGCTCGACGTCCGCGCCTGGTGGTCCGGTGACGTCACCGGTCCGACCCGGCAGGTGGGTGACGAGTTCGAGTACCGCTACCAGGACGTGCACTTCTCCCGGCAGCGCGTCACCGAGGTGAGCCGCGAGCGGGTGGTCTGGCGCGTCCTGGAGACGAGGCTGGCCTTCACGCAGGACCAGAGCGAGTGGCCGGGCACCGACATCGTGTTCGACATCGCCGAGGCCGGCGACAGCACCCGCCTGACGTTCACCCACGACGGGCTCGTCCCGGCCTTCGAGTGCTACGACGCGTGCAGCCAGGGATGGACGATGTACGCCGCGGGAAGCCTGGTCCGGTTGTTGGACAGCGGAGTCGGAGACCCGGTCGGCGACGCCACCCCCCGCACCCCGGCCGAGGAGGAGGCGCTCCGTGGCCGCTGACCCGCCGTCGACCCCGATGCCGCGGCGGGCCCTGGTCGTCGGGGCGAGCCGCGGCCTCGGCCGGGGGGTCGCCGAGAGCCTCGTCCGGGCCGGGAGCGAGGTCGTCACGCTCTCGCGGACCTCCCCGCCGCCGCTCGCCGGCGCCCACACCGTCCTCGGCGACGCCCGCGACCCATCGCTCGCGGCCCGGCTCCTGGCCGAGCACTCGCCCGACGCGGTCGTCGTGGTCGCGGGGGCGGTGCCGGTCGTCCGGCCGCTGCGCGAGCAGACGTGGGAGTCGCTGTCGCTGCACTGGGAGGCCGACGTGCGGATCGCGTTCACCTGGCTCCAGGAGGTCCTGCGCGACCCGCTGGGCCGCGGGTGCCACGTCGTCCTCTTCAGCAGCGGCGCCGCGCTCGCGGGGTCACCGCTGAGCGGCGGGTACGCCGGCGCGAAGGCCACCCAGCGCTTCCTCGCCGCCTACGCCCGGGACGAGGCGGAGCGGGCCGGGCTCGGGGTGCGCGTCACCACGGTGCTGCCCCGGATCACGCCCGCGACCGCTGTCGGACGCGACGGGGTACGGGCCTACGCACAGCGCGCCGGGATCACCGAGGAGGAGTACCTCGCGGGCTTCGGCACTCCACCGCTCACCACGGACATGGTGGGCGACGCGGTGGTCGGCATCCTCCGCTCCGACCCCGGCTCGTCGGCCCAGGAGTACCTGCTGGCCGGTCCGACACCGACCCCGCTCCCCTGACCGAGGCGCGCGACGGGGTGGCGCCCTACCGCTCGGCCCGCTGCTTGAGTCCCCGGAGCCGGCGGTCCCAGGCGTCGGAGACGCTGGCGAGCCACTGCGCCCGGTCCCGCAGCGGGCCGACGTCGACGCGGTAGAGCACGTCCCGCCCCTGCTTCGACGCCGTGACCAGCCCGGCCTCCCGGAGGACGCCCAGGTGCCGGCTCACCGCCTGCCGGGTGACGGGGAGCGGCTCGGCCAGCGTCGTGGCGGTGGCCGCGCCCCCGGTGCCCAGGGCGGCGAGGAGCCCGAGCCGCGTCGCGTCGCCGAGCGCGGCGAAGAGCGCGGCGTCGTGGTCCCCGACCGCGGTGGCGGCCGGGTCGGACGGGGTCACGCCGCTCGACGGCTCTCGAGGTGCCGCTTCGCGACCCCGAGCTCGGTCTCCCAGCCCTCGGTGTTGTCGGCGACGGTCTTCTGCAGGTCGGCCCCGGTCTCCTCGAGCGACTCGAAGCCGCTCTCGCGGACCCGGAGCGTCACCCCGCCGTCGCGGTCCTCGACCCAGAACTCGACGAGCGTGCCGGGGCCGTCCACCGACGGGCTGTCCGTCCGCGCCAGCCACCGGAAGGCGACGTGGCGGGGCGGCTGCTCCTCGACGACGACGAGCGGGAAGGCTCCGTGGACCGGGTCGGTGACGGTGACGATCCCGTCGTCGCGCCGGTCGACGACGTGCTCGACGTACTCGCCGTCGTTGATCCACCAGCCCGGCTCGCTGACCAGGGGCCAGAGGTCCTCGGCACTCGTGTCGATGTCGATGCTCTTCTCGATGGCGTGGGCCATGCGCTGCTCCTTCGTCCAATGTGCAACGTCAATGTTGCACATTTGACGAGGGACCGCAACCGTCGGTGGCCGGTGCCCCGGCGTCAGGCGGTCGGTGCGACCGCGCGCTGCTCGTACTCGGGCGTGAGCTCGGACCAGCGCCGGGCCCACCCGGCCGCCGGCTGCTCGGAGGACCAGCCGTCGGGGTGGGCCGGGCCGTCCGCCGCGAGGGCCCGCCCGAGGTCCTCGAGGTGCACCTGCCAGCCGGCTCCGTAGAAGTGCAGGCCGTCGCGCGGCAGCCCGCGCTCCTCGACGACGAGCCGGGTGCGCTCGCCCTCGGCGGTCAGCCACGCCTCGAGCTGGGTCTCGTCGTCGGTCCCCGGCTGCTGGGTGAGGAGCAGGTGGTGCGGGGCCTCGCAGACGTCGATGCGGGCCGGGCCGGTCCACGTGCTCGTGAAGACGCACTCGACGGTTCCGCCCACGCTCAGGTCCCCGGACACCCTGGCGATCCAGCGGGCGAGCCGCTCGGGCTCGGTACAGGCCCGCCACAGGTCCTCGATGCCGGTGTCGTAGACGTCCTCGACGCGGACCGCGCCGCGCCCGTCCTGTGCTCGCATGGTGCCGGTCGTGCTCATCACTGCCTCTTCCCTCGGGCGATCTCGGTGTGGAGCGCGTCGAGGCGGTGCTGCCAGAGCGCGCGGTAGCCCTCGAGCCAGTCGTCGACCTCGACGAGGGCCTCGGGGCGCAGGGTGTAGATCCGGCGCTGGGCCTCCTGCCGCACGTCGACGAGCCCGGCCTCCCGCAGCACCCGCAGGTGCCGGGAGACGCCGGGCCGGGCGATCGGTAGAGCATCGGCGAGCTCCCCGGCCGAGGCCGGATGGTCCCGGAGGATCTCCAGCACGGTGCGGCGGCTCGGGTCGGCGATGGCGTGGAGGACGGCGTCCATGGCAACGATCGTACCCGATCAGTTACGTACCCGCAAGGGTACTCACGGAGCGTGCCCCGGGGCCGTGGCCAGGACGAGGGTGGCGAGCCGACCGAGATCGCCCTGCAGGTCGCGGCGCATCGTGCGGGCCAGGATCGGTGCGACCAGGCGCATCGCCCCGACCGGGCTGACGACGAGCTCCAGCCGGACCCGGCAGGCGCCCGGCCCCAGCGGCTCGACCGTCCGCGAGCCGTGGGCCCGAGCCCCACGGGTCGTGACCCACTCGAAGCGGCGCCCCGGGTCGAGCGCCGTGACCTCGCCGTCGGTGTGCCACGTGCGGCCGACGACGACGATCCGCTCCGCGGTGGTGGTCCCGACGCCGACCGGCCCGGGGGGTGTCGGGACCATGCTGACGACCCCGGTGCGCCACTCGGGGTCCCGGGCGTAGTCGGCCACGACCGCCCACACCTCGGCGGCAGACGAACGGAGCTCGGCGCTCGCGACGAGGGTGATGGCCTTCACGGCGACTCCTGATGTTGGGGGCGCTCGCACGCGCCCGTCATATTGTTCTACATCGAACTATATGACGTCGAACCTTTGCAGTCAAGATGTTCGTGATGGAAATACTCTGGACCGATGCACGCCCCCCCGAGCGACACGTCCCAGGACCCCGTCGACGCCCTCGTCGAGCAGTGGCGCCGCGAGCGCCCCGACCTCGCCCCGGACCTCGACGCCATGGCCCTCTTCGCGCGTCTCGGCCGTCTCGTCGCACGGGCCGGACGGGCGATCGACGAGGTGCTCGACCGCCACGGCCTCACCGTGGGCGAGTTCGACGTCCTCGCGGCACTTCGACGGGGCGGCGATCCGTTCGTCCTGCGCCCGACCCAGCTGTCCCGCACACTCATCCTGTCGCCGGCGGCGATGACCAACCGCCTCGACCGCCTCGAAGCCGCCGGACGGGTCCGCCGGCAGCCGGACCCGGATGACCGACGCGGCTTCCTTGTCGTCCTGACGCCCGCGGGTCGTGCGCTCGTCGACGAGGCCGTCACAGAGCACCTCGCGAACGAGGTCCGGCTCCTCATGCCGCTGTCCTCGGCGCAACGGGCCGCTGTGGACGACGGCCTGCGCACGCTCCTCGGTCAGTTCGAGTAGCTCCCGGGCGCTCGCGGTGCAGCCCTCCCGCGACCGCCTCAGGCGAGGCGGCCGGTGACCTCCTCGACGACGCGGCGGACGGTGCCGTCGACGACGAGCCGGTGGGCGACCTCGATCTCCGGGGCGAGGTGCCGATCCGGCCCGGGAGTACCTGCGCCGGCCCCCACGAGGGCGGCGACGACGGCCCGGGTCGCCGGTGCGGGCTCCAGTGGTGCCCGCAGCTGCAGCCCCCGCGCCGCCGTCAGGACCTCGACCGCCAGCACCCGCGACAGCCCGTCGACCGAGCGGCGGAGCTTGCGCGCGGCCGACCAGCCCATCGAGACGTGGTCCTCCTGCATCGCGCTGCTCGGGATGGAGTCGACCGAGGCGGGGGCGGCGAGGCGCTTCATCTCGGAGACGATGGCGGCCTGGGTGTACTGGGCGATCATGTGGCCGCTGTCGACGCCCGGGTCGTCGGCGAGGAACGGCGGCAGGCCGTGGCTCCGGGAGACGTCGAGGAACCGGTCGGTGCGGCGCTCCGACATCGAGGCCACATCGGCCGCGACGATGGCGAGGAAGTCGAGGACGTAGGCGACCGGCGCGCCGTGGAAGTTGCCGTTGCTCTCGACCCGCCCGTCGGGCGTGACGACGGGGTTGTCGACGGCCGACGCCAGCTCGTACCCGGCGACCCTCGACGCGTGCTCGACCGTGTCGCGCGCGCCGCCCGCCACCTGGGGTGCGCACCGCAAGGAGTACGCGTCCTGTACCCGGGTGCACTCCTCGGTCCGGTGGGAGTCACGAACAGCGCTGCCCGCCATCACGGTGCGGATGTTCGCCGCGCTCAAGGCCTGCCCCGGCTGGGGCCTCAACGCCTGGAGGTCGGCCGCGAAGACGTCGTCCGAGCCGAGCAGCCCCTCCACGGACATGGCCGCGGAGATGTCGGCGACGACGAGCAGCTCGCGCAGGTCGTGGAGTGCGAGGCAGAGCATCCCGAGCATCCCGTCGGTGCCGTTGACGAGGGCCAGCCCCTCCTTCTCCTCGAGCTCGACGGGGGCGAGCCCGGCGGCCGCGAGCGCCTCCGCGGCGGGCACCAGCGTGCCGGACGCGTCGCGGACCGGGCCCTCCCCCATGAGGGCGAGGGCGCAGTGCGAGAGCGGGGCGAGGTCGCCGGAGCAGCCGAGCGAGCCGTACTCGTGGACGACGGGGGTGATCCCGGCGTCGAGCATCCTGACGTACGTCGTCAGGGTCTCCTCGCGGATGCCGGTGCGGCCGGTGGCGAGGGTCGCGATGCGCAGGAGCATGAGGGCCCTCACCACCTCGCGCTCGACCTCCGGGCCGGAGCCGGCCGCGTGGCTGCGGATGAGGGAGCGCTGCAGCTGGTGGCGCAGGTCGACGGGGATGTGCCGGGTGGCGAGGGCCCCGAAGCCGGTGGAGACGCCGTAGTGCGGCACGGTGTCGTCGGCGAGACCACGCACGACCTCGCGGGTGCGGCGGACCTCGGCGAGCGCTGCCTCGTCGAGCCGTACCGGGGCGTCGTGGCGCGCGACGGCGACGACGTCGTCGACGGTCAGCGGGCCGGCCCCGATGGTGACGGGGGTGAGGGAGCGGGCGGGGGCGGAGGTGCTCATCCCCCCAGTGCAGCGCCGGCCCGTGTCGTGGACCAGCGGCCGACGCCCCCTGCTGTCTCGCACCCGAGACCCGTGGGGTCTCGGCGCCAGCGTTCAGGCCGGGAGCGGGGCCCCGTCGGCCGCCGCGACGAGGGCGGCGTACCGGCCACCGAGCGCCAACAGCTCGTCGTGGGTCCCGGACTCGACGAGCCGGCCCTCGTGGAGCACCGCGATGCGGTCGGCCCGCCGCACGGTCGAGAGCCGGTGCGCGATGGTGACGGTGGTGCGGCCCCGGGCCAGCTCGTCGAGGGCACCCTGGAGGGCCCGCTCGGTGGCGGTGTCGAGGGCGCTCGTGGCCTCGTCGAGGACGAGGACGGGCGGGTCGCGCAGGATGGTCCGGGCGACGGCGAGCCGCTGCTGCTCCCCGCCGGAGAACCGGTGCCCGCGGGCTCCGACCACCGTGTCGAGCCCGTCGGGGAGGGTGGCCACGAGGTCGGCGACCTGGGCGGCACCGAGGGCCCGCCACAGCTCGGCCTCGGTGGCGCCGGGGCGGGCGAGGAGGAGGTTCTCGCGCACCGAGGCGTGGACGAGGTAGCTCTCCTGCGACACCGTGCCGACGACCGCCGCCAGGACGTCCGGGTCGAGGTCGCGCACGTCGACCCCGTCCACGCCCACCCGCCCGCTGTCGGGGTCGAGCAGCCGCCCGAGCAGGCCGGCGAGGGTGGACTTCCCCGAGCCGGTGGCACCGACGAGCGCCAGCGTCGAGCCGGCGGGCACGTCGAGGCTCACGTCGGCCAGGGCGTCGCGGTCACTGCCCGGGTAGCGCACCGTCACACCGTCGACGCGGACGTGACCCGCGACCTGGGCGGGGTCGAGCGGCACGGGGTGCTCCGGCGCCGGCACGTCGGGGACGAGGTCGAGGTACTCGAAGACCCGCGAGAAGAGGGCCATCGACGCCACCCACTGCGCGGTGACGTTGAGCAGCCCCATGAGCGGCCGGAAGATGCCGCCCTGCAGCGCCGTGAACGCGACGAGCGTGCCGATCGTCATCCCGCCCGAGGTCGCCGGCAGGCCGGCCGCGAGGTAGACGAGGGCCGGGATCACCGAGAAGACGACCTGCATCGTCGCCATCCGCCAGCGCCCGGCGAGCTGCGAGCGCAGCTCGAGCCCGACGAGGTCGGCGGAGGTGTCGGCGAACCGGGCGGCCGAGTGCGTCGCGGTGCCGAGCGTCTTGGCGAGCCGCACCCCGCTCACCGACAGCCCCTCCTCGATCTGCGCGTTGAGGTCGGCGAGCCGGCGCTGCTGCTGGGCGGTGACCTCGCGGCGCAGCAGGGCGACCCGGCGGGTGAGCCACAGGGCCGGTGGCACGACGAGCAGCGACAGCAGCGAGAGCCGCCACGACAGGGCCACCATCGCGACGGCGGTGGCCACGGCGGTCGTGACGTTGGAGGCGATCGAGGTCGCGGTCGAGGTGACCACGCCCTGCATGCCACCGACGTCGTTGACGAGCCGGGACTGCACCTCGCCGCCGCGGGTCCGGGTGAAGAAGCCGAGCGACTGGCGCTGGAGGTGGGTGAAGACGGACGTACGGAGCCCGTGCATGACGCGCTGGCCGACCTGGGTGGAGAGCCAGGTCTGCACGACGCCGAGCAGCTGGGTGACGGCGGCGACGGTGACCATCGCCCCGACGACGAGGAGCAGGAGCCGCACGTCCTGGCGGGGGATCGCGACGTCGACGACCTCGCGGACGAGGAAGGGCTGGGCGAGGCCGACGAGGCTGGTGAGCACGATGATCGCGACGACGACGCCGATGCGCCGTTCGTGCGGGCGGAACAGGGCGAGGACGCGGGACATCGGCACCGGGGCCTCGGCGAGGCGGGCGCGGTCGCGCGGGTCGACGGTCATCGCACCACCGCGGCCCCCTCGGCCGCCGGGCGCACCGGGCCCGGGACTGGCGTGGGGCGCGTCACCGGCGGTGGCGGAGCCGGCGTGGCCGGGTGCCGGTGGTCGGGGGGAGGTCAGGGTGGGGGCGGCGGTCATGGGCGCGCTCCTCTCGGTGGGCTATTGATGAGGTTACCTCACTATGAGCCAAACACACCAGCTCGCGCTACCATTCCCGCGTGCCCCCCCACGACGACGCCGCCCCGGCCGGCGAGCTCGACCTCGGCGACCTCGTGATGCGCGTGGCCCGCGAGCTGCGCCGGCACGGCATGGTGGCCTTCGAGCCGTACGACCTCGCCCCCCACCACGCCCGGGCCCTGCGCACCGTCGGCCACCACGGCACGATGCGCCTCGGCGAGCTGGCCCAGCACCTGCGGGTGGCCCCCCGGTCGGTCACCGACGTCGTCGACGCCCTCGAGGAGCGCGGCGTCCTCCGCCGGGCTCCCGACCCGACCGACCGGCGGGCCCAGGTCGTCACGCTCACCGACGAGGGGCGCGCCCTCCTCGACCGCGTCGCCGCGGCCCGACGCACCGGCGCGGACGCCTACTTCGACCGGCTCCCCGACCGCGACCGCGCCACGCTGCGGCGCATCCTCGAGCGGCTCGACGCCGACGGCTGAGGGTGCCGACGCCGTCCCACCGTCTCGGGTGCGAGACTGGGGCGGTGGCCAACGCTCCCGCCGCCGGGCACGCCCTCGACGTCCTCGGTCTCATCGCCCGACGCGGCGAACCGGTGCCCGCCGCCGCCGTGGCCCGCGACCTCGGGCTGCCGCGCTCGAGCGTCTACCACCTGCTCGCCGTGCTCGTCGAGCGCGGCTACGTCCGCCACCTGCCCGAGGAGCGGCGGTACGGGCTCGGCCTCGCCGCGTACGAGCTGGGGTCGGCCTACCAGCGCCAGGCACCGCTGGAGCGGATGGCCCGCGGGCTCATGGACCGGCTCGTCGACGTCTGCGGCCACAACGCCCACCTCGCGGTGCTGCACGGCGGCGACGTGCTCTACGTCGTGGAGCAGCGCGCGCCCGGCCGCCCCCTGCTCGTCACCGACGTCGGGGTGCGCCTGCCCGCTCCGCTGACCGCCACCGGGCTGGCCATGCTCTCCGCCCTCCCCGCGGCCCAGGTCCGGGCCCTCTTCCCCGACCGGACGGCCCTGGTGCACCGGGACGGACGAGGACCGCGGTCCACCACGGAGCTGCGGTCCTGGCTGCAGCAGGTGCGTCAGCGGGGCCACGCGGTGGAGGACGGCCTCGTCACCCCCGGGCTCGGGTCGGTCGCCGTGGCCGTGCTCGACGCCAACGACTACCCCGTCGCCGCCGTCGCCGTGACCTACTCGCAGGCCGACGTCGACGACGCCGCGCGCGAACGGCTGGTCCACGCGGTGCGGCAGGCGGCCGGCGCCCTCGGGGTCCGGGTCGGGCACGCACCCTGAGGCCGGTCCGGCGACGCCCGGGGGGGTGGGACGGGCCGGACCGCCGGTGGGCCACGGCGTCGTAGGGTCGGGGGATGCCGAGCCCCGTCGTCAGCGTCGTCGTGCTCGCCGGCGGCCGGGCCACCCGGTTCGGCGGCGACAAGCTCGCCGCGCCGCTGCGGGGCACGACCGTCCTCGGCCACCTGCTCGCCGCCCTGCCGCCGCACTGGCCGGTCGTCGTCGTCGGGGCCGCCCGTGAGCTGCCCCGCGAGGTGACCTGGACCTGCGAGGACCCGCCCGGTGGTGGCCCCTTCGCCGCCGTGCTCGCCGGGGTCGCCCTGGTGCGCACCCCCCTGGTCGCGGTCGTCGCCGGGGACATGCCGGACGCCGCGCCGGCCCTGGCCCGCCTCGCCGAGGTGCTCCACGCCGCGGGCCCGGAGGTCGAGGCCGCGGTCGGGGTCGACGACGAGGGAGTGCCCAACTCCCTGCTCGCCGTGTACCGCACCGGCGCGGTGGCCGGGCACGCGGCGCACCCGACGGCCGGGGTGCCCGCCCGTACCCTCCTCGGGCTCCCCCACGTGGAGGTCGAGGTGCCGGGGGCTCCGGCCCACGACGTCGACACCCCGGCCGACCTCGCCACCCTCGACGACGGCGCCTAGCCTCGGGGGCATGAAGGCGATCACCATCCCCGAGTCCGGCGGGCCCGAGGCCCTCGTCCTCTCCGACGTCGACACCCCCGAGCCGCGGGCCGGCGAGGTGCTCGTGCGCGTCGCGGCCGCGGGCGTCAACCGGGCCGACTCGATGCAGCGCCAGGGTTTCTACCCCCCGCCCCCCGGCGAGTCAGAGGTACCGGGGCTCGAGGTGAGCGGCACGGTCGAGGCGCTCGGCCCGGACGTGGAGGGCTGGGCCGTCGGTGACGAGGTCTGCGCGCTGCTCGCGGGCGGCGGGTACGCCGAGCTCGTGCGGGTGCCGGCCGGACAGCTGCTGCCGGTGCCCGGCGGGGTCTCGCTGACCGACGCCGCCGCCCTGCCCGAGGTCGTCTGCACCGTGTGGTCGAACGTCTTCCTCACCGCCAACCTCCAGCCGGGGGAGACCCTTCTCGTGCACGGAGGTTCGTCGGGTATCGGGACGATGGCCATCCAGCTGGCCACGGCGCTCGGGGCCAGGGTCGCCGTCACCGCGGGCACGGCCGAGAAGCTCGAGGCCTGCCGCGCCCTCGGTGCGGACGTCCTCGTCAACTACCGCGAGGAGGACTTCGTCGAGCGCGTGCGTGGGGCCACGGACGGCGTCGGGGCGAACGTCGTCCTCGACAACATGGGCGCGGCCTACCTCGGCCGCAACGTCGACGTGCTCGCGCCGAACGGGCGGCTCGTCGTCATCGGCCTCCAGGGCGGGCGCACCGGCGAGCTCGACCTCGGCGCCCTGCTCGCCAAGCGCGGCGCCGTCATCGCGACGTCGCTGCGGGCCCGGCCGGCCGCGGAGAAGGCGGCGATCGTCGCGGCGGTCCGCGAGCACGTCTGGCCCCTCGTCGAGGACGGCGTCGTGCGTCCGGTCGTGCACTCGCGCCACCCCCTGGCGTCGGCCGCCGAGGCCCACCGCGAGCTCGAGGCGAGCGGCCACATCGGCAAGATCCTCCTCACGACGGGGTGACCGCGGGGTCGCCGATCCGCTAGACATCACCCATGTCGGTCGTCGCCGCGGTGCTCACCGCCCTCGTGGGGCTCATCCACGTCTACGTCGTCGTGCTCGAGATGGCGCTGTGGGACACCCCGCGGGGACGGGCGACCTTCGGGACGACGCCGGCCCAGGCGGCCGAGACGAAGGTGCTCGCCGCCAACCAGGGTCTCTACAACGGCTTCCTCGTCGTCGGGGTCGCCCTGGCGCTCGTCGGGCCGCCCGACCACCGCTTCGCGTTCGCCGTGTACTCCCTGGCCTGCGTCGCCGTGGCCGGCGTGTACGGGGCGATGACCGTGAGCCGGCGCATCCTGCTGGTCCAGACCGTGCCGGCCGTGCTGGCCCTCGTCGCCCAGCTCCTCGCCCGGGGCTGAGCCCAGCCGCCGGGCGGTGAGGGGCTGCGGGCTGAGCCCAGCCACCGGGCGGTGAGGGGCTGCTGGCTGAGCCCAGGCACCGGGCTGTGAGGGGTACCGGGGCTGAGCCCTGCCGTAGGTCATGAAGGCCCCCGAGCGTGGTCCGTGCCGAGACGTCCATGTGCTCCGAGTTCTGAGCCACCCACCCCTCGGCCCACCCTCCGGAGCACACGGACGTGTGCTCCAGGGGATGGACCACGACCTGCCGGCTCACGACCCGGAGCACATGGACCTGTGCGCCAGAAGCTGGGACCAGACCGGCTCATCCGCTGGAGCACATGGACCTGTGCTCCGAGAGGTGGGGCGGCCGGGGTGGCCCAGCATCGGGAGCACATGGACGTCTGGGGCGACACCACGTGCCGCTACCGGCGAGGGCCGGTAGCAGCGGGGTCGAGAACCGCACCCACTGCGGACTCGCCCTCGCCCTCGCCCTCGCCCTCGCCTCGCCGTCGCCCTCGCCTCGCCCTGGACTCGCCTCGCGCTCGCCCTCGCCTTCGCCCTCGCCTCGCCGCGCCGTCGCCGCCTCGCCTCGCCTCGCCTCGCCTCGCCTCGCCCTCGCCTCGCCTCGCCTCGCCTCGCCTCGGTCAGTTCACCCGGCGCTCGCGTCCCTCCCAGTACGGCGCGCGCAGCTTGAACTTCTGCAGCTTGCCGGTGGCGGTGCGGGTCAGCTCCTCGCGGAACTCCACCGACGTCGGCGCCTTGTAGCCGGCCGCCCGCTCCTTGCACCACGCGACGAGCTCGGCCTCGGTGACCACGGCGTCCGGCACGACCACGACGAGGGCCTTGATGGTCTCGCCCCACTTCTCGTCCGGCACCCCGATGACCGCGACCTCGGACACCGCCGGGTGGCTGAAGATCACGTCCTCGACCTCCACCGACGAGACGTTCTCGCCGCCGGTGATGATGACGTCCTTCTTGCGGTCCGAGATCGTCAGGTAGCCGTCCTCGATCGTCCCGCCGTCGCCGGTGTGGAACCAGCCCCCCTCCAGGGCCCTGGCCGACTCCTCCGGCTGCTCCCAGTACCCCTCGAGGACGACGTTGGAGCGCGCCAGCACCTCGCCGTCCGGTGCCAGGTCGAGGCTGACCCCGAGGGCCGGCGCCCCCGCCCGCACGAGCCGCTCGGCCCGCTCCTCGGTGCTCAGGTCGTCCCACTCGGCCCGGCTCCGGTTGATGGTGAGCAGGGGCGAGGTCTCGGTGAGCCCGTAGATCTGGATGAACTCCCAGCCGAGCTCGGCCTCGACGCGGGCCACGGTCTTCGTGGGCGGCGGGGCCCCGGCGACGATGATCCGCACTCGCCCACGCCCGGGCACCTCGCCGTCCCACGACTGCGCGGCGTCGAGCACGGCGTTGACCACCGCGGGCGCCGCGCACATGAACGTCACGCCGTGGGCCTCCACCCGGCGCAGGATCTCGGCGCCGTCGACCTTGCGCAGCACGACCTGCCGCACGCCGAGACCGGTGGTCGCGAAGGGCATCCCCCAGCCGTTCGCGTGGAACATCGGGAGGGTGTGCAGGTAGACGTCCCGGTCGGTGACCCCGGCGTGCAGGGCGAAGGTCAGGGCGTTGGTCCAGATGTTGCGGTGGGTGATCTGCACGCCCTTGGGGCGCGCCGTGGTGCCGGAGGTGTAGTTGATCGTCGCCGTCGCGTTCTCGTCGGGCTCCCAGGGGCGCGGGGCGACGCCCTCGGCGGCGTAGGTCGCGGCGTCGTCGCCGAGGACGATGCGGTGCTTGGCGGCGACCGAGGCCAGGGACGCGTCGATCTCGGGGTCGACGAGGAGCACCCGCGCACCGGAGTGCTCGATGATGTAGCGCACCTCGTCGGGCTTGAGCCGGAAGTTCACCGGGACGAGCACCCGGCCCGACCCGCAGACCCCGAAGAAGGCGACGAGCATCCGGGCCGCGTTGTGCGACACGATCGCGACCCGCTCCCCCACCGCGACCCCGAGCTCGTCGAGCCGGGCCGCCTGGCGCTCGGCGAGCGCTGCCACCTCCGCGTAGGTGAGGTCGGGCAGCGGGTCGGCCACCTGGTCCGGCTCGTCGACGACCCCCACGCGCGCGCCGTAGACGGTGCGGGCACGGGTGATGAAGTCGGTGACGGTCATCGGGACGAGCATCGGGGCTTCCTCTCGCTCGGGGGACGGCTCCCGCCATCCTCCGCGTTCGCGGCCCTTCCCGCCACCACCGGTCCGGAGGACGGCCCGGCGCGGCCGGCGACCCGGCGCTGCGGGCCGTCGAGGTGCTTGACGGACACCGGCAATACTCGGTATACATCTCCTCGTCAGCACGACATACCCGGTATGTACCAGAGGACGGAGGCCCCGCGTGTCGGTCCGGCTCGGCCTCATGGCCCTCCTCGCGGAGGGCGAGTCGTACGGCGCCCGCCTGCGCACGGAGTTCGAGGAGCGCACCGGCGGGACGTGGCCGCTCAACGTGGGGCAGGTCTACACGACCCTCGAGCGGCTCGTGCGCGACGGGCTCGTCGAGCCGACGGGCGACCCCGACCCGGAGGGCCGCATCGCCTACCGGCTCACGCCCGCCGGCGCGGACGAGCTCACCGGCTGGTGGACCTCACCCGTCGACCGCTCGAACACCCCGCGCGACGAGCTGACGATCAAGCTCGCCCTCGCGGTGACGGCGCCGGGGGTCGACGTGCACCACGTCGTCCAGGGCCAGCGCACGGCCACCCTCCGTCACCTGCGCGACCTCACCCGGCTCAAGCGGGACGCCCTCGACCGTGCGGAGGGGACGGCCGAGGGCGCCCGCGACGCCGAGCACGGCCTGGCCTGGCTCCTCGTCCTCGAGAACCTCGTCTTCGCGGCCGAGGCCGAGGTCCGCTGGCTCGACCACGTCGAGTCCGTCCTCACCCGTCACCGGGCGGCCGGCCGCCGGCCCGGCCCGTCCGGCACGTCCCGTCCGCCCGCAGCGGCGGGCCCGTCGAGCACGCCCAGCACGTCCAGCACGCCCAGCACGTCCAGCACGTCCAGCACCGCCGGCGAGGGGCCGGCCGTCCGGGAGGGAACCCCCACATGAGCACAGCGCACGTCGTCATCTCCGACGTCACCCGCGTCCACGGCCAGGACGAGACCCGCGTCGTCGCCCTCGACCACGTCTCGCTCGAGATCCAGCCCGGCGAGCTCGTCGCCGTCATGGGTCCGAGCGGCTCCGGCAAGTCGACGCTGCTCAACGTCGCCGGAGGCCTCGACGCCCCCACGTCGGGCACGGTGACCATCGGCGGCCAGACCCTCGGCGACCTCGGCCCGCGCGACCTCGCGAAACTGCGTCGGCGCCGGATGGGCTTCGTCTTCCAGGACTACAACCTCATCCCCAGCCTCACCGCGGCCGAGAACGTCGCCCTCCCCCTCGAGCTCGACGGGATGCGCGCCCGGCAGGCCCGCCGCCAGGCCCGCCACACCCTCGACCTCATGGACCTCATGCCCCTCTCCGACCGCTACCCCGACCAGATGTCGGGCGGGCAGCAGCAGCGGGTCGCCATCGCCCGCGCGCTCGTCGGCAGCCGCCGGTTCGTCCTCGCCGACGAGCCGACCGGCGCCCTCGACAGCCACACGGGCGAGGAGGTGCTCCGCGTTCTGCGTGAGCGCTGCGACGACGGCGTCGCCGGGCTGCTCGTCACGCACGAGGCACGGCACGCGGCGTGGGCCGACCGCGTCGTCTTCCTGCGCGACGGGCGCGTCGTCGACTCCACGGGCGAGGCCGACCGCGCCGAGGACCTGCTCGCCCCGGGCGGCGCCCGGTGAGCACCGTCGCCCCACCCCGACCGGAGGCCGCGCCGGCCCCCAGCCCCGACCCGGACGGCGGGGAGCGCGGGCGCGCCGCGCAGTGGCGCTCGTCGTGGGTCCTCGCCCTGCGCATGGCGCGCCGCGACGTCCGCCGCCACAAGGGCCGCTCGGCCCTCGTCGTCGTCATGGTGCTGCTCCCGACCCTGCTGCTCTCGACCGTCGTGACGCTCGCGTACACCTCCGACGTCAGCGGACCCGAGCAGATCCCCGCTGCGATGGGGTCGGGGCAGGCCCTCCTGGACTGGCCCGACACCGCCGTCACCCGGCAGCTCCCCGATCCCGCGGACGGCATGACGATGACCTCGGACCCGGCGACGGAGATCCCCGGCTTCGACCGCGAGGCGTCCGCCACCGACAACGCCGACGCCGTCGCCCGGCTCGTCGGCGCCGACGTCGCACCCTTCGACCGGTTCGGCGTCCGCACGACCGTCGCCGACCGCCGAGTCACGGTCGACGGCCTCGCGCTCGACGGCAGCCGCGGGCTGGGCGAGAAGCTGCGGCTGACCTCCGGACGCTGGCCCGCCCCACCGCCGAGCGACACCAGCGCACCCGCGGAGGCGCTCGTCACCCCCGTCGGGCTCGCCGCCGGCCTGCCCGACCACGGCACCGTGCAGGTGTCCGTCGACGGCACCGACCGCACGCTGACCGTCGTCGGCGTGGGGCGGGTGCGCGACGGTTGGGCGGTCCCCGGCGTCGTCACCGCCGCCCCCGTCACCCCGCACGTGACGACGGGCAACGGCGGCTGGATCGTCCTCGGCAGCGACCCGGTGACCTGGGACGAGGTGCAGCGCCTCGGCGACCACGGTTTCCGCGTGCTCTCGGCCGACGTGCTGCGCCATCCGCCCGCCCTCGCCGACCTCCCGCCCGAGATGCAGCTCGGCTCCTCGGGCGACACGCAGCGGATGGGCCTCATGGTCGGCCTCGCCGTCGTCATGCTGCTCGTCTCGACGACCCTCCTCGTCGGGCCCGCGTTCGCCGTCAGCGCCACCCGCCAGCGGCGCACCCTCGCGCTCGCGGCGAGCAACGGAGCGCACACCCCGGTGCTGCGGCGCACCGTGCTCGCCCAGGCCCTCGTGCTCGGCGCCGCGTCAGCGCTGCTCGGCGGCGCCGCCGGCGTCGTCGCCGCGTGGGTCGTCGTGCGGGCCACGGGCGACCGCCCCTACCCCCCGTTCGCCGGGCCCTTCGACGTCCGCCTCGGCGTGCTCGCCGCGATCGCCGTGTGCGCCACCGGGTCGACCCTCGTCGCCGCGCTCGTCCCGGCCCGACGCCTCGGGCGGCTCGACATCGTCGGGGTCATGCGCGGCCAGAGCGTCTCGCCGCGCCCCAGCCTGCTCGTCCTCGCTCTCGGCGTCGTCCTGTCCGTGGTCGGGGCCGTCCTCACGCTCGGCGGCACCGGCGTGGTGAACGTCCAGCGCTACCTGCCGGGAGTCTTCCAGGACAGCGGCGAGACGCTCGTCGTCGTCGGTGCCGTCGTCCTCATCGTCGGGTCCCTCCTCCTCGTCCCCGTCGTCCTGGCCGGCGTCGGACGGGCCGGCGGGCACCTCCCGACCTCCCTGCGGATGGCGGCGCGCGACCTGGCCCGGCACCGGGCCCGCAGCGCCCCCTCGGTCGCCGCCGTGCTCGCCGTCGTCGCCGGGCTGACCTTCGGACTCACCGGGCTCGAGAGCGACACCGAGCAGCGCCGGCTGGAGTACCTGCCGCAGACGATCCCCGGTGAGGTCGTCGTCTCCGCCTGGTCACCGGACGGCCTCACCACCGCCACCGTCTCGTCTGCGGCGCCGTCGATGACGGTCACCCCGAACGACGTGTTCGCCGGGGACCCGCAGTCCTACGCCATGGACACACCCACCGGGCCCTACGCGGCGGCGTTCGTCAACGTCGTGCCGGACGGGTGCACCGTCGACGACACCCTGAACTGGGTCACGGAGTCGACGAGGGGAGAGGAGTGCGCCGTCGCCGGCTCGCAGAGCAACGGCTCCGGCCTGGTGCTCAGCCTGCCCGCTGACGAGCTCGTACGACGAACCGGGCTCTCCGGCAGCGACGCCCAGAAGGTCCGTGACGGGGCGGCCCTGCTGCTCGGCGGGACGGGCGACACCGTGCGCGTCGCGCAGGGCACCTACCGCGTCGACCCACAGGCACCGGAGCGCATCGACCCCCGCGTGCAGGTCACGTCCGACACGACGGTCCCGGCGGTCCACCTGCCCCTGACGAAGGAGAACACCGGGCGGATGCTCGGCGCGACCCTCGCGTTCGTCGCCGGGACGCCGGTCACCCGGGGCTGGGAGACCCGCGTGCTGTCGTGGACCGTGCGGGACGGTGGTGGGGCACGGGTGTCGGACCGGGTCGTCGAGCAGCTCCGGCAGACCCTCGGCGACGAGGTGGAGGTCCAGCGCGAGGACGGCTTCCAGCGCGAGGACCGGGTCGTCGTCGGCATCCTGCTCGGGGTGTTCGCCCTCCTCATCCTCGTCGTCGTCCTCACCTCGACGGCCCTGACCCTCGCCGAGCAGCAGGACGACCAGGCCACCCTCGCGGCCCTGGGGGCCACCCGCGGCACCCGCCGGGCCATGGCGTCTGCGCAGGCCTTCGTCCTGTCGGCCGTGGGCTGCGCGCTCGGGGTGGCGGTCGGCCTCGTGCCGGGCATCGCCATCGCCCGCCCGCTCACCGCACAGGGCTGGGACCCCCTGACGAACGCCTCGACCAACGGCGACAGCATCCTGCTCATCCCGTGGGCCGAGCTCGGCGTCGTCGGGGTGCTCGTGCCCGTCGTCGCCGCCGCGCTCGCCGCGGCCGGGATCCGCCGCGCTCCGCAGGTGACCCGCCGCACCACCTGAGCGACCCCACTTGCCCGCCTGGTGCCGGAAGCTGCAGTCGGGCACCCCGAACGTCGAGGTGCCCCACCGGAGGTTCCGGTGCGTCACGGCCGAGGCACGCTCGGCCGGTAGGATCGCCGGCAGCACAGGGTTCCGTGCGTCGTGTGGTGGGGACGGCGCGCACCGGATGCGCCCTTTCCGGGGCGCCGCACCCACGGAGCCCGCACCATGTCGCCACTCACCGGCTACCGCCGCCTGTTCACCCTCGCCGGACCCCTCTACGTCCTCGTCGCCTTCGTCGGGCGGCTCCCGGGCGCGATGAGCCAGATGGGCACCCTCCTCCTCGTCGCCGGCACGACCGGCTCGTACGCGCTCGGTGGTGGAGCGGCCGGGGCCCTGGCCGTCGCCAACGCCGCGGGCGCGCCCGTCGCGGGGTCCCTCGCCGACCGGGTCGGCCAGCGGCCCGTGGTCCTCGTCCAGTCGCTCGCCGGAGGCGTGGGCCTGCTCGTGCTCGTCGCGCTGTCCCGGGCCGGGGCGAGCCCGGCCGTCGTCATCGGGGCCGCGGCCGTCGCCGGTGCCGCGATGCCGCAGATCGGACCGCTCGCGCGGGCGCGCTGGCGCCCGATGACGCGGGAGCAGGGCACGCACCAGCCCCGCCTCATGGAGACGGCCTTCTCCTACGAGGGCGCCGCCGACGAGGCCTCCTTCGTCCTCGGCCCGGCGCTCATCGGCGTCCTCGTCGTCCTCGCGAGCCCCGGTCTCGCCGTCAGCGTGGCGGCGGTCCTGCTCCTCGGGTTCGGCTCCGCCTTCGCGGTGCACCCGACGGCCCGGCTCGCGCACGCCCACCGCGCGAGGGCCCACGGCACCGGACGCATCCTCACCCTGACCTTCGTCGTCCTGCTCCTCGCGCAGCTGCTCATGGGCGTGGTGTTCGGCTCGGTCCAGACCGGCACGACCGTGCTCACGACCGCGGCCGGCCGGCCCGGCATCGCCGGCCTGGTCCACGCCTCGCTCGGGGTCGGGTCGGTCGTCGCCGGCCTCGCGGTCGCCGGCCTGCCGGCCCGCATCGGCTTCCCCTCCCGCGTCCTCGTCGCGGCCGCCGGGCTCGCCGTTCTCTCGACGCCGCTGCTGCTCGTCGGCTCCGTCCCGCAGCTGTTCGCCGTCGTCCTCGTCCTCGGGTTCGTCATCGCGCCCTACATGATCAGCAACTTCGTGCTCGGCGAGCGGGCGGTACCGCCGACGCGCGTGGGCACGGCGATGACCCTGCTGGCCTCGGTCACCGGTGTCGGCTACGCCGTGGGCTCCGCGCTCGCCGGACGGCTCGCCGACCTGCACGGCCACACGGGCGCCTTCGCGGTCACGGTGGGGGCCGGGGTCGCCGCGGCCCTCCTCGTCGCGCTCGCCCAGCCGGCGCTGCGCCGCGCCCCGGTCGGGCCGGCGGCCGAGGCGGTCACCGCGCCTCCGGCCGGAGCGTGAGGACGTCGCCCGGCTGGCAACCGAGGACGTCGCACACCGCGGTCAGCGTCGAGAAGCGGATCGCCTTGGCGCGGTCGTTCTTGAGCACCGAGAGGTTGACGACGGTGACGCCGACCGCCTCGGCGAGGGCGGCGAGCGTCATCCCCCGCTCCTCGAGCAGGCGGTCGAGGTGGCACACGACCCGGTGCGGCTCGTCGACCGGCATCAGACGAGGCCGTCGACGTCGTCGCGCAGCCCGGCGCCGAGCTTGAAGGCCTCCGCGACGAGGGCGACGAGCATGCCCACGACGACGGGAGCCCACGGGACGGCGACGACCGTCCCGGCCACCCCGGCCTCGGTGTCGAGGGAGGTGAGCAGCCCGAGGTCGACCGAAGCCCGCGCGAACCACACGACGGGGAGGCCGATCGCCACGACGAAGGCCAGCGCCCGGAGCCGGGTCACGTTGCGGCGTCGGAACGGGTCGCCGGCGGCGACGTCGCGCAGGACGCGGAGCACCAGCCAGGCCCCGGTGACGACGAGGGCGGTGAGGAGGACCCCGGGACCGAGGTCGAGCAGCCGCTGCCCCACCGTCGGGTCGGCGAGCGTGGCGTCGACGTGGCCCAGGGCGTCGTGCGCGACGCCGGCCGCGTCGAGGGCCGGGACCTCGACCGGGCCGAGGTAGTCGAGCGCGAGGTCCGAGCCCGTCACCCAGCCGACGAGCGGCCGGACGACCTGCACGGCGAGGGTGGCGAGCGCGACGAGTCCGAGGACGACGACGAGTGACCACCGGTCGGCCCGGTCGAAGGACCAGAGGTCGCGGGTGGTGCGCGGTGCGGTGGGCGAACGACGCGCCATGACGGTCTCCATATCGACAGACGATGTGTTATCGACAGACGATATGCATATCGACAATCGGTGTCAAGCGAGAGACGGCCGCAGTGCGGTGGGACGACCCGGCGGGGCTCCCGCACAGGGCCGGCCGGGGCGTGCGGCAGGATGAGGGGATGAGCGAGCAGTCCCACGACGAGCCCGACCGGCCCGACGACGAGGTCCGGCGCAGTGTGCCCGCCACGGTCGTCGGCGACTCCGACAAGATCGTCGTCGTCACCCCGGACGGGATGGGCGTGGCCGCCCGCGAGCCGCAGGCCGAGGCGGGCTCCGCGTCGGAGCGCGACGCCCCCACCAACCCCGCCGACCTCGTCGAGCAGCCCGCCAAGGTGATGCGGATCGGCTCGATGGTCAAGCAGCTCCTCGAGGAGGTCCGCAGCGCCCCCCTCGACGACCGCGGACGCGCCCGGCTGGCCGAGATCCACGAGCGCTCGATCGCCGAGCTCAAGGACGGCCTGGCCCCCGAGCTCGTCGCCGAGCTGGAGCGGATCGCCCTCCCCTTCAAGGACGAGGCCCCGTCCGACGCCGAGCTGCGGATCGCCCAGGCCCAGCTCGTGGGCTGGCTCGAGGGTCTGTTCCACGGCATCCAGACCGCCCTCGTCGCGCAGCAGATGGCCGCCCAGGCCCAGCTGCAGCAGATGCGTGCCCTCCCCCCGGGGATGAGCCCCGGTCAGGGACACCACGGCCCGGCCGGGGGGCCGATGCCGTCGCCGCAGCACCCCGGCAGCCCGGGCCCGGCCGAGGGCACCGGCCAGTACCTCTAGGCCGTCGGGGACCGGCCCTCCCCGTCGCCCCGCGGCAACCCCAGCGCGAGCCACAGCCCGGGCCCCGCGACGAGCGCGAGCACACCGAGCGCGAGCCGGGGCGAGTCGACGAAGGGCTGCACGGCGAGGACGAGCAGCACCCCGCCGAAGTTGCCCGCGAGCAGCAGCACCGCCGTGGCCGTCCCCGACCGGGCCACGCCGACGAGCTGCTCGGACCACTCGAGGGCGACGGGCAGGCCGGCGAGCAGCACGAACCCGAGGACGGCGAGCAGTGCGCCCACCGCCACGGGGGCGTGGACGAGCACGAGCAGCGCGAAGACCACGCCCGTCGTGGCGGTGGCCGCGACGAGCAGCCACCGCCGCCGGGCGCGGGCCGCCACCGGACCGGGCAGGACCGCCGCGCCCGCGATGCCCGCCACCGTCGTCACGGCGATGAGCGCTCCGCCGACGCCGGGGTGGCCGAGGCCGGCCATCACCGGGTCGAGCCAGGTGGCGAGCGCGTTGAAGACGCCGACACCGACGAACAGCAGCCCACCGAGCCGCCAGAGCAACGGCACCTCGCTGAGCCAGCGCAGCCCCGGGCCCTCCCGGTGGGCGACGGGCGCCACGGTGGCGAGGCGCAGCGTCACGAGCACCGCAACCGCCGCCACGACGGCCAGGCCGGCGTGCACCGCGAGCAGCCGGGACAACCCCCCGGAGCCGACGAGGGGCTGCCCGCCGAGCGCCCCGAGCAGGACGCCGACGAACTGCGCCGCGCTGCCGACGGCGATGGCCGTGGTCCGCTCGCGGTCCGGGAAGCAGCGGGCGGCCACCGTCGTCGTCGCCGTCAGGACCAGGGGCTGGGCGACCGAGGCGAGCAGCTGCCCGGTGAGCTGCCACCCGAAGGCCGAGGGGTCGACGAGCCGGACGAGCGCGCCCGCGGCGGTGAGGAGCGCGCCCGCGGTGAGGGTCGCGTGGAGGGCCCGGTCGACGAACCACCCTGCGGGGAGGGCGAGCACGACGAACATCAGCGGGTTGACGACGGCGAGGTCGCCGACCAGCCCCTCCGACACCCCGAGGGCACGCGCCGACTCGACGGTGACCGGGGCGAAGGTCAGCCACAGCACCTGCGTCGTCGCGACGAGGAGGGAGAAGGCGGCGAGCAGGCCCCACCGCGCCGGCGTGAAGCGCGCCCCGTCCGCCTCCGTGGCGCTCACGCGAGGACCTCGCGGCCCGGGGCGCGCTCCAGGGTGCGCAGCGGGGAGAGCCAGCCGAAGACGACGGCGAGGACGCCCACCGAGACCACCGCGACGAGGGCCGCGCGCGTGCCGAACAGGCCGGCGACCGCGCCCGCCCCCAGGGCCCCGCTGGTCCAGCCGACACCGAACGACAGCATCCGGCCGGCCGTGTTGACCCGGCCGAGGAGGTGCTCCGGCGTCGCCTGCTGGCGGTAGGTGATCGAGGTGAGGACCACCGACTGGTAGGCCACGCCCCACAGCGCCATGAACGAGGACGCGACGACCCAGCTCGACGTCGTGACGACGACGAGCCCGGCGGCGGCGGAGACCGGCAGGGCGAGGAGGGTGGCCCGGGTGACCGGCATCCGGGCGTGCAGCCGCGGTGTGAGCAGGGCGGCGAGGACCCCGCCGACCCCCCAGGTGGCGAACAGCAGGCCGAACCGCCACCCGCTCGTGCCGACGCCGAGGATGCGGTCGGCGAAGGGCACGGAGAGGGCCATGAACCCGGCACCGGAGAGTGACATGAGGAAGCCGATGACGGTCTGCGAGCGCACCCCCGGGTGGCCGACGAGGAAGCGCAGCCCGTCCCGCACCTCCCGCACGAGGACCGCCGGCCGCAGTGGCGGGAGGTCGCGGGTCTCGGAGAGCCGCACCGCGATCCCGACGACGCAGGCGGCCGACGCGACGAAGCTCAGGGCGTCGACGCCGAGCAGCAGCGCCGGGTGGAGCACGGCGAGGAGCAGGCCGGCGAGCATCGGGACACCGAGGTCGAGGAGCGAGCCGAAGCCCCACACGGCGGCGTTGGCCGCACCGAGCCGCTCCCGGCCGACGATCGCCGGGAGCGCGCCGAAGGCCGCGCCGTCGAAGAACACGAAGCAGGCCTGGGCGAGGAAGCCGGCGACGAGGGCGTGCCCCACGGTGAGGACGCCCAGGAGGTGGGCCACCGGCACCGAGCCGATGGCCACCGCGCTCAGCAGGTCGGCGACGACCATGACCCGGCGGCGGTCGAAGCGGTCCGAGAGCGCACCGGAGACCAGGCCGAGGAGCAGGTAGGGCAGCCCCTCGACGAGGGTGACGAGGGCGGTGAGCGACGGGCTGCCGCTGAGCCGGTAGACGAGCACCGGCAGGGCGACGGCGGTGACGAGGGTGCCGGCGACGGAGACCTGGCGGGCGAGCCAGTAGCGCCGGAAGTCGGCGTCGTCTCGGAGGGCCGTCGACACCCGCGGAGTCTAACCAGCGCGGACCGCCCTACCGCGGTCCGTCCGGGTGGGCTAGGAAGGAGCCGTGCCCGACGACGCCCCGACCTCCGTCCCCGCTGCGACGATGCGGGCCGTCGTCTACGACGAGCCGCGCTCGTTCGCCGTCCGCGAGGTCGAGCGGCCGCGGGCCGGGCCGGGCGAGGTCGTCGTCGACGTCGACCTCGCCGGGGTCTGCGGCACCGACCTGCACCTGCACGAGGGCGGCTTCTTCGCGTCCTTCCCGCTGACGCCCGGGCACGAGTCGACGGGGACGGTGCGCGAGGTCGGGGCCGGCGTGACCCACCTCGTCGCCGGTCAGCGGGTGGCGGTCGACAACGCCTCCGCCTGCGGGCGCTGCCCCGAGTGCTCGCGCGGCAACCACCTCTTCTGCGAGCACTTCCTCTCGCTCGGGGTCAACGCACCGGGCGGGTTCGCCGAGTCGCTCGTCAGCCCGGCCCACAAGGTCTACCCCGCCGACGACCTCGCGCCCGAGGTCGCCGTGTTCGCCGAGCCGCTCGCCTGTGCGGTGCACGGGACGGACGTCCTCGGGCTCCGCCCGGGGGCCGAGGTGCTCGTCGTCGGTGCGGGCACGACCGGCCTGCTGCTCGCCCAGCTGCTGCTCCACGGTGGCGCCGGGCGGGTCACCGTGGCCGCGCCCACGGCGTTCAAGCTCGAGCTGGCGGAGGCCTTCGGCGTCGACCGGGTCGTCCGGGTGACCCGTGACGCGGCCGAGACGGCGCGCACCCTGGCGGCGCTCCAGCCGGGCGGGTTCGACGTGACCGTCGACGTCACCGGCGCCGCGGCGGTCGTCGCGACCCTGCCGGGGCTCACCGCCACCAACGGCACGGTCTTCGTCTACGGCATGTGCGACGAGGACGCCCGCATCCCGCTCAGCCCCTACGACGTGTTCCGCCGCCAGCTCACGGTGAAGGGCTCGTTCGCCCAGGTCGACTGCACGGACCGCTCGCTCGCGCTGCTGCGTTCCGGACGGGTGCGCACCGACGGCCTCGTCACCCACCGCTTCCCGCTGGCCGAGTACGGCGCCGCGCTCGAGGCGCTGCGCAGCGACCCGACGAGCCTCAAGGTCGTCGTCGAGCCGTCCGCCTGACCCGGCCACAGCGGGCTACCTCCACGTTCTCGCCTGGTGCCGGAACCTTCGCGCATCGCATCCCCGGCCCGGCTCCGGTCCGACGTCGTCATTCCGCCGTCGGACATCGAGCTCGCTCGGTTCGGCACACGTGCCAGACAGCCGTCGGCCGACACGCTCACCCTTGCGCCACCGTCGATGGCCCCCGAGGCACTGCTGCGGCTCGCACGCGACACCTCACCGGATGCGCGCCGGTACCCGGGGCTCCTCCTCGGACCCATGGGCACGTCGCCGGGCAACCGGGCGACGGGTCACAGTCCGAGCAGCACCGGCGTGGGCGGGGTGTCGCCGGCGATGAGCCCGGCCAGCGGCGTCGCGAGGTCGCGGGGCGAGAACAGGTCCGTCCCGCGGTACCCGGCGATGTCCGGGTACCCCCACCACCGCATGGCGGTGATGTGCTCGGCGGCGAGGGACTCCTCGGGCAGCGCCCCGCGCGGGTCGAAGTGCCTCGTGCGGACGAGGAAGTAGTCGTTGACGATCCCGTCGTGGCCGTCGGACTGGCCTGGTGCGACGACCTCCTGGTGCCAGACGTGCGGCGGGTCGGCCGCCAGGTGCAGGCCCGTCTCCTCGAGCAGCTCCCGGCGCAGCGCCGCGAGCGGCAGCTCACCGGGCTCGATGCCGCCTCCGGGGGCCGCCCACACGCCGGTCGCGCCCCTCGGGACCGCCGGGTGCGGGAAGCCGAAGCGGCACAGGAGGACGCGGTCGTCGTCGTCGAGGATGACCGCCCGGACGGCGCGGCGCAGCCGGCGAGCACCCCGGGCAGCCTCCAACGGTTCAGAGCTCGGCGGCGAGGGCCCGGCCGGCCTGGCGACCGCTGAACAGGCAGCCCCCGACGAAGGTGCCCTCGAGCGCCCGGTACCCGTGCACCCCACCGCCGCCGAAGCCGGCGACCTCCCCCGCCGCGTACAGCCCCGGCACCGGAGCACCGGCGGCGTCGAGCACCCGGCCGGACAGGTCGGTGTGCAGCCCACCGAGGGTCTTGCGCGAGAGCACCCGCAGGCGCACCGCAACGAGCGGACCGTGCTTCGGGTCGAGGATCCGGTGCGGGGGGAAGGCCCGCTTGGTCAGCCGGTCGCCGCGGTACCTCCGGGCCACCCGGATGGCCGCGACCTGGGCGTCCTTGGTGAACGGGTTCTCGACCTGGCGGTCGCGCTCGACCACCTGCCGCTCGAGGTGCGCGGGGTCGATGGGCGTGTCCGGTTCGAGCTCGTTCATCCGCGCGACGAGCTCGCCGAGCGTCGCCGCGGTGAGCCAGTCCTCCCCGTGGTCGAGGAAGGCCTGCACCGACGGCTGGACCTTCGTCACCGGGCGGCGCAGCACGTCGCGGTAGCGCCGCTCGGTGAGGTCGAGGTTCTGCTCCGACCCGGAGAGCGCGAACTCCTTCCCGGCGAGCGAGCGGTTGAGGACGAACCACGAGTGGTCGAACCCGGTGTGCCGCAAGTGGTCCAGCGTTCCCAGGGTGTCGAAGCCGGGCAGGAGGGGGCTCGGCAGACGGTCGCCGCGGGCGTCGAACCACAGGGCGCTCGGGCCGGGCAGGATGCGGATGCCGTGCCCCGGCCAGATCGGGTCCCAGTTGCGCACCCCCTCGACGTAGTGCCACATGCGGTCTCGGTTGACGACCGTGCCCCCGGCGGCCTCGGAGATGGCGAGCATCCGTCCGTCGACGTGGGCCGGCACGCCGGTGAGCAGGTCGCCCGGCGGGGACCCGAGCCGCTCGGGCCAGTTCGCCCGGACCAGCTCGTGGTCTCCCCCGATGCCGCCCGAGGCCACGACCACCGCCTGCGCGCCGTACTCGAACTCGCCGTCGACCTCCCGGCTGCTCGCGACGCCCCGGGGGGCCGCGTCCTCGACGAGGACCGCCCCGCGCACCCCGACGACGGCCCCGCCCGAGGTGACGAGCTCGTCGACCCGGTGCCGCGACCGGAGGAAGACCCGGCCCCCGGCGATGTGCTCGCGGACGCGGCGCTCGAAGGGTGCGACGATCCCGGTGCCGGTGCCCCAGGGGATGTGGAAGCGCGGCACCGAGTTGCCGTGCCCACCGCTCGTCCCGTCGCCCCGCTCGGCCCACCCGACGACCGGGAAGAACGAGACGCCCTGGGCCCGGAGCCAGTCGCGCTTGCCACCGGCGGCCCACTCGACGTACGACCGGGCCCACTCCCGCCCCCAGTGGTCCGGCCCGGGGCCGCCGTCCGGCGCGGTGAGGCGGTCCCAGCCCGCCGTCCCCTGCCAGTCCTGCCACGCGAGGTCGAGCGAGTCCTTGACGCCCAGCCGGCGCTGCTCCGGGGTGTCGACGAGGAACAGCCCTCCGAAGCTCCACCACGCCTGGCCCCCGAGGTTCGCCTCCGACTCCTGGTCGAGCAGCACGACCGAGTGGCCGGCGTCGGCGAGCTCGCACGCGGCGACGAGGCCGGCGAGCCCGGCTCCCACGACGACGACGTCGGCATCCACGAAGGGCACCCTAGGCGCTCGGCGTCGCCCCGTGGGCGCCGAGCACCCTGACACCGTCGGCGTCGACGTCGAGTCGCAGGTCGGCGAGGTCGCGGACGACGAGGTCGGCCTCGGGGGCGAGCTCGGCCACGGCCATCGTCGTGGCCACCGCGACGAGCGCGCCGCAGCCGGCGGCCCGGGCGGCCCGGAGGCCGGCGACGGCGTCCTCGACGACGAGGCAGTCCCCCGGGGCCACGCCGAGCCGCTGCGCACCGAGCAGCCACGGGTCGGGCCACGGCTTGCCCCGCGCGACGTCGTCGGACGTGACGACGACCGGAGGATGTGGCAGCCCGGTGGCGGCCAGCCGGGCCTCGGCCAACGGGGTGCTCGCCGAGGTGACGACGGCCGTCGGCACCCCGGCCGCGGCGAGCGCGCGCAACAGCGGGTCGGCCCCGGGGAGCACGGTGATGCCGTCGACGTCGTCCACCTCGATCCGCTCGATCCGCCGGAAGGCCTCCTCGCGCTGCTCCTCCGGCAGCAGGTCGGCGATGACGTTGCGGGCGGTGACGCCGTGCAGGCCGGCGAGCCGCTGCGGGTCGACCCCGTACTCGCCGCACCAGCGCAGCCAGGAGCGCTCGACCGAGGCGATGGAGTCGACGAGGGTGCCGTCCATGTCGAGGAGGACGGCCTCGAACCTGCGGGCGGGCAACCCCGGTGCAGCGGCGGGCATGTCGCCACCCTAGGGCCGCGTCTCCGGGGTTCCGGCACCGCGTCCAGCCCCCCGACCTAGGGTGGGCGCCATGGCTCGGCCCGCCGGACACCTGAGGACCGCGGTGGTCAGCGCGACCGCCACGGCCCTCGCCCTCGTCGGCGGGTGGACCTGGGCTGCCGGCCTCGTCGGACCGGGTTTCGACCCGCGGGTCGAGTCGATCAGCGCGCTGGCCTCCCTCGAGACACCGCACCGCTGGGTGATGACCGCAGCGCTCGTCGCCACCGGGGTGGGCCACGTCGTCACCGCGTGGTGCCTCGGCTCGGCCGCCCGCCCCGGGCGGGTGGCGCTCGCTGCCGGCGGCGTCGCCACCGTCGTCGTGGCCCTCGTCCCCCTTCCCTCGCGCAGCGGCTCGTCGACGGCCCACACCCTCGTCGCCTCCGTCTCCTTCGCCCTGCTCGCCCTGTGGCCGCTGCTCGCCGCCCGGCGGGAGGGCCCGCCGGTGCTCCGTCCGCGGGTGGCCCGACCGGCCGGCGGGGTCCTCCTCGTCGCCGTCGCGTCGCTGGCGATCGGCCTCGACGGTGGCTCGTTCGGCCTGGCACGAGCGCATCGTCGCGGCCCTCACCGTCCTCTGGCCGCTCGTCACGGCCGTCGGGGTGTGGTGGGCCGCCGGGCACCGGATCGGCTCCCGCCGGCTGCGCCACGGCCTCGGCACGGTGCTGCTCACCGGGGCCTGCCTCGCCGCCGGCGTGGCCGCCACCAGCCTCGCGCCCGCGACCGCCCACACCCGCAACTACCAGGCGGCGGTCTCGCTCGACGGCGACCCGGCCCGGGTCGGCGACCTCGTGGCCGAGACCACCCTCGGCGACGTCCGAGCTCTCGTTCTCCGGCCTCGCCCCGGGCATCCGGGCCGTCCCCCAGGTCAAGGCGAGCATCACCGACGTCCTCAGCCGGCCGCGGGTCAGCCTCGCCACCCTGCGCCCCGGGCCCGGAGGAGCTCAACACCGCCATCCGCGACGTCGCCCTCGGCGTCGTCGAGCGCTTCGCCCTCGGGGCCCTGTTCCCCGTCCTCGTCGTGCTCGGGACGTGGCGGCTCGCCCGGCGCCGACGGCCCCCGCAGGCCCTCGTCGTGGCCTCCGTCGTCGCGTGGTCGGTGGCGACCCTCGGCACCACCGCGGCGATGTACACCACGTACCAGCCGAGCCGGTCGGGGTCGTACCGGGCCACCGAGGTGCTCGGCACGCTCCAGCGCAACCAGGGCCTCCTCGGCGACGTCGAGACCCGGACCAGCCAGGTGACGCCCTACCTGCGGAACATCCTCGCGCTGTCGACGGCGTTGCAGCAGAAGTACGCCGGCGGCTCGCTCGAGGCCGACCCGGCCCTGCGCGTGCTCCTCGTCAGCGACATCCACGGTGGCAACCAGTACCCGCTGATGCGCACGATCATCGAGACCGAGAGCATCGACCTCGTCATCGACTCCGGCGACCTCGTGAACTTCGGCACGGTGGCCGAGGGCGAGGCGGCCGGCATCTTCTCGGGCATCGGCTCGCTCGGCGTCCCCTACGTCTTCGTCCGGGGCAACCACGACGCGACGAGCGCCACCGACGAGGCGGTGCTCCGCCGGATGGCCGCGCATCCCCAACGTCCTCCTCCTCCAGCCGCCCGGCGGGGAGGACTACCAGGAGGTCACCGCGTCGGGCATCACCATCGCCGGCTTCGACGACCCCCGGTGGTTCGGCGACTCGGGCACCGAGCTCGCGGGTCAAGCAGATGCCGGCGCGAGCGGCCTTCCAGCGGGCCTTCGCCGACCGCACGCCCCCCGACCTGCTCGTCAGCCACGAGCCGTGGGCGGTCGAGGGCCTCGACGCCGGGGTGCTCGTCAACGGCCACATGCACTCGGCCGACCTCGAGGGGAACCGGGTGCAGGTCGGCACCTTCACCGGCGGTGGGCCGTTCAGCCACTTCCTCGCCGACGCCGGCGGCGAGGAGCTCGTCGGCCAGCCGTCGTCGTTCGACGTCCTGACCTTCGGCACCGACTGCCGGCTGTCGTCGCTGACCCGCTACCGCTTCCACGACATCATCGAGGGACGACCGGCCTACGACGACGTCTCGATCATCAACGGCAACCGGGTCGACACCCGGCCCGCCGACCCGAACCGGACCTGCGAGCCCGCCACCGCCGGTGAGCCCGTCGAGCCCGAGGTGACCACCGTCCCGGCCGCGTCCGTAGGCCGCCCGACCCGCCCCCGCGCCGCGCGGCGCGACCGTGCTGGCTAGCGTTCTGCACCATGGACGACCCCGCACCCGCCGACCGGCGCGCGACCCCCGCCCCGTTCGACCTCGCCGGCCGCGTCGCGCTGGTCACGGGCTGCGGCGCCCCGGACGGCATCGGGATGGCCACGGCCCGGCTGCTCGCGGCCCTGGGCGCCGACGTCGCCGTGGCCGCGACGACCGACCGCATCCACGAACGCGCCGCCGAGCTCGAGGCCGCCGGCACCCGGTCGGTCGGCGTGGTCGCCGACCTCACCGACGAGGCCCGGGTCGAGGAGGCCGTGGCCGCCGTCCGGGCCGCGGTGGGGGCGCCGACGATCCTGGTCAACAACGCGGGGATGACCAGCGTAGGCGCCGCCGCGGAGTCGGGGTCGGTCGCGCACACCGCGTACGACACGTGGCGACGGTCGCTGTCCCGCAACCTCGACACCGCGTTCCTCGTCACCCGGGCCGTCCTGCCCGCCATGGTCGAGCAGGGGTGGGGGCGGGTGGTCATGGTCGCGTCCGTGACCGGGCCGGTGATGGCGATGCGCGCCGAGGCGTCGTACGCCGCCGCGAAGGCCGGGATGGTCGGGCTGGCGCGCTCGGTGGCCCTCGACCACGCACGCGACGGCGTCACCGCGAACGCCGTCGCCCCGGGGTGGATCCGCACCGGGAGCCAGACGGCGGACGAGGAGGTCCAGGGCCGGCACACGCCCCTGGGCCGCAGCGCCGACCCCGAGGAGGTGGCCGCGGTCGTCGCGTTCCTCTGCAGCCCGGGTGCGGCGTACCTCACCGGCCAGTGCCTCGTCGTCGACGGCGGCAACGGCATCGCCGAGCAGCGGGCCTGACCCGCCGACCGGTTCCCGGCGAGGCCCGGGGCGGTGGGCCGGCCCGGCTCAGTCCTCGCGGACCACGGTGCGGTGCAGCGTCGCGGCCTTGGGGCCGGCGCCACAGCTGAGCGGGGCGTCGACCTGCTCCTCCGCGTGCACGTCGACGACGAGCCGGGCCGGTACCGTCCCGGAGCCGAAGACCTCGACCCGGGTCGTCGCCCCGTCGGCGTCGACCCGTCCCGGCACGACGTCGGCCAGCCCGGCCGGCCCGTACTCGGTGAGCACCGCCGCGAGCGCGGCCTGCACCGGCGGGAGCCAGCGGGTCACGCCGCGCAGGTGCTTGCCGGTGACCCGTCCCTCGAGGTGGGCGCCGACGAGGTCGGTGACCAGGTCGGTGTCGAGGTAGCCGTAGCAGGCACCGTCGGGGAGGGTGAGCAGCGTGCCGGCGAAGCGGTGGCCGCCGAGGTGCGTGCACTCCCACACCTCCTCCGGCCACTCCCGCACGAGGGCGGCGACGATCGGGCGGCCCCGGACGGCGCAGCAGGCGTCACGGGTGCCCTGGGTGCAGACGAGGACCATCGGCTCGGCGTCGGTGTCGCTGGCGCTCAGCTCGCTGCCGAGGGCGCGGGCCGCCGCGAGCACGTCGTCGGCGGTGCGCCAGGTGCCGCGCACCCACGTGCCCCGCACCGTGTCGACGGCGAACCAGTGCCGGTCGCCGGGGTCGGCGGCGCGGCGCCCCTGACGGCGCACGAGCAGGGCCCGGCCGCCGAAGGACGCGCACGTGGCCTCGACGGCCTCACCGACCCGGCCGAGGAAGGGCGGGGTCTCCAGCGGCGCGCTCGACCAGGGCCCGGGGTGCTCGACGAGGAGCCAGCGGCTCGCGACCGGTGCCGAGCCGGCGAGCGGCTCGCGGCGGTGGCGGGCCGCGGCGGAGCAGCGCGAGAGGTCGGTGAGGGCCATTCCGGCGATGCTACGCGGGCACGGCAGGGCCCCCGGGGAGCACCCCGGGGGCCGTGGCCGAACGGTCGAAGGTCAGGCGCGGCCGTGGGCCACGCGGCTGCGACGGCTCAGGCTGTCGATGGTGACGGCGAGGAGGAGCACGGCGCCGGTGACGACGAAGCGCACGTCGGACGACACCGACAGCAGGGCGAGGCCGTTGCTGATCGAGAAGATGACGACGATGCCGAGCAGGGCGGAGTACGCCGACCCGCGACCGCCGAACAGCGAGGTGCCGCCGATGACCGCCGCGGCGATGGCGTTGAGGTTGGTGTCGGCGCCACCGCTGCTCTGGTTGGCCGAGGCGAGCCGGGCGGCGGCGAGGATGCCGCCGAGGGCGGCGAAGGTCGAGCACAGGGTGAAGACCGTGAGGTACACCCGCTTGACGTTGATGCCCGCACGCCGGGCGGCCTCGACGTTGCCGCCGATGGCGAGCACCGAGCGGCCCCACGTCGTGCGCCGGATGGCGAGGTCCATGAGCACGACGAGCACGATGAACAGCACGACCATGTACGAGACCCCGCGGTCGCGGTTGAGGACGTACGAGGCGACGAGCAGCCCCACGGCGAGGAGGCCGGCGCGCAGGGCGACGGTGATGAGGGGCGGCGCCGAGAGGCCGGCGGCACTGCGCCGGCGGTCGGTGCGCAGCCGGGCGAGCAGGTAGATCGCCGGGACGACGAGCGCGAGCACGTACGACACGAGGGCGGGGAGGAACTTCTGCGACGCGAACTGCACCAGGCCCGACTCGAACGGCAGGTTGATCGTGCCGTCCTTGCCGAGCGTGCGGATCTGCAGGCCGAGCAGGACGAGCAGGCCGGCCAGCGTGATGACGAAGCTCGGTACCCCGAAGCGGTTGAAGAGCAGCCCGTAGACCACGCCGGTCGCCACCCCCGCGGCGAGGGCCGCGATGATCGCCACCCACACGCTCAGCCCGTGGTTGACGAAGAGCACGGCGATGACCGCGCCGGAGAGGCCGGACATCGACCCGATCGACAGGTCGATCTCGCCGAGGAGGAGGACGAGGACGACCCCGATGGCGATGACGCCGATCGGCACCATCTGGACCGTGAGGTTGACGAGATTGCGGCTGGAGAGGAAGAGCGGGTTGAGGCCGTAGAAGACGCCCCAGATGAGCACCAGGCCGATGACGACCGGCAGCGAGCCCAGGTCACCGGACCGGATCCGGCCCCAGGTCGCGGACGCCCAGCCGCCAAACCCGTTCGAGGCGATGAGCCGCTCGTCCTGCCGGTCGGACGGGACAGCCGCGGCGTCGGTGGTGTCCGCGGGCGGCGGGGTCTGCGAGGCGGTCACGACTGGTCCTCCTGGGGGGCCCGGCGGGCGGCCCGCGCGGTGACGGCGTTGGTCGTCGCCCCGGTGATGGCGGCGATGACCTCCTGGCTGTTGGTGTCGGCGACCCGGAAGTCGCCGTTGTTGCGGCCGAGCCGCAGGACGGACACCCGGTCGGCGACGGCCATGACGTCGCTCATGTTGTGGCTGATGAGGATGACCGCGAGGTTCTTCTCCCGCAGCCGCTCGACGAGGTTGAGCACCTCCGCGGTCTGCGCGACGCCGAGGGCGGCCGTCGGCTCGTCGAGCATGACGACCTTCGGGGCCCCGAGCAGCGAGCGCGCGATGGCCACCGTCTGGCGCTGGCCGCCGGAGAGGCTGGCGACCGGGATGCGCACGCTGGGGATCTTGGCGCTCAGCTCGCGCAGCAGGCGCCAGGACTCCTGCTCCATGGTCACCTCGTCGAGCGCGCCGGTGTGCTTGAGCTCGTTGCCGAGGAAGAGGTTCCCCACGACGTCGAGGTTGTCGCACAGGGCGAGGTCCTGGAAGACCGTCGCGATGCCCAGGGTCTGGGCCTGCGACGGCGAGGTGATGTTGACCCGTGACCCGTCGAAGGTGACCTCGCCGCCGTCGGGGGTGTAGACGCCGGCGATCGTCTTGACGAGGGTGGACTTCCCCGCGCCGTTGTCACCGACGAGGGCCACCACCTCCCCGGCGCTGACGTGGAACTCGATGTCCTTGAGGGCCTGGACGGCGCCGAAGCGCTTGGTCACTCCGGTCATCGAGAGCACGGGCGCCAGGGTGGTGGTGGTCACGGTCGGCTCACTCCTTCGTGAGGGTGGGGCAGGGACGGGTCAGCTGATGCCGAGCTTCGAGCAGGCGTCGGCGTACTCGGCGGTGCAGATGTCGGCGGCCTTGTAGAAGCCGTCGGCGATGATCGTGTCCTTGATGTTGTCCTTGGTGACGACGACCGGCTCGAGCAGGGTGGCGGGGACGCCCTCCTTGTCGGCGGAGGACGCGGCCTTCTGCTTGTTGGCGAGGGCGAGCGCGTTCTTCGCGGCGTCCTCGGCCTCGGGCTTGATGGCCTTGTAGATCGTCAGGGCCTGGTCGCCGGAGATGATCCGCTGGATGGCCGCGAGCTCGGCGTCCTGACCGGTGACGGGCGGGAGCGGGCTGACGCCGCCACCCTTGAGGGCGGCGATGGCGCCGCCGGCGGTGCCGTCGTTGGCGGCGTAGACGCCGACGAGGTTGCCCTTGACGGTGCCGACCTGGCCCTCCATCCACGCCTGGGCCTTGTCGGGGCTCCAGTCCGGGGTGTCGTACTCGGCCTTGACCGTGTACCCGCTGGTGTCGAGGACGCTGTGCGCACCCTTCTTGAAGTCGGCGGCGTTGGCGTCGGTGGGCGAGCCGTTGATCATGACGATGTCGCCGCTGGTCTTGCCGTTGGCCTTCATCGCGTCGACGAGGCCGGTGCCCTGGAGCTCGCCGACCTTCTCGTTGTCGAAGGAGACGTAGTAGTCGGAGCCGGCGACGAAGCGGTCGTAGGAGATGACCGGGATGCCCTGGCCCTTGGCGTTCTGGACGATCGAGACGGCCGACTTGCCGTCGACGGCGTCGAGGACGAGGACGTCGACCCCCTGGGTGATCGCGGCCTCGGCCTGCTGCTGCTGCTTCGCGGCGTCCTGCTCGGCGTTGCTGTAGAGCACCTCGCAGTCGGCGCAGGCGGCCTTGACCGCGGCCTCGAAGAGGGGCTTGTCGAAGGCCTCGTAGCGCGCCGTCTTGTTCTCGGGGAGCAGGAGGGCGATCTTCTTGCCGCCGCCGCCCGCGCCCGCGCTGGAGTCCGTGGTCGAGCTGCCGCCGCCCGAGCTGTCACTCCCGCAGGCCGCCAGACCCGTCACGGTGAGGCCGAGGGCCAGGGTGGCACCGGCGATTCGGGTGAGTCGAGTGGTCATGTGTGTCTCTCCTGTGCCTGACATCCGCAACCTCTCTGGTGCGGTTCCTCCGGATTCAACTCGGTTCACGCCTTGACGTCAAGGCTTGAATGCAACAGCCGGGGTGACGATTCGGTCACGGCCCCCCCGGTACCCAGGGCGGCCCGGTCGGCATCATCGCGCAGCTGGTCGGCCACCGCGAGCGCACCGCGGACGTCGGCCTCCTCGGGACGCAGCTCGCCGACGCACACGCGCACCGACGCGGCCGCGCTCGGGATGGCGCAGCGCTCGATGGCGTCCCGCATCGGGGCCAGCACGATCTCGCCGACGCGCGCCACCTGGCCGCCGAGGGCGACCACCTCCGGGTTGAGCAGGTTGACCACGCCGGCCAGGGCGACGCCGAGGTGGCGACCGGCGTCCTCGAAGACCCTCCGGCAGCCGGGGTCCCCGTCGAGGGCCCGCCCGATCGCGTCGCGCAGGGTGAGCGAGCCGTGGGTCTCCCGCAGCGCCCCGAGCACCGCGCCGGCGCCGACGTAGGTGTCGAGGCAGCCCCGGTTCCCGCAGCGGCACACCGGGCCGTGCTCGTCGATCGTCACGTGGCCGATCTCGCCGGCCGTGCCCGCGCTGCCCCGGAAGAGCTCGCCGCCGATGATGAGCCCGGCGCCGACCCGGTACGAGACCTTGAGGAAGACGCCGGTCGAGATACCCTGCAGCGCACCGAGCTTGAACTCGCCGACGGCCGCGAGGTTGGCGGTGTTGTCGAGCTGGACGGGCACGTGGAGGGCGTCCTCCATGGCGGTGGCGACCGCCACGCCCCGCCACCCGGGCAGCACCCCCTCGGACCCGACCTCCCCCGAGACGGTGTCGATGGGGGCCGGCAGCCCCACGACGAGCGAGCGCAGGTCGGCCATGCTCCGCCCGGCGGCCTCGACGAGCTCCTGGACGAGGCGCGCGGCCCGGGCCATCCCCTCGTCGGCGGCGTGGTCGGCGGGCAGGGGCATCCGCTTCTGGCTGACGATGTCGGCCGGTCCGGTGGCCAGGGCCACCCGGATGTCACGGTCGCCGAAGACCGCCGCGGCGACGAGGCCGTTCGCGCTCGCGATCGAGACCTGGGTGGCCCGCCGGCCGTTGCGGATGCTCGGCCGCAGCTCGACCGCCCCGGCCCCGTCGAGCTCCTTGACGAGGTTGGACACCGAGGCGGCGGAGAGCCCGGTGACCCCGGCGATCTCGACCTGGGTCAGCGCCCCGTGCTCCCGGACGGCGTCGAGGACCCGCAGGCGGTTCATCTCCCGGAGGGAGGCCTGCGAGCCCGGAGCTGGACCCGTTGGATTCACGGGCTAAAGATAAGGGAGCGGAGGCCCGGGGGGAAGGAGGGCGGCCGATCCGGTCCTCGGGACCTCAGCCGGGGGCCGAGCGCGCGAGGACGGTGGCGAGCGACCGGTCCGTGACGAGCGTGCTCACCCAGCCCCCCGTGAGGAAGGCCCGCACCGCCGTCGCCTTGGCCGCCCCGGTGGCCAGGGCGATGGTCTCGGGGACGGCGTGCAGCTGCTCGGCCCCGATGGTGACCATCCGCCCGGCCAGCTCGGGGTGGACGGCCCGCCCCTGCGCGTCGACGAAGACCCCGAGGGCCTCGCCGACCGCACCGGCGGCGACCACCTCGGCGCGGACCTCGGGGGTGACGGCGTCGTGGATCGTCGAGTGCCCGGGCACCCACGCGCCGATGCTGATCACCGCCACCGACACCCGGGCCACCTCGGCCATGGCGCTGCTGACGTCGGCCTGGCGCCGCATCGCCGCGGCGCTCTCGGCGTCGTCGAGGATGAGCGGGGCGTAGTAGAGGTGGGCCTCGCTGCCGGCGAGGCCGGCCGCGGCGCGCACGAGGTCGACCGGGCTGTGCTCGCCGGGGATGACCATCGAGCCGCTCAGCTGCACCACGGGCACCGGCGGGAGGGCGGGCAGCACCTCGAGGAGGGCGCTCACCGTGCGGGCCCACGGCAGGCCGAGGACGTCCTGCGGACCGACGACGTCGAGGAGCACGTCGGCACCTGCCGACCCGACGTGGGCCCGCAGGCGGGGCGCGTCGTCGGCGCAGTCGACGACCACGCAGCGCCGCAGCCCGTAGGCCACCCGCAGCCGCTCCGACAGCTCGCCGTCGACCCCCCCGGCGTCGACGACCTCGATCCGGACGATGCCGGCCGCCCGCGCGGCCTCGAGGAGCCGGGCCACCTTGAACCGGCTGACCCCCATCGCCGCCGCGATCTCGACCTTGCTCTCGGAGCGCAGGTAGTACCGGCGGGCGACCTCGGAGGCCAGGACGGCCTCGGTCGCCCGCAGCGCCTCGACGGGCCGCGGTGCCTCGGCCACGCGCACGGTCACGGGCTCGCTCACGGTGCCGTCCTCTCCGCCCTCACGTGAGCGGATTATCGTGCACCTGAGCACGCCGGACCAAGTGCCCCCCGTGAAAGGTTCACCGCCATGACCGACCGCCCCCTCGTCGCCGGTGTCGACACCTCGACCCAGTCGTGCAAGGTCGTCGTGTGCGACGCCGGCACCGGGGAGGTGCTGCGGGTCGGCCGGGGCAGCCACCCCGACGCCACCGAGGTCGACCCCGCGCACTGGTGGCGGGCCTGGGAGGACGCGACGAGCCGGGGGCCTGCTCGACGGGGTGGGCGCCCTCGCCGTGGGCGGCCAGCAGCACGGGATGGTCCTGCTCGACGACGCCGACTCCGTCGTCCGGCCCGCCCTGCTGTGGAACGACACCCGCTCGGCCGGCACGGCGCGCGACCTCGTCGACGAGCTCGGTGGGGCGCAGGCGTGGGCCGACGCCGTGGGCATCGTCCCGCTCGCCGCCATCACCGCGGCCAAGCTGCGGTGGGTCCGCGACCACGAACCCGAGTCGATGGAGCGGGCCGCTCGCGTGGTCCTCCCGCACGACTGGCTCACGGGCCGGATCCTCTCCGCCGGAGGCGGTTTCACCGAGTGGACGACCGACGCCGGTGACGCCTCGGGTACCGGCTACTTCTCCGCCGCCACCCGCGAGTACCGCCCGGACCTGCTGCACCTGGCCGCCGGACGCGACCTCGCGGTCCCCCGGGTCGCGACGCCCGCCGAGGTGGTGGGGCGCACGCGCGACGGGCTCGCCGTGGCTCCGGGGACGGGCGACAACATGGGCGCCGCGCTCGGGCTGGGACTGCTCCCCGGGGACGTCGTCGTCTCCCTCGGCACGAGCGGCACGGCCTTCGCCCGCCACGACCGGCCGACCGCCGACCCGCGCGGGTTCGTCCAGTCCTTCGCGGACGCCGAGAACGGCTTCCTCCCCCTCGTGTGCACCCTCAACGCCGCGCGCGTGCTCACCTCCGGGGCCGCGCTGCTCGGCGTCGACCACGCCGGCCTCGACCGCCTCGCCCTCGCGGCCGAGCCCGGCGCCGGCGGCCTCACCCTGCTGCCCTTCCTCGACGGCGAGCGGACGCCCAACCTGCCGGAGGCGACCGGCGCCCTCCACGGCCTGACCCGCGCCAACGCCACGCCGGAGAACCTCGCCCGGGCCGTCGTCGAGGGGATGCTCCTGGGGCTCGCGAGCGCCGTCGACGCCGTCCGCGACGCCGGGTGCCCCGTCGAGCGGGTGCTCCTCATCGGCGGGGCCGCGGCGTCGGAGGCCGTGCGCACCCTCGCCCCCGACCTGTTCGGCGCGCCGGTGGCCGTCCCCGCCCCCGGGGAGTACGTCGCGGTCGGCGCCGCCCGGCAGGCCGCCTGGGCCCTCTCCGGCGAGCCCACGGCCCCGGTCTGGCCGGTGGCCGTCGAGACCACGGTCGAGCCGGCGGACGCCGGGCGCGGGGCCGAGACCCGCGAGCGGTACGCCGCGGTGCTCGCGGACACGTACCCGGAGGCGGTCGGCTGACGCCCGGTGGCCGTCCGGGGCCGGCGGCCGCCGGCGGCCGGCCACCGCGCCGTACGGTGACCCCATGACCACCGACCGCGAGCACGACCTCGTCCTCTTCGGCGCCACCGGGTTCACCGGGCGGCTCGTCGCGGGCCACCTCGCCGAGCACGCCCCCGAGGACCTGCGGGTGGCGCTGGCCGGCCGTTCCCTCGCCCGGCTCGAGGCGGTGCGCGACGGCCTCGGGGAGCGCGCCTCCGACTGGCCGCTCCTCGTCGTCGACGCCCTCGACGAGTCGGCGGTCGCCGGCCTCGCCGCGTCGACCCGGGTCGTCGTCACCACCGCGGGGCCGTACGTGCGCATCGGGGTCCCGCTGGTCGCGGCCTGCGCCGCGGCCGGCACGCACTACCTCGACCTCACCGGCGAGGTGCTGTTCGTGCACCGCAGCATCGCCGCGAACCACGCCGTCGCCGAGGCCTCCGGGGCCCGCGTCGTCCACGCCTCCGGCTTCGACTCGATCCCCAGCGACCTCGGGGTGCTGCTCTGCGCCGACGCGGCGCGGGCCGACGGGGTCGAGCTCGGCGCCACCCGGCTCGCGGTGCGCAGCATGCGCGGCGGCTTCAGCGGCGGCACCGTCGACACCCTGCGCACCCAGGCGGTGGAGATGCGCTCGGACGCCGCGGCCCGCCGGGTGGTCGGCGACCCGTGGGCGCTCGCCGAGGGCGGTCGTCCCGCCGCGTCCGAGCGGGCCGCGGCCGGCCCGCCGCGGCGGGGTCGTCGGCGTCCTCGACCGGGTGGTCAGGACCTCCCCGGTGCGCCGCGACCCCGACAACGACCACTTCACCGGACCGTTCGTCATGGCGTCGTTCAACACCCGCATCGTGGCCCGGTCGGCCTCGCTGCTCGGGTACGGCGACGGCTTCCGCTACACCGAGTACTCCGACTACGGGGCGGGCCCGCGCGGTGCCGTCACCGCCGGTGTCGTCACGGCCGGCCTCCTCGCCGGGGTCGCCGGGATGGCCTTCGGACCGACCCGGGCCGTCCTCGGACGCATCCTGCCCGAGCCCGGGGAGGGGCCGAGCGAGGAGACGATGGCGCGCGGGCGCTTCCGCTTCGAGGTCACCGCGACGGCCACGGACGGTGGCCGCTACCGCGCGGTGGTCGCCGCACCGTACGACCCCGGCTACTCGGGGACCGCGATCATGCTCGGCCAGGCCGCCCTGGCCCTCGCCGAGGACGACCCCGGCCTGCCCGACGCCGCCGGTGTGCTCACCCCGGCGACGGCGCTGGGGATGCCGCTCGCCGAGCGGCTGCGGGGGTTCGGCTTCACCCTCGAGGTCGAGCGCCTGCCCTGACCCCTGCGCCGGAGACCGACCGGGCGATGCGCTCGGCCTCCAGCCGCAGCTCGCGCAGCGCGCCCGAGATCGGGTTCGCGTACCCCGTGAACCACAGCCCCTCCGCACCGGGCGGGCTCGTGGCGTCCCGCACGACGGGCAGGCCGCGCTCACCGAGGACGCCGAGGTGCCCGACCAGGGGCTCGAGTCCCGCGCGGTAGCCCGTCGCGACCACGACGGCGTCCGGGGTGAGGCGCGTGCCGTCGGCGAGCACCACGTCGGCGCCGTCGAACGACTCCACGGCCGCGACGGGCTCGACCCGGCCCGCCCGGATGGCGGCGACGACCCCGACGTCCTGCACCGGGATGCGCCCCTCGAGCACGCGCGAGTAGAGGTCCTTGCCGGCCCGGGGCATGCCGTGGTCGGTGAGGTCGGGCTCCTGCACGGCGGCGAGCACGCCGGCCACCCGGTCGACGAGCCGCGGCGGGAGGCGACGGACCGCGATGCCCGTGGCCTGGGCCGGGATCCCGAACCGGGTGCGCGCGAGGATGTGCGGCGGGGTGCGCACCGAGAGCCACACCCGGGTGGCGCCGTGCTCGGCCAGGTCGGTGGCGACCTCGGTGCCGGTGTTGCCCGTGCCGACGACGAGGACGTCGCGCCCGGCCCAGCGCCGGCCGTTGCGGTAGTCGCGGGCCAGGACCAGCTCGCCCGGGTACCCGTCGAGCCCCGGCCACGACGGGTCGACGGGGGTGTGGTTGTAGCCGGTGGCGACGACGACGTCGTGGGCGCGCAGCACCGAGCCGTCCGCGAGCCGCACGAGCCACCGGCCCCCGGCACCGTCCTCGACCCGGTCGACGCGCTCGACGGCCGTGCCGAGCCGGGTGCGCAGGCGGTGGTGGGCGGCGTACTCCTCGAGGTAGCGGACCACGTCGTCGCGGGCGACCCAGCGCCCGAACCTCCGCGGGATGCGGTACCCCGGAAGGTGCGACCACCCGCGCGGGGTGTGCAGGTGGAGCCGGTCGTAGTGGGTGCGCCACGACGCGCCGACCGCGCTCGCCCGCTCGACGACGAGCGGGTCGAGCCCCCGCCGGGTCAGGGCGGCGGCGGCGGCCAGGCCGCCGGGCCCCCCGCCGACGACGACGACCTGCTCGACCCGGGTCCGCGCATCCTCCACGCGCCGGAGCCTACGCCGCGCGGCGGGTGCCCGGGCGGACACGCGGGACGTTATCCACTACACTACGTAGTAGTTGTCCGCTGCGTCCCGAGGAGGCCGCCATGACCGATACGCCGATTGCCATCCTCTCCCCCGATGACGCCTGGGCGATGTTGCGCGGCAACGAGTTCGGCCGCCTGGCCTTCCACCTCGCCGACGAGGTGCACCTCGTGCCGATCAACTACGCCGTCGACGCCCGCGACCGCATCGTCGTCCGCACGGCCGAGGGCAGCAAGCTCCTCGGCCTGACGATGAACGCCGACGTCGCGTTCGAGGTCGACGAGGTCGACGAGCACGAGGCCCGCAGCGTCGTCGTCCGCGGCCGGGCCCGCACGCTCGAGGGGCACGAGGCCGACGAGGCCGAGGAGCTGCCGCTGCGCCCGTGGGTCGACACGGTGAAGCTCAACGTCGTCGCCATCGAGGTCGACGAGCTGAGTGCGCGACGCTTCTCGCTCACCCGCCCGTGGCGGCACATCCGCCCCGACGACGACTGACGGACCACCCGGCCGGCTCGCGGCGGTCAGCACCGAGGGTCGTCGGGGCGAGGGCCGGACGCGGCACGGTGAGGTCCCCGCCCGGCGGCGTGCCGGGTCGGGGACCTCACTGCTCAGCGACAGGCGGTGACGGTGACCTCGACCGCCATGCCCGGCACGGCCAGCGCCGGCACCTGCGTGGCGATGCCTCCGGCCGGGAGCCGGCCGGCCGCGGCGAACCGCCGCACGACGTGTTCGTGGCCGTGGACGAAGTAGTCCTGCAGGTCGGTGCAGTGGATGTCGTACCGGACGACGTCGGCGAGGGTCATCCCGGCGGCGGCGAGGACGGTCTCGACGTTGTCCATCGTGCGGGCGGCCTGCCCCGCGACGTCGCCGGGGTGGAGGAGGGCACCGTCGTCGTCCATGGAGCCCTGGCCGGCGGCGAACAGCGTGCGCTGCGGCGCCTCGACGAGGACGGCCTGGGAGTAGCCGAGGGCGTCCTGCCAGCTCCAGGGGTTGATCGCGGTCGTGGTGGTCGTGGTGGTGGTCGTGCTGGTCATGGCGGATCTCCTTCTCGTGGGGTCAGGCGTGGACGGGGCGGTTGCTGCGGATGGTGCCGAGGGGGTCGCTGACCCGCTTGGCGGCGGCGAGGCGCTCGCGCGTCCCCGGGCTCCACCACCGGCCGGGGTCCTCGTCGAACTCGAGGAAGTTGAGCAGGGCCCGTCCGCTCGCCACGTGGGCGACGGACGCGCCGAGCCGACCGAAGTGGGTCTCGATCGGGGCGACGAGCTCGGGCACCGCCGGGACCCCGAGGGCGAAGAGGTTGTACGCCTCGGTGACCGGGCCGTGCGCGCCACGGCCGTCCCGCTCGGCGGCGAAGGCGCCCCCGAGGTGCCGGATCTGCACGATCGACAGGGGCGAGCCGCTCTCCGGTCCCGCCGCCTGGACGAGCAGCCCGACAGCGTCGTCGTCGAGGTCGTCGAGCAGGTACGAGCGCTGCATGCCGGGCATCGGTGCCGTCGGCTCGTCGGCGATCGAGCCGAGGTCGCCGAGCGGCACGTCCCCGACGAGGTCCATCGCCAGGCCGGGGATCGCGCGGTAGGCGGCGAGGTGGGGCTCGGCCTCCTCCCGCGAGCCGAGGTACGCCACGGCCACCGACGCGAAGGCCCGGCCGCGGATCGCCTCCGGCAGCTCGGGCAGGGGCGGGAAGCGGTAGACGTGGAACCAGGTGGTGAGGGCCTCGGGGGCCACCCGCGTGGCGTCGCGGAAGGTCCGCAGGACGGCCTCGGTCTGCTCGACCGGCCAGAGGAGGCGCCCGCCGTACACGCCGGGGCACGGGTGCAGGGCGACCTCCAGCCGGGTGATGACGCCGAAGTCGCCGCCACCGCCCCGCACGGCCCAGAACAGCTCGGGGTCCTCGCCCGCGCTGAGCCGGCGGACGCGGCCCAGCCCGTCGACGAGCTCCACGCCGACGATGCTGTCGGCACCGAGCCCGTAGGCCCGCCCGAACCAGCTGATGCCGCCGGTGATGGTCATGCCGGTGACCGACGGGTCGGGGTTGGAGCCGCACAGGAAGGTGAGGCCGGTGCCCTCGAGGGCGGCACAGAGCTCTCCGGCCTTGACGCCGGCACCGACGGTCGCGGTGCGGCGCTGGACGTCGACCTCGATCCCGCCGAGGGCACGCGTGCGCAGCAGCAGGGTGCGGTCGAGCGTGGTGGTGCCGCTGTGCCCGGTGGGCTGGGCGAGCACCTGGAGCCCGTGGTCGACGGCCCAGCGGACCGCGGCGACGACGTCGTCGGCGTCGTGGACCTCGAGGACGGCCAGGGGGTGCTGCGGGATGCTGACGACCCACGGGGTGCGGGCCGCGTCCCAGGTCGGGTCGGCCGGCGTGTGGAGCCGGCCGGCGACCCGCCGGCGGAGCTCCGCCAGGGCGTGGGCGTGGTTCCCGGCGGACGCCCCGGTCGGGGGCGCCTCGGCGGGGAGGGTGATCTCGGACATCGGGTGTTCCTCTCGGGTGCTCCGGGCTCGGTGTCGAGCCGGTGACCAGAGACTGCAGCGACGACCTTGCGCGGGACTTTCCTCCGACTTGCACGGCCGGCGCCCCCCTCTTGCCCGAGGCCGCCCGGCCTCGCTCAGCCCAGCCGGGCGAGCAGCGCCTCGGCCCGGCGCGCCCACGGCAGGCACTGCAGCCGCGCGTTGAGCGTCACCGCGGCACGGGCGTGCTCGAGGGCCCGGTCGCGGTACGCGGGACCGAGCGCGGCGTAGCCGCAGGCGAGGAAGAGGTCGACCGACCCCAGGTGGTCGACGGTCCCGTAGACGACCGACTGCCCCGCGTGGGGGACGATGCGCTCGAGGGCGGCCGCGACCTCCGCCGGGGGGCCCGCGGCCGCGAGGACGAGCACGCGGAGGCAGTGCCCGGCGAGGACGGAGTAGTCGCTGGCCCCCGGCGGGGCCGGCTCGCCGAGGAGGCGACGGGCGGTCGTGGGGTCGCCCGCCTCGAGGCAGGCGTGGGCGACCATGGCGCGCAGCCCCGCGTTGGCCCCGGGCATGAGCTCGAGCACGTGGTCGGGCACCCGCCCACCGGCCTCCGTCCCGCGGATGGCGAGGAGGCACTCGAGGTCCGGCCCGGCGATGTAGCCGCTGGCCCGGTGGAGGGCGCTCGCCGCGGTCCCGAGCGCGGGGGCCTCGGGGTCGTCGAGGTCGCGGGCCCGGGCGAACCTCCACCACGCCAACGGGATCTCGACCCCGGTGTGGCGCAGCGCGGCTGCCTCCCGCGCGCACTCGAGCATGGTGGCGTCGGCGCGCTCCGGGTCGAAGAGCTCGTAGTACGCGGTCGCGAGCTGGAAGAGGATGAAGACCCGCAGCTCTCCCGTCGGCCCGTGGCCGAGCACCTCCTCGACCAGCCGCAGCCGCAGGGGAGCCCGGCCCGGGCCCCAGGCGGCGATGATGCGGACGAGGAGCACCTCGACGAGGAGGGCGGGGTCGCCACAGCGCCGGGCCACCTCGACGGACTCCGCGCCGATGCGCTCGCCCACCGAGCTGTCCCACCCGTAGAAGTGCTCCATCTGCAGCGCCGCGAGCAACCGGGCGCGCTCGGGGTCCTCGACGTGGCGGGCGGCCTCGGTGAGGACCTCGATGAACGCGTGGTCCTGGACCCCGTGCTCCCGCCACGACCACACCCCGGCCCCGTTGTAGATCGCCGCCGCGCGGGCGACGAGGTCCCACCGCCCGAGGTCACGGGCGAGGTGCACGGCCTCGTCGACCGCGGCCCGCCCCTCGACGGTGCGGGCGAGGCGCAGCAACGCGGCCGCCGCCCCGCACAGGCCCTCGATCATCGTCACCGACCCCGGCGTCGCGTCGGCCTGCATCCGGCGGAACAGCTCGAGCGCCTCGGCGTGCGCGTGCCGACCGGTCGCGACGCCGGCCGCGACGGCGAGCCACCGGCAGGCCCGCGCGGCGTGCTCGGCGCCCAGGGGGGCGGCGAGGTGGGCGTGGTGGGCCACCGAGGCCGCGAGGTCCGCCGCCCGGGCGCCGTCCACCTCGACGCCCGAGGTCTGCTCGAGCACCCGGCCGGCCTTGTCGTGCAGGCGCATCCGTCGGGCCGCGCTCAGTCCCGTGTAGAGGGTCTCCCGGGCGAGGGCGTGGACGAAGGCGTACCCCCCGCCCCGCTCCTCGACGAGCCCGGTGGTGACGGCCAGGTCGAGCAGGTCGAGGCACTCGTCGACGGATGATCCCGTGACGGCGGCGAGCAGGTCGGGGTCGATCGCGCTCCCGAGCACGGCCGCGCAGGCCAGCCCGCGGACCACCTCGTCCGGCAGCCGGCCGACCCGCTGGCCCAGGACGTCGCGGATGCCGTCCGGGACCGGCAGGGACGAGGGGTCGAGGCGGTCGAGGTGCGGGACCCCGGCGAGCTGGCGGGCGTACTGGAGGACGAAGAAGGGGTTCCCGCCGCTGACCTGCCCGACGAAGTCGTCGAGCCGTGGGTCGTGGGCGCCCAGGGACCGCTCCAGCAGGGCGGCCACGGCCGCGGTGCCGAGGCCGTCGAGGTGGACCCGTTCGGCTCCGGCCCGGGCCAGCGCGGCCATCGCGTCGACGAGCGGCGCCGAGGTCGTCGGCTCGACGGTGCGTCGCGTGCCGACCAGCAGGACCGGTCCGTCGAGACCGCCGTCGACGAGGTGGCGGAGCAGCAGCAGCGAGGAGGCGTCGGCCCAGTGGAGGTCCTCGAGGACCACGACGAGGGGGTGGGACGCCGCCGCGTCCCGGACCAGCCGGGCGACCGCGTCGAACATCCGCAGCCCGGTACCGTTGCCGCCCGTCTCGCCGACGACGTCGTCGCGGAGCAGGGGGGCCAGCAGGGGGTCGTCGCGGTCGTCGGCCAGCGCGCGGACGACCGCCAGCCACGGCCACAGGGCCGGCGCGTACTCGCCCTCGCGGCAGCGCCCCACGAGGACCTCGGCGCCCCGGGCGGCGGCCCCCGAGGACAGGTCGGCCACGAGCCGCGACTTGCCGATGCCCGGCTCGCCGGCCACGAGGAGCAGCCGGGGCCGACGGAGCGTGCGGCTCTCCTCGAGCAGCCGGAGCGCGTCGGCGAGGACGCCGTCACGGCCGACGGTGCCGCTCCCCGGGGCGCCGGGGGTGCGCGACGGCGGGGCGGGCGGCGTGGGCGCCGCGCGCTGCGGGGCGGGCGCGGCGCGCTGCGGGGCGGGCGTGGCACGCGGCGCCAGCTCCGGGTCCTGGCGGAGCAGCGCCTGCTCGAGGCGCTGCACCTCCTCGGACGGGTCGACCCCGAGGTCGTCGGCCAGCCGTTCCCGCAGCCGCCGGAGGGTCTCGAGGGCGTCGGCCTGGCGCGCGCACTGGTACTGGGCCAGGGCCAGGAGGGCCCACACCCGTTCGCGGTAGGGGTGCTGCGGGGCGAGCTCGGAGGTGCCGAGGAGCGCGTCCTGCGGGCGACCCAGGTCGAGGAGCGCCCTCGCCCGGACCTCGTGCACCGACGTGGCCAGCTCGGCGAGCCGGTCCTGCTCGGCCCGCACGAGGGGCGCGTCCGCGTCGGCGTACGGCGGTGCGGTCCAGAGGGCCCGGGCCTCGTCGGCGCACCGCAGCCGCTCGCCGGCGGTCTCCGCCGCGAGGGCCTGCACCGCCATCGCCTCGAACGCCCACGTGTCGACGTCCGTGGCGCCCGCGCCCAGGGAGTACCCCGCCGCGCCGCTGCGCAGGGGCGACGGCGTCCGGGCCGCGCGCCCCGGGTCGAGGGTCGAGCGCAGCCGCGAGACCGCGACCTGGAGGGTGGCCAGGGTCTGGCCGGGCGCGTCGGCCCCCCAGACCTCGACGAGGAGGCGGTCGGCGGCCACCGGGGCCCCGTGGGCCGCGAGCAGCACCGCGAGCACCCCACGCTCCCGGCGTCGGGTGAGGGGGACCTCGACGCCGTCGACCGAGACCGCCATCGCACCGAAGGCGGTGTAGCGCACGCCCACGCCCGTCATGCTAGGTGCCCGGCACCCGCAGGGTCACTCCTCGTCGAAGCGGGGGAGGTCGAGCGCGTCGAGCCGCACCGGGTCGGCGAGGATCGTCATCCGCGTGATCCGGCCGTCGAGGGTCGCCACCGCGAGCACGGCCACCACCCGTCCGCGAGGGGCGGACACGAGTCCCGGGGCACCGTTGACGAGGGCGTGCCGGCCGGCGGAGGCCATCCGGCTGTAGAGGTGGGCCTGCTCGGCCACGGCGCGAGCCCCCCGGAGGCGCCGCGACGGCCCGAGGAGGCCGTCCCCCGCGTCGGCGACGAGCTCGACGTCGGGGTCGAGGAGGGCGAGGAGGCCCTCGAAGTCGCCGCGCCGGGCCGCGTCGAGGAAGGCGTCGAGCACCTCGCGCTGCGCGGCGTGGTCGACCGTCGGCGGCGGCCCGGCCGCCCGCACCCGCCGGCGCGCTCTGCTCGCGAGCTGCCGGGCCGCGGCCGGGGAGCGCTCGAGGATGCTGCCCACCTGGTCGAACGGCACCCCGAAGACGTCGTGGAGGACGAAGGCCAGCCGCTCGGCCGGCCCGAGGGTGTCGAGCACGACGAGCAGGGCCAGGCCGAGCGGAGTCGGCGAGGACGGCCTCGGCCTCCGGGTCGCGCCCGCCGGGGTCGAGGACCGGGTCGGGGACGTGGACCTCGAGCGGCTCCTCGCGGCGGGAGGACCGGGTGCGGAGCAGGTCGAGGCAGATCCGCGAGGTGACGGTGGTGAGCCACGCCCGCAGGTCGCGCACGGCGTCGGCGTCCTGGCCGGCCAGCCGCAGCCAGGCCAGCTGCACGGCGTCCTCGGCCTCGGCGACCGACCCGAGCATCTGGTAGGCGACGCGGCCCAGGTGGGCGCGGTGCTCCTCGAAGCGCCGGGCCAGGGCCTCCTGATCGCTCACGTGTCACACCTCGTCGTCGTCGTCCGTCCTCGTGGTGATGACGGTCCACCCCGCTCCGAGGTGACACCGGGACGACAGGAAGGTCACATCATGGACCACGTGGCACCCACCGACGGCGCGCCGACCTCGGGCCCGGTCGCCCCGCGGGCGCACACGATGCGTGGCCAGCGCGTCGTGAACCGGGTGGTGCGCGGGGTGCTGGCCACCCCCCTGCTCCGCCGGCTCGCCGGGCGCCGCCTGCTCGTCCTCCACGTCGTGGGGCGCAGCTCCGGGCGGCAGTACACCGTGCCCGTCGCGTACACGCGCCTCGGCGAGGAGATCCTCGTCGGCACGCCCTTCGCGTGGGGCCGCAACCTCCGCACGGGTGAGCCGGTCGAGGTGGTCCTCGCCGGGCGACGCCGCACCGCCGACGTCGTCGTCGTCACCGACGAGGCGGGCGTCGTGCGCGACTACACGACGATGTGCCTCGACAACCCTCAGTTCGCGGGCTTCAACGGCGATCGCCCTCGACGCCTCGGGACACCCGTCGGCCGAGGACCTCCGGCTCGCCTGGCAGGGCGGCGCGCGGTCCTTCCACCTGACCCTGCGCCCCCCGGCCGGGTGACCCGGTCACGCCACCGGCGTGAGCGGTACCCCGCCGTCGAGCACCGCGAGGACGTTGTCGACGGCGAGGTCGGCCATCGCGGTGCGCGTCTCGACGGTCGCCGAGCCGATGTGCGGGAGGAGGACGACGTCGTCACGGCCCAACAGTTCGGGGTGCACCCGGGGCTCGTCCTCGAACACGTCGAGCCCGGCCCCGGCCAGCCGCCCGTCGGCCAGCGCCTGCGCGAGGGCCGCCTCGTCGACCACCGGCCCGCGCGAGGTGTTGACGAGGAAGGCCGTCGGCTTCATCCGGGCCAGCGCCGCGGCGTCGACGAGGTGCCGCGTCTCGGGGGTCAGCGGCGTGTGCACCGAGACGACGTCGGAGGAGGCCAGCAGCTCGTCGGACGACACGACCCGCGCGTCGAGCCGGCGCACCTCCCCCGGGTCGGGTGCCGACCGTCCGGAGAGCAGTACCTCCATCCCGAACGCGTGCGCCCGACGGGCCGTCGCGAGGCCGATGGCACCCGGGCCGAGGATGCCGATCGTCTTCTCCTGCACCGAGGTACCGAGGAGGTGGAAGAGGCCGAACTGGCCGGACACGCCCTGCCCGGACCTCGCGCTCGGCCTCCCCGAGCCGTCGGGTGACCATGAGCACGAGGGCGAAGGCGATGTCGGCGGTGGCGTCGGTGAGCACGCCGGGGGTGTTGGTCACGGTGACGCCCCGACGCCGGCAGGCGGCGACGTCGACGTTGTCGTAGCCGACGGCGACGTTGGCCACGATGCGCAGCCCCGGCCCGGCGGCCTCGAGGAACGCGTCGTCGACCCGGTGGCCGAGCGTCACGACGACGGCGTCGGCACCGGCCAGGACGGCGGGGAGCTGGGCCTCGGGCACGGGCGAGTCCTCGTCGCGGTAGCGCACCTCGTGGGCCTCCCGCAGGCGCGTGACACCGTCGCCGGGCAGCCGGCTGAGGACGACGACCCCGGCCACGTCAGGTGATCCTCCGCACGAGCGGCAGGGGGGCGTGCCGCATCACCCGCCCGATCGGCACCCACGGCCAGGCCGGCACGAGCGCGTGCGCCTTCTCCTTCTCGATCGCCTCGACCATGGCCCGGACTCCGGTCTCGGTGTCGACCATGAACGGTGTGTGCGCCACCCGCTCGTTCATCTCCGAGCGGATGTAGCCGGGGTAGATGGTCGAGACGCGGATGTCGAGGTCGGGCTCGCCGAGCATCTCGTGGCGGACACCCTCGGCGAGGGCGGCGACCCCGGCCTTGGTGGCGGCGTAGGTGGTGATCGTCTTGCGCATCCCCCGCATCGCGGTGACCGAGGAGATGACGACGAGGTGCCCCCGGCGCTGGGCGCGGAAGACCTCCATCGCCGCCTCGACCTGGGCCAGCGCGCCGACGAAGTTGACCATCGCCGTCTCCCGGTTGGCGTCGAAGCGCCCGGTGCCGAGCGGTGCGCCCTTGCCGAGCCCGGCGTTGACGACGAACCGGTCGATGGTCCCGAAGTCGTCGCGGAACGCCCGGACGGTCGCGAAGACCGCGTCGTCGTCGGTGACGTCGAGGGCGCGCACCTCGACGCGGCGCCCGGTGCGGGCGACGATCTCCTCGCGGAGCTCCTCCAGCCGGTCGGTGCGGCGGGCGCAGAGCCCGAGGTCCCAGCCCCGGGCGGCGAGCTGGCGAGCCATCTCGGCCCCGAGGCCCGAGCTCGCCCCGGTGATGACGGTGCAGCCGCGGCTCATGGCAGGTACTCCTCGGGGTGCTGGCCGGCCCGGCGGGCGAGCCGGGCGGCCTGGCCGCTCATCATCCGGTCGTAGAGCGGCCGTGCGAAGCGCTTGCCGTAGTAGGCCTGCCGGCCGAGGCGGTCGGTGAGGATGATCGGCTTCCGCTTGTCGATCCCGTCGAGGACGATGCGGGCCACGTCGTCGGCGTCGGCGGAGGCCTCGGTGATGAGGCGGACGCCCGCCTCCTGCATCGCCGTGTCCTTCCCGGCGAACGACTCGTGGAGGTTGGTGCGGAAGAACGCGGGGCAGACCACCGAGACGTCGACGCCCCACGGCGCCAGCTCGAAGCCGAGGGTCTCGCTGAGGGCCACGACACCCGCCTTGGTCGCGTTGTAGCTCGCCATGCCCGGGCCGTGCACGAGCCCCGCGAGCGAGGCGACGTTGACGATGTGGCCGCTGCGCTGCTCCTTGAAGAGCGGGGTGAGCGTGTGGCAGCCGCGGGCGGGGCCGAGGAGGTTGACGTCGACGACGCGCTCCCAGTCGGCCATCGCCTCGACGTCGATGCGTCCCCCGGTGGCGATGCCGGCGTTGTTGACGAGGAGGTCGAGGCCGTCCCAGGCGTCGCGGACCCGGGCGAGGGCGGCGTCCCAGTCCTGCTGGCTGCGGACGTCGAGGCGGACGTAGTCGGCGCCGGCGGGCACGGTGTCGGGCCGCTCCTCGGCGAGGTCACCGGCGAGGACGCGGTCGCCCCGGGCGACGAGCCCCGCGACGAGGGCCCGGCCGAGCCCGGAGGCCCCACCGGTGACGAGAGCGCGCCGGGAGCCGGCGGGGTGGCGGTCCATGACCCGACCCTAACCGGGGCGGGGTCGGGACCAGCGTCGTGCACCCGGAGCGGGTCGGGACCAGCGGCGTGAACCCCGGGCGCGGTCGGGACCAGCGTCGTGCACGCCGGGCGCGTCGGGACCAGCGTCGTGAGCCGGAGCGCGGTCGGGACCAGCGTCGTGCACGCCGGGCGCGGTCGGGACCAGCGCGTGCCGAGCGCCGGGACAGCGCGTCAGCGGACCAGCGACGTGCACCCCGCGGCGGCGTCGGGACCAACGTCGCCAGCCCGCGTCGGCCCCGGGACCAGGGTGGTGCGGCGACGTCCATGTGCTCCGGATCTCGGACCAGCTACCTCCCCGCCCGATGCCGGTGCACATGGCCATGTGCTCCGTCATCTGGACCACCTACGACCGGCCCAGACTTCGGAGCACACGGCCACGTGCTCCGGATGTTGGGACAGACGTCGGCCGGCTCAGATGTCGGAGCACATGGTCGTGTGCTCCGGACGTGGGGCCGACATCGGGTGGCTCGGATATCGGAGCACATGGACGTCCCCGACCAACTACTGCCCGGAGCCCCGCCAACTACCGCCCGGAGCCCCGCCGGCTACTGCCCGGAGCCCCGCCCGTCCCGCCGACCCCGCCCCGCGAGCCCCGCCGGCGACCGTCACGGGGCGCTCGCTGGTCCCGTCGTTCCGGCCCACTCCGCCGCCCACGGGGTGCCGCGACCGAGCCGACCCCCGCTCAGCCCACCGCCTCCACCGTCACGGGCACGCCGTTGAGCACGGCGTTGCCCGAGACCCCCTCCGTCACGGCGGGGTCGGTGAGGTCGTTGACCGACACACCGGGCAGCTCCGTGGCCCGCCGCAGCCGGACGCCCTCGCGCGCGTGGCCGTAGCCGTGGGGGAGCGAGACCACACCGCGCATCACGTCGTCGGTCGCGCTCACCTCGACCTCCACCGCGCCGGCCGCCGAGCGCACCCGGACCCGGTCACCGTCGCGCAGGCCGCGGTCGGCGAGGTCGTCGGGGTGGGCCAGGAGGGCGTGCCGCGGCCGACCGCGGGTCAGCACCGGCGCGTTGTGCAGCCACGAGTTGTTGTCGCGCTGGTGCCGCCGGCCGACGAGCAGCAGGCGGTCGTCCGCCGCCACCGGCGCCGCCTCCAGTGCGGCCAGCACCCCGGGGAGGGCGTCGAGCACGACCGGCGCCGCGAGGTCGACGCGCCGGTCCCGGGTGCGCAGCCGGCCCGGCAGGCGCGGGCGCAGCGGCCCGAGGTCGAGGCCGCCCGGCCCGGCCGCCCGCAGCCGCCGCAGCGAGAGCCCGGCCCCACCGGTGCGCAGGAGCAGGTCGAGCTGGCGCGTCGGCGGCACCCGCAGCCGCCCCTCGAGCGCCAACGAGGCCCGCGACAGCCGCTCCCGGACACCGGTGCCCCGCGCCCGCAGGTAGGCCAGCCCGAGGTCGCGCGCGATCTCCCAGTCGTGGCGACCGCCCGGGTCCTTGGGCAGCACCGCCGCCGAGAAGCGGGCCGTGTCCCGCACGGCGAGCAGGTGGAAGACGAGGTCGTAGTGGTCCCGCTCCAGCGGCGCGGTCGGCGGCAGCACGACGTCGGCGTGGCGGGTCGTCTCGTTGAGGTAGAAGTCGACGCACACGACGGCGTCGAGCCCGGAGATCGCCTCGTCCAGCCGGTGGCCACCGGGCGTCGACGAGACCGGGTTGCCCGCGATGGTCAGCAGGGCACGCACCTGGCCCGGGCCCGGCGTCACCATCTCCTCCGCGAGCACCGACACCGGCAGCTCGCCCCCGAAGCCGGGCAGGCCGCGGACCCGGCTCCTCCTGCGCGAGAACCCACCCGGCCCGAGCAGGCCCCGGCCCACGAGGTCGACGGCGGGCGTCGTGAACATGGTCCCGCCGGGTCGGTCGAGGTTGCCGGTGAGGATGCCGAGCAGCTGCACGGCCCACTGGCAGACCACCCCGTGGGCCTGCGTCGAGACACCCATCCGCCCGTGCACGGCGGCCGAGGGGGCGTCGAGGAGGTCGCGCGCCAGCCCCCGCACGGCCTCGGCGGGCATGCCGCTGACCCGTTCCGCGAGCTCGGCCGTGAACGGCTCGACCGCTGCGCGCACCGCCTCGACGCCGTCGACGTAGGGCGCGGGTCGCGCCCTACCCGAGGCCAGCACCTCGTGCACGAGGGCGAGGAGCACCGCCGCGTCGGTGCCCGGCCGCACGAAGTGGTGCTCGTCGGCGACCTTGGCCGTCTCCGTGCGGCGCGGGTCGAGGACGACGAGCCGCCCTCCACGGGAGGCGAGCTCACGACGACGGCCCGGGAAGTCGGGCACGGTCCACAGCGAGCCGTTCGACGCCATGGGGTTGTGGCCGACGAGCACGAGGAGGTCGGTGCGGTCGATGTCGGGCACCGGCAGGAGGAACTGGTGGCCGTAGAGCGCCCAGGCCACGACGTGGTGGGGCAGCTGGTCGACCGACGTCGCCGAGTAGCGGTTCCGGGTGCGGAGCAGGCGCAGCAGCGTCGGGTGGTGCGTCAGCGCCCCGAGGCTGTGGACGTTCGGGTTCCCGAGGTACACGGCGAGCGCGTCGTCGCCGTGCTCGCGCTGCACCCCGGCCAGCAGCTCGGCGGCCCGACCCACGGCCTCCGCCCACGAGGCCTCGTGCAGCTCCCCGTCAGCACCCCGTACGAGGGGCCGCCGCAACCGGTCCGGGTCGTCCTGGAGCTCGGGGAGGGCGAAGGCCTTGGGGCACAGGTGTCCTCGCGACAGCGGGTCGGCCTCGTCGCCCCGGATGCGCGCGACGTGCCCCGACTCGTCGAGCGTCACCTCGAGCCCGCACATCGCCTCGCAGAGCGTGCACGAGGTGTGCCGCACCCGGTCCGCGCCCACCGTCCCGGCGCTCATCGGGCCCGCGGCCCGAAGGTCGGCGTCTCGCGCCGCAGGGCGGCCTCGCGCGCCAGCCGCGTGTTGCGGCGCCCGAGGAGGCGGGCCTGTTCGAGCCGCTCGCGGGCGAACGTGCGTCGGGGCCCGGAGCTCCAGGTGCGCTCGAACAGCCGCTTGGTCGCCGCCACGGCATCGGGCGAGCGGGTCGCGACCTCCTCGAGGAAGCGGGTGGCGGCGACGAAGGGCTCGTCGTGCACCTCGCTGGCCAGCCCCAGCTCGACGGCCCGGCGCCCGTCGACGACCTCACCGGTCATCGTCAGCCGCTTGGCGACGTCGATCCGCACCTGCTGCGAGAGCGCCTGGACACCGCTCATGTCGGGCACGAGGCCCCACTTCGCCTCGAGCACCGACCAGCGGGCGTCCGGCGTCGTCATCCGGAGGTCGGCGGCCAGGGCGATCTGCAGGCCGCCGCCGTAGCAGTAGCCGTGCACGGCGGCGACCACCGGCACGGGCAGGCGGCGCCAGGCCCAGCAGGCCTCCTGGAAGAGGTTCGTGCCCCGCCACGGCCGGGGCACGAAGGCCCGCGCCACCCGCGGTGGCTCGCGCAGCACGGTGGCGAAGTCGAGCCCGGCGCAGAAGGCCTCCCCCGCCCCGCCGAGCACGACGCCTCGCAGGGTGCGCTCGCCCCGCAGGTCGCGCGCGGTGCGCACGAGGCCCTCGAGGGTGTCGAGGGTCAGGGCGTTGAGCTTCTCCGGGCGGTCGAGCCGGACCTGGGCGATGCCGCCCTCGAGGGTGCACGTGACGGCGTCGGACATGGCGACAGCGTACGGCCGCGCGCGCTGCGGCGATCGAGCACGACGAGCCGCGCCGGTCTTGCACGACGAGCCGCGCCGCCGACCCGGAGGGTCAGGTCGGGGACGGCGCCGGGGCCGGTACCGACGGTCCGGATGCCCCGGCCGAGGCCCGGGTGTCGCGCCGGTGCACCTGCACCGACAGCCCGAGGACGGCCAGGCCGAGCACCGCCAGGCCGACACCGACCCAGGAGGGGGCCGTGTAGCCGTAGCCCGCCGCGATGACCAGACCGCCCAGCCAGGCCCCGAGGGCGTTCGCGAGGTTGAGCGCGGCGTGGTTGCCCGCTGCGGCGAGCGTCTGGGCGGCCCCGGCGACCTGCATGAGCCGCAGCTGGAGGTTGATGACGAGCACCGAGGCCAGCACCGAGACGGCCGCGAGGACGAGGAGCGCCGGCACGGCGTACGGGGCGGCGACCGCGAAGAGGGCGAGGGCGACCCCCAGCCCGACCATCCCGATGACGACCGAGCGCAGCACCGACCAGTCGCCCATCCGACCCGCGACGAGGTTGCCGACGAAGCCCGCGAGGCCGAAGACGAGGAGGAAGAGCGGCACGGCCGACTCCGACAGGCCGGTGACGTCGGTGACGGTCGGCGCGATGTACGAGTACATGGCGAACATGCCACCGAAGCCGATCGCTCCGACGGCGAGGGTGAGCATGACCTGGAGGTTCTTCAGCGCGCCGAGCTCGGCCCGCACCGTGCGGGTGCGGTCGGCGGCCAGCCGGGGCACCCCGAACGCGACGAGGGCCACCGTGGCCAGCCCGAGCACCGCGACCAGCCAGTAGGCGGAGCGCCAGCCGAGGTGCTGCCCCAGCCACGTCGCCCCGGGGACCCCGAGGACGTTCGCGACGGGGATGCCGAGCATCACCGTGCCGACGGCGCGCCCGGCGCGCCCGGGCGGGGCGAGGTCGACGGCGACGAGGGCGGCCACCCCGAAGTAGGCACCGTGCGGCAGGCCGGCGAGGAACCGGGCGACGACGAGCGACTCGTAGCCGGGGGCCACGGCGCTCAGGGCGTTGCCGGCGGCGAAGGCCGCCATGAGCCCGAGCAGCAGCCCCTTCCGCGGGAGGGTCGCCCCGAGGGCGGCGATGAGCGGCGCCCCGACGACGACGCCCGCCGCGTAGGCCGAGATCGTGTGCCCGGCGACCGGGATGGAGACCCCGACGCCGTCGGCGATGCGCGGCAGCAGGCCCATCGTCACGAACTCCGTGGTGCCGATGGCGACGCCGCCGAGGATGAGGGCGGCGGTGGCGAGGAAGGGGTGGCGCGGTCGGGGCACACGGGTGCAAGGGCGCGGCCGGCGCCGGCATTCCCGCCTCCCCTCAGGAGCCTGCCGGACGGGCGCCCCTGCCTACGATGGCGGGATGCGTGCAGCCCAGGTGACCCGCCTCGACGGCCCCGAGAGCGTCGAGGTCGTCGACCTCCCCGACCCCGACGACGGGGGCGGCCTCCAGGTCGTCGTCGAGGTGGCCGCCGCGGGGGTGTGCTTCCCCGACGTGCTGCTGACCCGCGGCCTCTACCAGATGAAGCCCGACCCGCCGTTCGTCCCGGGGTCGGAGGTCGCCGGACGGGTGCGCTCGGCGCCGCCCGGCAGCGGTCTCGAGCCGGGCGACCGGGTCGCCGCCTTCTGCGTGCTCGGCGGCTTCGCCGGTGCGGTCGCCGTCGACCCGGCGATGGTCTTCCCCCTCCCCGAGGCGACGACCTGGGCGCAGGCCGCCGCCCTCCCGATGAACTACCTCACCTGCGACTTCGCCCTCCGCGAGCGCGGCCGGCTCACCGAGGGCGAGGTCGTGCTCGTGCACGGGGCGGCCGGTGGTGTCGGCACCGCGGCCGTCCAGCTCGCGAAGGCGTCCGGGGCGCCGGGTGCTCGCCGTCGTCTCCACCGACGCCAAGGCCGACGTCGCCCGGGAGGCGGGCGCCGACGAGGTCGTCCCGGCCGACGGCTTCCGGCAGGCGGTCGCCGACCTCACCTCGGGTCGGGGCGTCGACCTCGTCGTCGACCCCGTCGGCGGCGACCGGCTCACCGACTCGCTGCGCAGCCTCGCCCCCGGAGGGCGTCACCTCGTCATCGGCTTCACCGCGGGCTCCATCCCCGAGGTCAAGGTCAACCGGCTGCTCCTCGGCAACATCTCCGTCGTCGGGGTGGGCTGGGGTGCCTGGTGGAACCACCCCGGCGGCCCGGGCGCCGGCTACCTGCGCGAGCAGTGGGAGCGTCTCCTGCCCCTGCTGGCCTCCGGCGCGGTCGACCCCGTGCTCGGCGAGGTCCGGGACCTCGACGAGGTCGTCGAGGCGCTCCTCGCCGTCGAGGAGCGCCGGGCCACGGGCAAGGTCCTCCTCACGCCCTGACCCCGCCAGTGGACCTCCGGACCGACGGACGAAAGTCTCAGGCAGGTCTTGACGCTCTCTTGACGGTGCAGAGGTACCCCGTCGCACGGCAGAGTGGCGACCGGTCCGGTGGCCGCCCACGTCCTGTCCGGAGGAAGTCCTCGTTGCTCGACACCATCTTCGGCATCCCCGTGCACGCCCTCGTCGTGCACGCGGTCGTCGTCCTCGCCCCGCTCACGGCGCTGATGCTCCTCGCCTTCGCGGTCAGCGCGCGGTTCCGGGCCTGGAGCGGGTGGCTCACCGTGGCGGTCGGAGCGCGTCGCGACGGTCTTCTCGTTCCTCGCCTCCTCCTCCGGGGAGTCGCTGGAGGAGCGGGTCGGCCGCAGCGACCTCGTGCACGAGCACGCCGAGATGGGTGACGTGCTGCCGTGGGTCGTCCTCGCTCGCCACGGTCGTCGCCGGCGGTGCTCTGGTGGGTCTGGCGCCGCGACCGCGCCTCCGCCGCAGCGGAGCGCCCGACGCGCGCCGGCCGCGCCGGCACGCTCCGGGCCTCTTCCGCATCCTCGCGGTCGTCGGCGTGCGTCGCCGCGGTCGGTCTGGCCGTCGACGTCACCCTCGTCGGCCACTCCGGCGCCAAGGCCGTCTGGAGCGACGTCGGCGTCCAAGCCCGCCCCGCCGGGCGGCGAGGGCGACGACTGACGCGCCGCGCCGGCGCGGTCAGGCGGCGAGCTCGGGCTTGACCCGGGCCGCCGTCCACGTCCCCGCCCGCCGCGCGGCGAGCGCCCCGAGGGGCAGCGCTCCGACGCCCCACGCCCCGATGACGGCGACGTCGAGCGCCGAGCTGCGCGGTCGGGCCGCCGTACATGAGGCGGCGCACCCCGTCGACCGCGTACGACATCGGCAGCACGTGGTGCAGCGGGTGCAGCGGTCCCGGCAGCGTCTGCCACGGGAACGTCCCTCCCGCGGAGACCAGCTGGAGCACCATGAGGACCAGCGCCATGAACTGCCCGACCACCCCGAAGCGCGCCATGAGCAGGTGGATGACCGCGAGGAACGCCGCCGAGACGAGCACCATGAAGAGCCCGAGCAGCACCGGGTGGGCGACGTCGATGCCGACCCCGAGCGCGACGACGCCGAAGGCGACGACGGCCTGCGCGCCGCCGAGCAGCGCCGGCCCGAGCCATCCGCCGAGCGAGACCCGCCACGCCGGCTGACCGGCCGCGAGGGCCCGCGCCGAGAGGGCCCGCATCCGGGTGAACAGCACGAAGCCGCCGATCCACAGCGCGAGGCTCATGAAGAACGGCGCGAGCCCGGCGCCGTAGCTGCCCGCCGCGGCCTCCGCGTCGCGGTCGACCGCCACCGGGCTGCCGATCGTCTCGGCCATCGCCTTGCCGCTGCGCCCGCGACGGGTCGGGGATGGAGTCCGCGCCCTTTGCGAGGGAGTCCGAGAGCTTCGTCGCCCCGCGAGGACAGGCGCCGAGGCCGGAGTCGAGGTCGTGGGCACCGCTCGGCGAGCTGCCGCGTGCCGTCGAGCGCCTCGTGCTGCCCGGCGGCCAGCTGTCCGGGCTCCGCTCGAGAGCTGCGCGCTGCCGTCCGCCGCCTGCGCGATGCCGTCGCTCAGGGCCGGTGCCGCGGCGGCGAGCTGCTCGGCGCCGTCGGCGACCCGACCGGCGCCGGACGCGAGCCGGTCGAGGTCGGCGGAGGTCGACCGGACCGTCGCGTTGGCGTCGGTCACCGGCCCGGAGAGCGCGTCGACGCGGGCGAGCACGGTCTGCACCTCGGTGTCGCTGAACCCCGCCGCACGCAGGTCGTCGGCGAGGCGGCCGCGCGTCGCGGTGAGGTCGCCGAGCAGGGCGTCGGCGGCCGTGGCCACTCTGGCGGCCCGCGGCGGCGACCTTCGCGTTGCCGTCCGAGACCTGCCGGGCCCCCGTGGCCAGCTGCTTCGTCTGCGCGGGCAGCGACGAGGTCTTCGAGCGCAGCGTCCCGAGCCCGTCGGCGAGGTCGCCGGCGCCCGGACGCGAGGTCGTCGGCCCCCGAGGCGAGCCGCTGCTGCGCCGGCGACGAGGCGGTCGGCGCCGTCGGCGAGGTCGCCGCGCGCCGGCGGCCGCGCTCGACGCGCCGTCGGCGAGCTGCTTCGCGCCGTCGGCCGCGTCGAGCACCTGCGCGTGGATGTCGGCGAACCCCTCGAGGAAGCGGCTCGCCGCGGTGCTGCTCACCTGCTCGGCCACCGACGCGGTGACCTGGCTGACGAGGGTGTTGGCGATGGTCCGCGCGAGGTAGTTGTTCGCGTCGTTCGTGCGGATCTGCGAGCGTGGCCTGCCGGGGGTCGTTGGTCGCGCTGCTCGCGAGGTCGGCGGAGAACCTCGCGGGGCAGGACGAGGACGAGGTCGTAGTCGCCGTCGCGCAGACCGGAGTCCGCACGCTCGCGGGAGACCTTGGACCAGTCGAAGGTGTGCTTGTCGAGCAGCGTCGTAGGCGACCTGGTCGCCCACCTGCAGCCGCTCACCGCCGGTGAGCGTCGTCCCCTCGTCCTCGACGACGAGCGCGGCCGGCACCTCGCTCAGCCGGCCGTACGGGTCGTCGTTCGCGTAGAGGTAGAGACCTCCGTAGATCGACGGGCACGAGGACCATCGCGACGAGCGCGAGCGGCCCACCCGGCTGGCGCCGATGCGGCGCAGCTCGGTGAGGGCGAGACGGAGCGCGGTCACGCTGCCACCGCCTCGAGCGAGCCGAGCTCGGCGCGGACGGGCACCCGAGCTGGCGCATCGTCGCGTGCGTCAGCTGGACGACGACGGTGAGGCCGTCGGCGCGTGCTCCTCGAGCAGCGGCCACCACCGCCGCGGGTCGCCGCCGCGCCGGTCGGGGTTGGTGACGACGAGGACCCGGGTCGCGGCCCGCTCGGCCGCGGCCGAGGTGAGCACGCGGACGCGCTCCTCGGGCGCCAGCCGCTCGAAGGGCTCGTCCGCCGCCGCGAGCACCCCGTGCCGGTCGAGGAAGCCGGCGACGGCCTGTCGCCCCGAGGGCCGGCCGGCGAAGGCGAGCTCCTCGGCGACGACGTGGTGCACGGCGAGCCCGTCCTCGGGCGCGGAGACCTCGGGGACGTCGACGAGCGCGACGTGCCGCCGCAGGAGCGGCGGGTCGTCGGCCCCGTCGAGCAGCACCCGCCCGGCGCCAGGGGCATCCGCCCGGCGAGGGCCAGGGCGAGGGCGACCTGGCCGTAGCCGGGGTCGCCGGCCACGGCGGTGACGCGGGCGGGGGGCGCGGTGAAGGAGGTCGGGCGGACCAGCGGGCTGCGCGTCCCGGCGACGGCGACGGCGTCGGCGGTGAGCTGCACGGTGTGCTCCTCGGTCGGATCGGTGGGGCGGTCTGGTGGTACCAGTTGGTACCACTACGGTTGGTACGGTACAGTACCAGTCATGGACGCCGCCACTCCGACCTCTCGCGACCCCGAGCCACCGACCGCACGCTCTTTCCCGGTGCGCGTGCGGCTCGAGGCGGCGCTGGCCGTCAGCGGTCGCGAGAAGGGGCTCGCGGCGACGACCATCGCCGACGTCGCCCGCCTCGCCGGCACCTCGAAGCGCACCTTCTACGAGCACTTCACCGACAAGGAGGAGTGCTTCCTCGCCCTCTACCGCAGCCCGTAGCGCCGAGCTGATCGACGCCGTCGACTCCGCGCTCTCCCCGGGTGCCACTGACCCGCCGGCGGACTCGGGCGCCGAGGTCGCCGCCCACTAGCCTCGGGGGCATGGAGTTCCGCAACGTCTATGCCCAGGGCTTCGCCCGGGTCGCGGCGTGCACCGTCCCCGTCGCGCTCGCCGACCCCGCCGAGAACGCGCGGCGCGTCGTCGAGCAGGTGCGCGCCTGCCACGACGACGGCGTCGCGGTGGCCCTCTTCCCCGAGCTCTCGCTCTCCGGCTACGCCATCGACGACCTGCTGCTCCAGGACGTCCTGCTCGACGCCGTCGACGCGGCCGTCGTCGAGGTGGCCCGCGCCACCGCCGGCCTGACCCCGCTCGTCGTCGTCGGCGCACCGCTGCGCCACGGCAACCGCCTCTACAACTGCGCGGTCGTCGTGCACCGCGGCGAGGTGCTGGGCGTCGCCCCGAAGTCGTACCTGCCGACCTACCGCGAGTTCTACGAGAAGCGGTGGTTCGCGGCCGGAGCCGGCCAGCAGGGGCAGTTCCTCGTGCGTCCGCACTGGCCGGGGGCCGACCCCGACGGCGAGGTCGCCTTCGGGCCCGACCTGCTCTTCGCCGCCGACGACGTGCCCGGCCTCGTCGTCCACGCCGAGGTCTGCGAGGACCTGTGGGTGCCCGTGCCGCCGAGCCACGAGGCGGCGATGGCCGGGGCCACGGTGCTGCTCAACCTCAGCGCCTCCCCCATCACCGTCGGCCGGGCCGACGACCGGCACCTGCTGGCCCGCTCGGCCAGCGCCCGCTGCGACGCCGCCTACGTCTACGCAGCGGCGAGCCCCGGCGAGTCGAGCACCGACCTCTCCTGGGACGGGATGACGATGGCCTACGAGCTCGGCGACCTGCTCGGCGAGGGGCCGCGGTTCCCCGACGCCGCGGTGCGCACGGTCGTCGACGTCGACCTCGACCGGCTGCGCCAGGAGCGGATCCGGCAGGGCTCGTTCGACGACAACGCCGAGGCGTACTCGGCCGACGACTCCGGCTTCCGGGTCGTCCCGTTCCGGCTGCGGCCGCCGGCGGGCGACCTCGGGCTGCGCCGACGGGTCGACCGCTTCCCCTTCGTCCCCGACGACCCCGCGCGCCTGGCCCAGGACTGCTACGAGGCCTACAACATCCAGGTCTCCGGGCTCGAGCAGCGGATGCGGGCCATCGGCGGCGGTGACCCGGCCCGGATGCCGCGCATCGTCATCGGCGTCTCCGGCGGGCTCGACTCCACGCACGCGCTGATCGTCGCCGTCCGGGCCTGCGACCGGCTCGGCCTCCCTCGCACGCACGTGCTCGGCCTCACGCTGCCCGGCTTCGCGACGAGCGACGGCACGAAGGCGAACGCCGTCCACCTCATGGAGGGCCTCGGCATCGAGTGGGAGGAGGTCGACATCCGGCCGCTGGCCACCCAGATGCTCCGCGACCTCGGGCACCCGGCCGGCGACGGCGAGGCGGTCTACGACGTCACCTTCGAGAACGTCCAGGCCGGCCTGCGCACCGACCTGCTGTTCCGGGCCGCCAACCAGCGGGGCGGCATCGTGCTCGGCACCGGCGACCTCTCCGAGCTCGCCCTCGGCTGGTGCACCTACGGCGTCGGCGACCAGATGTCGCACTACGGCGTCAACGGCGGGGTCCCGAAGACGCTCATCCAGCACCTCATCCGCTGGGTCGTCTCGGCCGGCGAGCTGGGCGACGCCGAGGTCGAGCGGACCCTGCTCGGCATCCTCGACACCGAGATCAGCCCCGAGCTGGTGCCGGCCGCGGACGGCGAGAAGATCCAGTCGACGCAGGACACCATCGGCCCCTACGCCCTGCACGACTTCACGCTCTACCACGTGCTCCGGCGCGGCTACCGGCCGAGCAAGGTCGCCTTCCTCGCCGAGCACGCCTGGGCCGACGCCGGGTCGGGCGACTGGCCCGCCGGCTACCCGGAGGCCGACCGGGTGGCCTACGACCTCGCCGAGGTGCGGCGGTGGATGGCCGTGTTCCTGCGCCGGTTCTTCCAGAACCAGTTCAAGCGCTCGGCCGTCCCGAACGGCCCCAAGGTGGTCGCCGGTGGCTCGCTCTCGCCGCGCGGGGACTGGCGGATGCCGTCGGACGCCTCGGCGGCGGCGTGGCTGGCCGAGCTCGAGGAGAACGTCCCCGAGGGGTGAGGCGGGCCGGTGCTCAGCCGTCGACGATGTTCTTCGCGCGGCGGGCCGAGCAGCTCGCGCAGGTGCTCGACGAGGCCACCCGGTGCTCCATGTCGGTCGTCGGGTTCGACTCCTCGTACATCCAGAACCTCGTGTGCGCGGAGTCGGCCCACTTCTGGAGCATCACGACGTGGACGCCCGACTTCACGAGGATGTCGCCGCGCGTGAGGTTGCTCCCGCTGCGGGGCCCCGGGTCAGCCCGCGGCCAGGGCGCGCAGGGCGTCGCCGTCGAGCCGGAAGCGCGTCCACTCGTCCTGCGGCCGGGCCCCGATCGACTCGTAGAAGCCGATGCTCGGCGCGTTCCAGTCGAGCACCCACCACTCGAGGCGGCGGTACCCCCGCTCGGCGCACACCTGCGCCAGGGTGCCCAGCAGCCGGCGGCCGAGGCCGAGACCGCGACGGGCAGGGTCGACGTAGAGGTCCTCGAGCCAGATGCCGTGGGTGCCCGGTCCACGTCGAGTACGACAGGAACCACACCGCCATCCCGACGACCTCGCCGTCGGCCTCCGCGACGTGGGCGAAGCTGGTCGTCCCGCCGTCGTCCGGGAAGAGGGCGGCCCGCACGTGCTCCTCGGTGGCCTCGACCTCGTGGAGGGCCTTCTCGTACTCGGCGAGGTCACGCACCATCCGGACGATCGCGGGGACGTCGGCGGGGGTCGCGGGACGGACCGCGGTCTCGGGGCTCACCCGCGCCAGCCTACAAACGCCGCGGGGCCGGCCCGGGAGCTCCCCCGGACCGGCCCCGCGTCGTGCCCGGTCAGTAGTTCCAGACGATGTAGCTGCCCTGGCAGATGTAGTAGGCGGCGCCGGGGTTGCGCGGCGGGACGATGTGCAGCGCCGGGCGCAGCGACGAGATCCGGTTGTCCCACGTGAAGCCGTCGCGCGGGTCGTAGAGCCCCACGAGCGACCCGTGCTTGTTCGCCGGGATCATCATCGAGTGACCCCCCTGGTTCTTGTTCTGGTAGACGCACCACGGCTACCGACTGGCGGTTCCACAGGTAGCTCGTCTTGTCGTTCATCTTGCCGCCGAGCGCGACCGACAGGTCGGAGGTGCCCTTGGCGAAGCAGCCGTACATGCCGGTCGCGTTGCTGTACTGCCAGATGCAGAACCGGCCGCTGTCGCACTGCGACGTCGACGCGGCGGCCGGCGAGGCGAGCGGCACGGCCGCCACGAGGGCGGCACCGGCCAGGGTCGCGCCGAGGGCCAGGCGGGCCCGGGTGAGGATGGACATGGGACATTCCCCCTTCGAAGGCCCACGCCGTCGGTGGGCACCACCCCGTTCTAGTGACCACCGCTGCGCCGTCGCTGTCCGCCCGCTGTGCCGCGCGGGCCGCCCAGCGCGGCGCGGCGAGGACAATGAGGGCATGACCACCCCGCGACCCGTCGAGACCTGGCTCACCGACATGGACGGCGTCCTCGTCCACGAGGAGGAGCCCATCGCCGGCGCCGCCGAGTTCGTCGAGGCGCTCAAGTCGTCGGGGAAACCGTTCCTCGTCCTCACCAACAACTCGATCTTCACCCCGCGCGACCTGCGGGCCCGCCTCCTGCGCAGCGGGATCGACGTGCCCGAGGAGGCCATCTGGACCTCGGCGCTGGCCACGGCCGACTTCCTCGCCGAGCAGCGACCCGGGGGCTCGGCCTTCGCCGTCGGCGAGGCCGGGCTGACGACCGCCCTCCACGACGTCGGCTACGTCCTCACCGACCGCGACCCGGACTACGTCGTGCTGGGCGAGACCCGCACCTACTCGTTCGAGTCGATCACCACGGCGATCCGGCACATCGAGAGCGGCGCCCGGTTCATCGCCACCAACCCGGACCCGAGCGGCCCGAGCGTCAACGGCACCCTGCCCGCCACGGGCTCGGTCGCCGCCCTCATCAGCACGGCCACCGGCCGCAAGCCCTACTTCGTCGGCAAGCCGAACCCGTTGATGATGCGCAGCGCCCTCAACCGCCTCGACGCGCACTCCGAGACGACGGTGATGATCGGCGACCGGATGGACACCGACGTGGTGGGCGGCATCGAGGCCGGCCTGCGCACGCTGCTCGTCCTCACCGGGTCGACCAGCCGCGAGGCCGTCGAGCACTTCCCGTACCGGCCGACCCGGGTCCTCGACTCCATCGCCGACGTCGTGACCCTCGTCGAGCAGCCGGCGGACGAGTGGTGAGCGAGCCGCTGTTCCACGTCGCCGACGCCGGCGAGTGGGCGTCGGCCGTGGCCGTGGGCCGCTACGAGCGCTCGACCCGCGGCCTCGGCCTGGCCGACGTGGGGTTCGTCCACCTGTCGACCGCCGCCCAGTGGCCCGGCGTGCTCGACCGGTTCTACTCCGACCACGAGGGGCCGCTCGTGCTCCTCACCATCGACCCGGACGCCGTGCGACGCCGAGCTCCGCTGGGAGGCAGCCGCACCCCGGCTCCGACGAGCTGTTCCCCCACCTCTACGGTCCGCTCGAGGTCGGTGCGGTGACCGCCGTCCGGGAGCTCGGGGCCCTCAGGGACCGGTGACGACGACCCCGTCGGGCAGGTCGAACCAGCGCAGGTGCTCGAAGTCGGTCGAGACGTGCCCGTCGTGCGCCGCGAGGTCCGGGGCGTCCGCGGCCGCGAGGAGCTCGGCCGCCTCCGTCAGGTGGTCGGCGAGCATGTCCTCGCCGCCACGGTCGTCCGAGAACGGCATCGACACCGACCCGTCGTCCCCGTAGCGGACGTCGCCGAGGCGCAGCGGGGGCTCGACCACCCCGCGCCGGTGGCGCCAGAGGCCGGTCTCGGGGCAGAACGTGTAGTCGCCGAGCAGCCGCCAGCCGTCGCGGGCGACCATCCGCACGGCCTCGATGACGTAGTCGGCGACGGTGTCGGAGAGGAAGTAGTTGAAGTTCACCCGCACCCAGCCGGGCTTGATGCCCTCGCAGCCGCCGGTGATCTCCCGCTCGAACGCGTGGCTCCGCTCGATGTCGATGCCGAGGAGGCGGTGCCCGTACGGGCCGGCGCACGAGCAGCCGCCCCGGGACTGCACCCCGAAGAGGTCGTTGAGCAGGGCCACGACGTAGTTGTGGTGCAGGTGGCTGCCCGAGGGCGAGCGCACGACGAACGAGACGATGGAGAGCCGGGGTGCCTCGAGGTTGCCGAGCACCTCGAGGGCCGGCTCGTCGCGCCAGGCGCGCACGGCCCGCTCGAGGAAGCGCTCCTCGCGGGCCCGGATGGTCTCGACCCCGACCGCGTCCTTGAGCTGGAAGACCAGCCCGGCGCGGATCGACTCGATGATCGCGGGCGTCCCGCCCTCCTCCCGGTGCGCCGGGTCGGGCAGGTACGCGTGGTCCTCGGGGTTGACGTAGGCCACCGTCCCGCCGCCGGGGGTGACCGGCACCCGGTTGGCGAAGAGCTCGCGACGCGCGACGAGCACCCCGGGGGTCGACGGGCCGCCGATGAACTTGTGCGGCGAGAGGAAGATGGCGTCCTTGTAGGCGAGCGGGTCGCCGCCCTCGGGGGCGGTCATCTCGACGTCGACGTACGGTGCGGCGGCGGCGAAGTCCCAGAGGGCGAGCGCGCCGTGGCGGTGCAGGAGGGCCGAGATGCCGTGCGTGTCGGAGACGATGCCCGTGACGTTGCTCGCCGCGCTGAACGAGCCGATGAGGAGCGGGCGGTCGGCGTGCTCCTCGAGGCGGGCCCGCAGGTCGTCCTGGTCGATGAGGCCGTCGGCGTCCTCGCGGATGGTGACGACGTCGGCGATGGTCTCGCGCCACGGGATCTCGTTGCTGTGGTGCTCGTAGGGCCCGATGAAGACCACCGGGCGCTGGTCGGCGGGGATGTGGCTCGTGAGCCCCCAGCGGTCCTCGAGGGTGCTGGGCACCCGCAGCCCGAGCACCCCGATGAGCTTGTCGATCGCGCCCGTGCACCCCGAGCCCGCGAAGACCACGACGGTGTCGTCGTCGCCGTGCACGGCGTCGTGGATGATGCGGCGCGCGTCCTCGCGCAGCCGGGTCGTCTGCAGGCCGGTGCCGCTCGACTCGGTGTGCGTGTTCGCGTACGCCGGGCAGCACCTCGTCGCGCAGGAAGTCCTCGATGAACGACAGGGCCCGGCCGGAGGCGGTGTAGTCGGCGTAGGTGACGCGACGCCGGCCGTACGGCGTCTGCATCACGTGGTCCTCGCCGATGACCGACTCGCGGATGCGGCGCAGCAGCGCCTCCGCGCGGGCCCCGGCGGCGTCGGCGGTGGGATCGACCATGCCCCCAGCGTCCCACGCGCCGCGCCCCACCCGTCGAGTGAACAGAACACGCCGCGTCCGGGGTATCGGACACGGCGTGTTCTGTTCACTCGACCGGGGGCCGGCGGACCCGCGGCCGGGATCAGGGGGTCGGGGCGGGGAGCACGTAGGGCACGCGCTCCCAGGTGAGGGCCGGCCCGCGCGAGGACCGGCTGACGGTGACCCGCAGCCAGTCCTTGTCGGCGTTGGCCGAGCCGTCGACGGTCACCCGCTGGAGGTTGTCGGCCGAGCCCCGGACGCCGTAGGTGGTGAGCCAGGGCGAGCCCGCCGCCAGCGGGCGGTCGGCCACGAAGGAGTGGCTGTCGCCGTTGAAGAGGTACACCTCGCCGGGGAAGCGCCGGGAGCCGTCGACGAGCGCCCGCACGAGCGGCTGGAAGGCCGAGATGTCCGCCCAGGTGGGGGTGTAGGTCGGGTCGAACATGTCGGCCTGGAGGAAGAACGCGACCGCCCGGTGGTGCTCCTCGCGGGCCTCCTCGAAGGTCTCCCGCACCTGTCGGACGGCGGCCGCCATCCGGGCCCGCTCCTCCGCCACCTGCTCCGGGGTGGCCGCCGTCTCACCGACGCCCGTCCACGGGGCGAGGTCGTCGTTGCTGCCCACGACGTGCAGCGTCGCGAGGTCGACGCCGCCGTCGCTCCAGCGGACGTTCTCGGGGATGCCGTACCGCGCCTGCGAGCGCACGCGCACCGGGTCCGCCCCGAGGGTGCGACCGGGGTGGGCGAAGAAGACCGACCGGAGGTGGGCGAGCCGCTCGAGGGGCTGGTAGGCGCCGTTGTTCGGGCGGTGGCAGTCGGTCCACTCGTTGTCGCCCGGGGTGTAGACCAGCGGCGCCCGGAAGGTGTCGAAGGCGGCCTTGACGCTCGTGTACGTGGCGTCGTCGCAGAGGGTCGACCCGCTCTTGATGTCGCCCACGTGGACGGTGAAGCCCGGTCGTCCGGCGTTGATCTGCTCGATCATCGCCGGCAGCTCGGCCGTGACCGTGTCGCCGTACGGCAGGTCGCCGATGACGGCGAACGTGTGCGGGGCGGTGTGGTGGTCGTCGTGGCCGTGGCGGTCGGCGACGGCCACGGCAGGGGACGCGAGGAGGGCGAGGGCCGCACCAGCGGCGGCCAGGGGGAGTCTGCGCATGGCGCCCACTCTGGCCGGGCCCGGGGCGAGCCGGCGTGAACGCAGGTCGGCGCTTCGGTGAAGATCTGCGGGCCGCGGCACGACGCCGGCGGGATGCAGTGGCACTGCCGGGCCGGCAGTCGCAGTAGCGTCGCCCGCAGGACGGGGGCGCGCGCGCGACCCGGCGAGGAGGCGGTGCCGGTGGGACGCGACGCGCTGGTCGAGGAGCAGGGTCGCCGACGGGCCGGTGAGGGCGAGCACCGGTTGCCCCCGACGCTCGCCGTGCTGGTCGCCATCGTCACGTACGCGGCTCTGCCGCAACCTCTTCTCGTCGGTCCGCGGTTCGCCATCCCCGTCGTCGAGGCGGTGCTCCTCGTCGCGCTCGTCGCGGTCAACCCCGTCCGCGTGGTGCGGCAGACGCGGTGGTCGCGCTGGGTGGCGGTCGGGCTCGCGGCCGTCGTCATCGCCACGAACGTGCTCGCCCTGGGGATGCTCGTGGCCGCCCTGAGCTCCGAGGGCAAGGACCCCCAGGGCCTGCTCGTCGGCGCCCTCCAGGTCTGGCTCACCAACGTCATCGGCTACGCGCTCCTCTACTGGGAGCTCGACCGCGGCGGCCCCGTCGTCCGTCGCACCGAGCGCCGTGACCGCCTGCCCTCCGCCGACTGGCGGTTCTCGCAGGACGAGAACGCCGGCGCCGTGAGCGAGGTGGCCGCCACGGCGAGCGAGAACAGCGGCTGGGTGCCGCTGTTCGTCGACTACCTCTACCTGTCGGTGACCAACTCCAGCGCCTTCAGCCCCACCGACACGATGCCGCTCAGCTCGCGGGCCAAGCTCCTCATGGCCAGCCAGGCCACGGCAGCGCTCGCGGTGTCGCTGCTCATCGTGGCCCGGGCGGTGGGGTCGCTCGGCGGGTGACCTCCGCGCGCGTTGCCTCGGCCCGGTGACTGCTACTCGCAGTCGATGCCGTCGTGGTCGGCGTCGCGGTACCAGTCGTACTCGGGGTCCTTCCCGCGGACGTACGGGCCGTAGCCGGCGGCCTTGGCGGCCTTGCACGTGCCGAACCGTGGGTCCGTGCCGCCGCTCGGCGGCTTCGGCGGGGTCGTGGTCCGGGGCTTGGCGGTCGTGGGAGCCGGTGCGCTGACGACCGTGCCGCCGCCCAGGGCGATGGCGCCGGCCGAGGGCAGCCGCTGCGTCGGGCAGGTGGCGAGGATGCGCTCGACGGCGTCGTGCTCGGCCGCGGTCATCCAGAGCCGGTACCGCACCTTGACGGCGACCTGGCGGGCGACGTACGCGCAGCGGTAGCCCTTGCGCGGCGGCAGCCACGTGGCGGCGTCGCCGTCGCCCTTGGCCTGGTTCACCGAGCCCTCCACGGCGAGGAGGTTGAGGGGGTCGTTGGCGAAGGCCGTTCGCGTGCCGGCGTCGAGCCGCTGGGCGCCCTTCTGCCACGCGTCCGAGAGGGCGACGACGTGGTCGATCTGCACCGCCGAGGACGTGCCCTGACCGCGGACGAACGCGCGGGTGCTGCCGGTGTACGGGCTCGTGAGGGTCCCGGAGAGGACGAGGCAGCCGTTCGTCCCGGCCTTGAGCGTGAAGCGGCGCAGGTCGCGCCGCAGGATGTCGTTGCGGGTGTCGCAGCCGTTGCGGTCGACGTCCTTCCACGCCGGGCCGAACTCTGCGCGGTCGTAGCCCGTCTTCGGTGCGCGCCCCTTGACGGCCACGGTCGCCAGCGCGGCCAGGGCCGTGCCGGGCGCGGCCGCCGGGCGGGTCGTGGTGGGGGTGGGCGTCGCGCTCGGGCTGGGGGTGCCGGTGGGCGTTGCCGACGGCGTCGGCGTCGGGGTCGGCGTCGTCGTGGTCGGCGACGGGTCCTGCTCCGGGCTCCCGACGGCCGCCGCAGGGGGTGCTGCGGTGGTGGTGGGGGCGGGGTCGGCGGTGGCGCCGCCGATGCCGGCGAGCCCGACGGCACCGGCGAGGGCGACCCCGGCGGCGGCCCGTCCAGGCAGGCGGGCCCACCCGACCCGGCCGCGCACGAGCGCGACGAGCGCCACGACGAGGACGTAGCCGCCGGCGCCCATGAAGAACCCGCTCACGCCCGAGGTCAGCCCGCCGAGGAAGGTGACGGCCACGAGGCCGCCCCAGCCGAACCACGCCGCGGGACCGGCGACGGTACCGGCGGGTCGCGCTGCGACGTCGGCCGGAGCCGGGGCGGGCGCGACGTGCTCGGTCCAGCGGGTGCCGTCCCAGTAGCGCAGGCCGTCGCCTTCCGGGTACCAGCCCGCAGGAGTGCTCATCCGTCCTCGTCCCATCACCGATGTCAGGCCGGTCCGACCCCGGCACGGTAACCCGGTCGGCGGTGGTGCGTCCGCAGGTTGGGCCGGCCGGGGACCGAGCGGACGACCCACCGGTGCTGGGACCATGGGGCCATGACCCTCGAGGACGTCGCGACCGAGCTCTACGGCCTCGCGCCCGAGGAGTTCACGGCCGCCCGCAACGCCCACGCGAAGGCGGCCAAGGAGGACGGTGACGGCGACCTCGCGGCGACCCTCCAGCGCCTGCGCCGGCCGAGCCTGGCCGCGTGGGTGCTCAACCGGCTGGTCCGCGAGCACGGCGCCGAGGTCGAGCAGGTGCTCGAGCTCGGGGTGCGGCTCCGGGCGGCCCAGGGGACGCTGGGCGCCGCCGAGCTGCGCGCCCTCGACGGGCAGCGGCGGGCCCTCACCCGGGCCGTCGCCGAGCAGGCCGTCGCCCGCGCCCGCACCTCCGGGCGCAGCGTCTCGGCCTCGGTGGCCGCTGCCGTCGAGGAGACGCTGCGCTCGGCGATGGTCGACCCCGACGCCGGCGCGGCGCTCGCGACGGGCCTGCTCACCGAGGCCTTCACGGCGTCCGGGCTGGAACCGGTCGACCTGTCGCGCGTCGTCGCGGTCGGCGCCCCGGACGGGCGCCGGCCGGCCCGACGCACCTCGGCGCCCGTCTCCGTCGACGCGGCGGCCCGCGACGCGCGGGCGCGGGCGGCGGCCCAGCAGGCCGTCGACGAGGCCGACGCGGCCCTGCACTCGGCCCGGGAGGCCACCGCGGCGGCGGCCCAGCGGGCCACGGCGGCCCGGCGCCGGCGCGAGGAGGTCGAGGCCGAGGTCGCCGCCACGCGCGAACGGCTCGCCGCCCTCGAGGCGCAGGCCGCCGACGCGGTCGAGGCCGAGGCGACGGCCCGCCGGGCCCAGCTCGTCGCGACCCGGGAGGAGCGAGCGGCCGTCGACGCCTCCACCCGGGCCCGGCACGCCCTGGACGGGGTGACCGGTACCCGCGGACACTGAGGTCCGAGCGAGAGGTGGTGCGCGATGAGCGAGCACACGGCGGCGTCTGCGACGTCGGGCGTGACCGTCGAGACCCTGGCCAGCGTCGCCCTCGCGGGCGAGATCGACGGCCTCGACGGGTACGCGCTGCGGATGCGGAGGGTGACGATGGCGCCGGGCGCCGTCTTCGGGCCGGAGCACGACCACCGGGGGCGCCCCGGCACCGTGTTCGTCCTCCACGGCACGATCACCGACCACCGCGACGGCGTCGACACCGAGTACGGTCCCGGGCCGGGCTGGCCCGAGGACCGCTGGACCCGGCACTGGCTCGAGAACCGTGGGGACATCCCGGCGGTCGAGATCTCCGTCGACATCGTCCCGCAGGAGTAGACCTTCGGCTCAGACCTCCCCGAGGCCACGACTCCCACGACGACGACGGTGCGCGAGGCCGAGCGGCCCTCGCCCTCAGGGGTACGCCGGTTGTAGCGTCCGTCCATGGCCTCGATGAGCGAGCGCCTCGCCGCGGCGCAGAACGCGCACGACGCCGAGGCCTTCGCCGCACTCTTCGCCGACGACTACCGCAGCGAGCAGCCCGCACACCCCGGGCGCGCGTTCACGGGTCGGGCACAGGTGCGGGAGAACTGGGCCGCCGTCTTCGCCGGGGTCCCGGACTTCCGCGCCGAGGTCGTCGCGGCGACGCGCGACGGCGACGTCGAGTGGTGCGAGGTCGACTGGCAGGGGAACCACACGGACGGCTCGCCGTTCCGGATGCGGGGCGTCCTGGTCGTCACGGTGCGCGACGGGCTCGTGGCGGCCGCCCGGCTCTACGTCGAGCCGGTCGAGCCCGGCGAGGACATCGCCGCCGCCGTCGAGCACCTCTCCCGACCCGGGACGGACCACGCCTGAGCCGCCGGGGGCCTAGCGGCCGGTGAGCTCCTCGACCGCCGCCGCCGGATCGGCCGGCAGGGCGCGCAGCGGCAGGTCGGTCAGTACGGGGGCGACGACCCCGAAGCGGAACGGTCGGGTCACGGCCGCACCGGGTACCGCAGGTGGGTCACACCCACCCCCTGGACCACCGTCGGGTCGCCCAGCGCGGCGGGCAGCCCGTCGAGGTGGTCGAAGAGCCGCACACCGGAGCCCAGCAGCACCGCCGCGAGGTCGACGTGCAGCTCGTCGAGCAGGCCCGCGTTGAGGCACTGCTGGATCGTGTCGGCGCCGTGGAGCGCCACGTCCTTCCCGCCGGCGGCCGCCCTGGCCTGCTCGACGGCGCTCTCGATCCCGTCGGCCACGAAGTGCACCGTCGAGCCGGCGCGCGGCCACCCGTCCGGAACCGTGTGGCTGAGGACGAACGCCGGCCCCCAGGCGTGGTTGCCTCCCCAGCCCTGTGCGGCGTCGAAGGTCCGCCGGCCGGTGATGATGGCGCCCAGCCCTGCGGTGAGGGCGCGGAAGTGCCCGGCACTCGCCTCGGACATCCGGAAGGTCATGGGGTCCGAGCCGCCGGTGCTGATCTCGACGTCCCCCGAGCCGTACCAGTCGAACACCTCGGCGACCCCACCGTCCGGGTCGGCGACGAACCCGTCGAGCGACATGGACATGACGGCGATGGTCCGGCTCATGACGCGCTCCCCTCGGACGACTCCGGCTGCGGTCGGCCGGCGCTGCGCACCGGGTACCGCAGGTGCAGGACGCGGTCACCCTGGATGACGGTGCTCGGGTCGTCGAGGAGGTGCTGGGCCTCGACCCGCCCGAAGTACCGCTTGCCCCGACCGAACACGACCGGCACGACGTCCATCGCCACCTCGTCGACGAGGCCGAGGGCCAGCGCCTCGCCGCCGACGTCCCCGGCGCACAGGGCCACGACGCGGTCACCGGCCCGGCGCCTCGCGTCCTCCACCGCGGCGGTGACGTCGGTGTGGAACGGCACGTCGGCCTCCGGGTGCCAGCCGTCCGGCTTCGGCCGGTGCGAGACGACGAGCAGGTGGTCGCCGGCGGGGGGCCGGGCCTCCCACCCGTTGGTGAGGTCGAAGAGGTGCCGGCCCTGGATGGTCGCGCCGATGCGGGCCCAGAACGAGCTGACGTACTGCTCGCTGCGGGCGTCGACCCGGAAGGGGGCGTCCTCGTTGCCGGCGACCGGCCGGTCGCCGTTGAAGTACCAGTCGAAGAGGGGCCCGACGTCGTCGTGCTCGTCGGCGATGAAGCCGTCCACGGACACCACTGCGTGCATGATCACGGTTGCCATACCGAGACAGACTGGCAGGCCGGGGCGAACTCATCGCGCCGGTGACCGCCCGGTCCGTGGGGTCCGGCTCGGAAAGGTGGGGTCCGGCTCGGAAAGGTGTGGTTCGGCCCGGACCCGGGGTGCTACGGTGCCGCTGCCGTGCGAGCCGGAGGAGGTGGTACCCGTGGACGATTCGACCAGGGTGCTCCCCTCAGGGGTCACGGTCGGGCGGTAGGTCGCCCGGGAGCGCCGGACACGCGCACTCCCGAGAGGCACGACCATGCAGATCACCTCCGAACACCGGCTCGACGACGGCGTCCTCGAGCGCCGCTTCACCTTGGGCGAGGTCCCCGGCATCCTCTGGACGCCCCCACCGTCTCCCGCACCCGTCCCCCTCGTGCTCGTCGGCCACCCCGGCGGCCTCGACGCGATGTACCCGCGGCTCGTGGCCCGGGCCCGGCGCAGCGCGGCGAGCGGCTTCGCTTCGGCCACCCTCGAGCTCCCCGGCAGCGGTGACCGCCCGCCGGTGCCCGCGCTCCAGCAGGCCCGGGCCGACCTGCGGCGGATGCTGGAGGCCGGCGAGCCCCTCGACGACGACGTCGTCGACCGGCTCGTGCTCCCGCTGGTCGAGCTGGCCGTCCCCGAGTGCCGCGCCGCCCTGGACGCCCTCCTCGCCCTCCCCGGGGTCGACGGGCCGGTCGGGTGGTCCGGCGGGGTGACCGCGCTCGCCATCCGGATGGCCCTGGTCGAGCCGCGGGTCGTGGCCGCCGGGCTGTTCGTGGGCAGCGTCGTCCCTCGGGCCGTGGTCGAGGACGCCCGGCGGGTGACCATCCCCCTCCACGTCCTGCTCCAGTGGGACGACGAGGCGAACGACCGGCAGGCCGCGCTCGACCTCTTCGACGCGTTCGGCTCGAGCGAGAAGAGCCTGCACGCCTCGATGGGCGGCCACACCGGGGTGCCCGAGGACGCCGGGGAGTGCGCCGGCCGCTTCTTCGAGCGGCACCTCGGGTGATGTCGGACCCGTCGGGCACCGGGGCCGGCGGCGGGTCAGCCGCTGAGGTCGGCCGACGATCTGAGGGTGGTCCGCCCAGCGAGCACGTCGGCGCCCGGTGGTCGCGGGGGGAGACTCGGTGCATGAACCCCACCGTGGCCGCCGGGACGCTCCTCCTCGTGGTGGTGGCCGCCGTGAGCCTGTGGGTGCTCGTCGACGCTCGCAGCCGGCTCGCCCACGGCCGGCCGGTGGTGGCGATGCTCCTCGGGCTCACCATCGAGGAACCGGAGACGTGGGCGGTCCTCTGCCTGCTGTTCTCGGTGCTCTTCGTCCCGATGTACCTGGTCGCCCGGCGTGCCAGCGGCTAGCACCCGACCCGGCCCGGCTCACGGCCGTCGACCGTCACCGGGAGCGTGGTGACCGCCGGAGCATCACCACCGACAGGACGACGCCCGCGGCCCCGGCCAGCACCAGCAGCGGGGCACCCTGGCTGGTACACGACGACGCCGCCGGGTCGACCGAGTCGACGCACGCGCCTCCGCCCGTCCCCAGGGACAGCGCGACGAGGCCGAGCGACACGAGCAGCACGACCGACCACACGGCGCGACGGGACATGCCTCATGGTCTCGCGTCGGACGGCGACCCGCCAGACCACCTCGAGGGCGCCACGCGCGGCGGCGAAGGACGAGGAGCACGCGGCCGCTCAGGCTTCGGCGGCTCTGGCCAACCCGTCCAGCAACAGGGCGAGCGTGAACTCGAACTCGTTCTGGCTGTCGCACCAGCCGAGGGGGTCCTCGGCGTTGTCGTGGACCTCGGAGGCGACCATCGCGGTGAGGTGGGGCAGGACGGCGGCCATCGCCTCGAACTCGGCGTCGGCCGCCTCCTCGTCCATGGTGCCGCCCTCGGCGGCGGGACTGAACAGCTCCTGGGTGAAGCCGAGGACCATCGTGCCGAGCGCGTGGATGGCTCGGTGGGCGAGGTGGTAGCCGAGATCTCCGCGGATCATCGTCGCGAGGATCTCCTCGTAGTAGGGGTACAGGCCCGCGGGGATGCTCGAACGGGAGCCGAGCAGCCCGGGCGCCCAGCGGTGGGCCACCATCACGCCTCGCGCGGCGAGGCAACGGTGGCGCAGCGCGGTGCGCCAGTCGTCGTCGGCACCCACCCGGGCCACGACCGCAGCGTTGATCTCGACGAGGACGGCCTCGGCGAGCCCGTCGAGGAGGCCCTCCTTGTTGGGCACGTGGTGGTAGAGGGACATCGCCTCGACGCCGAGGTCGGCGGCGAGCCGGCGCATGGTCAGCGCGGGCAGGCCCTCGGCGTCGGCCAGGGCCATCGCGGCCGCGAGCACGCGCTCCCGGCTGAGCGGCGTCCGCTGCTCGTCCGTCGTCAGGATGCACCTCCTCGCCTCTTGACGTACCTTACAACGTATGGCTACCTTACGAGGTAAGGCTACGAAAGGAACCCTCCATGACCATCACCGCCAAGACCAGCGTTCGCCCCGAGACGGCCACGCCGGAGCTGGTGCGCACCGCTCGCACCACGGGCCTGCTCTACCTCGGGCTGGCCCTCACCGGGCTGCTCGGGTTCGTCGTCGTCCGCCACCAGCTCTTCGTCGCCGACGACCCCGCGGCGACCCTGGCCAACCTGACCCGCCACGAGTCCCTGGCGCGCCTCGGCGTCGTGCTGGAGATGGGCGTCGTGATCACCCAAGCGCTCGTCGCACTCTGGTTCTTCCGCCTCTTCCGGAGCGTCGACGCCGTCGCCGCCGGCGCGATCGCCGCCTTCGGCCTGGTCAACGCGGTGGCGATCCTGGTCAGTGCGGGCCTGCTCGCGACCGCGCTCGACGTGAGCCAGGACGCGTCGCTGGCGGTCAGTGGCGGTGCGGCCGCCACCGCCCAGCTGCTGTACGTCGCCAGCGGCCATCTCTGGCTCATCGGAGGGATCTTCTTCGGTCTCTGGCTGATCCCCATGGGCTGGCTCGCCCGACGGTCCGGCTGGATGCCCGGCCTCCTGGGCTGGATCCTCGTGGTCGGCGGCGTGGGGTACGTCGTCAACGCGCTCCTCAGCTACCTGCTGCCCGACGGCGGCCCCGCCATCGACCTGCTCACCGCGCCCGCCACCATCGGTGAGCTGTGGATGGTGGGCCACCTCTGCCTGCGGGGCGTGCGCCGGCCCTGACGGTCGACGGCCAGGTCCCGCAGTCGCACCTAGGGGTTGGGCTTGTCGATACCGAGTTCGGGAAGGCCGAGCGCGACGATCGCGTCAGCGACGGCCTTCATCGACTCCGGTGAGTTCGGATCCGCCCCGGCGTCCTCGGTAGGGCCGTTGAGCACGGGCCGCAGGTCGACGCACAGGCCGTCGTGCTCCTCAGCGACCGCGCAGGAGACGTCGTTGAAGCGGGCGAACACGGCCTGCGCATTCTCTGCTCCACCGAGGATCAACTTGGGGACGGGGTCGGTGAGGTAGTCGTTGCTGATGCCGACGAAGCGCACCGCTGTCGGCTTGTCACCACGCAGGTCCTTCACCACCGCGGCGTAGCCCGCCAGGTTGTGCGTCCAGTGGTCCGTGAGCTTCTTGAGGCACGCGAGTCCGTCGTCGCCGCCGCAGTGGCCGTTGCGCAGGGGGACGAACACCGAGTGGTCGAACTGGTCGAAGTCGTTCAGGCCGTGGTTGAACACGACCACGTCGGCAGCGGCCACGGCGTCGCGGTACTTCTTGTCGGTCTTCAGGCTGTTGAGCAGCAGGTCGGTGTTGCTGCCCGCCGGGTTCGCGAAGTCCAGCGACGTCACGTGGACGCCATAGGTCCTCTCGTATGCCGGGGCGAGCTCACGCGGCCACGGCGTGCACCCACTGCAGTGGCTGCCCGCGCCCCAGGAGTCGGTGAAGTAGGCCACGGTGATGTCGGGTCCATCGGGTGGGGGTGCGGCACTGGTGGTCGAGGAACCGGCGGGAGGGTCAGTGGCTGCGGAGCCCGAAGTGCATCCTGCGAGAACCAGGGCCGTGACGAAGGCCGCCCCCGCGAGGACTATGGGAGTCGACCGTCTGGACGGTCGGGCCCCCGTGGACTCGGCGACGGACAGGCTGCCGCTCCTCCTGTGCCCTGTTGCCCGGGGGCACAGCCGGGAGTCCGGGCGCGGATCTCGGCTGGTGCCCGCCCTGGGACCTCCGGCGTCGTGCACACGGTTGCGGGACACGTCGGGCGACTGAAGAGGGTTCATCTGCTGACCTCCTGAGCGCGGATCTCTGCGCTCCGTCTCTCGGTTCGTCGGCGGCTCTCACCGATGCCCCGACGGTCCCCCGACGGCCGACCCGGGTGCATGGGGCGGGCGTCCCGGATCGCTCAGGAAGTGTTCCCGGGAGCGGTGCCACGGAGTCGTGGCGACGGGAGACCGACGGCGCGCTCTTCGCCGGGTGTTGCGCTGGCCACGGCGGCCCGGTCTCGCCATCCGCCGACCGTGCCCGTGGCACTGGAAGGGCTGAGGTGCACCGCCACGTACTCGTCAACGGAGATCTCCCCGATACCCCTGTCCCAGTCAGCCGTGTCCGTGGAGGTAGCCCTCCGGGGATGGGGCAGGGGCGGGGGCGGGTCAGGCGTCGAGGCCGGCCTCGGACCGCAGGCGCGCGAGCGACCCGGGCACGTCGGTCGGGTCGAACCACACGCCGCGCAGCCCGAGGGCCTCGGCCCCGGCGACGTTGCGCGGCTGGTCGTCGAGGAACACCACCGACGCCGCCTCCGCGCGCGGCACGTCGAGCTCCTTGAGGGCGTGCTCGAACGCCTCCGGCTGCGGCTTGAGGAACCCCACGTGCGAGAGGTCGACGAGCGGGTCGAACCGGCGCACCACCGTCATCCGCTCGATCCACTCCGGCGGGTGGAACGCGGCGAGGTCGTTGGTGAGCACCGCGGTGCGCAGCCCGGCCGCCTGCAGCGCGTCGAGCAGGGCCACGATCTCGGGCCGGACGATGACGGCCTCCTCCTGCTCGTACAGGCTGCGCATGAACTCGTGCGTCGGGTCGTCGGCCTCCGGGAAGTACACCGACGCCCGTTCGTGCCAGTACGCGCGCTCGGTGATCTCGCCCGACATCGACCGCGCCCACAGGGGGTCGGTGGAGACGTCGAACGGCCCACGCCAGGGGTAGTCGTGCAGCTCGAACGGGGTGCGGATCACCACCCCGCCGAAGTCGAACAGGACGACGTCGGTATCGGTCACCGGTCCAGCCTCGCACCCGGCTCAGTCATGCGGGGCCTCGTGACCCACCATCCGCGTCACCCGCGTGATGTCACCGCTCCAGCCGCACTCGCCGCACAGCGTGTGGAACGTGCGGCGGTCGCCCTCCCAGTACTCGACCGCGATCGACCCCGGGCCGTCGAGGGCCTCCCCGCACGCCGGGCAGTGGGCCGGCGCGTCGGTCACGTGCGCGATCCGGTCGGGGTCCCACCAGTGCGAGCCGGTGAGCCGCCGGTCGGCGACGGCCGGCTCCACCTCGACGTGGTTGGTCCACGCCGGCTCCCGCCGGTAGCGCGGCGCGGGGGCGGTGCTCGACGGACGCGGGGCGCCGTCGTGGCGAGGGCCGGCACGCGTCACCGCTCACCCTGGGCCGCGAGGCGCTTGCGGCGCGCCACCTCGGCCGCCGAGTTCTCGATGAGCTCGTCGGCCCGCGAGATCGTCCACGTGTCGTCTCCGCGCAGCACGGCCGCCTCGACGTACAGCTTCTTCAGCTGGTCCATCGCCGGCGAGTACCGGCTCGACCCGCCCGAGATCCACGACAGCGCGAACTCGGTGTAGTCGACGCCGAACTTGTCCTTCTCGCAGGGCAACCCGATGCGATCGTGCTTCTCACGGGTGAAGCCCACGGTCGGGTCCTTGCCCTCGGCGACGAGGGCCATCTGCTCGCGGAACATCTTCCGCAGCTGGATGACGCCGATGTCGGACTTGCCGAGGTGCTCCGCCGTCCGGTCGTTGATGTCGCCCTGCGTCACCCAGGCCATGATGTCCTGGCCCTCGATGTAGTCGACGATGTGCTCGCCGTCCTCGTCGAGCCACTCGAACTCGTAGTCGACGGGGTGCACCTGCTCGGGGAAGGTGTCCATCCCGGGCGGCTGGTGGCTCGAGTAGAACGCCGTCCACGTGTGCGTGTCGTCGATCGGCACGCGGATCTGCATCTGCTCGATCCCGGCGCCGCCGACGCGCATGGAGTACGGGAAGACCAGCGGGTGGCCCACCGACCAGTCGTCGTTGTCCTCCGACATCCCCTCGAGGACACGGCGCTTGAGGATGCCCCACTCCATGTCGTCGAAGGCCACCTTGAGGTGCTTCTTCTGGAACCCGGGGGGCGCGAGGAAGCCCTGCTGCTCACCGAGGAACTTGAAGTACCGCCCGTGCAGCCACTCGACGTGGTGCGGGTCGACCGAGTTCTCCATGATCTGCAGCCAGTTGCACGGCAGCACCGTCCAGCCGCAGTCCTTGAAGCCGTCGTCGACGAACACGTCGAAGCGCGGCAGCTCGGGCGCCGGCTGCGGACCGATGTACGCCCACACCATCCCGCCCATCGCCTCGGCCTTGCCCGCGAAGGCCTGGACCCGGGCGGCGAAGGTCGACTCGGCGGGCTCGGCCGGCTGGTCGAGGCACTGCCCGTCGGAGTCGAAGAGCCAGCCGTGGTACCCGCAGCGCAGCCCCTCCTCCTCGACGACGCCGTAGACCATCGAGGCGCGCCGGTGCGGGCAGTGCTCCTGCATGATCCCGTAGCCGCCCTTGGGCTTCTTCCACATCGAGAAGTTCTCGCCGAGCAGCCGCACCTTCTTGATGGGCCACTCGTCGAGCTCGCGCACGAACGCCACCGGGTACCAGTAGCGGCGCAGCAGCTCGCCCATCGGGGTGCCGGGCCCCACCTGGGTCAGCTGCTCGTTGAGCTCCTGCTTCAGCATCTCGGTTCTCCTACGGTCGTGCGGGGGACGGGCGGCGGCTCAGAGCCGGGTGACCTTGCCGGAGTTGCCGTCGACCCGGATCATGTCGCCGTTCTTGAGCGTCTCGGTGGCGGATCCGGTGCCGGTGACCGCGGGCACGCCGTACTCGCGGCAGACGATCGCCGCGTGCGACATGAGCCCGCCGATGTCGGTGACCGTCGCCTTGATCTTCGAGAAGACGGGGGCCCACGACGGCGCCGTGATCGGGGCGACGAGGATCTCGCCCTCCCGGACGTCGCCGATGTCCTCGGCGCTGAAGACGATGCGGGCCGGCCCCTCGGCCACGCCCGGCGAGGCCGCCATGCCGGTGATCGCCCCGCTGCCGTCGTCCGGGCTGAGCCACATGTCGATCGAGTCGGTCGTGATGCCCCAGAGCATGATCGTGAACGGCTCGGTGACCACCTTCGGCGGCGGACCGAGGGCCTTCGGGGGCTTGTTCGCCTCGAGGGCGGCGACGATCCGGCGCCGGTTCTCGACCTTGGCCGGCCAGTAGTGCGGCCCGGCCGGCTCGGCACCGACCGCCCACGCCGAGTAGAGGTCGAAGAGGAGGGTGTCCATCTCCTCGCGCCGGACGAAGTAGACGTCGTCGGCGCGGGCGAAGAACCCCTCCTTGACGAGCATCTCGCCCAGCTCGCGGGACTTCTTCCAGAACACCGACATCGACCAGTGCTCGATGTAGAAGTTGTGGTTCTCGACGTACGGGAAGACCGTGCGGGCCAGCCCGAGCTTGCCGTTGAACGCCTCCCGGTCCTCGTCGCTGGCCAGCAGCTCCGAGTACTCCGCGACGATCCGGTCGCGCTCGGCCGTGATCTCGTCGATCGGGCGGGAGATGTCGTGGCCGCCCTGGAGCTTGGTGACGTACTCGTGGATGAAGCCGTAGGGCACCGAGCGGTCCTGGCGCCAGGTCTTGTCGTAGTAGTAGAAGCCGGTGCCGGAGGAGAAGTTGAACCACGGCTCCTCCACCGCGGTCCAGGCCGCCAGCCACTCGCGTCCGGCGTCCGAGTCGAGGGCGGCGTGCACGGCCTCGACGTCGTCGTGCGACGAGAACGCGTCGGCCACCCCGAGGTCGATCGCCCGCTGGGCCAGCTTCTTCAGCTCCTCGTTGGGGCGGAACAGGTCGACCTCGATGCCCGCCACCATCTTGGCGATGGCCAGGTCGGGGATCGAGGGGAAGGCCTGCTTGCAGAAGCCGAAGAAGTCGAGGTAGGCCGCGTACCCGAGGTTGAGGAACTCGAAGTGGAACTGCCAGATCTTCTGGGCGAGGTCCTGGAAGCGGTGGTACTGCTCCTGGAGGTCCCAGCCGCTGCCGACGCCGCGGCCGGTGCGGACCACCTCGTCGAGGTCCTCGGCCTCGGGCAGGGGGGAGAAGTCGACCGCCTCGAGCGCGGCGATGTTCTCCTTGACCTTCCCGAGCCAGTTCTCGTACAGGTCGTCCCAGTTCATGAAGTAGTGCCCGGCGCGCTCCATGAACTGCGGCACCCGGGCCTCGATGACGGCACCGTCGTCGATGGTCATCGGGGAGAAGTACGGGTACCCGAGGTGGATGCGGAAGTTGATGCCGTTGGCCGGCGGCACGAGGTAGTGGCGGCTGTTGTACTGGCTGAGCGAGGCGATGGCGAACATCAGGTGGTCGGCGTCCCACGGTGACATGGCCCAGCCCCAGTGCATCGAGTCCATGAACCAGAACTGGCTGTCCTCGTAGTCCTTGCGGCCCTCGGAGAAGAGCACCGAGTACGGGTAGAGCTCCTCCCAGCCCTCCGCCCCCTCGGGGGTCTCGAGCTCGAAGGGGCTCGGGAATCGGTTCTGTTCCATCGGCTGGCTCCTTTGCCGTGCCTGCGCCGGGGGCGCGGTGTCTCTCTCCGGGGTGGGTGGTGCGTCGTGCGGTCGGTGGTGCGCGGCTACTTCTTGTGGATGGGGGCGATGAGGGTCGAGACGATCGAGGCCATGGGGTCGTAGCCGCCGTGCGAGACCGACTCGCGCGGCTTCTTCGACCACACCGTCTCCGGCCGGGCCTGGAGCAGGATGATGTTCTCCCCGTCCGGCAGGTGCTTGTCGAGCGCCCACTCGACGTCCTGGGGCCGGCCGTAGTGCTTCTCGGCGCGCCGCGCCATCATCGCCACGGCGCAGATCTCCTCGTCGCTGAGGCACTGCACGAGGCGACGCTCGTCCTCGACCGGGCACGGCTCGACACCGGTCTCGGTGCGCCGGTACTCGATGTGCTTGTCGGAGATGATCCGCTCGACCACGCAGCGCAGCACCTTGTCGACGAGGAAGTTGTCGGGCGTCACCTCGCCGGAGACCACCGCCTCGCCGAGACCCCAGGACGCGTCGATGGCCACCTGCGACCGGTCGCCCGTCGTGGGGTTGAGGGTGAAGGCCACCCCGGAGGTGCGCGGGTCGACCATCTTCTGCACGCCGACCGACATCGAGACGCCGTGGTCCTCGTACCCCATCGCGTGCCGGTAGGCGATGGCCCGGTCGGTGAAGACCGACGACCAGCACTGCCGCACGTGCTCGACGACGGCGTCGGCGCCGTGGATCCACAGGTAGGTGTCCTGCTGGCCGGCGAAGGAGGCGTCGGGCTGGTCCTCGGCGGTGGCGGACGAGCGGATGGCCACGCCGACCTCCTCGCCGCCGCACCGCTCGCAGAACGCGGCGTAGGCCGAGCGGATCGCGTCGTCGATGTCGCCCGGCACCGGGTGCGCCTCGATGGCCGCCCGGATCTCGGCGGAGATCGCCCGCAGCCGGTGCGGGTCGTCGAGGTCGGTCGTGCCCAGGGCACCGCGGACCGTCGCGGCGAGCGCCGGGTCGGCCCGCAGCGCCTCGAAGGCGTCGGTGGTGACGGCGAACCCCGGGGGCACCGGGAGGCCGGCGGCGATCATCGAGCCGAGCGACGCGTTCTTGCCGCCCAGCCGGGGCCGGTCGGCCTCGGTGAAGTCCTCGAACCAGACGATGTACGGCGACGGGTCAGCCATCCTGGGCTCCTTCGGCGCGACACCCGCCGGGGCGTGCACCATCCACTCCTCCATCGACACGGTCGGACAGCTGCGACACATCCATCCCTCCCGGCCTCAGGCCCCGGCGCCGGGAGGAACCCAGCGCTCGTCGGGCTGCCACGAGGGCAGGGCGGTGATCTCCGGGACGTGGATCTCCTGGACCCGGTTGCGGTACGACACCATCGCCTCGGTGCCGCCCTCGAAGACCTTCACCCGCACGTGCTCGGTGTTGTACGGCTCGCCGGGGTCGTAGCCGAGCGCGGCGATCGCGAAGGCCCGGATGGGTCCGGAGTGCGTGGCGACCATCATCCGCGCGCCCGGGTGCTCGCTGGCGAGGCGCTGGATGCCGGTCCAGAAGCGGCGCACGCACATGACCGGCGGCTCGAAGTGCATCATCGGGATCTGCAGCCAGTGCTGGATGGGGTCGGCGCCGCCCTGCTGGGTGCGCCAGAACCGGTCGATCTCGACGAGCCACATCGGGCGGTCGCCGAGCGCGGTGCGCTCGAACTCCTCGAGGGTCGTGTAGTACTTCCGGAAGGCCGCGGTGACGTCGCGCACGCCGTCCGGGGTCGCGACCCCGAAGTTGCGGAACTCCTCCATCGGCTCGGGCTCGAAGACCTTGACGTCCTTCTCGAACATCGCCAGGCCGTCCTGCAGCCCGCGGTTGAGGTTCTGCGCGGTCTCGCGCGCCCGGTTGGTGTCGGCGTGCCGCACGACGACGCTCTCGCCGGGCGAGACCCGCTTGGCCACGGTGTGCCCGTACGTGTGGGCCTGCCAGTTGCCGAGCGGGGTGAGCCCCGACTCGGTCGAGTACCCCTGGGTCTCACCGTGCCGGATGAGGTAGACGTCCGCGACGACCTTCTTGCGGGCCTGCGGCGGCGCCGAGATCTCCTTGGTGCGGTTGTCCTCCGACATGGCCCGCTGGACGCCCAGGCCCACCCGCTCGTGCAGCGGTGGGAGCGACTGCGGCCCGGCCTTGGGCTGGCTCTGCCGCTCGCGGAAGCGGCGCAGGTACAGCGGTGAGGCGGAGTCGTTCTCGTCGTGCTCGCCGGGGGTCCGGGCCACCGTCTGCTGCCGGTCGAGGTAGGTGGCGAGGTAGCGCGGCGGGTCGACCCGCTGGGTGTTCGGCAGGCCCCGCCGGGTCGGGGTCTCGTCCTCGCTCATGAGTGCACCGTGAGGAAGTCCTGGTCGACGACCCCCTCGTAGTAGAAGACGGCCCGCCCCATCTGCGCCTCGGTCCAGGTGATCGGCTCGCGGTCGGGGTCGGCCCAGTAGCCGCCGGTGTAGACCTCGTTGCGGTTGCCGGCGGGGTCGAAGAAGTAGAGCCCCCAGCCCCGGGTGGCGCCGTGCCGCGTCGGGCCCGGCGTCGATGCGCACCCCGTGGTAGGCGGCGATGTCGGCCGAGCGACGCAGGTCGTTCCAGTCGTCGACCCAGTAGGCGACGTGGTGGAAGGCGCCGTCGGGGCCGGTGATGAAGGCGATGTCGTGCGCGGTGTGGGTGCGCTCGAGGAAGGTCGCGAGCTGGTGGCCGTCGTCGGCCATGATCTGCTCGGTGAGCCGGAAGCCGAGCACCTCGGTGTAGAAGCGCGTCGTCTCGTCGACGTCCTCGCACATGAGGAAGACGTGGTCGAGCCGCGGCGGGTGCATGCCGGACAGGCCCTGCGGCTCCGGCGGCGGGTTGTGCAGCGGCAGCGCGTTGCCGATCTGCTCCATCGCGTGGGTCAGCTCGGTGACGTGCCCGCTCGGGGCCGTGAAGCGCACCGTCTCGCCCGAGCCGGGCCCGAGCTCGCCCGCGGCGTAGCGCTTGGTGGCCAGGCCGTAGCCCTCGATGGCCGTCGTCAGCTCGTCGAGGTCGGACGCCTCCTGCACCTTGAAGCCGATGAGCTCGACGCCGTAGGTCGGCGCGTAGCGCAGGATCAGCGAGTGGTGCTGCTGCTCGTCCCACCCCTTGAGGTAGACCACGCCCTCCTCGGAGTCGGACTCGATGAGCCCCATGACCTCGGTGTAGTACGCGGTCGACAGCTCGAGGTCGGGACAGCGCACCTCGACGTGGCTGAGTCGCAGGATCCCCATCGATCCGCCTCTCCGGGTTGGTCGTTCGGGCTCAGGTGTGGACGGAGACGAAGCGGTCGTTCACTTCGCCCTCGTAGTAGAAGACGGCCTGGCCGATGTTGTCCTCGGTCCAGGTGATCGTCGGGAAGTCGGGGTCGGGCCGGTAGCCGCCGGTGAACACCTCGTTGCGGGTGCCCATCGGGTCGAAGAAGTAGATGGTGTTGCCGCGGGTCACCCCGTGCCGGGTCGGGCCGACGTCGATCTGGATGGCGTTGTAGGCCAGGATGTCGGCCGAGGTCCGGACGTGGTCCCAGTCGTCGAGCCAGAACGCGAAGTGGTGCAGCGCGCCGTTCGTGCCGTTGACGACCGCGATGTCGTGCGGGGAGTGCGAGCGCTCCATCCACACCCCGATCTGGTGGCCGTCGCCGCCCACGAGCTGCTCGGTCATCCGGAAGCCGAGGACGTCCATGAGGAACTTGCTCGCCTCGCCGACCTCCTCGGCGTTGATGAGCAGGTGGTCCATCCGCGGCGGGGCGATGCCCTGGAGGTCGATGGGGATCTCGGGGTTGAGCTTGCTCATGCGGCCGCCGACCTTCTCGACCTCGTGGACGAGCTCCATCTCGTGGCCGGAGGGGGTCTCGAAGCGGATCGACTCGCCCTGGCCCACCTCCTCGCCGCGGGAGACGCGGTGCACGTGGAAGCCGTACTGCTCCACCCTGCGCTCGAGCTCGTCGAGGTCGTCCTCGTGCTCGACCTTGAAGGTGTAGCGGTCCATGCCGACCCGGGGGTCGTAGCGCACGGCGAGGGAGTGGTGGTCCTCCTCGTCCCAGCACTTGAAGAAGGCCCGGTCGCCGACCTCGGCGGTGAGGTCGAGCCCCATGACGCCGGTGTAGTAGGCCTTGGCCAGGTCCATGTCCGGCACGGTGATGTCCACGTGGCTGAGCCGGAGGATTCCCATGCCCGCAAGGTGGCACGGGGTCGCACCCGGGGGAACAGACGTCCCGCCCTGCGGGAAGCCGTCGGCGTCGCGGCACCCGGACGGGGTGCCGTGGGTGCCGATGCGGCCTTCCCACATGGCGGGAAGATCCTGTCTCCCGCGGGTGGCCCGCTACCTACTGTCGGCGCGTGATGACCGAGCCGGACGAGGACGTCCAGCCGCCGGCCGCCGACCCCGCACAGCGGGCCGAGGGCATGCGGGCGGCGATGGCCGACTACGTCCGCAGCGTCCACCAGGCCTACGCCTCGGGCGCGGCCGGGCAGCCGCCCGCCGTCCGCGGCCGGCTCCGGCTCTACGACCCCGGCCTCACCGTGCTCGCCGCCGGCGCCCGCAACCTCCACGTCGTCGCGACGACCGACCGGCTGCGCCCCCCGACCGGCCAGGAGGTCGCCCTCGAGGACGAGGTCGAGGGCATCCACTGGACCCTGCGCTTCTTCGACCCCGTCGTCCTGCCCGCGCTCGGGCTCGTCGACGAGTCGGCCGGCCCCGCGTACCCACAGGTGCGCCGGGTGCTCGGGGTGAGCACCGCGATCTACCACCTCGTGGTCCAGCCGGGCGCCCAGCTCACCGGCCACCAGGCCTCCCACGCCGGGGCCGGGCTGGCCATGGACCACCTCGCCGACGTGCGCGACTTCGAGGCGATCCGCTCGCGGGCCCGCGGTGCCGAGTCCCTCGTCGACGAGCTCGAGGGCGCCGCCGCGGCCGGGCTCCCCCGGGCCCAGGCGCCTGCTCGCCCTCGAGGTCGCCCGCCAGGTGGCCCCGTGGGACGACCGGCTCGTCCCCCTCGCGGCCGCGCCGCACCCGGACGCCGACCGCCGTCCGCCGCACGCTCCTCGACGTCGTCCGCGGGACCGGCCGTGGGTGAGTCGCTGAGCAGCGTCCGCAACGCGGTGCGCGTGCTCAAGGCCTTCAGCTCGCGCCGCCGCGACTACGGCGTGACCGAGCTCGCCCGGGCCCTGGGGATGACGACCTCCACGGTCCACCGCCTGCTCCGCACGCTCCAGTCCGAGCACCTCGTCGAGCAGGACCCCGAGACCGGGCGGTACCGGCTCGGGCTCGCCGTCTACGACCTCGTCGCCGCCTCGTCGCCCGGGTACGACCTCTCCGAGGCCGTCCTGCCGCCGATGACGGTGCTGCGCAACCGGACCGGCGAGACCATCCAGCTCGCGGTGCTCGACGGCCGCGAGGTCGTCTACGTCGAGCGGCTCCAGAGCATGCACTCGCTGCGGATGTTCCTCGACGTCGGCCGCCGCAACTGGGCGCACGCGACGAGCACGGGCAAGGTCCTGCTCGCCCACCTCGAGCCGACCGTCCTCGACCACACGCTCGACGGCTGGGAGCTGCCCTCCCGCACGCCCGTTCACGGTCACCGACCTCGAGGTGCTGCGCCGCCAGCTGGCCCAGATCCGCCACCAGGGGCTGGGCGCACAACGTCGACGAGTCGGAGATCGGCGCCACGTCCATCGGGGCGCCGGTCCGCGACCTCTCCGGCCAGGTCGTCGCCGCGCTCTCGGTCGTCGGTCCGAGCCCGCGGATGGACCAGGACGTCACCGCCATCCGCCACGCGGTCGTCGAGGCCGCAGCGGTCGCGAGCCGCCGGCTCGGGCACCGCGGAAGAGGAGTCGACCATGCCGTCTGAGGACGACCTGCACGAGGCCCTGGCCCAGCACCTGCACGACGCGATGACGTCGGTGACCCCCGTGCCGCCCATCGTCGCCGAGCACCCCGGGCTCGACGTCGACGACGCCTACCGGCATCCAGCAGGGTCTCGTGCGCCGCATCCTCGACGCCGACGGCGGCCGGGCCGTCGGCTACAAGCTCGGCCTCACCTCGGCCCCGATGCAGCAGATGCTCGGCGTCGACCAGCCCGACTACGCGCCCGGTGCTCTCGAGCATGGTCTTCGGCGACGGGCACGACATCGACCTCTCCCGGTACATCGCCCCGAAGGTCGAGGCCGAGATCGCCCTCGTCCTCGACGAGCCGCTCCGGGGGCCGGGCGTCACGACGATGCAGGCCTGGCGCGCCCTCGGCGGCGCGGTCGCGGCCATCGAGATGGTCGACTCCCGCATCGCCGACTGGAAGATCGGCCTCGTCGACACCATCGCCGACCTCGCCTCGTCCGGGGCCACCGTCCTCGGCAGCACCGTGGTCCCGCTCGACGGCTGGCAGCCGCGGCTCACCGGGATGGTCGTCTCGCGCAACGGCAGCACGGTCGACACCGGGGCCGGGGCCGCCGCCCTCGGCGACCCCGTCGCCGCCGTCGCCTGGCTGGCCAACACCCTCGCCCCGTACGACGTCACCCTCGAGGCGGGCTGGTTCGTCATGACCGGTGCCCTCCACCGAGCCTTCGACGTCGCCGCCGGCGACGTCGTGCGCGCCGACTTCGACCGGCTCGGCACGGTCACCGCCCGCTTCGGCGCGGCGAGCTGAGAGGAGTACGGATGCGCTGCGCGATCGTCGGGTCCGGCAACATCGGCACCGACCTCATGGTCAAGCTGCTGCGGGCCCCGGGCCTGGAGCTGGGGGCCGTCATCGGCATCGACCCCGAGTCCGACGGGCTGGCCCGGGCCCGGGCCGCGGGGCTCGAGACGAGCCACGAGGGCGCCGACTGGCTGCTCGCGCACGCCGACGACTTCGACGTCGTCTTCGAGGCGACCTCGGCGTGGGTGCTGCGCCGCAACGCCCGACGCTACGAGGACGCGGGCCTGCGGGTCGATCGACCTCACGCCGGCCAAGCTCGGGCCGCTCGTCGTGCCCGCCGGTCAACGGGCACGACCACCTCGACGCCCGCAACGTCAACCTCATCACGTGCGGTGGCCAGGCGACGGTGCCGATGGTCGCGGCGGTGAGCGCCGTCTGCGACGTCCCCTACGCCGAGATCGTCTCGTCGGTGTCGTCGCTCTCGGCCGGGCCCGGCACCCGGCAGAACATCGACGAGTTCACGAAGACCACGTCCGAGGCCCTCGTCACCGTCGGCGGGGCGAGCCGGGGCAAGGCGATCATGGTGCTCAACCCGGCCGACCCGCCGATCCTCATGCGCAACACCGTGTTCTGCGCGCTCCCCGAGGGCTACGACGAGGACGCGGTGACCCGGTCGGTGACCGACATGGTGGCCCGGGTGCAGGAGTACGTGCCCGGCTACCGGCTGAAGAACGACCCGGTCTTCGAGCGCGAGCACTACCGCACGCCCGGAGGCGACGTCGAGGCCCGTGTCGTCGTCCTGCTCGAGGTCGAGGGGGCCGGCGACTACTTCCCGCCGTACGCCGGCAACCTCGACATCATGACCGCCTCGGCCGTCCGGGTCGGCAGCGCCATGGCCGAGCACACGGCAGGAGCCCCGGCATGACCGCGACCGCACCCGAGCGGGCCTTCCGGCTCACCGACTCCACGCTGCGCGACGGGTCGCACGCCGTCTACCACCAGTTCACGGCCGACCACGTGCGCCGGGTCGTCGCGGCCCTCGACACCGCAGGCGTGCCCGTCATCGAGGTGAGCCACGGCGACGGGCTCGGCGGCTCGTCGTTCAACTACGGCTTCTCGCACACCCCCGAGACCGACCTGCTCCAGGTGGCGGTCGACACCGCCCAGCGCGCGAAGATCGCCGTCCTCTTCGTGCCGGGCATCGGGGTCAAGGACGACCTGCGCCGCGCGGCCGACATCGGTGCGACGGTCGCCCGGGTCGCGACGCACTGCACCGAGGCCGACATCTCCGAGCAGCACATCGCCCTCGCCCGCGAGCTGGGGATGGAGGCCGTCGGCTTCCTCATGATGTCGCACATGACGCCGCCCGCCGAGCTCGTCGAGCAGGCCAAGCAGATGGAGCAGTACGGCGCCGACTGCGTCTACATCGTCGACTCCGCCGGGGCGATGACGATGGACGGCTTCAAGGAGCGGGTCTCGGCCGTGAAGAACGCCGTCGGGGTGCAGGTGGGGGTGCACGCCCACAACAACCTCAGCCTCGCGGTGGCGAACTCGCTGGCCGCGCTCGGAGAGGGCGCCGACCAGATCGACGGCTGCACGACGGGCCTCGGCGCCGGCGCCGGCAACTGCCCCACGGAGGTGCTCGTCGCCACGTGCGAGAAGTCGGGCATCGCGACCGGCGTCGACACCTTCACGATGATGGACGCGGCCCAGGACGTCGTCCGCCCGATCCACCCGGAGATGGGGATCATCGACCGCGACGGGCTGACCCTCGGCTACGCCGGCGTCTACGGCTCCTTCCTCCTCCACGCCCGCCGCGCGTCGCAGCGCTACGACGTCGACGTGCGCGACATCCTCGTCGAGCTCGGGCGGCGCGGGATGGTCGGCGGCCAGGAGGACATGATCATCGACGTCGCGCTGCAGCTGAAGCGCGACGCGGCGGCGGGCGTGCGATGAGCGACGGCTCCGACCTCCCCCGCCGGCTCGCCGAGGCCATCGCGACCCGCACGGCGATCAGCCCCGAGGCCGACGACCTCACCGTCGAGCACGCCTACGAGCTGCAGGACGAGCTCATCGCCCTGCTCGGGCGGCGCCCGGTCGCGGCCAAGCTCGGCCTCACGAGCGTCGCCAAGCAGCAGCAGATGCACGTCGACGAGCCGGCCTACGGCTGGCTCCTCGAGGGCTCGCAGGTCGAGGTCGGCACCGCCCTGCCGTGCGGAGAGCTCATCCAGCCGCGCTGCGAGCCCGAGATCGCGTTCCTCACCGGCCGCGACCTCGAGGGCCCCGACGTCTCCGCCTCCGACGTGCTCGTCGCCACCGAGGCGGTGATGCCGGCCATCGACGTGCTCGACTCGCGCTACGCCGGCTACTCCTTCACCCTCCCGGCGGTGGTCGCCGACAACATCTCGTCGGCGCGCTACGCGCTCGGCACCCCCACCCCCGTCGCCGGGATCGACCTGCGCCTCGTCGGCTGCGTCTTCGAGGTCGACGGCCGGCTCGTCGGCACCGCGGCCGGGGCCGCGGTGCTCGAGCACCCGGCGGCCGCCGTCGCGTGGTTCGTCCGCTCCCTCGCCCGCCGCGGCCAGCGGCTCGAGGCCGGGACGGTCGTGCTCGCCGGTGCGATGACGGCCGCGGTGCCGGTGCAGCCGGGCAGCGTCGTGCGGGTCACCGTCGACCGGCTCGGCTCGGTCGAGCTGCGGTGCGGCCCGTGACCACCGCCGCCGACCCGGCCGTCGCCGCCATGGCCGCCGAGCTGCACCGGGCCCGCCACGACCGGGTGCCCGTCGCCACGTTCACCGGGCGCCCGGACGGGCTCGACCTCGCGACCGCGTACGCGGTGCAGGAGGCGGGCCTCGGCCTGCGCGAGGGCGACGGCGAGCGCGTCGTCGGCGGCAAGCTCGGCTTCACGTCGGAGGCGATGCGCCGGGCGATGGGGGTCGACAGCCCCAACTACGGCTGGCTCACCGACGCGATGCTCGTCGACGGCGAGGAGGTCGACCTCGACGGCCTGATCCACCCCAAGGCCGAGCCCGAGATCGCGTTCGTCCTCGGCCGCGAGCTCGTCGGCCCGGGCCTCACGGCCGCCGACGTGCTCGCGGCGACCAGGGCGGTGGCCCCGTGCCTCGAGGTCGTCGACTCCCGCTACGAGGGCTTCCGCTTCCGGGCCGCCGACAACATCGCCGACGACTCGTCCGCGGGGCGCGTCGTGCTCGGCGAGCCCGTCGCCCTGGCCGACCTCACCGCCGTCGACCTGCGGCTCGTCGGCTGCGTCGTCACCGTCGACGGCCACCTCGCGCACACCGCCGCCGGCGCCGCGGCCCACGACGACCCGGCCGCGGCCGTGGCCTGGATGGCCAACGCCTGCGGCCGGCCCCTGCCCGCGGGCTCGGTCGTCATCTCGGGGGGCCTCACCCCGCCCGTCGACCTCCACGACGGCACCGTCGTCACCGTCGAGCTCGACCGGCTCGGCCCGGCCCGCCTGCAGGCCGTCCGCACCCCCGCCCCGTCCGCCCCCTCAGCACCCACCCCCTGACCCACCGGGAGCCGCCATGCCGATCGTCACCATCACCTTGATGAAGGGCCGCGACCCCGAGCGGCTCGAGGACATGACCCGCGCGGTGTCGCACGCGATCGCCGACGCCATCGACGCCCCCATCGGCACGGTCCGCGTCATCGTGCACGAGCTGGAGGACCACCAGTACGCCGTCGGCGGCGTGCCCATCACCGAGGTCAAGGCCGAGCGCGCCCGCGCGGCGGCGGCGGAGCAGGAGGCAGGACGATGAACGACACCGAGACCGGCGACCGGGGCCGCGAGCTGACGTCGACCCCCCGCGAGGTGCGCCACTTCATCGGCGGCGAGTTCGTCGACTCCCTCGACGGTGCCACCTTCGAGTCGGTCAGCCCCATCGACAACACGGTGTGCGCCACCGTGGCCGAGGGGTCGGCCGCGGACGCCGACCGGGCCGTCGCCGCGGCCCGCGACGCCTTCGAGCCGTGGGCCGCGATGTCGCCGGCCGAGCGCAAGCGCATCCTCCTGCGCGTGGCCGACGGCCTCGAGGAGCGCCTCGACGAGATCGCCGCGTGGGAGACCCGCGACATGGGCAAGGCCCTGGCCGACTCGCGGAGCAAGGACGTGCCGCGGGCGGCCCAGAACTTCCGGTACTTCGCCGACTACGCCGACATCGCCGGCACCCACGCGTACGACAAGCCGTGGGAGGACACCTTCGGCTACGAGCTGCGCGAGCCGATCGGCGTCACCGCGGCGATCAGCCCGTGGAACTTCCCGCTCATGCTGCTCTCCTGGAAGGTCGCCCCGGCGCTGGCCTTCGGCTGCACCGTCGTCGCCAAGCCGGCCGAGCAGTCGCCCGTCACCGCCTCGCTCCTGGCCGAGGTGTGCCGCGACGCCGGCATGCCCGACGGGGTGTTCAACGTCGTCAACGGCTTCGGGCCCGACGCCGCGGGCGAGGCCCTCACCCGCCACCCCGACGTCTCCGCCGTCACCTTCACCGGCGAGTCCGGCACCGGCAAGGCGATCATGGCCGCCGGCGCGGGCAGCCTCAAGAAGCTCTCCTTCGAGCTCGGCGGCAAGTCGCCGGCCGTCGTCTGCGCCGACGCCGACCTCGACGCCGCCGTCAACGGCGCCCTGCTCGGCGTCTTCCTCAACCAGGGCGAGGTCTGCCTGGCCGGCACCCGCATCCTCGTGCAGCGCCCGGTCTACGAGGAGTTCTGCGCCCGGATGGTCGACGGCCTCGCGTCGTGGACGGTCGGCGACCCGTTCGACCCCGCGACCCGGGTCGGGCCGCTCGTCTCGCAGGAGCACCTCGAGAAGGTCATGGGCTACATCGACCTCGCCGAGGAGGAGGGCGCCAAGCGCCTCGTCGGCGGGAACCGGCTCACCGAGGGCGCCCTGGCCCGGGGCAACTACGTCGAGCCCACGATCTTCGCCGACACGGACAACGGGATGCGGGTGTGCCGCGAGGAGATCTTCGGGCCGGTCGCCACCGTCATGCCCTTCGACGAGCTCGACGACGCCGTGGCCATCGCCAACGACTCCCCCTACGGCCTCGCCGGCATGGTGTGGACCCAGAACCTCAACACCGCGCACCGCCTGGCGCGCAACCTCAGGACCGGCACCGTGTGGGTCAACTGCTTCTTCGTGCGCGACCTGCGGCTGCCCTTCGGGGGCTACAAGGAGTCCGGGATGGGGCGCGAGGGCGGTGAGTACTCGTACGAGTTCTTCACCGAGTCCAAGGCCGTGGTGATGAAGTTCTCGTGAGGGTCTCGGCCGGCCCGCTCGACGGCCTCCCCACCGACCACTGCGTGGGTGTCGGTGACGGGAGCGTCGTCGTCGTGCGCACGGCCGACGGGGTCTGCGCGTTCCGGAACCGGTGCCTGCACAAGGACTCCGTCCTCGCCGGGGGACGGGTGCGCGACGGCCGCCTCTACTGCCCGCAGCACTTCTGGAGCTACGAGCTGCCCGGTGGCCGCAACACCGCGGGGCGGGGCGTCCTCCCGTCCTACCCGGTCGAGGTGACGGCCGCGCGGCGAGGTCGTCGTCGAGGCCCCCGACCCCGCCCCGCCCCTGTCGATGCGCGAGCGGCTCCTCGCCCACGCCCGCCAGTGGGAGCGCGACGGGTGAGCGCGCCCGCGCTCGACCTCGTCGTCTGGGACATGGGCGGCGTCTTCCGGCGCTACTTCACCGAGGTGCTCCTCGACGTCGGCCGCGAGCGGGGCTGGCCGGTCGGCCGGATGCCCCTCGGCCCCACCGGCGAGGTGCCGGACCCGGACTACGACGCGATGGACGCGGGCGACCTCCCGGAGCGCGAGTACCTGGCCCGCGTGATCGACCGGCTGCGCGACGAGGAGGTCGACTACGACCCGAAGCTCGACCCCGACTGGTCGCGCGAGGACCGCCCCGAGGTGTGGGCGCTCGTCGCCGACCTCGCGGCCTCTCCGCTGCGCCAGGCGGTGCTGACGAACGACGCCACGGCCTGGCTCGGCGAGCGCTGGTGGGAGGCCTGGCCGCACCGGCACGCCTTCGACGCGATCGTCGACGTCGAGACCATCGGCGTGCGCAAGCCGGCACCCGAGGCCTTCCGGCACGTCCTCGGCGTGCTCGACGCCGACCCCGCTGCTGCCGTGTTCGTCGACGACATGCGGGTGAACTGCCGCGGGGCCGAGGCGGTGGGGATGACCGGGCACCACCTCGACATCCGCGACCCCGGGGCGTCGGTCGCCGCCCTGCGCCGGCTCGTCGGGCTCCCCGACCCGCCCCACCCGCCCGACCCGAGGAGCCCTGCGTGCAGCGCAGCACCGACCGCATCCTGACGACCCACTGCGGCAGCCTGGCCCGGCCGCGCCCCCTCCTGGAGATCATGCGGGAGAAGGAGCACGGCCGGCCCTACGACGCCGAGGCCTTCGGGGCCGCGGTGTCGGACGCGGTGCGCGACACCGTGGCCCACCAGGTCGAGGTCGGCCTCGACGTCGTCACCGACGGCGAGCAGGGCAAGGCGAGCTTCTTCACCTACGTCGTCGAGCGGCTCGAGGGCTACTCCGCCGAGGAGGGCGAGCCGGTCATGCCGCCCTCGTGGCTGCGCGAGACCCGGCAGTTCCCCGACTTCTACGACCGCTACTTCGCCAAGTACGAGGAGACCGTCGTCCCGCTGCGGGCCATGGCGTGCACCGGCCCCGTGGTCTACCGCGGGCACGAGCAGGTCGCCGCCGACATCGCCAACCTCACGGCCGCCCTCGACGGGCGTCGACGTCACCGAGGCCTTCCTGCCGTCGACGAGCCCGCGCGGGTTCGGGGTGAACCGCTACTACGACACCGACACCGACTACCTCGAGGCGGTCGCCGAGGCGCTGCGCGAGGAGTACCTCGCGATCGTCGGCAGCGGCCTGCTGCTCCAGGTCGACGACCCGTGGCTCATCGAGATCCTCACCGGCGGACCCGACAGCGACCCGGCCGAGCGCGCCCGCCAGGCCGAGGAGCACATCGAGATCGTCAACCACTCGCTGCGCGGCATCCCGCCCGAGCGGGTCCGGCTGCACACCTGCTACGGGCTCAACGCCGGCCCCCGCATCCACGACCTCGACCTCGCCGTCGTGGCGCCGTACATGCTCCGGGTCGACGCCGGCGCCTACTCCTTCGAGGTCGCCAACCCCCGGCACGCCCACGAGTGGCGGATCTGGGAGGAGATCGAGCTGCCCGACGACAAGGTGCTCGTCCCCGGTCTCATCGGCCACGCGACGCCGTACGTCGAGCACCCGCGGCTCGTCGCCGACCAGATCGGCCGCTACGCCTCGCTCGTCGGGCCGGAGCGGGTCATCGCCGGCGCCGACTGCGGCTTCTCCTCGCGTGCCTCGTTCGCCCCGGAGATCCCGGACTCGGTGGTCTGGGAGAAGTTCCGCGCCCTCGCCGAGGGCGCCCGCATCGCCTCCACGGAGGTGTACTCGTGAGCGCCACCGCCGAGGACGCGGTCGTCGTGGGGGCCACCGGCACGGTCGGGTCGGCGCTCGTGCGCGCCCTCGCGGCGCGGGGTCTGCGCGTCGTGGCCGTGGCCCGCGACCCCGATGCGCTGGCCACCCTCGCCGCCGGGGTCGACGGCGACGTCGTGGCGTGCCCGGCCGACATCGGGACGAACGCCTCGGTCGACGCGATCCGCGGCGCCCTCCGCGGACGCGTGCGCATGGCCGTGCTCGCCGCGGGCCTGCCCGTCACCGGGTCGGTCGAGACGGTCGACCCCGACCTGCTCGCCGCCGGGGCCCAGGTGAAGATGGCCGGCGTGCTCCGCCTCCTCCACGCGGTGCGCGACGCGATGGGTCCGGGGTCGCGGTTCGTCGCCGTGGCCGGGACCCTCGGGCTCGAGCCGGGGCGCGACGAGGCCGGCCCCGGGGGCGTCAACGCCGGGCTGGTCAACCTCATGAAGCAGGTGGCCCACAACCACGGGGCCGACGGCATCACCGTGCACACCCTCGTCCCGGGGCCGATGGACACGCCCCGGCTGCGACGGATCGCCGAGCGCATCGCCGGCGAGCGCGACCGGCCGGTCGAGGAGGTGTGGGCGGAGTACGAGGCGAAGGTGCCGCTCGGCCGGCTGCCGCGGGTCGACGAGCTCGTCTGGGCCGCGACGACGCTGCTCGCGCCGGAGGCCGACATCCTCCACGGCACCGTCCTGCACCTCGACGCCGGCGCCCTGCGCTCCCCGCACTGACCGCGGAGGGCCGACCGGGCCCGTCGAGAGGTCAGCTCGTGACGTCGCGGCTGCCGAACGCGGCCCAGGCGGCGAGGAGGAAGACGACCGCGTAGCGCCGCGTCGACCCCGAGCCCGGCGACGACCGTCCCCCACTCGGGCGGGTCGCGCATGAGGTCGGCGAAGGCGAGCCAGCGGTCGACGAGCAGCCAGGGGTGGACCGCGGCGAGCTGCGGCACGGAGTCGAGCACCCACGACCCCGCCGCGACGACCATGACGACGACGGTGACCGCGATCGGCTGCTCGGTGAGGGTCGACACGAAGAGGCCGACCGCGGCCAGCGCCGCGAGCCCGGCGGCGACGTAGAGCGTCGACAGGGTGAGCCGCCACAGCCCCTCGCCGAGCGGGATCTGCGACCCCGAGAGCGTCGTCAACGGGCCGACCCCGAACGCGACGGCCCCGGCGACCACCCCGGTGACCGACACCGCCACCGCCCCGACGGTGCCCGTGACGACCAGGGCGAGGTACTTGACCGCGAGCAGCCGGGTGCGGCCGACGGGGACGGCGAGGAGGTAGCGCAGGGTGCCGGTCTGGGCCTCGCCCGCGACGGCGTCACCGCTGACCATCGCGATGCCCATCGGGAGGAAGAGCCCGATCTCGACGGTGAGGGCGGCGAAGGCGACGAAGACGCCGTTGGACGTGATCTGGTCGATGAACCCGGCCCCGCCGCCGCCGCGGCCGGGGTCGTGCGAGAGCCGGGTGGCGACGGTGACGAGCACCGGCAGCGCCATGAGGACGAGGACGCCCGCCTGGTTGCGGCGACGCCCCGCCACGAGCCGCAGCTCGGACCGGAGGAAGCGCAGGCCCTCACGCATCGACGGCGTACCCCTCCCCGGTGAGCTCGACGAACAGGTCCTCGAGGCTCGGGCGGGTCACCGCGAAGCCGGCCACCGGCACCCCGGCGCCGACGAGGCGCCGCGACGACGTCCGGACGGCTCGTGCTCGGCGCCCGGTGTGCCGTGGGCCCCGTGCGCCGTGACCCCCACGTCGCCCAGGTGCAGGCCCGCGAGGACGCGAGCGGCGTCCGCCGGCGCGGTCGTCGTGACCTCGACGGTGGCCCGCTGGCCGGCCCGGAGGTCGGCGACGGACCCCTGGGCCACCAGGTGCCCCGCGTTCATGACGCCGAGGTGCGTGCACACCTGCTCGACCTCGGCGAGGAGGTGGCTCGAGACGAGGACGGTGACGCCCTCGGCCGCCAACCCGCCGATGAGGGAGCGGATCTCGCGGGTCCCCTGGGGGTCGAGCCCGTTCGTCGGCTCGTCGAGGACGAGGACGTCCCGCGGGCCCGAGGAGGGCCGCGGCGATGGCCGAGGCGCTGCTTCATCCCGAGCGAGTACTGGCGGTAGCGCTTGCCGGCCGCGGCGCCGAGCCCGACCCGTTCGAGGGCCGTCCCGACGCGCTCGCGGGAGGTCCGGTGCTCGGCCGCCGGGTCGACGTCGTCGAGCCGGCGCGAGGTTCGCCGTCCCCGTGAGGTGCGGGTGGAAGCCCGGCCCCTCGACGAGCGCGCCGACCCGCGGCAGCACCCGGGCCGCGGCGTCCGGCACCCGGGCGCCGAGCAGCTCGACCTCCCCGGAGGTCGCGCGGACCAGGCCGAGGAGCATCCGGATGCTCGTCGTCTTGCCCGACCCGTTGGGGCCGAGGAACCCGTAGACGGCACCCCGTGGCACCTCGAGGTCGACCCCGTCGACGGCGACGTGGTCGCCGAAGCGCTTGGTGAGGCCACGGGTGCGCACGGCCGCCTCGCCCGCGGCCGGGGCCGGGTCGGCGGTCAGCGCCCGAGGGCCCGGTAGAGCGTCGCGGCGGGCACGGCGCCCACCGCGTAGCGGCCGTCGGCGGTGAGCACCGCGGTGAGCAGCCGGGTCGAGAGCAGGTGGCCCGACCCCCACGACCCCGACACCGCGCGGGAGGAGCGAGTCGACGAGGGCCAGCGGGCCCGACCTCGAGGAGCCGGTCGACGTCAGGCTCGCCGGCAGGTCGCCGACGGCGACGGCCGATCCAGCCGCTGCCGGTGACGGTCGGAGCCGGGGGCCGGGTCGCCGTGCCGGGCCCGGGGGCCGTCGTCGCGCGGGGGCGTCGGGGTCGTCACCGTCGCCCCGGGCGGCGGCGTGAACGCGAAGACCCGCGCGGGCGGCGCGCCGAGGGTCAGCGACCGGAAGCGGACGTCGACGGCCGGGGTCGTGGCCCCGCGGGGCACGACGGTGACCGCGAGCGGGAGGGAGGTGCGGGCGTCGATCGAGAGGTGGACCGAGCCCACGAGCGTGTCGGCCGTCCGGGGGGTGAGGACGAGGCCGTAGGCCGCTCGACCCGCGACCATGTCCGTGCTCGTCGTCGTCACCCGCGTCGTCGGGTCGACGTGGGCGAGGGCCCACGTGGCGACGGCGTCCGGGGAGGCGAGGTCGGGGAGGCCGGGGACCGTCGGCGGCGTGGCCGGGGAGGTGGCCCCGCCCGTCGGGGCGGCGTGGGCCGGCACCCTCGCGTGGGTGACCGACTGGTCGGTGCTCGACCACTGCCAGAGGTCGGCGCCGTTGCGGACGACGTCGTACTCGGAGCTGCCGTCGACGAGCGCGAGCCGTGCGTGCGCCGGGTCGCCGTACCAGACCCGCCAGGTGTGGCTGCCCGACAGGAGGGTGAGGGGGTCGAACGTCCACCGGACCCCCGGCCGGCCGCGGCAGCCGCCGACCCGAGGTCGGGCAGGCCGAGGTCCATCGTCTGGACGACGGTGCCGCTCAGCGGGGTCGGCCGGGCGCCCTGGAGGGCGACGAGCAGCTGGTGCGCCGTGCGAGGGGTGAGGTCGCTCTGGCCGCCCGCGCTCGTCTGGGCCGTCGCCACGCCGGCCACGGCGAGGGCGGCGGCGACGACGGGGGCCGCCCAGCGGACGCGCGGGTGACGGGTGAGGAAGGCCATGTCCCGATCATCCCCCCGCGTCTGCGTGCCGTCCCGGGACGCCGTGTGAAGGTTTCCTGTGGATCCGCCGGCCCTGCATGCAGTGGCGTGCAGATTTGCACGGGAGTGCACACCGGCCTAGGCTCGTCCGCATGACCCGAGGACCGCGGCTCCGCGGCCTGCCGTCGCTGCGCGACCGCAAGCGCGAGCGGACCCGCCGCGACCTCGCCCACGCCGCCTACACGATCGTGCGCGACGGGGGCGTCGACGCGGTGACGGCCGAGGCGGTCGCCGACCGGGCCGGGGTCTCGCGGCGCACCTTCTTCAACTACTTCCCGTCCGTCGAGTCGGTGCTCACCGCGAGCGTCACCGAGTTCTTCGCCTCGGTCAGCGAGCCGCCTCGACGCGCGCCCCGCGGACGAGCCCGTGCGGGCCGCGCCTCGCTCGCGGTCGTCGACGACCCCACCGACCTCGACCTCGTCGAGCGGATCGGCGTCCTCGCCGCCGCCGGCGAGGCCTCGCCCCACGCCAAGGCCCTCATCCTCGGCGAGCTGCACGCCTGGCTCGACTGGTTCGAGGAGCTGGCTGCGCGCGCCGCCTCGGCCCCGAGCCGTCCGAGCTGCACGTCGCGACGGTCGCCAGCGCCGCGGTCGGTGCCGCCGAGGCCGCCCTGCGCGTCTGGGCCCGGCACGCCCTCGACGGCTCGGCCTCCGCCGCACGTCGAGCTTCCACGCCGCCTTCGCCGAGGCGCTCGGCTACCTCGGCACCGACCTCCTGCCCGACACCGCCGCCGCCGTCCGGCCACCTGACCACCTCCCACTCCCCCTCCGGAGGACCCATGTCCACCGCCCTGTACCGCCTCGGTCGCTGGTGCGCCGCGCACGCCTGGCCGGTCGTCGCCGCCTGGCTCGTCGTGCTCGCCGTGGCCGGCACCCTCGCCGGCACCATCGGCCGCCCCCTCACCGACCAGGTCTCCATCCCCGGAACCGGCTTCGAGAAGGTCCTGGCCAAGCTCGGCACCGAGATCCCCTCGGCCGCAGGCGGTTTCGGACGCGTCGTCCTCGAGAGCGACGACGGCCCCTTCACGGACGACCAGAAGGCGGCGATCGCCCGGGCGATGGACGCCTGGAAGACGGTGCCCCACGTCGAGCGCGTCGTCGACCCCTTCGCGGCCCAGGCCCAGATCGACGCCTCCGCGGCCGACCTCGCCGCCGCGAAGAAGCAGCTCGACGACGGACGCAGCCAGCTCGAGGCGGGCCAGAAGCAGCTCGCCGACGCGCAGGGCCAGCTGGCGGCCGGCGAGGCCTACCTCGAAGCAGCTGACGGCCCAGAACCCGGACGACCCCGCCATCCCGCCGCTGCGCGCCCAGGTCGAGGACGGGCGCGCCCAGGTCGCCGACGCCGAGCGCACCATCGCGGAGTCGGAGCGCCAGCTCGCGGACGGCGAGGCCCGGTACCAGGACGGCCTGGCCGTCGCCAAGGCCTCGGCGGGCACGCGCCTCGTGAGCGAGGACGGCCGGTACGCCGTCGTCCAGGTGCAGTTCGACTCCAACGCCCAGTCCGTGCCGCCGCAGGACCGCGCCCAGATCCCGGAGAAGGCCGCCGGCATCCTCGCCGACGCCGGGGTGACACCGGCCTACAGCGTCGAGATCACCCAGGAGCTCGCGCTCGTCGGCCCCGGCGAGGTGCTCGGGCCTCAGCGTCGCCCTCCTCGTGCTCGTGCTCGTCCTCGGCAGCGCTCATCGCCGCCGGGCTGCCCCTCCTCGTGGCGCTGCTCGGTGTCGGGGTCGGCCTCGGCGGCGCCGTCGCCTTCACCTCGGTCGTCGAGCTGAACTCGACCACCCCCGCGCTCGCCCTCATGCTCGGCCTCGCGGTCGGCATCGACTACGCGCTGTTCATCGTCAACCGGCACCGCGCGAACATCCTCCACGGCATGCCGCTGCGCGACTCGGTGGCCCGCTCCGTCGCCACCGCCGGGTCGGCCGTGACCTTCGCCGGCACGACGGTCGTCATCGCCCTCGCCGCCCTCGTCCTCTCCGGCATCCCGATCCTGGCCCAGATGGGTGTCGTCGCCGCCGTCACGGTGGCCGTCGCGGTGCTCGTCGCCGTCACCGTCAGCCCGGCGGTGATGCGCCTCATGGGCACCCGGGTCGTGTCGCGGAGGGGCTGGCGGCAGGGCCGGGTTCGAGGTCGCCGGGGACGCCTCAGCCGCGGCCGTGGTGCGGACGACCGCCCGGAGGAGCACGGCGGCTGGTACGTCGGCGCCGTCACGCGCCACCCCTGGCTCACCGCTGCCGGGGTCGTCGCCGTCGTCGGCGTCCTCGCCCTGCCCGCCCTCGACATGCGCCTCGGCCTGCCCGACGGCGGCAGCGAGCCCAGCGGGTCGAGCGCGTACGCGGCCTACACCGAGGTCGCCGACGAGTTCGGCCCGGGGATGAACGGCCCGGTCGTCGCCGTCGCCGAGCTGCCGGCCGGCGACGGCACGCGCTCCGACGCCGAGGTCCTCGCCGCCCAGGCCCGCATCGCCACGGCGCTGCGGCAGGTCGACGGCGTCGTCAGCGTCGTGCCGTTCGGCGTGAGCGACGACACCGACACCCTGGCCTTCCAGGTCGTGCCCAGCACCGGCCCGGCCGACGAGCGGACGCCGGCCACCGTCGACGCATCCGCGCGCACGGCCTCGCTGCTCGAAGCGGCACGACGGCGTCTCCGTCGGGCTCACCGGCCAGACCGTCGCCAACATCGAGATCTCCGACCGCCTGGCCGGCGCCCTGCCCACCTACCTGCTCGTCGTCGTCGGCCTCTCGCTGCTCATCCTCATGCTCGTCTTCCGCTCGGTCGTCGTGCCGCTCGTGGCGACCGGCGGGTTCCTGCTCTCGGTCGCCGCCGCGTTCGGAGCGACCGTGGCGGTGCACCAGTGGGGCTGGCTCGGCGGGCTGCTCGGGGTGCACCCAGCCCGGGCCGCTGCTGTCGTTCATGCCGATCATCCTCATCGGCGTGCTCTTCGGGCTGGCGATGGACTACCAGATGTTCCTCGTCTCCGGCATGCACGAGTCGCACGCCCACGGCGAGGACTCGCGCACGGCCGTGCGCTCCGGCTTCGTCCACGGGGTCCGGGTCGTCACGGCCGCGGCGATCATCATGACCTCGGTCTTCCTCGGGTTCGCCTTCAGCCACCTCGTCGATGGTCCGGCCGATCGGGTTCGGCCTGGCCGTCGGCGTGCTCGTCGACGCCGTTCGTCGTCCGGATGACCCTCACCCCGGCGCGTCATGCACCTGCTCGGCGACCGGGCCTGGTGGATCCCGCGCTGGCTCGACCGCCTGCTCCCGGACCTCGACGTCGAGGGGCTGCGCCTCGCCGAGCACCTCGAGGCGCAGGCGGCCGCGCCGGCCCGGCCGGCCCGGAGGAGCCGAGCGGCGGACGCCGCGGCACGCCGAACGCGAGCCGGAGCCGCTCCGCGGGCCTCGGCCTGAGGGCCGCCGCCCGCGGTGGCGGACCCACAGAGGCGGCACCGACGGGGCACAGGAACGGCACAGCCCGCGGGCCGATGGTGGAGGAGTCAGCACGTCTCCAGACCACCGAAGGTGATCCCCATGCGCAGCACCCCCCGAGCCCTCCAGACGGCCAAGAACTGGACGGCCGGCGCCGTCGTCGCCGCGGCCCTGGCGACCGGGGTCAGCGGGTACCAGCTCGCGACCGCGCAGTCCGCGACGACCGCGAGCGGGTCACCACGAGCGGGACGACGGGGTCCTCGACGGGCACGGGCTCGGGCGACTCGCCTCGACCGGCTCCTCGTCGACGGCTCCTCGGCGAACAGCCCGTCGACGAACGGGTTCGCCTCGTCCGGCACGGTCTCCTCCGGCTCCGGCTCGTCGACCCAGTCGACGACGCACGGCTCCTGAGCGCGGCCCGCCGTGCCCACCACGACCGCCCCGGCCCCCGCGAGCACGACGTTCGCGGCGATCGGGACCACGGTGCGCGTCGTCGTCACCGACCCCCTGGTCCTCGCCGAGGCCGAGGCGCTCACCCGTGACCACCTCGTCGCCCTCGACCGCGCGGCCTCCCGGTTCCGCCCCGACTCGGAGGTGAGCCGGCTGGCGGCCGCCGCCGCGCGCGGCCCCGCGAGCGCCCTGGCCTCCCCGGTCCTGGCGAGCAGCCTGCGGGCCGCCCTGCGCGCCGCCCGGCTCACCGACGGCCTCGTCGACCCGACGGTCGGCCAGGCCGTGGCCGCGACCGGCTACGACGCCGACCTCGCCGTCGTGCGCGCCCGCACGGCCGCCACCCGCCCCCGCGCCGCCGTGCCGGGCTGGCGCCGGGTCGGCATCGACCCCGTCACCGACCGGGTGGAGGTGCCCGCCGGCTGCCTGCTCGACCTCGGCGCCACCGCCAAGGCGCACGCCGCCGACGAGATCGGGCGCCGCCTCGCCACCCGCCTGCCCGGCGGCTTCCTCGTCGACCTCGGCGGCGACATCGCCCTCACCGGCGCGGCGCCCGAGGGCGGCTGGTCGGTCGGCGTCGAGGACGTCGACGGTCGGGTCGTCCAGGTCCTCGCCCTGCGCAGCGGCCAGGCCGTCGCGACGAGCTCGACCCGCCGCCGCACCTGGGCGGTCGCCGACGGCACGCACCCGGCACCACGTCGTCGACCCGCGCACCGGGCGCACCGCGCCGTCGACGTGGGCCCAGGTCACCGTCGTCGCCGCGAGCGCCCTCGAGGCCAACGCCGCCTCCACCGCCGCGGTCGTCCTCGGCGACGACGCCCCGGCCTGGCTGGCCGGCACCGGGCTCCCGGCGCGGCTCGACACCGGCTCGGAGGTCGTCACGACCCCCGGCTGGCCCCGACCCCTGGAGGACCCCCGATGAACCTCGCGCTCTGGTACCTCTCGCGCGGCACCGGCATCGCCAGCATCGCGCTGCTCACCGCCGTCGTCGTCCTCGGGATGACCGTCTCCGGCCGGCGCCGCCCGCACGGCGAGCAGGCGACGGTCGTCATGGCCGTGCACCGCTGGCTCTCGCTCGGCATGCTCTCGTTCCTCACCGTGCACGTCGCCACCGCGGTCGCCGAGACCTACGTGAGCATCGACGCCATCTCCTCGGTCGTCCCCTTCACGAGCGGCTACGAGCCGTTCTGGGTCGGGTTCGGCACGCTGGCCGTCGACCTGCTCGTCGCCGTGTCCGTCACCTCCTACTTCCGCCACCGGATCCCCGAGCGAGCCTGGCGGGCAGTGCACTACGCGTCGTACGCCCTCTGGCCGATGGCCCTCGTGCACGGCTTCGTCCTCGGGACGAGCAACCAGCCCGGCCTGCGGGCCGTCACCGCGGCCTGCGGGCCGTCGGGGTGGGCGCCGTGCTCTGGCGGCTGCTCGCGACCCACCCCGACCGCGACCGGCGCGACGTCGCCCTCGGGGGTGAGTGGTCGTGAGCCTCGTCGACGACCTGCACGCCGCCGGGCTCACCGGGCGCGGCGGCGCGGCCTTCAGCACCGGCGTCAAGGTGCGCGCGGCGCACGACCACGGCGCGCACCTCGTCGTCAACGCCTGCGACGGCGAGATCGGCGCCGCCAAGGACGCCTACGTCGTCGAGCACCACCTCGACGAGCTGCTGCGCGGGGCCTCCCTCGTGGCCGACGGCCGCCGGCGCCGGTGGCCTTCGCGGCCCACCGGGGCTCGCGCACCGCGGCCCTGCTCGCGGCCGCCGGTGCCGACGTCCTCGCCGTCCCCGGACGCTACGTCTCCTCGGAGGAGCCCGCCCTCATCTCGTTCGCCAACGGTGGCCTCGCCCGCCCGATGACCAAGCGCCGCCCCTTCGTCATGGGCGGCCGCGACGCCGAGGGCCGCGGGTGCCGGCCACCGTCGTGCTCAACGCCGAGACCGTCTGGCGGATCGCGCAGATCGAGGCGTACGGCCCGCAGTGGTTCCGGCAGTTCGGGACCGCCGAGGAGGTCGGGCCGCGGCTCGTGACCATGACCGGTGCGGTCGGCTACCCCGGGGTCCTCGAGACCCAGGCGGGGGTGCCCGTCGCCGAGCTGCTCGACGCCGCCGCGCCGGCCCCCGGCGCCGAGTACCTCGTCGTCGGCGGCCTCGGCGGAGTCGTCGTCCCCGCCGACCAGGCGCGGCGCCTGCGGTGGACCACCGCCGACCTCGCCCGGTACGGCGGGTCGCTCGGCCCGGGGCTGGTCGACGTCCTCGACCCGGCGCGCTGCCCCCTGCACACCGTGTCCCGCTACCTGCGCTACGCGGCCGGCGAGACGGCCGGCCAGTGCGGGCCGTGCATGTTCGGGGTCCCCTCCGTGGCCCTCGCGTGGGACCGGCTCGTGGAGCGCCCGACGACGGCCGCCCTCGACGACGTCCGCCGGCACGCCGGCCTGCTGCCCGACCGCGGGGCCTGCCGCTTCCCCGACGGGGTCGGCCGCTTCGCCGGCTCGGCCCTGCGGGTGCTCGAGCCCCACCTCGCCGCGCACGCCGCCGGCCCCTGCCCGACGGAAGGAGTCCGGGCCGATGTCCTCCGCCCCTGAGCTGAGGGTCGACCGCGTCGCCTGCACCGGCCACGGCGTCTGCGCGACCCTGCTCCCCGGCCGGGTCCGGCTCGACGAGTGGGGCTACCCCATCGTCGTCCACCCGCGCGTCGACCGGGCCGACGGCGACCAGGCCATCACCTTCTGCCCGGCCCGCGCGCTCTACTGGTCCGACCGCCCCTGAGGCCGGCGCAGCGCCCGGGCGGCGCGGCCGTCCGCTCGGGTGGGCGATGAGGTCCTGGAGCAGCTGCACGGCCCGCTCGACCGGCGGCGTGGACGCCCCGAGCGCCGGCACGACCGCCGAGAGGTGGCGCACCGGCGCCGGCTGGGCGATGTCGACCCGCACGACCGAGGCCGGCAGCCCGCGCGCCGCGAGCCCGGGCATCACCGAGACCCCGACGCCCGCGGCGACGAACCCGATCGCCGTGTGGTGGTCCTGGGCCTGCACCGTGAACCGCGGGCGCAGCCCACGGCCGCGCAGGCCGCGACGACGATGCGGTGGCCGACCGCGCCCGGGTAGTCGTTGCTCACCCACGTCTCGCCGCGCAGGTCGGTGAGGGCCACCTCGGCCGCGCCGGCGAGCGCGTGGTCGCGGGGCAGCACGGCGACGAACGGGTCCTCGGTGAGGTCGACCCGGCGGAGCCCGGCGGCAGCGGCGTGTCCGGCGGCTCGATGACGAGGTCGAGGTCGGGGCGCGGACCACGCTGCTCGACCTCGTTGAGCCGCAGCTCGAGGACGAGGTCCGGGTACTCCGCTGGTCAGCCGGCGGGCCAGGGTCGGCATCCACGCCGACCCGGCCGAGGCGAAGTACCCGATGCTCAGCCGCCCCGACCGCCCGTCGCGCAGGTCGGTGACGACCTGCTCGAGACGGCCCCACTGGCTCATCGCCTCGTCGCTGCTGGTCCAGGCGCAGCGCGGCCTCGGTCGGGACGATGCCGCGGCCGGCGCGCTGGAAGAGGGTAGGCCGGTCTCGCGCTGGAGGGCCGCGAGGTGCTGGCTGACGGCGGAGGAGGTGAGCCCGAGGTTGTCGGCGGCGGCCTGCACGGAGCCGCTCGCGACGACCGAGCGGAACACGGCGAGGCGGTGGGGGTCGAGCATGTCACCAATCATAAGCCACACTACGGGATCTGCAGTGAATCCGCGTTGTGCTGAAGCGTTCAGGCGGATCATCGTCTACATGAACTCCTCCACCCTCTCCGTCCAGAAGGCCCGTGCCCTCGCGGCCAGCCTCCGTACCAACCGCCCCGCCGGCCGTGGCTGGAACGGTCGTCGACCGCGACCTCATCCGCGAGGCCAACGACCTCTACTTCCTCTCGCAGTCCTCCTCGCCGCGCGTCCATCTGAGCGCCCGCCCCCACCGGGGGCCCAGCGGCGCGCCGACGACCCTCACGCCACGACGTGGCGGAGGGTCGTCGTCGTCCCCGGGGACGCGCCTCGAGCTCGGCCCGCTGGGCGAGGTAGAGCTCGGCGCAGGCCAGCGCGTCGGTGAGCGCCTCGTGGGCCCGGTAGACCGGGAGCCCGCGCCGTTCCCGAGCCGCCCACAGCCGCAGGGCGCCGGGGTCGGACGCGGCGTCCCACCCCCCGCCGAGCGCCCGCCGCTCGAGCTCGAAGGTGTCGACGACCTCGAGCGGTAGCCCCGCCCCCCAGAGCCGCTCGCAGGCGGCACCGAGGAACCCGGTCTCGATCGGGCGAAGTGCGCGAGCAGCACCCGCCCGCAGGGCCCGAGCAGCGCGGCGAACACCTCCTCCAGGGTCGCCTGCCCGAGAGCGCGTCGTCGGTCAGGCCGTGCACCGTCGCGCTGTGCCCCACCTCCCCGGCGTCGCACACCCCGCGGTGCCCGGCCCGCCGAGGTCGATCCGGCCGCCGTCCACCGGCACCCAGCCGACCGAGAGCACGCGGTCGGGCCGCGGGTCGAGGCCGGTCGTCTCGATGTCGACCGCGAGCAGCTGTAGCTCGGCGAGCGGGGTGTCGCGCCCGGGTACGGGGACGCAGCAGGTCGCGCAGCGGCCCGGGGGCGCGTCGCCCCGCCCGTTCGCGCCGCGCCGCGACCGAGCGCCGCAGGCCGATCACGAGACGAAGGGGGTCAGGTACCGCCGCCCGAGCGCCTGCTGCGCGAAGCGGACGATCGAGAACGCCTCTCGCAGGTGCCGCTTCTCGAAGCTCGACAGCGCGTCCGGGCCGACGAAGTTGTCGGTCGGCACGCCGGCCCGCACCTGCGCCGACTGGTGCCGCAGCCGGACGTAGCCGATGAACTCGAAGGCGTCGCGCAGGTCGTCGGCGACTCGTCGCTGATGACCCCGCGGCCCGGGCCGCCTCGATCCGGGCCTGGGTGTTGACGGCCGGCGACCCGAGGGCCAGCGCGTGCACCCGCGCCAGCTCGACGACGGCGAGGATGCCGCCGCGCTTGATGTCGAGGGCGTCCCGGTGCTCGCCGGCCTTCTCGAGGACGAACCCGCGGAAGAACCCCAGCGGTGGTTCCTGGGACCCGGCTGCTTCGCGAGGTGGGCGAGGAAGGTGGTGGCCCGGGGGTCGCCCGCAGGACGTGCTGCATGTAGCCGGGTGTGGAGGCTCTCGTCGCCGTGGACCGGGCGCATGTCGAAGAAGATCGAGGAGTGGAGCACCGCCTGGGGCGTCGGCGCGGAGAACCACGACGACAGCTCCCGCCGCCACGCCGCCAGCGGGCGGCGCCACCGCGGGTTGGTCGCCATGACGTCGCCGGCGCACCGGGGGTAGCCGCACCGCTCGAGGGCCTCGGAGACCCACTCGGCCAGGGCCGCGAACCAGGCCTGGCCGGCCTCTCGACCGCGTCGTCAGTTCATCCCGGTGTCCTGGTCGGCCGCCAGCGCCTGCCGAGCCGGGCCCGCGACCCAGCGCGACCCAGCAGTACGGCACCGGTGGCGGCCCGAGGAGGGCCTCGGCGAGGAGGATGACGCGCCGCTCGACGGCGTCGCCGACGGCGGTGACGACCCGGCCGATGTCGTCGGCGGAGGCGTCCTGCTCGACGAGCGCCCGGACGACGCGCGGCAGGCGGGAGGCGGTGGGCCACGCCCTCGACGTCGACCTGCTTGGCGATGTCGCCGGCGAGGTAGACCGGGTTGGCCTCCTCGAGGCGCAGCAGGTCGGTCGTCGTGACGATGCCCGCGGGCCGGCCCGTGGCGTCGACGACGGGCAGATGGTGGATGTGCCGGGACGTCATCGCCAGGAGGGCCTCGAAGGCCAGCGCCTCGACCGAGCCGGTCACCGGGTCGGCCGTCATCACCTCCCGGACCGGCCGGCCGGGGTCGACCCCGGCGGCGACCACGCGGCTGCGCAGGTCGCGGTCGGTGAGGATGCCGACGAGGCGCTCGCCCTCCATGACGAGGATCGAGGACACGCCCTCCCCCGACATGCCGCGGCGGCCTCCCGGACGTCGTCGGCCCCGACCGAGACGACCTCGCGGTCGACGAGGTCGCGCACCGCGTCTTGAGGATGGCGTGCCCGAGGCCGAGATCTGGAACTCGGCGACGGCCCGCGCATCCGGCTGCGGCGTTGCCGTCGTAGAACGCGGCGAAGTCGGGGTGGTCGCGGCACAGGGCGTGGAAGTCGTCCTCGGGGACGACCAGGGCGAGGGTGTCCTCGATGGCGGTCACCGAGAACGTCGAGGGGTTGCCCTGGGTCAGCGTCATGCTGCCGAAGGACGTGCCGCCGCCGCCCCGCTCGACGAAGGTGTCCTGGGCGTCGTGCACGTCGGCGCCCCGGAGCGCAGGACGTAGAGGGCGTGGTTGTCGCGCCGCGGCCGATGATCTGGGTCCCGCGGCGGAAGTACTCCACCTTCATCCGGCCGGGCAGACCGTCCAGGACCTCGTCCGGCAGCGCGGCGAACGGTTCGTGGCGGGCCAGGAAGTCGCGGATCTCCGCCAGCTCGACGTCGAGGGCCATGGGCTCATCGTCCCAGCTCGCTGCGAAAGCCCCACAACGCGCGCTGACCTGCTGCAATGAGGATACGCGGCGCCGATCGGCACCACGACGAAGGGTGGGCACCATGCGTGAGAACCCGACCGAGGGCCCCGCGGACAGCGGCGCCGGCGAGCCCGCCGTCCCCGGCGAGCACGACGGCGGCGCCGACGGCGGCGCCGGCACCGAGGGTCCCGCCGACAGCGGCGCCGGCGACACCCGCACCGGGCGAGGACGACGGCGGTGCCGACGGTGGCGCCGAGGGTCCGTCCGACAGCGGGGCCGGCGAGCCGGCCGTCCCCGTCGAGCACGACGGCGGCGCCGACGGCGGCGCCGACTCCTCGCAGTGACCGACCCCATCTCCCCCGAGCCCCCGTCCCGGCCCCTCAGACGGGCCGGGCCCGGGGCTCGCGGCGGTGGCCGCCCTCCCCGCGCGGTTCGCCGCCACCCACTGGGGACCGGCGCCCCTGCTGAGCCGCGGCCGACCCGCCCACGCCGACCCACGGCTTCGGCGCCGACGCGGTCGACGAGCTGCTCGCCCGCCGGGGGCTGCGCACCCCGTTCTCCGGATGGCGCGCGACGGCGCCACCTCGACCCGCGCGAGTTCACCCTGGCGGCGGGGTCGGTGCCTCGGTCCCGACCAGGTGAGCGAGGACAAGGTGCTCCGGCTGTTCGCGGACGGCGCGACATCGTCCTCCAGGGCCTGCACCGTTCCTGGGCCCCGGTCGGCGCACCGCCCGGGACCTGACCGCCGACCTCGGGCACCCCGTGCAGGTCAACGCCTACGTCACGCCGCCGCAGAACCGGGGCTTCGACGACCACTACGACGTGCACGACGTTTCGTCGTCCAGGTCGCGGGCGAGAAGCACTGGCGGGCGCGCCCGCCCGTGCCGCGCGCCGCTCCGCGACCAGCCCTGGACCGACCGCCGCGACGCCGTGCGCGCGGCGGCCGCCGCCGAACCCGTCGTCGACACCGTCCTCGCCCCGGCGACTGCCTCTACCTGCCGCGCGGCTGGCTGCACTCCGCGACCGCGCTCGGCGGCACGAGCATCCACCTCACCTTCGGCGTCCACGTCTGGACCGGGCGCCCCCTCGCCGAGGACCTCCTCGCGGCCGCCGCCCGGCGTCTCGACGACGACCCGGCAATGCGGGAGGCGCTGCCCCTGGGCGTCGACCCGCTCGACCCCGCGACGACCTCCATGCCCCGGGAGCCGTTCCGCGAGGCGTCCTCCGCGCCCTCGACGCCATATCCGACGATGGCTCGCCGGCCGCGCTGGCCCGGCGGTCCCTCCGCCGAGCGCGCCGAGCCGCTCGACGTGCTGGCCCAGCACGCCGCCGCCGCGGCCGAGGTCGGCCCGCGGTGGCGGCTGCGGAGGGGCTCGCCGCGCACTGGGAGGGCGACACCACGTCACCCGGGTCGGTCGGTTCGCCGCCGGTCCCGGGAAGCGGGCGGCGGTCGAGGCGCTGCTGGGCGGCGGGCGCGACCCCGAGTCCCGCTCGGCGAGGACCTCCGCCGCCGGCTCGTGCTCGCCGGCCTGCTCCTGCCGGCGTAGCGGGACGAGCCGCGCCATCCTCCTCAGAGGTCGACGGCGACGAGGCGGCCGTTGCCGGCCGAGGGGTCGAAGCCCTCGCCCCAGACGTTGGTCGTCACGTAGAGGACCCCCTCACCGAGGGCGCACGCGAAGGCCCCGTGGTCCAGCTGCACGGTGCGGCGCACGTCGCCGCCCGCGGCCACCTCGACGCAGCGCCCCGACGCCACGTCGGCGTACCAGACGGTGCCCCCGGGGGTGACGCAGATGCCGTCCGGGTGGTCGCCGGGCGTCGCGGCCCAGGTCTCCCCCGGCCCGAGGGTGCCGCCGGGGCCGACGGCGAACGCCGTGATGCACTCGCCGTACGACTCGGCGACGAGCACGCTGCCGTCGAGCACGGCCATCCCGTTGGGGAACATCACCCCGGAGGCCACCTGCCGCACCTCACCCGGCCCGGTGACGGCGGCGACGACGCCGGGCCGGGGGTCCTCGCCGCCGGCGAAGTCGAAGCCCACGCAGTTGACGTAGGCCGTCCCCTCCGGGTCGACCGTGATGTCGTTGAAGTCGTGCGGCGACACCCCGGAGAGGTCGGCGTAGGGGACGAGCTCGCCGTCCTCGAGCACGCGCAGCTCGGTGCCGTGGACGACGAGCAGCCGCCCGTCGGGCAGGTGGTCGATGCACATCGGGAAGGACGACCCCGTGGCCACCACCTCGGAGGTGCCGTCGGGGGCCACCGCGTGGACCGCCCCCGCCGCCCAGTCGGAGAACCACAGCCGGCCCTCGTGCCACCGCGGCGACTCCGGGAAGCCGAGCCCGTCCATGAGGATGCGTGTGTCCATGCACCATCAGACCACCGGCGAGGCCCGGAACTCATCGCTCGCCGGGGCCGGCCGCCGGGGCCGGTCAGCCCGTGACGACCTCGCCGCCGGCGCCCTGCCAGCCCACGATGCCGCCGCTGAGGTCGTAGGCCGCGGTGAACCCGAGCGAGGCCATCGCGTCGAGGGCGGCGGCGGAGCGGTTCCCCGAGCGGCAGTAGACGGCGTACGGGGCCGCGGGGTCGAGGGCGCCGAGTCGGGCTCCGAAGTCCGGGGCCTCGATGTCGACGTTGACCGCACCGGGCAGGTGCCCCTGGGCGAACTCGGCCGGGGTGCGGACGTCGAGGACGGTGGTCCCGGGCCGGGCGAGCGCCGAGGCGAAGGCCGGCGGGTCGAGGTGGGCGCCCGCGGCGGGCGCCACCGTCGCCGGCGCTGCCGCCGCGAGGTCGGCCGGCGGGTCCGCGGCGCCACAGCCACCGAGGAGGCCGGAGGCGGCGAGGCCGAGGGACAGGACCGCGACGAGACGGCGGGCAGGCATCAGGGTTCTCCTCGAACGGGGACGGTGCGACCAGAGTATACCCCGGGGGGTACACGGTTCGGGACCGTCCGTGGTCCCCCGCGCACTGGGGACCCGTCCTCGCGAGCCACCGGCGGCCTGCTGCGCTCGTAGACTCCGAGGACCCGGCGGACCCGCGACGACGTCGCCCGGGGTCGCGCACCGGGCCGTGGGAGGAGCACCTCGTGGGCCTGTTCGACCTCAGCGGACGCACGGCCCTGGTCACCGGCTCGAGCCGCGGGATCGGGATGGCGCTGGCCGAGGGGCTGCTCGCGGCCGGGGCCCGGGTGGTCGTGCACGGCCGGGACCGCGAGCGCGCGCCGAGGCCGCCGCCGCAGGCGCTCGCGCGCCGGACCGGGGGCGAGACCGCCGTCGCCACCTTCGACGTCACGGACGCCGACGCGGTCGACCGCGGGGTCGCGCGAGGTCGAGCGGACGGTGGGGCGTGCCCGACATCCTCGTCAACAACGCCGGCATCCAGCGCCGCAGCCCCGCTCGCTCGACTTCAGCACGGCCGACTGGGACGACCTCGTCGCGACCAACCTCACGCAGCGTGTTCCTCGTCGGGCGGCGGGTCGCGCGCGGCATGGCCGAGCGCGGGCAGCGGGAAGATCGTCAACATCGGCTCGGTGCAGAGCCGGCTGGCCCGTCCCGGGCATCGCCCCCTACGCCGCCACCAAGGGCGGCCTCGTGATGCTCACCCGGGGGATGTGCGCCGACCTCGGCCCGCTCGGGGTCCAGGCCAACGCCCTCGCCCCGGGCTACGTCGAGACCGAGCTCACCGCCGCGCTCGTCGACGACGCCGAGTTCACCGACTGGGTGCGAGCGCCGCACGCCGGCGGGGCGCTGGGGACGGGTCGAGGACCTCGTCGGCGCGCTGGTGTTCCTGTCGTCGGCGGCGTCGGACTTCGTCAACGGCCAGGTGCTCTACGTCGACGGCGGCATGACCGCCGTGGTCTGAGCCGCGGTGGGCCGGGCCCGGCCCGGAGCGGCGTCGCTTTGCGTGCTCGGCCTGATACCCCCTAGGGTATACGTTCGGAAAGGCCCAGCCCCACCAGGACCCGTCACGACCCGTCCCGGGAGGACCGATGTACTTCACCCAGTACTACCTCGACTGTCTGTGCCAGGCCTCCTACCTCATCGGCGACGAGGCCACCGGCCTCGCCGTCGTGGTCGACCCGCGCCGCGACGTCGCCGAGTACCTCGACGACGCAGCCGCGCACGGCCTGACGATCGTCGGTGTCATCAACACCCACTTCCACGCCGACTTCCTCTCCGGACACCTCGAGCTCGCGCAGGAGACCGGCGCCTGGATCGGCTACGGCTCCGCCGCCCAGGCGGACTTCGAGGTCCGGCACCTCGCCGACGGGGAGCGGATCGCGCCTCGGCGAGGTCACCCTCGAGATCATGGAGACGCCCGGCCACACGCCGGAGTCGATCTCCGTCCTCGTCTACGAGCACGCCGCCGACGAGGTCCCCTACGGCGTCCTGACCGGCGACGCGCTGTTCATCGGCGACGTCGGCCGGCCGACCTGCTCGCCTCGATCGGGGTCACCGCCGACGAGCTCGGCCGGATGCTCTACCACTCCGTCCAGCAGAAGCTGATGGGCCTTCCCGACGCGGTGCGCGTCTTCCCCGCCCACGGCGCCGGCTCGGCCTGCGGCAAGAACCTCTCCACCGAGCGCAGTCCACCATCGGCGAGCAGCGGGCGTTCAACTACGCCTGCCAGCCGATGTCCGAGGACGCGTTCCTCGCGGTCGTCACCGAGGGCCAGCCGGCGGCCCCGGCCTACTTCGTCTTCAATGCGACCCTCAACCGCCAGGAGCGGGACGTCCGGACACCGACGCCTCGGTGCCGGCCCTCGGCGATGCCGCGGTCGACGGCGGCCCTCGCCGGCGGCGCCGTCGTCCACGACGCCCGCGAGGTCCACGAGTTCGCGGCGGCCCACCTGCGTGGCTCGATCAACGTGCCCGCCGACGGGCGGATGGCCGAGACCGTCGGGATGGTGTTCGACCCGACCAGCTGGTCGTCGTCATCGCCCCCGAGGGCCAGGAGCAGGAGGTCGCCACCCGGTTCGCCCGGATCGGCTTCGACCAGGTGCTCGGCTACCTCCCCGACCCCGAGGCCTACTTCCTGCCCACGAGGACCGGCGTGCACCGGGCGAGCCGGCTCACCGTCGCCGAGGTCGACGCAGGCTGCTCGCGGCCGGCGAGGTCCAGCTCGTCGACATCCGCAACGCCGGCGAGGTCGAGGCGGGATGGTCCCCGGTGCGCCGGCACATCCCGCTGGCCGAGCTCGCCGCGCGGGCCGACGAGCTCGACGCCGCAGCCGCCCGGTCCTGGTCTACTGCGCCGGCGGCTGGCGCAGCTCGGTGGGCGCCAGCCTGCTGCGCAGCGAGGGCTTCGCCGACGTCTCCGACCTCCTCGGCGGCTACGGCGCCTGGGAGCGCGTGCACCCCGTGGCCTCCCCTCTGACCCGCCCCTTTTTTTTTTTCCCCCCCCCCCCCCCCCCCCCCCCCCCCCCCCCCCCCCCCCCCCCCCCCCCCCCCCCCCCCCCCCCCCCCCCCCCCCCCCCCCCCCCCCCCCCCCCCCCCCCCCCCCCCAAAAAAAAATTCTTCATCGGGTTCCCCCCCCGACAACAGGCCACCTCCACCCACTCTCCGGGAAGCGATCTCGCAGGCGAAGGTTGCGCCTTTTTTTTTTTTTTTTTTTTTTTTTTTTTTTTTTTTTTTTTTTTTTTTTTTTTTTTTTTTTTTTTTTTTTTTTTTTTTTTTTTTTTTTTTTTTTTTTTTTTTTTCCCCCCCCCCCCCCCCCCCCCCCCCCCCCCCCCCCCCCCCCCCCCCCCCCCCCCCCCCCCCCCCCCCCCCCCCCCCCCCCCCCCCCCCCCCCCCCCCCCCCCCCCCCCCCCCCCCCCCCCCCCCCCCCCCCCCCCCCCCCCCCCCCGTTGGCCCGTTGTCGGCCAAGCTCTGGTGACCTTCGGCGCGTGGGGTGCTCGAGCCTCCGCTACGTTTTAGCAGGGCCCTTTTTTTTTTTTTTTTTTTTTTTTTTTTTTTTTTTTTTTTTTTTTTTTTTTTTTTTTTTTTTTAAAAAAAAAAAATTTACCGGCCCCCCACCTCAGGCGCCCCCTTTTTTTTTTTTTTTTTTTTTTTTTTTTTTTTTTTTTTTTTTTTTTTTTTTTTTTAAAAAAAAAAAAAAAAAAAAAAAAAAAAAAAAAAAAAAAAAAAAAAAAAAAAAAAAAAAAAAAAAAAAAAAAAAAAAAAAAAAAAAAAAAAAAAAAAAAAAAAAAAAAAAAAAAAAAAAAAAAAAAAAAAAAAAAAAAAAAAAAAAAAAAAAAAAAAAAAAAAAAAAAAAAAAAAAAAAAAAAAAAAAAAAAAAAAAAAAAAAAAAAAAAAAAAAAAAAAAAAAAAAAAAAAAAAAAAAAAAAAAAAAAAAAAAAAAAAAAAAAAAAAAAAAAAAAAAAAAAAAAAAAAAAAAAAAAAAAAAAAAAAAAAAAAAAAAAAAAAAAAAAAAAAAAAAAAAAAAAAAAAAAAAAAAAAAAAAAAAAAAAACGCCGAGAGCGGCGCCGGTCAGGTCAGCGGGCGGAGGTACTCCCGGTCGCCCAGCAGCTCCAGGCGACGCCACAGGACGCTGCCCGGAACGGCCTGGCTCGCATGGGCGGCGGACCGCCGAGAGCTGACGCGACCGGTCGAGCGTGAGCGCGACGTCGAGGTCCTCGAGCGGCATATCCGGCGAAAACGCCGCACCGTATGCGGCGTTGAGCGCCTCGCTCCACCTGAGCGGGCAGAGCCCACCCCACCGCCGGTATGCCGCGGGGGCGACGGAGAGCCCCGCCAGCGAGGCGGCCGCATGGTCCGGGTGGCCAGTGACGCCTGCCGCCGGGTCGAACACGACGATCCCGTCGGGCGCCCACTCCTCGACCGCGGCGGCGACGTCCGCCTCCAGCACGAGCGGGATCCAGCCCCGCCAGCCCGCCGTCGGGATGCCCGGAGCGCCGCGTGTCGAGGCCAGGCCGAGCGCGGCGGCCGCCGCCGGCGGCGCGTGGCCCGGATCTCCCGGAGGTCGTCCGCGGGGGGCGCCCAAGGTCGAGGCCTCGCCCAGGCCGTGAGACACAGCGCGGAGACCGCGGGCAGCCGTCGTCGGACGAGCCGGCCGAGGACCGACTCCGAGCCCGAAGGACTCATCGTCCGGATGGGCGACGACGACGAGCAGCCCTGGCCCCACCCGGGGAGCCCGCTCGAGGGGCCGGTCACGGGGTCCCACGCCGGTCAGCGGCGCGCGCCATTCGGGAACGCAGATCTGCCGGCGGGCGACGGCACGCAGCGTGAGAGCGCTCACGAGCACCCCGACGATGAGCCCAGTGGTGACCGCGAGCAGGAACCGCGCCGACGGCATCGTAGAGCGGGCTGTCGGTGGCCGCGGCCATGGCGATCGCCCCAGCGACTGAGGCGGCCCCCCGCAGGGGGAAGGAGTACGCCCAGTAGGGCAGCGCGAAGGGGATGGAGCGCAGCCTGAGGACCTGGGCGAAGAGCAGCACGGTGAACATCATCGCCGCCGCGAAGAAGATCCGCCCGACCGGGTCGGGGCGCCCGTGAGCGACCCCCACGACAGCATGGCCACCGACGGCGGAGCGGTGGAGATGGCGATCGTCGGGGAGGAGCCTCTGGGGCAGCGGCTGGTCGTGCAGGAGGACCCGCTGGAGCAGCAGGGGAAGGAGGGCCACCCAGAACACGACCCCGACGCCGAAGGAGGGCCAGGCGAGCTCGACCGAGCCCAGGGCAGGAGCGGCCAGCGGGGTGATGACGTTGCCGACGATCGGGATGAACCACGCCGGGGTGACATGGCTGTGCAGGATGTCGCCCCGGCTGAACCAGGCGCTGAGGACGGCGACGGTGAGCCAGCAGGTGCCCCACCGCCCCGACCCACCAGCCGATCCGAGGCGAGGGTGGGGCGGTCTATGGCCGGCCGTCACGAGGATGAGGACCGAGATGGTCGTCGTCGGCACGAAGGTCATCCGGACCGGATGCCGGATCTCGGCTCGGGCGGCCGCCGGGAAGCGGAGCCACTTGGCGGCATACAGCATGGAGATGACGACGAAGACGACGAGGGCGAACACCGAAACAGCACGTCGAGACGGCCAGGCCGGCGCCCCCAGACCTTCGCCGCCCGCCGCCAGGCCAGCGACAGCCCGCCGAGCCCCATGACCGAGGAGAAGATCGTCACCGGGAAGTGCTGGGGAGGCGTGAGCACGGCAGTCGCCGGGGCCGGTGCAGCGAACGACCCCGGCGCGGGGGCTCAGGAGACGGGAGAGGCGGATCCGGGACTCGACCTCGTCCGCCGAGAGCTCCTTGGTGCAGAAGAACCAGTCGACGCAGGTGACGCCCTCCTCGGGCCCTCCATCCGGTCCTTGGCCGTGCCGCAGGAGCCCGCCGGCGGGACGATCACCGGGTCACCGGGCCGCCAGTCGGCCGGTGTGGCCACGGCGAACGCGTCCGCGGTCTGCAGGGCGATGACCACCCGGCGCAGCTCGTCGAAGTTGCGGCCGAGGCTGAGCGGGTAGTAGATGATCGTGCGGATGATGCCCTTCGGGTCGATGACGAAGACGGCGCGGACGGCCTTGGTGGAGTCCTCCCCGGGCATGATCATCCCGTACTTCCGGGCGACCTCCATCGTGATGTCCTCGATCAGCGGGAAGGTCACCTCGACGTCCTTCATGTCCCTGAAGGCGATCTTCTCCTTGATCGTGCGCAGCCAGGCGATGTGGCTGTAGAGGCCGTCGACGGACAGCCCGACGAGCTTGGTGTTCAGCGCGGCGAACTCGTCCTGCATCGAGGCGAAGGTCATGAACTCCGTCGTGCACACGGGGGTGAAGTCGGCCGGGTGACTGAAGAAGATCACCCATCTGCCGGCGTAGTCGCCGGGGAAGCTGATCTCTCCCTGGGTGGTGGTGCGGTGAACGCCGGGGCGGGGTCGCCGATCCGCGGCATCGTGGTGACGGTGGCGGTGGGGGCGGGGGTGTCGATGACGGTCATTCTGGGGGGTCCTTCCCGGCATGCAGGGGTACTTCTTGATCCGGTTTTTTTCCAATCTGGACTATATACCCCCTAGGGTATATGGTCCAGTGATTTGCATTTTTTTCGCGTCGGAACCGGCCGCACGACCGGTTCACTCCCCTACGAGCACCCCCACGAGGTACGCTCGATATTTTAATTTTTTTTTTTTTTTTTTTTTTTTTTTTTTTTTTTTTTTTTTTTTTTTTTTTTTTTTTTTTTTTTTTTTTTTTTTTTTTTTTTTTTTTTTTTTTTTTTTTTTTTTTTTTTTTTTTTTTTTTTTTTTTTTTTTTTTTTTTTTTTTTTTTTTTTTTTTTTTTTTTTTTTTTTTTTTTTTTTTTTTTTTTTTTTTTTTTTTTTTTTTTTTTTTTTTTTTTTTTTTTTTTTTTTTTTTTTTTTTTTTTTTTTTTTTTTTTTTTTTTTTTTTTTTTTTTTTTTTTTTTTTTTTTTTTTTTTTTTTTTTTTTTTTTTTTTTTTTTTTTTTTTTTTTTTTTTTTTTTTTTTTTTTTTTTTTTTTTTTTTTTTTTTTTTAAAAAAAAAAACGAGCCTGGCCCCTCGGGCCTCCCCCGATGCAGCTTTCGGCCCTCCCGGCCCCCCCCCCCCCCTTTTTTTTTTTTTTTTTTTTTTTTTTTTTTTTTTTTTTTTTTTTTTTTTTTTTTTTTTTTTTTTTTTTTTTTTTTTTTTTTTTTTTTTTTTTTTTTTTTTTTTTTTTTTTTTTTTTTTTTTTTTTTTTTTTTTTTTTTTTTTTTTTTTTTTTTTTTTTTTTTTTTTTTTTTTTTTTTTTTTTTTTTTTTTTTTTTTTTTTTTTTTTTTTTTTTTTTTTTTTTTTTTTTTTTTTTTTTTTTTTTTTTTTTTTTTTTTTTTTGCCCCACCCGTCCGGGTCCGGCGCCGACGCGCGCAGCGTGGCCCCCTCGGCGGTCTCGACGAGCTCACGGACGCCCTCGGCCCCGGTGAACACCGCGAGGGCGTCGGGTCGCACGCACGCCGCGACGATGGCGGGGGCGGCGACGTCGGCCGGAGAGGTCACCGTGCAACGGGGAGCACCTCGGCGAGGCGCCGGCCGAGGGTGCGGTCGAAGATCGTCACGACGACCGGCACGCTGGGCTGCAGGTGCTCGACCAGCAGGGCGAAGCGGAGCGCCGGGGAGGTCCCCCCGGACCACGACGGCGATACCCGTCGACGCGGGTGCTCGAGCGCCGCACGCCAGGCGGCCTCATCCGGCTCGCGGCAGGTGGACCACGTCAGCGCCCTCGTCGCGCAGGAGCGCACAGAGCAGACGGGTGGCCTCGAGGTCGCCGATCACGAGGGTGCGGGAGGGAGCCAAGGGGCACCTCCGGGCCGACGGTGTGGATCCGGACGGGGGGACAGGGCCTCCCGCCGGACACGGCGCCGAGCAGACCACCCGGCCCGGCGCCGTGGGTCCAGCCAGACACAACTCGACCATATACCCCCCGCCCCGTATTGCCTCCGTATGACGCGCACCGACGTCGACATGACACCCCCAGGGGGTATACGGATGTCGGGTGCCACCCACCCGTCGAAGGAGACGTCCCCATGGCCGATGTCGTCGTTCTGGGCGCCGGAGTATCCGGACACACCGCCGCGCTGCACCTCAGCCGCCTGCTCGGAAGGGGCACACGGTGACCGTCGTGTCGCCGAACTCGCAGTGGAACTGGATCCCGTGCAACATCTGGGTGGGCGTCGGGAAGATGGACAAGAAGGACGTGGTCTTCCCGCTCGCCCCGGTGTACAGCCGAAGGGCATCCGCTTCCGTGCAGGCGAAGGCCGTCGCGATCCGCCCCGACGGGACGCCGACGACGCCCGGGGCGCGGTCGACATCGTCCACACCGGCGCGGCCTCGGCGGGGCGTGAGGAGCGGCTGCGCTTCGACTACCTGATCAACGCCACCGGTCCGCAGCTGAAGTTCGGCGTCACCGAGGGCCTCGGCCCGGCCCGGCCACACGGTGTCGGTCTGCACCGCCGACCACGCCGTCGAGGCGGCCCGCGCGTTGCAGGAGGCCATCGACCGGATGCGGGCCGGCAACGCCAGACCCTGGTCGTCGGCATGGGCCACGGCACCTGCACCTGCGAGGGCGCGGCGTTCGAGTACGTCTTCAACGTCGACCACCAGCTCCGCGAGGCAGGCGTGCGCGACCGCGCCCGGCTGGTCTACCTGAGCAACGAGGCCGCCCTGGGCGACTTCGTGGTCGGCGGCATGACCTTCGCGGACAAGGGTTCCAGACCAGCAGCGAGCTTGGACCGCCCCCCTGTTCCGCGAGCGCGACATCGAGGCCATCCTCGGCGCCCACGTCGAGCGCGTCGAGGAGGGCAGGTGAGCTACGAGACCCTCGACGGCGACCACCACACGCTGGCGTTCGACTTCGGGATGCTGCTGCCGCCCTTCGGCGGCGTCCCGTTGAAGGCCTACGACCGCGACGGCGACGACATCACCGACCAGATCTTCGCACCGAGCGGCTTCATGAAGGTCGACGCCGACTACACCCCGAAGCCGTTCGAGGAGTGGAGCGGCGCCGACTGGCCGCAGACCTACCTCGCGCCGGGCTACCCCAACATCTTCGCGGTCGGCATCGCCTTCGCTCCCCCGCACCAGATCTCGCGGCCGCGCAAGAGCCCGAACGGCACCGTCATCGCACCCTCCCCGCCTCGCACGGGGATGCCCTGCGGCATCATGGGCAAGACGGCCGCCCTCACATCGCCGACCGCATCAAGTGGGAGCCGGGTCGCCGGCGCACACCGCCTCGATGGCGAACATGGCCGCCGCCTGTGTCGCCTCGGCGGGAGCCGGACTCGCGACGGGTCGGCCGCTGCCATGACGATGATGCCGGTCGTCCCGGACTACTCGCGCTTCGCGACCGGGCGCGACCTGAAGGGCACCACCGGCGAGGTCGGGCTCGGCGGGCACTGGGTCAAGCTGATGCTCCACCACCTGTTCATCTACAAGGCCAAGGCCCGCCCGGCTGGCACCTGATCCCGGAGTGATCACCATGGACGAGACCCCCCAGCCGTTCGCCGACCTCTCGCGCGCGCCGCTGCCCACCGCGAGGACCTCGGAAGCGGCGCAGCCTGCCGCTGCAGCCGGCGGTTCGCCGCGTTCAACATGCGCATCATGCGGATGGTTCTCAAGGGCCACCACTGACGCGGTCCCCCGCCGCCCGGCCACCCGATCGCCCCGTGGGTCACGCTCGGCCGAGTGGGACCGGGCCGGTGAAGTGGGGCGAGCGGGGTGCTGCCCCGGTTGACCCACCGCGCCTGTCAGGGCGCCGGCGCTGGAGCGCGGTGGCGGCGCCCCGTGTGCTTCGCGGGCGCCGGGGTGGTGCTCGACATGGGCTAAGGCTCAGGGCCCAACCTCGAGCATCTACCCAACGGCGGTGACGCGCATGCTGTAGGCCGAACCGTCGGACCTGGCCTGGGAGCTGGCTTGCCCTTCGCGATCGAGGCCTTCGGGCGGCCGGTCGAGCGCACGAGCCTCGACGCCGCGGACCTGCCTGGGCTCGCCGACGGGTCGGTCGACGGCGTCGTCCGCGGCCTGGGTCCTGTGCGCGGTGTCTCGGGGTGAGGCCGCGCGCTGACGGAGGCCCGGCGGGTGCTTCGACCCGGTTGGGGTATTGCCCTTGGCTCGAGCGCTTCCCCTGGCCCGCTTCCAAGCCTCCGGCACGGTTTCGGTGCAGCGGTTGGCGTCGAGCCGGTGCGGGTCCCCAAGGTAGGCAGCTTCCACGTCGACCGCGACCTGCCGCGTGTAGTCGAGGCCGCGGGGTTCTCGGTGACGTCGGACGCGGCGCGGTACATCACGCCCCGGCCCGATGCGGGCCTGGGGCTGGTTCGTGCACGCGGCACCGCCCGCGCGAACTGCGGCGCGGGCCCCGCTCGAACGCCTTCGCCAACGCACCGCGCGAAGACAGCGTCCGTGTAGGGTCAGATGTGCCCGCATCGCCAGATAGGGCGTGTGCCTGGAGCCGCTGCCTACCGCCCACCGTGGGCTACCCATTTCGCCCGAGGTCGAGAAGGAGGCAACACGCAGAGCGGGGCGCCCTTGCGGGTCGGCGTGTTGCCTGCCCCTGGCGGGAACGTTCTTCGCCTCTTCGCCGCCCTTTTTTTTTTTTTTTTTTTTTTTTTTTTTTTTTTTTTTTTTTTTTTTTTTTTTTTTTTTTTTTTTTTTTTTTTTTTTTTTTTTTTTTTTTTTTTTTTTTTTTTTTTTTTTTTTTTTTTTTTTTTTTTTTTTTTTTTTTTTTTTTTTTTTTTTTTTTTTTTTTTTTTTTTTTTTTTTTTTTTTTTTTTTTTTTTTTTTTTTTTTTTTTTTTTTTTTTTTTTTTTTTTTTTTTTTTTTTTTTTTTTTTTTTTTTTTTTTTTTTTTTTTTTTTTTTTTTTTTTTTTTTTTTTTTTTTTTTTTTTTTTTTTTTTTTTTTTTTTTTTTTTTTTTTTTTTTTTTTTTTTTTTTTTTTTTTTTTTTTTTTTTTTTTTTTTTTTTTTTTTTTTTTTTTTTTTTTTTTTTTTTTTTTTTTTTTTTTTTTTTTTTTTTTTTTTTTTTTTTTTTTTTTTTTTTTTTTTTTTTTTTTTTTTTTTTTTTTTTTTTTTTTTTTTTTTTTTTTTTTTTTTTTTTTTTTTTTTTTTTTTTTTTTTTTTTTTTTTTTTTTTTTTTTTTTTTTTTTTTTTTTTTTTTTTTTTTTTTTTTTTTTTTTTTTTTTTTTTTTTTTTTTTTTTTTTTTTTTTTTTTTTTTTTTTTTTTTTTTTTTTTTTTTTTTTTTTTTTTTTTTTTTTTTTTTTTTTTTTTTTTTTTTTTTTTTTTTTTTTTTTTTTTTTTTTTTTTTTTTTTTTTTTTTTTTTTTTTTTTTTTTTTTTTTTTTTTTTTTTTTTTTTTTTTTTTTTTTTTTTTTTTTTTTTTTTTTTTTTTTTTTTTTTTTTTTTTTTTTTTTTTTTTTTTTTTTTTTTTTTTTTTTTTTTTTTTTTTTTTTTTTTTTTTTTTTTTTTTTTTTTTTTTTTTTTTTTTTTTTTTTTTTTTTTTTTTTTTTTTTTTTTTTTTTTTTTTTTTTTTTTTCCCCCCCCCCCCCCCCCCCCCCCCCCCCCCCCCCCCCCCCCCCCCCCCCCCCCCCCCCCCCCCCCACACACAAAAAAAAAAAAAAAAAAAAAAAATAATATCACCGTCGGCGTAGTCGTTTTCGTGCACAGCGAGTCGAGGAGGGTGTTGGGCCAGCACACGACAACCGCTAGGCGCCAGGAACGTGGAGTGCGCTCGAGAGACTAGGTGCGCTCCCCAGGGCACTCGCGCATCGAGCCATCCGGTGACGTAGTCGCGCGGGTCGCGGTAACGGCCTTGGTGCTGCCCGAGGCCTACGAGGAGGACGCCTGGACCGGCGTGAGGTGGCGTTGCGGACGAGGCCTTCGCCCACGTCCTTCGTCCCCGGCGACTTTAGCTGGCTGTTAACGCGACCTGACCGGGGCTGGTCCTGCGACCTACCACGGTGCTGACCTTCATCTCATATTGAGATGAGCTGCACACCCTGATCCACATGGGGCTGCCGTGGGGGCTGATGCCGTGGTCGCCCACGCAGTCGGAATGGTGCTCGACGACGACCACCGACTGGGAGGAGGTCCCAGAGCTGCGTGGCCGGAGAGCTACCGCTGCTGCACGCCACGGAAGCTGGTGCTGCGGCTGGATGGATGATGACGCGAGAACCGAGGTGTTGAACCCCGGCCGGTTGCGCCATCCGTCCTTCGTTGCCCAGTTCACCCGGTTGCCCGATCCGCGGCGCGCGTCTTGCAGACAGGCTGCCCAGTCCAGGTGGGCGCCCACTTCGCCGCGAACCGGCCGACCGAACGCTGCATGAGTGTGGGGGGCGCGCTGCTGGATCGTTGTGCCGGGGCGTGCTGGAGCGCCTCGTGATTCCGACCGTGACCGGTGAAGCGCCGGACCTGGGACCACGCGGGATCCGGTGTTGCCTCTGCGACGACTTTCCGCTTGCTCGCCCACTCCATGAGCGGCTGCGTCGATGTTCTGGTCCTCACCGTCGGTGTATGCGTGGCGGTTGCGCACCCCGCGGTGGGTCTAGTGCGCGATCGGGATTCCGCGCTCTCCGAGAAGCGACTCGAGCTCGGACTCGAGCTGTCGAAGGGATTCAAGGGCGGTGGTGTTGGCGGGCAGGCCGTTGTCCTGCGTCTGATACTGCGCCGACACGATCTGGTGCCGATCCAGGGTTGGGTGATCGATCCACCGCAGGCCGGGACGAGACAACGCCAACCCCGGAGTGCCGTCCTTGTCCTGCCACTGGGCGAGCGTCCACTCCTCCGCATCCCGTTGCGCTGCGATCTCGGCAACGGCCCCCGAAGCCCCGCTCCCCGCGACACTGCCCGGGGGAAGCTCGGTGAGAGCCTCCACGTGTCCGAGCCAGCGCTGAGGAACGTCGTCCTCACCAACCAGCCAGTCGAGCACCCCGTAGGTGACCTGCTCCCGGGCACTCTGAGGAAGGTCACCGAACGCCGGGTGGTAGACCCCGACGTGGACGCGCAGCTCCTCGGGTACCGCCTCGACGTGGGATCGAGTGGAGGCCCCCCTCGAGCTGGTGGCGCCCCAGATCTCGAGGTGACGTCACTCATCGCGTAGGGGTAGGGCTCTTGGCTCAACCGAAACTGCCACGTCGTGTACGGCCGAGGGGCAGCCCGAGCCACCTTTCGGCGACCGGGCGTACCTAGGCGATGCCTCCCGCGGAGACGGTGAGGACCAATGTTCTGCAGTCGCGCCGGCGCCGAAGTGCCAGGTGGGATGCGGGTGGATGGAGGCAACGTACGGCGGGCTGGCTACCGTGCGTTGGACCTGGACGCCCTCCGTCGATGGATGCGCTGGCCCTCAGCAGCCCACCATTGCCCAGACGCCGCAATGGGATGTTGTGCCCGCAGGAGCGGGCTGCGCACTTGCGGAAGAGGCCCACGGCGGGAGTGTGCCCCGCGCCGTCCTCATAGGACCTGAACTCGCGAATCCCCTCTGCACACCCTCAGACAGGCGCGGCGCGGCGCTGAGCTCTTGTCTGCAGGCCGCTACGGGACGCCCGACCCATGCGAACGCCCAACTTCCCATCGAGCTCCGCGATATGCGCGCCGCCGCCCCCGGGGCCGTGCCAGCTCCGTGACCGGACGCGACGAGCAGCGCCTCCCGGTAGGTGGTGATCGCGGCGCGGGGGTCGGTCGGCGTCAGCGGCCGAACAGCTTGGAGAGGAAGCCGGTGCTCGGCTCGCCCTCGTGGCCCGCACAGCGGTCGGACGTCGGGACGCCCCGCATCACCTGGTCGACGTGCTGGCCGCAGCCGGCCCAGGTCGTCTTGCCGCACGTACGGCAGTTCACGGCTCGGCACATGGGTGGAACTCCTTGCAGAACGGGTACACGGTCCCGCGCAGCATACCCTAGGGGGTATCTAGAGAGCGAGTCGGCGGAGGACGACGACGCTGTCGAGCGCGGGACGGTCGGCGCCCTCGACCGGCCGCTCGCGCAGCTCGGACGAGACGACCTCGACCGGCAGCCCCGCGGCGGCCGCCACGACGTCGTCCGGGTCGTGGAGCACCGCAGGGTCCTGCGGGCCGCCGGTGCCCTCGGCGAGGTTCCGCGCGGCGTGGCCGACGACGAGCACCGTGCCGCCCGGGACGGCGGCCTCGACCCCCCGCCGGAGCGCCGTGCGCCAGTCGGCGTCCGGCAGCTGGAGGTACGCGAAGAGGACGAGGTCGTAACCGTCACCGGCGGGCGGGGGCGGGGCCGGCTCCAGCGCATCGGCGACGACCGCCCGGAACGGGCCGGCGCCCTCGCCCAGCCGCTCGGCGGCGATGCCCCGGGCCCGCTCGACGGCGACCGACGAGAAGTCGGCCGAGGTGGCGTCCCACCCCCGCTCGGCGAGCCACAGCGCGTTGCGGCCCTCCCCGCCGGCGAGGTCGAGGGCACGTCCGGGCGCGAGCGGCGCCACGACCTCCTCGACGAACCGGTTGGGGGTGCTCGACCAGACGAGGTCGGCGCCCGCGTAGCGCTCGTCCCAGGCGGTGGCGTCCATCAGGCGAGGGAGAGGAAGAGCTTCTCCATCGACTCGACGTCCATCGAGCCCTGCTCCGGGTCGGTGATGCACTGGCGCAGGCCGAGGGCGATCACCGCGAAGCCGGCCCGGTCGAGGGCCTTGGAGACGGCGGCCATCTGGGTGACGATGTCCTGGCAGTCACGGCCCTCGTCGATCATCTTGAGGATGCCGCCGATCTGCCCCTGGGCACGCTTGAGGCGCTTGACGACGGCCTGCATCTCGGTCGGGTCGAGCTCCATCGCGGGGCCTCCTGGGTGGGGGCGACAAGGTGTCGATGGTACGGGCGCCGGTGCTCGCGCCGGGGCGAGATCGGTGATGTCGGGGGCCGGCCGGAGGCGGGGGTCAGCCCGCCTGGGCCGCGACCTGGGCGCGCACCTCGTCCATGTCGAGGGCCTTGATGCCGTCGACGACCTGCTCGAGGGCGGCCGGCGGCAGGGCCCCGGCCTGGCGGAAGACGAGGATGCCCTCGCGGAAGCCCATGAGGGTGGGGATGGACGTGATCTGGGCGGCTCCGGCGAGGCCCTGCTCGGCCTCGGTGTCGACCTTGCCGTACACGACGTCCTCGTGCTGCTCGCTCGAGCGCTCGTAGGTCGGCGCGAACTGGCGGCACGGGCCGCACCACGACGCCCACCAGTCGACGAGCACGATGCTCGCGTCGGTGACGGTCTTCTCGAAGGTCTCGGCCGTGAGGTCCACGGTGGCCATGTCAGCTCCTCGGAATTGCGTTTTCTCGGTTCGCACCGGACAACAGGATACCCCACTGGGTATATTCCCGCTGCTCTCGGTCCAGCGGGGGGAACGCCTCCGCGCCCGAGATCATCCCGCCGCCACCGCGCAGGTGCCCTTCACGAAGGCTTCACGAACGCCCCACCCGGCGCTTCACGGGCGGGGCGTTTGCTCTGTCACAGCACGACAACCGAACCGACAGAGGTGAGCACCATGACCAACACCCTCCGCACCACCATCGCCACGCTCGGCGTCGGAGCCCTGCTCGCGGGCGGCCTCGCCGCCTCGCAGGCCATGGGCGCCACCCCCGCCGACGCCCCCGCCCCGACACCGGCCACCGGCACGACGGCAGGCACCGCGCTCGCCCCGGCGCTCGTCTTCGCCAGCGACGAGGAGCGGATGGCTCGCGACCTCTACGCCGCCATCGCCGACCTCTACGACGGGGCGCGCCCGTTCAGCACCATCACGACCAGCGAGCAGCGCCACCTCGACGCCGTCGCGGCCCTGCTCGACCGCTACGGCGTGGCCGACCCCGCCGACTCCCTGCCGCCCGGCGAGTACGCCGACCCCGCGATCCAGGCCCTCTACGACGGCTGGCTCGCCCAGGCCCGGACCTCGCTCGACGAGGCCTACACCGTGGCCGTCGAGCTCGAGCAGCGCGACATCGCCGACCTCGAGGCCACGATCGCCGCGGACCTCCCGGCCGACGTCGACACCACCCTCGGCCGGCTCCTCGACGGGTCGCGGATGCACCTGCGGGCCTTCAGCGCCGCGGCCGACGGCCAGGTCGCCGGCCCGGACGCCTCCGCCGGCACCCGCGGGAACGGGATGGCGGGCAACGGCCGGGGCAACGGCGGGGGCACCGGGCGCGAAGGCACCGGCATGATGCGCGGCACGACCGCCCGGGACGGCAGCGGTCAGGACTGCCCGATGGCCGGCGACTGACCCGCCACCGACGGGACCCGCACCGTGAAGCTCGCCCCGCGCCCGGGCCCGTCCGAGGCCGCCACGAGGTCGCCGCCGTGCGCGCGGGCGATGCCGCGGGCGACCGTCAGCCCGATGCCCGACCCGCTGTCGACGCCCTCGCGCCGGCGGCCGGGCACCCGGTAGAAGCGCTCGAAGACCCGCTCGAGGTCGGCCGCGCGCGAGGCCCTCGCCGGTGTCGGCGACCGCGACCACCGCCCAGCCGCCGACCGTGCGACGCCCGACCCTGATCGACCCGCCCGCCGGCGTCGGCCCGCACGGCGTTGCCGACGAGGTTGGTGACCACCTGGGCGACCCGCTCGGGGTCGACGCCGGCCGCGACCGGGGCCGGCGGCGGCGACGGCCAGCGCCGAGCCCGGCGTCCTCGGCCTGCGGGCGCAGCCGCTCGGCGGCCGCGTCGACGACCGCGGCGAGGTCGACGGCGCGTGGCGCGAGCGCGAGCCGGCCCTCCTCGGCGCGGGAGAGGGCGGAGAGGTCGTCGGACAGCCGCCGCAGCCGCCGGACCTCGTCGCTGACCTTGCCCAGCTCCGCGGCGGTCGTGGCAGGACGCCGTCGATCATCCCCTCGACGTAGCCGTCGACGACGGTGAGCGGCGTGCGCATCTCGTGCGCCACCTCCCCGAGCAGCCGGGTGCGCCGTGCCTCGGTCTCGGCCAGGGCCCGGCCCAGGGTGTTGACGTCGTCGGCGAGCGCGGCCAGCTCGGTCTCGCGGGGGCCGCTCGACGCGCACGTCGTAGTCGACCCGCGGCGATGAGCCGGGTGGTCTCGCCGCACCCGCCGCAGCGGGCCGGACCAGCCGGATGGCGGCGAGCGCGCCGAAGGCCGCGGCCGCGACGACCCCGACGACGAGCCCGATCCCGATCGCCTGGGTCACGGCGTCGGCGACCTCGGTGCGCACCGCCGCTCTGCGGCCCCGGCCCGCGGCCCGGCATCGTCCCGCTCCCGATCCGGCCCATCGACCGGTCGAAGATCACCGGGGTGAGGGCGCGGACGACGACGACCGTCGCCAGCCCGCCGAGCACCGCCACGAGCGAGGTGGGAGAGGACGAGGCGGACGACGAGGCGGTTCATCCGGCCCTCCTGGGGGCTTGGCAGGAACTTGTAGCCGACACCCCGGACGGTGCCGATGAGCGGCGGGCCGGCCGCGTCGTCGCCGAGCGCCCGGCGCATGCTGCGGACGTGGACGTCGACGACCCGCTCGTCACCGTAGAAGTCGTAGCCCCAGACCTCCTCGAGCAGCTGGGTCCGGCTGAACACCCGTCCGGGCGAGGCCGCGAGCGCGTGGAGCAGGTCGAACTCGAGCGCCGAGAGCCGCACCTCGTTCCCGCCCACGGTCAGCTCGCGGCGCCGGGGGTCCAGGGTCAGCCCGTCGAAGCGCAGCACGCCGTCCGCCGGCTCGCCGGCGGCGGCCTCGCGGGTCCGGCGCAGCACCGTGCGCACGCGGGCGACCACCTCGCGGGGGCTGAACGGCTTGGTGACGTAGTCGTCGGCGCCGGTCGCGAGGCCGACGAGCGTGTCGGCCTCCTCGGCGCGGGCGGTGACGAGGATGACGTAGACGTCGGAGTCGCGGCGCAGGGTGCGCAGGACGTCGAGCCCGTCGAGGTCGGGCAGGCCGACGTCGAGGAGCACGAGGTCGGGGGCGCTGCCGTCGGTGGCCAGGGCGCGACGCAGCGCCTCCGCGCCCGTCGCGGCCTCGGTGACCACGGTGGCCCTCGGCCTCGAGGTAGGCGCGCAGCACCGTGCGGATCTCCCGCTCGTCGTCGACGACGAGGACCCGGCGGGCCATCGCGACCTCCTCGGTGCGTCCGCGAGCCCCAGCGTAGGAGGATGACGGCGTGCCGCTCCCCCTGACCCGCGCCCTCGAGGCGGTCCTCGAGGGCAGCGACCCCGAGGCGCTGCGCCGGGCGACGGCCCGGCTCATCGAGGTCTACCGCTCGGGCGCTCCACCCACCCGGCCGGCGCTGACCGACCCGGTGCTCGCCGCGGCCTACGCCGCCTACCGGATGCCGGCCACCCACGCCGCGGTGTCGCGGGTGCTGCGGTACGTCCTCGAGGTCGTTCCCGACCTCGCCGTCCGCTCGCTCGTCGACGTCGGGGGTGGGACCGGGGCGGCGGCCTGGGCCGTGGCGGAGGCCTTCCCTGAGGTCGCGGCGCTCGAGGTGGTCGACGCCTCGGGCGAGGCGCTCACCCTGGGCCGCCGCATCGCCGCCCACGGCCCGCCGGTCCTCGCCGCGGCACGATGGACGGTCACCGACCTCGCCGCGGGTCGGCCTCTGCCGCAGGCCGACCTGGCGACCATCAGCTACGTCCTCGGTGAGCTGCCGGGCGACCTGCCCGGCCGGGTCGTCGACGCCGCCGGCCGGTGCGCCTCGGTCCTGGTCGTCGTCGAGCCGGGCACGCCGCGCGGGTTCGCGGCAGTGCTCGCGGCCCGGACGCGGCTGCTCGAGGCCGGCTGGCACGTCGTCGCCCCGTGCCCGCACGAGCACGCCTGCCCGCTCGCGGCCGCCGGCGACTGGTGCCACCTCGCGGTGCGCCTCGACCGCACGGCCCTGCACCGACGGCTCAAGGGCGGCTCGCTCGGCCACGAGGACGAGAAGCTCGCCTACGTCGTGGCGACGCCGTGAGGAGGTCACTCCGGTGGCCGCCCGCGTGCTGCGGCACCCGGTGAAGCGCAAGGGGCTGGTGCAGCTCGAGCTCTGCCGCGCGGACGGTACGGCCGGTCGCGAGCTCGTCACCCGCCGCGACCCGCCCGCTACCGGGTCGCGCGCGATGTGGCCTGGGGGGACGGCTGGGGCGGCGCCCGGCGGCGGCCGGGACGGCGGAGCCCACCTGAGAGCTCGCTGCCGCGCCGCGCCGGGGTGGCGTGTGGCGATGGGCCCGATGCTTGCTAGGTTCTGAGCGAAAGACTTCAGCTGACAAGGAGTGCACCACACATGACCAAGAAGGAACTCGCCCAGGCCCTCGCCGGCAAGACCGACCTCTCGGCCAGCGCCGCGGAGGAGGCCCTGAACATCGCGTTCGACGCCATCGCCGCCGAGCTCGCCAAGGGTGAGGACGTCAAGCTCGCCGGTTTCGGCAACTTCGAGACCCGTGAGCGCGCGGCCCGCACCGGCCGCAACCCGCAGACCGGCGAGGAGATCCAGATCGCCGCGTCGACCTCGGTCGGCTTCAAGGCGGCCGCGCAGCTCAAGCGCGCCGTCAACGGCTGACCCCACGCACGCCCGGACGGGGCGCCGACCTCCACGGAGGTCGGCGCCCCGTTCGCGTCCCCGGCCGGCCGCCCCCGCCCCGCGTCCCGACTTCTTGCCCCGTCGCCACCTCCGAGAGGCTCTTTCCGGGGCCCGGAGGTGGGTCTCGGGCAAGAAGTCGGGACGAGGCGGGGCGTCGTCCACGAGGTGCCGCCAGCACTGATGCGGCCATCCGTCGCCCGTCCCCGCGACGGAATCCGTCGTCCCATCACGCCCCTGCTGCCCTTTCCGGCAGCCGGGGCGCACCCGTATGCTCGCGGGCATGCACCAGTACATCGGCGGTGAGCGCCGGGCCGGGAGCACCGGCGAGAGCTTCGACGTCCTCGACCCGAGCACCGACGAGGTGCGTCGAGTCGGTGACCCTCGCCGGGCCCGGACGACGTCGACGCCGCCGTCGCCGCGGCGCGGGCCGCCTACGCCGAGTGGTCGCGGGCCACGCCCGGTCGAGCGGTCCGCCGTCCTCACCCGGGCGGCCGCCCTCCTCGACGAGCGCGCCGAGGAGCTCGCGCAGCTCGAGTCGCGCCAGGCCGGCAAGCCGATCCGCCTCGCCCGCGAGTTCGACGTGCCCGGCACGGTCGACAACACCGCGTTCTTCGGCGCCGCCGCCCGCCGCCTCGACGGCATGGCCACCGGCGAGTACTCCGGCGACCACACCTCCTCGATCCGGCGCGAGCCGATCGGCGTCGTCGGCTCGATCGCCCCGTGGAACTACCCGCTGCAGATGGCGGCCTGGAAGGTGCTGCCGGCCATCGCCGCCGGCAACACGATCGTCCTCAAGCCGGCCGAGATCACCCCGCTCACCGCGCTGCCCTTCGCCGAGGCGTTCACCGAGGCCGGCGCGCCGCCCGGCGTCGTCAACGTCGTCACCGGCACCGGCCCGGTCGCCGGCGAGCACCTCGTCGGGCACCCCGACGTCGCGATGACCTCGTTCACCGGGTCCACCGTCGTCGGCCGCCGGGTGATGGCCACCGCCGCCGCCACCGGCAAGCGGGTCCACCTCGAGCTCGGCGGCAAGGCCCCGTTCGTCGTCTTCGACGACGCCGACCTCGAGGCCGCCGTCCACGGCGCCGTCGCCGCCAACCTCATCAACGCCGGGCAGGACTGCACGGCGGCGACCCGGGCCATCGTCCACCGCTCCGTCTACGACGCGTTCGTCGGCGGGGTCGCCGACCTCTACCGCGACGTGCGGATGGGCCCGACCGCCGACCCCGAGACCGACCTCGGCCCGCTCTCCTCGCGCGCCCACCTGGCCAAGGTCGCCGGGATGGTCGACCGCGCCCGCGCCTACGCGAAGGTCGTCTGCGGCGGCGCTCCCCCCACCGGCGACCTCGCCCGCGGGTGCTACTACGAGCCGACCGTCGTCACCGACGTGGCCGCTCGACTCCGAGATCTGGCGCGACGAGGTCTTCGGGCCGGTGCTCGTCGTCGTCCCGTTCGACGACGACGACGAGGCCATCCGGCTCGCCAACGACACCGAGTTCGGGCTCGCCGCCTCGCGCCTGGACCCGCGACACCTACCGCGCCGGCCGGGCCACCCGCGAGATCGCGGCCGGCTGCGTGTGGGTCAACGACCACATCCCGATCATCAGCGAGATGCCGCACGGCGGGTACAAGTCCTCCGGCTTCGGCAAGGACATGTCCGCGTACTCCTTCGACGAGTACACGAACGTCAAGCACGTCATGCACGACATCACCGGCGAGGCGCGCAAGCCGTGGCACCGCACGATCTTCACGCTGCGGGGCTGAGGTGAGCCGGTCCGCTCCCGCCGGGCCGGTCGCCAGCCCGCTCACCTACCGTGAGGGGATGAGCGACCTGCTGCCCGGCGACCCGCTCCGCACGGCGGTCGACGTGGCGCACCGGGCGGTCGACGCCGTCCGCGGCCTCATCGGCGGCAGCGAGCACCCCCCGCTGCCGACCGTCGAGCACGTCGACGTCGCCCGCTACGCGGGCTGCTGGTACGAGCTGGCCCGCCTCCCCGTCCGCTCCCAGCCCGACGAGAGCGTCGGCATCGCCGAGTACGGCCTCCGCGACAACGGCACGGTGAGCGTGCACCTCGTCATCCGGCACGGCAGCGAGCCGGAGCGGACCGTCGACGGTTCCGCGCAGCCAGCGGAGGGCGCCGAGCTCTCCCACGCCCGCCTCCGGGTGCGCCTCGGCGGCGTCGTGCGGCTCGCGCCCACGCCGGTGGAGGGCAACTACTGGGTCCTGCGCCTCGCCGACGACTACTCCACCGCGCTCGTCGGCACCCCGGACCGCTCCGCGCTGTGGCTGCTCGCGCGCCACCGCGAGGCGTGGGGCACCCCGACCGTGCAGGCGTACCTCGCCTGGGCGCAGCAGCACGGGTTCGACCTCGCTCCCCTGCTCGTCGCCGACTGGACCACCCGCACCACCCGCCCGTACCGCGCCACCGCCCACCCCCCGAAAGGCCCCCGATGAGCGAGCTCGCCTCCCCGACCGTCCAGCCCGACCCCGACAAGGGCGCCCGGGTCGCCGCCGACGACCGTGCCCACGTCTTCCACTCGTGGTCGGCCCAGGCGCAGATCAGCCCGCTGCCCATCGCCGCTGCCTCGGGCTCGCACTTCTGGGACTTCGAGGGCAACCGCTACCTCGACTTCTCGAGCCAGCTGGTCAACGTCAACATCGGCTACCAGCACCCGAAGCTCGTGGCCGCGATCCAGGAGGCCGCGGCCCGGCAGTGCACCATCGCCCCGAGCTTCGCCGACGAGTCGCGCTCCGAGGCGGCGCGGATGATCGCCGAGCGCGCCCCGGGCGACCTCGACAAGGTCTTCTTCACCAACGGCGGCGCCGAGGCCACCGAGAACGCGATGCGGATGGCGCGCATCCACACCGGCCGGCACAAGGTCCTCACCACCTACCGCAGCTACCACGGCGCCACGAGCGGCTCCATCCTCGCCACCGGGCGAGCCGCGGCGCTGGGGCTCCGAGCCCGGCGCACCGGGGTTCGTCCACTTCTGGGGTCCGTACCCGTTCCGCTCGGCGTTCCACTCCAGCTCGCCCGAGGAGGAGTGCGAGCGCGCCCTGCAGCACCTGCGCGACACGGTCATGGTCGAGGGCCCGCAGACCATCGCGGCGATCATGCTCGAGACCGTCGTCGGCACCAACGGCATCCTCGTGCCGCCGGACGGCTACCTCGCCGGCGTCCGCGAGATCTGCGACGAGCACGGCATCCTCTGGATCGCCGACGAGGTGATGGCCGGCTTCGGCCGGTGCGGCGAGTGGTTCGCCGTCGACCACTGGGGCCAGGCGCCCGACCTCATCTGCTTCGCCAAGGGCATCAACAGCGGGTACGTGCCGCTCGGCGGGGTCGTCATGTCCGCCCGGGTCGCCGCCACCTTCGACGACCGGCCCTACCCCGGCGGCCTCACCTACTCGGGGCACCCGCTGGCCTGCGCCTCGGCCGTCGCGTCGATGCGGATCTTCGAGGAGGAGGGCATCCTCGAGCACGTCCGCAAGATCGCCGACACGGTCATCGGGCCGCGCCTCGCCGAGATCCGCGGCGAAGCACCCGACGCGTCGGCGAGGTGCGCGGGCTCGGGGTCTTCTGGGCCCTCGACCTCGTCAAGGACACGACGACGAACGAGGCGCTCGTGCCGTACAACGCCTCCGGCGAGGCGGCCAAGCCGATGGGCGAGCTCATGGCGGCGTGCAAGGCCGAGGGGCTGTGGCCGATGACCCACTTCAACCGGCTGCACGTCGTCCCGCCGTGCACGACGACGGCCGAGGAGCTCGCCGAGGGCCTCGACATCCTCGACCGCGCGCTCGACGTCGCCGACGCCCACGTCACCGCCTGACCCCGACTTTCTCGCCCGAGGCGGGAACCTGGTGTGGGGCACCCCGAACTTCGGGGTGCCCCACACCAGTTTCCGGTGCCTTGGCCGGAGGCGCGACCGGCCGCGGCGTCAGTGCGCGCGCCGGCCCGCGCCGGCCGCGGCAGGAGCCACGCGCAGCGCCCAGGCCACGGCGACGAGCCCGACCGTGAGCAGCAGGGTGTCCTCCGCGGCCAGCAGGTGCCGGCCCGCCGCGACCGCGGCCACCGGGCCACCCGCCTCGAGGTCGTAGACGTGGAAGAACACCGTCGCCAGCCCGGCGATGCCGAGGGATGCCCCGAGCTGCTCGGTGGCGCTGAGCAGCCCTGTGGCCGAGCCGACCTCGTGGTCCTCGATGCCGCCGAGCACGATCGAGAACAGCGGGCACGAAGATCATCCCCATCCCCAGGCCGAAGAGCGCCAGCCCCGGGGACAGCGCGAGCGCCCCGACGTCGGTGCCGCTGCGAGCCGTCGAGGGCCCGCCAGAGCACGAGGCAGCCGACCGCCATGACCGCGGTGCCGACGTGGAGGATCGGACGGCCGAGGTTCTCCGCGGCCCACGACCCGACGCCGGCCCCGACGAACGACCCGACGGCGAGCGCCGACAGGTACAGCCCGGCGTCGAGCGCCGACTTGCCGAGGCCCACCTGGAGGAAGACGCCGACGACGAACTGGAGGCCGACGACCGAGCCGAAGAACACGGCCATGAAGACGATGCCGGCGACGTACGAGCGGTTGCGCAGCACGCTCGGCTCGAGCACCGGCGCCGCGCCGTCGCGCACGCGGGCCCGCTGGTGCCGCAGGACGAACACGGCGAGCAGCGGGAGCGGTCGCGAGCAGCATGCCGAAGACCCAGAGCGGCCAGCCGAGGGCGCGCCCCTCGACGAGCGGGTAGGTGAGGAGCAGGCTGACCGCCGCGAGGACGCAGGGTGCCGACGACGTCGAGGCGCGCGCCGCGGGTCGGCGCCCCGGCGGGGAGCACCTTCCGCCCGAGGACGAGGGCGAAGAGGCCGAGCGGGACGTTGACCCAGAAGAGCGAGCGCCAGCCGGTGCCGAACGCGTCGAGCTGCATCAGCCCGCCCGGCGACGACCGGGCCGGCGACGAGCGAGAGCCCGATCGCCGGCCCCATCGCGCCCATCGCCTTCCCGACCCGCGCCGGGCGTGAACATCTCGCGGATGAGGCCGAAGCACTGCGGGCACCATCGTCGCGGCGGCCAGGCCCTGGAGGGCGCGGGCGACGACGAGGGCGTCGCCGGTCGGCGCGAGCGAGCAGGCGACCGAGGTGAGCACGAAGCCGACGAGCCCGCCGAGGAGCATCCGCCGGCGCCCGACGACGTCGCCGAGCCGGGCGGAGGCGACGAGGCCGACCGCGAGCGCCAGGGTGTACGCGGCGGCCACCCACTCGAGGGCCGAGGTGGACATCGCGAGGTCGGCCCGGATGGCCGGCGCGGCGACGTTGACGATCGTGCTGTCGAGGATGTTGAGGACGGTCGCGGTGAGCACGACGGCGAAGCCGAGCCAGGTGCGGCGCGGGATGGCGCGGCGCGGCGGGCGCGGTCGGCGCCGGCGCCGCGGTGGTCGTGGTCGGTGCGGCGGCGGTGCCGTCCGGTCGGCCGGGCTGGCGGTGGTCGTCATCGGCGTCTCCTTCGGGTCCTGCGGTCCACGGCGGTGGTCGTCCGTGGCTGTCGTGAGCGACGCTAGGAAGCCATCAGGCACGTTTCGTTCCTGATTCAGGACTAATCTCGGAGCCGTGTCCGAGACCTCCGCCCGCCTCCTCCGGCTGCTCTCGCTGCTCCAGACCCCCCGCGAGTGGCCGGGCCCCGAGCTCGCCGAGCGGCTCGGGGTCAGCCAGCGCACGGTGCGCAACGACGTCCAGCGCCTGCGCGACCTCGGCTACCCCGTCGACGCCACCCGCGGCTCGGTGGGCGGCTACCGGCTGGCCTCGGGCGCGGCGATGCCGCCCCTGCTCCTCGAGGACGACGAGGCCGTCGCGGTGGCGGTGAGCCTGCGCACGGCGAGCGGCGGCGCGGTCGAGGGGCTCGACGAGTCGGCCCTGCGGGCGCTCACCAAGCTGCAGCAGGTGCTGCCGGGGCGGCTGCGCGGCCAGGTCGAGGCCCTCGGGTCGGCGACCTCGCGCGCCGAGCCCTGGCGCCGGCGGCAGGCGCCGGTGGACGGTGCCCTCCTCGCCGAGCTGGCGGCGGCCGCCGGGGGGCGCGAGGTCGTCCGGTTCGCCTACGCCGACCACTCCGGGACCGGCAGCGAGCGCCGGGTCGAGCCCTACCGCCTCGTCACCCTCGGGCAGCGCTGGTACCTCGTCGCCTACGACCTGCACCGCGACGACTGGCGCACCTTCCGCGTCGACCGGCTGCGCGAGGCGCGCTCGGTGGGGCACCGCTTCCGCGCCCGGCCGCTGCCCGCCGACGACGTCGCGGCCTGGGTGGCCGGCAAGACCCGGCAGGTCATGCACCGCGCCACCGCCCGGGTGCGCGTGCACGCCCCGGCGGCCGAGGTCGAGGCGCGGCTCGGGCACTGGAACGAGCAGACCCTCGAGGCCGACCGGCCGGACAGCTGCGTCGTGCGCCTCGGCGGCCCGAGCGTCGAGGGCCTGGCCTCCTGGCTCGGCTCGCTCGGCCACGACTTCGAGGTGCTCGACCCGCCCGAGCTCGCCGACGCCGTGCGCCGCCTCGGCGAGCGCTACGCCCGGGCGGTCACGCCGACGGCTGACGGCACGCGCGGCGGGCACCGGTCCCTGCACCGGTGCCCGCCGCGCGAGGTCTCAGGTGGCCGAGGACGACGGCGCCGGGGTCGCGGTGTTCGCGGGCTTCTTCGGCAGCTCGACGCCGCACTTCTCGGCCGCGGCGCGCAGGTCCGAGCGCACCTGCTGGCGCTGCTCCTTGGTCATCGGCCCCCACGGGCGGGTGAGCTTCGCGTCGTCGAGGCACTGCTTCTGGGTGTCGGAGAGCCCGTTCCAGAACGCGCGGGCCTTGCCGAAGGGCAGCTCGACCTTGCACGCCTCGGCCGCCTTGGTCACCTGCTCGCGCAGGGCCTGGCGCTCGGCGTCGTCGAGCGGCCCGACGGGACGGGTGATCTTCGCGTCCTGGAGGCACTGGCGCTGGGTGTCGGTGAGGCCCTTCCACCACTGCCGGACGCCGTGGCGCACGGGCTTCGCGGTGGAGCCGGCGCTCGTGTCGTCGGCGACGGCGGAGACCGCGGCGACGGGGGCGGGCGCCGCGGTGGCGTTGGTCGCGACGACGCCGGTGGTGACGGCGGCCCCGCCGACGGCGAGCGCGACGAGGGAGGTGCGGAGGGCGGGCATCGGGTGCTCCTCGGGATCGGTCGGGTGTGGTGACGATGACGAGACTGCCCACCGACCCTCGCGACGAGTCGCGGGCGAACCTCGGGATGTGCTGGAGGTCGGGCGCGCCGCGCGCGCCTGCATCAGGAGCCCGCCCCCGCGCATCAGGTGTGCATGGAGGCGAACACCGACACAATGGACGCGTGCCGGCCGACCCGGGCAAGGGTGACGGCGTGGACGCGTCCACCGCCGACCTCCTCGCTGCCTCCGCGGCGGGCGACCAGGCCGCCTGGAACCGGCTGGTGCAGCGCTACAACGGGCTCGTGTGGTCGGTCGCCCGCGGCTACCGCCTCCAGGTCGGCGAGACCGACGACGCCGTGCAGAACACCTGGCTGCGCCTCGTCGAGAACCTCACCCGGGTCAGCGACCCGGAGCACCTCGGCGCCTGGCTGGCGACCACCGCACGCCGCGAGTGCCTCCAGCTCCTCCGCCGGCGCGGCCGCACCGGCTACCCGAGCGACCTGCTCGACACCCTCGAGGTGGAGGACGCGGCCCCCGCGCTCGACGCGGCCCTCCTCGCCGACGAGCGCGACGCGGCGCTGTGGGCCGCCGTCCACGCCCTCCCGGGGCGCTGCTGGGCGCTGCTGCGCACGCTCATGGCGGCGCCACCACCGTCGTACGCGGAGGTGGCGGCCGCCCTCGACATGCCGATCGGCAGCATCGGGCCGACGCGGCAGCGCTGCCTCGAGCAGCTGAGGCGGCGCGTCGAGGGCGACCCCCTCCTCGACGACCGCAGCGCGACCCCCGACCCGACCGACCGAGAGGATGGCCCCCGTGGCGGATGACACCGACGACGCCCTCGTCGAGCGCCTGCGCGCGCTCGCCGCGGCGGCCGACGCGCCCCCGGAGCACGTCGAGGAGGCCGCCCGGGCCGCCCTGGAGACCCGGACCCTCGACGACCTCGCCCGGCTGCTCACCGCACCGACGCCCGACGAGGCCGTGCTGACCCGGGCCGATCCGGGGGGCGTGCGCTTCCTCGCCTTCGCCTCCGACGACGTCGTGCTCGACCTCCAGGTGGACGCCGAGGGCGGGGTCGCCACGGTGCGCGGGCTGGTGCACGGGGCGGCCGGGCCGGTGACGCTCGAGGTCCACGGGGGCGCCTCGGTCTCGGCGGAGGTCGACGAGGCGGGCTACTTCACCGTGACCGGGCTCCCGGCGGGCGCGCCGGCGGCCCGGGTGCGGGCGGGCGGGACGACGACGGAGTGGTTCGCCCTCTGACGACGGGCCTCGGAGCCGGCGGCTCGGGAGCAGCGCCGGGCGTCCGGAGCCGGCCTCAGCGCACGAGCCGGCCGATCTCGCCGGGCAGCGCCTCGCAGGAGCCGAGGAGCCGCACGGCGGCCTGGGCACCGGAGATGCCGTGCTCGAGGGCGTGGGCCGCGATGCGTCCCGACACCGTGGCCGCCGCGAACGACGTGCCGCTCCACGTGGCCCATCCGGTGAAGGCGTCGCCGTCGGCGGGGACGAGGGCGCCGCCGGCGAACTCGCTCTGGTCGAGGAAGGGACCGCACACGTCGACACCCTCGGCGTAGGCGGCGACCCACGACCCGCGGGCGCTGAACGGGGCGAGCGTCGGTGTGCCGGAGTCGTCGAGGACGGACCCGTCGACGGCACCCACGCCGATGACCCCGGGGAAGGCGGCCGGCCAGGTCCGGGCCCCGCTGGGCTCGTTGCCCGCGGCGGCCACCACGGCGACGCGGTCGAGGTCGACCTCGGCGAGCGCGTCCCGCAGGAGGGTGGGCGGCTCGGAGCGCTCGCGGAAGACGCCGCCACCGAAGGACAGGTTGATGACCTGGACGCGGGGGTCGAGCGCCAGCGACCGGATGGCCGCCGCGACCATCCGGTCCTCGAGGTCGCCGAGGCCGTCCGCCCCGACCGCGCCCGCGTCGACCGCGGCGTGCATCCGCACCCGCGCCCGTGGGGCCTCGCGGAGGACGAGACCGGCGACGAAGGTGCCGTGGCCGTCGGCGGCGCCGAGGGTCGGGAGGAGCCCGTCACCGGTTGCCGTGAGGCGGTCCTCGTCGTCCTCGGGGCAGATCGCCACGTGCCCGGTGAGCCAGGGGTGGGTCGTTCCGCCCGCCCAGGTGAGCAGGACGCCGGTGTCGACGACGCCCACCGTGAAGTCGGTGGCCTCGCCGAGCGGGTCCCACCCGGGGTCGCCCGCGGGTCGGGGGGTGCTGCTGCCGCCCGGCGTGCGGGCGAGGACGGTCCAGCGGGGGGTGGGGTGCGCCATGATGTCCATGTGCCAGTCCTTGCGCTCGTGGTGTCGGTCGGGGTGTCGATGCCCGCGCGACCGGCGCCTGATACCCCCACGGTAGGACCGATCGGCGTGGGTCGACAGGGGGTGCCGCCGGAGGCGCTCGACCTCGCCCTCGAGGCGGTCCGCCACGCCTACCACGACCCCGCCCGGGCGGAGGGGCTCGCCGAGGACGCGCGCCGGGCCGGTGGCCGCGACCCGGAGGTGGCCGCCGTCACCGGCCGGGCCCTCGGCATGGTGGCCGCCGCCCGGGGCGACCTCGCCGAGTCCGTGCGGCTGCTGCGCCGCGACCGTGCGACGGGCGGAGGCGGCCGGCCTCGCGGCGCGGGCCGCCCAGGCGCGCGGGTCGCTCGGGTACGCGCTCGTCCTCACCGGTCGCGGCCCGGCGGCCGTCGCCGAGCTCGAGCGGGCCGTGGCGGTCCTGTCCGCGGGGGTCGACGGGGCGCGGCTGCTCATGCAGCAGGGCCTCGTGCTCACCGAGCTGCGCCGCATCGACCCCGCCCGCCGGACCCTGCACCGGGCCCTGCGGACGCTCGCCGCCGCGGGCGGCGAGGACCTGCTCGAGGGCGACATCCGCAACAACCTCGCCGTCGTCGAGATCCACCGCCTCGACTGGGCCCGGGCCGGCGAGCAGCTGGACCGGGCCGAGGCCCTCTTCGCGGGCACCGGGATGACCGGGCGCACGGCCATGGTCTGGCACAACCGGGCCTGGGCGGCGGGCCTGCGGGGCGACGTGCCCGCCGCCCTCACCGCGTTCGACGAGGCCGGCCGCCGCTACGCCGCGGCCGGCATGGCCACCGGCCTGCTCGTCGTCGAGCGGGCCGAGGCACTGCTGACCGCGGGCCTCGTGGCCGAGGCCCGCGAGGCCGCGGCCGAGGCGGTGGCCGAGCTCGAGGAGCAGCGCAACCGGGTCGACCTCGTGCACGCCCGGGTGCTCCTGGCCGAGGCGCTCCTCCTCGACGACGACGCCGCGGCCGCCCGGGAGGTGGCCGCACGGGCCGGTCGCGAGGCCGCCCGGCAGGGCATCCCCGGGATGGGCGGCCCTCGCCGCCTTCGCGCGGCTGCGCGCGCGGGAGGCCTCGGGCGTCCGTCCGGCCGTGCTCGCCGACGCCGGGCACCGCGTGGCGGCCGAGCTCGCGGACGCCGGGTGGGTGACCCAGTCCCTCGACGCCCGGCTCCTCGTCGCCCGGACCGCCGTGCGGGCCGGCCGGCCGGACGAGGCCCGCGCCGCCCTCGACGCCGTCCGCCGGGCCGGCCGCCGCGGCCCCGCCGGCGTGCGGGTCCGCGCCTGGCACGCCGAGGCACTGCACCGACGGGCGGCCGGCGACCTCGCGGGCACCCGGTCCGCCGTCGCCGCCGGACTGCGGGTGCTCGACGGTTTCCGGGCCGGCCTCGGAGCCACCGACCTGCGCGCCCACGCCGCGGTGCTCGCGGGCCGGCTCGGCGACCTCGGGGTGGAGGTGGCGCTCGAGTCGGGGCGGCCGGCGGCGGTCCTCGCCGCGGTCGAGTCCGCCCGGGCGGCCTCGCTCTGGCTGCGTCCCGCCCGGCCCCCCGACGACGACGGCGCTCGCGGCCGACCTCGCCGAGCTCCGCCGGCTCGCGGCCGACCGCCGCTCGGGCAGCGTCGAGCCCGGGGTCCGGCCGGGCCAGGCAGGCGGCCCTGGAGCGCGCGGTCCGCGACCGCGCTCGGCACGCGGCCGGCGCGGCCGGGCAGCCGCACGGGCCGCTCGACCTCGGTGCCCTGCACGCGGCCCTCGGCGACCGGGTGCTCGTCGAGCTCGTCACCTCGGGCGGCTCGGTGTCGGCCGTCGTCGCCGCGGGCGGGCGCCTGCGGCTCGTGCCGCTGGCCCCGGAGGCCGAGGTGGCCGCCGCCGCCGACGCCCTGCTCGGCCGGGCTGCGCTGGCTCGTCTCCGGCGGCGCCCGGTCGGCGGACGGCGCGGCCGAGCTGGTCCGCCGGGCCGCGGCCCGGCTCGACGCCCTCCTCGTCGGTCCGGCCCTGCGGGCGGCCGGCGTCGCCCGGTGCCGACGCCGCGGCCGACGGGCGGCCCCTCGTGATCGTCCCGGGGGCCCGTCTGGGCGCCCTGCCCTGGGCCGCACTGCCCACGCTGGCCCGCCGCCCGTTCACGGTCGCTCCGTCCGCCGGCGGGTGGCTGCGGGCCGCGACGCAGGTCCTCGACCCGGTCGGCGGGGTGCTCCTGGCCCACGGCCCGGGGCTGCCCGGCGCCGCGGCGGAGGTGCACGCGCTGGCCGCCGGCTACCCGGGGCGCTCGCCCTCACCGGGACGGCGGCGACGGTCACCGCCGTGCTGGCGGCGATGGACGGTGCCGACGCTCGTGCACCTCGCGGCGCACGGGCGGCTCCGCCTCGACAACCCGATGTTCTCGGCGCTGGCCCTCGCCGACGGCCCGCTCACCCTCCACGACCTCGAGCGGCTCGCCGCCGCACCCGCGTCAGGTCGTCCTCGCCTCGTGCGACGCCGGGCTCGGTGCGGTGTACCCGCACGACGAGGTCGTCGGCCTGGCCACCGCGCTGCTCACCCTGGGCACGGTGGCCGTCGTCGCGCCGGTGCTCGCCGTGCCCGACGACGCGACGGCCCGGCTCGTGGTGGCCCTCCACGACGGCCTGCGCGCGGGTGCCGGGCCGGCCGACGCGCTCGCCGCCGCCCGCCGGCAGCTGCTGGCGGGCGGCGGGCCGGCCGACGTCGTGGCGGCGGCGGCCTTCACGCCCTTCGGGGCCGGCTGAGCGCCGAGGCCGGGCGCCGGCCGCCCACGCTCCGGCGGTCAGGAGAGGAACAGCCGCTGCCCGGGGAAGATCTTCGTCGGGTCGGGGATGTTGTTGAGCGACAGCCAGCGCCGCCACCGTGGTCCCGAACCGCTGCGCGATCTGGATGAGGTTGTCACCCTGCGCGACCACGTAGGTCGGCCGCGGCCGCCGGTGCCGGCCGGCCCCGTGGGCGGCCCTGAAGAAGGCCTTCGTGTCGATCGGCCCCGGGTCCCAGTGGCCGAACGACGGGCCCTCCGTGTCGCCGTTCTGGCCCGGCACGTGGCAGTGACCGAGCCACCCGCTCCACGCGGCGTACCTGGCGTAGGAGACGCGCAGGGTCGCCGCGTCGGCGTAGCTGCGCGCGGGCCGGGCGATCAAGCGGTCGGGGACGCCGTTGGCGCGGATGTCGCGCATCATCGCCCGGAAGTTCGGGCCGGGGCGCCAGTGCTTCGTGAACGGGTCGTCGGCCTGGGCGACGACCTCGACCTGGATGACCCGGGAGCCGAACTTGTTCGCCGAGTGCGCGCCGACCCCGGGCCGCAGCGACCGGGCGCCGCGGTCGAGGGGGAAGTACTGGCCGAGCCGGTCGGTCACCGGGTCGTAGAGGTAGTGCGGCTCGGCCGGCTTCCCGGTGAGCGTCTGGTGCATCGCGGAGAACCAGTCGCCGCCGGACGGGCTCACGGTGACGTGGAGGACGGCCTTGGCGGTGCCGCCCGCGAGCGTGCCGGACGAGCCGCGGGGGGAGAGGTCCTCGGCTTCCTGGTCCAACGAGGTTCATGACTTGCTCCTGTCCATGAGGTGATGGCCCAGGAGATGCCCGCGCGGGCGCCCTGATACGCGCGCGCCGGCGCTCCAGCAACTCCCGAGGTTTCCTCCAGACAGCCCCCCGCCGACCGTGGGAGCGTTCTCCCCGTGGCCGACCCCGCAGCCCCGCGCGTCCTCGTCGTCGACGACGAGGAGAACATCGCCTACCTCGTCTCCTCCGCCCTGCGCCTCGCCGGGATGGACGTGACGACCGCCGCGCACCGGCGAGGAGGCCCTGGCCGCCGCCGCCCGCACCCGCCCCGACGTCGTCGTCCTCGACGTCATGCTCCCCGACCTCGACGGCTTCGAGGTGCTGCGCCGGCTGCGCACCGCCGGCAGCGCGGCACCGGTCCTCTTCCTCACCGCGCGCACCGACACCGCCGACCGGGTCCGCGGCCTGACGAGCGGCGGCGACGACTACATCACCAAGCCCTTCGCCCTCGAGGAGCTCGTGGCCCGGGTGCACGTGGCCCTGCGCCGGGCGGGCACCGCGGCGGCACCGAGCGCCCGCCACCGCGTCCACGACCTCGTCCTCGACGAGGACCAGCACCGCGTGTGGCGCGGCGACACCGAGGTGCACCTCACGGCCACGGAGTTCAGCCTCCTGCGCATCCTCCTCGTCAACGCCGGCCGGGTCGTCACCCGCGCGCAGATCCTCGACCACGTGTGGCAGTACGACTTCGCGGGCGAGACGGCCATCATCGAGTCGTTCGTCTCGACCCTGCGCAAGAAGGTCGACGCCGCCGACCCGAAGCTCATCCACACCGTCCGCGGCGTCGGCTACACCGTCCGGGAGCCCTGATGACGCTGCGCCGCCGGCTCGTCGTCGCGGTGGGCGTGCTCGCCGTGCTGGCCGTCGTCGCCGGCGGTCGCCGTCGTGCTCGTCCAGCGGGCCTTCCTCGCTCGGCCGGCTCGACGCCCAGATCGGCGCGCTCGCCGAGAACCCGCGGGCCGTGCTCCTCGCCTCGCAGCGCGCCGACGGCGCGGTCGCCACGGCCGCCCTCAGCGACGTCTACGTCGGCCGGATGTGCGGCGACGGCCGGCTCGACGACCATCCTCGCGCCGCAGGCCGACCCCGAGCTCGTGCCCGGCGCTCGACGCCCGGCGAGGAGGTCCTCACCCCGGCCGGCCGGGGCACCGCCTCCGGTGTGGCGCAACGGGTCCGGGTGGTCACCGTGCCCCTGGCCAACGGCCGCGCGCAGGCCGTCATCGCCGTCCCGACGACCTCGGCCGACCTCACCACCCGCCGGCTGGCGCTCACCCTCGCTGCTCACCGGGCTCGTCGCTCGCGACGTTCGTCGGGCTCCTCCTGTGGTGGGTCGACCGGCTCGGGCTGCGGCCCATCGCGCAGATGACCGACGCCGCCGGCGCCATCACCGCCGGCGACACCGCGCGGCGCGTCCCGCCCGGCCCGCCGGGCACCGAGGCGGCCCGGCTCGGCGAGGCGCTCAACACGATGATCGACACGACGACCGCGACGAACGAGCGGATGCGCCGCTTCGTCGCCGACGCCTCGCACGAGCTGCGCACGCCGCTGACCACGCTCGGCGGCTACGCCGCCCTGCACGCCGCCCGCCCGCCGGGCCCGCTCGACGACGCCGGGCGCGCCGAGGTCGACGACGCGATGCGCCGCATCGGCGACGAGGCCGCCCGGATGCGCCGGCTCGTCGACGGCCTGCTCGACCTCACCGGGCTCGACGCCCCCGACGCCCTGCGCCTCGAGCCGGTCGACCTCGGCGACGTCCTGCGCGACGTCGCGTCCGACCTGCGGGTCGTCGCGCCCGGCCGCGAGGTCACGCTCGACGCCCCCGACTCCCTCGTCGTCACCGCCGACCGCGACCGGGTGACCCAGGCCCTCGTCGGGCTGACCTCGAACGCCGTGCGGCACACCCCCGACGGCACGCCCGTCGCGCTGCGGGTGCTCACCCGGCCCGGCTGGGTGCGGGTCGAGGTGGCCGACGCGGGCCCCGGCATCCCGCCGGAGCACCTCCCCCACCTCGTCGAGCGCTTCTACCGGGTCGACCGCTCCCGCTCCTCGGGCAGCGGCGGCTCGGGCCTCGGGCTCGCCGTCGTCGACGCCGTGGCGCGGGCCCACGGGGGGTCGCTCGCGGTGGCGTCCGAGCCCGGGCGGGGCAGCGTCTTCGCCCTCGAGCTGCCCGCCTGACGTCCGGCGCACCCTCCGTCGCGACCCTGTGGATGGGCTCGGCGGATGTCGCCGCGCCGACGTACGGTGGGGTGTTCAGGTGACGCCGGCGCCGGGGTGGCCCGCGCGCGTGGGAGGAGGGTGCTCGTGGCCCGTGTCGTCACCGCCGGCCGGGTCGCCGAGCTGACCAACCGCGAGCTCGGCGAGGTCTGCGGCACCGTCACCGTCGCGCGCGGCCTCGCCTACGCGCGCGAGGGCCGCGTCGTCGACGTCGAGGTCTCCGCCGACGGCGCGCACGCCACCGGCTGGGTCGGGGGCAGCACGGGGCAGACGTACACCACGCAGGTCGCCCTCCGCCCGCACGAGGAGACCGGCGCCGGTAGCCGCTGCGGCGCTGGCACAGCCAGTGCTCGTGCCCGGTGGCCGGCGACTGCAAGCACGCCGTCGCGGTCGCGGCGCGGGTCCGCGAGCTCTCCCCGCACCGGCCGTCCCCGACGAGCCGCCCGACCTGGGAGCGCGCGCTCGGCGGCCTGCTCCTCGACGACACCCCGCGCGACGTCACCCCCGTCGGCCTGCTCATCGAGCCCGCGCGCCGACCGCCGGGCGCGCCCGGGTCAGCCGACGACACCGGCCGGGCCCAGCTGCGGCTGCGCCCCGTCGTGCCCGGGGTCCGCGGCGCCTGGATCCGCACCGGGGTGTCCTGGGAGAGCTTCGCCGGCGGCTACTACGGCTACGGCCGCATCATCTACCCCGACGACCACGTCGACGCGCTCACCGCCATCGCCGACGCGCACCGCCGCTCGGTGCGCGCCTACGGGTACGGCCGGATGCCCGACGCCATCCTCCTCGACCACCTCGGCGCGGGCTGGGTCTCGCTGCTGCGGGCCGCCGACCGCGCCGGGGTCCGCCTCCTCACCGACCTCGGCGGCGAGGGCGAGGTCGCCTTCGCCCCCGACCCCGCCGAGCTCGTCGTCGACATCGAGCGCACCCCCGACGGCGCCGCCCTCCACCCCCGCCTCGACCTGCCGGTCGAGGCCGGGCACCGACACCCACCTCGTCGGCTCGCCGGCCACCGGGTTCTGGCTGCGCGACGGCGGCACCCTCGTGCTCGGCTCGCTCGCCGAGCCCCTCGACGGCACCCGCCAGCGGCTGCTCGACCTCGGCGTCGTCGAGGTGCCCGAGGCCGACTGGGCCCGGTTCACCGTCACCCACCTGCCCGGGCTGCGCCGCAAGGCCCGGGTCCGCAGCCTCTCCCCCGAGCTCGAGCTGCCCGACGTCGTCCCGCCCCGGCTCGCGCTCTCCGTCACCGTCGAGCCCGGGCACCGCACCCACCTGCGCTGGGCCTTCCGCTACGGCGGGCCCGGTGGCGTGCAGGTGCCGCTCGGCTCCGACGAGCCCGACCCGATGCGCGACCGGGCGGCCGAGCGCCGCCTCGTCGAGGAGCTGCGCGACGTGCCCGACGCCGCCGGCTTCGCCGCCGCTGTGGCAGGTCGTCGCCCACCAGCCCCGCCTCGTGCCCGAGGTGCGCTTCCACGGCTTCACGACCGTCGGGCTTCAGCCAGCTGCTGCCGGTCCTCGAGGAGCTGCCCTTCCTCGACGTCGACGTCGAGGGCGAGGTCGCCGAGTACAGCGAGGTCGACGAGGCGCCGCTCATCCAGGTGTCGACCAGCGACAGCGGCGGGGGCTCCGGCGCGGCCACCGACTGGTTCGACCTCGAGATCTCGGTCACCGTCGCCGGCGAGGACGTCCCGCTCGCGCCGCTCATCGAGGCCATCGCCCGCCAGCACGAGCACCTCATCCTCGACTCCGGCACGTGGTTCGCCCTCGACCGCCCCGAGCTCGAGACGCTGCGCCGGCTCGTCGACGAGGCCCGCTCCCTCCAGGACAAGCCCTCCGACCCGCTGCGCATCTCGGCGGTGCACGTCGGGCTCTGGGAGGAGCTCGCCGCCCTCGGGGTCGTCGAGGAGCAGAGCGAGCGGTGGCAGCGCACCGTCGGCCGGCTCGTCGACGGCGGCGGGCTCGAGCCGGCCGAGGTGCCCGGCCGGCCTCGACGCCACGCTGCGCCCCTACCAGGTCGACGGCTTCCGCTGGCTCTCGATGCTCTGGGACTGCGGGCTCGGCGGCGTGCTCGCCGACGACATGGGCCTCGGCAAGACCGTGCAGATGCTCGCGATGGTGCTGCGCGCCCACGAGCGCGGCGAGCTCGAGCACCCGGTGCTCGTCGTCGCCCCCACCTCGGTGCTCTCGACGTGGGCCGGCGAGGCGGCGCGGTTCGCGCCCGGGCTGCGCACCGCCGTCGTCGAGCGCACCCGCGGCAAGGACGCGCCGCAGCCTCGCCGACGTCGTCGACGGCGCCGCACCTCGTCATCACGTCGTACACGGTGGCCCGCATCGACGAGGCCTCGTGGCGCTCGCGCGAGTGGGCGGCGGTCGTGCTCGACGAGGCGCAGTTCGTCAAGAACCACCAGGCCAAGACCTACCAGGCGGTCCGGCGGCTCTCCGCGAGAGCGAAGTTCGCCATCACCGGCACCCCGCTCGAGAACTCGCTGATGGACCTCTGGTCGCTGCTGTCGATCGTCGCGCCGGGCCTGCACCCGCGGCCGGGCGCGTTCAAGGAGCAGTGGGCCACCCCCATCGAGCGCGACGGCGACGCCGAGCGGCTGGCCACGCTGCGCCGCCGCATCCGTCCGCTGATGCTGCGCCGCACCAAGGAGGCGGTCGCCACCGAGCTGCCGCCGAAGCAGGAGCAGGTGCTCACCGTCGACCTGCACCCGCGCCACCGCGCCGTCTACGACCGGCACCTCCAGCGCGAGCGGCAGCGCCTGCTCGGGCTCATCGACGACCTCGACGGCAACCGGATGGCGGTGCTGCGGGCGCTCACGCGCGCTGCGCCAGCTCTCGCTCGACCCCTCGCTCGTCGACGAGCAGTACGCGGGGCTCGCCGAGTCCGCGAAGGTCGACGCCCTCGTCGAGCACGTCACCGAGCTGGCCGGCGAGGGGCACCGGGCGCTCGTCTTCTCGCAGTTCACCGGCTTCCTCGCCATCGTCCGCGCGCCGGCTCGAGGCCGAGGGCATCGCCTACGAGTACCTCGACGGCCGCACCCGCGACCGCGCCGAGCGGATCGCCGCCTTCCGCGACGGCGACGCCCCGGTCTTCCTCATCTCGCTCAAGGCCGGCGGCTTCGGGCTCACCCTCACCGAGGCCGACTACGTCTTCGTCCTCGACCCGTGGTGGAACCCCGCCGCCGAGGCCCAGGCCATCGACCGCGCGCACCGCATCGGGCAGACCAAGCCGGTCAACGTCTACCGGCTCGTCTCGCGGAACACGGTCGAGGAGAAGGTCGTCGCCCTCCAGGAGCGCAAGCGCGACCTCTTCACCCGGGTCGTCGACGAGGGCGCGGCGATGAGCCGCGCCCTCACCGCCGACGACCTGCGCGGCCTGCTCTCCGGCTGAGCCCGGGCCGGGTCTGGTCGGTGCCGGTCCGCCCGTGCCATGCTCGCCCCGACCGTGGTCCACGGCGCCGGGAGGTGCGTCTTGCGGCTGGAACCCCTGTACCGGCTGAGCTTCCGCTACCCGCAGTGGTGGTCAGCCGACCTCGGCGGCGGCTGGGAGCGGCACCTGTACCTCGCCGAGGGTGAGGCGTCGGGCGGCCTCGCGGGTCGGTTCCGCGCGGTCAACACCCCGCTCCGCCGAGGCGACGGCACGTTCTGCCCCGACCTGCGCGGGGTCGTCGAGACCGCGGAGGGCGCGACGGTCCTCCTCGAGCTGCGCGGGTACGGGCGTGCGTATCCGCCGGGGCGGCGTCAGGTCGTGGGGTCGGTGCTCCACCTCTGCGACGCCGAACCGTACCGCCGGCTCAACGACGTGGTCTGCGTGTGCACCGGAGAGGTGCGCGCAGCCGCCGGTGCGGGCACCGGCCCGGAGCTCGTCCTCGACGTGGCCGAGCTCGTCTGGGAGCCCATCGCGCAGTGAGAGCACCTACGCTGGTCGGCATGTCCGGCCTTGCCGCCTTCGCCCGCCTCGTGCCGCTCGACCACGGGCTCTCGGTCGTCGTGTGCCGGCGCCCGGACCTCTCGCCGGTCACCTCGGTCGTCAACGCCGGCGTCCTGGCGCACCCGACCACCGGGGCCGAGTCGGTCGCGTTCGTCTCGCAGGGCGCCGCGCACCGGATGCGCTACCTGCGTCGCGGACCCCTCGGCCACCGTCGTCATCCGCGCCGGCTGGGAGTGGGCCTCGGTCGAGGGCACCGCCTCGCTCATCGGCCCCGACGACCCGTGGCCCGGGGTCGACGACGAGCGGCTGCGGCTGCTGCAGCGCGAGGTCTTCACCGCGGCCGGCGGCACCCACGACGACTGGGACGAGTTCGACCGCGTGATGCGGGCCGAGCGCCGCGCCGCCGTCTCTCGTCGCCCCGGTCCCCCGCGGCAGGGTCAGTCGGGGCGGGTCATCGCCGCGGGGTCGACCCAGCGGTCGTAGTCCTCGTCGGTGACGCGCGCCGGACGCCAGCGCCGCCTCGCGCAGCGTCGAGCCGTCGCGGTGCGCCTGCTTGGCGATGGCCGCCGCCGTGTCGTACCCGATGTGCGGCGCGAGCGCGGTGACGAGCATGAGGTCGGCGTCGAGGTGCTCGGCGATCCGCTCGCGGTCGGCCTCCAGCCCGACGACGCAGTGCTCGCGTGAACGAGCGGCAGGCGTCCGAGACCAGCCGGACCGACTCGAGCACCGCGTGCGCCATGACCGGCGTGAAGACGTTGAGCTGGAAGTTGCCCTGGGTGCCGGCGAACCCGACCGTGGCGTCGTTGCCGAACACCCGCGTGACGACCATCGTCATCGCCTCGGACTGCGTCGGGTTCACCTTGCCCGGCATGATCGAGGAGCCCGGCTCGTTCTCGGGGATCCGCAGCTCGCCGATGCCGGTCCGCGGCCCGGACGCCAGCCAGCGCACGTCGTTGGCGAGCTTCATGAGCCCGCCGGCCAGGGTCCGCAGGGCCGACGACACCGCGACGAGCCCGTCGTGCGCCGCGAGCTGGACGAAGAGGTTGTCGGCCTGGTGGAACGCCAGCCCCGTCTCGGCGGCGAGGTGCCGCGCGACCGCGGGCCCGAACGCCGCCGGGGCGTTGAGGCCGGTGCCCACCGCCGTCCCGCCGATGGCCAGCGCGAGCACCCGCTCCCCGGCGTGCCGGACGTCGGCCTGGGCCTCGCGCAGCTGCCCGGCCCACGCGCCGATCTCCTGGCCGAGGGTGACCGGCGTCGCGTCCTGGAGGTGGGTGCGCCCGACCTTGACGACGTCGCCGAGCTCGGCCGCCTTGGCGTCCAGCGCCTCGCACAGCGCGTCGACGGCCGGGTGCAGCCGCTCGGCGAGCTCGAGGGCGACCGCCACGTGCACCGCCGTCGGGAAGGTGTCGTTGCTCGACTGGCTGCGGTTGACGTGGTCGTTGGGGTGCACCGGGTCCTTCGACCCCAGCTCGCCGCCGAGGATCTCGATGGCCCGGTTGGCGACGACCTCGTTGGCGTTCATGTTCGACTGCGTCCCCGACCCGGTCTGGAAGACGACGAGGGGGAAGTGGTCGTCGAGGTCGCCGCGGGCCACCTCGTCGGCCGCCTGCACGACCGCGGCCGCGACCTCGTCGGGCAGCAGCCCGAGCTCGGAGTTCGCCTGCGCGGCAGCCTTCTTGAGCAGCCCGAGCCCCCGCACCACCGGCCGCCCCCAGACGAAGGTGTCGCGGCCGATGTCGAAGTGCTCGAGGCTGCGCTGGGTCTGGGCCCCCCAGTAGCGGTCGGCCGGCGACCTCCACGGGTCCCATCGTGTCGCGCTCGGTGCGGGTGGCGCCACCCTCGGCACCCCGGTCGTGCTGCGGCTGGGTCGGCTCGGTCATCCCCCCACGGTAGGCCCGGCGCCCGCGCGCAGGGGACGCGGCGGTGCGCGGTCACGGTCGCGACACGATGGTGCGGGAGACTCCCGGAGCGCAGCCACCGTTCTGGGACACTGACCCCCTGCCCATCGCAGCGTCGCGAGCCCGGCTCCGGTCGTCGTGGCGCGCCGCACGGAAGGAGCGACGATGCCCCGGCCCGAGCCCGCCGCCGCGCCCGCCCGCGCCCCGGCCGCCCCCACGCTGTGGATGGCGCGCCGCGAGTGGCGGGCCACGCTCGAGCTCGCGACGTCCGCGGTCCGCACCCGCGACCTCGCCGACTGGCCGGCCGGCGACGGCCACCCCGTCATCGTCCTCCCCGGCTTCCTCGCCGGCCCGGAGTCGACGCTCTTCCTCCGCCAGCACCTGCGGCGGCTCGGCTACCGCACCCACGACTGGCGCCAGGGCCGCAACCTCGGCGCCAGCCCGGCCCTCGCCGAGCGCCTCGAGGACCTCCTCCTCGAGCTCTACGACCGCTACGGGCGCCGGGTCAGCCTCGTCGGCTGGAGCGCCGGTGGCATCTACGCCCGCGAGCTGGCCCGGGCGCTGCCCGAGCTACACCCGCTCGGTCGATCACCCTCGGCAGCCCCTTCCGCGGCCACCCGGCCTCGACCCGGGCCTGGGCGGTCTACCGGGTGATGAACCGGCGCCACCTCGACCTCATGTTCACCGAGGAGGCCCTGGCGATGCGGGCCCAGCCCCTCCCCGTCCCGACGACGAGCATCTACTCGCGCGACGACGGCATCGTCGCCTGGCAGTGCTGCGTCGCCGAGGCCCGCTCCCCGCACCGAGAACGTCGAGGTCTCGGCGAGCCACCTCGGGTACGGCCACCACCTCGAGACCCTGCGGGTCGTCGCCGACCGGCTCGCCCAGCCCGAGGGCGTCTGGGCTCCGTACGCGGCGGCCACGGCCGCCGGCGTCCGCCGACGGCCACGGACGCCGCCGACGGCCCGCCCGCCGTGCACGACCGGGCGGTCTGAGCCGGTGGGCCGGTCGCGCTGGGCCAGCCCCCTCGACGCCGTCTTCCTCATCGGGGAGTCGCCCGAGACGCTCATGCACGTCGGCTCGCTGCTGCACTTCTGCTACCCCGAGGGCGAGGACGACGGCTTCCTGCGCGACCTCGTCGCCGACGTCCGCACCTCCCCCGTCCACCTCCCGTGGACCCTGCGCCTGCAGACCCGGCGGGTGATGCGCCAGCCGATCCACCGCTGGGTCGAGGACGACCGCTTCGACATCGACTACCACGTGCGGCACTCCGCGCTGCCCGACCGGCGGCGGCGAGCGCGAGCTCGGCGTCCTCGTCTCGCGGCTGCACTCGAACCAGATCGACTTCCGCCGCCCGCCGTGGGAGATGCACTTCATCGAGGGGGTCGGCCCGGGCCGGTTCGCGGTCTACACGAAGATCCACCACAGCCTCGTCGACGGCTACACCGGCACCCGCATCCTCCAGCGCGGGCTCTCCGAGGACCCCGACGACCGCACCCACCCGCACTTCTTCTCCCTGACCCGGCCGCGCGCGGGCCGAGGGCGGCGCCGCGCGAGCCGGTCGGCGACGTCGCGTCGATCCTGCGCAGCGTGTCGGCGTCGGTCAACGCCCTGCCCGACCGTGGCCCGCACCCTCGTCGGCACCCAGCTGCGGCGCGGCGGACCCGACGACGAAGGCGGTCACGTCGTACCAGGCGCCGGACTCGGTGCTCAACGGCCGCACCGGCCGCTCCCGGCGGTTCGCCACCCAGCAGTACGACCTCGACCGGCTGCGGGCCGTGGCCCGGGCCCGCAACGCGACGCTCAACGACGTCCTCCTCGCGATCTGCGCCGGCGGGCTGCGCCGCTTCCTCGGCGACCTCGAGGCGCTGCCCGACCGCCCGCTCGTCGCCTTCGTGCCGGTCAACGTCCGCCCCCCGGAGAGCGAGGGCGGCGGCAACTACGTCGGGGCGACCCTCGTCTCGCTGGCGACCGACGTCGAGGAGCCCGTCGCCCGGCTCGCGCGCCATCACCGTCGTCGTCGCGCGCCGCCAAGGCCCGGATGCGCGGGATGGCCGGCGACGCCGTCATCGCCTACAGCGCCCTGCTGCTCGCGCCGGCCGGGCTCCAGGTGGCGCGGGCGATGAGCGGGCTGCCGCTGCCCGGCCCGCTCACCCTCAACGTCTGCATCTCCAACGTGCCGGGGCCCGACCAAGCCGCTGTACTGGCGCGGCGCGCGCCTCGACGCGACCTACCCGGTCTCGATCCCGGGGCACTCGATGGCGCTCAACATCACCGCGCAGTCGTACGCCGGCACGCTCAACCTCGGGTTCATCGGCGACCGCGAGGCGCTGCCCCACCTCCAGCGCCTCGCCGTGCACACCGGCGAGGCGCTCGAGGAGCTCGAGGCGGGCGGCCGGCGACCGGCTGAGCGTCGGCCGGCTCAGGCCTGCGGGGCGCCCTCGCCGGTGCCGAGGTTGACCATCCACGAGATGCCGAAGCGGTCGGTGAGGCGCCGTACTCGTCGCCCCACATCTGCTTCTCGAGCGGCATCGTCACGGTGGCGCCGTCGGCCAGGCCGTCCCAGTAGCCGCGCAGGGCCTCGTCGTCGCCACTCAGGGAGACGTGGACGTTCGCGGCGGCGCTCGGCCCATCCTCCTGGCCGGGGGCAGGTCGCTGGCCATGAGCGACGAAGCCGTCGTCGGTGCGGAGGTAGGGCGTGCATGACGCCGTCGGCGCCCGCGCCCTCGGCGCCGTACTGGCCGAAGGTCATGACGTCGAGGGCGCCTCCGAGCACCTGCTGGTAGAAGGTCATCGCCTCGCGGGCGGTGCCGGGGAAGTTGAGGTAGGGGTTGAGCTGGCTGGCCATGGTGGTCTCCCTGCGGCCGGGTCGTCATCGGACACCGCCGACGCTACGCCCGGGGCACCGACCGGTGTCACCGGTCGACCCGGGCGGCCCGTTGTGCCGGGACCGCCCGCGGAGGACCATCGGGGCGATGACCACCCTCTACGAGCAGGCCGGCGGCGCCGACGGGATGCTCGCCCTCTCGCGCGCCTGGCACGAGCGCTGCCTCGCCGACCCCGTCGCCGCCCACCCCTTCGAGCACCCGGGCCACCCCGAGCACGTCGAGCGGCTGGCCGCCTACTGGGGCGAGGCGCTCGGCGGGCCGCCGACGTACTCGGGGTCGATGGGCGACGAGGCCGCTGGTCAGCCGGATGCACGCCGGCGAGGGCGAGCACGTCGAGCTCGACCGCGGCGTGCATCGCGTGCTTCGACGCGGCGCTCACCGACGTCGGCATCACCGCCGAACCGCTGCGCAGCGAGCTGCACGACTACTTCGTGTGGAGCACGGGGCGGCTCTCGGCGCACCCGGGCACGACGCGACGCCGTGCCGGACGACCTCGCCGTCCCGCACTGGCCGCCCGCCGAGGGCTGAGCCGGGCGGGCGACGCGCCGGCCGGAGCCGGCGGTCGGGCTCAGAGGTCGACGGTGTGGCTCTCCCCGGGGTCGGGCTGCTCGCCGGTGACGCGGGCCTTGACCATCTCGACGACGGTCGCGGCCTTGCCGGGGCTGTCCCAGTACTGCGCGGTGTCGCCGTCGACGCGGATGACGGCGACCTCGGGGTCCTCGGGCTCCTTCTGGAACCAGGTCTTCGCGAACTCGTTCCACAGCTCGCGGGCCTTCGCCGGGTCCTGGCTGACCGTGGCGCGCCCGGCGACGCGACACCCACGCGCCCTCCTTGGTGAAGGCGACGTTGACGTCCGGCGTGGGCCTGGATCTCGTGGGCCGGCGCGCTGTCGCGCGAGGGCGAGGAACCAGAAGGTGCCGTCGTCGTCGACCTCCTGCAGCGTCATCGGGCGGGAGGTCAGCGCCCCGGTCTCGGTGTGCACCGTCGTGAGCATCGCCGTGCGCTGGTCCTCGACGAGCTCCTTGACGTGGGCGGCGCCGTCTCGTGGTGGGTCATCCGGTTCTCCTTCGTCGGTGGGGTCTCCCGTGGCCTACCCGGGCGGAGCGCCGGCGACACGGCGCTGTCGAAGGTCGCCTCAGCCGCGCCGACCTCGGCGCGGTCCGCGGCCCACCGCGTGTGGAAGGTGCCGTCGCGGTCGACCCGCTCGTAGGTGTGCGCACCGAAGTAGTCGCGCAGGCCCTGGACGAGCGCGGCGGGCAGCCGCTCGGCGCGCAGGGCGTCGAGGTAGGCGAGCACCGACGAGAAGACCGGCGCCGGGACGCCCGCGGCGACCGCCGCGACGACGACGCGGCGCAGCGCCGGCAGCCGGTCGGCGACGGCAGCGGCGAAGGTCGGGGTCGCGAGGAGGCTCGGGGCGTCGGGGTGCTCCTCGACGGCCTCGGTGATGTCGCCGAGCAGCCGGGCCCGGATGATGCAGCCGTCCCGCCAGATCCGCGCGAGGTCGGCGACGTCGACGTCCCAGCCGTGCTCGGCCGAGCCCTCGCGGACGAGGTCGAGGCCCTGGGCGTACGAGACGACCTTCGCGGCGTAGAGCGCCGCCCGCAGGTCGTCGACGGTCGAGGTCGGCGCCCGGCGGCTCCTCGGCCGCCTCGAGCGCCTCGCGGACCGCCGCCCGCCGGCGCGGTGTCGCCGGAGACCGCGCGGGCCATCGTCGCCTCGGCGATGCCGGTGACCGGCACCCCGAGGTCGAGGGCGATCTGCACCGTCCAGCGGCCGGTGCCCTTCTGCTCGGCGGCGTCGCGGACGACGTCGACGAACGGGCGGCCGGTGTCGGCGTCGGTGTGCGAGAGCACCTCGGCGGCGATCTCGACGAGGTAGGACTCCAGCTCGGTGTCGTTCCACTCGCGGAAGGTGTCGGCGATCGCCGCCGGCTCCCGGCCGAGGACGACCCGCAGGAGGTCGTAGCTCTCGGCGACGAGCTGCATGTCCGAGTACTCGATGCCGTTGTGCACCATCTTGACGAAGTGCCCCGCGCCGTCCGGCCCGACGAGGGTGCAGCACGGCTCGTCGTCGACGTGGGCGGAGATGATCTCGAGGAACGGGCCGAGCTCGCCGTAGGTGTCGGCGTCGCAGCCCGGCATGATCGACGGGCCCTCGAGGGCCCCGACCTCGCCGCCGGACACCCCGACCCCGGCGAAGCGGATCCCCTTCTCCGCCAACGCATCGTGCCGCCGGACGGTGTCGCGGAAGTGCGCGTTGCCGGCGTCGGCGACGATGTCGCCCTCGTCGAGCAGGGGCGTCAGCTCGTCGATGACGGCGTCGGTGGCCTCCCCCGCCTTGACCATGACGATGATCCGGCGGGTCGCTCGAGGGCGCCGACGAGCGTCCTCCAGCGAGCGGGTGAGGGTGAAGTCGCCCTCGTCGCCGAACTCCTCGACGAGGGCCTCGGCCCTGCTCGTCGTGCGGTTGTGCACCGCGACCCGGATGCCGTTGCGCGCCAGGTTGCGGGCGAGGTTGCGGCCCATGACCGCCAGCCCGGTCACCCCGACCTGCGCGCGTCCCTCGGTGGCCGCGTCGCGGTGTCGGGCACGGCGTCTCCTGTCGTCCGGTCGGGTCCCTGCCCTCCGGCCAACAGGCCCGCAGCCCCGGCTGATTCCCCACCCCGATCGAGAAGTGACCCACAGGTCCACCCTGTCCGCCGGCGCTAGAGGCGGCGGATCACCCGGCGGCAGCGGGCCAGCAGGTCCGCGCGCCTGTCCTCGTCGAGGCCGTCGAAGGTCCGGGTCACCATCCGCGAGCGCGGGTTGCCCTCGAAGACCTCGCGGTGGTGCTCGACGAAGCCCCAGTAGAGGGCGTCCCAGTCGTCGCGCCACTCGCCGGTGCCGACGTCCGTCATCTTCCTCAGGTAGTTGCTGCCCGAGACGTAGGGCTTGGTCGTGATGCCGGTGCCGGCGGCGAACTGCGACATCGCGTAGACGTTGGGCACCATGACCCAGTCGTAGGCGTCGACGAAGAACGCCATGAACCACTCGTAGACCTCGTCGGGGTCGGTGCGCAGCAGGCACATCGCGTTGCCGAGCACCATGAGCCGCTCGATGTGGTGGGCGTACCCGCGCTCCAGCACGCCGGCCACGACGTGGTCGACCGGGTCGAGCCCGGTGCGTCGCGTCCCACCAGCCCGCGGCGAGGGACCGGGTGTGCCGCAGGTGGTTCGAGCTGCGCATCCGCCGCCCGTAGAGGTGGTACGTCGCCCGCATGTACTCGCGCCAGCCGATGAGCTGGCGGACGAACCCCTCGAGCGAGGCCAGCTCGACGTCCTGCTCGTCGGCGCCCTCGAGCACCGCGGTCGAGCACCTCCCGCGGGTCGAGCAGCCCGCAGTTGAGGGCCGGCGTGATGGCGGCGTGGAAGACGAACGGGTGCTCGGGTCGAGACGGCGTCCTCGTAGGGCCCGAACTCGGCGAGCCGCTCGTCGACGAACTCCCGCAGGCAGGCTCGCGCCTGCTCGTGGGTGACCGGCCAGTCGAAGGTGTCGGCGCGGCCCGGGGCGTCCGGGAAGGCCTCGCCCACCCAGGCGATGGCCTCCTCGACCGCCGCCGGCCGCTCGACCGACCGCCGCGCCGGCACCTCGTGCCCCTTCGGCAGCTTCCGGCGGTTCTCGGTGTCGAACGACCACCGCCGCCGACCGGCCGTCTGTCCGTGCCCTCGACGAGCACGTCGAGCCGCCGCCGCTGCCACTGGTAGAAGCCCTGCATCCGCGCCCGGTGGCCGCCGAACCACTCGGTCAGCTGCGGGCGGGTCGTGAGGAAGTTCGGCGTCTCCTCGACGTCCTCGGGCGGCAGGCTCGACCTTCGCGTCGCCGAGCGCCCGCCGCACGTCACGCAGCAGCCAGTCGTCGACGACGTCGTGCAGCCGCACCTCGGTCGGGGCGAGCGCTCGACGAGTACTCGGCCAGCCGGGTGCCGGTCTTGCGCCGCGCCGTCGGTCTCGATGACGTCGACGTCGAAACCGCTCTCCCGCAACCGTTCCGCGAACAGCCGCATCGACGCCCGGTGCAGCACGAGCTTCTGGGCGTGGAACGGCTGCTGGCGGAACAGCAGGTCGTCCTCGACGAGCACGAACCGCGTGCCGGCCGGCTCGTCCAGCATGCGACGCGAACAGCTGGTGCGGGAAGACCACCCGCAGCCGGCCGCCGGTCACGACCGCGAGGTCGCGCAGGACGGCCCCGGCCACCCGGTGGCCGGAGACCAGCGCGCCCTGGATCGAGGCGGTGTCCCGGTGGTCCCCGGCGACGTACACGCCCTCGTCGACCCGCGCCGGCGAGGTCACCCGCAGGGGCGCCGGCTGGGCGGGCAGCGCGTCCCACACGTCGTCGCGGCGGATGGTGCGCCAGCCGCGCCGTCGAGGCGCCCGAACACCTCGGCGGCCTGGCGGCGCACCTCCGCCTCGGTCGGGTCGTGGCCCGGCCCGAGCAGCGTCGTCACCTCGACGAGGTGGGCGCCGGGCGGCGCGTACGACGGCACCGCGTTGCTCACGACCGCGGCGTTGACGAGGGGGCCGCGACGGCGCCCGTCGACGACGACCTTGTCCGACGTCGACGGCGGCTCGTCGGCGGCGAACCACCACGTGCGCAGCCCGCGGGTGACCGGGGCGGGCACGTCGACCAGCCCGGCGACCGCCTCCGGACCGACGGCCACGACGACCGCCCGGGCCCGCAGCGACGTGCCGCCGACGAGCTCCACCGACGGCTCGGGGCCGGGGCGCACCGCCGCCACCCCCGTCGAGAGCCGCACGTCGGCACCACCGGGCCGCCGCCGCGCCCGGTCGGCGAGCCACTCGGGCAGCGCGCGGATGCCCCGGGCCGGCAGCCCGGGCACACCGAGGGCGAACATCCGCACGAGCAGCCGGACGAAGGCCTCGGAGGTCTCCCCCTCGTCCTCGGCGACGACCCCGGCGAGGAAGGCCTCGAGCACCTCGGTGCGCAGCGGGCCGTGGACCCCCGCGGCGTCGAGGCCCTCCCGCAGGCTCCGGTCCGCCCCGCTGACGACCCGGCGGGGTGCGGCCAGGGCCGGGGCGGCCCACCGGGCGAGGGCGGCCACCGCCGCGGGCGTCAGCAGGCCGCTGCGCAGGGTGGCGGGCAGGCGGCCGGGCTCGCGGAGCGGGTGCGCGAGCTCGACGAGCCCGCGGTCGCGGCGGACGAGGAGGCCCGCGCCGAAGGGGCGCAGCGCGAGGTCGTCGACGTCCACCCAGCGCCGCACCGCGGGGTAGGCCGGGTTGAGCACCTGGAAGCCGCGGTCGAGGAGGAAGCCGTCGACCTCGTCGGTGCGCTGCCGACCGCCGACGACGGCCTCGCGCTCGAGGACGACCACGGTGCGGCCCGCCTCCACGAGCCGGTCGGCGCAGCGCAGCCCCGCGAGCCCGGCCCCGACGACGACGACGTCCGCATCCACGCCCGCACCGTAGTACCCACGACCCGGGCCGACCGGGCCCCCGAGAGGGCCGTCTAGGGTTGGGGCTCCCGGTTCGGTCCCCGCGCGCGCCGGTGGTTGAATCGCACGACCAGCCGCACCGGGCGCGGAACCACAGCGGACGAGGCGACGAGACGGACACTGCATGACGACCGAGCCCACCACCGTGACCCTCGACGTCCTGCGTCGGGTGGCGGGCTCCGACGTGCTCCTCGACGAGGTCGACGCCCTCCTCGAGGACGTCCTGCTCCAGCTGCGGGCCATCCTCGCCGAGGTCGACGGCCCGATCCCCGGCCACCGCCCCGGACCCCTCGGGGTCGACCTCGTCGGTGAGCTCGCCGAGCGGGTGCGCCACCACGGCAAGCGCCTGCGCCCCCTCCTCGCGCGCTGGGGCTGGGAGGTCGCCGGTGCGCCCCCCGCCACCCGGCCCGACCTCGTCCGGCTCGCCGCCGCCCTCGAGCTGCTCCAGCTCTTCGCCCTCGTCCAGGACGACGTCATGGACCGCTCGGACGAGCGGCGCGGCCGGCCCGCCCTGCACGTCGCGGCCGCCGAGCGGCACCGCGGCGCCACCGGGCTCGGCGACCCCGCCCTGTTCGGCGACAGCGTGGCCGTCCTCGTCGCCGACCTCGCGCTGAGCGAGGCCACCCTGCTCGCCGCGCAGGGGGGCCCGGCGGTCGCCCGGGCCTGGCGGCGGATGGCCACCGAGCTCGTCGAGGGCCAGCTGCTCGACGTCACGCACACCGCCGGCCGCGACCGCGACCTCGCCGCCGCCCGCCGCATCGCCCGGCTCAAGAGCGGCCGGTACACCATCACCCGGCCGCTCGAGCTCGGGGCGCTCGTCGGCGGCGGGTCGCCCGACCTCGTCACCCGGCTCACGGCGTGGGGCGACCTCGTCGGCGACGCGTTCGCCCTGCGCGACGACGTCCTCGGGGTCTGGGGCGACCCGTCGCTCACCGGCAAGCCCGCCGGTGACGACCTGCGCTCCGGCAAGCCCACCGTCCTGCTCGTCTGGGCCGACGAGCTGCTCGAGGACCGCCACCGGCCGCTGCTCGCGGCCTGCGACGCCGGCACCCTCGACGACACCGGGGTCCACGACCTCCAGCGGGCGATGCGCCGCGCCGGCATCCGCGAGCGCGCCGACGAGGAGGTCGCCGACCTCGTGCGCCGCTCGCACGACGCCCTCGAGACCCTCGACATCGACCCCGCGACCGTCGAGGCCCTGCGCGGCGTGGCCCACACCGTGGCCTGGCGGTCGCGGTGAGGGTCGTCGTCGTCGGGGCCGGCCTCTCCGGGCTGGCCGCCGCCTGCCACCTCACCGCGGCGGGGCACGACGTCACCGTCCTCGAGCGCGAGGACCAGGTGGGCGGGCGCGCCGGCGAGCTGCGCCTCGGCGGGTTCCGGTTCGACACCGGGCCGGTCGTCATGACGATGCCCGAGCTGCTCCACGCCCCGGTCCGGGCCGTCGGCGGCGACCCCGAGGCGCTGGTGCCGATGCGCCGCCTCGACCCGGCCTACCGGGCCCGGTACGCCGACGGCTCCGAGCTGCTCGTGCGCGCCGACATGGCCGACCTGCGCGAGGAGGTGCGGCGGCTGAGCGGGGACCGTGACGCCGCCGGGTTCGACCGCTTCCTCGGCTGGCTCGAGGAGCTGTACGAGGTCGAGTTCGACACCTTCGTCGACCACAACTTCGACTCCCCGCTCGACCTGCTGCGCTCCCCGGTGGCCGCGGCCCGCCTGCTGCGGCTCGGCGGCCTCGGGGCGCTCGGCCCCAAGGTGGCCTCGTTCTTCGACGACGAGCGGCTGCACCGCATCTTCGGCTTCCAGGCCCTCTACGCCGGGGTGGCCCCGGCCGCCGCGCGTGCGGTCTTCGCCGTCATCACGTACATGGACACCGTGCGCGGCGTCTTCCACCCCGAGGGCGGGATGCACGCCGTGCCCCGCGCGATGGCCACCGCGCTCACCGACGCCGGGGTGCCGGTGCACCTCGGGGTGGAGGTCACGGAGGTGCTGCGCCGCGGCGACGGTGCGGTGGCGGGGGTGGCGACGGCCGACGGCACCCGCCTCGCCGCCGACGCGGTGGTCTGCACGCTCGACCTCCCGGTGGCCTACGACCGGCTGCTGCCGGGGGTGAGCGGTCCCGCGGACGGCCCGCCGCGGGGAGTTCTCGCCGTCGGCCGTCGTCTGGCACGTCGGGGTGCGGGGCACCCCCGGACCCGAGGTGCGCCACCACAACATCCACTTCGGCCGGGAGTGGGACACCGCCTTCGAGGCCCTCATCGACCGCCGGGAGCTCATGCCCGACCCGTCGCGCCTCGTCACCGTGCCGACCGTCTCCGACCCGTCCGCCGCCCCGGAGGGCTGCTCGACCCTCTACGTGCTGGAGCCGGTGCCCCACACCGGGTCCGGGCTCGACTGGGCGCGGGAGGCCGGGCCGATGCGCGAGCGCCTCCAGGGCTTCCTCGCCGCGAACGGCTACCCCACCGACGTCGTCGAGGAGCGTCTCGTGACCCCCGTCGACTGGGCGGCCCGGGGGATGCACCTCGGCACGCCCTTCGCCCTCGCGCACACGTTCGGGCAGTCGGGACCGTTCCGGCCGTCGAACGTCGACCGACGGGTGCCGGGTCTCGTGTTCGCCGGCTCGGGAACGACGCCCGGCGTCGGCATCCCCATGGTGCTCGTCAGCGGGAAGCTGGCCGCCGAGCGCGTCCAGCAGTACGCGGGGGACGCCCGACCGACCCCGCGGACCCCGGCCCGGGTGGCCCGGTGAGCGCCGGCGCGGGGGCGGCCGCCCACCTCGCCGCGGGGTACGCCCGCTGCGCGGAGGTGACGCGCGAGCACGGCACCACGTACTACTGGGGCGCCCGGCTGCTGCCCCGTGACGACCGCCGCCACGTCTTCGCCGTCTACACCCTCGCCCGCCTGGCCGACGACATCGTCGACCTCGCCGGGCCCGAGCCGGGACGGGAGACGGCCGAGGCCCTCCACGCGTTCGAGGCCCGCTTCCACGAGGCCGTCGAGCTCGGCGACTCCCCCGACCCGGTGCTCGCCGCGGTCGCGGCCACGGTGCGCGAGCGGCGGATCCCGGACGAGTGCTTCACCCGCTTCTTCGGGGCGATGCGCACCGACCTCTCCCGGCGCACCTACGACACGTGGGACGACCTGCTCGGGTACATGGACGGCAGCGCCGCCGTGATCGGCGAGATGATGCTGCCCGTGCTCCACCCCACGGCGCGACGTCGTCGCCCCGGCCCGGGCCCTCGGCCTGGCCTTCCAGCTCACCAACTTCCTGCGCGACGTCGGCGAGGACCTCGACCGCGGGCGGGTCTACGTCCCGCAGGAGGACCTGCGCCACTTCGGCGCCGACCCCCACGCCCGGGTCGCCACCCCCGAGTGGCGGGCCCTCATGGCCTTCGAGGTCGACCGCAACCGGCGGCTGTACCGCGAGGCCGACGCCGGGCTCGCCGCGCTCCCCGGCGCCTCGCAGCGCTGCGTCGCGACGGCCCGGGTCCTCTACGCCCGCATCCTCGAGCGCATCGAGGCCGCGGGGTACGACGTCTTCTCGTCGCGGGCCCGCGTGCCGACGCCGGCGAAGGCCCGCCTCGCCGCGCGGATGGTGCTCTCGAGGAACCCCCTCGGCATCGTCGGCCGTGACCCTGCGGCCCAGCAGCCGGACCGGGGCTGGGTGTCGGACGACCACGTCGTCCTCGTCGACGCCACCGGGGCACCGACGGGCACCGCACCCAAGTCGTCCGTGCACCACGACGCGACGCCCTTGCACCTGGCCTTCTCGTGCTACGTGGTCGACGACGCCGGCCGGCTCCTCGTGACGACCCGCGCCGCGAGCAAGCCGAGCTTCCCGGGCGTCGTGACGAACACCGTCTGCGGACACCCCCGGCCGGGCGAGCCGCTCGACGACGCCGTGCGCCGCCGCGCCCGCTCCGAGCTCGGGGTCGAGGTCACCGACCTGCGCCTCGTGCTCCCCCGCTTCCGGTACCGGGCCCAGGGTGGGCACGTCGTCGAGAACGAGCTCTGCCCGGTCTTCGTCGCCCGGGCGGCCGGCCCCGAGACGTCGGCCGACCCGGAGGAGGTCGACGACCTCGCCTGGGTGCCCTGGCACGAGTTCTCCGCCGACGTCCTCGCCGGCCGACGGCCGGTGTCGCCGTGGTGCGTCGACCAGGTGCCGCAGCTCGTCGGCCTCGGGCCCGACCCCCTGGCCTGGCCCGCGGCCGACCCCGCCGACCTCCCCGCGGCCGCGGTGCTCGGCACGGCGTCGGCCGCGGGCTCCACCGACCCCGTCGAGGCGGGCTGAGACCACCCGTGGACGACCGGTACCAGTACCTCCTGCTCATGGCCGGCTGCGTGGCGGTGACGCTGCCGCTGGAGTTCGCCCTGCGGGCGCGGGTCTACCGCCGCCCGGTCCGGCTGCTCGCCGCGCTCGTGCCCGTCGTCGCGCTGTTCGTCGCGTGGGACGTCCTCGGCATCGTGCGCGGCCACTGGACCTACTCGGCGCAGTACACGACCGGGGTGCTCCTGCCGTTCCGGGTCCCCCTCGAGGAGCTCGTCTTCTTCGTCGTCGTCCCGGTGTGCGGGCTGCTCACCTTCGAGGCCGTGGGCACGGTGCTCGAGCGGGCCCGCCGGCGGCGGGGGCCCGATGCCTGAGTACACCGTCCTCGCGGTGGCCTCGGTGGCGCTCACCGTGGCCGTCGAGCTGCTCTGGCTCCGGACCGGCGTCTTCCGCACCGCGCAGTACTGGCTGGCGATGGCCATCGTCGTCGCCTTCCAGGTCCCCGTCGACGGCTGGCTGACCAAGCTCTCCGCGCCGGTCGTCGTCTACGACGACACCCAGACCCTCGGGGTCCGGGTGCCGTGGGACATCCCCGTCGAGGACTTCCTCTTCGGGTTCAGCATGGTCACCCTGACGGTCCTGCTCTGGGTCCGCTGGGGTCGAACACACGAGGAGGTGGCGCGATGAGCGGCCGCGAGTGGGTGCTGGCCGACGCCTTCGACCGGGCGGCCCCGACGTACGACGCGATGGTCGCCCTGTCACCGGGCTACCACGACCAGCTCCGGACGGCGGCGGAAGCGCTCGTCGACCGGCTGCCCGTCGGCACCGGCGACCGCCCGGTGCGGGTGCTCGACCTCGGCTGCGGGTCCGGGGCCTCGACCCGGGCGGTGCTCGACGCGTGGCGACGGGCGGGCCGTGACCCCGAGGTCCTCGAGGTGACGGGGGTCGACGCGTCCGAGGGGATGGTCGAGCAGGCCCGGGCCAAGCCGTGGCCGCCGGGCGTCGAGCTCGTCGTCGCCGACGCGGTGGCCCACCTGCACGCCCGACCCGCGACGTCGGTCGACGGGGTGCTCGGGGCCTACCTGCTGCGCAACGTCCCCGACCGGGACGCCCTCGTCGGCGAGGTCGCCCGCGTGCTGCGCCCGGGCGGACCCTTCGTGGTCCACGACTACTCGGTGGCGGGAAGCGTTCGGGCGCAGGCGGTCTGGGCGGCGGTGTGCCACGGCATCATCATCCCGCTCGCGGTCCTCAAGCGCTCGGACGTCCCGCTGCACCGGTACCTCTACGAGAGCGTGCGCGACTTCGACTCGGTCGGGCGCATCTGCGGGCGGCTGCAGTCCGCCGGGCTCGTCGACGTGCGGCACCGCTCCTACCCGGGGTGGCAGGACGGCGTCGTCCACACGGTCGTCGGGAGCGCCCCGTCGTGACGTCGTGGCGGCGACCTCCGCGCTTCCGGCCGGGGCGCGACCCCCGGGCCGTGTTCCACCCACCACCGGCTCCGACGCCCGGTGCCAGGGCGGACGACGAGCGCCACGTCGTCGTCGTGGGGGGCGGCATCGCGGGGCTGACCGCGGCCCTCGCCCTCGCCGAGCGGGGAGTGCGCGTCACCCTGCTCGAGCGGTCGGGGCGGCTCGGCGGGCGGGTCGCCGCCTGGCCGGTGACCCTGCCCGACGGCACGCCGGGCCACATGAGCCGGGGTTTCCACGCCTTCTTCCGGCAGTACTACAACCTGCGGTCGGTGCTGCGGCGCACCGACCCGACGCTGGCCCGGCTGCGGCCGCTGGCCGACTACCCGCTCGTGCGCGCCGGCGGGGCCTCCGACTCGTTCGCCGGCATCCCCCGCACGCCCCCGTGGAACCTCGCCGCCTTCGTCGCCCGGAGCCCGAGCTTCGACCTCGCCGGCCTGCGCGGCGTCGACGTGGAGCAGGCGCTCGGCCTCCTCGACGTCGACTTCCCCGCCACCTTCTCCGCCCTCGACGGCGTGAGCGCGGCCGAGGTGCTCGACCGGCTCCAGCTTCCCCGAGGAGGCGCGCCACCTCGCCCTCGAGGTCTTCGCCCGCAGCTTCTTCGCCGACCCCCACGAGTTCTCCGGCGCCGAGCTGCTCGCGATGTTCCACCTGTACTTCGTCGGCTCGGCCGAGGGGCTGCTCTTCGACGTCCCGGACGACGACTACGACACGACCCTCTGGGCGCCGCTCGGCCGGCACCTGCACGGGCTCGGCGTCGACGTCGTCGTCGGCCGGGAGGTGACGACGGTGCTCGAGGGCGCGTCCGGACGCCTCGCCGTGCACCACCGGGCGGTCGGCGCCGACGACCCCGGGCGGGTCGTCGACGTCGACGGCGTCGTCCTCGCCCTCGACCCGGGGGGCCTGCGCGAGGTCGTCGCCTCCTCCCCCCGGCTCGGCGGTGTCGGGGACGCCGCACGGGCCTGGCGCGAGACGGTCGCCCGGGTGCGCTCGGCGCCGGCCTTCGCCGTCTGGCGGCTCTGGCTCGACGGTCCGGTCCGGCCCGACCGACCGCCCTTCCTCGGCACGAGCGGCTTCGGCCCGCTCGACAACGTCTCGGTGCTCGAGCGCTTCGAGGAGCACGCCACCGACTGGGCGCAGACCCACGGCGGTTCGGTCGTCGAGCTGCACGCGTACGCGCTGCCCGCGGACGCCGACGAGGCCGACCTCCGGGAGCGGATGCGCTGCGCGCTCCACGACGTCTACCCGGAGACCGCGGCCCTCGGGGTCGTCCACGAGGAGTGGCTGCTCGAGGGCGACTGCGTCCTCGTCGGGCTCGAGCCGTGGGCGTCCCGGCCGGGGGTCGACACGCCCGACCCCCGCCTCGTCCTCGCCGGCGACGCCGTGCGCTGCGACCTGCCCGTGGCCCTCATGGAGCGGGCGGCGACCACCGGCTGGCTCGCGGCCGACCGGCTCCTCACCGGCTGGGGGCGGCCCGGCCACGGCGTGTGGTCGGTGCCCCTCGGCCCGCGGCTGGGCCGGGCTCCCGCCCTGGCCCGCCGGGGGCTGCGCGCCCTGCGCTCCGCCCGCGCCCGCTGAGCGTCCCCGCCGTCAGGCGCCCTGCGGCACCCCCGGGGCGGCCGGCGCACGCCTCGCCGGGCGTCGCCGCGTGTAGGCCACGGCCAGCCGGAAGACCGCCCACACCGGGCCCAGCAGCCCACCCGCGAGCAGGGCGAGGCCGAGGTCGGGCTGGAACAGGACGAGGGTGGTCGGGGGGGTGCCGAAGAGGGTGGGGACCAGGACGAGGACGACCCACGCGGCGACGACCGTCGTCAGCAGGGGGAACCAGAGGCTGAACAGCCCGGCCACACCCGACTTGGCCCGGATCGCCGCCCGCCGCCGCCACGCCCAGACCATGCTCACCAGGTAGACGACGGGGAGCAGCACCAGCCCGACGAACAGGGCCTTCTGGGCCAGCCGCGAGCCCGGGACGGGGGCGGGGCGGCCGAGCGCGGCCGCGGTCACCGCGTCGCGCAGGGCGGTGGTCTCCCCGAACCCGACGCCGCTCCCCGCGTTGACGAGCACGACGACCCCCCTGCGCTGCGCGGGGAGCATGGTGACGGTCGCCTCGTACCCGGGGCTCGTGCCGGTGTGCCACACCGTCCCCGCGCCCGGGTCGACGAACCAGCCGAGGCCGTAGTACGGCGACGCCGGTCCGGCCGGCTGCATCATCAGCTCCTTGCCGGCGGCACTCAGCACGTCGTCCTCGCCGTTCATCATGACCTGGAGGTACCGGGCCAGGTCACGGGCGCTGGCGACGACACCGCCGGCCGGGGCCATCGCCCGCGAGGTGGCGGTCTCGGGCATCGCCCGCTTCGTGCCGAACCACGGCCGGTGCCCGGTGGCCATGTCCGGGTGCACCGCGCCGTCGGAGACGAAGCTGTCCCCCATGCCGACGGGCGCGAGGACGTGCTCGGCGACGTAGCCCTGGTAGTCCGACCCGCTGACCACCTCCACCACCCGGCCGAGCACGAGGTAGTTCGCGTTGGAGTACTCCCAGACCTGCCCGGGTGCGTGGGCGGGTTCGGTGCCGGCGAGCGCGTCGACGCGGCGGGCCAGCTCGTCGGCACCCCCCGGCCCGTCCGTGTGCGAGGAGTTGCCCTGGAGCGTCGACCAGCCGCTCGTGTGGCTGAGCAGCTGGCGGAGGGTGACGGTGCCCGCCGGCCCGTCCGAGAAGGCGGGCAGGTACCGGGAGACCGCGGCGTCGAGGTCGAGCCGGCCCGCCTCGACCAGCTGCATCACCGACAGCGCGGTGACGCTCTTGGAGACCGAGCCGGTGAGGAACGGCGTGTCGGCGGTCACCGGCGTCGACCCGCGCACGTCGACCACGCCGCGCGCGCCGGCGTCGCCGACGCCACCGTCGGCCACGACGGCCCAGGCCAGCCCGGGGACGCCCGAGGCGGCCAGCTCGCGGTCGATGGCGCCGTCGACCGGTCCCGCGGCCGGGCCGGTGGGGAGGACGGAGCCGACGCCGAGCGCCAGGACGGCGAGAAGGTGCCGCACCGAAACCAACTTCTTCCGAGTCACCGTGCGCGCGAACCGTTCACGCGGGCGATCCACCCGGTGGGCCCACAGCCGTTCGGCGCGCGACCCTCCGAGCACTGCCCAGCACCCTGTCGGAGACGGGCGCCGGGGTCAACCCTCGACGACTGCGCGCCGAGGGAGTCGGTCAGGTGGTGGCCGCGCGTCGGCGCAGCTCGTAGCGGCGGGCCGCGTACTCGAGGTCGTCGGCCCACAGCTGCGTCGCCGAGGCCCGCATCCCGACCCGGACGAGTCGGGCCGCGCGGCGCGCGAGGGCGAAGCCCGCCCGCTCCGAGGTGGCGACGACGGCCTCGGTCATCACCGTGCGGGCGGGGTGGACCCCCGGCGCCGTCAGCGGCGTCGCATGGGTCTCGACGACGCTGCCGACCCCCTCGCCGCCGGTGATCGTCATGACGATGGTGTGCGAGTCGGGGCAGGTGAACTCCGCCCGCACCGGCACGGCGAACGTGCGCCCGAGCCGGTAGGCGACGTCGAGGACCAGCCGGTCGTCGGAGGACGCCACGTCGTCGACCCGCAGGTCGCTGAAGGCGTACGGGTGCAGCCACGCGCCGTGCCACGGGTCGAGCCGGTTGGCGACGATGTCGCGCGGCTCGCACGCCGCCGCGAGCGAGATCACCGAGGCGATCGACCCCTCGGCGCCCGGGCGGGTGGCGGGCACCGGGCGGTCGGTGGGCTCGACCCCGTCCTCGACGGGGCCGACGCGCACCCACGCGAGGACGCCGTCGTCGTGGGCCGCGTAGGTGTTCCACGGCGGGTCGGTGGCGCGGCCGAGCGGCATGCCGTGCCAGGTGCAGAGCACCGTGCCGTCGACGACGTCGCAGCCGTCGAGCCGCGCCCCGAGGTGGGGGCAGGCGCCGGGACCGGCGAGCAGGGCGCCGTCGGTGTCGCGCCACAGCACGACCTCGCGGCCGGCGACGGTGCGCACGAGGGACCGCCCGGGCCGCACCTCCGCCGACGCGCCGGCGACGAGCCACCCGTGGGTCGGGCGACGCTGCGCCGCGGCCAGGGCCCGGTCGATGCGGGCCGGACGGGCCTCGCGCCACGTCCCCCGCAGGTGGGCGGGATCGGTCTGCGGGAGGTAGCGCACCGGCACCCGGCTGCGCACCTCCGCACGCCAGGACCGGTCCACACGCAGCAGGCTCACCGCCCCACGCTATCCCCGGGTGGACCCGGGCGGCCACACCGTCGCCGCGAGGTTCGACCGTGCGGGACGATGGCCCGGTGAACCCCCTCCACGGCGCACTGCGCGTCCAGGCCACCGGCCCGCTCGCGCCGGAGCACGCATGGGCCCGCTACACGGAGCCGCGCCGGTGGTCGGTGTGGGCCCCGCAGATCCACGAGGTCGACTACCCGCACGAGGTCGTCCGGCCCGGCACGAGCGGCCGGGTCACCGGCCCGGTCGGGGCGGTGGCCCTCTTCCGCGTCGACGCCGTCGACCACGACGCGCGCACGTGGGCGTGGTCGGTGCGCTCCGGACCGCTGCGGCTGCGCTTCGAGCACGGGGTCGAGGAGGCGGCCGGGGGCAGCACGGCGTGGGCCGAGGTGCACGCCCTGTGGCCGGTCGTCGTGGCCTACGCGCCCGTCGCCCGCTGGGCCCTCGGGCGCCTCGTCACACCCTGACCCCGATCTCCGGACCGTGCGGCGCGCGCGAGCGCCGGAACGCGCTACGCTTGCCCCAGTTGTTGAGCTTTCCGTTGTGACGTAGTAGCAGCACGGCCCCGTCGGGGTCGGAGGCACTTTCTGAGCAGAGGTACGTACCAGGCATCACCAACACCGGGCGTACCGACAAGCGGCACACCCTCCCAGAAAGAAATGATCTCCATGGCTACTGGCACCGTGAAGTGGTTCAACGCCGAGAAGGGCTTCGGCTTCATCGCCCCCGACGACGGCTCCGCCGACGTCTTCGCCCACTACTCGGCGATCAACTCGAGCGGCTACCGCTCGCTCGACGAGAACGCCAAGGTCGAGTACGAGACCACGCAGGGTCAGAAGGGCCCGCAGGCGGCGAACATCACCGTCCTCGGCTGAACCAGCTGAACCCCGCGCCGCGAGGCGCACCACGACCGCCGTCCGGCTCCTGCCGGGCGGCGGTCGTGCGTCCGGGTCACGCGGCCGGTTCGGCCTCCACGTCGATGACGATGCCCGCGCGCGGGCTGCGCCGGATGCCCACGACGCCGGTGACCTTCTCCACGAGGTCCGAGAACCGCGCCGGCAGACCGTACTTCGCGACCACGGCGGCACGCACCCGCGCGACCTCCTCGGGGGAGCGGACGACGGCCGCCGTGCCGCGGTAGGTCGGCGCGCCGTCGGCCACCCGACCCCGCACGTCGCACGCCCGCAGCTCGACCCGCGGGGTGTGGGAAAGCCGCTTGGTCTTGCCGGTCCCGTCGACGGTGATGACGACGAGCCGGCCGTCGCCCTCCACCGAGGGCGCCACCCAGACGGCGGTCGCGACCGGGGCGCCGGTCCGGCGGAACGTCGTCAGCGAGGCGTACTTCGCGGTGGCCAGCGGGTGGTCCGGTGCGTCCATGGCCCCAGCGTAGGCACGGCGGTGCGGCGACCGGTCGCGGTAGCGTCGCGGCGTGACGTCCGTCATCGACCTCAACGCCGACCTCGGCGAGTCCTTCGGGGCCTGGGTCCTCGGCGACGACGACGCCATGCTCGACGTCGTGACGAGCGCCAACGTGGCCTGCGGCTTCCACGCGGGCGACCCGACGACGCTGCGGCGCACGGTGGGCACCGCGGCCCGTGCGGGCGTCGTCGTCGGCGCGCAGGTGGGCTACCGCGACCTCGCCGGCTTCGGCCGCCGGCGCATCGACGTCGCCCCCGCCGACCTCACCGCCGACGTCCTCTACCAGCTCGGCGCGCTCGAGGCGATGTGCCGGGTGGCGGGCACCCGCGTGCGCTACGTCAAGCCGCACGGGGCGCTCTACACCACGGCCGCCGTCGACGAGGGCCAGGCCCGGGCGGTCGTCGACGCCGTCGCGGCGTACGACCGGACCCTGCCCGTGCTCGGGCTGCCCGGGTCGGTGCTCCTGCGGGTGGCGGCGGCCGAGGGGCTGCCGGTGGTCGCCGAGGCGTTCGCCGACCGGGGCTACGACCGGGACGGGCGGCTCGTGCCGCGCACCGAGCCGGGGGCCCTCCTCCACGACCCCCGCGAGGTCGCGGAGCGGGTGCTCCGGATGGTCCGGGAGGGGGTCGTCACGGCCGTCGACGGCACCGAGGTCGGGGCTCTCCGCGCAGTCGGTGTGCGTGCACGGCGACACCCCGGGGGCGGTCGCCATCGCCACGGCGGTCCGCGGCCTGCTCGGCGGGGCGGGTGTCGCCCTGCGGCCCTTCGCCGCGCCGTGAGCGGTGACGGCCTGCCGGTCGAGGTGCTGCCGATGGGTGAGCACGCCGTCCTCGCCGAGGTCGCCGACCTCGACGCGGTGCTGGCGCTGGCCGCCACCGTGCGGGCCCGCGTGGCGGCGGCCGACGGCCCGTGGCGCGCGGTGGTCGACGTCGTCCCGGCCGCCCGCACGGTGCTCCTCACCGTGGGTGAGGGGGGCGACCTCGGCGCCCTCGTCCCCGCCGTCCGCGCGCTCGCGGCGGCCACCGCGGCCGGGGGCGGCGCCGTCGCCCGTGGGGGCGCCGGTGGAGGTCCGGGTCCGCTACGACGGGCCCGACCTCGACGAGGTCGCCCGGCTGACCGGCCTCACCGTCGCCGAGGTCGTCGCCGCCCACACGGGCACGCCGTGGCGCGTCGCCTTCGGCGGGTTCGCCCCCGGCTTCGCCTACCTCGTCGGCGGCGACCCCCGCCTGCGGGTGCCCCGCCGCGCGACGCCGCGCCCCTCCGTGCCCGCCGGGTCGGTCGGGCTCGCCGGAGAGTTCTCGGGGGTCTACCCGAGGTCCTCCCCCGGCGGCTGGCAGCTCCTCGGGACGAGCGAGGCCCCGCTCTGGGACGAGCGCCGCGACCCGCCGGCCCTCCTCGGCCCCGGGGCGCTCGTCCGCTTCGTCGACGAGGCCGGCCCGTGACCCGGGCACCGGGATGAGCCCGGCGCTCGAGGTGCTCCGCACCGGTCCGCTGGCCCTCCTCGAGGACTCGGGGCGACCGGGGCTGGCCGCCGTCGGCGTCGGGCGCTCGGGGGCGGCCGACCGGGGCGCCTACCGGCTCGTGTGCCGCCTGCTCGGGCACCACGACGGGCCGGGGGGACCGGCCGGCGACGGCCGGGGGCCCGGGCCCGCCGGTCCGGCCGTCGTCGAGGTGCTGCTCGGCGGACTCGTCGTCCGGGCGCGGGGCCGGGTGACCGTGGCCCTCACCGGCGCCCCCGCCCCGGCCACCGTCGACGGTCGGCCGGTGCCCCACGCCGCCCTGGTCGAGGTGCCCGACGGGGGCGAGCTCGTGCTCGGCCCGCCGGCGTCCGGGCTGCGCACCTACCTCGGGGTGCGCGGCGGGCTGGCCGTCCCGCCGGTGCTCGGCTCCCGGTCGCGCGACACCCTCTCCGGGGTCGGGCCGGCCCCCCTGGCGCCGGGGGACGTGCTCCCCGTCGGGCCGGCGCCGCGTGGCTTCCCCACCGTCGACGCGGTCCCGCTCCCGCCCGTCCCGGTCGGGCCGGCGACCCTCGACCTCCTGCCCGGGCCGCGCACCCGGCTGGGTCGGTGGGCTCGACGCCCTCGCCGGGCCGGCGTGGACCGTCGGGCCGGACAGCGACCGGGTCGGTGTCCGGCTCACCGGCGCCGTCGTCCCCCGGGCCTCCGCCCGGCGCGACGTCGAGCTGCCGAGCGAGGGCATGGTCCGCGGCGCCGTCCAGCTGCCCCCGGGCGGCGAGCCCGTCCTCTTCCTCGCCGACCACCCGGTGACCGGTGGCTACCCCGTGGTCGCCGTGCTCACCGAGGGCTCGGCCGACCGCGCCGCCCAGCTGCGACCGGGCCAGCCCGTCCGGCTCCGCGCGGCCCCCGCCCGCAGCCCCTGACCCCTCCCCTTCCTCCCACCCGTCGAGTGAACAGAACACGCCGTGCGCGCTGTCGCGCACACGGCGTGTTCTGTTCACTCGACGGGGTGAGTGCGGCCGAGGTGGGCGAGGAGGAGGGACGCGGGGTCGTCCCCGACCGGCGGCACGGCCGGACCGAAGGCCGGGCCCCGGCCCACGGTCGGCACCCGCCGCGACGGCCACCGGGAGGAGCGCGGCCGCGAGCAGCGGCGGGAACGGCACGTCGAGGCCGCGGGCGACCGCGACGTCCCACCCGTGCACGCCCACCTCGAGGGCCGAGACCTCGACGGCGACCTCCGGGTCGAGCGGCCGGCCGCCGACCTGCGCCGCGGCCGGGCCGCCGTCGCGCAGCCAGTCCGTCGAGCAGCGTGCAGCCGAGGACCCGGAGGTGGTCGGCGAGCACCGTCGGGCGGCGCGATGCCGGGGGCGGACCCACGGACGCGACCCGACCGAGCGCCAGCTCGCCGACGACCTCGAGGGAGTCGACCAGGTGGACGAGCAGGTCGGCGAGGTCCCAGCCGGCGCAGGGCGTCGCGCGACCGGACTCGGCGTCGTCGAGGCCACCGAGCGCGCCGAGGGCGTGCGCGAGGGCCCGCTCGAGCAGTGCGACGTCGACCCGTGGACGGAGGTCCGCAGGCCCGGGGCTCACCGAACCGGCCGGGCCGGAACGTCGCCGGGACCGAGCTCGGCGGGCAGGCCCGCCAGCGCGAAGTACTCGGCGTCGAAGAAGACCACGACGTGCCCGACGAGGGACCCGTCGAGCTCGAGGACGTGCAGCTGGAAGGGGCGGTAGACCTCGCCGGCCTCGCCCTCCTCGCGCATGTAGAGCCCGAACGCGGGCTGCCCGTTGCACCGGGTCGCGACGAGTGGCATGTCGTAGCGTCCCGCCGGGGCACTGGGTGTCGACGAGCTCGGAGATGGTGCGCGGCCCCTGGTACCACCCGGCGAACGGCGGCATCTCCCAGACGGCGTCCTCGGTGAACAGCGACGCGATGGCGTCGACGTCCTTGCGCCAGAACGCGTCGACGTAGCGGTCGAGGAGGGCGCGCTGGTCGTCGGTGAGGTCGGCGGCCGGGGAGTCCGGCGACGGCGCGGCCTCGGCGATCGTGGCCCGGGCCCGCTGGAGCGCGCTGTTCACCGCGGCGACCGACGCCCCCGTGGCCTCGGCGACCTCGGCCGCGCTCCAGCGGAGGACGTCGCGCAGGACGAGGACGGCCCGCTGGCGCGGGGGCAGGTGCTGGAGGGCGGCGACGAAGGCCAGGCGCATCGTGTCGCGCTCGGCGACGACGTCGGCCGGGTCGGCCGTGCCGAGCAGCGCGGCGTCCGGCATCGGGCCGAGCCACGGCACCTCGGTGCGCTCGTCGAGGGGGTCGGCGCCCTCGGACGAGGGGGCACCGAGCCCGCTCGGGAGCGGCCGTCGGTGCTGGCCCTCGAGGGCGGTGAGGCAGACGTTGGTGGCGATGCGGTGCAGCCAGGTGCGCAGCGACGAGCGTCCCTCGAAGGAGCCGTAGGCGCGCCAGGCGCGCAGGTAGACCTCCTGGACGAGGTCCTCGGCCTCGCTCGGCGAGCCGGTCATCCGGTAGCAGTGCGCCAGCAGCTCGCGGCGGTAGCGCGCGACGGCGTCGTCGAACTCGGCGTCGGGCGCCGCCTGCGTGCGCTCGGGGGTGGTCGTCATCACGTCCCCTTCCCGGCACCGCGGTGGTGCCTCACTGCGTACCGACCGGTCGCGGGGCCGAAAATCATCGCGCGCCGGCGATGACTTCCCGCGTACCGTCGGGTCGATCTCACCATGACGACCACCGACACCGCCAGCGTCCCCGTGCCCGCCACCCCGGACGCCCGCCCCGCCCCCCTGGACCCCGACCCGCCTCGGGCGTCCTACCCCGTGCTGCGCTGGCTCGTCGCCGCCACCTTCACGGTCGTCCTCAACGAGACGGTGATGGTCAACGCCATCCCGCGGCTCATGGCCCAGTTCGAGGTCAGCGCCCGCGCCGCGCAGTGGCTCTCGACCGCCTTCATGCTGACGATGGCCGTCGTCATCCCGGTCACCGGCTGGTTCCTCCAGCGGGTGACCACCCGGCAGGCCTTCGCGGTCGCGATGTCGGTGTTCGCCGCCGGCACCGTCGTCTGCGCCGCGGCGCCGACCTTCCCGGTGCTCGTCGGCGGGCGCGTGGTGCAGGCCGCCGGGACGGCCGTCATGCTGCCGCTGCTCATGACGACGCTCATGACGGTGGTCGACGAGCGGGACCGCGGCCGGGTCATGGGCAACGTCACCCTGGCCATCTCCGTCGCCCCGGCGCTCGGCCCGGCCCTCTCCGGCGTCATCCTCGGCCTCGGCGGCTGGCGCTGGCTCTTCGTCGTCGTGCTGCCCGTCGTGGCCACCGTCGTCGGTGTTCGGCCTGCGCCAGCTGGAGAACGTCGGCGAGGTGCGGGTGTCCGCGGTCGACTGGCCGAGCGTCGCCCTCGCCGCCCTCGGCTTCGGCGGCCTCGTCTACGGCCTGAGCCGGGTGGGCGCCCCCGACCCGGGCGTCGTGCCCGCGCCGGTGTGGGTGCTCGGCGGCCTCGCCGTCGTCGCCGGGTTCGTGCTGCGCCAGCGTCCGGCTGGCCCGGCGCGGCCGGCCGCTGCTCGACCTGCGCACCCTCACGCACCGCGTGTTCGCGGTGTCGCTGACGATGCAGTCGGTCGCCTTCCTGACGATGCTCGGCGCGATGATCCTGCTGCCGCTCTACCTCCAGGACCTGCGCGGGCTCACCCCGCTGCAGACCGGGCTGCTCGTCGCCCCCGGCGGCCTGGCCATGGGCCTGCCTGGGACCGGTCGTCGGGCGGGTCTTCGACCGGGTCGGCGCACGGCCCCTGATGATCCCCGGCTCGCTCGCCGTCCTCGCCGCCCTCGCGACGCTCAGCCGCATCGGCGAGACGACGCCGTACGCGCTCATCCTCGGCACCCAGGTGCTGCTCATGGCGGGTCTGGCGGCGATGTTCACGCCGGCGTTCACGCTCGGGCTGGGCGCCCTTCCGGCGCACCTGTACTCGCACGGCAGCTCGCTGCTCGGCACGAGCCAGCAGGTCTCCGCCGCGGTCGGCACGGCGCTGACGGTCACCGTGCTGTCGTGGCGCTCGGCCGCCCTCGCCGCCGGCGGGGCCTCCGAGTCGGCGGCCTACGTCGGCGGCGTGCGGGCCGCCTTCGGCGTCTCCGCCGTGCTCGCGGTGGCCGTCGTCGGGCTCACCCTCCTGCTGCCGAACCGGGTGGCGGAGAACACCGAGGGCGAGCCCGCCCCGGCGCTCGCCCACTGACCTCAGTCGCCCAGCCAGGCGTAGGTCACCTCGGGGCGGCCGGTGCCGGCGTAGCGGTTGCCGCGCCGGGCCCGGCCCGCCTCGACGAGGTGCTCGACGTACCGGCGCGCGGTGACCCGGCTGACCCCCAGCTGCTCGCCGAGCTCCGCCGCCGAGCACGCCGCCCCCGCGTCGCGCAGGGCGGCGGTGGCGCGGGCCAGCAGCTCCTCGGTCATCCCCTTGGGCACGGTCGGGGTCGCCACCGGGCGCAGCCGGCCGAGGACGGTGTCGACCTGGGCCTGGGTGTCGGCCTCCCCGTCGGCCACCTGCGCGCGGTACTCGCGGTACGCGGCGAGCCGGTCGCGCAGGGTGCCGAAGACGAAGGGCTTGAGGACGTACTGCACGACCCCGAGCGAGACGGCGGAGCGGACCATCTCGAGGTCGCGCGCCGAGGTGACGGCGACGACGTCGGCGCGGTGGCCGCCGGCCCGCATGGCCCGCACGACGTCGAGGCCCGGCCGGTCGGGCAGGCCCATGTCGAGCAGGACGAGGTCGACCGGCTCGGCGCCGAGGTGGCGCAGCGCCTCGCGGGCGGTGTGCACGACCCCGGAGACGACGAAGCCGTCGACCCGGCCCACGTACGTGCCGTGCGCCTCGGCGGCCACCGGGTCGTCCTCGACGACGAGCACGCGGATGTCCCGCGCGGCCGGGCTCACCGCGGCCCGCCGGTCAGCGGCAGGGTGACGGTGGCCGTCGCCCCGGGCGGGCCGCCGAGCTCGAGGGTGCCGCCGAGCCGCTCGACGGTGTGGTGCACGAGGGCCAGGCCGAGGCCCCGGCCGCTCCGCCCGCCGCCGGACTTGGTCGAGAAGCCCCGCTCGAGGACCCGGTCGCGCAGCTCCGGCGGGATCCCCGGTCCGCTGTCGGAGACGACGAGCTCGACGCGGTCGCCGAGGTCGCGCGCGGTCAGCTCGACCCGGCGCTCACCCTCGGTGCCCGGTCACGGCGTCGACCGCGTTGTCGACGAGGTTGCCGACGACGGTGACGAGGTCGCGGGCCGAGCGCGACCCCGGCCGGCCAGCGCAGCGCGGGGTCGACGACGAGGTCGACGCCGCGCTCGTGCGCCTCGGCCGCCTTGCCGAGCAGCAGGGCCGACAGCGTGGGGTCCTCGACCCCGCTGACGACGACGTCGGTGAGGCGCTGGGCGCGCTCGAGCTCGCCGGTGGCGAACTCGACGGCCCGCGCGGGGTGGCCGAGCTCGATGAGCGAGACCATCGTGTGCATCCGGTTGCCCTGCTCGTGGGCCTGCGAGCGCAGCGCCTCGGCCAGCCCGCGGGCGGCCCCGAGCTCGCCGGTGAGCTCCTCGAGGTCGGTGCGGTCGCGGATGGTGACGACGGCCCCGAGGTCGTCGCCGCCGCGGTGGGCGCGCGCCTTGTTGAGCACGAGCACCCGCCCGGCCGTCACGTGGAGGTCGTCCTCGCGCACGTCCGGGTCGGTCATCGCGGCGACGAGCGGCGCCGCCAGCCCGAGGTCGTCGACCGGGCGGCCGGCGGGGTCGTCGGCGAGCCCGAGCAGCCGGCGGGCCTCGTCGTTGGCGAGCCGCACCCGGCCCTCGGGGTCGACGAGGACGAGCCCCTCGGTGACCGAGTGCAGCACCGCGTCGTGGTGGTCGTGCATCGCCTGGAGCTCGGCGGCCCGCAGGCCCCGGGTCTGCCGGCGGACCCGGCGCGCGATGAGCGTCGTGCCGACCGCCGCGAGGGCCCCGGCCACGAGCCCCGCGACGAGCAGCGGGGGCAGGTCGGCGGCCAGCCGTGCGTTGACCGCCTCCTTGCCGATGCCGACGGCGACGAGGCCGACGACCCGCCCGTCCGCCCGCACGGGCACGACCGCCCGCCGGCTCGGGCCGAGGGTGCCCGTGTAGTCCTCGACGACCGTGCCGCCGGCCCGCGCGGCGGCGATGTGCCCCACGAAGCGCTTGCCGACCTGGGCCGGGTTCGGGTGGCTGTAGCGGATGCCGTCCGGGCTCATGACGACGACGAAGTCGGTGCCGGTGCTCGCCCGCACGCGCTCGGCGAGGGGCTGGAGCACCCCGGCGGCGTCGCCGTCCTGCACCGCCGCGACGACGTCCGGCTCGGCCGCCACCGACTGGGCCACGGCGAGCACCTGCACCGTCGACTCGCTCGGTGACCGCGGCCCGGGCCTGGAGGAAGGCCGCCCCGAGCCCGCCCGCGATGACGCCGAAGACGAGGGCGACGACGAGCGCGGCCGTCTGCGCGGCGACGCTCAGCCCGCGCCGGGCGTCGTCCTCCGGCGCCGGCGGGGCCGCGGCACCCGCGACGCTCACCCCGCGGCCCCGTCGCCGCGCGTGAACACTGCGTACACAACGGTGACGATAACGGCGCGGGGGACGACGCTGACCGACGGAGCGCAGCCAGCCCTGCGTCGGACGAAGGAGTTCACGCCATGACCGCACACGCGTCCTCGGACACCGCCCACGGCGGTGTCCCCGCCGGGTCCCGCCGCGACCGCACGCACATCCTCTACATCGCCGTCATCGTGGCGATGCTGCTCGGCATCGCCGTCGGGTTCCTCTTCCCGGAGTTCGGCAAGGAGCTCAAGCCGCTCGGCACGTTCTTCGTCAACCTCATCAAGATGATGATCAGCCCGATCATCTTCGTGACGATCGTCCTCGGCATCGGGTCGGTGCGCCGGGCCGCCCAGGTCGGCAAGGTCGGCGGGCTCGCGCTCGGCTACTTCCTCGTGATGTCGACCGTCGCCCTGGCCATCGGCCTCGTCGTCGGCAACATCGTCAAGCCGGGCGCCGGGCTGCACCTCACCGACGAGCTCGCCAAGACCGGCCAGGCCCAGGTCGCGGCGGAGGCGGAGTCGACGACCGACTTCCTCCTCGGGCTCGTCCCCGACACCCTCGTGTCGTCGCTGACCTCCGGGTCGGTGCTCCAGACCCTCCTCGTCGCCCTCCTCGTCGGCTTCGCCCTGCAGAAGCTCGGGTCCGGCCGGCGAGCCGGTGCTGCGGGGCATCAAGCACCTCGAGCGGCTCGTGTTCCGGCTCATGGCGATGATCATGTGGGTCGCGCCCGTCGGCGCGTTCGGGGCGATGGCGGCGGTCGTCGGCGCCACCGGCCTCGACGCGCTCAAGAGCCTCGGGCTCATCATGGTCGCCTTCTACGCCACCTGCCTGATCTTCGTCTTCGTCGTGCTCGGCACGATCCTGCGCGTCGTCGCCGGCGTCAGCGTCTGGCTGCTGCTGAAGTACCTCGCCCGCGAGTTCCTCCTCATCCTCTCGACGTCGTCGTCGGAGTCGGCGCTGCCGCGGCTCATCGCGAAGATGGAGCACCTCGGGGTCTCGCGCCCGGTCGTCGGCATCACCGTGCCGACCGGCTACTCGTTCAACCTCGACGGCACCGCGATCTACCTGACGATGGCCTCGCTGTTCATCGCCGAGGCCCTCGACAAGCCGTTCAGCATCGGCCAGCAGATCGGGCTGCTCGTCTTCATGGTCATCGCCTCCAAGGGCGCGGCCGGGGTCACCGGCGCCGGCCTGGCGACCCTCGCGGGCGGCCTCCAGTCGCACCGCCCCGACCTCGTCGACGGCGTCGGCTTCATCGTCGGCATCGACCGGATGATGAGCGAGGCGCGGGCGCTGACGAACTTCGCCGGCAACTCGATCGCCACGGTGATCATCGGCACCTGGGTCGGCGCGGTGGACCGCGAGCAGCTCGACGCCGTGCTCGCCGGGGAACGCCCGTTCGACGAGGCCCGGATGGTCGACGAGGACCGCTCGGCCGCGGACGACGCGACCGAGGACGAGGTGCTCGTCCGGCGGCCGGGAATCCGTGCCGAGCCGGACCTGAGCGCGCCCGGGCGGGCGGCACCGGAGGGGGCCGCCCGCCCCGCGGTCGGCCCTTCGTCCACGATTCCGTCGAGGCGGTCCGCCGCGCGTCGCGTCGTCCGTATGCTGCCGATGACCGTCTCTCGCCCCCGTCCGACCAGGAACCCCGCCATGCGCGCGAGCCCCCGCCTGCTCGTCCTCGGCCTCGCCGCCGGCGCGCTCCTCGGCGCCGGGTCCGGCCCGGTCCTGGCCGCGAGCCCGTCCGCGGGACCCCGCCGCCGTCACCGGCACCCTCACCAGCACCGTCGCCGACGACTTCGCCGCCGGGCCGCAGCAGCTCCCGGGCTGGGCGTGGTCCCGGACGGCGACGGCACCGGGTTCGTCCCGCTCGAGGGGGTGTCCGACGCCGCGAGCGCGGCCCTGCTCGGCGCCCGGGTGACCGCCCGCGGCCTCCGGGACAGCGGCGGCACCCTGCGGGTGAGCCGCTCCGGTGTGACCGCCGCCGCGCCGACCGGTCCGCAGGCGATCGCCCCGCAGTCCTCGGTGGCGCCGGTCGCGGCCGCCACCACCGGCCCCCGGACCTTCCAGCATCCTCGCCGTCTCGCTGCGGTTCACCGACGCACCGGGCAACGCGCCGGCCGCCCCGAGCACCGTGGCGGCGCGCCTGTTCAGCGGCTCGACGAGCGTCAAGGCGTACTACGCCGACCTCTCGGACGGGCTGTGGACCCTCTCCGGGCCGGGCGGTCGGCCCTACACGGTGTCGCGCCCGGCCGCTCTCGTGCACGAGCACCGACTTCCAGGCCTGGGCCGACGCGGCGCGGAGGGCGGCGGGCAAGGCCGGCGTCGACGTCGGCGGCCTACACGAACCTCATGGTCATCCTGCCGCGGCAGTCCTCGTGCGGGTGGGACGGCCTCGCGGAGGTGCCGGGCAGCGTTCGTGGATCAACGAGGCCAGCCCCTCGCTGCTCGTCACGGCCCACGAGCTCGGCCACAACTTCGGCGAGCACCACGCGTCGACCTACCGGTGCACGGCCGGCTCGGTCAAGGTCACCCTCGCCGCGCCGGCCGACTGCACCGTGGTCCTCGAGTACGGCGACCCGTTCTCCGTCATGGGCAACCTCGCGGTCGCGGCTCCAGCACGCGGTCGCCGCGGGCGCACTACGCCCTCGTGCCGCCGCACCACGTCGAGGCCGGGGACGCGCAGACCGTCCGCATCTCGCCCGCCGACACCGTGAACGGGCTGCGCGAGCTGCGGGTCACGCGGCCCGACGGCACGTGGGTCGCCGCGGAGTACCGCCGGCCGACCGGCTCCTTCGACGACTTCTCGATCTCCGACCCCGTCGTCAACGGCGTGAGCTTCCGGATCGACCGCGGCCTCTACCTGCAGACCTACCTCCTCGACGGACACCCCTCGACGTCGGGCTTCCTCGACGCCCCCGTCACCGTCGGGGGCTCGGTCACCGACCCGCTCTCCGGCGCCCGCATCGACGTCGTCGCCCTCGACCCATCCGGGGCGACGCTGCGCGTGTCGTCGCCCGATGGCCCCGTCCGGCCTCGTCGTGACCCGCAGCGGCTCGGCCCGTCCTCGCCCGCTGGACCGCCCCCTCCGGGCGTGACGGACGTCGTCGGGTACGACGTCGCGGTCGACGGCGCCACCGTCCGGACGACGGCACCGTCGTGGGTCGGCTCGGCCGCGCGGGGCTGGCACACGGTGACGGTGCGGGCGGTCGACGGCTCCGGCGACGACCTACCCGCCGGCGAGGGCCCGCATCCTGCTCGCCGGGCGTCCGGTAGGCCCGTGCCCGACCCGGCACCCCGGCCGACCGACCGGCGGGCGGTCGCCCGCTCGGTGGTGGACCGGCTCGCGGCCGCGGCCTTCCCCGCCGACGTCGTCGAGCGCGTCGCCGCGGTGCTCGCGCAGGCGGTCGGGCCGGGCGCTCCGATCGGCCGAGCCCCTGCGAGGTCCTGGCGCCCCGTGCTCGGGGTCGACGCGTGCCGCGCCGGCTGGGTCGGGGTCGTCCTGGCCCCGGGCGCCCCACGCCCGCGGGTCGTCGTGGCACCCGGCATCGCCGCCCTCGTCGAGACCGTGCGGGAGTCCGCCGACGTCCGTGTGGTCGGCATCGACATCCCGATCGGGTTGCCGGACACCACGACCCGCGCCGCTGACGCACTGGCCCGGCGTGCGCTGCCCGGGAAGGCGTCGTCGGTGTTCACGACCCTCACCCGGGCCGCCTACGCGGCCGCCGACCGGGCCGAGGCCGACGTCGTCAACCGCTCCCTGAGCGGCCAGGGCGTCGGCGCCCAGGCGTTCGCGCTGCGCGCGAAGATCCTCGAGGTCGACGCGTGGGTCCGGTCGCGCCCGACGGTCGAGGTGCTCGAGGTGCACCCGGAGGTCTCGTTCGCCGAGATGGCCGGTGCTCCCCTCGTGCCCGGCAAGAAGACCGCCGAGGGCCGCGCGGAACGCCTCTCCGCGCTCGCGGCGGCCGGCGTCGGGCGGCCGTCCGTGCTCGAGGGCTCCGGGTACGCACCCGACGACGTGCTCGACGCGTGCGCCGTCGCCTGGACCGCGGCCCGCCGGGTGGCCGGTCTCTCGCGCTCCCTCCCGGACCCGCCCGAGGTCTTCTCCGACGGCATCCCCGCCGCGATCCACGCCTGAGAACCCGCTGGCCGCGGCCGCTCCTCGGTGGGAGGGTGCTCGACATGACCTCCCGCGTCTCGCACACGACGATCGACTGCCACCACGCCTACGACCTGTCCGAGTGGTGGAAGGGGGTGCTCGACTACGTCGACGTCGAGGGCGACCCCAACCTGCCCGGCCACGAGGAGTGCATGATCGTCAGCCGTGACGGTTCGCACCGCCTCCTCTTCATCGAGGTCCCCGACGACAAGGGGGTGAAGAACCGCATCCACCTCGACCTCGAGCCGGTGGCCGGTACCCGGGACGACGAGCTGGCCCGGCTGCTCGCCCACGGGGCCACCGAGGTGGCCGACCACCGCGGTCAGTACGGGCCGGGCACCGGCTGGGTGATCCTCGCCGACCCGGAGGGCAACGAGTTCTGCATCCTGCGCAACCTCGCCGAGCGCGAGCAGGCCGCCGCGCCGACCGGCGGCTGAGGACCCCGGAGGCTCCCGGAATACCGCTCGCCCACGCACGCTTACCCCTCTCGAGACGACCACCGAGAGGCGAGCGCATGTCCGACTGGAACCAGAACATCATCGACGAGTTCCGTGCGAACGGCGGCACGGTGGAGACGATGGGCTTCGGCCGCGGTCTCGTGCTGCTCCACCACGTCGGGGCCCGGACGGGCACGGCCCGGGTCTCGCCGGTGGCGGCGATCCGCGACGGCGACGACGCCTGGCTGGTCGCCGCGTCGAAGGGCGGCGCCCCGGACAACCCCGACTGGTACCACAACCTGCGGGCGCACCCCGACGTCGAGATCGAGACCCCCGACGACGGCACCGTGACGGTGCACGCCCGGGTGCTCGAGGGCGACGAGCGCGACGCGGCCTGGGCCCGGTTCACCGCGATGTCGGAGGGCTTCCGGTCCTACGAGGAGAAGACGAGCCGGGTCATCCCGGTCGTCGAGCTGGCCCGGCGCTGAGCCGGCCGGACGGCACCTCCGTGACCGGCGGTGCACCGCCGCCGGTGGTCCGCCGGGTATCAGCGGCCGCCCCCGTCCCTCCTCCCTCCCACAGCCACGACGAGGGAGGAGACCGTGATGGACACCACCGAGTGCCCGGAGTGCGGCCGGCCGGCCGAGGTCGTCGACCGCTGTGCGCTCGAGAGCACCGACGGACCCGTCGAGCACGCCCACGTCCGGTGCGTCCTGCGCCACCGCTTCTGGCTCCCGGTCGCGTCACTGGCCCGGCCGCCGCGGTCCGTCCGCCACCACCCGGCCCCCGTCGTCATCGGCGCCGCCCGACGGCGCTGACCGGCCGCCCACCGGGCCCGGCCCGCGCCGACGCCCAACCGCACTCCGACCCGGGGGCTGTTTCCCCGCCCCCGGGTCGTGGTACGGAGGAGGGGTACCCGCCCCCCACCGAGGAGCCCTCGTGAACGCCGTGCTCGACGCCCTCCGCACGACCGGCCTCATGGCCTGGCAGATCGCCTGGTCGCTCGTCCTCGGGTTCGCCCTGTCGTCGGTCGTCCAGGCCGTCGTCCGCAGGGAGACCATCTCGCGCCAGCTCGGCGACGAGCGGCCGCTCACCCTGGCCAAGGCGACCGGCCTCGGCGCGGCCGCCTCCTCGTGCTCCTACGCCGCGGTCGCCCTGGCCCGCACCCTCTTCCGCAAGGGCGCCAGCTTCACGTCCGCGATGGTCTTCCAGATCGCGAGCACCAACCTCGTCGTCGAGCTGGGCATCGTCCTGGCCCTCCTCCTCGGCTGGCGCTTCACCCTGGCGGAGTTCGTCGGAGGGGGGTTCATCATCGTGCTCGTCGCCCTCGGGTTCCGGGTGGCGCTCGGGGAGCGGGTCGTCGAGGCGGCGCGCGAGCAGGCGGAGCGGGGCCTGGCGGGGTCGATGGAGGGGCACGCCGCGATGGACATGTCGGTGCAGGGCGACGCCCCCTGGTGGCGGCGCCTCGGGTCGCGCGACGGCGGCACGGCCGTCGCGCACATCTTCGTCATGGAGTGGGCGGCCGTGCTGCGCGACATCGTCATCGGGCTCGTCATCGCCGGGGCCGTGGCCGCCTGGGTACCGAAGGACTGGTGGCAGACGCTCTTCCTCAGCTCCGACCCCACCCTCTCGGCGATCTGGGGACCGGTCGTCGGGCCGGTGGTCGCGGTCCTCAGCTTCGTCTGCTCGATCGGCAACGTGCCGCTGGCCGCGGTGCTGTGGAACAGCGGGATCAGCTTCGGCGGCGTCATCTCGTTCCTCTTCGCGGACCTGCTGATCCTCCCGATCCTCGTCATCTACCGGAAGTACTACGGCACGGCGATGATGCTGCGCGTCGCCGGGGTGTTCTACCTCGCCATGGTGGCCGCCGGGTACCTCGTCGAGCTCGTGTTCGGCGGCCTCGGGGTGGTGCCGCAGGACCGCGACGCGTTCACGGGCGAGGGCGCCGGCATCACGTGGAACTACACGACCTGGCTCAACCTGGTCTTCCTCGCCCTCGCCGCGGTCCTCGTGGCCGTGTCGTTCCGGAACGGTGGATGGGGGATGCTTCGTTCGATGGACGAGGACGACGAGGGCGACGAGCACGAGCCCTCGGCGGCCGAGCACCACGACGACCGGAGCGGGACCGCGACCGGCCACCCGCACGACCACCACGAGGAGCAGGCATGAGCCGCTGGACGTTCGACGAGATCCCCGACCTCAGCGGCCGGCGGGCCCTGGTGACCGGGGCGAACTCCGGCATCGGGCTCATCGAGGCCCGCGAGCTGGCCCGCCACGGCGCCGACGTCGTCCTCGCCGTCCGGAACACCGAGTCGGGGGAGGAGGCGGCCCGGCGGATCCGCGGCACCGGGGCGGCCGGCGCGGTCACCGTCGAGCGCCTCGACCTCGCGTCGCAGGCCTCCGTGCACGCGCTCGCCGAGCGCCTCGAGGGGCCGCTCGACCTGCTGCTCAACAACGCCGGCGTGATGACCCCGCCGCGCTACCGCGAGACCGAGGACGGCTTCGAGCTGCAGTTCGGCACCAACCACCTCGGTCACTTCGCCCTCACCGGGCTCCTGCTGCCACGGTTGCTCGAGGCGTCCGCGCCGCGGGTGACCACCGTGTCGTCGATCGCCCACCACCGGGGCGACGGCGCGGTCTGCGAGGGGAACCCGCGCGACGGGTACGACGCCCAGGTGGCGTACGGCCGCTCCAAGCTGGCCAACCTGCTCTTCGCCACCGAGCTGCAGCGTCGGGCGACCGCGGCCGGGTCCGCGCTCACCTCGACGGCGGCCCACCCCGGGGTGTCGGCGACGAACCTCGTCGCGAGCAAGGACGGGATGGGGGCGATCCCGGTGGTCGGGACACTGGCCCAGCTCGGTGTCCGGCTGCTGTTCCCGGGGCCGGAGAAGGGCGCGGAGGGCCCGCTCTACGCCGCCACCGTCGCGGCCCCCGGGTCGTACTCCGGGCCGACCGGCATCCAGGAGTCGCGGGGCCCGGTCGGCGAGGCGCGCCGCTCGCAGTGGGCTCGCGACGAGACGCTGGCCGGGCTGCTGTGGGAGCGTTCCGAGGAGCTCACCGGGGTCACGTTCGCGTTCTGACCTCCGGGTCGCTGAGCTCCGGGGACGCCGGTCAGCGGTTGGCCACGCCGTCGAGCCGGAGGACGTCCGACTCGTCCCGATGGCTGCCCGTGGTTCCCACGTGCGCGGTGCCGATGCCGGGGCCGTTCTTCACGACGTGCACGAGCGCCATCGCGTGACCGCGCCCCAGGCCGTGCTCGTCGGCCAGCCAGGCGACGATCTCGCCGGCCTTGGTGTCGGTGCCGTAGCCGCGCGCGTGGGCCTCGTCGACGAGCTCCTGAGGGGTCTTGCCGGTCTTCTGCTCGATCGCGTCGAGGTAGGCCTGGAAGGACATCGGTCTCACTCCTGTGGGTCGGGGGTCCAGTCTGTAGGTCTGACCTCGGGACGGTCGAGAAGTCATCGCCCTGGTGGAGGCGGGACGGAGACCCCGGGCCGGTCGAGCCGGGACAGAGACCTCGGGCCGGTCGAGACGTCATCGCCGCTGGTGGAGGCGGGACGGATTCCTCGGCCGGGTCGAGACGTCATCGCCCTGGTGGAGGCGGGACGGGTTCGACCAACGGCTCGCACCTGCCCCGCGTGGCGCGGGCGAGCCGGTCCGTCACCCAGTGACCGTCATCTGACCACCGAGCGCAAGCACCAGCGCGAGCAGAAAATCCCTGTGCCTGAGCACTATTCACCGATCCGAGGCTTGCCTCTGTCATAGAACGGGTGTACGATTGCGGTACTGAGGAAGGGGACGCCGATGACCACGACAGCCGGTCCACGCGACGTGCTGGACGCCGTCGCGGTGGCGCGCTCGGCCCTGGACCGAGTGGGCGAGGTGTCGGCGGTGCGGGGCTCGCGTGACGAGTGGGCCGAGGCCGTGGGTGCGCTGCAGGGCCTGGTCAACGCCGCGGCCGGCGGCGCAGGACGTGGCGATCACCCGGCTGGCGTGCATCGAGCCCGAGGTGCTGGAGACCGGTGAGGTGCGTCGAGACCCACCGCGCGCCGGGGCACGTCGCGCTCGACGCGCCGGCGATCCTCTCGGGGGTGCTGTCGGTCTCGGCGGTGCACGCCGAGCGGCGGGTGCGCGAGGCGGTCCGGCGCGTCGCGGACGACCCCGACGGGACCGCCACCAGCACCGGGCTGGGTGGGCTGCACGCCGCGATGGCCGCCGGGGTCCTGGACGCCTACCGGGCGCAGGTGGTGGCCTTCGAGCTGGAGGAGGTCCCGGCCGACGTCGCTTCCACCGTCCTGGAGACGATCGGGTCGTGGTTCGAGCACGAGGACGCCGCGCACCTGCGGCGCCGGGTCCGAAGGGTGCTGGCCCGGGTCAGCCCGGACCTGCTGCGCCGGCGCGCGGTCCGGGCCCGCTCGCAGTGCCGGCTGGAGCGGTGGGTCGACGAGCCGGGCGTGGACACCTGGCACGGCACCTTCCCCTCCGAGGAGGCCTGCGCCGCGTGGGCCGCGATCGACGCCCTGGCCCAGCAGTACGTCACCGACGGGGTGTGTCAGCGGGTCGACCGGGCCCGGGCCAAGGCGTTGACCGACCTCGTCACCGGCCACGCCACCATCGAGGTCCAGCTCACCCTCACCACCCCCGCCGCGACCCGCCGCGACCGCGACCGCCACGACGGCGGCGGCTGCGTCGGCGACCGACCTCGTCCAGGTCCACGGTGCCCGCGCCGGGGAGCCGGTCCTGGTCGAGCGGGGCTGGCTCGAGCGAGCAGTCCCCGTCACCGGCCGGGGGTGCGACCCGGTGAGCGGGGCGCTGGTCGACCCCGACGACCCTCGGCACCGACGCCTACCGCCCCGGCCGAGCGCTGGCGAGCGCTGGTGAAGGCCCGCGACGGACGCTGCCGCTTCCCCGGCTGCAGCGTCGCCGCCCGGTTCTGCGACCTCGACCACGTCACCCCCTGGCCCGCCGGCCCCACCACCGCACTCAACCTCGCCTGCCTGTGCCGGCGCCACCACCGCGTCAAGCAACGCCCCGGCTGGACCGTCCGGATCGCAGCAGACGCCACGATGACCTGGACCGACCCCACCGGAGCGACCCGCACCACCCACCCCCTGGACCACCGCCCCCTCACCCTCCCCGACACCGGAACCGACACCCCACCACCGACACCGGGCACCCCCAGCCTCGCCCACCCGGACGGCCCCCACTCCACCCTCGAGTACACCCTCGAACACCACCTCGGCCCACCCCGACCCCGACCACCCTGCCGCGTCGAGACCCGCCACCCCACCGGCCGACCCGCCGACCGGATCCCCGTCCACCTCGACCCCCACCCCGGACGCCGACAGCGACCCACACCCACGCGCCCACCCGACGCACCACCGTTCTGAGGCGCGCCCACGCAGGGACAACCGTTCGCCGGCGGCGCCGAGGTTCGACGGCGCGCAGCCGGCCCCCGGCGCCCCACGGTCCCGCCGCACGGGCGCCCGAATAGGCTGGACCCATGTCCCTACGGTCGGCGAACATCGAGCGGATCGACGGCGGCCTCTTCGACGTCCTCGTCGTCGGCGCCGGGATCAACGGCGCCGTCTCGGCGGCAGCCCTCGCCGGCCGCGGCGCGTCCGTCGCCCTCATCGACCGCGGCGACTTCGGCGGGTTCACGAGCCAGGAGTCGAGCAACCTGGTCTGGGGCGGGTTCAAGTACCTCGAGAACTACGAGCTGCCGCTCGTCTTCGGCCTGTGCCGCAGCCGTAACCGGCTGATGAAGGCCTACCCCGACAACATCCGCGAGATCGGCTTCCTCGCGGCCCTCGACCACTCCTCCCCCTACGCCCCCTGGTTCGCCGGCCTCGGCGCCACCGCCTACTGGGGCATCGGGCTGTTCGGCACCGACCGTCCCCGCCTCTACGACGCCAAGGAGGTCAAGGAGCAGGAGCCCGCGGTCGACACCAGCGACGTCCGCGGCGCCATCGAGTACCGCGACGCCTACCTCGTCGACAACGACAGCCGCTTCGTCTTCTCGTTCGTGCGCTCCGCCCTCGAGGCCGGGGCCGCCGTGGCCAACTACGTCGAGCTCGTCTCCGCCGAGCGGATCGGCGAGCGCTGGGTCTGCCACCTGCGCGACACCGACACCGGCGCCGAGGTCACCACCGCCGCGCGGGTGGTCGTCAACGCGGCCGGGCCGTTCGTCGACGACCTCAACAGCTCCTGGGGCCTCACCACGGAGCACCGCATCGTCTGCTCCAAGGGCATCCACCTCGTCGTCCCGCGACTGACGACGACCCGCCACGACCGCGTCCTCGCGTTCTTCGACGACACCGGGCGCCTCTTCTACGTCATCCCCATGGGCCGGCGCTCGGTCATCGGCACCACCGACACCCGCGTCGACAGCCCGTACACGGAGGTCACCGACGAGGACCGCGAGTTCCTCCTCGAGCAGATCAACGCCCGCCTCGACCTCGACCGGCCCCTCACCCGCGACGACGTCATCGCCGAGCGCTGCGGCGTCCGCCCCCTCGTCGTCCGGCGCGGCTCCGGCGACCAGACCGAGGCCGACTGGACCTCCCTGTCGCGCAAGCACGAGATCGAGCGCGACGACCAGCGGGCCGTCGTCACCGTGCTCGGCGGCAAGCTCACCGACTGCCTCAACGTCGGGGAGGAGGTCGCCGCCGAGGTCGAGCACCTCGGCATCCCCCTCGAGAAGGACGTCGGCACCTGGTACGGCGAGCCCGCACCCCAGACCCGCGCCGAGTTCTACCGCCAGGCCCGCCTCATGCGCCTCGACGCGCTGCGCACGAAGCCCGACACCGAACCCCTCACCGACCGCCTGTGGCGTCGCTACGGCCGGCGGGCCTTCGACCTGCTCGAGAGCATCCGGGCCGACCCGGCGATGGGCGAGGACGTCATGGGCTCGGCCGACTACCTGCGCGTCGAGCTCTACACCGCGGCCGAGCACGAGATGGTCGTCACCCTCGACGACTTCATGCGCCGCCGCAGCAAGATCGACCTCGTGGTCCGCGACGACGACATCGCCGACTCCGGCGGTCTCACCGAGGTCGCCCGGATCCTCTTCGGCGACGACGCCGACCGGCGGCTCGCCGACTACCGCGCCCGCAAGACCGCCGGGCACCACTGAGCGCCGGGCACCACTGACAGCCGACTCACAGCCGGCGCCGAGGGACATCCGAGGCGCCACCGGCAGCGTCGGACCATGACGACGACGGCCCCCGCCTCGAGCAGCACCCCGTCAGTCCGCGACCTGATCGCCGAGCTCGCCTCCACCGAGGACGCCCTCCGGGGCAGCCACCGGCGAGGGCTGTCCGACGGCGACCTGCGCCTCGTCCGCCGCCAGGCGGCCGTCGTGCGCGAGCTGCGCCGCCGCCGATCCCGCCTGCGCTGACCCGCCGGTGGACCTCGCGACGATCGCAACCGCGGGCGCTGGCCGACCGTCGAACCCCGGAACACCAGCGCGGCCCGGCCTGTTGGCCCGGACATGCGCGTACTCATCATCGGCGGCCACGGCAAGGTCGCCCGCCACCTGACCCCCCTGCTCGTCGAGCGGTCCCACGACGTGACGGCCGTCATCCGGGACCCCGACCAGAGCACCGATGTCGAGGCTGACGGCGCGAGCGCGCTCGTCGCCGACGTGGCGTCGCTCGACGTCGACGGGCTCACCGAGCTCGTCCGCGGGCACGACGCCGTCGTCTGGGCGGCCGGGGCCGGCGGAGGGTCCCCCGAGCGCACCTACGCCGTCGACCGCGACGCCGCGACCCGCTCGATGGACGCTGCCGCGGCCGCCGGCGCCGAGCGCTACGTGATGGTCTCCTACTTCGGCGCCGGGCCCGACCACGGTGTGCCGCAGGACGACTCGTTCTACGCCTACGCCGACGCCAAGTCCACCGCCGACGAGCACCTCCAGCGCTCCGGCCTGGCCTGGACCCTGGTGCGACCCAGCGGGCTCACCGACGACCCCGGCACCGGCGCCATCGAGACCTCCCGCAGCGGAGCGTCGGCCGGCTCGGTGGCCCGGGCCGACGTCGCCCTCGTCATCGCCGAGGCGCTCGCCCGCCCCGGCACGGCCGGTGCGGTCGTCGAGTTCAACACCGGTTCCACCCCCGTCGGCGAGGAGCTCGACGCGGTCAGCCGCTGACGCCGGGACCGCCCGGACGGCTCAGCTCCTCGAGCGTCGTGCGCAGGGCCCGCAGCTGCCACGCCGTGTCGTCGTCCTCCTCGAGGGCCGCCGCGAGATCCGGCACGTAGCCGGCGACGTCGGTCACGGCCCACCGGACCGCTCGCTGCTGCATCCGCTCCGTGTCCAGGGTCCGGCCGGTCAGCTCCGCGTAGCGGCCGACGACGTCGAGCCGGGTGCGCCCGGCCACGAGCCACAGGTCGCGCTCCGGCTCCGCGGCGCGGGCGGTGTCCCAGTCGACGAGGGCGGGGCCGGACGAGGTCCACACGACGTTCCCCGGGTGCGGCTCACCGTGGGTGAGCACCAGCCGCGCCGGGTCGTCCGGTCCCGCGGCGTCGAGTCCGGCCAGGACCCGCGCCACGGCTCCCTCGTGCCGCTGCAGCAGTGCACCGACCTCGGCGGCGAGCGGCCCGCCGGCCAGCGCACGCCCGGCGCCGACCGTGGCGAGCGCCTCCTCCAGCGCGTGGCGCCCGGGCACCCGGAGGTCCTCGCGGGCGACCCCGACCCGGTCGAGGGGCAGCGCGTGCAGGCCCGCGAGCAGCCGCACGACCTCCTCGGCCTCCGCGTCGGACCAGCGGTCGTGGAACGCCCCGGCCCGTCCGTCGACCCAGGGCTGCACCGAGACCAGCCAGCCGCCGAGGCGGTGCACCAGTCGTCCGTCGGCCCCGGGGACGGGACCGTGGGCGCCGGCGACCCCGGCCGCCCCCGCCGCGCCCGGCACCGCGAAGGCCGCCGCCAGGCGCTCGGCCTCCGCCGCGGTCGCGGCGGCGTCCGCCGAGACGAACCACCGCGACCCCTCGGCGTCGACGACGGCCCAGTGGTGGCTGCCGTAGCCGACGGGCAGGTAGTCCACCGCACCCGCCCCCGGCGCCCACAGCGAACGCACGACGTCGAGCAGGGCGGTCTCGTCGAGGTCACGCGGCGGTGTCTGCACCCCGGCACCGTACGGGGACGACCGGCTCGGGCGGGCCCGGAGGCCGGTGCGGCCGGCGGCTCAGTAGTCGACGGGGTCGCGCACGAGCGGGCAGGTCATGCAGTGGCCGCCGCCGCGACCGCGCCCGAGCTCGGCGCCGCGGATCTCCACGACCTCGATGCCGGCCTGTCGCAGCAGGCTGTTCGTCGTCGTGTTCCGGTCGTAGGTGAAGACCACCCCAGGCTCGACGGCGACGGCGTTGTTCCCGCTGTCCCACTGCTGGCGCTCGGAGGCGTAGGCGTCCCCGCCGGTCTCGATGACCCGGAGCCCGTCGAGGTCGAGCGCGTCGGCGACGACCTTGGTGAAGACGCCCTCGCCGCGGTCCTCGACCTCCACCCCCGGGTCGGCGTCGGAGGGGTGGAGCACGAAGGTGTGCACGCCGTCCATGATCGTCGGGTAGAGCGTCACGACGTCGCGGTCGGCGAAGGTGAAGACCGTGTCGAGGTGCATCGCCGCGCGCAGCTGCGGCATCCCGGCGACGACCACCTTCTCGGCCGCGCCCTGCGCGAAGAGCGAGGCCGCCACCTGGGTGATGGCCTGGCGCGAGGACCGCTCGCTCATCCCCATGAGGACGACGCCGTTGCCGACGGGCATCACGTCGCCCCCCTCGAGGGTCGCCTCGCCCCAGTCGGTCTCCGGGTCGCCCCACCAGATCGCCGACCCCGCGTAGTCGGGGTGGAAGGTGTAGATCGCCTTGTAGATGATCGTCTCGTTCTGGCGGGCCGGCCAGTACAGGGGGTTGAGGGTGAGCCCGCCCTGCACCCAGCAGGTCGTGTCGCGGGTGTACAGCGTGTTGGGCAGCGGCGGCAGGAGGTACTCGCGGGCACCGGTCTGCTCGCGGGCGAGCACCACCCACGGGGTCCGGAACTCCTCCGGCAGGTCGGGGATGGCCAGGCCGCCGATGAGGAACTCGGCGAGCCGGTGCGGGTCGAGGGTCTCGAGGAAGGCCCGGGTGCTGTCGACGAGCCCGAGGCCCACGTGGTTGGGGACGATCTTCCGGTCGAGCAGCCAGTCCCGCGCGCCGGGGATGGCCATCGTCTCGGCGAGGAGGTCGTGCAGCTCGACGACCTCGACGCCGCGCTCGGTGAGCTTCTCGACGAAGTCGGCGTGGTCGCGCTCGGCCTGCCCCACCCACATGACGTCGTCGAAGAGCAGGTCCGCCGAGTTCGTCGGCGTGAGCCGGCGGTGGGCCAGGCCGGGCCGGCAGACGAGCACCTTGCGCAGCCGGCCCACCTCGGAGTGCACGCCGAGGGGGGTCGATGGGGCGTCGGGCATGGGTCCTCCACGGTCGGTGGTCCCGGGTGCGGGCCCGGTCCGGGCCTCGATCCCACCACAGCCCGCGGGGCCGGCACCACCCGCCACCGTCGCGGGCCGTGGCCGGACGTCGGCCCCGGGGTCGGCTCGGGGTCGGCTCAGGGGTCCCCCCGACAGACAGCGGCGGCCCCGGCACGCCACGCTCGACGCATGACGACGACCGCCACCCGGACCCCGTCCCCGACCCTCCCGGCCACGCGAGGCCGCCGGTCGGCGCAGGCCCGCACCGCGACGGAGGGGCGGAGGGCCGCCCGCGTCGCGGCGCTCACCCTCCCCGCCACGCTCGCCCTGGGCGTACCGGTGGCCACGCTGCTCTCGAGCCCCCGCGACGTCGCCACCGTCGACGTCGTCGTCTCCGTCCTCCTCGTCGGCGGCCTCGAGGTCGTGGCCGCCCGGGCGCTCTGGGTGCTCACCCGCGAGCGCTCCCACCCGGCCGCGTGGGCGGCCCTGCTCGCCCGCGTCGGCTACGCGCTGCTGCTCGTCGCCGGGGCCGGGGTGCTCCTCGCCCGGGGGGCCGGGGGCCTGTCCGCCTTCGGCGACCACTGGCTGACCGGCCTCGGCGTCCTGGGCCTGCACCTCGTGGCGGTCGGGGTCGCCCTGTGGCACAGCCGGATCGGCGGCCGGATCGCGCCCGCCCTGGTGACGCTCAGCGGCGCCCTGGCCATGGCCGCCGCGCTCGCACCCGTCGACGGCACACCGCTGTGGGCCGGGCTCGGCCCGGTGGTGCTCGGCGACCTCGTGCTCACGGCCCTGCTGGCCCGGACGGTGGCTCGGCGGCCGGGCGGGCTGAGCCCCCGGCCGCCTGCGGCGCTCAGGCGGCGTCCGCCTCCGCCGCCGCCTTGAGCCGGGCCAGTCCCTTCTCCATGTCCGGGCCGACGAGCTCCTCCATCGGCTTGACGAGCGAGAAGACCCGCATCGCGAGGTTGAGCTCGCCGCGCATGAGCCACTCGACGTGGGTCTCCTCCCCCTCCTGGGTGAGGACGAACTCGACGCGCGACCTCGACGGGAAGGGCTTCTCGAAGGCCAGGGCGACCTCCACCCGGCCCGGCTCGTCGCCGGTGACCTCCATCGTGCCGCGGCCGGCCCTGCGGTTGCCGTCCCAGGCGTACCGCGCCCCGACGCCACGCTCGGCCCCCGAGTAGGTCCGCCCCATGTCGGGGTCGAGGTCCTCCCACGGCGACCACCGGGGCCAGGCGTGGAAGTCGGCGAGGAGGTCGTGGAGGGGGGCCGCGGGCGTGAGGACGATCGTCTCGCGGCGGACGGTGTAGGGCGTGGCCATGCGGCAGTGTCCCGCGTCCCCGCCCCGACCGGAAGGACCTCCCGTCCCGACCTTCGCGTCCCGGCCACCGCACGCGGGCATACTCGCCCCGTGGACGACGCCGCCCCCGGACCCTCCCCCGCCGCTCGGACGGCCTTCGCCGTCAACGCCGCCGTCGCCTGGCTCGGCATCGTCCTCACGGTCGTCATCTCCGGCCTCGGCGGCTACGCAGGAGTCCACCCCCGACCCCGGCCTCTACGGCGTGCACCCCGAGGGCGCCGCCGGGGTGCTCTCGCGGCTGGCCGACACCCTCAGCTACTTCACCATCTGGTCCAACGTCGTCGTCGCCGTCTCGGCGACCCTGCTCCTCGCCCGGCCGGTGCGCACCGGGCTCGTCCACCGCGTGCTGCGGCTCGACGCGCTGCTGATGATCACCATCACCGCGATCGTCTACCAGGTGCTCCTCGCCCCGGCCGCGGTGGTCGTCGGCTGGTCGCGGCTCACCGACCCGATCCTCCACGTCGTGACCCCCCTGCTCACCGTCGGCGTCTGGCTGGTCTTCGGTCCGCGCGGCTGGGTCGGCGCCCGCACCGTGCCCCTCGCGCTCGTGGTGCCGCTGGCCTGGGTCGCGTGGATGCTCGTGCGCGGCGCGGTCGTCCACGCCTACCCGTACGGGTTCGCGAACGTCAGCGAGCTCGGCTACCCGGCCGTGGCCGCCACGCTGGCGGTCATCCTCGTCGTCGGGCTCGTCGTGGCGAGCGTGTTCTGGGGGCTCGACGTCGCCCTCGGCCGTCGCCGGCGCCGGTCCGCCCCCGTCGCCTGACCCGGCGCGGCTCCGGCGCCCACCTGAGAGCCGTCCTCAGCGACGGCGTCGTCGCAGGTCAGCGCCCTGCCGGCGGACCCCTTCCGGCGCCACCCGGGCGGGCCGGTCCCGACCGGTAGGGGTTGCCAGACCCCCGACCGCCGTGGCAGTGTAAGCGCTCACAACGCAAGTTGTAAGCGCTTACAAGGAGGTGGCGCGATGGCCATCGGCACGTCGCCGCAGGAGCCGTCGGGACCGACGATCTACTCGGTCGCCGACGCCGCCGGCGTCTCCATCGCCACCGTCTCCCGGGTCGTGCAGGGTACGGGGGCGGTCTCCGAGCGGACCCGCGAGAAGGTCCTCGCCGCCATCGACGCCCTCGACTACATGCCCGTCGCGGCGGCCCGCTCGCTCGCCGTCCGCCAGCACGAGGCCCTCGGCCTGGTCCTCCCCGAGCTCAACGGCCCGTACTTCTCCGAGCTGCTCATGGGGTTCGAGGAGGCCGCCGCCGTCCTCGACCTCAGCGTCGTCCTCGCCCTCGTCGAGCCCGACCGACCCCTCGACGCCCCCCGCCTCACCCGGCTGGCGGCCGGCGTCGACGGCCTCGCGGTGCTCGGCGGCCTGCTCCCGGAGGACACGCTGCGCCGGGCCGCCCGCCACAAGCCGCTCGTCGTGCTCGCCGGCACGCGTTCCGAGGGCGTCGAGCACCTCGCCGCGGAGAACACCGCGAGCGCGGCCGAGCTCACCCGCCACCTGCTCGAGGCGCACGCCCGCACCCGACCGGTCTTCGTCGGCGACCCGGACGTGGCCCCCGACGTGCGGCAGCGGTACGAGGGCTTCGCCCGGGCCCTGCGCGAGCACGGGATGGACGTCCCCGCGCCCCTCGGCGGCGGGCTCCGGGAGGAGGACGGCCGGGCCGCCGCCGAGCGCCTGCTCGCCACCGGCCTGCCGGCCGACGCCGCCGTGTGCGCCAACGACGAGGTGGCCCTCGCCCTCGTCGAGCGGCTCGTCGCCGCACGGGGTCCGCGTCCCGGACGACCTCGCCGTCACCGGGTGGGACGACGTGATGGCCGCCCGGTACGTGCGGCCCGGCCTCACCACCGTCCGCCAGCCCGTGCGCGAGCTCGGGGCCCGCGCGGCCCGCCGCCTCCACGAGCGGGTCACCGGGCTGACGACCGACGACCCGGGGGTGCTCGCGACCACCGTCGTCCTGCGCGGCTCCTGCGGCTGCCCCGAGCCCACCCGCGCCACCCCCACCCCCTGACCGACCGCCCATCCCACCCCCACAAGGAAGTGAGAACGAGCATGAGACGGACGTCGAGCACCGCGCTCGCCATCGTGGCCACCGCGGCCCTGACCCTGAGCGCCTGCGGCCGGAGCGACACCGGAGGCGGAGGAGCCACCCAGGGCACCGACGTGGCCTCCGGCAAGGCCACCGGCACCATCACCATCTGGGCCATGGGCGCCGAGGGCGAGAAGCTCCCGGAGCTCGCCAAGGACTTCGAGGCCCAGAACCCCGGCGCCAAGGTCAACGTCACGGCCATCCCGTGGGACGCCGCGCACGACAAGTTCACGACGGCCATCACCGCGAACAGCACGCCCGACGCCGCCATGGTCGGGACGACGTGGATGGGTGAGTTCGCCGGGCTCGGCGCCCTCGACCCGCTGCCGAGCAACATCGACGTCAACGGCTTCTTCCCCGGCGCCCAGAAGACCACCGAGGTCGACGGCACGGCGTACGGCATCCCCTGGTACGTCGAGACGCGCCTGCTCTTCTACCGCACCGACCTGGCGAAGAAGGCCGGGTACGACGCCGCCCCCACCGACTGGCAGGGCCTGCACGACATGGCCAAGGCCATGCAGGACAAGGCCGGCGCGAAGTGGGGCATCGGCCTCCAGGCCGGAGGCACCGGCTCGTGGCAGAGCGTCATGCCCTTCGCCTGGAGCGAGGGCGCCGAGCTCTCCGCGGACGGCAAGTACACCTTCGACACCCCCGAGATGAAGAAGGCGGTCGACTACTACCAGTCCTTCTTCACCGACGGCATCTCCGACAAGGCCGCGCCGGCGCAGCCGACGACCGAGCCCGACTTCGCCAGCGGCAAGGTGCCGATGTTCATCTCCGGACCGTGGATGATGTCGGCCGTCGAGAAGGTCGGCGGGCGCCGGCTTCAAGGACAAGTACGCCGTGGCCAAGATCCCGGCCGGGAGCAAGGAGTCCTCGTCGTTCGTCGGCGGGTCGGACTTCGTCGTCTTCAAGAGCTCCAAGCAGCGCGACACCGCCTGGAAGTTCGTCCAGTTCCTCGCCGACCCCAAGACCCAGGCGAAGTGGTACGGGACCTCCACCGACCTCCCGTCGGTCCAGTCCGCCTGGGACGACCCGGCCCTCTCCGGTGACGACAAGCTCGCCGTCTTCGGCGACCAGCTGCAGACCGCCAAGGCCCCGCCGTCGTTCCCGACCTGGGAGCAGGTCGTCGCGAACTTCGACACCGAGATGGAGAAGGTCACCAAGACCGGCGCCGACACCGCCGCGGCGCTGAAGTCGGTCCAGCAGCAGGCCGACTCCATCGGGACCGGTCAGTGAGATGACCACGACGACCGCCCCGCCGGCCCCGGCCGGCGAGACCACCGCCCCGGGCGGACGGCGCCGCCGCGCCGCCGCCCGGGCGGAGGGGCGGGCCGCCTGGGTCCTGGCCCTGCCGTTCTGCCTGCTCTTCCTCGCCTTCACGCTCTGGCCGGTGCTCCAGTCGCTCTTCATGAGCTTCACCGACACCCGCGCGCGCGACCTGCGGACCCCGTTCAGCGTCGACGTGATCGGGCATCGAGAACTACGCCAAGGCCCTCGGTGACCCCACCTTCCGGCAGGCCATGACCAACACGGCCTACTTCGTCGTCGTCGGGGTGCCCCTCACGCTCACCGTCGCGCTCGCGGCGGCCGTGGCCCTCGACCGCGGCATCACGAAGCTGCGGGGCGTGTTCCGGCTGGGGTTCTACACGCCGGTCATCACCTCGATCGTCGCGGTCGCCGTCGTCTGGCGCTTCCTCCTGCAGAGCGACTACGGCCTCATCAACACCGTGCTCGGCTGGGTGGGCATCGACGGGCCGAACTGGCTCGGCGACCCGCACTGGTCGATGCCGGCCCTCATCCTCATGGCGACCTGGCGCAACTTCGGCACCGGCATGATCATCTTCCTCGCCGGGCTCCAGGCCGTCCCGTGGAACCTCCACGAGGCTGCGGCCATCGACGGCGCCTCGGCCGTGCAGCGCTTCCGCCACGTCACCCTGCCGCTGCTGCGCCCGACCATCCTCTTCGTCTCCGTGACGACGGGCATCGGCTACCTCCAGTTCTTCGAGGAGCCGTTCGTCATGACCAACGGCGGTCCGCTCGACTCGACCATCTCGATGTCGATGTACACGTACAAGCAGTTCGGCTTCGGCAACTACGGGTACGCGGCGTCGCTCAGCTACATCATCTTCGTCGTGGTCGCCGTCGTCACGGCCATCCAGTTCCGCCTCCTGCGAGAGGAGCGCTGACCCGTGCTCGGCAGCCGAAAGACCTCGTGGTGGCTCTACGGAGTCCTCACCCTCATGCTCGTCACCGTCGTCGCCCCCTTCGCGTGGATGATCCTCGGCTCGTTCAAGTCCGAGGGCGAGCTGCGCGCGGCCCCGCCCACGTGGTGGCCGCACACGGCGAGCCTCGACAACTACACGCAGCTGTTCAGCCGGCTCAACTTCGGCGGGTACTTCACGAACTCCATCGTCGTCGCGTCGGTCGTGACGATCGGCAACCTGCTCTTCTGCTCGGCCATCGGCTACGCGCTGGCGATGCTCGACTTCCGGGGCAAGAAGGCCCTGTTCGCCGTCGTCCTCGGCACCCTGATGATCCCCGGCGTCGTGACCTTCGTGCCGCTCTTCGTCCTCGTGGCGAACGCGGGCCTCGTCGACACCCTGCCGGGCCTGTTCCTGCCGTTCCTCGTCACCCCGTTCGGCGTGTTCCTCATGCGCCAGTTCATCTCCGGGCTGCCGCGCGAGCTCATCGACGCCGGCCGCGTCGACGGGGCGGGCGAGATCAAGATCTTCGCCCGCATCATCCTGCCCCTGTGCGGCCCCGCGCTCGCGACGCTCGGCATCCTCACCTTCCTCGGCAGCTGGAACAACTTCCTGTGGCCGCTGGTCGTCGCCCAGACCGAGAAGACCTACACGCTCCCGGTCGCGCTCGCCCTCTACAGCACCGGGCAGAACAGCACCCAGTACGGGCTGCTGCTCGCCGGCGCCACCGTCGTCGTCCTCCCCGTCCTCCTCGTCTTCATGGTGTTCCAGCGCCGCTTCATCGAGGGCATCGCGACGACCGGCATCAAGTGACCCGGGGCCCGTCCGGGCCCGACCCCCATCCCGAGGAGACCTTCCGATGACCCCACGAGACACCACCCCCTCGCCGGCCTCCCGGCGCCAGCTCCTCGTCGGCGGCGCCGTCGCCCTCGGCGGGCTCGTCGTCCCGGCCGCGACGGCGTCGCCCGGCCCTGGCCGGCACCCGCTCCGCCGCACCGGCGTTCGTCCGGGGCGCCGACCACCACCACGCGTGGAGCACCCGGACGGTGCACCGCTGGGCCGCCGACACCTGGCGCTCGCTCGTCGCCATGACCGACGAGCACACCGGCCTCCCGGCCGACAACCTGCCCGAGTCGCTGGCCGCCGCCGACCGCAGCGGGTACACGTCCCCGACGAACATCGGGGGCTACCTCTGGAGCACCGTCGCCGCGCGCCGGCTCGGGATCATCACCCGCGGGGAGGAGACCCGGCGCGTCCGGCAGACGCTCACGACCCTGCTGCGGATGGAGCACCACGAGCCGAGCGGCCTCTACTACAACTGGTACGACGAGGCCACCGGCGAGAAGCTCACGACCTGGCCCGACTCGGGCGACCCCGTCGTACCCGTTCGTCTCCAGCGTCGACAGCGGCTGGCTCGGCGCGGCCCTCCTCGTGGTCCGCGAGGCCGTGCCGGGGGCCCGCCGGCTCGCCGACCAGCTCTTCTCCCGGATGCGCTGGGACATGTTCTACGACACCGACGTCGCCCTCAAGCCGGGGCTCATCCACGGTGGCTTCTACCCCGAGCAGCCCGCGAGCACCGACGGCCTGTTCCTCGGCAACCACATCGGCGTCGGTGACGACGTCTGGTACACGACCCACCACTACGACACGACGGTGTCCGAGACCCGCATCACGAGCTACCTCGGCATCCTCACCGGGCAGATCCCGGGGGCGCAGTACTTCGCGATGTGGCGCACCTTCCCCGCGACGTGCGACTGGTCGTGGCACGAGATGCAGCCGGTCGGCGAGACGCGCACCTACCTCGGCGTCGACGTCTACGAGGGCGCCTACACCTACCGGGGCATGCACGTCGTGCCCGGGTGGGGCGGCTCGATGTTCGAGGAGCTCATGCCCGACGTCTTCGTGCCCGAGGCCCGGTGGGCGCCGCGCTCGTGGGGTCGCAACCACCCGCTGCACGTGCGGGCCCAGCGCGAGCACGGCCTCGTCGAGGCCGGCTACGGGTACTGGGGCTTCTCGCCGTCGTCCAACCCCGCCGGCGGGTACCGCGAGTACGGCGTCGACGCCCTCGGCCTCAACCCGGACGGGTACTTCTCCGACCAGGAGCAGACCAACTACGACCCGGGCTTCGGCGACTGCCGCGCCGCCACCAACCCCCACCCGACCTTCGGCGACGGGGTGGTCACCCCGCACGCGTCGTTCCTCGCCATGATGCACGAGCCGCGGGAGGCCTACGCCAACCTCGTGGGCATCCAGCGCGACCTCCACGCCTACGGGCGCGGTGGCTTCTTCGACGCCGTCGCCGTGCACTCCGGCACCGTCGCGCGCCGCTACCTCTCCCTCGACCAGGCCATGGTCATGGGCGCGGTCGGCAACGTGCTCGGGCACGACGTCATCCGCTCGGCCTTCTCCACGCGGGCCGTCGAGAAGCGCCTCCGCCCGGTCATCGGGATGGAGGAGTTCGGGGCCGGCCGCGCATGAGCACGACCCACCACGCGTCCCCGGTCGTCGCCCACCCCGCGACCGGGGACACCCCGGCCTGGCGCGACCTCAACGGCAACGGGGTCCTCGACCCCTACGAGGACCCGCGCCTCACGCCCGAGGAACGGACCGAGGACCTGCTCGGCCGGCTCTCCCTCGAGGAGAAGGCGGGGCTGATGTTCCACACGGTCATCGAGGCCGGCGCGGACGGCGAGGTGCTCGAGGGCCCGGGCCGGATCAGCAAGTCGGCGACGAGCGACGTCGTGCTCGGGAAGCACCTCACCCACTTCAACGTCCACGAGCTCGCGCGACGCCCGACAGGCCGCGCGGTGGAGCAACGCCCTGCAACGGCTGGCCGAGCGCACGCCGCACGGCGTGCCGGTGACGGTGAGCACCGACCCGCGCCACGCCTTCATCGAGAACGCGGGCGTGTCCTTCGCCGCCGGCTCGTTCTCCCAGTGGCCGGAGCCCCTCGGGCTGGCCGCGCTGCGCGACGTCGACGCCGTGCGCCGGTTCGCCGACATCGCCCGACAGGAGTACCTCGCCGTCGGCATCCGGCAGGCCCTGCACCCCAGCCTCGACCTCGCGACCGAGCCGCGCTGGGCCCGTCAGGCCGGCACCTTCGGCCAGGACGCCGAGCTCGTCGGCGACCTGGGCGTGGCCTACCTCGAGGGCTTCCAGCGCTCCGGTGCGCTCGGGCCGGACGCCGTCGCGTGCGTCACCAAGCACTTCCCCGGAGGCGGCCCGCAACAGGACGGCGAGGACGCACACTTCCCCTACGGTCGCGAACAGGTCTACGGGGGAGGCCGGTTCGCCGACCACCTCGCGCCCTTCCCTCGCGCCGTCGCCGCGGGAACCGCCGCGATCATGCCCTACTACGGGATGCCCGTCGGGCTCGAGATCGACGGCGAGCCGGTCGAGGAGGTCGGCTTCGGGTACAACCGGCAGGTCGTCACCGGCCTGCTGCGGGAGACGCTGGGGTACGACGGCGTCGTCCTCACCGACTGGGAGCTCGTCAACGACAACCACGTCGGCGACCAGGTGCTGCCCGCGCGGGCGTGGGGGGTCGAGGACCTCGACCCCGCCGGCCGGATGGAGCTGCTGCTCGCGGCCGGGGCCGACCAGTTCGGCGGCGAGGAGTGCGTCGAGGTGCTCCTCGACCTCGTGCGTTCCGGGCGGGTGACCGAGGCGCGGGTCGACGCGTCGGCCCGGCGGCTGCTGCTCGTCAAGTTCCGCCTGGGGCTCTTCGACGACCCGTTCGTCGACGAGGACGCCGCCGTCGACGTCGTCGGCCGCGAGGAGTTCCGGCGGGCCGGCTTCGAGGCCCAGGCCCGCTCGGTGACGGTGCTGCGCAACGAGGCCCGCTCGCACGACGCCGCCACCGTCCTCCCGCTGGTGCGCGGCACCCGCGTCTTCGCCGAGGGCGTCGAGGCGGCCGTGCTCGAGGCGGCCGGCCTCGTCGTGGCGTCCGGTCCGGGCGACGCCGACGTCGCGCTCGTCCGGCTCACCTCCCCGTTCGAGCCGCGCGACGACCTCTTCCTCGAGGCGTGGTTCCACCAGGGGTCGCTGGACTTCCCGCCGGGACTGGTCAGCCGGCTCCAGCGGGTCGCGGCCCAGTGCCCCCTCGTCGTCGACGTCGCCCTCGACCGGCCGGCGGTCCTCACCCCCCTCGTCCCGGCCTGCACGGCGATCACGGCGAGCTACGGCACGAGCGATGCGGCCCTGCTGGCGGCGCTCACCGGCGAGGTCCCGCCGGTCGGCCGGCTGCCCTTCGACGTCCCGGTGTCGATGGAGGCGGTGCGCCGCCACCCCGAGGACGTCCCCGGGTTCGGCGACGACGCCCTCTTCCGGTTCGGTGACGGACTCGACCTGCCGCCCGGCCGACCGGCGGCCGACCTGTCCCCCGGCTGAGGACCGTCCGTCCGTGGTGCTGGTGCGTCGGATGGGACTGGTGTGACACTGGCGTCGTGCGTCTCCCCCTGCGGCACCGTGCCGCGCCGGCCGCCGTGGCCCTGGCGCTCGTCGTCGTCGCGGGCGCCGGCGGGCCCGCCACCGCCGACCCCGTCGTCCCGAGCGCCGGTGACGTCGCCGCCGCCCGGCGGGCGGCGGCCGCCGCCGGCGCCGAGGCCGCCGGGCTGGCGGCGCAGCAGGACGTCCTCGCCCACGCGCTGACCACCCTTCAGCTCGGGGTCGCCGAGGCGGTGGACACCGAACGCCGGGCCGATGACGACCTCGCCCGGGCGAGCGCCGTCGCGGCCAAGGCCACCGGAGCCCTCGCCGCCGCACGGACCGACGCCGCAGCCGCCCACCGCGACGTCGCGGCGGCCGCCGTCCGCGCGTGGACCCGGACGGGGGAGGTCGACCAGCTCGAGCTCGCCCTCGCCGGCTCGCCGGAGTCGATGGCCGACGCCCAGGTCGTCCTCGACACCCAGACCCTCCGCACGAGCGCCGCCGTCACCCGGGCGGAGACGACGACGGCCTCGGCCGTCGGCCGGGCCGCCTTCCTCGACGCCGCCCGGGCCGACCAGGCCGCCGCGGCCCGGCGTGCGGGCGCGGCACGGCAGGCGGCGCAGCGGGCGGCGGACGCCGCGCGGTCCCGGGCCGCCGACCTCGCCGCGCAGGCCGCCGACCTCGACCGCCGGGTGGGCACCCTGCGCGAGCGTGCGGCCCGGCTCGGCACCCGACGGGCCGCGGGCCTGCGCGCGGAGGCAGCCGCTCGCGCCGCTGCTGCGGCGGCGGAGAGGCGACGGGCCGAGGCCGCGGCCCGGGCGGCCCACGACCACGCCGCGCAGGCCGGTGCGTCGGCCCCGGTCGTCGGCGGTGGCGGCGGCTCGCCGGCGGGCGCCCAGGCGACGGCCCGCTCGATGATGGCCGGGCACGGCTGGGACGCGGCCCAGTTCGGCTGCCTGGTCCAGCTGTGGAACGGCGAGTCGGGCTGGAGCTGGAGCGCCACCAACCCGTCCTCCGGCGCCTACGGCATCCCGCAGGCCCTCCCGAGCTGGAAGATGGCGACCGCCGGCAGCGACTGGCTGACCAACCCGACGACCCAGGTCCGCTGGGGCCTGGACTACGTCGCACGCGCCTACGGCTCCCCCTGCGCGGCCTGGAGCGCCTGGCTCGCGCGCTCCCCGCACTGGTACTGAACCCGCGACGGCGTCCGGCTGGTGGACGGCGCTCGACCGGCAGGCGGGCGGCCCTTGCCCGACGCGGCCGGGATGGCGAGCGTTGCGGCATGACCCGCTACACGCACGGCCACGCCGAGCCGGTCCTGCGCTCACACCGCTGGCGCACCGCGCAGAACTCCGCCGCGTACCTCCTGCCGTCGCTGCGCCCCGGCCTCGACCTGCTCGACGTCGGCTCCGGACCCGGCACCATCACCGCCGACCTCGCGGGCCTCGTCGCCCCCGGTCGGGTCACCGCGCTCGAGGCGTCCGACGCGGCGCTCGCCCTGACCCACGGCGAGCTCGAGCGGCGCGGCGTGACGGCCCGGCTCGTCGTCGGCGACGTGCACGACCTGCCCTTCCCGGACGCCTCGTTCGACGTGGTCCACGCCCACCAGGTCCTCCAGCACGTCTCCGACCCCGTCCTCGCGCTGCGCGAGATGCGGCGGGTCTGCCGGCCCGGTGGGGTGGTCGCCGCCCGCGACGCCGACTACGCCGCGTTCGCCTGGTGGCCCGGCCCGCCGGCGCTCGACCGCTGGCTCACGCTCTACCGCGAGGTCGCCCGGGCCAACGGCGGCGAGCCCGACGCGGGTCGGCGGCTGCTCGGCTGGGCGCTCGGTGCCGGGCTGGAGGAGGCCCGCGTCGGGGCGTCGACGTGGTGCTTCGCCACGCCCGAGGACCGGGCGTACTGGGGCGGCATGTGGGCCGACCGGATCGTCGCGTCGGCCCTCGGCGACCAGCTCGTGCGCGAGGAGCGCTGCACCGCAGCCGAGCTCGACGAGATGGCCGCCGCGTGGCGGACCTGGGCGGGGGCCCCCGAGGGGTGGTTCGTCACCGTGCACGGTGACCTGCTCGCCACCCGCTGAGCAGACGCGAGGGCCCGAGCCCCCGCAGGGAGGCTCGGGCCCTCGCCCGCCCGGTGAGTCAGTCGGGGATGTAGTCGAACTCGTCCGGGTTGGGGCCGGTGCGCCCCGCCTCGCCGCGGTCGAGCGCGGAGACCCGGGACACCTCGTCCGGGGTGAGGGAGAACCCGAAGATGTCGTAGTTCTCGCGGATCCGGCTCGGGGTCACCGACTTCGGGAAGACGATGTCCCCCCGCTCGATGTGCCACCGCAGGGCGACCTGCGCCGGGCTGACGTCCTTGGCCTCGGCGAGCTCGGTGAGCACCGCGTCGTCGAGCACCTGGCCCTGGGCGATCGGCGACCACGCCTCGGTGGCGATGCCGTGGGCGGCACCGGCGGCACGCACGGCCTCGTTGGTGAAGTAGGGGTGCACCTCGACCTGGTTCACCGCCGGGACGACGCCCGTCTCGTCGATGATCCGCTCCAGGTGCGCGGGCTGGAAGTTCGAGACGCCCACCGACGCGGCCCGGCCGTCCTCGACGAAGGAGGCCATCGTCCGCCAGGTGGAGACGAAGTCGCCGTCGTAGCGGGTCGGGAGCGGCCAGTGCACGAGGAAGAGGTCGATCCGGTCGAGACCGAGCTTCTCGAGGGTCTCGCCGAAGGCGCGGCGCGCGTCCTCGGGCCGGTGGAAGCCGTTGTTGAGCTTCGAGGTGACGTAGACCTCCTCGCGCGGGACGCCGGAGGCCCGGATGGCCTCGCCCACCTCCGCCTCGTTGCCGTACATCTCGGCCGTGTCGATGTGGCGGTAGCCGATCTCCAGGGCGGTCGTCACCGCCTCGACGGTGTCGGCGGGCTCGATCTGGAAGACACCGAAGCCGAGCTGGGGGATGGTCGTGCCGTCGTTGAGGGTGATGCGGGGAACGGTCATGGAGGGTCCAGCACCGGGCCGGCGGCGCCTATTCCGGCCGGTCCGGCCGCCGCACGACGACGGCGGCCGGGCCCGCGGGACGGCGCGGGACCCGGCCGCCGCCGGTCCGGAGGGGGCTCAGTGTCGCTCGCCGGCCCCGAACATCCGCCACATCGGGACGACGCCCTCACCGGTCTCGCCGGCGTGGCCGAGGTAGGGCAGGCCCCAGTTCTGCTCGATGGTGGTGAGCAGCGAGTAGTGGTTGTACGCCGTGGCGTCGACCACGTGGCGCGGGCCGCTGCCCGTCACGACGATGGCCGGGATCTTGCCGCCGCCGTAGGTGCCGCCCGGCCAGTTCGGGGAGATCCGCGCGTCGTGCGCGGCGACGTACGGGCTGCCGCAGCACCCGTCCGCGTTCTCCCAGCCACCGGTGGGCTCGTTGCCCGTGTAGTCGTTCTCGTCGGTGACGATGACGATCGCCGACTTCTTGGTCCAGGCCCGGCTGTGCATGATCGTGCCGACCGTCTTCTTGACGAAGTCGTCGGCCTTCTGCTTGAGGGCGGCGTCGTTCGCGTCGTCCTTGGTCGAGCCGTAGGGGCACGGGGTCTCCGGGTGACCCGCGACGGCGTCGTACACCCCGCCGTGCATGTCGTTGCACTGGTTCGGGGTGATCCAGGCGAAGGCGGGCGCGTGCCGGCTGTCGAGGTCGTGCGCGAGGGCCGAGTAGTCCTTGACCTTCGCCATCTCCGAGGGGTTCTTCAGGACGCTGTCGAAGAGCACGAACGGGTTGTGCTTCTTCGCGTAGAGCTTGATGGCGGTGCCGCCCACGACCGGGCCGAAGCTGTCGGTCTTGTCGGCCGGCAGGTCCTCCATGTAGGCGCCCCACGAGACGTGCCTCGCGGTGAGCTGCTGGGCGAGGTTCGGCCGGTCGAGGTTGACGACGTTCTCGTCCTCGTCGTCCTGGATGCCGAAGTTGTCGCCGGCGATCGAGGCGATGTAGTTCGGCATCGAGGGATGGGTGACCCCGTAGTAGTTGGTCGCCGTGGCGTACCGGTCGGCCAGCGCGTTCATGAAGGGGGCGTTGGCATCGCCGATGACGCTCGACTGCGAGTGGTTCTCGAGCATGATCACGTAGAGGTGGTCGATGCGGGGCCGCGAGTGGTCGTCGTGGTGCCCGCTCTGGCTCGCGATGGCCGGTGCAGCGGCGAGGCCGAGCGTCGCGACGGCAGCCGCGACGACGGACGGTGGGAGACGGCGCATGGGGGTCCTTCCAACGGTCGGTCAGGGAGACACGCGGAGGGTACGACCGGGACGGGGGAGGGGGTGGATGGCATTTGTCATGGGTTGGGCCCCGGCGTCCCCGAGCCTCCGGCGGGCGCTCACCGGGCGGCGTGCCGGTGCCGTGGCGCGGGCGGCAGAGGCTACGGACTCATGTCGGTCTGCCACGCCGGCGCGCGCCGGGCCCTCCGCCGGGTGAGGATGGCGGGTATGGACCGACGCGACGACTACCCGCTCGCGCCGGGGAAGACCTTCCTCAACCACGGGTCGTTCGGCGCGACCCCGCTGGCGGTGCTGCAGCGGGCCCGCGCCCTGCGCACCGAGGCCGAGAGCGACTTCCCGGCGTTCTACCACGAGCGGGTCTTCCCCCTCCTCGAGGCGTCACGCCGCGGCGTCTGCGCCCACCTGGGCGTCGCCCCCGACCGGGGGGTGTTCGTGCGCAACTCGACGACGGCGATGCAGACCGTCGTCGACCACCTCGCCCTGCGCGACGGCGACCACGTCGTCACCACGAGCCGCGAGTACGAGGCCACGGTCGTGCTCATGCGGCTGCTCGCCGGGCGCGGCGTCGACGTCCAGGTCGTCGACGGCCGGCACGCGGGGCTCGTCGAGCGCGTGCTCGCGGCCTGCGGCCCGCGCACCCGCGCCGTGGTCGTCAGCCACGTCACCTCGCCGTGGTCGCAGGTCAACGACGTCGACGCCCTGTCCGCGGAGCTGTCGGGCCGGGGCGTCGCCACCGTCGTCGACGGGGCCCACACGGCGGGCCAGCTGCCGCTGCCCGTGCACCGGCCCGGCGTGTTCGTCTGCCTGACCCTGCACAAGTGGCTGCACCTGCCCAAGGGCGCGGGCTTCCTCGTCGTGCCGGCCGATGCCGCCGAGCACGTGCGGCCGGTCGTCACGAGCTGGTACGCCGAGTCCGACCACCTCCCGAGCCGCTTCGCCTGGGCGGGCACGGACGACGTCATCGCCCACCTCGTCGGGTCGGAGGCCGTCGCCTACCAGCGCGAGCTCGAGGACGACGGGCTGCGCGACCACTGGGGCAAGCTCACGACGCACGCCCAGGACCGACTGCTGTCGGTGGCCGGCGTGCGCACCCTCGCGACGGCACCGCGCTCGCCGGCCATGGTCGCGGTGGCCCTGCCCCGGGTCGACCCCGAGGGGCTGCTGCGCGAGCTCCACCGCCGCGCCGTCGACCTGTGGTGCGGCACCACCGAGGAGGGTCCGGTGCTGCGCCTGTCGGTCGCGCCGTACACCTCCGCGGAGGACGTCGACCACGGGATCACGGTCGTCGAGCAGCTGCTCGCGGCGCGCCGCTGAGCCGGAGGGGCGGCGTCGCGACAGGCGGCGTCAGGACGCCTGGCGGGCCGAGGCGCCGGTGAAGTCGGCGCACCACGCGTCGAGGTCGGAGCCGTTGGCGGCCGTCACGAGCACCCAGTACTCGCGGGTGTCGGTGGCCAGCCGTCCGGCGGAGAGGTCGCGGCACAGCACGTCGAGCGGACGGACCGACGGCGTGACCGCCGAACCGTCCGCGGCGGGGGTCGCGACGTCGGGGGTGGTCGGCACCGCGGGCGCGCTCGGGGAGAGGTCGCGGGTGAGGACGACCTCGAGCGACCGGGGCAGGGCACCGGTGAGGGTCAGCGCGCCGGCCGCGGACAGGGCGGCGACGTTGGCGACGAGCAGCACGGGCAGCAGCCGGCGACGTCGGGCCCGCGGCTCGTCCGCACCGGGGGTCTCGGCGGCCGGGCGGGGGGTGGACCGGGCGTCCGCCCGCGTGGACCGACGAGTCGTGCGCCGGGTCGGTGCCACCGCCTGTCGACGGGTGACGCGGCCCTCGACGAGCAGCTCGCCCTCGGGGGCGACGACGAGGTCCGGCACGCGCGGCACCCGCGGGACCGGGTGGGTCGCGGTCGTCGCCGACGTCGCGCGCTGGGCGCGCCGTCGCTGCGAGCGGCTCATCTGCGCCAGCTCCCGACGGCGCGCGGCGCGCGTCGGCAGCTCCTCGGTGTCTCCCTGCATGTCCTCGAGTGTGGAGATCCGCGCCGCCACGGACTGCCCGAACGTCCCTCACGGCAGCCGTTCGGACGATGCCTCCCCCGGCCGCGCTGCTGAGGCCCGAGGCCCGTGACGAGCGAGGCCCGGGGACGGCGACGCGCGCCGGCCGGACCTCGCGCGGGGTATTGCGGTTGCCCCGACGGCCGGGGCGACGTTGACTGGGCCGGTGACCCACCTGCCGGGGCCCGCGTGCCCCTGACCACCGACCTGCTCGCGCACCAGCGGGGCGGGCCCCGCGGGTCGACCCCCGTGCTGCTGCTCCACGCCGGTGTCGCGGACCGCGGGATGTGGGACCCGGTGTGGGACGACCTGACCGCCCACCACGACGTCGTCCGGGTCGACCTGCGCGGGTTCGGCGACAGCGACGGCGTGCCCCCGGGGCCGGTGTCGTGCCGCGGCGACGTCGTCGCCGTCCTCGACCACCTCGGCATCGCCGCCTGCCACCTCGTCGGCTCCTCGTTCGGAGCCGGCGTGGCCGTCGAGGTGGCCCTGGACTCCCCCGGTCGCGTCGCCTCCCTGGCCCTCTGCCCGCCGGGCGGTTCCCTCCTCGTGGCCCGGACGCCCGACCTGCGCGCCTTCGCCGACGCCGAGAACGCCGCGCTGGCCCGGGGCGACCTCGACGCCGCGGTGGCCGCCAACGTGGCGACCTGGGTCGTCGGTCCTGGTCGTTCGGAGGACGCGGTGGATCCGGCTGTGCGCGAGGCGGTCTCGCGGATGCAGCGACGCGCCTTCGAGGTGGGGGCGGCCTTCGACGACGTGCCGGAGGACGAGCTGGACCCACCGGCGGCGGAGCGGCTCACCGCGATCGGAGTCCCCGTCCTCGTGCTGCTCGGCGGCTTCGACCTCGACACCACGCGCGACGCGACCGACCGTCTCGCCGCGGCCGTGCCGGCCCTGCGGCGGGTCGACTGGCCGGACGCCGCGCACCTGCCGTCGATGGAGCACCCCGGCCGGTTCGTCCAGTTGGTCGAGGAGTGGCTGGGCGAGGTCGGCGGGTGAGCCCGGCGCGGGGGCCGGGCGGACAGGCGTCGCGCCGAGCCCTGCTCGCCGCGGCGGCCGGGGCCGCGGGTCTCGCGGCCACCGGCTGCGGCAGCCCGCCGCCCGCCGCCCCACCGAGCCGGCCGGGAGCGGCCGAGCCGGCCCGGGCCCCGACCCCGTCGGCGCCACCGCCGGGGCGGGTGGCGGCGGTCGGTCCGGCCGCCGAGGGCATCGTCCACGACCCGGCGACCGGGCTGCTCGCGGTCGGGGTCCGCGACCCGAACCGGGTGCTGGTCCTCGACCCGGACACCCTGGCGGTCCGCCGGTCGGTGCCGGTACCCGGCACGGTCCGCCACCTCCAGGTGACCGCGGTCGGGGGCACCGTCCTCGTGCCGAACGAGGCGGCCGACACCGTGCTCGAGCTCGACCTGGCCACCGGGGCGACCCGCTCCACGGCAGTGGGTCACGTCCCGCACGACGCCGCCGGCGCACCGGACGGGGACCTCCTCGTCGGAGACGAGTTCGGGGGGTCGCTCACCGTCGTCCGCGACGGCCGGGTCGTGCACACCTTCGACGACCTGCGCCAGCCGGGCGGCGTCGTGGCCGCCGGTGACCTCGCCCTCGTCGTCGACGTCGGCGACTTCACCGTGTCCGCCTACGACCTCACCCGGATGGTGCGAACGGCCCGCCTCCCGGCCGGTCAGGGACCGACCCACGGCGTGCTCGCCGCGCCGGGCCGTCTGGCGGTGGCCGACACCCGTGGCGACCGCCTGCTGGTGTTCACGGTCGACCCGTTGCGCCAGGTGGGTGAGCTCGCCCTGCCCGGCGCGCCGTACGGCCTGGCCGGCGACCCGCAGACGGGGACGGCGTGGGTGACCCTCACCGGACGCAACGAGGTCGTCGGGGTGGAGGTGGGCGGCTCGGCACCGCGCGAGGTGGGTCGGCACGCCACGGTGCGCCAGCCCGACACGGTCGCCGTGGCGCCGGGGTCCGGGACGCTGTGGGTCACGGGCACGGCCGACGGGGTCGTCCAGCGGATCACCCGCTGAGCCCCGTGGCCGGCGTCGCCCGGCGGGTCAGCGGTGGCGCGGGGTGCGGGTCGGGTGGGGCGAGTCCGGACGCTCCGTCGCCGCGCCGGGCCCGGGACCCCGTCGGGAGCGTGACGAGTGGTCGTGGCGCTGCTCCGGAGACCGTTCGGAGGTCCCCTCCGGTGGTGCGGCACCGGGCCGGTGCGCGTGCTCGTGCCGCCCACCCGACGGCCGGTCGTGGTGACCCTCGTGGCGCTCGAACGAGCGCGCGGGGTGGCCGGGGGCCGGCGGGGGGGTGGGCTCCGGCGCCGGCGGTGGGGCGGACGCGCTTCCGGACGGGTCGCCGGCCCGGTCCGGGGTCGCCGAGGTGGGGGGCGGGGTGGCCGCGGCCGGCTCGGCGGCCCCCGGGGTGGCGGCCGACGGTCGGCACCGCGCCGGCCACGTCGGGGTCCGGCGCCGGGGTCGGGGGTGCGGTGACGTCCGCCGGCGGCGCCGGGGCCGGTGGGTCGGTGGGGGCGACGGGGGCGACGGGGCGTGGGCCGGCCAGCGCCGGCGGTCGCGGCGCCGTCGGGTGCGGGGACGGCGCCGGAGCACCGACGAGCCGGTGGGCGTAGCCCTGGACGGGTTCGGGCAGGCCACCGGTGTAGGCGGCGGCCGTCAGGCCACCGGAGGTGAGGACGGCGCCGGCGGCCACGACCACGGCCGTCGGGCCGGCCGCCCACCGGCGCACGGAGTGCAGCCGTCGCGAGGTCGTGGTGGCGTCTCCGCCGACGGGCACGACGGGCAGCAGGGGCACCGCCGGGCCCCGGTCGCGGCGGTCGCGGAAGGCGGCGAACGCGGCGAGGGCCTCGTCGCGCCCGGCGAGGTCGCCGGCCGACGGTGCGGCACGCAGTGCGGCCAGGGCGTCGCGCAGTGCCCGGTCGGCCTCCGGCGGCGGCGTCCCCGACGCGGCAGCGAGGAACGCGCTCAGCGCGTCGTGCTCAGCGGCGGGGGGCGGGGTCTCGTCGGTCATGTCGTCAGGTGAACGCCACGAGCCGGTCGCCCGTTACGTCCGCCCCGGTCGTCCCGGTCGTCCCGGAGGACTCGAGGGTGGCCCGCAGCCGCTTGAGGGCCCGGTGCACCGCGACCCGCACCGAGCCGGACGAGCGGCCGGTGAGCGCGGCCACCTCGGCCACGTCGAGGCCGACGACGACGCGCAGCATGACGAGCTCGGCCAGGTCGGGCGGCAGCGTGGCGACGAGGGCGAGGGCGGCGCGCGTGGCGTCCTGTGCCGCGACGAGGTCGGCCACGTCCGGGGCGCGGTGGTCCGGGACGTACGACGAGAGGTCGTCGACCGGGGTCTCGGGCCGGCGGACCCGCCGACGGACCAGGTCCACGTGCAGGTTGCGCGCGATCGTCGCCACCCAGCGCCGGAAGCCGACCTCGTCACCGGCGAAGCGGTCCAGCCCCTCGATGACGTGGATCCAGGTCTGCGACGCGACGTCCTCGGCGTCGGCACCGGCACGAACCCGCAGGAAGCGCAGGAGCATCGGCTGCACCGACTCGAAGAGCAGCGCGAAGGCCTCGGTGTCGCCGGCGCGGGCGGCACCGAGGACGCCGTCGAAACGGTCCGCGAGCACGAGCCGGATCATGATGCAGGAAACGGCCCGGCGGAGGCGTTTTCGCGCAAGGTGTAACGCTTCGGCCGATCCGGACGATCCTCGGGCACAACTTCATGACACGACCTTCGACCGGAGGAGCCCCCTCCCCCTGCATCGCTCCGCCGGTCGAAAGGCCCCGTCGCTGTCGGACCCTCCCTGCTCCTCGTCCGACTGCGAACCGCCGCCGACACCCCTGCGCCCGGGCCTCCCGGGCACGGCGGTCAGGGCCTGTGGGGTGTGCCGGAACTCGTTCCGGCACACCCCACTTCATGTTTCCGTCGTCATGGTGTCGTCAACGTGGAGGCGAACCGCCCTCTGCCGCAGCACCGCCGGTCCGAGGTGGAAGCGCAGCACCCCCGGCCCCGAAATCACCTCCACCCGCACACCGACCCACCCGTTCGAGGTGACACCGCACCACCCCCGACCCCGAAATCACCTCCACCCGCACACCGACCCACCCGTTCGAGGTGACAGCGCAGCGGGGCAGGACCCCCTTTCACCTCGACCGGCATCGGCGGCCGTCGCGGCCTTCCCCGAGGGTCGCGCCGGTGGGACGATCGAGGTCATGGCCGGGACCGGGAGGCTCGAGGACCTCGTGGCGGCGTTCAACGCCCACGACCTCGACCGGGTGATGGAGTTCTTCGTCGACGACTGCGTCCTCGAGATGCCGCGCGGCCCGGACCCCTGGGGGACCCGTCACGAGGGCCGCGAGGCGGTGCGTCAGGCTCTCGCGCAACGGTTCTCGGGGCTGCCTGACGTGCACTACGGCGACGACGAGCACTGGGTGTGCGGAAACCGTGCCGTCTCGCGCTGGCTGCTCACGGGGACGACGGCCACCGGGGCGTCGGTGCGGGTGCGCGGGTGCGACCTGTTCGACCTCGCTCCGGACGGACGGATCACCCGCAAGGACTCGTACTGGAAGATCGTCGAGTGAGGCCGGGTACCGATTCCCGGCCGTTCGGTGGTGCCGTCAGCCGGACTCGACCCGCGGCCCGCCCCACCGTTCGAGGTGACACCGCACCACCTCCGGCCCCCCTGTCACCTCCACCCGCGGCCCGCCCCACCGTTCGAGGTGACACCGCACCACTCCGGCCCCCCTGTCACCTCCACCCGCGGCCCGCCCCACCGTTCGAGGTGACACCGCACCACCTCCGGCCCCCCTGTCACCTCCACCCGTCCCGTGCCGGGCCCGGCGGGGACCGCGGTCCCTCAGCCGGCCTCGACCGCCGCGGCCAGCTCCTCGCGGGAGTGGATGCCGAGCTTCTGGTAGACGTGCCGGAGGTGGTACTCCACCGTCTTCGGGCTGAGGAAGAGGGTCAGCGCGGCCTCCCTGGTCGTCCGGCCCGCCGCGAGCAGGCCGGCGATCTGGCGCTCCTGCGGGGTCAGTCCGTCGAGGGCGCCACCACCACGCCGAGCAGCCGTCTCGCCGGTGGCCTCGAGCTCGGCCGCGGCCCGGTCGGCCCACGGCCCGGCCCCCAGGCGCTCGAAGGTCTCGAGGGCGGCCCGCAGCACCGGACGGGCATCCGCCCGGCGCCGGGACCGGCGCAGCCACGCACCGTGGGCGAGCCGGGTGCGGGCCGACTCGAAGGGGTCGGGCGTGCGCTCGTGGAGGGCGAGGGCCCGGGCGAACTCGTCCTCGGCCCGCTCCGCCGGCGCCGTGAGGGCCAGCGCCCGGTGGGCCCGCGCCAACGCCCAGGGCTGACCCTTGGCCGCCGCCGCGGCCATGAAGGCCCGCGCCTCCCGCTCCGCGCCGGCGGCGTCGCCCATCCGGCAGAGGCACTCGACGAGCTCCGGGCCCGGCCGTAGGTCGGCGTCGGTCACCCCGAGCTCGTCCAGCGCCCGCGCGAGGACCCCGTAGGCGAGCGCGGCCTCCGCGGGGTCGCCCACGGCCGCCTCGAGGTCCCCCGCGGCGAAGAGCACCCACAGCCGGGCGAGCTGGGCCGAGTTGGCCGCCGCGAGCCGGCCGGCCTCCTCCCCGTGCCCGCGGGACTCCTCGGCCCGTCCCTGGCGCGCCTCCAGCCAGGACAGCCCGGCGAGGGCGAGGGCCAGGTCGTTGACGTGCCCCGTCTCCCGCGCGATCCGGATCGCCTCCGTGTAGCCGGCCTCCGCGTCGCCCCAGCTGCTCGCGCCGGCGTCGTCCTTGGCCACGAGGGTGAGGAGGAACGGCAGCATCCCCACCGCTGCGCGGGTCCGCACGAGGTGCACCGCCGAGGCCATCGCCGCCCGGGTCGAACCCGCCTCGCGCAGGAACAGCGGGCCGACGAGCGACCAGCGGAACCGCCACTGGTCGGCCTCCTCCACGGGGGCCAGCGGTGCGGCCATCGCCGAGCGGATGAGCTCGGCGCCCCGGTCGCCCCGGTCGCCGAGGACGAGCGCCACCCCGGCGGCGAGGGACCCCAGTCGGCCCGCCGCTGCCGAGGTACCCGCCGCGACGAGGTCGGTGATGCGCGCGGAGGCCACGAGCGCCGTCGCCGTGTCGCAGAGGTAGAAGCACGCCTCGACGGCGTCGGCCAGGAGCAGGACCGCGGCGTCGGGGTCGTGGGGTGCCACCTCGTCGGCGGCCGCGAGCAACAGGTCCCGCGCCTCCTCCAGCGAGCCACGGCGGGCCGCGACGGCGCCCAACCGGCCCCGGGCCGCCGCGCGCTCGGCCGGGGTGCGGGCCCGCGCCAGCGCCGCGTGCAGGTCGGCCACCGCCCGGCCGCTCGCCCCGGCGAGCCACGCCTGGTCGCCGGCCCGCAGGAGCCGGGAGCCGGTGTGCTCCGGCCGCACGGCGAGCGCGGCCGCCCGCTCGAACTGGGCGGCCGCCACCGCGTTCGCGCCGCGACGAGCCGACCGCTCGGCGGCCTGCTCGAGCAGGTCGGCGGCCTCGTCGTCGGGCCCGAGCGCGCCCTCGGCGAGGTGCCACGCGCGCCGGTCGAGGTCGTCGGTGGCCGCGGCGAGGCGGCGGTGGGCGTCTCGCCGGGCCGCGGGGTCGGCCGCTCCGTAGACCGCCGCCCGCACGAGGGGGTGGCGGAACTCGACGGCGTCACCGGTGAGCCGCACCAGCCCGAGGGCCTCGGCCTCGGCGAGGGCGGAGAGGTGCAGGTCCGCGGAGGCGCACGCCCGGTCGAGGACGCGCAGGTCGTGGTCGTCGGTGGCGGCGAGCAGCAGCGCCACCCGGGCCGGCGCGGAGAGGGTCTCCACCCGGCGCGAGTAGGCGGCGAGCAGCTCACCGGTCAGCGGGACCGGGGCGGTCGCGGGGGCCGCCGTCAGGCGGTCGGCCTGGTCGGCGAGCTCGAGGATCGCGAGCGGGTTGCCGCCGGTCGCCCGGTGGAAGCGCGCCACCTCCTCCTCGCCCCACCACGTGTCCTCGGCGGGCGCGACCAGGGTCCGGGTCTCCGCGACGCCCAGCGGGCCGAGCCGGAGCGCGGGCAGCGCGAGCAGGGGCGAGTCCTCGTCGGCGCGCACGGCGGCGACGACGGCGACCCGGTCGGTCCCGAGGCGGTGGCCGGCGAAGGCGAGGGCCTGGGCCGACGACGGGTCGAGCAGGTGCGCGTCGTCGACGAACACGGCGAGCGCGCGGTCCTCCGCGGCCCGGGTCAGGAGTCCGAGGACGGCGACGCCCACGGCGAACCGCTCCGGTGTGGGACCCGACGCCATGGCCAGCGCGACGCCGAGCGCCTCGGCCTGGGGCGCCGGGAGCTCCTCGAGCACGGCGAGCAGCGGGGCACACACCTGGTGCAGGCCGCTGAACGCCACCCCCCGTTCGGCGGCGACGCCCCGGGCGGAGACCACGCGCATCCCCTCGACGTCGGCCCGCGCGTCCTCGAGCAGCGAGGTCTTGCCGATGCCCGGCTCGCCGACGACGACGAGCACACCGCCGTCACCCACCCGGGCCCCCGCGAGGAGGCGTCGGATGGCCTGCCGCTCCGCCTCGCGCCCGACGAGCACCCGCCCAGTGTAGGAGGGCACCCCCCGGGGTCCCGGGCCGTCGAGACCAGGTGGGGTACCGGATTCGGTCGGGGACGGTGCCGCCCTAGCGTCGGCCGGACCAGAGACCGCACCAGGCACCGGAGGACCCACGATGACCGATCTCCAGCAGGCCCCGACGCTCGACGTCGACAAGCTCATGGCCTTCGTCTTCAAGGCCGTCGACGAGGTGGGCGCCACGCTCAACACCGCCCTCGTCGTCATGGGCGACAAGCTCGGCTACTACACGACCATGGCGGCCGGACCGGTGACGCCGGCCCGGCTCGCCGAGGCGACCGGTACCGGCGAGCCCTACGCCCGCGAGTGGCTCAACGCCCAGGCGGCCGGCGGGTACGTCGAGTACGACGTCGACACGGGCCGCTACACGCTCCCGCCCGAGCAGGCCGCCGCCCTCACCGACCCGAGCAGCCCGGCGTACCTGCCCGGCTTCTTCCAGATCGCCCTGGGCACGACGCACGACGTCGACGACGTCCTCGACGCGGCCCGCAGCCAGGCCGGGCTCGGGTGGCACGAGCACCACACCGACGTCCACGACGGCTGCGAGCGCTTCTTCCGCACGATGTACAACGCCCACCTCGTCGCCGAGTGGCTGCCCGCGCTGGACGGCGTCGTCGCCAAGCTCGGTCGCGGAGCCCGCGTCGCCGACGTCGGCTGCGGCCACGGGGCGTCGACGGTGATCATGGCCGAGGCGTTCCCGGCCTCGACGTTCGTCGGGTTCGACTACCACGAGGCCTCGATCGCCGTGGCCCGCGAGCGCGCCCGGGCCGCGGGCGTCGACGACCGGGTGAGCTTCGAGGTGGCACCGGCCACCGGCTTCCCCGGCACCGGGTTCGACCTCGTCACCACGTTCGACGCGCTCCACGACATGGGCGACCCGGTCGGCGCGGCCCGGCACGTGCGCGAGGCCCTCGCGCCGGACGGCACGTGGATGGTCGTCGAGCCGATGGCCGGCGACACGGTCGGCGACAACCTCAACCCGGTCGGGCGGGCGTACTACGGGTTCTCCACGCTGCTGTGCACCCCGTCCTCACTCGCCCAGGACGTCGGCCTCGCGCTCGGCACCCAGGCCGGCCCGGCGCGGATCCGCGACGTGGTGACGACGGGTGGGTTCACCCGCTTCGCCTCGGTCGCCCAGACCCCCTTCAACCGGGTGCTCGAGGTCCGGCCCTGACCCGGGCCGAGGAGGAGACTGGCCGCGATGGACCACTCGGCAGGGCTGCCCGCCCCCACCGCGACCGGCGACGTGACCCGTGACGGCGTCCGGATCCACTACGCCGTGCACGGGGAGGGGAGCACCACCGTCCTGCTCATGCCGACCTGGACGGTGGTGCACTCCCGCTTCTGGAAGGGCCAGGTCGGCTACCTCGCACGGCACTTCCGGGTCGTCACCTTCGACGGCCGGGGGAACGGCCGGTCCGACCGTCCGGTGGGGCCGGCGGCCTACCGCGACGAGGAGTACGCCGCCGACGCCCTCGCCGTGCTCGACGCGACGGACACCGACACGGCGGTCCTCGTGGGGGTGTCGTGGGGCGTCACCTGGTCGCTGCACCTGGCGGCCGAGCACCCGGACCGGGTGCGCGGCATCGTCGGCATCGCGTCGTCGAGCAACGTCGACGTGCCGCGCGAGGGACGGGACGTCGTCGACTGGGAAGGTCCGGCCACGGCCGACCGCGGCTGGGCCCTGTACAACCGCGAGCTCTGGCTCGGCGGTGGGTACTCCGACTTCATCGCCTTCTTCTTCGCGCAGATGTTCGCCGAGCCGCACTGCACCAAGCAGGTCGAGGACGCCGTCCGCTGGGCCCACGAGACCACGCCGCAGGTCGTCGCCGACGCCAGCGCCGGGATGCACGGCTTCCTCGGGGTGGCGACGACGCCGATCGAGCAGGTCTGCCCGAGGGTGGCCTGCCCCGTCCTGTTCGTCCACGGGACGGACGACCGCATCACGCCGCTCGCCGTCGCCGAGCGGTTGGCCGAGCTGACGCACGGGTCGCTCGTGGTCCTCGAGGGCTGCGGCCACGGCGTGGCGGCGCGCGACCCCGCCAAGGTCAACCACCTCGTGCGCGACTTCGTCGAGCGCCTCTCGTCACCGCTCCCGACCGGCGTGTCCTGGCAGCGCGCCGGACGGCGCCGCCGGCGCGCGCTCTTCCTGTCCTCGCCCATCGGGCTGGGGCACGCCCGCCGCGACCTCGCCGTGGCCGACGAGCTGCGGGCCCTGCACCCGGACCTCGAGATCACGTGGCTCGCCCAGCACCCGGTGACCGCCGTCCTCGAGGCGGCCGGCGAGCAGGTGCACCCCGCGTCCCGGTGGCTGGCGAGCGAGAGCGCCCACATCGAGGCCGAGGCGGGCGAGCACGACCTCCACGCCTTCCAGGCCCTGCGGCGGATGGACGAGGTGCTCGTCCACAACTTCATGGTCTTCGACGACGTGGTGCGCGACGAGCACGTCGACCTCGTCGTCGCCGACGAGGCGTGGGACGTCGACCACCACCTCCACGAGAACCCCGAGCTCAAGCGGTTCGCCTTCGCCTGGCTCACCGACTTCGTCGGCTGGCTGCCGATGCCCGAGGGTGGGGAGGCCGAGGCGGCGCTGACCGCCGACTACAACGCCGAGATGATCGAGCAGCGTGAGCGGTTCCACCGGCTGCGGGACCGGTCGATCTTCGTGGGGTCGCCGGACGACGTGGTGCCGCTCTCGTTCGGTCCCGGGCTGCCGGGCATCCGCGAGTGGACCGCGGCGAACTTCGACTTCGCGGGGTACGTCACCGGGTTCGACCCCACGGGGCTGGCCGACCGCGACGGGCTCCGGCGCGAGCTGGGGTACCCCGTCGACCAGCCCCTGTGCGTGGTGACCGTCGGCGGGTCCGGTGTGGGTGAGCCGCTGCTCCGCCGGGTGCTCGACGCGGTGCCGCTGGCCCGGCGCGCGGTGCCCGACCTGCACGTGCTCGTCGTCGCGGGTCCGCGGATCGACCCGCGCACGTTGCCGCGGCGGCGCGGCGTCAGCGTGCGCGGGCTGGTGCCGGAGCTGCACCGGCACCTCGCGGCGGCGGACCTGGCCGTGGTCCAGGGCGGGCTGTCGACGTGCATGGAGCTCACCGCGGCCCGGCGCCCGTTCGTCTACGTGCCCCTGCGCCACCACTTCGAGCAGGCCTTCCACGTGCGGCACCGGCTCGAGCGCCACGGCGCCGGACGGCACCTGCCGTACGAGCTGGCGTGCGACCCGGACGCCCTCGCGGCCACGATCGTCGCCGACCTCGGACGGGAGGTGGACTACCGGCCCGTGGAGCGCGACGGCGCCGCCCGGGCCGCGGCCCTCCTCGCCGACCTCGTCTGAGCTCGCCGACCTCGTCTGAGCTCGCCGCCGGTCGGCCCTCGCCCAGGTCCTCCCCCGTTCGAGGTGACACCGCAGCACCTCCGCCGGCGGTATCACCTCGACCGCCACAGGGCCTCCCCCGGTCGAGGTGACACCGCAGCCTCTCGGGGCCCCCTTTCACCTCGACCCGCTCCGCCGACGCCCCACCTCCGTCGCGGGTGACGCGCGGAGGGTCAGAAGCCGCCGTCGCGGGCCATGTTGTTGAAGCGCGAGTAGTGGCCCTGGAACGCGAGGACGAGGTCCTTGGTCGGACCGTTGCGGTGCTTGGCGACGATGACGTCGGCCTCGCCGTCGCGCTCGGGGTCGGACCGGTCGCGGTGCAGGAGGATGACGACGTCGGCGTCCTGCTCGATCGAGCCCGACTCGCGCAGGTCGGACATCTGCGGCCGCTTGTCGGTGCGCTGCTCGGGCCCGCGGTTGAGCTGGCTGATCGCGATGACCGGCACCTCGAGCTCCTTGGCCAGCAGCTTGAGCGCCCGCGAGAACTCGGCGACCTCCTGCTGGCGCGACTCGACCTTCTTGCCGCTCGTCATCAGCTGGAGGTAGTCGATGACGACGAGCTTGAGGTTGTGCTGCTGCTTGAGCCGCCGGCACTTGGCCCGGATCTCCATGAGGGACATGTTCGGGCTGTCGTCGATGAACAGCGGCGCGTTGGAGATCTTGCCCATGATCCGCGCCAGCTTGGTCCACTGGTCCTGGTTCTTCAGGCCGCGGCGCAGGTCCTGGAGCTGGATCGTGGCCTCGGCGGAGAGGATGCGCATCGTGATCTCGGTGCGGCTCATCTCGAGCGAGAACACCGCCGCCGCCATGTCGTGCTTGATCGCCGCCGCGCGGACGATGTCGATGCCCAGGGTCGACTTGCCGACCGCCGGCCGGGCCGCGACGACGATCATCTGGCCGGGGTGCAGCCCGTGGGTCAGCTCGTCGAGCTCGATGAAGCCGGTCGGCACGCCGATGAGGTCGTCGGTGCGCCCCGAGGCGGCCTCGATCTCCTCCATCGTCTCGTTGAGCAGCTCGCCGAGCACGTGGTAGTCCTCGCCGCCGCGCTTCTCGGCGACGGAGTAGACCTCGGCCTGGGCCCGGTTGACGATCTCGTCGATGTCGCCCTCGCCCTGGCCGTACCCCATCTGCACGATGCGGGTCCCGGCCTCGACGAGCCGCCGCAGGACCGCCCGCTCGTGGACGATCTCGGCGTAGTAGCCGGCGTTGGCCGCCGTCGGCACCGACTGGATCAGCTGGTGGAGGTAGGCCTGCCCGCCGACCCGGACGAGGTCGCCGCGCTTGGACAGCTCGTCGGCGACGGTGATGGCGTCGGCGGGCTCGCCCCGGCCGAAGAGGTCGAGCACGGCGTCGAAGATCGCCTCGTGGGCCGGCCGGTAGAAGTCGTGGGCCTTGACCTCCTCGAGGCAGTCGGCGATGGCGTCCTTGTCGAGGAGCATCGAGCCGAGCACCGACTGCTCGGCGTGGAGGTCCTGCGGGGGCACGCGCTCGTCGGGCCGCTCGGACGGCCCCGAGAAGGCCTCGCTCAGCTCCGCGATGCTCACCCGCGCCACCCCTTCCACACCGACGGACCGGGCCCCGGACGGGGCGGCCTCTCGCGACGTCCGAGACCGTGGCCAGCACACCAGAGGGCACCGACAGCGGGGACGCCTGCGTCACCGTAGGCCGCAGGTCGGGAGGACTCAAAGCCCGGGCCGAGCACATCGGCCGAACGGCTGGGGACAGGCTGTGGAGAACCTGGGGAAAACGCCGGACGACGTTGTGCACCGTCGGTGGAGAACCCTGTGGACATCGCACCCAGCGGCCGTCCAGCAAGGCGCTGACCTGCAGGGACGTCATCCACGGGATGTGCACCGGAGAAAGTTTCGGGCGTGTTGCGGTCCACAGTCCCCTCCCGGGCGACCGGCCCCGACACGCCAGCCCGGAGCCGTTCGGCCCCTGCCCACCCACCGGTCGGCCGGGGCCCGCGAGGACCGCCCGTCGCCCCGCCGCCGACGGCCCACCACGGCTCGCCCCCACGGCCCCCGACGACAGCCCCGGGGAGTCGTCGGCGTGGTCAGCCGGTGCGGCCGTAGCGCTCGGCCGACCTCGCCCGGGCCTTGGCCGCCTCCACCTCGCGGTCCTTCGGCGCGGCGGTGGTGACGAGCGCGTCGAGCAGGTGCTGGGTCGCGTGCGCCACCTCCTCGACCGCCCGGGCGAAGGCCTCGTCGTTGGCCTGCGAGGGACGGGTCGACCCGCTGACCTTGCGGACGTACTGGAGTGCGGCGGCCCGGACCTCGTCGGTGGTCGCGGGCGGCTCGAAGTTGTGGAGCTGGCGGATGTTGCGGCACATGCCTCCACGGTAGGCCGCGGGCGGCCCGCGCGGGAGGGCCCGCTCAGGGCAGCCTCACCTCGCCTGTGCCCGGACCGCGCCCCGTGGATGATGGGCCCATGAGGACCGTGAGTCTCGAGCAGCTCGGCCGTCACCTCAGCGCCCTCCCCGGGCGCCCCCGCGTCGTCGTCTCCGGCAACGTGGCCGTCCCGTGGGCGGCCGTCGCCGCGCTCGACGCCGCTCACGACGAGTACGTCCTCCACGCGCTCAACGCCCCGCCCGGCATCCCCGACCGGCCCGGCGTCACCGCCGAGACCTGCTTCGTCGGCGCCGGGATGCGCCGGCACCCCGCGCTCTCGTACGTGCCGAGCCGGCTCTCCCTCGTCCCCCTCCTGTACGCCGGGCCCCTCGCCCCCGACGTCGTGCTCGTCCACTGCGCCCCGGCCCGCGACGGGATGCTCTCGCTCGGCATCGAGGTCAACGTCCTCCCCGCCGCCATCGAGGCCTGCCGGGCCCGCTCCGGCCTCGTCGTCGCCGTCGTCAACGACCGGATGCCCTACACCGGGGGCGACGCCCTCCTCGACGTCGCGGCCGTCGACCTCGCCGTCGAGGTCTCGGCGCCGCTGCCGACGCACGAGCCGCTCGTGCCGGACGAGCCCAGCCGGCTCATCGGCGAGATGGTCGCCGCCCGGGTGGCCGACGGCGCCACCGTGCAGGCCGGCATCGGGGGCATCCCCGACGCGACGATCGCCGCCCTCGCCGGCCGGCGCGGCCTGCGGGTGTGGACCGAGATGTTCTCCGACGGCGTCGTGGCCCTCGACCGGGCCGGCGCCCTCGACCCGGGCCACCCGCTCACGACGTCGTTCCTCTTCGGCTCCCAGGACCTCTACGACTGGGTCGACGGCAACCCCCGGGTGCGGATGACCCGCACCGAGACGACGAACGACCCCGCGCTCATCGCCCGGCAGCGGGCCATGACCTCGGTGAACTCGGCCCTCGAGGTCGACCTGTTCGGCCAGGCCAACGCCGCCCGCATCGACGCGCGGATCCACTCCGGCTTCGGCGGGCAGACCGACTTCGTCGTCGGGGCCCTGCACTCGCCCGGCGGGCAGTCGTTCATCGCGCTGCGCTCGTGGCACCCCCGCGCCGACTGCTCGACCGTCGTCCCCCTCCTCGACGAGCCGGTGACGAGCATGCAGCAGAGCGCGATCGTCACCGAGCAGGGTGTCGCCGAGCTCTACGGCTACGACCAGCAGGCCCAGTGCCGGCACATCATCCGCGACGCGGCGCACCCCGCCGTCCGGGACGAGCTGTGGGAGGAGGCCCGCGCCCTCGGCCTGGCCTGACGCCGCGACGCCGTCGCGTCGCCGGCCTCACCGGGTCGCGCCGGCCACCATCCAGCGGTCCGTGCGCACCCGCATCCACATGAGGGTCGCCCGCACGCCCATGAAGGCCGTGAAGGCCACCCAGAGCCACGTCACGGCGTTGACCTGGCCGGTGCGCGAGCCGCCCTCGAGGAGCCAGTCGCCGGCGAGGTGCACGGCGAGGACCACCGGCAGGTAGGCGGCGAGGGTGGCGAGCATCGCCCGGGCCAGCCACCGCCCGTCCCCGGCCCCGATGAGCACGCCGTCGACGACGAAGACGAACCCCGAGAGCGGCTGCCCGAGCGCGACGACGACGAGGCCCGCGGCGATGGCCGCCTGCACCGCGGGGTCCGGGGTGAACCACGCCCCGACCCACGGTCGGACGAGGAGCAGCGCGAGCCCCAGCACCGACCCCGCCGGCGATCCCCCACCGGACCATGAGCCGGGTCGCGGTGCGGGCCGCCGGGAGGTCGCCGGCGCCGAGCGAGCGACCCGTGAGGGCCTGCGCGGCGATGGCGACGGCGTCGAGGGCGAAGGTGAGGAACGACCAGAGCGTGGCCGTCACCTGGTACGCCGCGAGCGGCACGTCGCCGAGCCCGGCCGCCACCCACGTCGTCAGCACGAGGACCCCCCGCAGCGCCAGCGTGCGCACGAGCAGCGGCACCCCGCCGCGGGCGGCGGCGAGCACCCGCCCCGGGTGGGCCCGCAGCGGCACCCGGGTGCGGCCGGCCTCGCGCACCAGCACCGACGCGAGGGCGAGCGCCATGCCGGTCTGGGCGATCACCGTGCCCCACGCCGACCCGGCGATGCCCCACCCGAGGCCGTGGACGAACCAGAGGCTGAGCAGCGCGTTGGTGGTGAACCCGGCGACCGCGACGACGAGCGGGGTCCGCGTGTCCTGCAGGCCCCGGAGCACCCCGGTGGTCGCGAGCACGACGAGCATCGACGGGATGCCGAAGGCCGAGACCCGCAGGTAGGTGGTCGCCTGGTCGAGCACGGCCGGTGAGGCCCCGAAGAGCCCGGAGAGGTCGCGCGCCAGCACCGCGACGAGGGCCGTGGTGGCGGCGCCGAGGGCCAGGGCCAGCCACGTGCCGTCGATGCCCGCCGCCACGGCCCCGGCCCGCGACCCCGCGCCGAGCTGGCGCGCCACGACGCTCGTCGTCCCGTAGGCGAGGAAGACGAAGACGTTGGCGGCGGTGAGCAGCACCGCGCTCGCGACGCCGAGCCCGGCCAGCGGACCGACGCCGAGCCGGCCGACGATGGCCGAGTCGACGAGGAGGAAGAGGGGTTCGGCGACGAGGGCGAGGAACGCGGGGACGGCGAGCCGCAGCACCTCCCGGTGCGGGGCCGGCGTGGGTTCGCTCACCGCCGCACTCTCGCACGGCACCCGCCCCGACCGCGCCCGACGGACCGCCGCGCCGGAGCGTGGACGCCGAGGAGCCCCGGCAGGCACACCCCGCCGGGGCCCCTCGACCGCGGACGACCTACTGCAGCAGCACCGAGCCGGTGCCGAGCAGCGCCCCGGCCGACGAGACGACCCGCATCTCGCCGAAGAGCTGACGGCCCGCGTCCGCCGCGGCGAGGGGCGAGACCGACCCGGTGACCGTCACCGACTCGCCACCCGCAAGGGTCACCGCGCCCGACGGCACGTCGAGCGTGCCGAGCTCGGACGAGAAGAACACGTCGCGGTAGTCGTACTCGGTCGAGCCCGACGGCACGTCGTACGCGTCGACGACGACGGTGTACGTCCCCGCCGGCGGGTTCGCGATGGACACCGCCTCCTCGGAGTCACCGTCCGCCGACTGCGCGACCGGGTCCGTCCCGCCCTCGTAGTAGACGTAGAGGTCGAGGTCGGCGCCCAGGTCCGAGGTGTTGCCGATGGCGGCGTCGAACCGCTCGGCACCGGCCGGCACGACGACCGTGTACTCCTGCGTCCCGGTCGAGATCGTCGGACGCTCCGAGACGGCCGACCCGAGCGAGCCACCCTCGGCGTGGAAGGTCACCGCCCCGAAGTCGTTGTGGACGTCCCACTGGACGGGCACCGTGCTCCCGGGAGCGGCCGTGACCGTCTGGGTCTCCGGGGAGACCGTGACGCCCTGGGTCGCGACCGTGAGCTTGTAGGGGTTGTCGAGGAACGGCGACGTGCGCCGCGACTCGACGACCAGCTCCCAGACCCCGGGGATCGGGTTCTCGTAGGCGCGCGAGTTCGGGTCGCACACCGACCGGTCGCTGAAGTTCGTGTAGCACTCCAGCGACGAGGTCGACTCCGTCCGGAACCCCGTACGGGCTGAAGGCGATCCAGCGGGTCTGGCTCCCGGTCGCGATGCCGGAGAGGTCGACCTGGAGCGCCGTGGTGCCCTCGGGGACCGTGACGAACACGCGGTCGAAGAGGTTGCGCTCGACCGATCCCCGCGTCGTCATCGAGTACGACGGGGCGGCGAGGTCCGGCGAGACGACGACCGCGAGCATCACCCGGTGGTCGACGAGCGGGGTCCTCGGGTCGTCGAGCTCGAGGATGGCCGAGTGCACGCCGGTCGCTCCTGGCGCGGGCCTGGACGGGGATGTCCACGGCCGTGCCCTTGCGCAGCGTCACCGACCTCGGTGCGCCGAACGTCCCGTCGTTGCCGACGAGGCGCACCGTGTACCTGACGCCCTTCGTCGTGCCCGTCGTCCGGGTCACCGTCACGGGGTAGGTGCGACGCTCCTTGAGCGCCTGGCCACCCGCGCCGGCCGGCGCAGTCGTTGTAGACGCCGGTGCCCTTGTTCGGGGTCTCGAGGTAGCCCGAGATCGCGGTGCACACGTCGGCCGAGGTCGTGAACTCCTCGGTCGTGGGGTTCCTGCGGAGCAGCTACCAGGCCCCGGGCACGTCGAGCTGCCCGGTGCCCTGGCCGATGGCCTCGAGCTTCTTCTGGTAGTCCGCCGAGGTGTACATCGCCTCGCGCAGCTGCTTCGGGGTGATCGGCGTGTGGGTCTGGAACCCGGCCGAGAGGAGCAGCGCGGCCGAGCCGGCCGCCTGCGGTGAGGCCATCGAGGTGCCGTTGAACATGGCGTAGCCGATGGGCAGCGTGTAGCCGGCCTCGGCGACGTCCGGGCTGCTTGAGCCACTGCGGGACGGTGGAGATGGCCGAGCCCGGGCGCCATGATGTTCGGCTTGAAGCCGCCGTCCTCGCGCGGGCCGCGCGAGGAGTAGTTGTGCAGGGCGAGCTTGCTCGAGACGACCGAGCCGTAGTTGGCGCGCCACGTCTCCTTGCTGATCGAGGAGGCGACGCTCACGACGTCGGTGGCCACCGACGGGTCACCGACGGTGTTGATGCCGGCGCCGCTGTTGCCGGCGGAGATGAAGAGCTGGACGCCGAAGGTGTCGATCAGCCGGTTGTAGAGGATGGCGCGCGCGTTGTTGCCGTCGTTGAGGGGCGGGAGGCCACCGATCGACATGTTGACGACGTCGACGCCCCGGTTGGCGACGAGGTCGACCATGCCGTCGGTGAGGGCCGCGTAGGTGCAGCCCCCGCCCCAGGTGCAGGCGCGCGAGGAGACGATCTTCGCGCCCGGGGCCTGGCCGTCCATCCGGCCGCCGAACATGCTGTGGGCGGCCGCGATGCCCGCGACGTGCGAGCCGTGGGCGTCCTCGACGATGCCGATGTTGACGTAGTCGGCAGGCCCGGGCCGCCGACCGGCGCGGTGTCGACGTCCTCGCGGTACTCGACGGTGAAGGGCATCCGCTCGACGACGGGGGTCGACGGGTCGTCGGTGCCGAAGTGGCCGACGTCGTGGTTCTCCCGGTACGGCCGCATCTTCTCGTCCGCCGCGAAGACGTGGTCCTGGTCGGCGTCGACCCAGATGTCGTGGGTCTCGGGGTCGTAGAGGACGCCGAAGACGTCGGTGGTGTCCCCGTCGCGGTTGACGTCGCCGCCGGGCTCGCTGCCGGCCGTGATGGCCTCGGTGAAGCGGTTGACCCGGTAGCTCCCCGGGGGCGCCGTCCACGTCGCGCCGAGGTAGCTGAAGGTGGGGCCGCTGACCGCGGTCACCATCGCCCGCCAGGTGGCGTCGCCGTCGAGGACCGGGTCGGTGGCCGTGACCCAGTCGACGATCTTGCGCTCCCCGGTGGAGGTCCTCTGCAGGGCCGGGTGGTCGAGGTCGACCCCGGAGTCGAGGATGCCGATCGTCACGCCGCGCCCGTCGTAGCGCGGGTTGCGCTGCTTGAACGCGACCGAGCCGGTCTCGTTGGTCGGCATGTAGGGGTTGGCGTCCGGCGTGCGCCTGCTCGGGCCGGGGTAGGCCTGGCCGTGGGACTCCTTGCCGTCCTCTCCCGGCTCGGGCAGGTGGACGGTCTCGTCGAGGTCGACGGCGTCGACGCGAGCCATCGCCGCGACGGTCGTGACCTTCGTCGTCGGCACGTTCGCGTGGACGTAGCCGACCTTGTCGTTCGTCATCCCGACGTAGCCGCCCTGGGCGCGGATCTGGGCGGCCACGCTCGCCGTCGTCCCGGGGTCGACCGCGAGGATGAGGGTGACCCGCTTCGTGCCGTCGGCGCGGGCCTGCTGGAGCAGCTCGACGTCGTGCTGGCCGAGCTTCTTCTCGGCGACCGTCTCGGGCGCGTCCTTGACCGGCCCCTCCTGGGGCGCGGCCGCTGGTGCCAGCTCGACCTGACGCAGCGGATCGCCCACGTCCCCCGGTGCGGCGGTGGCGGTCCCGAAGGACCCGGCGGTGAGGGCGACTGCGGCGAGGCCGGCGACCGCGATGCGGGTCGACCTGCGGGGGAGGAGCTGTCTCATCGGCGTCCTGTCTGACCCGGGATGCACTCGGCCTGCATCTGACATCGGTGGCGTCAGAGAACCACGCGCACGGGCGAATGGGAATAGGCAGGGGGCCACCAGTTGCAACCCTCACCGTTCCGTGACCTCTCGTCCTCGCCCCCTGCGCCGCAGGTCCGTCGGGCTCGAGGGGGTCAGCCGCCCGGGACGACCGCCACCGCGGCCTCGCGGCGCGGGTCCCCGGCGGCGAGCAGGCGCCCGTCCTCGTGCCGGTAGGCGGCGCCCACCCCGCCGAAGTACATCGAGAGCGCGCCGTGGTCGGTGGCCGGCAGGCCCGCGGCCCGCACGGCCGCCGCGATGGCGGGGTCCGACTCGTGCTCGACCACGGGGCTCCCCGCCGCGTCGAAGCGGACGTGCACGCGCGGGGCCTCGATCGCGCCGGCCAGGTCGGCGTCGTGCAGGCACCCCTGCCCGAGCACCTGCATGAGGGCGGTGGTGATGCGGTCGGCGCCCGGGGAGCCCACGGCGATGACCCGGCCGTCGTCGGTGCGCCCGGTGGTCGGGGCCATGTTCGAGGCGAGCCGGGTGCCGGGGCGCAGCCGGTGCAGCCCGAGGCGGTTGAGCTCGGGCTCGCCGAGGGCGTTGTTGAGCAGCATCCCGGTGCCGGGCACGGTGAGGCCCGCGCCGTAGCCGGCCGACATCGTCACGGCGCAGGCCAGGCCGTCGGCGTCGACCGCCGAGACGTGCGCCGTGGAGGACGACGTGGGCAGGCCGGCCAGGCCGTGCCGGTCGACCCCGGCGAGCAACGCGTGCCCGGCGGCATCGAGGTCGGGCGCGAGGTCGTGGACCTCGAGCCGGTAGCGCAGCACCGCCTCCTGCACCCGGAGGACGTCGGACCACTCGTAGCGGCCGCACCGGGCCAGCTCGCCGAGCATCACCGCGAGCATCGGGCCGCCGACGGACGGCGGAGGGTTGAGGGCGAGGTCCCAGTCGCCCACCCGGCGGCGGACCGGCACCCGCTCGAGCGTCGCGGCGGCCGCGAGGTCGGCGGCGGTGACCAGCCCCTCGTGCGCCGCCATGTCGGCGACCATCGCCCGGCCCACCTCGCCCGTCGTGAGGACCGCGGCGCCCTCCCGCCCGACGAGGTCGAGGACGTCGGCGAGGCGGCCGTTGGTGGCGACCTCGCCCGCGCGCAGCGCCGCGCCGTCCGGTCCCGTGACGACGGCGTGGGCCTCGGGGTCGGTGCCGAAGAGGCTGCCCGCCACGTAGGCGAGGTACCGCGCCGCCGCACCACCGACCGGGTAGCCGGTGCGGCAGGCGGCGGCGGCGGGAGCCACGACGTCGGCCCAGGAGCAGGTGCCGAAGCGGACCACGGCGTCCTCGCACGCTGCGGCCGCGCCCGGGGTGGCGACCGAGCCGTGCCCCGCGAACATCGTCACCCCGCCGCCGTAGTCGGTGAAGACCTCCCGCACCCCGCGCCCGAACGCCTCGGCGGCCAGCCCGCGGCCGGGCATCTCGACGTTCCCGTCGACGACCACGGGCTCGGCACCGGGGGCCCAGACCGAGACGTAGGCGCCGCCCCCGAGCGACACGATCCCCGGCTCGGTGGCCATCGCGGCGAGGGCCGCGGCCATGGCGGCGTCGACCGCGTTGCCCCCGGCCCGAGCCACCTCGCGACCGGCACCGAGCGACACCGGACCCGTCGCCGCGAGCGCCACCTCACCCATGGCGTCGCATCCTGCCACCGCGGGCGCCGCTGGCGTGGCCGTGGTCCGCGACCGGGAGGTAGCGTTCGGGACCATGACCCGCCCGCCCCTCGCCATCGTCGCCGGCACCGGGTTCTACGACCTCGAGGCCCTCGAGGACCCCGCCGAGGAGACCGTCGACACCCCGTGGGGGCCGGCGCGGGTCACCCGCGGACGCTGGCACGGCCTCCCGGTCGCCTTCCTCACCCGGCACGGGCCCGGGCACTCCGTGCCCCCGCACCTCGTCAACTACCGGGCCAACGTCCGGGCCCTGGCCGACCTCGGGTGCACCGACGTGCTCGCCGTCAACGTCACCGGCTCGATCGACCCCGAGCTCGCCCCGGGCGACCTGCTCTGCCTCGACGACTTCCTCGACCTCACCCGGCAGCGGCCGCTGACCTTCTTCGACGGGTCCGGCCCGGAGGGGGTGGTCCACCTCGACGTGTCGGCCCCCTACGACGCCGGGCTGCGCCGCGAGCTGCTCGACGCCGCCGCCGCGGTCGGGCAGCCGATGCGCGACGGTGGGGTCTACGCCGCGTTCGAGGGCCCCCGGTTCGAGACCGCCGCCGAGATCCGGCTCGCCCGCCTCGCCGGCGCCGACGTCGCGGGCATGACCGGCGTCCCCGAGGTCACCCTGGCCCGCGAGGCCGGGCTGAGGTACGCAGCCGTCTCGCTCGTCGTCAACCCGGCCACCGGCGTCGGCGACTCCGACGAGCCCATCACGATGACCGAGATCGAGACCGTGCTCGCCCGCAGCCGCGACGCCGTGCTCGCGGTGCTCGACGAGCTCGTCCACACCCGGGCCACGTTCGCCACGGACGAGGAGGAGGCCGGATGAGGACCGTCGTCATCGAGGACGCGGCCTACGTCGTCACCGTCGACGACGCCGACACCGTGCTCACCGACACCACGGTGGTCGTCGAGGACGGGGTCGTCACCGGCATCGGGGACGAGCGCATCGCCCCGCCGCCACGGCACCCCACCGCCGCCGCGACCCCCGACGAGACGACCGTCGTCGACGGGCGCGGGCGGCTCGTCATGCCCGGGCTGGTCAACCTGCACACCCACCTGCCGATGACCCTCCTGCGCGGCCTCGCCGAGGACGTCGACCTCCAGGGCTTCCTCACCCGGGTGTGGGCGGCGGAGGGGGCGGTCATGGACCCCGACACCGTCGAGCTCGGCGCCACCCTCGGCGCGCTCGAGTCGCTCCTCGGCGGCTGCACGACCCAGCTCGACATGTACTTCCACCACGAGGCGGCGCACCGCGGGGCGCGTCGCCGCCGGCAGCCGGCACGTCATCGGCCCGGTCTTCATGGACGGCCCCGGCCCCGACGGCCTCGCCTGGGACGAGCGCCTCGCCCTGCTGCGCGCCTGGCGCGGGGCGATGCTCGACCTCGGCGGACCCGAGGTGCCGGTGGCCGCGATGCCGCACGCCACGTACACGTGCTCGCCCGAGCACCTCGCCGAGGTCGTCGCGACCCTGCGCGAGAGCTGCGCGCGAGGTCGTCACCGACGTCCCGTCGCCGATGGCCCTGCTCACGACCCACGTCTCGGAGAACCCGGCCGAGAACGCCGACGTCAGCGCGCGGTACGGGCGCACGCCGACGGCGATCCTCGAGCAGGCCGGCTGGCTGGCCGGCGACGTGCCGTTCGTCGCGGGCCACGGCGTGCACCTCACCGCCGACGACCGCAGCGCTCCTCGTCGCCGCCGGAGCCGCCGTCGCCCACTGCGCCGGGTCGAACCAGAAGCTGGCCAGCGGCGCGCTGCACTGGGACGAGCTGCGGTCCGCGGGCGTCCGGCTCGGCATCGGCACCGACGGGTGCTCGTCGTCCAACGACCTCGACATGTGGCAGGCCATGCGCCAGGCGGCCCTCCTCGCCCGGCTGACGAGCGGGCGCCCGGACGTCGCGAGCGCCCACGAGGTGGTCCGCGCGGCGACCATCGACGGTGCCCGGGCCCTCGGCCTCGGCGGGCTCATCGGCTCGGTCGAGGTCGGCAAGCGGGCCGACCTGCTCCTCCTCGACCTCGACCGGCCGCACCTCACCCCGGTGCACGACGTGCACGCGCTGCTCGTCTTCGCCGCCGGGCGGGCCGACGTCACCGACGTGCTCGTCGACGGCGAGCTCGTCGTGCGCGACGGCGCGAGCACCCGGCTCGACACCCGCGACCTGCTCGCCCGCGCCCGCGAGCGCGGGGCGCTCGCCCGGGCCGCGGCGGAGGCGTCATGAGCCAGGCCCCCGGGCATCCCCGAGGTCGAGCCCCCCGACGAGAGCGCCGAGGAGGTCATCGACCGGCTCGGCATGGTGCCCATCCCCGAGGAGGGCGCCTGGTACGTCGCCGGCCCGCGCACCCAGGGCCTCAACGCCATCACCGTGCTGCTCACCGCCCAGCCCGACGGGTTCTCGGCGATGCACCGGCTCGCCGTCGACGAGGGCTGGCAGTGGCTCGGCGGGCTCCCCGGCGGCCCTGCTGCGGCTGCGGCCCGGCGGGTCGGGCGTGCTCAACTACGTCGGCGAGGAGCACCCGCAGGTGCTCGTCCGCCGCAACACGTGGATGGGCGCCACGACCCTCGGGTACTGGACCCTCCTGTCGTGCTGGTGCGCCCCGGCCTTCCGTGCCGAGCACTTCGAGCTCGGCGGGCGGGAGGCGCTGACGCAGGAGTACCCGCGCTTCGCCACCGAGATCGCGACCCTGACCCGCGACGCCCCGGTCGGGCGGATGCGGTGACCGCCCTCGTCACCGGGGCCAGCGGGGGCCTCGGCGCGGTGGTGGCCGCCACGCTCGCCGCGGCGGGTCACGACGTCGGGGTGCACTACCGCGGCGACGCCGACGGGGCGGAGGCCGCGGCGGGCGCGGTCCGGGCCGCCGGACGGCGCGCCGTCACCCTCGCCGCCGACCTCGACGTCGACGACCCGGCCGCCCTCGACGCCTGCTGCGAGGACCTCCTCGACCGGTGCGCGGCGGCCGTCGGCACCCCGGACGTCGTCGTGCTCAACGCCTTCCCGCAGCACCAGGTGGCGTGGGACGACCTCGACGCCGCCGCCTGGGACACCTACCACCGGGCGGGCCTGCGCCCCACCGCCGTGCTGCTCCACCGCGCCGCGGCCCGGATGGCGGCCGGCGGGGCCCTCGTCGTCGTCGGGTCGATCGAGGGGCTGCGGGCCATGCCCGGGCACGCGCCGTACGCCGTGGCCAAGGCCGCACTGCACCACCTCGTCGCGGCGGCCGGGCACGCGCTCGGGCCCCGCGGGGTGCGGGTCGTCGGGGTGGCCCCGGGGCTCGTCGCCCGCGACGGGCTCGAGCAGGCGTGGCCCGAGGGGGTCGCCCGCTACCGGGCGGCGGCGTCCCTGGGCCGGCCGGTCACCGCCGAGGAGGTCGCGGCGACCGTCGCCTTCCTCGCCTCACCCGCCGCATCCGGCATCACCGGCACCACCGTCACCGTCGACGCGGGATGGTCGGCCGCGCCGGGCTGGTGAGCGCCGGCCCGCGCTGGGTAACGACCGCGCAACGAAGCCGAGCCGTGTGCGGTGCCCGGCCCATCTGGTCGTAGCATCTGCACGTCTGACCCGACCTCCCGAGGAGATCCTCCATGAAGTCCACGCGTTACCTCGTCGCGGTTCCCGCGGCGCTCGCCCTGGCCCTCGCCGGCTGCGGCGGCAGCACCGGAAACTCCGGTGGCAGCACCGACACCGGCTCGGCCGCGTCCGGCGCCCCGACCGACGACTCGAACTGCGCGGACGCCGCCGTGTTCTGCGTCGGCCTCGTGACCGACACCGGGAAGGTCGACGACAAGTCGTTCAACCAGTCCGCCCACGAGGGCGCCAAGGCCGCGGCCGAGGACGAGGGCGGCTTCTACAAGTACATCGAGACCCAGGACGCCAAGGACTACGCGGCGAACATCTCCCAGTTCACGAACAACGAAGTACGACGTCATCGTCACCGTCGGCTTCCTCATGGCCGACGCGACCACCGCGGCCGCGGCCGAGAACCCCGACACCAAGTTCATCGGTGTCGACCAGGGCTACGACGCCACGCAAGGTCACGGCCAAGAACATCACCGGCCTGGTCTTCCCCGAGGACCAGGCGGGCTACGGCGCCGGCTACCTCGCGGGCCTGATGACCAAGACGAACAAGCTCGGCCAGGTGCTCGGGCTCGAGATCCCGCCGGTGCAGAAGTACGCCAAGGGCTTCGAGGCCGGCGCCAAGGCGGCCAACCCCGCCGTCACCGTCGCCACCGTCTACCACCCCGCCGCCGACAACGCCTTCAACGACCCGGTGTGGGGCGCGGGCGAGGCCCAGAAGATGCTCGCCCAGAAGGCCGACATCATCTTCGGCGCCGGCGGCAACACCGGCAACGGCGCGCTCCAGGAGGTCGCGAAGGCCTCCGGTGCGGGCACCGACGTCTTCTGCATCGGTGTCGACACCGACCAGTGGGACACCGTGCCGGCCGCCCAGCCGTGCCTCATCACCTCGGCCGAGAAGCTCATCAGCCAGGGCGTCACCGACACGGTCAAGACGGCCAAGGGCGGCGACTTCGCGGGCCTGCAGACCCTCGGCAAGGCCGGGCTGTCCTCGTTCCACGACTTCGACAGCAAGATCCCGGACGACGTCAAGACCAAGGTCGCCGACATCGTCAAGCAGATGGAGGCCGGCACGCTCGACACCGGCGTCAAGCTCTGACGAGCCTCACCGGTCGCCTCGGGTGACCACGACGTGACCGAGGGGCGGGCATCCACACGGGTGCCCGCCCCTCGGCACGTCCCCCGGTCGGGTCGGGCTTCGGCAGAACCCGACAACGCACGGCCCCCACACGGGGCGGGACCCGCACTTCCCCGGCGCAGGCCCACGGGACAGACTGTGGGCACCCACGAGCCATTGGAGACCCATGTCCGACACCAGTACGGCGGAGAAGACGCCGCCGCCCGCGGAGCAGGAGCCGGCCCCGGAGCGGCCCGACCGCGGTGGGCTGCTCGCCTACCTCATCGGCCACCAGAGCGGCGTCGTCATCCTCGTCGCCCTCGTCATCTCGCTGCTCGTCGGCGCGGCCCTCATCCGCTACCAGGGGGTCAACCCCTGCGTTCGCGTACGAGACCCTGCTGCGCCAGGCCCTGGTCACCGACGGCGCCCTGACCCGCACCCTGCAGAAGACCGCGCCCCTCGTGCTCACCGGGCTCGCCGTCGTCCTCCCGCTGCGCGTCGGCCTGTTCAACATCGGCGGCCAGGGCCAGCTCGTCGCCGGCGCCGTCCTCGGCGCCTGGGTCGCCTACGTGGGCGGCGGGCTCGGGTTCGGCGGCGCCCTGCTCGGCATGGTCGTCGGCGTCGGCGTCGGGGCCCTCGTGGGCTGGCTCGTCGGTGTCCTCAAGGCCTACCGCGGGGTCCACGAGGTGATCTCGACGATCATGCTCAACTACATCATCGCCGGCGTCTCCTTCTGGCTGGCCGTCGGGCCGCTCGTCGCCGCCGGGAACAGCGGCATCGCCCAGACCGAGCTCATCCCCGAGGCCGCCCAGCTCGGCGCCGTCGCGCGGGGTCCCCATCGGGTTCGTCATCGCCGCCCTGCTCGCCGTCGCCTGCTGGTGGGTGCTCTCCCGCACCTCGCTCGGCTTCCGGTTCAACACCGTCGGCGCCAACCGCGACGCCGCCCGGTACGCCGGCATCCCGCTCAACCGGATCGTCATCCTCGCCATGGCCGCCGGTGGGGCGCTCGCCGGCCTCGCCGGGGCCCTCGAGGCCGAGGGCACGCTGCACCGCTTCCAGCCGGCCATCGGCGGCTCGCTGGGCTTCGACGGCATCACCATCGCCCTGCTCGCCCGCGCCAACCCGCTCGCGACGCTCCCCGCGGCCCTCCTCGTCGGCATCCTGCGCACCGGCGCGGCCGGGCTGCAGTTCCGCACCGGCATCGCGCCCGAGATCGTCGACCTGCTGCTGGCGATCATCCTGCTCATGGTCTCGATCCCCGTCCTCGGCAAGTGGATCTTCCGCAGCCGGGCCGACAAGGTCAGCGTCGCCTCGACGAGCTGGGGGAGCTGACATGGGCACCTGGGTGCAGAAGAACCGCACCACCGTGGTGGTCGCGGTCGTCGTCCTCGTCGCGGCCTACGTCTTCTACTACGCCAAGAACGACATCGCCCCGTCGATGTTCGGTGCGGCGTGGGGCTACGCCATCCCGCTCGTCCTCGCCGCGCTCGTCGGGGTCATCGGCGAGCGCTCCGGCGTGGTGAACATCGGCATCGAGGGGCAGATGCTCCTCGCGGCCTTCGCCGGCTTCTTCACGGCGGCGGCCACCGGCTCGATGGCGGTCGGCGTCCTCGCCGGCGTCGGCACCGGCCTCGTCGCGGGCGGGTTCCTCGCCTGGACCACGGTGCGCTGGCGGATGGACCAGATCATCGCCGGCGTCGTGCTCAACATCATCGCCACCGGCATCACGTCGTTCTACCTCAAGTCCGGCGAGATCCTGCCGGGCGTCATCCCCAACCTCCGGGTGCCCCTGCTCGCCGACATCCCGCTCATCGGCGGCGTCTTCTTCAACGGCCGCAGCTGGATCGCCACCGTCGCCATCCTCGCGGCCATCGGCGTGCACCTCATGCTCTTCCACACCCGCTGGGGACTGCGCACGCGGGCCGTCGGCGAGTACCCGTCCGCGGCCGACACCGCGGGCATCAACGTCGAGCGGCTGCGCCTGGTCAACGTCACCCTCGCCGGTTCGCTCGCCGGGCTGGCCGGGGTGTACCTGTCGATGGACGCCTCGAGCTCCTTCGAGCGGAACATGACCGCCGGCCGGGGCTTCCTCGCGCTCGCGATCATGATCATGGGCGCCTGGCGACCGCTGCGGGCGGTGGCCATGGCCCTGTTCTTCGGGTTCATCAACGCCGTGGCCTCCCAGCTGCAGCAGACGGGCGGCTTCAGCGTCCCGCCCCAGCTCACCGGCACCCTGCCGTACGTCGCGGTCCTCGTCGTCCTCGCCGTCGCCGCCGGCCGGGTGCGACCACCCGGTGCCGTCGGCCAGCCCTACGTCAAGAAGGACCAGTGATGAGCGAGCCCACCCCCGAGGTCGAGGGCACCCCCCACCCGGCGGGCCACGCCGACTCCGCTCCCGAGCACCTCGCCGAGGTGGCGACCACCGACGCCGCACGCGAGCTGCCCCCGGAGCAGTCCGGCTTCGGGGAGGGCGTCGTCGGCGAGGTGCTCCTGGCGATCGACGGCCTGAGCAAGAGCTTCGGGTCGGTGCGGGCCAACCGCGACATCAGCCTCGAGGTCCGTCGCGGTGAGATCGTCGCGCTGCTCGGCGAGAACGGCGCCGGCAAGTCGACCCTGGTCAACCAGATCTTCGGCCTCATCACCCCCGACAGCGGCACGGTGTCGATCAAGGGTGACGCGGCGCAGATCCGGGACCCCAAGGACGCCATCGCCCGCGGCATCGGGATGGTGCACCAGCACTTCCAGCTCGTGCCCGTCATGACCGTCGCCGAGAACATGATGCTCGGCCACGAGACCACCCGCGGCGCGGGCGTGCTCGACCTCGAGGCGGCCCGCCGGATGGTGCGCGAGCTCTCCGACCGGCACGGCCTGGCCGTCGACCCCGACGCCGAGGTCGACGACCTGCCCGTCGGCACCCAGCAGCGGGTCGAGATCCTCAAGGCCCTCTCGCGCAAGGTCGACCTGCTCATCCTCGACGAGCCGACCGCGGTGCTCACGCCGCAGGAGACCGACGAGCTGCTCGCGGTGATGAAGGAGCTCGCGAACTCGGGCACCTCGATCGTCTTCATCACCCACAAGCTGCGCGAGGTGCTCGCCGTCGCCGACCGCGTCTACGTGCTGCGCCAGGGCGAGGTCGTCGGCGAGGTGGCGACGGCCGACACCGACGCGCGCGGCCTCGCGACGATGATGGTCGGCCGCGAGGTCGTCCTCGCCATCGACAAGGCCGCGGCCACGCCCGGCGAGACGGTGCTGGCGATCGAGGACCTCCACGTGCGCGACGACCGCGACCTCGCGGCGGTCAACGGCTTCACCCTCTCGTGCGCGCCGGCGAGATCGTCGGCGTGGCCGGCGTCGAGGGCAACGGGCAGCGCGAGCTCGTCGAGGCGCTGGCCGGGATGCGCAAGGTGGTCTCCGGTCGGATGACCCTGGGCGACCTCGACCTCACCCGGGCCAACCCCCACGAGACCCACCACGCGGGTGTCGGGCACATCCCCGAGGACCGCGAGAAGCACGGCCTCGTCGGCTCGTACTCCATCGCCGACAACCTCGTCCTCAACGAGTTCGACCAGGAGCCCTTCTCCCGCCGCGGCGTGCGCCAGTTCACCGCCGTCCGCGAGAACGCCGAGAAGGTGCGGGAGGAGTTCGACATCCGCTCCTCCGGGGTCATGCAGACGGCCGGGTCGCTCTCCGGCGGCAACAAGCAGAAGGTCGTCGTCGCCCGCGAGATGTCGTTCACGCCGCGGCTGCTCATGGCGGCGCAGCCGACCCGCGGCGTCGACGTGGGGTCGATCGAGTTCATCCACCGGCGCATCGTCGACGCGCGTGACGCGGGGGCCGCCGTGCTCCTCGTCTCGGCCGAGCTCGACGAGATCCTGTCGTTGTCCGACCGCATCGCCGTCGTGCACGGTGGCACGGTGGTGGCCGAGATGGACGGCAAGGACGCCGACCGCACCGAGATCGGCCGCCTCATGGCCGGCGACCACTGACTGACCCCTCCGCCGCACTTTCTCTCCGGATGCCGGAACCTTCACCGACCTGCCGCCTGCAGCCGGCCCGTCACCCAACCTTCCGCGGGGTCGCCGGTCGCGGGTCCGCGGCCGGGACAGATGCCGACGAACCGGTCACGTCTGCCCCGGAACTGGGGCTGGGAGGTTGCTGAGACTTGTGGTTACGGAGTCGTAAGTTACGCGAACGTAGGTTACGCTCGCGTATGTGAGTGCAGAGACGACAGCCCGAGCGACCCCCACCCGGGGGCCCAGCCGGCCGCGCCTCGGCGCCCACGCCCCCGGCCCGCTCGGCGGGCTGGTGCGTGGGGCCCGCAGGGTGGCCGAGGCCCTCGCCACCCCCCTGGTCCCCGAGGACTACCTCGACGTCATCGACCCCATGCGCTCCGGCGCCGACCTGCGGGGCCGGATCGTCGAGGTCCGCCCCGAGACCGCCGACGCCGCCACGGTCGTCATCCGCCCCGGGCGCGGCTGGCTCGGGCACGTCCCCGGCCAGTACATCCGGATCGGCATCGACATCGACGGCGTCCGCCACTGGCGGGCCTACAGCCTCACCCACCGCGCCGACGGCTCCCCGGCCGCCGGCATCCCCGCGGGCTGCATCGCCATCACGACCAAGGCGATCCCCGAGGGCAAGGTCTCCAACCACCTCGTGCGCCGCGCCCGCCCCGGCACCCTCGTCATGCTCGACCAGGCCACCGGCGACTTCACCCTCCCGAGCCCCGCCCCGGCGAAGGTGCTCTTCCTCACCGCGGGCAGCGGCATCACCCCGGTCATCGGGATGCTGCGCAACCACCTGCCGGAGCTGACCGACGTCGCCCACGTGCACTGCGCACCGAGCGAGCGCGACGTCGTGTTCCACCGCGAGCTGGCGGCCCACCACGAGGCCGGCCGCGTGGCCCTGAGCCTCAACCTCGACGACGTCCACGGCATCCTCGACCTCGCCCACCTCGACGTCCTCGTCCCGGACTGGCGCGAGCGCGACACCTGGCTCTGCGGGCCCACCGCACTGCTCGACGCGGCCGAGAAGCACTGGGCCAACGCCGGTGTGCCGCAGCGCCTGCACGTCGAGCGCTTCCGCCCGAGCATCGTCGAGCCCGGTGAGGGCGGCACCGTCACCTTCGCCCGCAGCAGCCGGGTCGTCGACGCCGACGGCTCCACCGCCATCCTCGACGCCGGCGAGGACGCCGGTGTGCTCATGCCGAGCGGGTGCCGGATGGGCATCTGCTTCGGCTGCGTCGTCCCCATGCGCTCCGGTGCGATCCGCGACCTGCGCACCGGCGAGGTCACCGTCCACGAGTCCGACGAGCCGCTGCCCGTCCAGACCTGCGTCAACGCCGTCGCGGGCTCCTGCGAGCTCGACCTCTGACCCAGCACCCGGAGCACACGGCCACGTGCTCCGAACCGCGAACCACGCACCGCCGGCCACGAACCACTCCACCCGCACAGCCCCACCGCCCGCGAGAGACACGGAAGGACCCCACCCCATGACCCTCGCCCCCGAACGCACCCCCAGCCACGGCTCGACCAAGCCGCAGGGCATCAACCCCCGCCTGCGCGTGGAGTCGGACGCCCCGCGGCCCCAGCGCCCGGCGCTGAAGAAGTCGGGCCGCCCCAACCCCGCGGCCCACCTCACCCCCGAGCAGATCGAGGGCATCGGCCACGAGCTCGACGCCCTCCGCAAGGAGGTCATGGACAGCCGGGGCGAGCGCGACGCCGCGTACATCCGCAAGGTCATCGCCACCCAGCGCTACCTCGAGATGGCCTCGCGCGCCGTCCTCCTGTTCAGCAACGTCAAGGTCAAGGGCTTCCGCCCCGCCTGGTGGCTGGGCACGGCCGGCCTGTCGGTGTCGAAGATCCTCGAGAACATGGAGATCGGGCACAACGTCATGCACGGCCAGTGGGACTGGATGCGCGACCCGAAGATCCACTCCACGGCCTGGGAGTGGGACAACGCCTCGCCGTCGAGCCAGTGGAAGCACAGCCACAACGAGATCCACCACACGTTCACCAACGTGCTGGGGCGCGACAACGACCTCGGCTACGGCATCCTGCGCGTCGACGAGGACCAGAAGTGGAGCCCGTTCTACCTCTTCCAGCCGATCTGGCACGTGGGCAACGCGCTGCTCTTCGAGTACTCGATCGCCGCGTACGACCTCGAGCTCGGCGGCTACCTCGCCAAGAAGGACCGGATGAGCGAGGAGGACAAGGCCGAGTTCCGCAAGAACCGGGACGAGGTCGTGGCCAAGATCAAGCGCCAGGCCACGAAGGACTACCTCGTGCACCCGGCCCTCGCCGCCCCGACCGGTTCGGCCCGCACGACGCTCACCGCGAACGTCGTCGCCAACCTCGTGCGCAACCTGTGGACCAACACGGTCATCATCTGCGGGCACTTCCCGCCCGGCATCTCCACCTTCGAGAAGACCTCGATCGAGGGCGAGACCCGCGGCGAGTGGTACCTGCGGCAGATGCTCGGCTCGGGCAACATCAGCGGCACCAAGGCCATGCACGTGATGTCGGGCAACCTCAGCCACCAGATCGAGCACCACCTCTTCCCCGACATGCCGAGCAACCGGTACGCCGAGATCGCCCCGCGGATCCGCGACCTCATGGAGCGCCACGACCTCCCGTACGTCACGGGCAACCTGTGGAAGCAGTCGGCCTCGGTGTACCTCAAGGTCGTCCAGCTCTCCCTCCCCAACAAGGTCGAGGGACGCCGCCGCCGCGACGTCGTCCGCCTCGAGCTGGCCAAGGCCTGGCGCCGGAAGAAGCTCGGCCGCCGCTACTGAGCGACCTCGACCGATGCGTCACCCCTCCCCGGGTGGCGCATCGGCCACTCGGCCCGACCCACCCGGTTCCGGTGGCGCAGCGCCCCACCGTCGTCCATCGTGGACGACGTCGTCCACCCTGCCGTTCCCCGAAGGTGCCCCAATGAGCCCCCGAACCCTCGCCGTCCGCGCCCTCCTGGCCGGGGTCGTGACCGCCCCCCTCGCGCTGTCGGCCGCCGCACCCGCCGACGCCGCGATGTCGCCGATGGTCCGGGAGGTCGTCACCCGGGTCAACGCCGAGCGCCAGAAGGCGGGCTGCGGCCCGCTGCGGGCCAGTGAGGCGCTGCGCAAGGCGGCCCAGTTCCACAGCTACGACATGCGGACGAAGAACTACTTCAGCCACACCTCGAAGGACGGCCGCAGCCCGTGGGACCGGATGCGCGCCCAGCGCTACGCCTACGGCTCGGCCGAGAACATCGCCGCGGGCCAGCGCACGGCCAAGGCCGTCGTCGAGGCGTGGATGAAGAGCTCCGGCCACCGGGCCAACATCCTCAACTGCGCGAACAAGGCCGTGGGGGTCGGTGTCTCGAAGGGCAGCGGCACGTACGACATCTACTGGACCCAGGACTTCGGCCGCCGCTGACCGCCGGGCCGAACCCGGCGCGGCGGACCGGGCCGCTGGGCGATAGCGTCGGGTCCTCACGTGTGCACGACCCCGTCCCACGCCCGGGAGGCCCGGTGGACCTGCTCGGCGGAACGCTGGTCGCGGCGTGCCTCATGGGGGCCGCCGCCCTCGTCGTCGGCTTCTCGAAGACCGCCCTCGGCGGCCTCGGGGTGGTGGCGGTGGCGATCTTCGCGACGGTCCTGCCGGCCAAGCAGTCGACGGCCGCCATCCTCGCCGTCCTCATCGTCGGCGACCTCGTCGCCGTCTGGCACTACCGGCGCGACGCCGACTGGGGTCTGATCCGCCGGCTCCTCCCCGCGGTGCTCCCCGGCCTCGTCCTCGGCACGCTGTTCCTGCGGGCGGTCGACGACTCCACGCTGCGCCGCACCATCGGCGGGGTGCTCCTCGTCCTCGTCCTGCTCCAGCTGTGGGTCAAGAGGCGGTCGGGCGACACCCGGTCGACCACGCACGAGCGGCGCGGCGCGGCGTGGACGGCCGGAACGGGCGTCGGCTTCGCGACGATGACGGCCAACGCCGCCGGGGCGGTCATGACGCTCTACCTGTCCGCCGCGGGCATCGACAAGCGCCGCTTCGTCGGCACCAACGCGTGGTTCTTCCTCATCGTCAACCTCGTCAAGGTGCCGTTCTCCGTCGGGCTCGGCCTGCTCGGCTGGACCGACGTGGGCCGGGCCGGGCTGCTCGCCCCGCTGGTGCTCCTCGGCGGCCTGGTCGGCTACGCCACCGTGCGGCGGATCAGCCAGCGCAGCTTCGACGTCGCGGTCCTGCTCGCCTCGGCCGTCGCCGCAGCGGCGCTCCTGCTCTGACGCGACGGGCCTCGGGCGGCCCGCTCAGAAGTGCGAGACGACCGTCGTGCCGACCGGCGCGAAGTCGTAGACCCACTTGGCGGCGCTGACGGGCAGGTTGATGCACCCGTGCGAGGCGGCGAAGCCGAAGCTCGAGCGCCAGGGCGCACCGTGCAGGGCGATCCCGCCGACGAAGAACGACGACCACGGGACGTCCGGCGTCTCGTAGTTCGTGCCGTCGGCGTTGCGCCCCTTCATCGTCATGAGGGGGTTCTTGAGGTAGACGTGGAAGGTGCCCACCGAGGTCGGCGTCGCCTCCGCGCCGTTGACCATGGCGATCGGTCCGTACACGACGCCGGCGCCGACGTAGGCGGTCATCGTGTGCCGGCTGAGGTTCACGTCGACCCACTTCTCGCCGACCGCGGCCGGGTAGGCGAGGTTCTCCGCGCCCGGGGCGATCCGGCGCTCCTCCCACGTGGCCGGGACGGCCTTGTACGTGAACTTCCCGGTGGAGGCCTTGCCGGCCGTGATCGAGGCGGCCAGCGCCCGCGACACCGTGGCGGCGTTGGCCACCGTGCGCCCGTCCTGGGCCTCGGTGACGACCTTCCGCACGCTGCCCGCGGTGTCGAGGTAGCGCAGGCCCGGGGTGGGGTCGGTGGCGACCTCGTCGGCCACCTCCGACACCCAGTCGGCGACCTTGGCCGCGTCGACCGTCGGCGGACCGGGGCGGCCGGCGGTCAGCGGGATGCCCACCCACGACGCCTTGGTCCTCGACGAGGCGGCGTGCGACTCCTCGCCGTCGGAGACGGCGACCCGGGTGCGCACGATGGCGTTGGCCGCGTCGGCGACCTCGCGGGCGGCCGCGGTGGTGACCGCGGGGGCGCGGTCGTCGAACTCGACGGTCGCGGTCGCCGGCGTCAGGTGGCGCGCGGCAGCGGCGACGACGTCCTGGAAGCTCGCCGGGTCGACGCTCTGCCCGGTGACGGCCGGGGTGACGACGAAGGACTTCTCGTCCTTCGCCAGGTGCACCGTCGCGTCGCGGCCCTCCTTGCCCGCCTCGCGTGACGAGCGCGCTGACCGCCGCGCCCACCGCGGCGTCGTCGGTGCGCAGCACCGCGTCGACGTCGCGGGAGGAGACCAGGGAGGTGGCGTAGGACGACCAGGAGCCGTTGGCCGCGAAGACGGCGTCGACGGTGGCGTCGACGTCGACGGAGTAGCCGAGGTCGGCGAGGTGGGCGGTGCGCGACGACCCGGGCGTCTTCACCGTGATCGTCACCGCCTCGGCCCGGCGGGTGATGTCGGCCGCGACCTCGTCGCGGGTCATCCCGGCCACCGTGGTGCCGGCCAGGGCCGAGCCGGGGAGGGCGCGGTCCTGGTAGTGGGAGGCGTAGGCGGTGCCCGCCCCGCCGAGCGCGAGCGGAGCCGCGACGGCGACGGTGAGCAGCAGCGTCCTGCGCGAGGTCATGGTCTCCGGTCCGTCCTCTTCCTCAGGGCCCCGGGCGCAGGCGTGGCCCGCGCGCCGACACCATGATGGGGCACGCCGGGCCCCGAAGCCAGCCGGGGACACGTCCCGGGACGGCCGAGGGGCCCGTCCGCGGCGGCCGGCGGATGGCGCCGTGGACGGTCGGCACGGCGCCGGACGGCCCGGCCGCGGTCGTGATCAGGCGTTCTGCGGGAAGCCGAGCTCGATGCCGCCGTGGCTCGGGTCGAGCCAGCGGGAGGTGACGACCTTGCCGCGGGTGAAGAAGTGCACGCCCTCCATCCCGTGGGCGTGCGTGTCGCCGAAGAGGCTGTTCTTCCACCCACCGAACGAGTAGTAGGCCATCGGCACGGGGATCGGGACGTTGACCCCGACCATCCCGACCTCGACCTCGTTCTGGAAGCGGCGGGCCGCGCCGCCGTCGTTGGTGAAGATCGCGGTGCCGTTGCCGTACGGGTTGTCGTTGATGAGCTTCAGGCCCTCGTCGTAGGTGCTGACCCGCACCACGGAGAGCACCGGGCCGAAGATCTCGTCCTGGTAGACCGACATCTCGGGCGTGACGTGGTCGAAGAGGGTCGGCCGGAGGAAGAAGCCCTCGCCGTCGGCGTCGACGTCGCCCTCGCGGCCGTCGATGACGAGGGTGGCACCCGCCTCGGTGCCGGCATCGAGGTAGGAGGTCACCTTGTCGCGGTGCTGCGCGGTGACCAGCGGGCCCATGTCGCAGCCGCGGGTGCCGTCGCCGGTGACGAGCTTGCCGACCCGGTCCTGGATCTTCTGGACGAGGTCGTCGGCGATGGTGTCGACGGCGAGCAGGGCCGAGATGGCCATGCAGCGCTCACCGGCCGAGCCGAAGCCGGCGTTGACGGCGGCGTCGGCCGCGAGGTCGAGGTCGGCGTCGGGCAGCACGAGCATGTGGTTCTTCGCGCCGCCGAGGGCCTGGACCCGCTTGCCGTGCGCGGTGCCCGTCTCGTAGACGTACCGCGCGATCGGGGTCGAGCCGACGAAGGAGACCGCCTTGACGTCGGGGTGGGTGAGAAGGGCGTCGACGGCCTCCTTGTCACCGTGGACGACGTTGAGCACGCCGTCGGGCAGGCCGGCCTCCGTCCACAGCGCGGCGACCGCGTTGACGGCCGAGGGGTCCTTCTCGCTCGGCTTGATGACCACCGCGTTGCCGCAGGCGATCGCCACCGGCACGAACCACAGCGGCACCATGGCCGGGAAGTTGAACGGGCTGATGACCGCGACGACGCCGAGGCTCTGCCGGATCGAGTAGACGTCGACCTTGGTCGAGGCGTTCTCGGTGAAGCCGCCCTTCATGAGGTGCGGGATGCCGCAGGCGAACTCGGCGACCTCGAGGCCACGCGTCACCTCGCCGAGCGCGTCGGAGAGGACCTTGCCGTGCTCGGCGGTGATGAGCGCCGCGATCTCCTCCTTGCGCTCGTCGAGCAGCTGGCGGAACGTGAAGAGGACCTGCGTGCGCTTGGTGAGCGAGACGTTGCCCCACTCCTGCGCCCAGGCCTGCTTGGCGGTGGCGACGACCTCGCCGACGAGCTCGGTGGAGGCGAGGTCGAGGACCCCGGTCTGCTCCCCCGTCGCGGGGTTGTAGACGGGGCTGGTGCGCTCGGCGGTGCCCTCCCACGGAGCGCCGGCGAGGAGGTGGGTGATGCGGGTGGGGGTCGTGCTCACGGGTATCGGTCCTGTCCTGCGGGGTGATGGATTCAGTGTGTCAGGTCGTCGGGCGGCTGTGGAGTCGCTGGTCGCGACCTCCGCCCGACGCGGGATCAGTGGGCGTCGTAGAGGGTCGGCCGCTCGGCGAGGACGACCGGCCGGGGGGTCCCGGAGGCCAGGGACGCCATCCCGGCGGTGCTCACCGCGGTGGCGGCGTACCCGTCCCAGGCCGACGCGCCGACAGCGGCCCCGCCGGTCCGGGCGGCGTCGGCCCAGGCCTGGACCTCGGCGTCGTACGCCCGGGCGAACCGCACGCGGTAGTCGTCGGGCACCTCGGCGCCCCAGTGGCCGCCTCCGCCGGGGGCCACCCGGGTCGTGAGGAGCCCGGTGGTGTGCAGCCCGGCCGTGAGGGACCCCCGCTCGGCCACGGCCTCGAAGCGCACCTCGTAGCCGACCTGGCTGTTGACGAAGACCTCGGTGGTGACGACACCGCCCCGACCCATCCGGAAGAGGGACACCTGGGGGTCGAGGACCCCGTCGGCCGCGTGGCTGCTCGGCGCGGGCGCGAGCACGGTCACCTCGACCACCTCGTCGTCGAACAGGAAGCGGGAGGCGTCGACCTCGTGCACGAGGCTGTCGCGCACGATCATCTCGGAGCGGAAGTCGGCGTTGGGGACCGACCGGTTGCGGTGCACGTTGTGCAGCACCAGCAGCCGACCGTGCTCGCCGGCATCGAGGGCGGCCCGCACCTGCACGTACTCGGGGTCGAACCGGCGCATGAACCCGACGGTCACGAGCCGGCGGCCGAGGGCCGCCTCGGCCTCGACGACCCGCAGCGAGGAGGCGTCGTCCATGGTCAGCGGCTTCTCGCACAGCACCGGCTTGCCGGCGGCGAGGCACGCGAGCACCTGTGCCTCGTGGACGAACCCCGGGGAGGCGATGACGACGGCGTCGACGTCGGCCGCCCCGACGAGCTCGAGCGCGTCGGGCACCACCCGCACGCCGAGCGGACCGGCGAGCGCGTTCGCCCGCTCGCGGTCGGGGTCGGCCACCGCGGTGAGGGTCGCCCCGGCGACGCGGCCGGCCAGCCGACGGGCGTGGTCGGCGCCCATGAGGCCGGCGCCGACGACCCCCACCCGCAGGGGAGTGCTGCTCACGGGACGGCCTCCTTCGGGGTGGTCGGGGTGAGGAAGGGCCGCTGGCGGGTCTTGGCCTGCCGGTACGTGGCCGAGGCCTCCTGCGTGGAGGCGAGCGCCGACACCCCGGCCACCGGGACGTCCCACCACGACTCGCTGGAGGGGGCGTGCACCCGGGGGTCGGTCTCGACGTGGACGACGAACGGTCCCCCGTCGCGGGGCCACGCCCGGGCCTCGGTGAGGGCGGTCACGAGCTCGGCGTGCGAGTGCACCTCGACGACGTGCGCGCCGAGGCTGCGGGCGTTCGCCGCGAGGTCGACCGGCAGGGGGCCGCCGTCGAGCCGGCCGGTGGCGCCGCGGTACTCGTAGGCGGTGCCGAAGCGCTGGGAGCCCAGGCCCTCCGAGAGCGAGCCGATCGAGTGGAACCCGTGGTTCTGCACGAGGACGACGACGATCTTCACGCGCTCCTGCACGGCGACGACGAGCTCGGTCGGCATCATGAGGTAGCCGCCGTCGCCGACCATGGCGTAGACGTCGCGGGTGTCGTCGGCGAGGGCCACCCCGAGGGCGCCCGGGATCTCGTAGCCCATGCAGGAGTACCCGTACTCGACGTGGTAGCCCTTGCGGTCGCGCACCCGCCACAGCTTGTGGAGGTCGCCCGGCATCGAGCCGGCGGCGCACAGGACGACGTCACGGGGGTCGCTGTGCTCGTTGACGGCCCCGAGCACCTGCCCCTGGGTGAGCAGGCCGGGGGCGAGGGCGTCGGTGACGGCGGCCGGCGGGTCGTAGGTGGCCTCGACGCGCGCGTCCCAGTCCGACCACAGGGCACCGATGCGCTCGGTGTAGGAGTCGGCGACCCGGTGGCCCCCGACGGCGTCCGTGAGGGCCACGAGGGCCTCACGGGCGTCGGCGACGAGGCCGAGACCGCTGTGCTTGCCCGCGTCCGGCGCGGCGACGTTGATGCTGACGAAGCGGACCCCGTCGTCCTGGAACGCGGTCCGCGAGGCGGTCGTGAAGTCCGTCCAGCGGGTGCCGACGCCGATGACGAGGTCGGCCTCGGCGGCGAGGGCGTTGGCGGCGGTCGTGCCGGTCGAGCCCACGGCGCCGACGAGCTGCGGGTGCCCGTGGGGCAGCGAGCCCTTGCCGGCCTGCGTCTCGGCGACCGGGATGCCCGTCGCCCCGGCGAACGCGGCCAGCGCGGCCTCGGCGCCCGCGTAGTGCACACCGCCCCCGGCGACGAGGAGCGGCCGCTGCGCCGACCGCAGGGCATCGGCGACGTCGGCGACCCGGGAGGGTTCGGCCGGCGGCCGGGCCACGTGCCAGACCCGCTCGGCGAAGAGCTCGACGGGCCAGTCGAAGGCCTCGGCCTGCACGTCCTGCGGCAGCGAGATCGTGGCGGCGCCCGTCTCGGCGGGGTCGGTGAGGACCCGGCAGGCACCGAGCAGCGCGGCGGGCAGCTGCTCGGGCCGGGTCACCTCGTCGAACCAGCGCGACAGCGGCCGGAAGGCGTCGTTGACCGTCACGTCACCGGAGGACGGCAGCTCGAGCTCCTGGAGCAGCGGCGCGGCCGCCCGGGTCGCGAACGTCGCGGACGGCAGGAGCAGCACGGGGATCCGGTTGACCGTCGCGAGCGCCGCTCCGGTGAGCATGTTCGTCGACCCCGGACCCACCGAGGCCGTCACGGCCCACGTCGTCAGCCGGTCGCGGTGCTTGGCGTAGCCGACGGCCGTGTGCACCATGGCCTGCTCGTTGCGGCCGAGGACGTAGCGCAGCCCCGGCTCCTCCCCCGCCTCGGCCGCCCGCAGCTCGTCCTCGAGCAGGGCCTGCCCGATGCCGGCGACGTTGCCGTGCCCGAAGATGCCCAGGCACCCGGCGAAGAGGCGCTGCCGCTCGCCGTCACGCTCGGTCCACTGCCGGGAGAGGAAGCGCACGACCGCCTGGGCGACGGTGAGGCGGACGGTCTCGCGCGCGGTCATCGGGTTCCTTCCAGGGGCAGTCGGGGGTCGACGGGCTCGTCGGCCCAGGACTCGCGGACCCACGCGTGGGCCGGGTCGTCGCAGATGCGCCAGGCCCGCTCCGGACCGGGGCCGGCCATGACGTTGAGGTAGTAGAGGTCGGCGTCCGGTGCGGCGACGGCCGGGCCGTGCCAGCCGTGCGGCACGAGGACGACGTCACCGGTGCGCACCTCGGCCAGCACGTCGAGGGGGCGCTCCGGGGACGAGCCGTAGACCCGCAGGTACCCGACGGGGTCGGTGCCGCGCGGGTCGGTGGAGCGCGTCTCGACGTAGTAGATCTCCTCGAGGGCGGTCTCCACGCCGGGCCGGTCCTCGTCGTGCTTGTGCGGGGGCCAGCTGGACCAGTTGCCCGCCGGGGTGACGACCTCGCAGACGAGGAGGCGGTCGGCGTCGAGGACGTCGGGCAGGCCCATGGCGCGGACCTCGCGGCTGGCCCGGCCGGCGCCGCGCAGCTCGACGGGGACGTCGCGGGCCTCGATGTGCCGGAACGGCATCGGCGCACCCTCCGTGCGCACCGGGGCTCCGCACAGGGCGACCCGGGAGGGCCCGCCGGAGGTGGCGCGGACCGTCGTCCGTGAGCCGCGCCCCACGAAGACGACGTCGGTGGGGCCCTCGAAGACCGAGGCCCGGCCGGCCAGGTCGACCTCGTGGGTGGTGCCGCCGGCCTCGCTCACCGTCACCCGGAAGGACCCGGCGAGGGGGACGACGAGGGTCTCCTCGCCGACGGCGTCGTGCTCGACCGCGTCCCCCGAGGTGAGGTGCGCGACCCGCAGCGTGGTGTGCGCCCACCCGGGGACGGGGGCCGTGGAGCCCGGGCTCACGGCGACGGCGAAGCCGGGCTCGGTCGCACGGCCCAGCGGGCGCACGAAGGAGTCGTTGTCGGCGCCCGTTCCCGTCGTCACGAGACACCACCGTGGACCAGGTCGACGGCGACGTCCACCGCGGCGGCGACGTCGCCGTCCGGCGGGTACAGCAGGGCGCGTCCGACGACCAGCCCGCGCACCGAGGGGAGCCCGAGCGCCCGGCCCCACGAGGCGTAGGTGTCGCTCGGGGCGCCCAGGGGGTCGCCGCCGAGCAGGAGCGTCGGGAGGGTCGTCGCGTCCATGACCCGGGCGAGGTCGTCGACCACCGGCAGCTTGAGCCAGGTGCGCGCACTGGACGCCCCGAGGCCCGAGGCGACGTGCACCGCCCGGACCATCGAGTCGGCGTCGAGGAGGTTGCGCACCCGACCCTCCTCCACGACGGACCAGAAGGGCTCGACCATCGCCATGAGTCCCCGGTCGACCAGGGCGGTGACCGCTGCGGCACACGCCTCGAGGGTGGCGGCCGTCCCCGGGTCGTCGAGGGCGATCCGGGTGAGCATCTTGCCGCCGTCGAGGCCGAAGCGGTGCACCGCCTCCGCCGTGTAGGCCGTGAAGCGGTCGTCGAGCTCCCACGAGGAGCCTTGCAGCCCACCACGGTTCATCGACCCGATGACGACCTTGTCGTCGAGGACCCCGAGCAGGAGCAGGTCCTCGAGGATGTCCGGGGTGCCGAGGACGCCGTCGACACCGGGTCGCTCGAGGGCGGTGACGAGGCGGTCGAGGAGGTCGGGGCGACTCGCCATGGCCATCGGGTCGTCCCGCACGCCCAGGGCACCCCGTGCCGGGTGGTCGGCCGCGACGAGGAGCAGGCGGCCGTCGCCGGGCAGCAGCGGCCGGAGCCGGCGCTCGTCCCACGCCTGACCCACAAGCTCGGGCTCACGGGCCCGGGTCTCGGTGAGCCGGGCGAGGGCGGCGGCGTCGACCCGTCGGGCCCCCACCGTCACCCCTCCGCCCCGGCCAGCACGGCCTCGACCTCGGCCGACGTCGGCATCGCGGTGGAGCACTCGAGCCGGCCCGCGACGATGGCGCCCGCCACGTTGGCGAACCGGACGGTGCGCTCGAGGGCCCACCCGGAGAGCAGCCCGTGGACGAGCGCGCCCCCGAAGGCGTCGCCCGCGCCGAGCCCGTTGACGACGTCGACGGGGAACGCCTCGACCTCGACCCGCTCGTCGGCCGTCGCCGCGAGGACGCCCCGTGGCCCCTGCTTGACGACGGCGAGCTCGAGGCCGCGCTCCAGGAGGGCGTCCGCGGCCCGGTGGGGATCGGTCTCACCGACGGCCACCTCGCACTCCTCGCGGTTGCCGACGGCGACGGTGACGTGCTCGAGGGCCCTCGCCACCTCGGTCCGCGCCCGGGCCGGGTCGGCCCAGAACATCGGTCGCCAGTCGAGGTCGAGGACGGTGTGGGGGGCGCGGCCCCGCGCAGCCCAGGCCGCGTGGTGGGTGGCGCGGGACGGCTCCTGGCTGAGGCCGGTGACCGTCGACCAGAACACGCCGGCCCCGCGCACGGCCTCGAGCGGGAGGTCCTCGGGGGTGAGCAGGAGGTCCGGGGCGGTCGGCCAGCGGTAGAAGGACAGGGGGAAGTCGTCCGGGGGGTGCACCTCGCAGAAGGTCACGGGCGTCGGGGGCCCGTCACCGTGGTGGACCGCGATGGACGTCGGGTCGACGCCGAGCCGCTCGGCCTCCCGTCGCACGTACCGCCCGAAGGCGTCGTCGCCCACCTTGGTCACGAGCCGCACGGAGTGGCCGTGCCGGGCGGCCGCGACCGCGACGTTGGTCGCACTGCCGCCGAGGAACTTGCGGAAGGTGTCGACGTCCTCCAGCCCGACCCCGTGCTGCAGCGGGTAGACGTCGACACCGGTGCGCCCCATCGCGACGAGGTCCGGCGCGCTCATGCACCCACCCCCAGCGCCTCGGCCACCTCGACGACGTGCGCGACCGAGGCCCGGACGTCGGCTGACGGGTCGGCCCCGGTCGTCCCGGGGTCACCGCCGAGGACCGTGTCCTGCTCGAGGACGTACCAGCCGGTGTAGCCCGCACCCTCGAGGGAGCGGACGATGGCGGCGACGTCGACGTCGCCCGCACCGAGCGGCACGTACATCCCCTGCGCGACCGCCTCCGCGTAGCCGAGCTCACCGTCACGGACCGCCTGCGCGAGCTCGCGCCGCACGTCCTTGAGGTGGACGTGCCCGACCCGCCCGGGGTGCTCGACGGCCACCGCGACGGGGTCACCACCCCCGATGAGGAGGTGGCCGGTGTCGAGGCAGAGGGCGATGCGGCTGCCCGCGAGGACCCGCTCCGTCTCGGCGCCCGACTCGACCACGGTGCCGACGTGGGGGTGCAGCGTCGCGAGGAGGCCGACCTCCGCCGCGGCGTCGCTGACCCGGTCGAGGTTGGCCAGCAGGGTGGCCCACTGCGCGTCGTCGAGGGCGGGGCGCGCCTCGTAGCCCGCAGCGCCGGTCGCCGCGGCCACGACGACGACGCCGGCGCCGGCCGCGAGCAGCCCCGTCATGGCCGCAGCCACCTCGGGGAGGGGGTCGACGTCCGGGTCGTGGAGCACGACCGGGACGAACTGGCCGACGGCGCGCAGCCCGGCGGCGGCGAGCGTCTCGGCCTTGGCCTCCGGGGCGTCCGGGAGGAAGCCGTCGGGCCCGAACTCGGTGGCGGCGAGGCCGACCTCCCGCATCTGGGCGAGGACGAGCTCCGGGCCGAGCTGGTGCCCCCAGCCGGGGACCTCGCAGACCCCCCAGGAGATGGGGGCGCCGGCGATGCGGTCGCGCACGGGGAGGGGGGTCATCGGTGGTCCTTCACGTCGTGGGGATCTCGGACAGGTCGACCGCCCGGCCCTCGGCCAGGGCGATGCTGCACGCCTCGACGACCCGGAAGGCCTCGAGGGCGTCACGCACGGTGCAGGGGCTGGGGGCGGCTCCGCGCGCGACGTCGAGGAACGCGGTGAGCTCGGCCCGGTACGCCGGTTCGAAGCGGTCCATGAAGGCATCGTGGACCGGGCCTCGGGGGAAGTCGACGCCGTCCTCGACCGAGCGCAGGGCCAGCGAGTGGTCGAGCCCCACGGCCACCGACCCCTCGGACCCCACGACCTCGAGCCGCACGTCGTGCCCCTGGCCGGAGTACCGGGTGGTCGTCAGGACGGCGATCGTGCCGTCGTCGAGGGTGAGCAGGGCGGCGGCGGTGTCGACGTCGCCGCCGTCGGCGAAGAAGGACGCCCCCTTGTTGGCGCCGGTGGCCTGCACGCGGACGACCTCGTGGCCCGTGACGAAGCGGACGACGTCGGCGTCGTGGACCGCGCAGTCGCGGAAGATCCCACCCGACGTCGGCACGTAGTCCGGGTGCGGGCGGCCGGCGGTCCGAGGTGGTCGCGCGCAGCGTGTGCACGATGCCCAGCTCGCCCGAGGCCACCGCCTCGCGCGCGCGGCGGTACCCCGTGTCGAAGCGGCGCTGGAAGCCGATGTGCACGGGGACGTCGGAGGCCTCCACCGCCCGGACCACCTCGAGGGTCTCCTCGAGGGTGGCGGCGACCGGCTTCTCGCAGAACACGGGGACGCCGGCGGCCACCGCCCGACGCAGGAGCGGTGCGTGGCCCGGGGTGCTCGTCGCGACGACGAGGGCGTCGAGCCCGCCCTCGGCGAGGGCGTCGCCGTCGGCCACCCGTGCCCGGGGCACGGAGGCCGCGACCGCCGCGGCGCGGGCCGGGTCGACGTCGGTGACGACGAGCTCGTCGACCCCCTCCAGCGCGGCGAGGGTGCGGGCGTGGAAGGCGCCGATCCGACCGGCGCCGGCGAGACCGATGCGCATGTGACCTCCTTTGTCAGGACATACTGACATCTCTCCCACCCGGCTGTACAGTCGCCCCCATGGCGGCACACCGGGTGGACGTGCGGATCGACCGCAGGTCGCCCGTGCCGATGTGGCACCAGCTGGCCGAACAGCTCGGCGGCGCCGTGCGGGAGGGCGCCCTCGCCCCCGGGGACTCCGTCGAGAACGAGGTCGAGCTCGCCGCCCGGCTCGGCCTCTCGCGGCCCACGGTCCGCCGGGCCATGCAGGACCTCGTCGACCGCGGGCTGCTCGTCCGGCGCCGTGGGGTCGGCACGACGGTCGCGCCGACCCGCGTGCACCGCCGGGCGGAGCTCTCGAGCCTCCACGACGACCTCGTCCGGGCCGGCCGTGCCGTCACCACCGAGGTGATCTCGCTCGGTCCCGGCGTCCACGCCGCGGCCGCAGCGGCCCTCGACCTGCCGCCCGACACCGAGCTGCTGGCGCTCGAGCGGCTGCGCTCGGTCGACGGTCGTCCGCTCGCCGTGATGCACAACTGGCTGCCGCCCGCGTTCGCCGACCTCGACGCCACCACGCTGGTCGCCGACGGCCTCTACAGCGCGCTGCGCGCCCGCGGGGTGGTCCCCGCCGTCGCGCGCCAGACCATCGGCGCGCGGATGCCGACCCCGGGGGAGCGGCGACGGCTGGCGCTGCGCGGGACGCGCCCCGTGCTGACGATGGCCCGGACGGCCTTCGGCAGCCAGGGCGAGCCCATCGAGCACGGCGAGCACTGCTACGACGCGGAGGGCTACACCCTCGACATGACGCTCGACCAGCGCTGAGGGCGAGCCGGGCCGGGCCGTCAGGGCTCGTCGAGGTCGTCGAGGACGTGCCGGAGGTAGCGGCGCGGCTCGGCGAGGAAGCTGCGGTGGTGCCCGACGACGTCGAGGTCGTCCCACGTGCTCGGCCGGATGCCGTGGTCGCCGAGCTCGAGCACGCGCGCCCCGGGGATGGCCGCGAGCACCGGGGAGTGCGTGGCGAGGACGACCTGCGTGCGCGGCCGGCGGGCCATCTCGGCCAGCTCGGCGACGAGGTGCAGCTGGGCCGAGAACGACAGCCCGGCCTCCGGCTCGTCCATGACGAACAGCCCCTCGCCGCGGAAGCGCCGCGTGCCGAGGAGGGTCACGAAGGACTCGCCGTGCGACATCGTGTGGAACGGCCGGGTCGGTGGGGCCGGGGTTGGTGTCGAGCCAGGTGAACAGCCCGTGCATCGTCTCGGCCCGCACGAAGTAGCCCCAGCGCGGGGCCCCGGGGTCGCGGACGACGCGCACCCACTCGTGCAGTGGTGACTCGCTGGCGTGCGTGCGGTGCGTGGCGCCGGTGGAGCCGCCCTCGGCGTTCATCCCCGCCGCCATGGCGAGGGCCTCGACGAGGGTCGACTTGCCCGACCCGTTCTCGCCGACGAGGACGGTGCAGCGCGCGAGGTCGAGCCCGTGCGCGAGCACCTGGGCGACGGCGGGCACGGTGAGCGGCCATGTGCCGGGCTCGGGCAGCTCGGCCTCGCGGGCCCGCTCGAGGCGGCGGGCCGGCAGCCCCTCCGCCCACCGGGCCGTCGCTCGCGCCATGCGGGAACGGTAGCGAGCGGCTCCGACGGCCCCCGTAGGCTTGACCCCCGTGACCGAGAACGCCACCCCCGCGCTCCCCGAGGCCGACGTCCCCGAGCAGATGCGCATCCGCCGCGAGAAGCGCGACCGGCTCCTCGCCGCCGGCGGCGAGGCCTACCCCGTCGCCGTGCCGCGCACGCACTCGCTCGCCGAGGTGCGCGAGCGGTGGGGGCACCTCGAGACCGGGGTCGAGACCGACGACGTCGTCGCGGTCGCCGGGCGCGCGGTCTTCGTGCGGAACACCGGCAAGCTCGCCTTCGCCACCCTCCAGGAGGGCGCCGGCACCCGCCTCCAGGTGATGCTCAGCCTCGCCGAGGTCGGCGAGGACGCCCTCGCCGCCTGGAAGGCCGACGTCGACCTCGGCGACCACGTCTGGGTCGAGGGCCGGGTCATCTCCTCGCGTCGCGGAGAGCTGTCGGTGATGGCCACCCGGTGGGGGATGGCGAGCAAGGCCCTGCGCCCGCTGCCGGTCCTCCACAAGGAGCTGTCCGAGGAGTCGCGCGTGCGGCAGCGCTACGCCGACCTCGTCGTGCGCCAGGAGGCCCGCGACATGGTGCGCACCAAGGCCGCGGCGCTGCGCGCGGTCCGCTCGGTGCTCGAGGGGCAGGGCTACGTCGAGGTCGAGACCCCGGTCATCCAGCTCGTCCACGGCGGCGCGGCGGCCCGGCCCTTCCGCACGCACATGAACGCCTTCGACCACGAGATGGTCCTGCGCATCGCCCTCGAGCTGAACCTCAAGAAGGCCGTCGTCGGCGGGGTCGACCGGGTCTACGAGATGGGCCGGATCTTCCGCAACGAGGGCGTCGACGCCACCCACTCCCCCGAGTTCACGATGCTCGAGGTCTACCAGGCCTGGGGCGACCAGCGCAGCATCGGCGGCCTCATGCGCGACCTCTACCTCGGCGTCGCCGACGCGCTCGGCTCGCGGCAGGTCGAGACCCCCGCCGGCACCGTCGACCTCGACGGCGAGTGGCGCTGGCTCCCGGTGTACGACGCGGTGAGCGAGGTGGTCGGCGAGACGGTGACCATCGACACCCCCGTCGAGCACCTGCTCCGCCTCGCCGAGCGGCACGGGGTGGAGGTCGACCCGGCGCTGGAGAAGGACAAGGTCTTCCTCGAGCTGCTCGGCGAGCTCGTCGAGCCCGACCTGCTCCAGCCGACCTTCCTCTGCGACTACCCGGCCGTCGCCCAGCCGCTCGCCCGCCCCCACCGCAGCGAGCCGGGCCTCATCGAGGCCTGGGACCTCATCATCGCCGGCGTCGAGCGCGGCACCGGCTTCTCCGAGCTCATCGACCCCGTGGTCCAGCGGCGGGTGCTCGAGGAGCAGTCGCTGCGGGCGGCCGGCGGAGACCCCGAGGCGATGCAGGTCGACGAGGACTTCCTGCGCGCCCTCGAGTACGGCGCCCCGCCGATGGGCGGCCTCGGCCTGGGTATCGACCGGCTGGTCATGCTCTTCACCGGGGCAAACATCCGCGAGACCATCCTCTTTCCGCACCTGAAGCCGGAGGCCTGAACCGCCGTGAGCGCCCTCGTCCCGTACCTCGTGGCCGTCGTGCCGACCATCGTCGTCGCCATTTTCTTCTACGTCCTCATCAAGCGGATCATCGAGGGCGACCGACGGGAACGGCTGGCCCAGAGCAAGTTCGAGGCCGAGGAGGACCGCCGGCGCCGAGCCGCACAGGAGGCGCCCGACGACGGCTCCGGACCGCGTGGAGACCACCCCGAGAATTCCTGAGAATGGAACATCCGAAACGGCCTTCTTTACCCACGCTTTACCGTTACTATACGAACGACATACTCACCGTGGGGCATGCTCGAGATGTCCCAGAATCTCCCCACCCCGGAGGAACACGACAATGGCAAAAAAGGTCCAGGTCCTGCTCGTCGACGACGTCGACAAGGAGTCGACCGCCGACGAGACGGTGACGTTCGCCCTCGACGGCGTCAGCTACGAGATCGACCTCACGAGCGCGAACGCCGCGAAGCTGCGCGACTCCCTCGCCGTGTGGATCGGCCACGCCGAGCGCACCGGCGGTCGCCGCAGCCCGGGCCGGGCCGGCGCCAAGGCCGGCCGGCGCGACGTCAGCGCCATCCGCGAGTGGGCCCGTGGCAACGGCTACGACGTGAGCGACCGCGGCCGCATCTCCACCGAGGTCCAGGAGGCCTACGAGAAGGCCAACTCCTGAGCCCCGCCGACGGCTCGCGCGCGGCGGCGGTACCCGACCCGGGGACCGCCGCCGCGCGCATGTCCGCGCGGCACGCCTGGCTGCGCTTCACCGCCGACGGCCCTCGCCGCCCGCGGACGGCCGGCACCGACCCGGGCGACTGGCAGCGCGCCCTCGGGGCCCTGCACGCCCGCTGGTACGACGGCGTGGCGCCGCCCGCCGTCGCCGCCGTCTTCGTCCTCCAGTGGCTGCTCCAGGTACCGGCGCACACCGCGGCCCACGCCGCCGCGTGCGGGCCCTGGCGGGCCGTGCTGCCCGACCTCACGTACTCGCTCGGCGGGGCGCTCGTTCCCGACGTCGTCCGGCTGACCACGCTCGTCCAGGACCCCCGCGACCGCGACGCGCGCCTCGACGCGGCAGAGGACGACTACCGGGCCGTCGCCGCGCCCCTCGCCGAGGCCTACCCGAGCGAGGTGCGGCTCGGCCCCTTCGTGCGCTCGGGCCTCGTCGACGACATGTGGGTCGCCGCCCGGCGCGAGGCCGAGGCGGCCGCCGGGGTCGTCCGGCCGGGGGTGCCCGCGCGGGCGTCGTGCTGCCTGATCTACGCCCTGCCCGGCTGCACCGAGTGCGCCGGCTGCCCCGGTCGAGGTGACGCACCTCCTGCCCGGTCGAGGTGAAACCGACCCCCAGCCACCCGACATCACCTCGACCCGCCGCAGTCCCGACCCGGTCGAGGTGACAACGACGCCCCAGCCGCCGCGACATCACCTCGACCCGCCGGAGTCCCCACCCGGTCGAGGTGAAAACGACACCCCCGCCGCCCCGACATCACCTCGAACCCGCACACCGTCCGCCTCGACGACGGGTCAGCCGGAGCGCACCCAGCGTGTCCCGTCCCAGCGGTAGGTGACCGGGCGGCCGACGAGAGGCGTGGGCAGGTCGGCGGGGTCGCTGTTCGCCGGCCGGAGGTGAGGACGGTCGTCGGCCACCCCCGCGGCCGCCGCCGTCGCGGGCGGGATCGCGGCAGTGCCGAGGACGGCCACCGCGAGGGCCGAACCGAGCGCACCGACCATCCGGTGCCAGGGGAGGTGGAGGGGCGACGACCGGGACGTGGGGCTCATGGCTCCACCGTCGACCTCTCGCCGAGGTCAGCACTGTCGACGCCCTGTGCCACCTCTGTGGACGCGGCTGAGCGCCACCGCAGCCGGGGCACTGAGTCGTCGTACTCATGCCCCCGGGCGACCGTCCGGGGAGAGTTCGGCCATGAGACACCACGCGCTCCCCGTCCTGGTCCGCTCGGTCGCCGTCCTCGTCGCCGCCTGGGGCACCCTCACCCTCGTCGACCGGCTCTCCGGCCCGGTCGTCGGAGCGAACATCGGGGCCGGGCTCGCCGGCCTGGCCGCCGTCGTCGTCGTCTCCCTCGTCTGGGCCGGCCTCGACGGTGTGCGGGCCCAGCAGCTGCGCCCGGTGCTCGTGCGCTGGACGGCGGTCACGGTCGTCGGCACCCTCGGCCTCACGGCTCTGAGCCAGCTCGGCGCCCCCGGCGGGTTCGACGTCGGCCTCTTCCTCCTCGAGCTGGTCTTCTCGAGCTGGTTCGTCCTGCTGCTCGTCGCCGTCCCGTCCTTCGCAGCCGCCGCCGTCTCGCACGCCCTGCGCGGCACCCGGAGCCGCCACCACGGCCCCGGCGCCGTCGGCGCCGCGGGGATCTAGGACTCGAAAGGACGGCCTAGGGCAGGTCGGCGAGGAGGTCGCCGTCGCGCTCGACGCGCTCGAGCACCTCGTCGAACATCAGCTGGCGGAGGGAGTCGGGCTGCTCCGCCCCCTCCTCGACCTCCGCCCACGTGCGGGGGGCCGCGACGTTCGGCAGCTCGCGGCCGCGCAGCGAGTAGGGGCTGATCGTCGTCTTCGCGGCGACGTTCTGGCTCCAGTCGAGGAACACCTTCCCCGGCCGCAGTGACTTCGTCATCTTCCACAGGACGAGGTCCGGGTGCTTCTTGGTCGTCTCCTGGGCGAGCTGCTGGGCGAGGTCGCGCACCTGGTCGGAGGTGAGGTCGCCGCCGAGCCCGCGCGTAGAGCTGCATCCCCTTGCTCCCCGAGGTCACCGGGTACAGCTCGAGGCCCAGCGCGTCGAGCCGGTCGCGCAGGAGCAGGGCCACCCGCGCGCACTCGTGGAGCCCCGCGGGCCGGCCGGGGTCGAGGTCGATGACGAGCCGGTCGGGGTTCTCGCGCTCGCCGTCGTCGACCGTCCACTGGGGCACGTGCAGCTCGAGGCTGTTGAGGTTCACCAGGTAGGTGAGCTCGGCCGTGCCCGGGACGAGCGGGTAGGTGACGTCGTCGACCGGCACCCGCGGCAGCCACGACGGCGCACCGGAGGGGAGGTTCTTCTCGAAGAACTGCGGGCCCTCGACGCCGTGCGGCCAGCGCACCCGGGTGACCGGACGGCCGGCGAGGTGGGGCAGCAGCACCCCGGCGACGCGCGCGTAGTAGTCGAGGACCTCGCCCTTGGTCGTCTCGGTGGCCGGGTACATCACCTTGTCGAGGCTGGTCAGCCGGAGCCGCCGACCGTCGACCTCGACGCGCGTCACCTGCGGGTCAGCCGCCATCCTCGACCTCCTCGAGGTCCCTCGGGGTGAGGTCGGCCCGGACGCCGAGGTACGTGGGCTGGCGCAGCCGGTGGTCGGCCGTGAGCATGAGCGTGCCCACCTCGAGGACGAGCCCGGGGCGCACCCACGTCGTGCCGTCGGCGTCGACCCGGGGCACCTCGTCGACGAAGGGCGAGGCGTCGGCCTCCAGGGACCGCAGCCGCCGCAGCAGGGCCACCCCGGCCGTGCCGGCGAGCCCCGACCCGACCCGACCCGCGTAGCGCCAGCCCCCGTCGCCGTCGGGCAGGCCCACGAGGACGGCCCCGAGCCGCCCGGCCGACGACGCCCCCGAGCCGACCTCGGGGCGCCACCCTCCGACGACGACGGAGTAGGTGCGGCGGTGCGCCACCTTGCGCCAGTCGGGCGAGCGGCGCCCGGGCAGGTAGCGCGCGGAGCGCCGCTTGCTCACCACGCCCTCGAGGCCCTGCTCGGCGGTCACCCGCAGGAGGAGGGCGCCGTCGTCGTGGACCTCCGGCACCTGCCACGACCGGCCGGCCAGGTCGAGGCGCTCGAGCAGCTCGCGACGGGCGCTCCACGGCTGACCGGTGAGGTCCTCCCCGAACAGCCGCAGCAGGTCGAAGACCATGAGGGTGACCGGCCGGCGTACGGGCCAGCTGCTCGGCCTGCCGGCGCCTCGTCACGTGCATCCGCTCGGTGAGGGCGTGGAAGCTGGGCCGGCCGTCGTCGAGGGCGACGACCTCGCCGTCGAGCAGCAGGTCGTCGTAGGTGTCGCCCAGCCCCTCCAGCTCGGGGAAGGCGACGGTCACGTCGCGCTCCGTGCGCGAGGTGACGGTGACCCGGCCGGCGCGCACGTCGACGAGCACCCGCATGCCGTCCCACTTCACCTCGTGCGCCCACGCGTCACCGTCGGGCGGGGCCTCCGCGGCGGTCGCGAGCATCGGACGCATGGGCCCATCCTGCCGGGTCGTGGCCGGCGGGCCACGCCCGTCGGGCTCAGGGGTAGCTGGTGACCGTGACCGGCACGTCGGGGTTGGCCGCGGTCGAGGAGCCGCCGACGCCGTTGACGACGTGCCGGATCCCCCCCTTGCCGTTGACGGGGTCGAGGAAGATCGTCAGGAGGTCGTGCAGCCGCACGCCCGGGGTGCGCGGGACGACGAAGGCGTTCTCGGCGAACACGTCGACGCCCTGGTTGAAGAAGCTGTACGACCCCATCCCGTCGCCGGCGAAGTGCCGCACCCGGGGAGCGACGACGAGGGCCGGGTAGCCGTCGGTGCGCCGGTCCTGCCGCCACGCGGCCTGGCTGGGCGGGTCGTACGGCATCTCGTTCTGGAAGAACACGACCCGCCCGTGCTCGCCGTTCCAGACCACCTCGGTCTTCTGGTAGTGCTCGACGAACAGCCCGGTGGCGGTCACGTGGTCGCCGTTGACGACGAGCCCCGTCGCGGCGGTGTTCTCCGTCCAGCCGACCCCGCTGCCGTGGTCGGCCCGCCAGGCCCAGATGTCGTCGAGGACGACGTGGTCGCTGTTGACCTCGAGGCTCACGGCCGCCTTGCCCGGGTGCGGGCCGCCGACCCGGAAGAAGACGTCCTGCAGCGCGGTGGGCACCGCGGGGTCGCTCGTGCGGGCGTGCTCGTCACGCCGGCCCTCCCGGCCGTGGCGGGTCCCCACCCGGAGCAGCACGGGCGAGCTCTTCGCGCCGGCGTCGAAGGCGATGCCGGCGATGTCGACGCCGGGCACGTCGGCCACCGTCATCGGCACGACGCCACCCGCCGGCACCAGGGTGGCCAGGCCGAGCCCGAGGACGACGGTGCCGGGACGCCTGACGGCGATCGTCCGGTCGACGTCGTACACCCCCGGCGTGAGCAGGAGGTTCTTCCCGCGCGCGAGCGCGGCGTTGATCTCGCGCACCGGGTCGCCGGGGTGGGCGACGTGGAAGTCCGCGAGGCCGATGGACCGCCCGGGCGTCGGGCCGTCGACCCAGGTCGGTCCGGAGGAGCCGGTGGCCGCGTCGGGGACGAACACGCGGTAGCCGCGGCCGTCCGTGTAGAGGTACGGCTTCTCCCGGCTGGCCGGGGTGGTGTCGAGCGTCGTGTACGGGCCACCGCAGGCGGCGTCGGCCGGGAAGCACTGCGCTGGCGCCCCCTCGGTGCCGGAGAACACCTGGTTCCAGACCCCGTTCGACCACGTGCCGACCCGGCTGTTGCGGACGTAGAACTGCTGCTGCGAGCCGTTGACCACGGTGCCGTCGAACACCGAGTCGGCGATGAACCCACCGCTGGCGAAGGACGGTGCGGTGCAGTAGTCCATGAGGGTCGTCAGGCCCTTGACGTGCACCCGGCGCAGCGGCGCCGCCTGCGACACGGCCCAGAACTCGCCGGTGTAGCAGCCGAAGTCGGGGTTCGTGACGTCGATGGTGAGGTTCGACATCGAGCGCCAGAAGTTGTTGAGCGCGATGCACGTGCCGGCCGCGTCGCACTGGTTGCGGACGTACACCGAGCCGTTGATCGTCACGTCGCCGGGCGAGCGCCCGAGGCCCGCGACCTCCGTGTAGTACCCGACCTGGATGTTCAGCGGCTCGGCCGCCGACCCGTAGGTCCCCGGCCCGAAGAGCAGCGCCACCCGCTCGGTGCCGAACTGGTTGTCCACCTGCCGGGCCGCGACCGCGTCGGCGACCGCCTGGATCTGGGCGACCGGCATCGACGGGTCGAACACGTGCACGTCCGGGCCGAGGTCGACGGCCGGCCCCGGGTGCCCGTGGCCGCCGTGCCCGTGCTCGTGCTGCCGGCGCGGCCACCGGTGCGGACGCGACCGGCGCGACCGCCACCGCCGCCGCCGTGGCCGGTGGCGGCCGCCGCCGGCAGGGCCGCCGCGGTGGGGACCAGCGCCAGCGCGGCGAGCACGGCCACCCGGGCGGCACCGCGGTGGCGGCGGGCGGTACGCGGGAGCGCGCTCTCGTGACGGGGTCATGGGCCGACCATGCACCCGCCGGCCGTGCGCGGCAACAGGAGGAGCGCACCGGCTGGGCTAGCGTCCCGGCATGGAGCCCGCGCCCGCCGCGCCCGCCTCCCTCCCCGTCGTGCTCGTGGAGGGCGAGAGCGACGCCGTCGTCGTGCGCGCCCTGCTGGCCGCCCGCGGCGGCGTCGGCCACGGTCCGACCGATGGGCGGGGTGACGAACCTGCTCCGCTTCCTCGACGAGCTCGGCGGCCCGGGGCGCGGGCGTGCTCGCCCTCGTCGACGCCGGCGAGACCCGCTTCGCGACCGGCGCGCTGCGCCGCCACGGCGTGCGGGCCGAGACCGTCGAGGAGCTGGCGTGGCACGGGGTCTTCGTCTGCGAGCGCGACCTCGAGGACGTGCTCATCCGCGCCCTCGGGCCCGCGGTCGTGCGGGAGGAGCTCGCCGGGCTGGCCGAGCTCACCGCGTTCCGGACGTTCGCGCAGATGCCCCAGTGGCGCGACCGGCCCGGTGGCCGACCAGCTCCACCGGTTCGCGGGTTCGGGCTCGGGCCGCAAGCGTCCGCCTCGCCGCCCGGCTCGTCGAGCGCCTCGACCCGCACGACCTGCCCGCTCCCCTGGACGCCCTCGTCGAGGCCGCCCTCGCCGGGCTCCGGTTGACCCGCACCCCTCCCGCAGGCCCCACGACCCGCCTACGCTGGGACGACGTGCCGCCACCACCCGCGGCGGCCCGACGGAAGGGACGTGAGCCACGATGCGTGCGATCTGGAAGGGCGCGGTCTCCTTCGGCCTCGTCAACGTGCCGGTGCGGCTGTACTCCGCCACCGAGAACCACGACGTCCAGTTCCGCCAGGTGCACCGCGAGGACGGCGGCCGGATCAAGTACAAGCGCACCTGCTCGATCGACGGCGAGGAGGTGAGCTACGACGACATCGCCAAGGGCTACGAGACCGAGGACGGCGACATGGTCGTGCTCACCGACGAGGACTTCGCCGACCTGCCGTCGAAGACCTCCAAGGAGATCGGCGTCACGAAGTTCGTGCCCGCCGACCAGATCGACCCGATGTGGCTCGACAAGAGCTACTACCTCGAGCCCGACAAGTCCGCGACCAAGCCCTACGTCCTGCTCCGCGAGGCCCTCGAGATCGAGAAGCGGGTGGCCATCGTCACCGTCTCCATCCGCACCCGGATGACGATGGCGGTGCTGCGGGTGCGCGACGGCGTCATCGTCATGCAGACGATGCTCTGGCCCGACGAGGTCCGCGCGGCCGACTTCGCCCACGTCGACGAGGAGCAGCAGGCCACGAAGCAGGAGATGGACATGGCCAAGATGCTCATCGACCAGCTCGCCGGCGACTACGACCCCGAGCGAGTACGAGGACGACTACGCGCTCGCCGTCAAGGAGCTCGTCCGGGCCAAGGTCGAGGGCGGCGAGGTGCAGGTGGCCGCGGCCGAGGAGGAGGAGTCCGGCGAGGTCGTCGACCTGCTCGCGGCCCTCTCGCGGTCGGTCGAGAAGGCCAAGGCCGCCCGGGGCGAGGCGCCCTCGAGCGAGAAGAAGCCGGCGGCGAAGACGGCCGAAGAAGACCGCGCAAGAAGGCGCGCGGCGAAGAAGAGCAGCGCGAAGAAGACGTCCTCCGGGAAGGAGCGCGGCGAAGAAGGCCAGCTGACCCCGGGCCGCCCCGTCGCGCCGGCCGGCGCGGCGCTGCCCGCCGGCTGGACCGACGGTCGGCAGGATCGCCGACGTGGGCGAGAATGGGCGGACCGGCCCGCGGGCGGACGGTCCGCCGGGGAGTCGTCGTCCGGCGGACACCCCGGGACTTTCTGCCTAGCATCGGGCCAGCGCCCCGACCGGTGGGCCCGGGCGACACGGAGGGACGATGACGACGAGCTGCGCCGCGCCATCGCCGGTGCCCTCACCGCTGCCGTCCTCGCGACCGTCCGTGGCCCTCGCGGCGCCCGGCCGCGGCGGCCGAGGAGGGGCTGTCGGCGAGCGCGGTGAGCCGGTACGTCCTCGGCACCGGCGCCGAGGTCGTCCACGCGACGATCACCCTCGACCTGCGCAACACCAGCCCGGACAAGAAGGCCGACGGCGGCGTCTACACCTACTACTTCGACGCCTACTCGGTCCCCGTCCCGGCGGGGTCGCGGGCGGTCAGGGCGGTGAGCGGCTCGACCGACCTCGAGGTCTCGGTCACCGACACCGACGACCCCAGCACCCAGCTCGCCCGGATCGGCTTCCCCAACCTCCGCTACGGCCAGAGCCGGCACATCGTGCTGACCTTCGACATCCCGGGCGCCCCGCAGCGCTCGGACAACAGCACCCGCGTCGGCCCCGGGTACGCCACCTTCGTCGCCTACGGCCCCGGCGACGAGGGCCACAACGTCGTCGAGGTCGTCGCGCCGTCGTCGATGTCGTTCACGAGCACGATCGACGGCTTCACGCCCAGCGGCGACGGCGACACGACCACCTACACGGCCACGGAGAACACCTTCGACGGCGGGCTGTGGGCCGCCGTCTCCTTCCGCGACCCGACGCAGGCGACCCAGACGCACCGTCGACGTCGAGGACCTCGCCCTCACCCTCGAGGCCTTCCCCGACGACACGAAGTGGACGCAGTTCGTCTCCGGCAAGGTCGAGGCGGGCCTCCCGGTGCTCGAGCGGCTCGCCGGCAACCCGTGGCCCGGTGGGCTGCAGCGCATCCGGGAGGACGCCTCGCCCGTCGCTGCGCGGCTACGACGGCTGGTTCGACCCCACCGGCGACGAGATCGTCGTCGGTGAGCAGCTCGACGACGACCTGATCTTCCACGAGCTGTCGCACGCGTGGGTCTCCGGCGACAGCTTCGAGCAGCGCTGGCTCTACGAGGGGCTCGCCCAGGCCATCGCCGAGCGGGCCGTCGAGGACACCGGCGGCACCCCGCGCGAGCACCCGGCGGTGAGCCGCACGGGCACCGACGCCGTGGCCGCTCAACGCCTGGGAGGGCGACGCCGGCAGCCGGTCCGCCGACGTCGACGCCTACGCCTACCCCGCGTCCTACCGGGTGATGACCGAGCTGCTCGCGCGGCCTGTCCGACGAGCAGTTCGCCGCCGTCGTGGGGGCCGGGGTGCGCGGCGAGCGGGCCTACGACCCGCCGGGCGTCGTCACCCCGAGCGGCGGGCGCACCTCGTGGTCGGACTGGCTCGACCTCGTCCAGACCCGCGGCGGCAACGACGAGGCGCCGGCCGTGTTCTCGCAGTGGGTGCTCACGAGCGCCCAGCGAGGCCAGCTGCCGGCCCGGGCCCGGGAGCGCACCGCCTACGCCGCCCTCGACGCCGCCGACGGCGCGTGGGTGCCGCCCGAGGGCCTGCGCGACGCGATGACCGTGTGGGACTTCGACCGGGCCCGGCACGTCCGCGAGGCGGTGGCCCCCCTCGGGCGCGGCGGCGGTCGCCGTGCAGCAGGCGTCCGCCCGCACCGGGCTCGCGGTGCCCGCACGCCGTGCGCGGCGACTACGAGAACGCCTCGCTCGACGACGACTACGCCGACCCTCGCCACCGAGCTGCCCGACGCCGCGACGGCCATCACCGACGTCGGGCGCGCGCCCGCCGCGACGGCTCGCGGCCGACCACGACCCGCTCACCGACCTCGGCGCCTCGCTGCTCGGGGTGCGCCGCGCGCCGACGACGCCGAGAACGCCCTCGCGGCCGGCGAGCTGGCCCGGGCGACGAGCCTGGCCCGACGACGCCTCGGCGCGGGCCGGCTGGTCCCTCCCGCTCGGGCTCGGGCTGCTCCTGCTCGTCCTCGTCGTCGTCGTCGGGCGTCGCGGCCGTCGTCGTCCTGGCCCTGCGCCGCCCGACGCCGCGGCACAGCGGTCGGCCGTCCGAGGCGCCCCGCCCGGCCGCGGCCCCCTCGACCGCCGGCGGCCCGAGCGACTGAGCGCTCCTAGAGCAGGCGCAGCATCCGGGTGTTGCCGAGGGTGTTGGGCTTGACCCGCTCGAGGTCGAGGAACTCGGCGACCCCCTCGTCGTAGGAGCGCAGCAGCTCGGCGTAGACGGCGGGGTCGACGGCCTGGCCGTCGATGGGCTCGAACCCGTGCCGGCCGAAGAACTCGGTCTCGAAGGTGAGGCAGAACAGGCGGGAGAGCCCGAGGTCGCGGGCTCGCTCGACGAGGCGGGCCAGGACCGCCGACCCGACCCCGTGGCCCAGGACTGACCGGTCCACGGCGAGGGTGCGGACCTCGCCGAGGTCCTCCCACAGGACGTGGAGGGCACCGCACCCGACGACCCGGCCCGCCCGTCTCGGCGACGACGAAGTCGCCGACCGACTCGTAGTAGGCGACGGCCTCCTTCTGGAGCAGCACCCGGGCCTCGGCCAGCGGCGTGACCAGCGCGCGGATGGCCCGGACGTCGGAGGTGCGGGCGGGCCGGACGAGCACGGCGGGGGCCGCGGGAGCCGCCGGCCGGCGCGGGGCTGCGGATTCCGGGGTCTCGAGGGTCACCGGACCAGCCTAGCCGCGCCTCGGCGGTCCGTCGACCCGTGCGGGCCTGTGCCGCCCGCGGGCGGACATGGCGCGGCCCGCCACCGCAGGGGTGGTGGCGGGCCGCTGCAAGGTGCCCCGGAGGCCCTTGCTCGACCAGTGTGCGTCACGATGACCACCGAGTGGGTAAAGGATTCGTAAGATTTCACCCCGTCGGTCACGAGCCTTCGGATTCCGTCGTCGGGCGTGGAAATCTGCAGGTCAGGGCGCATGCGACCGCGAGGGCCCCCGACCGGCTGGTCGGGGGCCCTCGGCGGGACCGGGCGGGGCGTCGGGCTCAGCCCTCGGCGGCCTCCGCGGCGACGACCGGGAGCTCGATGCCCCGGCTGTGCGGCGTGCCCTGGAAGGTGAAGCTGTCGTCCTTGGTCTCGCCCGTGCCGTCGACCGCGACGATCTCGCCGGACTTCAGCTCGCCGAAGAGGATCTTCTCCGAGAGCACGTCCTCGATCTCGCGCTGGATCGTGCGGCGCAGCGGGCGCGCACCGAGCACCGGGTCGTAGCCCTTGGTCGCGAGGAGGTTCTTCGCGGCCGGGGTGAGCTCGATGCCCATGTCCTTGTCGCGCAGCCGCTTGTCGAGCTTGGCGATCTCGAGGTCGACGATCTGGACGATCTCGGACTGGCTCAGCTGCGGGAAGACGATCGTGTCGTCGACGCGGTTGAGGAACTCCGGGCGGAAGTGCTGCTTGAGCTCGTCGATGACCTTGTTCTTCATCCGGTCGTAGTCCGAGCGGGTGTCCGGCCCGGCCGAGAAGCCGAGCGAGCCCTTGGAGATGTCCCGGGTGCCGAGGTTGGTCGTCATGATGATGACCGTGTTCTTGAAGTCGACCATCCGACCCTGGGAGTCGGTGAGCCGGCCGTCCTCGAGCACCTGCAGGAGGCTGTTGAAGATCTCCGGGTGGGCCTTCTCGACCTCGTCGAAGAGCACGACGCGAGAACGGCTTGCGGCGCACCTTCTCGGTGAGCTGGCCGCCCTCCTCGTACCCGACGTAGCCGGGGGGCGAGCCGAAGAGCCGCGAGACCGTGTGCTTCTCGCTGTACTCCGACATGTCGAGCTGGATGAGGGCGTCCTCGTCGCCGAAGAGGAACTCCGCGAGCGTCTTGGCCAGCTCGGTCTTCCCGACGCCGGTGGGGCCGGCGAAGATGAACGAGCCACCGGGGCGCCGCGGGTCCTTCAGGCCGGCCCGCGTGCGGCGGATGGCCTGGGACAGCGACTTGATCGCCTCGTCCATGCCGACGACGCGCTTGTGCAGCTCGTCCTCCATGTGGAGCAGGCGGCTGGACTCCTCCTCGGTCAGCTTGAAGACCGGGATGCCCGTCGACGCGGCGAGGACCTCGGCGATGAGCTCCTCGTCGACCTCGGCGATGACGTCCATGTCGCCGGACTTCCACTCGGCCTCGCGCTTGGCCTTCTCGGCCCGCAGGTTCTTCTCGTCGTCGCGCAGCCGCGCGGCCTTCTCGAAGTCCTGGCCGTCGATGGCCGACTCCTTCTCGCGGACCACGGAGGCGATCCGCTCGTCGAACTCGCGCAGGTCCGGCGGCGCGGTCATCCGGCGGATGCGCAGTCGCGCGCCCGCCTCGTCGATGAGGTCGATCGCCTTGTCGGGGAGGAAGCGGTCGTTGACGTACCGGTCGGCCATGTTCGCCGCGGCGACCAGTGCGCCGTCGGTGATGGACACCCGGTGGTGGGCCTCGTAGCGGTCGCGCAGGCCCTTGAGGATCTCGATGGCGTGCGCGAGCGTCGGCTCGGCCACCTGGATCGGCTGGAAGCGGCGCTCGAGCGCGGCGTCCTTCTCGATGTGCTTGCGGTACTCGTCGAGGGTCGTCGCGCCGATGACCTGGAGCTCACCGCGGGCGAGCATCGGCTTGAGGATGCTCGCGGCGTCGATGGCGCCCTCGGCCGCCCCGGCCCCGACGAGGGTGTGGATCTCGTCGATGAACAGGACGATGTCGCCGCGGGTGCGGATCTCCTTGAGGACCTTCTTCAGCCGCTCCTCGAAGTCACCGCGGTAGCGGCTGCCGGCGACGAGCGCGCCGAGGTCGAGGGTGTAGAGCTGCTTGTCCTTGAGGGTCTCGGGCACCTCGCCCTTGACGATGTCCTGGGCCAGCCCCTCGACGACGGCGGTCTTGCCGACGCCGGGCTCGCCGATGAGGACGGGGTTGTTCTTGGTGCGGCGGGACAGCACCTGCATGACCCGCTCGATCTCCTTCTCGCGCCCGATGACCGGGTCGAGCTTGCCCTCGCGGGCGGCCTGGGTGAGGTTGCGCCCGAACTGGTCGAGGACGAGGGAGCCCGCGGGGGTGCCCTCGGCGGGGCCGCCCTGGGTGGCGCCGGCGCCCTGCGCCGCGCCCTCCTTGCCGCCCTGGTAGCCCGAGATGAGCTGGATGACCTGCTGGCGCACCCGCGAGAGGTCGGCGCCGAGCTTGACGAGCACCTGGGCGGCGACGCCCTCGCCCTCCCGGATGAGGCCGAGGAGGATGTGCTCGGTGCCGATGTAGTTGTGGCCGAGCTGGAGCGCCTCGCGCAGGCTCAGCTCGAGGACCTTCTTGGCGCGCGGGGTGAACGGGATGTGGCCGGTCGGGGCCTGCTGGCCCTGGCCGATGATCTCCTGCACCTGCTCGCGGACGGCCTCGAGGCTGATGCCGAGGCTCTCGAGGGCCTTGCTCGCGACGCCTTCGCCCTCGTGGATCAGGCCGAGGAGGATGTGCTCGGTCCCGATGTAGTTGTGGTTGAGACCGCGCGCCTCCTCCTGGGCGAGCACGACGACGCGGCGTGCGCGGTCGGTGAACCGTTCGAACATGGTGCTTCTCCTGACGTCGAGTCCCCTCGATGCTAGTCGCGCGACCTGAGTGGGGCGCCCCGGTTGTCCAAGGGTGTGGCCACGCGTCCTTCGAGGTGGTCAACGCACCGGCCTGCTCCGGCTGTTCCGCGTTCGCCCACGGCGTAGCGCGCAGGGTCGCCGAAGGTCCCGGCATCCGGAGAGAACGTTCAGCGAGGGGACCCTGGAACCGCGGCGTCGCTGAGGTCCCGGCATCCGGAGAGAACGTTCAGCCGGCGGCGCGCTGGCGGGCCGCGTGGGCCCGGACCTTGGCCCGGTTGCCGCACCACTGCATCGAGCACCAGCGGCGGCGGCCCGAGGTGTCGAGGAACACCCAGCCGCAGCCGCGGCCGGGGCAGCAGCGCACGCGGGCCACCTCGGGACGGGTCACGAGCTGGGCGGCGGCCCAGGCGAAGGCGTCGGCCGGGAGGTCGAGGTCGTCCGAGCCCACGCCGCCGACCCGCCAGCGCGCCGGGGTGCCGGCGACGAGCTCGACCGTGGTGGCCGCCGAGCGGGCCGCGACGGACAGCTCGGCGGCGGCCTCGGCGTCGTCGGGGTCGAGCACGGCGGCCCGGATGACGGCCCGCACCGTGCGGGCCCGCTCCAGCGCCGCGTCGGCCACCTCGGGGCTGCGGCGCGCGGCCCGGCGCAGCCGGCCGACGTCGGTGCCGGGGAGCAGGTCGAGGGCGCCCGCGAGGACGGCGAGGTGGTCGTAGCTCACGAGGTAGTCGCTGGCGTGCGTGCCGTCCCAGCCCGAGAACGTGTTGACGAGCTCGAGGGCCGGGTGGAGGGCCACCGCTTCGGGCAGCACGAGGCCGTCGACCTCTCTCCAGTGCTGTCCGCTCACCCACAGAGCCTAACGGTGGGGTACGGTCGATCCTAACCGGTTAGATCCATTCTATGGTTAGGAGCCATCGTCATGCGCACCACCACCGCCCTCCGGGCCCTCGTCGCCGGCGCGGCCGCCGCCGCCTCGTTCGTCGCCGCCCCCGCGGCCTCGGCCCACGACTCGCACGACCACGGCCACCACGGCAGCGGCCACGGTCACCACGGCAGCCCCTGGACCCCGTACCGCACGGCCGAGGTCGTCGTCGCCGCCGACCGCTCGACCTGCGGCTTCGACGTGCGGATCACGCCGCTGCGCGACGGCGAGGAGTACCGGACGACGTCGACCTGGCCCGACGGCACCCCGCGCACCCAGCTCTTCCGCGGCACGCTCGTCGAGCGCTACACGAACCTCACGAGCGGGGAGTCGGTCGTGCGTGACCTCAGCGCCACGGCGGTGTTCGCCTACCGGGCCGACGGCACCCCGGAGTCGCTCACCTCGGTCCACGGCGCCTTCGGGACGACGATGCCCCCGGGCAGCACCCCGGACACGGGCCTCTACGTGCTCGGCGGGCACGGGACGTCGGTGACCTTCGAGCCCGACGGGTCGCGGACCTTCACCCTCGGCCACCACGGCACGCGCCGAGGACCTCTGCGACACCCTCGGCTGAGCCGCCGGGGTGACCGGGCGGGCGGCCGCGGTCAGCGACGGCGCTGGCAGCGGCCGCACCAGAAGAGGTTGCGGCCGGCGACGACCCGGGTGCGCACCCGCGAGCCGCACCGCTCGCAGGGCTCGCCGTCCCGCTTGTAGACGTACGAGGTGCGCTCGGTGAGCCGCGGTCGCTCGCCCCGCCCGAGGGCGGCCTCCACCTCGAGCACCTGCTCCTCGACCGTGACGATCCGACCGGTCGCGACCCCGAGCGGCAGCAGCCGGACGAGGTCGTCCCACACGAGCCGCCACGACGCGCGCCGGACCTCGCGCCCCGGCGTGAACGGCGAGAGCCGGTGCCGGAAGAGCACCTCGGAGCGGTAGACGTTGCCGACGCCGGCGAGCACCGACTGGTCCATGAGCAGCTCGGCCAGGCTGCGGCTCGAGCGGCCGAGCCGCCGCCAGGCGCGGTCGGGGTCGGCGTCGGCCCGCAGCGGGTCGGGGCCCAGTCGGTCGAGGACGGCCGCGACCTCGTCGGGCGTCTCGACGGCGCACAGGGTGGGGCCACGGAGGTCGGCGACGTGCTCGGGGGTGGCGAGGCGCATCCGCACCTGGCCGGTCACCGGGACCTCGGCCGTCCACGCGTGCTCGTCGACGGTGAAGGTGCCGATGAGACCGAGGTGCACGTGCACCCACCGCTCGCCGCCGAACTCGAGGAAGAGGTGCTTGCCCCGCGACGTCGCACCGAGCAGCTCCCGGCCGCTCACCTGCGCGGCCCCCTCGACGAACCGGCCCTGCGGGCTCGTGACGACCGGGTGGGTGCCGACGAAGGCGGCGTGCAGGTCGCGGGCGAGCGCGAAGAGCGTGTGGCCCTCGGGCATCAGGGGACCCGGGGCGGGGTGGTGCGACGCGGTCACGGAGCCATTCTCACCGACGCCCGGCACGGACCGCGTCCGGCATCCCCGCCGGTTCGCTCCGCGGTCGGTCTCCGCCATCGGGCGGTGGTGGCCCGGGGACGGACCGTCGCCGACCTCCGGCTCACCCGGAGCGCGGCCGCGCCCACGCCGGCGACCGGCTCTCCCAGCGGCTGCGCTCACGTCGGCAGCCGGAAGCGTCCCGCGCCCCCCGGCTCGACGAGGCCGTCCTCGACGAGCGAGGCGAGGCACCGGTCGACCTGGGCGAGCGCGGCGTCGCCGTCCCGCCCGAGCCGCTCCAGGACGGTGGCCTCGAGCTCGGTGCGGGGCACCGGGTGGCTCACCTCCCGGAGCACCTGGACCAGTGCTCCACGGACCTGGCGGTCGGTGCCGGCCCAGGCCTGACCTCGCCGGGCCGGCCCGTCGTCGGGCGGGCGGCCGGCCGCGACCCAGGCGCACACGTCCTCGAGCGGGCACCGGTCGCACTCCGGCGCGCGGGCCCGGCAGACCAGCGCCCCGAGCTCCATGACCGCGACGTTCCACACCGCGGAGGTCGCCGGGTCCTCGGGCAGGAGGGAGGCGGCGAGCCGCGACTCGGCCGCGGTCAGCGCCGGCGCGGCCAGGGCCCTCCCCTCCACCGCCCGCGCCAGGACTCGGCGCACGTTGGTGTCGACGACGACCGCGCGGCGGCCGAAGGCGAAGGCCGCCACGGCCGCCGCGGTGTACGTCCCGACCCCGGGCAGCGCCCGCAGGGCGGCCTCGTCGGCCGGCACCTCCCCGCCGTGGCGCTCGACGATGGCCACCGCGGCCTCGCGCAGCCGCAGTGCCCGCCGCGGGTAGCCGAGCCGTCCCCACGCCCGCACGACGTCACCCGGCGAGGCCGCGGCGAGCGCGGCCGGCGTGGGCCAGCGCTCCATCCACTCCCGCCACACCGGCTCGACCCGCGCGACCGGCGTCTGCTGGGCCATCACCTCGGAGACGTGCACGCCCCACGCGGTCGTCGAGGCGTCGCGCCACGGCAGGGGGCGCGCGTGCTCGGCGAACCAGCCGAGCACGCGGGCGTGGAGCAGCTCGCGCGCCACCGGCGACCCGGACACGTCAGACGTAGCGCTCGAGGATGCTCGTCTCGGCGAGGCGGGAGAGCCCCTCGCGCACCATCCGGGCGCGCCCCTCGCCGACGCCGTCGACGTCCATGAGGTCGTCGATGTTCGCCGCGAGCAGCTTCTGGAGCGAGCCGAAGTGCGTGACGAGCCGGTCGACGATGGCGCCGGGCAGCCGCGGCACCTTCGAGAGCAGCCGGTGCCCGAGCGGGCTCACCGAGGAGTCGAGGGCGTCGCCGACGACGGTGAACCCCATCGCCTTGGCCCCGGCCGCGGGGTCGAGCAGCTCGGTGCTGTCGATCGCGGTGAGGTTGGCGACGGCCTCCTCGAGGGTGAAGCCGGCGCGCGCCTCCGGGAGGTAGTCGCGCATGACGAGCCCGAGGTCGTCGGACAGCCCGCCGGTCAGCTCCTCGAGCTGGAGGCTGAGCAGCCGCCCGTCGGTGCCGAGCTGGACGACGTACTCGGCGATCTCGTCCTTGATCCGGCGCACCATCTCCAGGCGCTGGAGGACGTTGGCGACGTCGCGGACGGTGACGAGGTCCTCGATCTCGAGGGCGGAGAGGGTGCCGGTGACCTCGTCGAGGCGCGACTTGTACCGCTCGAGGGTCTGCAGGGCCTGGTTGGCGCGGGACAGGATGGCGCTGGAGTCCTCGAGGACGATCCGGCGGCCGGCCACGTAGAGCTGGATGATGCCGCATCGACTGGCTCACCGAGACCACCGGGAAGCCGGTCTGCTTGGCCACGCGCTCGGCCGTGCGGTGCCGCGTGCCGGACTCGAGGGTCTCGATGCCGGAGTCGGGCAGCAGCTGGGTGGCGGCGCGCAGGATGCGGGTGACGTCGCGGTCGACGACGACGCCGCCGTCCATCTTGGCCAGCTCGCGCAGGCGGGTCGCCGAGAACTCGATGTCGAGGGGGAAACCGCCGGTGGCGATCTGGTCGATGAGCCGGTCGTGGCCGAGGACGATGAGGGCGCCGGTGCGACCGCGCAGGATCCGCTCGAGCCCGTCCCGCAGCTCGGTGCCGGGAGCGACCGCGGCGAGGGTGGCGCGCAGGAGGTCGTCCTCGCTCTGCGGCACGCTCACTCCTTCTCCTTCACGGTCCGGGCCCCCCGGCCCGCGCTCGGTGGCGGGCCGGTCCGGCGCGATCCTATCGGGCACCCGGTCACGACACGGTCTCGATCTGCGGGACCTCGCAGCCGGCCCCCGCCCGGTCGAGGTGAAAAGGAGGCCCCACACCCCCCGACATCACCTCGAACGCCGCTGCACCCCCACCGGTCGAGGTGACAACGACGCCCCACACCGCCCGACATCACCTCGAACCCCGCGGCACCCCCACCGGTCGAGGTGACAACGAGGCCCCACACCGCCCGACATCACCTCGAACCCCGCGGCACCCCGTCGGTCAGCGGACGGCGACCTCGTGGAGGGCCCGGCCCACGGCCTCGGCGACCGTGCCCACCTCGAGGACGGACACCCCGTCGGGCACCGGACCGGCCCCGAGCACCCCTGCGGGGACGACGGCCCGGGTGAAGCCCAGCCGTGCCGCCTCGGCGAGCCGACGGTGCGCCCCGGTGACCGGCCGGACCTCGCCGGCGAGCCCGACCTCACCGAAGGCGACGGTGCCGGGCGGCAACGGGCGGTCGGTGATGGCACCGGCGAGGGCGAGGGTGATCGCCAGGTCGGCGGCGGGCTCGGTGATCCGGACCCCGCCGACGGTCGAGAGGTAGGCGTCGCTGGCGCCGATGGGTGCCTTGGCGCGCTTGTCGAGGACCGCGAGCACCATGTTGACGCGGGCGGCGTCGAGGCCGCTCGTCGCCCGGCGGGGCGTGGCCAGCGTCGAGGCCGTGACCAGCGCCTGCACCTCGGTGACGAGCGGCCGGCGGCCCTCGAGGGTGACCGTGACGCAGGTACCGGGGACGGCGGCCGTGCGGCCGGAGAGGAAGAGGCCGCTGGGGTCGGCGAGGCCGACGATGCCGACGTCGGAGAGGTCGAAGCAGCCCACCTCGTCGGTGGGGCCGTAGCGGTTCTTCACCGCGCGGACGAGGCGCAGGCGGGAGTGCCGGTCGCCCTCGAACTGCACGACGACGTCGACGAGGTGCTCGAGCACCCGGGGGCCGGCGATCGAGCCGTCCTTGGTGACGTGCCCGACGAGGAGCACGGCGATGCCACGGGCCTTGGCCACCTGGATGAGCGAGGCGGCGACCTCGCGCACCTGGGCCACGTTGCCCGCCGACCCCTCGACCTCGGCACTGGAGACGGTCTGGACGGAGTCGACGACGAGGAGCTCGGGCTCGACCTGCTCGACCTGGGCGAGGACCGTCGCGAGGTCGGTCTCGCTGGCGAGGAAGAGGGTGCGGGCCATGGCCTCGATGCGCTCGGCCCGGGCCCGGACCTGGGCCGAGGACTCCTCACCGCTGACGTAGAGCACCCGGCGGTCGCCGTGCTCGGCCGAGCGGGCGGCCCGCCCCGCGACGTCGAGGAGGAGGGTGGACTTGCCGATGCCCGGCTCTCCGGCGACGAGGACCACCGCCCCGGGCACGAGCCCGCCGCCGAGCACCCGGTCGAACTCGGGGACGCCCGTCGGGCGCGCGACCGCGTGGCTGAGGTCGACCTCGCCGATGGGCTGGGCCGGCCGCTCGACCCGGGTGGCGGCGGCGGTGTGCGCGGTGACCGCCCCGACCTCGGCGACCGAGCCCCAGGCCTGGCACTCGCCGCACCGGCCGACCCACTTCGCCGTCTGCCAGCCGCACTCCGAGCAGCGGTAGGCGGCCGCCCCCCGGCCGGTGCGTCGGGTCGTCGTCGCTGCCATGGCGCCCACCGTAGGCGCCGGGTCGGACATCGCCGCCGCGCCCCGCCGCCCGGGCACCGCGCCATGCCCGCGCACGCCCGCGCCGCGCCAGAGCCGCGCCCCCCACGCGCCGCGGCCACCCACCGACGCCGGGTCGGGGGTGGCCGCAGGTGGGACCGGGCGCGAGGTCAGCCGCTCGGGACCTGACGGGTCTCGGCCGGGTCGGGTGTCGCCGCGGCGACCCCGGCGGAGACGCCGTTCCCGTCACCGTTGCCGCTGACCCGCTCGCGCAGGTCCGGGGTGCGGGCGATGTGGCCGGCGATCTCGTCGGCCAGCAGCCGGCGCTCGGCCCGTTCCATCCGGCCGTGCTCGCGCAGCAGTGCGCGGGTGATCGAGAAGACCATCGCGATCATCACGATGCTGAACGGCAGGGCCAGGAGGATGGCGGCCGTCTGCAGGGCGGTGAGGCCCCCGCCGCCGGCGAGCAGCAGGGCGATGGCGACCGCACCCTCGAGGGTGGCCCACAGGACGCGGCTCCACGTGGGCGGCTCGGGGTCGCCGCCGCTGGCGAGCATGTCGACGACGAAGGACCCGGAGTCCGAGCTCGTCACGAAGAAGACGACGACGAGGACGATGGCGAGGATGCTGAGCAGCCCCGACATCGGGAGGCCGCCGAGCATCTGGAACAGGGCGCTGTCGGTGTCGACCGCGCCGTCGGGGCCGACGAGGCCGCCGTCGCCGAAGATCTCGCGGTAGATGCCGGAGCCACCGAAGACCGCGAACCACAGGAAGGTGACGACGGTCGGGACGAGCAGCACGCCGGTGACGAACTCGCGCACCGTGCGGCCCTTGGAGATGCGGGCGATGAACACGCCGACGAAGGGCGCCCAGCTCATCCACCAGCCCCAGTAGAACGTCGTCCAGCCGGAGAGCCACGACGTGCCGTCGTCACCCTGGAAGGACAGCGTCCGGAACGACAGGGTGAAGAAGTTGGAGACGTAGCTGCCCACCGAGGAGACGAAGTCGCCGAGCAGGAAGATCGTCGGCCCGAGGAGCAGGACGAGGAGCATCAGGACGCCGGCGAGCCCCATGTTGAGGTTCGAGAGGTACTTGATGCCCTTGTCGAGGCCGGTGACCACGGAGGTCGTCGCCATCGCGGTGATGATGAGGACGAGGACGACGAGCAGCCCGGTCGTGGCCTCGCCGACGACGCCGAGGTAGGCCAGGCCGGCACCGACCTGCTTGACGCCGAAGCCGAGCGAGGTCGCGACGCCGAAGAGCGTGCCGACGACGGCGATGACGTCGATGGCGTCCCCGAGGGCGCCCTTGACCCGGTCGCCGAGCAGCGGCTCGAGGGCCCAGCGGATGGAGACCGGCCGGCCCTTGCGGTGGATCGCGTAGGCCATGGCGAGGCCGACGACGACGTAGATGCCCCAGGCGTGCAGCCCCCAGTGCAGGTACGTCGTGTCGGTGGCGACCCGGGCCCGGTCGGCCGCGGCCTCCGCGGTGCCGGGGGGCGGCGAGGCGAAGTGGTTGAGCGGCTCGGCGACGCCCCAGAAGACGAGGCCGATGCCCATGCCCGCGGCGAAGAGCATGGCGAACCAGGCCGTCAGCGAGTACTCGGGCTTCTCGTCGTCGCGGCCGAGGACGACCCGGCCCATCGGCGAGACGGCGATCCACAGCGAGAACGCGACGAAGCCGCTGACGATGAGGATGTAGTACCAGCCGAGGTCACCGACCACGGTGGTGTTGAGCGTGGAGAACAGCTCGCCCATCTGGTCGGGCAGGGCCAGGGCCAGCACGACGAAGGTGCCGATGATGCCCAGCGCGGGCCAGAAGACCCGGGGGGCGGTGATGCGCCTGTCGGAACGCGGCGGCTCCGGCGGCAGCGCCGGATCGGCGGCGTCGGGGGTGCGGCGGGTGGGTGCGGACACGGTCTTGCTCCTCCGAGGGCGGTGGTCTGGGAACTCGGTCAGCGATCGACGGTATCGGTCTCAGGGTGTTCTTGGCCACCTCGGAGCATCCTGTGGTAGACGTCCGTCGAGGTCCGCGGCGCAGCGCGACGCCCGTCGCGGACGGTCCCCGCGGGGACGCCGAAGGCCCCGGACCGTGTCGGTCCGGGGCCTTCGGGGTGGGTCGGGCCGGGGTCAGCCGGCCACGACGTCGAGCGCGACGGTGGCCTGGACCTCCGGGTGGAGGCGGACCAGCGCCGTGTGCGTGCCGACGCTCTTGATCGGGGTGGGCACCTCGATCCGGCGGCGGTCGAGCTCGGGGCCCCCCGCGGCCTTGACCGCGGCGGCGATGTCCGCGGTGGAGACGGCGCCGAAGAGGCGGCCGCCGGTGCCGGCGTGGGCCGTGACCTGCACGGGCGAGGCCTCGAGGTTGCCCTTGATGGACTTCGCCTCCTCGAGCGACTTCACGGTGCGGGACTCGCGCGCCTTGTTGATGGCGTCGACCTGCTTCTGCCCGCCCGCGGTCCACGCCGTGGCGAGGCTGCGCTTGAACAGGAAGTTGCGGGCGTAGCCGTCCTTGACGTCGACGACGTCACCGGCGGTACCGAGGCCGGTGACCTCGTGGGTGAGGATGACCTTCATCAATGATTCCTATCGTCAACCCGGCTCGGGGTCCCCGCGAGGTGTCGGAGGGAGGAGCGAGCGCAGAACTTCGTGGGGGTGATCAGCGGGACGAGCTCGAGTACGGAAGGAGCGCCATCTCGCGCGCGTTCTTCACCGCGTTGGCGATGAGGCGCTGCTCCTGGACGGACACGCCGGTCACCCGCCGCGCGCGGATCTTGCCGCGGTCGGAGATGAACTTGCGCAGGAGCGCGACGTCCTTGTAGTCGATGTTCTCGACCTTCGCCGCCTTGAGCGGGTTGGCCTTCTTCTTCGGCTTGCGAATGGCGGGCTTGGCCATCGTGGTGCTCTCCTTCTGCCGGCCGGGCCGGCGGATGAGCCCCGGTCACCCGGGGATGGGGTCTGTCTGTCTGTCGTGTCGACCGTGCGGGCGCGGGCCCGACTCGGTCAGAAGGGGGGTTCGTCGTAGCTCGGTGCCTGGCCCCAGCCGCCGCCCTGCTGGCCACCCTGCGGCTGCTGCGGGGCCGGCTGGCCACCGCCGAAGCCGCCCGGCTGGCCGCCACCCTGCTGGGGTGCCGAGCCTCCGGTGGCCCACGGGTCGTTCTGCTGGCCGCCGCCGCCGCCACCACCGAAGCCGCCGCCGCCACCACCGCCGCGCTCGGCCTTGGTGACCTTCGCGGAGGCGTAGCGGAGGGAGGGGCCGACCTCGTCGACCTCGAGCTCCATGACGGTGCGCTTCTCGCCCTCCTTGGTGTCGTACGAGCGCGACTTCAGCCGGCCCGTCGCGACGACGCGGGTGCCGCGGTGGAGCGACTCGGCGACGTTCTCGGCCGCGTCGCGCCAGATCGAGCAGCGCATGAAGAGGGTCTCGCCGTCCTTCCACTCGTTCGACTGGCGGTCGAACTGGCGGGGGGTGGACGCGACGGTGAAGTTGGCGACCGCGGCACCCGAGGGGGTGAAGCGGAGCTCGGGGTCGGCCGTGAGGTTGCCGATGATGGTGATGACGGTGTCGCCTGCCATGTCAGGGGTCCCTTCGCAGTGGTCGTGCTGGTGACGGTGGCTCAGGCGCCGGGGCGCATGAGCTTGGTCCGCATGACCGACTCGTTGAGGCCGAGCTGGCGGTCGAGCTCCTTGGCCGTGGCGGGCTCGGCGGTGAAGTTGACGACGGCGTAGATGCCCTCGGCCTGCTTCCTGATCTCGTACGCGAGGCGACGCCGGCCCCAGACGTCGATGGTGTCGACGGACCCGCCGTCGGTGGTCACGACCTTGAGGAACTTCTCCAGCGAGGGCTGGACGGTCCGGTCGTCGAGCTCTGGGTCGAGGATGACCATGAGTTCGTACTGACGCATGCGCTAACCCGCCTCCTTCGGTCTCGAGCGGTCACGGTCTCTCCGTGACAGGAGGGTATGCGGTGCTGCCCCGGCCCCCGTCGACTCGTCCACAGGGCGCCCTGCGGGCAACCGGTCAAGAGTAGCCGCGGCGCCCCTCATCTCCCAACTCGCGGCGGGCGGTCGCGGGCCGAGCCCCCAGGCGGCCCGGTCCCACACGACCCACGCGAGCCGGCCCAGGGCGACCAGGCGCAGCCCGAGGACCGTGGCGTACCACCCGGCGGGCAGCCCGTGGCCGGGGTCGGAGGCGGCACCGAGCCAGCCGAAGAGGGCCACGGCGTGCACGACCTCGGCGCCCGCCCACAGGAGGTGGTCGCGCCACGGGACGCCGGCGAGGGCCACGAGCGGGACGAGCCACAGGGCCGTGCCCGGGAGGGCCGCCGGCCCGGTGGCGACGAGGACGACGACCCCCACGAGGGCGACGTCGGCCACCGGCGGCCTCGGTCGACGGCGCCCCACGACGACCACGAGGGCGGCGGCCAGGGCGGCACCGAGCAGCGAGAGGACGGCGACCGACGGCCCGCCCAGCGGGTGGTGGGCCAGGGTCGCCACGAACCACGGTGACCCCGGTCCGGCCCCGCCCGACCACCACGCCTGCACCGGACGCAGGAGGAGGCCCAGGTCGAGCGCGGCGACGGGCCCGACGACGAGGAGGAGGGTGACCCCGGCGGACGCGAGGAGGCGTCGTCCGGCGCCGACGACCCCCGGGGCCGGCACGACGACGAGCGCGAGGAGCACCGGCAGGGCCGGCCACCCGCCGAGGACGGCGACGGCCGCGAGCGCGCCCGCGAGCACCACCCGCCCTCGCGACCAGGCCCACAGGGCGAGCGTGGCCACGGCCACGGGGACCAGGTCGGCCGAGAGCAGCACCGCGAGGGCGACGACCGGCGAGAGGGCGAGGGCCGTCGGGTCGGCCAGCGGGTGGCGCCGGGCCGTCGCCACGACGACGACGAGCGCGGCGAGGAGCACCGCGGCGAGCACGGTCCACAGGACGAGCACCCAGCGCTGCTCGGCCAGGCCGGCGCCCGGGAGCGAGCGCGGCCAGCAGCGCCTCCACCGCCCGGCGGAGGACGGGGAGGTCGCCCTCGGCCCGGCCGGTGACCCAGGACGCCGGACCCGCCCCGGACCCGGACGGGTCGAGGGAGCCGAGCAGGGGCGAGGCGCACTGGCGCCACACCGGGGTCCGCCCGGCCCAGCCCGTGCCCGCGCAGGCGGCCTGGCGCAGGGCGGCGACGACGAGGGGCAGCCCGAGGAGGAGGACCACGGGCGCGAGCCGCGCGAGGCCTCCGCGCGGAGGGGGTGCGTGGGCACCGCGCCGCCCCCCGAGCGGCGCCACGGGGCGGTCGGGGGGCGGGGCGGTGCGGGGGGGCCCGGAGGTCACGGCCGTCGGCGGGTCAGCCGCCGGCCGGTCGCGTCGCGGCGGCCGTGGCGCTGCCCGACGGGGTCGGGGTCCCGGTGGGGGTCGGGGTCGCCGGTGGGGGTGGGCGGCGCGCTGGTCGTCGGGGGCGCACTCGTCGTCGGGGGCGCACTCGTCGTCGGCGGCTTGGAGGTCGTCGGCGGCTTGGAGGTCGTCGGCGGCTGGGTCGTCGGCGAGGGCAGGGCGTCCTTGTTGATGTGCGCCGGCGCCGGGAAGGGGACGACCTTCGAGCCGTCGAGGGCCGCCTTCATGTAGGTCGTCCAGATCCGGGCCGGGAACGAGCCGCCGGTGATGTCCCCGATGTTCGGGAGGTTCTCCATCGCCAGCTGGCCGCCCTTCTTGTCCTCGCGGTACATCCCGACGGCGGTGCCGAGCTGGGGCACGTACCCGTCGAACCACGCCGACTTGAAGTTCTCCGAGGTGCCGGTCTTGCCGGCGGCGGGGCGGCCGAGGTTCTGCCCGACGTAGGAGGCGGTGCCGCCGTTGACCGGCTCCTGCATCGCCTCGATGACGTCGGACATCAGGGGCTTGTCGAAGACCTGGGTCGTCTTCGGCTGGGCCTCGATCGGCTTGACGCCGCTGTCGGGGAAGGTGACCTTCTTGACGAGGTAGGGCTGGGCGCGCACGCCCTCCGCGGCGATCGTGGCGTAGGCGTTGGCCATGTCCATGACGGTCACCGAGTCGGTGCCGAGGACGTTGGCGACGTTCGGCGTGAGCTTCGAGCGCACGCCGGCGTCCTCCGCGGCCTTCATCGTGTTCTCGGGGCCGGAGAGGATGTTGACCTGCGCGTAGACGGTGTTCACCGAGTGACCGGTGGCGGTGAGCAGGTCGATGGTGCCGAACTGCTCGTTGCCGAAGTTCGTCACCCGGCCCCGGCGCGAGTTCTCGTCCGACGACCCGGGGTCGGCGAACTCCTTGAAGTACTGCGGGCTGTACCCCGGGAACCGTGACGCGGTGCTCACCTTGCCGGCCTGCAGGGCCCCGATGAGGGAGAAGATCTTGAAGGTCGAGCCGGCCTGCATCGTGGACTGGACGGCGTCGTTGAGCGGTCGCTTGGCGAAGTCGTCGCCACCGTAGAGCGCGACCACGGCGCCGTCGCCCGGCTCGATCGAGACGAGCCCGGCGTGGATGTCGGACTGGTCGGGGCGCTCGTCGTGGACCGCCTTGACGGCGGCCTGCTGCTTCGCCTTGTCGATCGTGGAGACGATCTTCAGGCCACCGCGCTGGATGTCGTTCTCGGACAGCTTGTACTTGCTGACCAGCTCCTTCTTCACGAGGTCGACGACGTAGCCCGAGGTGCCGGAGAGCTGCTTGGGCTTGTAGGAGTAGACCTTGGGGAAGCCGGCGTCGGCGCGCTCGGCCGGCGTGAGCCAGCCCTTGTCGACCATCGCGTCGAGGATGTACGACGTGCGGCTCTCGGCGTTCTTCTGCTGCTCGTCGCCGAGGGTCGGGTCGTAGAGGGACGGGCCCCGGATCACGCTCGCGAGGAGGGCGGCCTGGGACGGCGTCAGCTTGTCGGCCGAGGTGTGGAAGTAGGCCTGCGAGGCGGTCTGGATGCCGTACGCCCCGCGCCCGTAGTAGATCGTGTTGAGGTAGTTCGCGAGGATCTCGTCCTTGGACTGCTGCTTGTCGATCTTCAGCGAGATGAGGATCTCGCGGGCCTTGCGGGTGATCGTGCGGTCCTGGGTGAGGAAGTAGTTCTTCACGTACTGCTGGGTGATCGTCGAGCCGCCCTGGGTGGCCGAGCCGCCCTTGACGGCCACCCACACGGCACGGGCGATGCCGCTGGGGCTGATCCCGCTGTTCGTGTAGAAGTCGCGGTCCTCGGCGGCGAGGATGGCGTGCTGCATCGCCGGGGAGATCTTGTCGAGCGGCACCGACTGCCGGTTGCCACCCTCGTCGGAGAGCCGCGCCATCTCGGTCTTGCCGTCGGAGTAGTAGACGATGCTCGCCTGGGCGTTGACCATCTCGTTCGGCTGCGGGATGTCGGTGAGCGCGTAGGCGATGCCGAAGGCCACGACGGCGAGCACGAAGCCGACGCCCGCGGTCCACAGCCCCCGCTTGAGCCATCGGCGGCGGCGCGACGGTGGGGTCGACCCGTCCCCTCCGCGCGCCCCTCGGCGCTGCTTGACCTCGGCTCGGGTACGGGGCTGTCGTTGGCTCATGGGCTTCCGGGGCTGGGGGCAGGGGAAGACGCGGCGGGGGGTGGGCCGGTCCGTCGGCCAGTATGACGGGCGACTCTGGGAAAACCGGACAAGGCGACCGGCTCAGCGAGGACGCCCCAGGGCGATGAGCGGCTCGCCGTGCCGGTCCAGGAGCGTGAGCGTCCCGTCCGCCGCGGGCAGCACCCCGGAGGTCAGGTCGAGGGCCACCTCGAGGGCGGCCGCCTCCGCCGCCGCGGTCGACGACAGCGGCACGCGCGCGCACGTGGCGTCGGTCCGGTCCGCCCTCGTCGCGACCGCCCCCGAGGACATCAGCCCGAGGTCGACGGAGCGGCAGCTGCCGTCGAGGGTGACGAAGACGTGGTCGGACCGGCTGGGGTCGGCCCGGAGGACCAGCCCGGTGGAAGCGTCGCGCGGCTGGTCCCGCGGTGGCCACCAGCGCACCGCCAGGACGGTCCAGCGGCCGGCCGTCCCCGACGGAGGGGCGTCCAACGCCCGGCCGGCGGTCAGCGGAGTCCGGGTCGGCGGGGTGTCGCGGAAGGTCGCGCGAACCGCCCCGCCCGGGCCGAGCACGACGAGCCGGTCATCCGCGAGGCGGAGCCCCCGCGCGGCGGCGAGGGCGTCACGGACCACGACCTCGGCGGGGTCCGGGGTGCAGCCTCCCGCGGCTGCGGGGTCCGGGCTCGGCGCCCCGACGACAAAGGCGCCGGCGCCGTCTGCGCTCGGCGTGAGCCGGAGGCTGCCGCCGAGGCGGCACCGCGTGGTCATCCACGACATCCGCAGGTCCGGTCCGTCGGCGGCCGAGGACTGGGTCCCGACGAGCAGGCCGCCCACGGGCGGACCGGCGCTCGTGCCTCCCGGTGCCGGGGTGTCCAGGTACCAGTGACCGGCGAGGGCGAGGGTCCGCGCCCCCGGGGCCGCTGACGGGGCGCTGGGGGCCGACCCGGCGAGCGGCGGGCCGGCCGGCACCGAACCGGTCGGCGGCGTCCTCTCCGGCGAGGCCCGCCGCGGTCGCCGCGCCGGCGGCCACCACGGCCGCCGTCGACGAGCCCGCCGGCGACGCGGACCCGGAGCCGCCGGCGCGCCACCCGGGCCCGGACCGGCCCGAGGAGGGCGACGACGTCGGGCTCCGCGCCGCCCAGGTGGCGCTCGAAGGTGGCTCGCAGTCGGGTCTCGAGGTCGGTGCTCATCGGGTCTCCTTCTCCCGCAGGGTCGCCAACGCACGACTGGCGAGGGAGCGCACCGTGCCCGGCGCGGCCCCGAGGACCTCGGCGATGGCGTGGTCGTCGAGGTCCTCGACGTACCGCAGCACGAGCACGGCCCGCTGCCGGGCGGGTAGTCCGTCCAGCAGCGACCACAGCGCGTCGAGGCCGTCGACCGCGGCGGTCCCGTCGGGGGTGGGTGTCTCGGCCGCGCTCCCCGGGGCGAGCGGGCGCTCGGTGCGCCAGCGGCGGCGGTGGTTGGAGATGTGCCGGCGGGTCATGACGGTACGGGCGTAGGCCCGGGGCGAGCGGGCGTCGCGGACCCGCGCCCAGTGCCGGACGAGGTCGGCGGCGGTGTCCTGCCAGAGGTCCTCCGCGTCCTGCCGCGTGCCGGCCAGCCCCCTGGCGACCCGCATCAACCAGCCGCCGTGGTCGAGGAGGAACGCCTCGACCCCGTCCTCGGCGGTGCCGCCGGGGGTCCTCACCTCGCTCACGGACTCCACGATGGAGGAGACGCACCGAGCACGCCCGGACGTTGCGTCGAGGCGTTCGACCGACGCGCGACGAGGGCGCGGGCCCTCGATGTATCGCATCGATATATCTGTGTTACGGTCGACCGAACAAAGGTCGACTATGTCCGGTCGCCGCCCCGACACCCCCGAGGAGGACGTCCCGTGGTCTCCCGCCGCGCCCACCTCCTCGAGTTCGCCGTCCTCGGGCTGCTCCACGAGGGCCCGACCCACGGCTACGACCTGCGCCGGCGGCTCAACACCGCCCTCGGCCCCTTCCGCGCCCTGTCGTACGGCACGCTCTACCCCGCCCTGAAGACGCTGCTGCGCTCCGGGCTCATCGCCGAGGCCGCCGACCCCGCCCGGACCGGCCGCCGCCCCCGGGTGGTCTACGAGCTGACCGCCGCCGGCAAGGAGCAGTTCGCCGAGCTCGTCGCCCGCACCGACGCCTCCGCCTACGACGACGACGGCTTCGACGTCCGCTTCGCCTTCTTCGCCCGCACCGAGAGCGAGGTGCGGCTGCGCATCCTCGAGGGCCGGCGCTCGCGGCTCGAGGAGAACCTCGAGCGGGTGCGCGAGCGCTCGTGCCCGCAGCCGGGAGCGGCTCGACTCCTACACCGCGGCCCTCCAGCAGCACGGCGAGGAGACCGCCGAGCGCGAGGTGCGCTGGCTCAGCGAGCTCATCGACGCCGAGCGCCGCCACCCCACCGACCCCGGCCCCCAGCCGTGACGGTCGCGGCGCCCGCCGCACCGTCCCCGTCCGTCCACCCCGTCCACCACCCCCCACCAGGAGCAAGCCATGGGTTCCATCCGCGTCGCCGTCGTCGGTGTCGGCAACTGCGCGTCCTCGCTCGTCCAGGGCGTCCACTACTACCGGGACGCCGACCCGACCCAGACCGTCCCCGGCCTCATGCACGTGATGTTCGGCGAGTACCACGTCCGCGACGTCGAGTTCGTCGCCGCGTTCGACGTCGACGACAAGAAGGTCGGCAAGGACCTCGCCGAGGCCATCACCGCCTCCGAGAACAACACCATCACGATCGCCGAGGTGCCCACGACCGGCATCACCGTGCAGCGCGGCCACACCCTCGACGGCCTCGGCAAGTACTACCGCCAGACCATCGACGAGTCCGGCGCCGAGCCGGTCGACATCGTCGCCGCCCTGCGCGAGGCCGAGGTCGACGTCCTCGTCTCCTACCTCCCGGTCGGCTCCGAGAACGCCGACAAGTTCTACGCCCAGTGCGCCATCGACGCCGGCGTCGCCTTCGTCAACGCCCTCCCGGTCTTCATCGCCTCCGACCCCGAGTGGGCGGCGAAGTTCGAGGCGGCCGGCGTGCCGGTCATCGGCGACGACATCAAGAGCCAGGTCGGCGCGACCATCACCCACCGGGTCATGGCCAAGCTGTTCGAGGACCGCGGCGTGCAGCTCGACCGCACCTACCAGCTCAACGTCGGCGGCAACATGGACTTCAAGAACATGCTCGAGCGCGAGCGCCTGGAGTCCAAGAAGATCTCCAAGACCCAGTCGGTCACCTCGAACCTCACCGGGGCGCTGGCCGGCCTCACCGACTCGCGCAACGTGCACATCGGCCCGTCCGACTACGTCGCCTGGCTCGACGACCGCAAGTGGGCCTACGTGCGCCTCGAGGGCCGCGCCTTCGGTGACGTGCCGCTCAACCTCGAGTACAAGCTCGAGGTCTGGGACTCCCCGAACTCGGCCGGCATCATCATCGACGCCATCCGCGCGGCGAAGATCGCCAAGGACCGCGGCATCGGCGGCGCGCTGCTCTCGGCGTCGTCCTACCTCATGAAGTCCCCGCCGGAGCAGCGCCCCGACGACCTCGGCCGCGCCAAGCTCGAGGCCTTCATCGCGGGCACCGAGGAGCGCTGACCCCCACCTCGTGGACGGACCCGCCGGGACCCCCGGCGGGTCCTTCCGTGTCCGGGGTCAGGCGGTGCGGGCGCGGCGCCGCGGGAGGACCGCCCGGAGCCGGCCCCGCAGCCGCGCGGGCCGGAGCTCGGTGCGGACGAGGAGCGGCCGGGGGTCGGCGTCCGAGCGCAGCGCGCGGTCCAGCGGGAGCGGCCGGCGCGGATGCTCGAGCGGGCCGCCTCGGCCCGTGGTGTGCAGCGCCGTCGGTGGCCTCCGGGTCACCCTCGCCGGGGCCGAACACCACGGCGTCGACCGCGGCCGCGACGGCGGCCGCGGACGCGGCGGCGTCCGGGAGGGCGACGTACGCGACCTCCCCCTCGGCGCCCTCGGCCGGGCGGGCCGCGGCGAGCGCGACCGCGGCGTCGATGGCGTCGGCCTGCTCGCGGCGGGTCACCCGGCGCGGGACGGCCACCCCGAGCGAGCGCGACTCGGCGACGAGGTCGCGCCACACCCACGCGGCCCGGCCCGGCACCGGACCCGTCGTCGCGTGGCGGCGGCGGCGCCGGTCCTTGAGCCACCGGACGACGAGGACGTAGAGCGCCGCCAGGAGGACGAGGAGCGACGAGCCCGGCGAGGAGCTGGAGCCACAGCGGCCACGCCGTGACGTCGAACGGGTTCTTCTTGCGCTTGGCGAGGTCGGTGGCGTTCTGCGCCTGGTCGGGGCCCTGGAGCACCGACGGCGGGCTCACCCCGGCCGGCGGGGGCACCTGCGCGCCCACCTTCTGCTCCTCGGTCTTCAGCTGCTGCTCGCTCGGGGTCTTGTCGCGGTCGGGCACGAAGGCCTGCCACGACAGCGGGTACCAGGTGCCGTCGTCGAGCTGCACCTCGACCCAGGCGTGGACGTCGCGGCCCCGCAGCTCGCCGCCGGCCTCGGGCACCCCGCCCATGACGACCCGGGAGGGGATGCCGAGCCGCTGCCCGACGAGGGCGAGGGTCGCGGCGTACTGCTCGTCGTTGCCGGCGAGCTTGCTCGACCCGACGAAGCGGCTGAGCCGCGAGACCGCGTGCCCGGGCAGGTAGACCTTCTCGAAGCTGTTCGGGGTGCCGCCGTCGGTGTACGTGCCCTCGGTGCGCATGGCCGTCGCGAAGGCCCGCAGCCTCGACCACGGCCCGCCCTCGGCGCGGCTGGTCCAGGCGTCGATGCGGGAGTCGAGGAAGTCGGTGTCGACGCCGGTCGAGGCGCCGGAGCGCACGTCGAGGTCCTTCGGCAGCTCGGCCGCCGGGACCGGCGGGAGGATCGCCGTCATCGCGTAGGTCTCGCCGCCGAGCAGCCCGGCCGGCACGACCGCGGTGTCGGTCTCGGTGTTGAGCCACAGGGTGCTCGCGAGGTCGTCGGCCCGCGGGCCGGAGAACTCGATGCGGGTGGGCTCCCCGACGGTCGGCAGCCAGGTGCCGGTGTACCCGCCGTCCGGCACGGTGACGGCGACGTCGACCGAGCGGCCCGTCGTCGTCGGCGCGATCCGCGAGCCGACCTGCTGGAAGGGCACGCCGTCGGCGGTGCGGTCGGCCGCGCCCCAGACGAGGCCGTCGTAGCGGTCGAGGGTCGCGAAGCGGACGGGCACGCCGGCCGGGAGGCCGGTGGCGCGGAGCACGACCTCGTCGTAGAGGTCGGCGTCGTTCGGCTCGGTGTACCGCCGGAAGCCGGGCAGCGGGCTCGCGAACTGCGAGACGTCGAGCGGCGGCACGAGGCCGGTGCGCACGACGTCGCGCAGCGCCACGTCGGACGTGCCGGGCAGCACGCGGCTCCCGAAGGCCCCGGCGAGGAGGGCGACGACGACGAGGACCGCGCCGGTGGCCAGCCGCACCCCGCGGCCGGCGCCGTTCTGCACGGGCGGGCGGGTCCGGTGCGCGCGGACGACGAGCCACGCGACGAGCACGGCCGCGAAGCCGACGCCCTGGACGAGGAGGGCGGCGGGCTGGAGCGTGCCGAAGGCGATCGACCCGGCGAGCAGCAGCAGCGGCGCGACGGCGGTCAGCGGCACGCCGGCCCAGCGCCGGGCCACGCCGAGGGTGACCGCACCACCGAGGAGGCCGGCCAGCCAGGGCAGCGCGACGACCGGGCCGCGGGCGTCGACCGGCGGGAGGAGGGTGAGCCACCGCTTCCACCCGGTGACCGCCCAGGTGGCCAGGTCGACGAAGGTCTGCGGGGTCGGCAGGACACCGCCGACGAGGTGGTCGCGCACCGCCACCGGCCCGCCGAGCAGGAAGTACACGGCCACGAGGACGACCGCCGTGGTGAGGGCCATCCACCGCAGCGTGCCGGCGAGGTGACCGACGACGAGCCCGAGGGCGAGGCCGACCCAGGCCGCCACGACCCACTCGGTGCCGAGGAACCCGGTGCGCAGGCCGAGGAGCGCGATGCTCACGAGCACGGCGGCGAAGGCGAGGTCGACGAGAGCGTCGCGGTCGGGCCGCACGCTGCGCAGGAGGCCCGGCGCGTCGGGGTCGCGCGGAGCGGCGGCGCCTGGCCCCGCCGCGCAGCGCGGTCGCGAGGCTCGGGGGTGCCGGCCGGTCGCCGGTGGGGGCGGTGGTGCTCACGCCAGGGCTCCGGAGAAGAGGACGCGGCGCACGTCGGTGAGCTCGCGGACGTGGAGGATGACGATCGAGCCGAGCCGACGCACGCCGACCGGCACCTCGGGGTCGACGACGAGGGCGACCTTGACGACCTCGGGCTCGAACTGGTCGAGGGTGCGCTGCACCTGGATGAAGGCCCGCTCGACGCCCGTGACGAGCACGGCGATGCTCGCGTCCGGAGCCAGCGCCGCGGCCTGGCCGACCGAGGCGTAGAGGTCGAGTGGACCCACCTCGGCCCGCGAGAGGGCGTCGAGGGTGAGCGGGGCGGTGGTCCGCGAGGCGGCCTCGCCGTGGCAGACGACCGTCGTGTCCTGCTCGTCGAGGATCGAGCGCAGGGCGAGCGAGGCGGCGCACGAGATGCCCAGCTCGACGTCGTCCTCGGCGCGGGTGTAGACCTCGGGCGTCGTGTCGACGACGACGGCGAGGTGCGAGCGGCGGGTGTCGAGGAACTGCCGCACGAGCAGCCGCCCGTGCTTGGCCGACGAGCGCCAGTGGACGTAGCGGCGGTCGTCGCCGGGCTGGTACTCGCGCAGGGCGTGGAAGGCCAGGTCGGACATCGACAGGTCGGGCGTGACCTCGCCCTCGAGGTCGCGCAGCAGGCCCGCCCCGAGGCTGTCGAGCGAGATCGTGCGGGGGTGCACGTACAGCTCGGTGCGCTCGGTCCACGCGACGGTGCGGCGGACCAGGCCGAGCGGGTCGCCGTGCACCGTCGTGGCCGGGCCGACGGGCACGACGCCCCGCTCGTGGGTCGGCACGACGAAGAGCTCCTCGTGCGTGCGGCCCGGGGTGAGCGCCGGCAGCGTGAACCGGGCCGCGGTGCGCCCGACCGGCAGCTCGACGAGCAGCGGCAGCATCCCGCGGCGCGAGGTGTTCGTCACGGCGATGCGGCCCGTCGCCGGGTCTCCGACGGTGACCCGGCTCGGCTCGACGTCGGCCCGGATCCGCACCCTGGCCCGGTCGAGCGCGAGGACCAGGCAGGCGACGACGAGGACGAGGCAGGCCACGGCGACCATGGCGAGCTCGGCCCACGCGTAGTGCGCGGCGAGCCACCACGCGACGACGCCCACGGCGAGCACCGTCCAGCCGAGCTCGGACACCCAGCGCAGCACCTCGACGACCGGGTGCCACACGGGACGGGTCTGCTCCGCGAGCGGACGGATCCGGCTCCCGGTGAGGACGAGGATGCGGGCGCCGGTGTCGGTGAGGGCACTGGGCACCTGGACGCGGGGGAGGGTGCCGGTGCGGGTGCTGCCGTCGGCCCGTCCGCGACCGCGGGACCCGCCGCCCGGGGCCGCACGGGGCGGCCCGAGGGGGCGTCGGTGCGCGCCGGCCCCGTGCTGCGCAGCCGCGGCAGGGCGACCCGCGGGCCGCGCGGGCCCTTCCGTGCGCCCGCGCCCCCGGCCCCGGGGGGCCGGCGCGGGCGCGGCCGGCGGGCGCCCCGCCGCGCAGGGCGCCGCGCGAGGTGGTGGCGCCGTCGGTGCCACCGTCGACCGGACGCCCGGCACCGCCCCGCCGCGCCGACGCGGGGGGTGGCGTGAGGTCCGAGCGACGGACCGTCGACTCGGTGTCCACGGTGTCCTCGGGGGGGCCGGTGGGGTCGCTCATGCGGGGTCCTCGCGACGTGTCTGGCGGAGCGCAGCGGGGCGGGTCCCACGCGCAGCGTGGGCAGAACGTCGTGGGGTGCTGCTCACGCCGGGACGCGCTCCGTGGGCGGGGTGACCTCCGCGAGGATCTGGTCGATGACCTGCCCGACGGTGATGCCCGCGAACTGGGCCTCGGCGGTGACGAGCAGGCGGTGGTTGAGCACGGGCTGGGCCAGCATCTTGACGTCGTCGGGCACGACGTGGTCGCGGCCCTGGCTGATCGCCCAGGTCTTGGCGGTGCGGACGAAGGCGAGGCAGCCGCGCACCGACAGGCCGAGCCGGACGCTGACGTGCCGCCGGGTCTCCTCGGCGAGGCGGGAGACGTAGTCGAGGATCGCGTCGTCGACGTGCACCTCGTCGGCGAGCTCGGCCATGTCGCTGACGACCTGCGAGGTGACGACCGGCTCGAGGGCCTTGGTGCGGTCGCGGGTGGCGGCGTCGCGGAGCACCCGCACCGTGGCGTCGTGGTCGGGGTAGCCGAGGGTGGTCTTCATGAGGAAGCGGTCGAGCTGGGCCTCGGGCAGCCGGTAGGTGCCGGCCTGCTCGATGGGGTTCTGGGTGGCGATGACCATGAACGGCTCGCCGACCGGGTGCCGGGTGCGGTCGACGGTGACGTGGCCCTCCTCCATGACCTCCAGGAGCGCCGACTGGGTCTTGGGCGAGGCCCGGTTGATCTCGTCGGCGAGGACGATCGTCGCGAAGATCGGGCCCTGGTGGAACTCGAACTGCTTGGTGTTCGGGTCGTAGATCGTCACGCCGGTGACGTCGCTCGGCAGCAGGTCGGGGGTGAACTGGATGCGCGCGTTCGTCCCCTGGACCGTGCCGGCCATCGCCCGGGCCAGCTGGGTCTTGCCCGTCCCGGGGAAGTCCTCGAGGAGCAGGTGCCCCTCGGAGAGCATGCAGGTCAGGGCCAGCCGGATGACGTGCTCCTTGCCGAGGACCGCCTTGTCGATGTTGGCGACCATGGCGGAGAACGTCTGGGAGAACCAGGCGGACTGGTCGGGCGTGACGCTCATGCGGGACGGTGTCCTTTCGGGTGGTGCGCGATGGTGGGGGTCACCAGGCGGTCTGGCTGGAGGTGTGGCAGGTGCCCGAACGGCAGAGGCGGACCGACACCGGGCCGTTGCCCTTGGCGACGATGACGTAGCCCGACCACGAGTAGCCGTTGCCGGAGCCGTTGACGTTCGCGGGCGACCCGGAGCTGACCGACCCGGCACCCCCGCGGGTGAACACCGTGACCGACCAGGACGTCGAGCCCGGGAAGTCCTTGATGTCGAACAGCACCTTGGGACACCCGGGCGAGACTCGGCAGGAGCCGCTGCCGTTGGGGTCGACCGCGTTCCGCGCCCTTGCGCACGTTGGTGATCGTGGGGTTGGGGGTCGGGACGGTGACCGACTTCGAGGTCCAGCCCGACCAGCCCGCGGCCGAGTGGGCCCGGACCTGGAGGGTGTAGGTGCCCGGGCCCTTGCTGATGGAGTGCGAGGTCTTGCCGCCCCCGAAGGTGCCGGAGTCGGCGCCCTGCAGCTGGACCTGGTCGATGGGCCGCCCGTTCGTCGGCAGGTTCCACGACCACGACGCACCGGTCGTGCCGTTGTTGTTCCCGCTCATCCCGGTGGGGGCGAGGGTGGGGCCGTACGGAGTCGCCGACACCGTCTTCGGGTTCGACTGCGCCCCACCGGAGGTCACCGTCCACACGGTGATGCTGTAGTTCGCCGTCGGGCTGGTGCGGAAGGCCCCGACGTCGAAGACGACCTGCGACCCGGCCGCACACCCGCAGGAGTGGGTGCCGGACTTCCCGCCGCCGGACCAGCGGATGGCGGTGAACGAGGCGGCGTGCGGCTGGCCCACGGTCACGGCGAGGTGGATGTTCTGGTTGCTCGTCGGCGTCGAGGCCGTGACCCCCGGGTCGGACGGGATGCCGTTCGAGGTGAAGCTCGACGTGTTGGCCTTCGGCCCCTCGAGGCCGGCGCCGTTGGTGAGCGTCACCGTGTACTCGTAGGTGCGGCCGTCGTAGGGGATGACGACCTTGGCCGAGCGCACGTCGGGGGCGGTCGTCGCGGCGACCGTCCACCCGCCCCCGCCGACCCGCTGGTAGAGGGTGTACCCCGTCGTCGGCGGGCCGTTGGGGCTGCCCTGCTCCCACGAGATGGTCAGGGTGGCCGAGTCGACCGCCGGGCCGGGGCCGCTCGCGGCGATGCCCGGGGCCTTGAGCGCCGGCGGGGTGCCGGCCGACTGCATCCGCACGGCGGGCCCGAAGGGGCCGGCACCGAGCTCGTTCCAGGCCTGCACCTGGACGTCCTGCTCGGCCATGTTGTCGAGGCCGGTGACCGTCGCCTGCCGGCCGGGGGCGGGCACCTCCTGGGTCCTGGCCTGGCCGGTGGAGGAGATGAGCCGGACGACGTACTTGCGCAGGGGGCTGCCCTCGTTGACCGGCTGGTCCCAGGCGATGACGAGGCTGCCGTCGCCGCGGCTGACCATCCGCACCCCGGGGACGGCCTGCGGCAGGGTGTCGGGGCGCACCGGCGCGGTGGCCGGTGACGGGTCGCCCTCGCCCACGCCGTTCACCGCGGCGACGGTGAACCGGTAGTCGAGCCCGTTCTTCAGGCCGGTGACCGTGCACGGCGAGGCGCTGCACGTCGTGGTCCCCGTGGTCCCCCCGGTCCAGCGCACGACGTAGGAGCTGACGACGGCTCCGCCGTCGTACGTGGGCGGGAGCCACGAGACCCGGGCCTGGCCACCGGCGTCACGGTCCGCGACGGCCTGCACCTGGCGCGGCACCCCCGGGCGGCCGAGCATCGTCACCGAGACCCGGCCCGGGGCCGCGCGGCCGGGGCCGTCCGAGACGGTGATGCCGACCGACGCCGTCGGCGACGGCTTCGGCCCGACGGTGAGGGTGAGCCGGCACCCGGAGGCCTTGGCCGTGAGCCCCTCGCCGGACTCGACGGTGGCGTCGGTGATCGAGCAGGCGGGCTTCGGCAGGGGCGAGTCGAGGTACTGGGCCACGTCGACGGTGCGGCTCTCGCCCTCGCGCAGGCCGGTGACGCTGATCGGGCGCACCGCCGGCGGGGGCACGGGGTCGGCGGCCTTCGCGCCCTCCTCGCGCCCGAGGACGCGGACGGCGATCGTCGACGGGCGGGGCATTCCGGGCGAGGTGACGGTGAGGGCGCCCGTCGAGGACCTCGCGCCGGAGTCGGCGTGCAGGGTCAGCTCGCGGCCCCCGGGCCCGGCGACCGAGAGCGAGGCGTCCGGCTCGCTCTCCCAGCGGGTCTCGAAGGCGACGTCGTCGAGGGTCATCCCGACCGGGAGCCAGGCGTGGCAGAAGGTGGGGATGTCGACGACGCGGTCGAGGCCGCCGGCGGTGAGGGTGACGGCGCCGTCGGGGCAGCGCAGCAGCGGCACCTTGGGTCCGACCTGGACCGGGATCGAGACGTAGGCGGTGCCGAAGTCCTTCTGGTCGACCGCCGTCTGGTCGGTGACCTCGAGCATCACCGCGGCCGGTCCGACGTAGCCGTTCGAGGAGGTGAGCTCGAGGGTGCGGTTGTCGGGCGAGCTGACCGCGAGGTCCTGTGCCGGTGACGCGCTGAGGGTGTCGGCGGCGGTCACCGAGACGACCCGGCCGCGCGGCGACCGCACGTAGTCGGCGAGCGGGACCGTCTTCGTGGAGTCGGGGTCCATCTCGATGACCTTCGCCGGGACGACGAAGGGCTGGCCGTTGGCGCCGGTGGGGACGTGGACGAGGGCCATCGCGCGCAGCCCGTCCTCGTCCTCGATGACGTAGGGCACCGAGTAGGCGTGGTCGAGGACCCGCACCCGCACCCGGTTGCCCTCGATCGTCGCCGCGGACGAGAGGACCTCGACGACCCGGAGCGTCGCGGGGTCGGAGTCGACGTCGGTGTCGTTGGCCAGGACGTCGACGAGGGTGCTGGTCTCCCCGGGCTTGGGCGCGGCGACGTCGTCGGTCGCCACCGGCGGGTTGCGGTAGCCCTTGACGGGGCGGACGAGGATGCTCGCGCGCGACGGGTCGAAGAGGCCGTCGCTGATGCCGTAGACGAGCTGGTGCAGCTGGGTCGTGTCGGCGGGCACCTTGGTCTGCACCGTGTGGTCGGCGTCGACCCGTCCACTGCGCGAGGGTCTTCGCCGGGTTGAGGCCCTCGACGTCGACGTCGACGACGTCACCGCGGGCGATGAGGTCGTTGGCCAGCGGCTTGACCGTGACCGTCTTCCCCGGCGCCGCGAACACCTCGTCGGGCACGGCGACCGGGGGCTGCGGGTCGCCGGGCTGGACGACCCCGACCCGCACCGAGGCGCGCGAGGTGGCCCCGAAGCGGTCGGTGACCTCGTAGGTGATGACCTCGGTGCCCGCGGCCAGCGGGTAGGCCTCGTAGCGGATGGTCGTGGGGCCGGTGCCGACGACGCGGCCGTAGGTGAGGTCGACGGCCTTGCCGTCCTGGCCCGACGACGCCGGTGACCGTGACGCTGTCGCCGTCGGGGTCGACGCCGAAGGTGGGGACCGTCATCGTCAGCGGGTCGCCCGCGGTCACGGTGGCCGTGAAGCTGCGCGCGACGGGGGCCTGGTCGATGCGCTGCGCCGAGGGCAGCGGGGTGACCTGCACCCGGGCCCGCGCGGTCTGCGCGCGCTCCTTCATCCCGTCGGCGTAGGCCGCGTACTCGATGGTGACGAAGCGGTCGGCCGTCAGGCCGGTGGCCTCGGGGACGTAGCGGATGACGTTCCCGGAGGCGAAGGCCCGCTGGGCCGCCCCCTTGGTGATGACCTTGACGCTCGAGGGGTCCAGGCGCAGCGGGATGCCGTCGGCCATCGTGTCGTTGTCGAGGACGGGGATGGAGACCGTGTCGCCCTCGCGGACCACGGCCTCGTCGTCCTGCACGAGCGGCAGGGGGTCGGCGAGGGCACCCTGCTGGAGCACCTCGATCTCGCCGGTGGTGCGCTGCGTGCCGTCGCTCACCGTGTAGCGGACCGTCCCGCGGCGGCCGGCGTCGCCGGTGGGGGCGGGGTCGCGGGCCTCCAGGCGCACCCACCGGCCCTGGTAGATCGACGGCTGGAGCCACGACGAGTCGGCGCCGGGCTCGGTCGAGGCGGTGACGAGGACGTCGCCGCGCGGTGAGTAGTCGTTGGCGAGGACGTCGACGACGGTCGGGGCCTGGTCGTGCAGGGTCGCGGTGTCGGGGACGGCGACCGGCGGGGCGCCCTCGGGCGGTGCGGTGAGGTCGACCCGGATCCGGCCGGGGGCCGCGCCGGCGCCCGGTCGTCGCCGAGTAGCTCAGCTCGTAGGTGCCGGGGGCCGAACCGGTGACGGTGACGGTGCCGGTGGCGAGGTCGGTGTCGACCTGGAGCGGGCCGACCGGGCGGACCTCCGAGCGCAGGGCGAGCCGGGCGTCGGGCTCGCCCGGGTCGGCGCCGGCGACGTCGTTGCCGAGCGGCTCGACGGTGACCGGCTTGCCGACGACGCCGCGCACCGCGTCCGGCTCCGTGCGCGGGGGGAGGAAGCGGCTGTCACCGCCGGGGGCGACCACCTGGGCGGTGACCGTGCCCTTGGTGGTGCCGCCGCGGCCGTCGGTGACGAGGTAGCCGATCGGCCGGCGCCCGGCCTCCACCGGCGCGGTGAGGGTGACCCGGCCCTGCCCGTCGACGATCCCGCCCTCGACGTCGGCCCGCGCGGCGAGGACGTCGTTCTCGGGGTCGCGCCAGTCGGCGAGCACCGGCACCGAGAGCCGCTTGCCGGCGATCACCGGGTAGACCTGCGTCGGCGAGCGCCGCCCCTCCCGGACGCAGGTGCGGCGCGGCGTTGACCTCGTCGCCGACGACGCGGACGGTGACCTTCGCCGACTCCTTCGAGACGACCTTGCCGTTGTTGACCTTGTAGGAGAACGCGAAGGTCCGGCCCTCGGCGTTCGGCGGGACCGAGACGTCGACGGCCTGCCCGTCCGCCGAGACCGTGGCCGTGACGCCGTCGAGGTCGGGGGCGGTGACGTCCCGCTGGTCGATGGCCAGGACCGAGCCGGCGACGTCGGTGTCGTTGTCGAGGACGTGGAGCTTGCTCGTGCGCCCCGGCCGCACCTGCTCCGAGTCGGGCATCGCCTTCGGTGGCTGCTGGAGGGCCGCCTCGTCGACGAGGTTCTCGTCCTTCTTGTCGTTCTTCTTGTCCTGGCGCGTCGGCGGCGTCAGCGCGTCCCAGTCGTCGATCTTCGTCGGCTTGTCGTCGAGGTCCCACACGCCGCCGTTGTCCAGGTCGTTGAGCACCACGAGGCCCCGGTTCACCCGGAAGGCCACCCCGTCGCGCGTCGGCTCCTTCCCGTCCGCCGGCAGGGTCGCCGTCGGCACCTCCCCCGCCCGGCCGCAGTTCGCCCCGTAGAACACCCGGTTCTGCTCCGCCCACGCCGCCTGCACGCAGCCGTCGAGGACCACCGGACGCGAGAGCACCGTCGCCCCCGGCACCCGGTTGACCTGCTCCCCCACGACGACCCCACCGGGCGAGACCCCGCCGTCGAGCGGCACCTGCACCGCCCGCGCCACCGACTCGACGACGACCGTGTCGGCGTCCGGCCCCGGCTGCTGCAGCGCCGCGAGCCGGTCGCCCTCGACGGTCACCTGGGCGTCCGTGCCGTCGGGCCGGTCGGCCGTGAACACCCGGTCGGTCTCGGCGTCGTAGGCCACCCAGCGCGGGCCCGACGGCCGTGAGGTCCGGGAGCGTCGAGCGCAGGGCGCTCGCCGAGACGACCGGGGCGCCGAACCCGCCTGCCGCGGGGGCCACCGTCGTGACCCGTGCCGTCGGCGCCGGAGACCGCGTGGATCACGCCGTCGACCCCGACCGCCAGCGCCGCGTTCCGTCCCACCGTCGCGACCGGCTTGGCCCCCACCGCGACGCCCGGGAACGACGTCGGTGCCCGCCTTCGGGTCGACCCGCTGCGCGAACACCTTCCCGCTCGCCGGGTCGAGCACGGCCAGCGTCCCGCCGCGCAGGTCGACCGGCCGGGGCGCGAACCGCCCGTTGGTCGCCGTGACCGCGCCGACGCGTGGCCACGGGCTCGCCGGCGGTCGACGTGCGGGCGTCGAGCGGGAACAGCTCGCCGGTCCCCGAGTTCAGCCCGAGCACGACCGCACCGTCCTGGAGCACGTCCAGGCCCGGTGCCGGACGACGCCTCCGTCGCCACCCCCGTGTCCAGCTGCCCGATCGGCACGTTCGCCCGCGCGAACTTCGCCTGCACCGCCGAGCTGACCCACACGCCCGCGTCGTTGAGGTCCGCCTCGTGCACCGTCGACCCGTCACTGGCCACCGCGGCGTACCCGAGCCCGGCGGCGACGAGGGTCACGACGACGGCGCCGGCGGTCCGCCGGCGGGCGCGGTTCCTCGTCGCGCGGACACGCGCGACGCCAGCCCGTGTCACGTGGTGCTCCTCGTCAGTCGTGTGGACCCCGTCGGGCCCGGCTCCCCCGCCGGACCACGCCGCCCAAGGTTAACCGCGCCGAGCGCCTGCCGAGGCGCCGTCCGACGGGGAGCACTCCCCGTCCCGCCGCTCGGACCCGCCCGGACGGACCGGTTCAGGCGCGGTCGGACCCGGACGGGCCGTCGGGCAGGAGGAGGAGGTCGGCCTCGGTGACCATCCGGGTCGAGAGCGCGTGCTCGACGAGCCGCGACTTGCGGTTGCTCGCGAGCTTGCCGGGCCGCCGTGCAGGCCGCGGGTCCCGGCGTCGGCCAGCTTCTGGCACACGTTGTCGAGCTTGCGGTTGAACTTCGTCGTCGTCCAGCCCAGCCGGGCCGCCGCCTCGGCGGACGAGGGGATCTGCCCGCCGCCCGCGTACGTCGTGCGCAGGAAGCTCTCGCACAGGGCGACGACGAGCAGCTTCTGGTCCGGGGTCATCGACACCCGGCCGACGGTGGTCTGCGCGCTGGAGTCCTCGGGCTCGAGCTCGGCCGCGGTCTCGACGGAGACGAACGGGGTGTCGTCGACCGCGATGTCGAAGTCGTAGGTCGTCGGGCCGGCCGTGAACCACACCGTGAAGGCCTCGAGCGCCAGCGGGATGCGCGCCCCGGGCGAGAGCCAGGCCTGGAAGAGGCCCTTGGTGTCGGCGACCGTCGCGGTGAGGGTCGAGCCGACGTTGCTGAGCCACCACAGCCCGTGCTCGTGGTGCACCTGGAGGAACACCCGGTGCAGGTACGGGTTGTCGTCGACCTCGACGTCGGCCACCCGGCCGATGGTCAGCGGCCGGTCCTCCGGGGCGACGAACTCCTCGCCGCAGAACTCGATGGTCACGCCCACGGCGTCATCCCTCCCCCGGCCGCGACGGGCCGTCTCACACGTTCGGGCACCGGATGCGCTCGGTCGCGCACCGGGACCTCCGGGGTCCCCACCGAGGGTCCGCGCCGGAGCGGGTCGGCGCGCCGGGTCATCCGGCACTCTCGCAGCGGATCGGCGAGCGCGGGGAGGCGACGCCCGAGGCCCGCGAGACCGTCACCTGCGCGCAGACCGTGCGGCCCGCCGCCGGCCCGCACGGTGTAGCGGGCGGCGTCCTTGACGGTGACGACCTCGGCGTCGACGACCTCCGCCTCGGTGGGGGCGACCCGCAGCTGGAAGAAGTCGTCGTCCTCCGCGCCGACGTAGTTCCACGTGAAGGTCACCGCGCCGGCGGCGGCGCGCGCGTCGATGGCCGGCTGCTCGGGGGCGTCGACGGCCCGGCTCGGCGGCGCCGTGCGCGTCAGGGTGCTCGGCGCGGCCGTGGGCGCCGGCTCGTCCCCCCGGTCGACCGCCCAGACGACGACCCCGACGGTGACCGCGACGAGCACGGCGAGGAGGCCGAGCACCACCCCGCCGCTCACCGTCGCGGGCACGTCCTCGTCGTCGTCCTCGACCGCCCCGGCCGGGACGTGGGGCGTCGCCGGCCCGGTGGGCACCGACACCGCGCGCACGCTCGTGCGGTCGTGGTCGTCGGCGCCCCGGGCGGCGGGCAGCTCCGAGACGGCCGTGCGCCCGGCCTCGTCGAGCACGACGAGCGAGGTGCTCGGGAGGCGCTGCTCGCGCTCGACCGCCTGCAGGCCGCGGGCCAGCTCGAGGGCCGACTGCGGCCGGGACGTCGGGGTTCTTGGCCATGGCGTGGGCGAGCAGCCGCTCGAGGGAGACCGGGACGTCGGCCCGTCCCGTCGTGGGCACGGGGGTCGCGCGGATGCGGGGCATCAGGGCGTAGGCCGAGTTGTCGCCGCCCGGCTGCTCGAACGGCGAGCGACCGACGAGGAGGTGCCACAGGGTCGCCGCCAGCGAGTAGACGTCCGAGCGGGGGTCGCCGTTGGACTGCCCGTAGAGCACCTCGGGCGCCGACCACGGGACGGAGACGCCGACGTCCTCGTCGACGTCCTCGGCGTGACCGCCGCGCCCGGCGATGCCGAAGTCGGTCAGGCCCGGCTGCCCGTACTGGCTGACGAGGACGTTCGCCGGCTTGATGTCGCGGTGGATGATGCCCGCCCGGTGGGCCGTCTCGACGGCGCTGGCCAGCTGCACGCCCGTGCGGAGCACCTCCTCGACGGTGAGCCGGTCGGTCCTGGAGCGCTGCGCGAGGTTCGGCGGCGGGTAGTACTTCATGACGAGGTACGCGCCGCCGTCGGCGGTCTGGTCGGAGCGGAAGACCTGGACGATGAACGGGTGGTCGGCCAGCTGGGCCATCGTGTTCGCCTCGTCGACGAACTGCCGCCGGATGGCCGCGGTGAGGCCCTGCCGCTTGAGCACCTTGACGGCGACGTTCATCCGCGGCGACTGCTGCTCGTAGAGGTAGACGTCGGCGTAGCCCGCCGGAGCCGAGGGCGCGCACGAAGGTCGAGGCCCGCGATCTGCGGGGCGTCGGCTGGGCTCATCCCTCGACCTCGTAGGTCAGCGAGACCTCGTCGGCGAGGGTGATGACCGTGCCGGGCTCGATGCCCTGGTCCTCGGTGGGGCGCAGCCGGACCGGCTCCTCCCCGGGCAGGGCGACCGTCGTGCCGTTCGTGGAGCCGAGGTCGCGGACGAGGACGTGCCAGCCCTCGAGGACGACCTCGGCGTGGTTGCGGCTGATGTCGCGGTCGACGCCGCCGACGCGGATGAGGTGGGGGCGCTGGTTCGGCGGGAGCTCCTCGTTGACCCGGGGCGCCCGGCCGAGGAGGACGCCACGGTCGAGGGGCACGACGCCGCCGGTGGAGATGCGCAGCACCCCGAGGGCCGGGCGCGGGATCGGTGTGGGCTGCTGCGGCGGGATCTCGCGCTGGCAGGTGCGGCAGCGGCCCGCGTGCGGGGGCGAGTGGTGGCCGGCCGGGCAGAGCACGGCGAGGACGACGGGGCGGTCGAGGTCCTCGTCGGCGCGGGGGAGGCCGCCGCGGGAGGTGGTGACCTCGGCCACGGGCTCGTCGACGGGCTCGTCGGCGGGCACCTCGGCCGGCGGGGCGGGGGGCCCGGGGAGGTCGTCGGGGACCGCCGCGCCCGGCGCGGGGGCGGGCACGGACGGTGCGGACGGGACCTCGGGCGCGGGGGCGGGGGCGGCTGCGGGGAGGGGCGCCGGGGCCGCCGCCGCCGGGACGCCGCCAGGGGACGGAGTCGATGATGCCCCGGTCGGGCGGCGGGGTCGGGGGCACCCGGTCGGCCGGGGTGCGGCCGACGGAGTCCTCGGGCGGCGGCAGGGTCAGGTCGGCCGGCGGGGCGACCGGGGCGTCCGGCTCGGCGTCGGGCTCGCGGCCGGCTCGGCTCGGGCTCCGGCTCCGCGGCCGGCTCGGGCTCGGGCTCCGGCTCCGGCTCGGGCTCCGCGGCCGGCTCGGCGGCTCGGGCTCCGCGGCCGGCTCCGGCTCGGGCTCGGGCTCCGCGGCCGGCTCGGGCTCGGGCTCGGCCGGCGGGGACGCCGCGGCCGCGCCGGAGAGCCGGGCCGGGCGGCGCCAGCCGCGGGCGACGACGGGCTCGGGCTCGGGCGCGCCGAGGGTGATGGCCTCCGCGTCGAGGACGGCCTCGCGCCACGGCACCAGCTCGTCGGACCCGACGACCGAGCCGTCGTCGAGGGTCGCCGTCACGGCACCGCGCAGGAGGACCCGCACGCCGTCACCGTGCGCCACGGCCACACCGAACGCGGGCATGACGAGCAGGCCGCGCGAGCAGAGCAGGTCGAGCAGCGGCACCAGGCCCTCCGAGGCGGCGTTCTCGAGGGCCTCGCGGTGGCGGTCCCCGACCTCGACGACGGCGACGAGGTCGGGCCCGGTGATCTCGAGGAACCCCGGGCGCGACGAGGCTCGCACGTCGGTCACGGTCGACTCCCCCTCGAGGTCGCTGGCTCGGCGGACACGCGCCTCAGAGTACTGGGGCCCCGCCCGCGAGACCGTAGGGTGCGGGTACTCGTCCGGCGGAGGACCCGGGCGGCCCGATCCCGTGCCCGTCGGGGGTCGGCCGGGGCGACACGCGGTTGCGATCGGGATCCGGAGGTCAGCGGGTGCACGTCTCCTTGGCGCTGATGCCACCGGAGGACGTCGTCGGTGAGGTCACGGCGGCCCTCGCCGGCGTGCCCGGCGCGGACGCCGAGCTCGCCCTCGTGGGGGCCCGCGCGCTCCGCCTGCCGGTCATCGGCCTCGGCAACCTCACCCGCCCGGACGTCACCACGCTCTGCACGGCGCTCGCCGCGCCGGTCGCCCGCCTCGGGCGCCGGGCCCGGATCGGCCTCGAGGGCGTCTGGGCCCTCGAGGAGGCCGACGACCCCACGGTGGGGCTGCGCCTCGTCGGTGACGTCGACGAGGTGACGGGCATCGCGACCGCACTCCCGCCGCTCGTCGCCGAGCACGGCTTCTACGTCGACCGTCGCCGGTTCGTGCCGCGGATGACGGTGGCGCGGGTGACCCCGGAGACCACGCTGCCGGTGCTCGAGGCCCTCGTCGAGGTCCTCGAGCGGTACCGCAGCCGGGTGTGGGACGTCGCCGCCGTCGAGGTCGTGCAGCTCGTCCACGGTGGGGACGGGGCGGGCTACGCCGTGCTCACCTCGCTGCCGACGACCTGAGCCGGCTCAGGCCCCGCTCAACCCCGACCGCGGTGCGGTGTCGGCCTCGGAGTCGTCCTCCCCGGCCTCGACGCTCACGACGACGACCGACACGTTGTCGCGCCCGCCCGCCCGCACCGCCGCACCGACGAGCTCCTCGGCCGCCTCCTGCGGGTCGGCGTGCCGACGGGCCAGCAGCATGATGTCGCGGTCGTCGAGCTCGTTGCTCAGGCCGTCGCTGCACACGACGAAGCGCTCGCCCGGCGTGGGCGCGAGCACCCAGACGTCGGGCTCGGGCGCCGGGTCGGTGCCGAGCGAGCGGGTGATGACGTTGCGCAGCGGGTGGCGGGAGACCTCGCTGGCGTCGAGCAGCCCGGCCTCGACGAGCTCGCGCACCTCGGAGTGGTCGCGGGTCACCTGGTGCATCCGGTGCTCGGCGAGCCGGTAGACCCGCGAGTCGCCGACGTTGAAGACCACCCAGTGCTCGCGGCCCCCGGTGTCGACGACCGTGACGCCGGTGGCCGTCGTGCCCATCCCCCGCAGCTCGGGGTGCTCGGCCTGGGCCTCGAGGATGCGCCGGTTGGCCGCCCGGAGCACCTCGGCGACGTCCTCGGGGCGGGTCGGCGGCTGCTCCTCGAGCCCCGCGAGCGCCTCGGCGGCGATGGTCGAGGCCACCTCGCCGGCGGCGTGCCCACCCATCCCGTCGGCCACGGCGAAGACCCGGCTGCCCGCGACGACGCTGTCCTCGTTGTGGTCGCGGACCCGGCCGACGTGCGTCGCGCTGCCGGCGCGCACGAGCATCGAGGTGCCGCGCAGCAGCCGGCCGCCGGCCCTCACGCCCGGGCCTCGTCGACGGCCAGGGTCTCGAGGACCTGCTGGAGGACGTCGTAGTCGGCGTCGAGGCCCTCGCCCTCGACCCGGCCCCGGACGTGGACGAGCGGGGTGGCCGCCTCGGTGGCGGCGAGCCCGGTGACGAGGTGCACCTCGACCACCGCCGCGCCGGAGTCGTCGCGGGCGACGTTGCGGGCGTACCACTCGCGCCCGCCGATCTCGACGACGAAGGGCTCCTCGACCTCCCCGGAGGGTCCCGCCGCGCGTGCGGCGACCTCGGCGACGACGGCGTCGGCGGTCTCCCCGGGTGCCCCCACCCGGTGGCGCACGACGACGTCGACGTCGTGCCCGCTCGCCCCCGGCCCGCCGGCCCGCAGCAGGGCGTCCCCGGCCGGGGTCGCGGCCCAGCCCTCGGGGACCTCGAGCCGGACCCCGGGGGGCGCCGGGGCGCTCGGGCCGGGGTGGGCGACGACGGGCATGGAGGGTTCCCCTCGGGACGACGACGGGTGACCGGACGAGCCTAGACCGGATCCCCGGACCGGACGATGGGGAGTTCTCCCCATCGGGACCCCCACCGCCGGGTGCCGCCCGTGCCGCTCCGGGGTCGCCCCGCGGGCGTCCGGACCCCGGACACCGGGGACGGGCGTCCGTCCAAACCCTTCTGCAACCACCGTCACGTCTGCCACACTGCGCGAGCACCACCACGCACCACCGCGCACCACCGACGCACCGCACCACCGACGCACCCCGAGCCGTGGAGGCTGGCATGACCGACCGTCCGAGCCTCAGCGGCGACTGGGACATCGACCCCCAGCACACCCGCATCGGCTTCTCCGCCCGCCACGCGATGATCACGACCGTGCGGGGCTCGTTCAACGAGGTGGAGGGCCGGGTGCACGCCGACCTCGAGGACATGGACAACAGTCGCACGTCGACGCTCACCCTCAAGGCCGCGAGCGTCGACACCCGCACCCCGCAGCGCGACGACCACCTGCGCAGCCCCGACTTCTTCGACGTCGAGAAGTACCCGGACATCACCTTCGTCAGCACCCGGGTCGAGGAGATCGAGGACGACGCCTTCCTCGTCACCGGCGACCTCACCATCCGCGACGTCACCCAGACCCTGTCGCTCCCCATCGCCCTCACCGGGGTCGAGACCGACGCCTACGGCGTGCTGCGCGCGGGGTTCGAGGGCACCCGCAAGGTGAACCGGCGCGACTTCGGCCTCGAGTGGAACATGCCGCTGGACTCCGGCGGCGTGCTCGTCTCGGAGCGGATCACCCTCGAGTTCGAGATCTCCACCATCCGGCACGAGGACGCGCCCGCGAGAAGAAGTGACCCGCCGGGTCAGCCCTGCCCCTCGGGCTGGTCGGCCCACCAGGTGAGCAGCCGCTCGCGGGCGGCGTCCTTGCCGATCAGTCCCTCGTCGAGGCGCACCCCCAGCAGGTGCTGGTAGGCCCGGCCGAGCACCGGCCCGGGCCGGATGCCCAGGGCCTCGGCGATCTCGTGGCCGTCGAGCTCGGGCCGGACGGCCTTGAGCTCCTCGGCCTCGAGCAGCCGCTCGATCCGCTCCTCGAGGTCGTCGTACGCGGCCGAGAGGCGCCGGGCCTTGGCGACGTTGCGGGTCGTGCAGTCGGCCCGGGTCAGCCGGTGCAGCCGGGGCAGCAGGTCGCCGGCGTCGGTGACGTAGCGGCGCACGGCCGAGTCGGTCCAGCGCCCCTCGCCGTACCCGTGGAAGCGCAGGTGCAGCTCGACGAGCCGGGCCACCGCCTTGACCGTCTCCTTGTCGAAGCGCAGGGCCCGCAGCCGCTTGGCGGTGAGCTTGGCGCCGACCACCTCGTGGTGGTGGAAGGAGACGCCGCCACCGGCCTCGAAGCGGCGGGTCCCCGGCTTGCCGACGTCGTGGAGCAGCGCCGCGAGCCGGAGCACGAGGTCGGGTCCGGGCACCGACTCGGGCGGACCGTCCGGTGGGCCCTCGAGGTCGATGGCCTGCTCGAGCACGGTCATCGAGTGCTGGTAGACGTCCTTGTGCCGGTGGTGCTCGTCGACCTCGAGCTGGAGGGCGGGCAGCTCGGGCAGCACGCGCGCGGCCAGCCCGGTCGCGACGAGCAGCTCGAGGCCGGCCCGGGGGTGGGCCGACAGCAGCAGCTTGACGAGCTCGTCGCGCACCCGCTCGGCGGAGACGATGTCGACGGACGCGGCCATCTCGCGCATCGCCGTGAGCACCTCGGGGGCCGGCACGAACCCGAGCTGGGCGACGAAGCGGGCCGCCCGCATCATCCGCAGCGGGTCGTCGCCGAAGGAGACCTCGGGGGTGGCCGGGGTGCGCAGCACCCGGGCCTCGAGGTCGGCCAGGCCGCCGTGCGGGTCGACGAAGGCGAGGTCGGGCAGGCGCAGGGCCATGGCGTTGCACGCGAAGTCGCGGCGGACCAGGTCGTCCTCGAGGGAGTCGCCGAACGCGACGACCGGCTTGCGGGTGTGGCCGTCGTACTCGTCGGCGCGATACGTGGTGACCTCGACGACGACCGGCCCGCGGCGGGCACCGATCGTGCCGAAGGCCCGGCCCATGTCCCACGTGGCGGTGCCCCAGGCGGCGAGCAGCCGCTCGGTGTCGTCGGGACGGGCCGAGGTCGTGAGGTCGAGGTCGGTGGCCGGGCGGCCGAGGAAGGCGTCGCGGACCGGTCCGCCGACGAGCGCGAGGTCGTGCCCGGCGGCGGCGAAGCGCTCGCCGAGGTCGGTGAGCACGGGCAGCACGGGCGCGAGGTTGGCGACGGCCTCGCGGAGCAGGGCGGCCGGGGGCTGGCGGGCGGACACGAGGGCCAAGCCTAGGGGCCGCACGCGCCGCCCCGTGCCCCGGCGAGGACCGGACCCGGGGGGACGGCAGTGGTTACAGTGACCAGATGAGTCATGCCGCTGCCGATCCGACCGGGGCGGCCCCCCGGCGGCTGCCGGCGGTGGAGGAGCGCAGCGCGGGCGGCGTGGTCGTCGACGTGTACGAGGGACGGGCCCGGATCGCCGTCATCGCCCGGCGCAACCGGGCCGGACGGGTCGAGTGGTGCCTGCCGAAGGGCCACATCGAGGGGCAGGAGACCCTCCCCGAGACGGCCGTGCGCGAGGTCGAGGAGGAGACCGGCATCGAGGGCCGCGTCCTCATCGAGCTCGGCACCATCGACTACTGGTTCGCCGCGGGTGACCGCCGCATCCACAAGTACGTGCACCACTACCTCCTCGAGGCCACCGGCGGGTACCTGACGATCGAGAAGGACCCCGACCACGAGGCGATCGACGTGGCGTGGCTGCCGCTCGAGGACGCCCACCGCCACCTCACCTTCCCCAACGAGCGGCGGATCGCCCGGATCGCGTGGCAGCGGCTCGCCGGAGACGCCGGGTGACCACGACGGACCAGAGCGTCGGGCGGTCCGGCGTGGTGATGGCCGCCGGCACCCTGGCCAGCCGCGTCACCGGGCTGGCCCGCGCCTCCCTCCTCGCCTCGGTCATCGGGGCGACCGGCCTCACCGCCGACGCGTTCAGCGCCGGCAACAGCCTCCCGAACGTCTTCTACCTCCTGCTCGCGGGCGGGGCCCTCCAGGCCGTGCTCGTCCCGCAGATCATCCGGGCCCGGCTCCGACCCGACGGCGAGGAGTTCGTCAACCGGATCATCACCCTGTCGGTCGTCGTCGTGGCGGCCGTCACGGCCCTGCTCACCCTGCTCGCGCCGCTCATCGTCCGGCTGTACTACCGGGCCGACGACCCGGCCGCCGTCTCGCTGGCCGTGGTCTTCGCCGTCGTCTGCATGCCGCAGGTGCTCTTCTACGGCCTCTACACGGTGCTCGGGCAGGTCCTCAACGCGAGCAACCGGTTCGCCGCCTTCGTCTGGGCCCCGGCCGCGGCCAACCTCGTCGCCCTGGCCGGGCTCGTCGTCTTCCGGGCCGCCGGGTACCGGCTCGTCGCCGCCCCGCAGGACTGGACGGCCCCGATGGTCGTCCTCGTCGCCGGCACGGCGACGCTCTCCATCGCCATCCAGGCCGTCGTCCTCGTCGGTGCGCTGCGCCGGATGGGCTACCACTACCGGCCGGTGTGGGGCCTGCGCGGGCACGGCCTCGGCGAGGTCTCGAAGGTGGCCCGGTGGACCTTCGGCTCCATCGTCGTCCAGCAGCTCGGGCTGCTCGTCACCAGCTCGATCCTCACCCGCACCACCCAGCTCGGCAAGGACGCCGGGGTGCAGGTGCCCGGCCTCACGACGTTCTTCAACGCCCAGCTGATGATGATGCTGCCGCACGGGCTGGTCACCGTCTCCCTCGTCACCGCCCTCTACACGCGGCTCTCCGAGGCCGCCGCGGTCCACGACGACGCCGCCGTCATGGGCTACCACGCCCAGGGGCTGCGGCTGCCGGCCGTGCTCCTCGTGCCCGGCGTCGCCCTCGTCGTGGCCACCGCCCCCTTCGTCACCTCGACCTTCTTCTTCGACGTCTCGCGGGCCGGCACCGACGCCATCGCCCTCGTGCTCCTCGGCCTCGTCGTCGGGGTCATCCCGCTGGGCTGGCAGTTCATCAACGACCGGGTCTTCTACGCCCACCAGCAGACCTGGTGGTCCTTCCGCACGCAGTGCGTCGTCACCGGGACCGCCACGACGATCGCCCTCCTCGCCTCCCGGCTGCCGCCCGAGCGGACCGCCGTCGTCCTCGCCTCGGGGCAGACCGCCGCCTACGTCGTCGGCTCGGCGGTCGGCTTCGTCGTCCTGCGCCGCCAGCACGGCCGGGTGGGCCTGCGCGGCGCCGCGTCCGTCTACGTGCGCGTCGGGGTGCCGGCCGTGCTCACCGCGGTGGCCCTCGGCGTGGCCATCCGGGCCCTGCTCCCTCACCTCGGTGACCAGCGGGGCCTGGTGGCCATCGTCCAGGGCACCCTGGTCCTCGGGGTGGCCGCCGTGGTCGAGCTGGGGGTCACCTGGGGCGTCGCGCACCTGCTCGGGGTGCGCGAGGTCGGGCAGCTCGTCGGGCCGGTGGCCCGGCGGGTGCGCGGCCGCCGTCGCGGCTGAGCCACCCCCTACGATGGACGGACCCGTCGGCCGACCGGCGGGCGGTCGGCGTGAGCCACGACGGAAGGAGCCGCGGTGAAGGGTGTGGGACCCGGCACCGTCCTCGGGGGGCGCTACACCGTGCACCGTCGTCTGCTCCAGGACCGGGGCACCGAGCGCTGGAGCGCCGACGACACCACCCTGGGCCGGCGCGTGCTGCTCCTCGTCGTCCCGACCGACGACCACCGCACCCCGCAGTTCCTCGACGCCGCCCGGCGCGCCGGCTCGGTGTCGCACCCGGTGCTCGTGCGCATCCTCGACGTCGGGCAGGACGACGACGTCGCCTACGTCGTCGAGGAGGAGCTCGCCGACTCCCGCACCCTCGCCGACCTCGTCACCGACGGTGGCCTGCCCGGCGACGAGGTGCGGCGGATCACCGGCGAGGTCGCGGCCGCGCTCGAGTCGGCCCGCCAGCGCGGGATGCACCACCTCGACCTCACCCCGGACGACGTCCTGCGCACCCCGGACGGCGAGGTGCGCCTGCGCGGCCTCGAGCTCGCCGGCGTGCGCGCCGGCGAGGACGGGCTCGACCCCGACGAGGCGGCCCGGCGCGACGCCGTCGGCGTCGTCGCCCTCACCTACGCCGGGCTCACCGGGCTGTGGCCGCTCGGGGCCGGGGCCGCGGGCCTGTCCGGCGCCCCCCGCGTCCCGGGTGGTGTCGCCCCGCCGTCGGAGATCTCCGCGGGGGTGCCCCGCGACCTCGACGCCATCTGCCGCCTCACCCTCAGCGAGGACCAGGGCCCGACGAGCCCCGGCGACTACGCCCGCCAGGTCGCACCGTGGCCGTCGCGCCAGGTCGTGGGCCGCCCGCTCGTCCCCGCGGCCGGGCTGGCCGCCGCCCCGCCGGCCGCCCCGCCGACGGTCACGCCGACGACGACATCGACGACGACATCGACGAGGTCCCCGGGAGCGACGAGACCCGGGAGGCGGGAGCCGCCGCGGTGACGTCCCCGGCCGGTGGGGACGAGGGCCCGGCAGCCGGGTCCGGCGCGCCTGCGGCCGACGGGTCGACCGCTCCCCTGAGCCCCTCGCGCGTCCCGGCCGCTGCCGCAGCCGGCACCGTCGGCGCCGCCGCGGGTGCCGCCGGCGCGCTCGCCGGGGCCTCGGCCCGCAGCCCGTCACACCGACGACGCGACGGACGACGCACCCACCGGCTCGGCGGCCGAGGACGACGAGCCCACGCGGGTGCTCCGGCGCACGCCCCCACCGACGTGGCTCACCGAGGACGACGACGACCCGGCGGGCGACGCGGGTGCGGGCTCGCTCGTGCCCGCCGGGCGCACCGGCGAGGTGCGCCGCCCGGTCGCCGACGACTCGGAGGCCGACGGAACCGACGCCGACGGCACGGCGGCCGCCGCCGGGGCCGCCGTCGTCGGCGCGATGAGCCAGGTGGGCACCCGGGTCACCGCCCTGGCCCGCCGCGCGGTCGACAAGGTCACCGAGCTCTCCCCCGACACCGAGCGCGAGGAGACCGTCGACGACGACCTCGACCGCCCGGCCCCGCTCGTCCCGTCCGAGCCGCTGACCAACGACGAGTCCAAGCTCGCGCTCGGCATCATCGTCACCTTCCTCGTCCTGGCCCTCGTCGTCGGCATCTACGGCGTCAAGCAGATCGGGGCCAACACCGACCTCGGGCTCGACGCGACCCCCACCCCGACCGCCGGCGCCACCTCGGCGTCCCCCTCCGGCTCGTCCACCGGCACCGGCCGCCACCGGCGCGGCGAGCACGGCCGAGCCGCTGGCCATCCTCAAGGTCGAGGCCTACGACCCGCTCGGTGACGGCACCGAGAACGACCAGCTGACCCCGAAGACCTACGACGGCGACCGGTCCACCGGCTGGATGTCCGAGCGCTACAGCAGCGACGACTTCGGCGGGCTGAAGAAGGGCGTCGGCCTCGTCGTCGACCTCGGCCCGAACAAGAAGCCGCAGGACGTCTCCCTCGTCGTGCCGAAGCCGGTCGACGTCGAGGTCTACGTCGGTGGCGACGCCCAGCTCGAGGGCGCCACGAAGATCGGGGCCAAGACCGATGCCGACGGCACCCTCGACTTCCCCGTCCCGGCCGACGTCGCCGGGCAGTACATCATCGTCTGGTACACCGGCCTCCACGTCGACGAGAACGGCAACCGTCGAGCGTGGCTCAACGAGGTCGTCGTCTCCGGCTGAGAGGGTCGCCCACGTGAACGCCGAGAACGTCGACGAGCTCACCGAGCTCGACGACGCGTCGCTCCTCGCGCGGCACGTCGAGGGAGACGACGGGGCCGCCTTCGGCGAGCTCTTCCGGCGGCACCGCGACCGGATGTTCGCGGTCGCGATGCGCACCACCGGCCACCGCGAGCTGGCGGCGGACGCCGTCCAGGAGGCCTTCATCTCGGCGTTCCGGCGGGCCGACGCCTTCCGCGGCGACGCCGCCGTCACGACGTGGCTGCACCGGATCGTCGTCAACGCGAGCCTGGACCGGCTGCGCCGGGAGAAGGTCTCGGTGCGCCGGGCCGGCGACCTCGGCGAGCTCGACCTCCCCGACCTGCACGACCGGCACGCCTCCACCGAGACCGGCCTCGTCGTCCGCGAGGCCCTCGCGCGGCTCCCCGAGGCCCAGCGCACCGCGCTCGTCCTCGTCGACATGCACGGGCTGTCGGTCGCTGAGGCCGCCGCCGTCCTCGAGGTCGCCGAGGGGACCGTGAAGTCGCGCTGCTTCCGGGGCCGGGAGGCCCTCGCCGACGATGCTCCGCCCGCCGCCGGGCTCCGGCGACGACGCCACGGAACCCCAGGGGGCGTCATGACGTCCTACCTGCTGCCGGTGCCCTGGGCGCCGGCGCCACCCACCGCCCGACCCGTCCCACCCGTCCGCCGCGCCCGGCACGGCGCACACGGCAGCCTCCGGAGGAGCTCGTGAGCCACCCCCACGACGACACCGACCCGGTCGAGCACGACCCCACGGGGATGCGTGCCCTGCTCGGGTCGCTCCCCGACCCCGGACCCATGCCCGCCGACCTCGTCGAGCGCATCGAGGCCGCCCTGGCCGACGAGGCCCGGATCCGGGGCGGCTGGCCCGCCCCGGCCGCCCCGGAGCTGCCGTTCGTGCCCCTGCCCGCTGCCGGCAGCGCCCCGGCCGGTCCCGACGCGGGCGACGGCCGGCTCCCCGGGGCCGCGACGCAGGCCCTCGACGACGACCCTGCACGGGTGGTCCCGCTGCGCCGACGCTCGCGCTGGCACCTCGTGGCCGTCGCCGCGTCCGTCGTCGGGCTCGTGGGCATCGGCGGGCTCGTCGTCGAGTCGCTGCGCCCGGGCGGCCTCACCGCGAGCCTCGGGGTCTCCGAGGACTCCGCCGCGGGCGGCGCGGGCGAGCAGCACCGTCGACGGCTCGGCCCCGCATGCCGAGCGGGGCCACGTCCCAGCTCGCCGACGGCGGTGAGCGGACCCTCCTCGCCGAGGACGACGAGCTCGGGGTCGTCGTGCTCGCGAGTGGTCGCGGCTACAGCACCGCGTCCCTGGCCGACGAGGTCCGCGCGACCCTGCCCTGGGACGGCACCGGGCGCAAGAGCGCGTCCCCGGCACCGTCCCGGGCGGCGGCCGACGGCCCCGCCGCCGGCCTGGGCCCGCTGGCCACCGCGGCCGGTGCCCGCTCGTGCGCCGACGGCGTCGGGGTCCCGGCCGGCGAGACCGTCGTCATCGACCTCGCGGGCGTCGACGGGCGCCCCGCCGCCGTCCTCGTCGCCACGGCCGAGTCCGGCGAGCGCACCGTGTGGGCCGTCCGGCGGACCTGCTCGGCCCAGGCCCCGGGCGTCATCGCCGGCCCGACCCGCGTCGCCTGAGAGGCGCCCCAGCGGCCGCGGGGCGGGTGCTCCGGGGCCTTCCCGGGCCGGGCCCCTCGGGTCGTCGCGGGGGTCGGTCGGCGGCGAGGTGTCCGAGGCGTGACGCATCGGCGGGGCGGCGCGGCACGGGGAACACCGCGGCCCTAGGATCGGTTCCACCCACGCACCGCATCTTGCGGTCCGCACCCGTTCGCACCACAAGGGGATGTGTCCCGTGACCTCCGACGTTCGCAACGTCATCATCATCGGCTCCGGCCCGGCCGGCTGGACCGCCGCGGTCTACGCGGCGCGGGCCAACCTCGAGCCCCTCGTCATCGAGGGCTCGGTCACCGCGGGCGGCGCCCTGATGAACACGACCGAGGTCGAGAACTTCCCGGGCTTCCGCGACGGCATCATGGGTCCCGACCTCATGGAGAACATGCGGGCCCAGGCCGAGCGCTTCGGGGCCGAGATCGTCACCGACGACGTCGAGCACGTCGAGCTCGACGGCGACGTCAAGCTCGTGCGTGACGGCTCGGGCACCGAGTACCGCGCGCGGGCCGTCATCCTCGCGATGGGCTCGGCCTACCGCGAGCTCGGCCTGCCGGACGAGAAGCGCCTCTCGGGCCACGGCGTCTCGTGGTGCGCCACGTGCGACGGCTTCTTCTTCCGCGACCAGGACATCGTCGTGGTCGGCGGCGGCGACTCGGCGATGGAGGAGGCGACCTTCCTGACGAAGTTCGCCCGCTCGGTCACCGTCGTCGTGCGTCGTGACGCCCTGCGGGCCAGCCGGATCATGGCCGAGCGCGCCGAGGCGAACGAGAAGATCTCCTTCGCCTGGAACAGCGCCGTCGACGCCATCCACGGCGAGGGCAAGGTCTCCGGGGTCACCCTGCGCGACACCGTGACGGGCGAGACCCGCGAGCTGCCCGCCACCGGCCTGTTCGTCGCCATCGGCCACGACCCGCGCAACGAGCTCGTCAAGGGCCTGGTCGACCTCGACGCCGAGGGCTACGTCCTCACCGAGGGCCGGAGCTCCAGGACCAACGTCGCGGGCGTCTTCGCCTGCGGTGACCTCGTCGACCACACCTACCGTCAGGCCATCACGGCGGCCGGCTCCGGCTGCGCCGCCGCGCTGGACGCCGAACGCTTCCTCGCCCACTGAGGGGCGGCCCGCCGGCCCACCCTCCCCGGGTGTCGCACCCCAGCGGCACCATCGTCACCACCAGCCACACCGTCACAGCACCTGCAGCACCCGAACCACCGGCCCGGTCCGTCCCGGGCCGACCACCCGCCGGCCACCGGCGCAGAGAGAGGAACCCCCATGGGAGCCGTCAGCAAGACCACCGACGCGACGTTCGAGGCCGACGTCCTCAAGAGCGACAAGCCCGTCCTCGTCGACTTCTGGGCCGAGTGGTGCGGCCCGTGCCGCGCCGTGGCCCCCGTCCTCGAGGAGATCGCCCGCGACCACGGCGACAAGGTCTCCGTCGTCAAGCTCAACACCGACGAGAACCCGGGCATCACCGGGCAGCTCGGCATCACGAGCATCCCGACCATGCACGTCTACCAGGGCGGCGAGATCGTCAAGACGATCATCGGCGCCCGCCCGAAGCCGGTCCTCCTGCGCGAGCTCGAGGCGTTCCTCGGCTGACGGCCCCCAGACCGCTGTCGAGCGGAGAACGGCCCCGGACCTCGCGGTCCGGGGCCGTTCTGGTGCCTGCGGGGCTGGTGTGACGCCTGAGTCCCGGTGTGGCACAACCGATTTCGCGACAGAGCGGGCGGGGTCGCCGGTCGGTGGCCGGTCCGTGAGGCCGAGGTCAGGTGCGGTCGGCGGTCTCCCGCAGCCGCATGACGTCGAGGATCCGGTTGAGGTCGTCGACGGAGGCGAACTCGACGGTGAGCCGCCCCTTCTTCTGGCCCAGCGCGATGCGCACGCGGGTCTCGAGCCGGTCGGAGAGGTCGGCGGCGAGGTCGTCGAGCTGCGGCCGGCGGCCACCGGGGCGGGGGCGCGCCCGGCGGGACGGCGGCGTGTCGCCGTCGCCGAGCGCCACGAGCTCCTCGACGGAGCGCACCGACAGCCCCTCGGCGACGACCTTCTGGGCCATCCGCTCCATCGCGCCGGCGTCCGGGAGGCCGAGGAGGGCGCGGGCGTGGCCCGCGCTCAGCACCCCGGCGGCGACCCGCCGGGCGACGACCGGCGGCAGCCGCAGCAGGCGCAGGGTGTTGGAGATCTGGGGGCGGGAGCGTCCGATCCGTCTCGCGAGCTCCTCCTGGGTGCAGCCGAAGTCGTCGAGCAGCTGCTGGTAGGCCGCCGCCTCCTCGAGCGGGTTGAGCTGGCTGCGGTGGAGGTTCTCCAGCAGCGCGTCGCGCAGCAGGTCGTCCTCGTCGGTCGACCGGATGATCGCCGGGACGGTCTCCTTGCCCGCGGCCCGCGACGCCCGCCACCGGCGCTCGCCCATGATGAGCTCGAAGCGCACCTCGTCCTCGGGGGCGGCATCGGGCACGGGACGCACGACGACCGGCTGGAGCACGCCGATCTCGCGGATCGAGTGCACGAGCTCGGCGAGCTCGTCCTCGTCGAACACCGTGCGCGGCTGGCGGGGGTTGGGGCGGATCTCGTCGAGGGGGACCTCGGCGAACCGGGCACCGGGCACCGGCTGCAGCGCGGGCGCGCCGGTGGGGTGCTCGTCGGGGGTGTCGTCGCCGGTGCCGGCCGGGCCGCCGGGGCCGTTGGTGCCGGCGGTGGCCTCGCCCTCGCCCTCGCGGTCACGGAAGAAGACGTCGACCGGACGGTCGGTCGCGGGCTGGCTCGGGATGAGGGCTCCGAGCCCGCGGCCCAGCGCGCGGCGCTTCTCGCTCATGCGGACTCCTCCGTCGTCATGGCGGCACCGCGCTCGGCGATCTCGACCGCCGCCTCGAGGTAGGAGAGGGCGCCGCTGCTGTTCGCGTCGTAGGTCATCACGGTCTGGCCGTGGCTCGGCGCCTCGCTGATCCGCACCGATCGCGGGACGGTGGCCCCGAGGGTCTGCTCCGAGAAGTGGGTGCGCACCTCGTCGGCGACCTGGGCCGAGAGCCGCGTGCGGCCGTCGTACATCGTCAGGAGGATCGTCGAGACGTGCAGGGAGGTGTTGAGGTGGCTGCGGATCAGCTCGATGTTCTTGAGCAGCTGGCTGAGGCCCTCCAGCGCGTAGTACTCGCACTGGATGGGGATGAAGACCTCCTGCGCCGCGACGAAGGCGTTGACGGTGAGCAGACCCAGGCTCGGCGGGCAGTCGATGAGCACGTAGTCGAGGCGGTCGCCGGTCGTGGCCCGGTGCTGCACGTAGGCGTCGACGGCCTTCTGGAGGCGCGTCTCACGGGCCACGAGCGACACGAGCTCGATCTCCGCACCGGCCAGGTCGATGGTCGCGGGAGCGCAGACGAGGCCGTCGATGTCGGGGCAGGCCTGGACGACCTCGCTGATGGCCGTCCCGTCGACGAGCACGTCGTAGACGCTCGGCACCTCGGCGTGGTGCGGGATGCCCAGGGCCGTGCTGGCGTTGCCCTGCGGGTCGAGGTCGATGACGAGCACGGTGCTGCCGGCCTGGGCCAGCGCTGCGGCGATGTTCACCGTCGTCGTCGTCTTGCCCACGCCGCCCTTCTGGTTGGCGACGGTGAGCACCCGGGTGCGCGCCGGCCGGGGCACGGTGCGCCCGCTCAGCGTGATGCGCTTGCGGGCGTCCTCGGCCGCGGCCTGGGCCAACGGGGTGTTCCAGTCCGCTCCCGGAATCGATGCGGCGATGGCTGCTCGCTCCTCGTGGTCGTTGCTCGTCGGCGGCTCGTCGGCCGCCGACACGTCGTCTCCGTCGACCGGCGGCGTCCCGTCGCCGTCCGGACCGGCACGGCCGGCCGGCGGCGGTGCCGACGCGCCCCCCTCGGGCGTGGCGACCGGTGCTGCCGTCGCCGGGTCGTCGGTGGCTCCCCCGGCGGTCTGGTCCACCGTTTCACGTGAAACGGTGGACGGCCACCCGAGCTCCGCAGCAGCTGCCGGACCTCCCGTCGGGAAACCTAGTCCGGGTGCGACGGGTGGCGGGGTCTCCGCGGTGACGAGCGATGGGCTCACCGGTACCTCCTCGGGATGGGCGCCCCCATCCAACCTCACCGAGGGTCGACACGCCAAGGCCGGGTCCTCCTGTGGACAACGTGGGGGCAGGTCCCGCCCGCCCCGTCGGCGCTCGTCCTGCCACCCGCACCAATTCCGCGTGGTTACGCGGAATCGTGCCGCCTTCGGTCCTCCGGCGCGGGCCCCGTGCGGCGGTGGACAAGTTGTGGACAAAGACGCCGGTCGCCACCTCCGGAGCGTGCTCGCGGACCGCTGCCGGGCGTCGGTGTCGCGGCTCACGGAGCACCTGCGGCACCCCTCCGGGCACGCCGGACGGACGCACAGCAGCCGGCTCGGCGAGCGACGGAGTGGCCCCTCCCCCGGGTCCACCCCGCCGACGCCGACTCCGCGGTCGGTCGCCACGGAAGGTCCAGCGCCGCCGAGTGCGCCGGGTCGGTGGTGGAGACGTGTCCGGGTGGGCCGTCGGGCCGGCGGGCAGCGAGTGTCATCGCGGCGGTGACCGGACGGGCCCCCGCGTCCCCTCTGCGAGTGGCGATGCGCCCTCGGCCACGCCTCCGTCGCCGGCCGGAGACGGACTCCGGTGTTTCACGTGAAACCTTGGTCGGCTCTCTGGGCGGCGGGCAAACGAGGTCGGTCCCGGCTCGTCGTGTCGTGACCCGGAGTCCCTGGTCGTCGCCCGGTCCGGCCATGTCACGCTGCTCGGTCGCCCGGGCGTCGAGGCCGGAAGGAGTGCCGTTTCACGTGAAACATGACGGCGGCGCCCATCGCCCGGCGTACCGCTCTCCACGTCACCGTGGTCGTGGTGTGCCTGTGCACCCCGGTGGCGGGTCCCGTGCACCCGGCCGATGCTCGGATGAACTCTCCGGTCTCGACCGTGACGCACCGCCGGCCGGCCTCGGTCGCCCTCGGGCGGGCGCCTGCTCGCTCCGGCGACGTCGCCCGTCCCCTGGAGCGGCTGCATCCGCCCAGCCCCCGCCTCCGTCGCCCTGACCGACCCAGTGGCTGCGGGGGGCCTCCGAGACCATCACCACCGAGCTCGGTCCGGAGCTGATGTTTCACGTGAAACCGGGCTCACCGGGTCGGCGCCGGGCCGGTGAACCGTGCCCGACTGTCGTCCGTCATGGCACGCCCAGCTCGTGGGGCGGCCGGTCGGTGAGCAGGCCCCGACCCTCGATGCCGACACCGGCCCGGTCGGACGAGCACCCCTGGGAACCGGGGGCCCTCGGGGACTGCCTCCACTGCGTGAGGGTCGGGTCCCGCCACCGCGCGCCCATCCGCCCGTTCCGACCTCGCGCCCTCGGCCAGGTCCGCAGAAGGGGCTGGACGCGCCGAGGGCGCCCTCACCCGGGCCCGGCATCGCGTCGGTCAGGGCCCGCTGGGCGGCCAGGGCCCGGTCGGTGGCGAGCGACCGACACCGCCGACGGAACCGCTCAGCGGAAGCTGCAGCCGGCCGGCTCGCCTCCCGTGGCCGGCCGGGCCGCCCGACCCTGCCGACCCACGGTGGCGCGCCCGGCCCAGCGCAGCGTCCACACCCGCGCTGCCCAGTGGTCGGCACCCGGCCGTGCCCCGCGGGTCATCGTCCCCGGTCGGCCCCCTCGGGCCGACACGTCACCCGGAACCGGCTGCCCCCGACGAGGGCCGGATGTCCCCGCAGCCCCGGACGACCACGACCCCGCCATGCCCCACCGTCCTCCCCAGGGCCTCGTGAACGGCCCCACCGGCGTCCGTTCGGTGGGGTCACGCTCTCCCTGACGGCTCCCCTGCGGCCGGCGGGCTCCCCGACCGGCGGCGCCGTGGTCGGCCACGTCCTCACGACCCTCCCTCTGAACCTGACGGGCCAGGAGGACGGGTGGCGACGGGCCGGGTGGTTCGGGTGCGGCGCAACCACCGGCCCGGGTCGCGCGGGCCGGACTGCCGTCGAGGCACGCCCGGTGTGACGGCTCGATGGAGCGTGCGCAACAACCGGCCCAGGTCGCGCGCGCCGCCCCGCCGACGAGCAGGCCGGGTGTGACGGTTCGATGGAGCTGGCGGCGGTCCCCGGCGCGAGCATCCCGGCCGCGGCTCGGGCCGCCCCGGGCGGGGTGGCGCAACGGACCCGGCGCCGGTCCCCGGCCACGAGGACTCGGCCACGGCCACGGCCCCGGCCTGACCGTCTCCTTGTACAGATGCCCGGCCGACCCGGGCCGCCACCTCCGGGCAACGGCCGCACCCGGAGACACCCGACGCCGGTGCAGATGTTTCACGTGAAACGGAACGCCGCCAGCGCCGGGCCGGCGAGCCTGTGACCCGCTCACCGGCGAAGCCCTGGGAGACGCGCGACGTCCACCCGGGGTCGTGCGGATGGGGATCCCCCCGGGCCACGACCGCCCTGCCGCACACGTGCCGCCGCGACCGCTGTCGCCACGACCAGCCCCTTGCCACCCACCCCCGACGCCACGCCCACGGACAGCACTGCTGCCCCCGGCGCCACTGCTCCCCGACGCCGCCTCCCGTCCCTCGGCGCCACCGCCCCTTGGCACCGCCGCCCCTCGACGGCACCGGCGGGCTGCCTCGCCCGACCTAGGGTCGAGGACCCCTCGACCCCCCGGCGCGCTTCGGGCGCCCCGGCCGCCGACGGGTGCCGGCCGCGGTGAAGCGGAGGTCGACGGTGAGCACCGCCTCGTCGAGCACCGCGAGGCCGTGCTCGGTGACCGTCGCGTCCTCGAGGCCCAGCCGGTCGAGACCCGGACGGTCCTCGGCCAGCTCCTGCTCCGCACTCCGCCCCTTCATCGCCACGAGCGTTCCCCCCGGGGAGAGCAGGGGTCGGCACCAGCGGGCCAGCTTGTCGAGCCGGGCCACCGCACGGGCGGTCACCCACGGGGCGCTCACCGCTCCGGACAGCTCCTCGGCCCTCCCCCGGTGGACGACGACGGTGTCGAGCGCGAGCTCGGCGACCACGGTCTCCAGCCAGGTGGTCCTGCGCAGCATCGGCTCGACGAGGTGCACCTCGAGGTCCGGGCGGGCGATGGCCAGGGCGACGCCCGGGCAGGCCGGCGCCGGACCCGACGTCGACGACCCTCGCCCCGGACGGGAAGGCGTCCTCGATGACCGCGCAGTTGAGGACGTGCCGCTCCCACAGCCGGGGTACCTCGCGCGGACCGATCAGCCCGTGGGTCACCCCGGTGTCGGCGAGGACGGCGACGAAGCGCTCGGCCACCTCGAGACGGTCGCCGAACACCGCGGCCGCACCCGAAGGTGCGGCCGGCGGCGTCAACGGGCTGTCCCCGTCATGTTTCACGTGAAACGCGTCCTCACTCCGGGGCGATGACGACGTAGCGGCGGGGCTCGGAGCCCTCGGACTCCGACACGAGACCGGCCGCGAGCACCTCGTCGTGGACGACCTTGCGCTCGAACGCGGTCATCGGCTCGAGCGAGGCCGCCTCACCAGAGGTGCGCACCCGGGAGATGGCCTCCTGGGCGATCGTCACGAGGTCCGCGCGCCGACCGGCCCGGTGCCCGGCCACGTCGAGCATGAGGCGGCTCCGCTCGCCCGTCTCGGACTGCACGGCAAGACGGGTGAGCTCCTGGAGGGCCTCGAGCACCTCGCCGTCCTGGCCGACGAGCCGGCGCGGGACCCGGCCCTCGTCGCTGTCGACGATGGCGACGGCCGCCCGGTCCCCGTCGATGTCGACGTCCAGGTCCCCGTCGATGTCGCAGATGTCGAGCAGCGTCTCGAGGAAGTCGGCCGCGACCTCACCCTCGCGCTCGAGCTGGGCCCGACGACCGCCCCGGCCCCGCGCCGGTCGACCGTCGCCGCCGGCTCCGGCGTCCGCGTCGGAGTCCGTCGAGTCGGCCGGGTCGTCGTCGTCCTGCGCGTCGTCGGCGTCCGCGTCGTCCGCGTCGCCCTCGTCCTCGGCCGGCCTCTGTCACCGCGGCGGAACCGGTCTCCTCAGCCCCGTCTCCACTGGCGTCGTCTCGGTCCGCGTCGTCTCGGTCCGCAGGGCCCTCGTCCGCGACGGTGCCCGCCGCCGGGGTCGACGGCCGCCTCGTCGCTGACCTCGACGGAGGCACCGTCGCTGGTGTCGGTGCCCTCGGGGACGTCACGGTCGGTGGCCGGGCGCTCGAGGTCCTCGGTCGTGTTCTCGCTCATGTGTGCTCCTGGCTGGGAGTGGTGGGGGTTCGGGGCCGCGCGGGCTGGGGCGCGGCGGGTGGCCTCAGCCCTCGGAGGGCGCGGCGTCCGAGCCGGGCGAGGTGCCGGGCTGGGGGCCGTCGGGCTTCTTCTTGCCCTTGGTGCGCTTCTTCGACTTGGGCTGCTGGCGCTGCCTGCTCTTGGTGCCGTTGTCGGTCTCCACGACGGTGTCGCCGGCGGCCGTGGCCGTCGGCGCCCCGGGGACCGGCTTGCCCTTGCGGACCAACCGCTCGTGGTACGCCCGTTCGGCGGCCGACCCGGGCGCCGGCATCCGGCGGATCACGTAGAACTGCTGGGTCATCGACCAGACGTTCGTCGTGAACCAGTAGAGGAGGACACCGATCGGGAAGTTGACACCGGAGACGGCGAAGATGACCGGGAAGATGTAGAGCAGCATCTTCTGCTGCTTGGCGAACGGGCTGTCGAGCGCCGACTGGGGCATGTTCTTCGTCATCAGCTGGCGCTGGGTGGTGAAGGTCGTCGCCGACATGAGGACGATGAGCACCACGGTGACGATCTGGGTGGCCAGGCCGTCCGCCCCGAGGAAGGTGTCGGAGAGCTGAGCACCGAAGAGCGAGGCCGACTCCGCCTGTGACGCAACGGTTTTCGTGATCGGGCCGATCTGGTCGTGCTTGCCCGTCGCGATGTCCTCGAGCCCGCGGAGCACCCGGAACAGGCCGAAGAAGAACGGCGACTGGACGAGGATCGGCAGGCAGGAGCTGAGGGGGTTGGTCCCCTCCTTCTTGTAGAGCTCCATCGTCTCCTGGGTCATCGCCTGGCGGGACTCGGGATCGGACTTGCCCTTGTACTTCTTCTGGATCTTCTGCAGCTCGGGCTGGATGAGCTGCATCTTGCGCGAGGCCTTGATCTGCTTGACGAACAGCGGGATCATCGCCGCCCGCATGACGAGCACGAGCCCGACGATCGACAACGCCCACGTCCACCCGGAGGCCGCGGGCATGCCGATGCCCGTGAAGAACTGGTGGAAGCCGTACATGATCCAGGCCACGAGCCACTCGATCGGGGCCAGGATGCTGTTGAACAGGTCGCCCATGATGTCCTTCGTTGGGCCGGTCTCAGCCGGCGGGTGGTGTCACGCGGTGACGGTGGTCAGGGGTGGGACGCGGCGGTCGGCCCGGGGGATCCCCGGTACGGCTTCGGCCCCGTGGTCCCCGGCACCGGCCGCCCGGTGTCCGGGTCGCGGTCGGGGACGTGGTCGACCCCGCCGGGGGTCCAGGGGTGGCAGCGGCCGAGCCGGCGGGCCGCCATCCAGCCGCCGCGCAGCGGGCCGAACCGCTCGAGGGCGGTGACGGCGTAGGCCGAGCACGAGGGGTAGTAGCGGCAGGTCGGCGGGCGCAGCGGGCTGATGAACCGCTGGTAGGCGCGGATGAGGAGCACCAGCGGTGCCGCGACGATGCGCCCCACGCTCATCCGACCTCTCCGATCCGACCGATCACCTTGTGCCACAACGAGTCGAGTGCCACTTCGAGTTCCCCCGACCGTGGCCCCGGCAGCGGCCGGGTTGGCCCGCACGACCAGGTCGACACCCGGGGGCACGAGGGCCAGCCGGGCGGCGACGAGGGCCCGCAGGCGTCGCTTCGTGCGGTTGCGGACCACCGCGTTGCCGACCGCCCGTGACACCACGAAGCCGACCCGCGGCGGGCACCCCGCGCGCGCATCGGTTCGGTTGGCGTGGACCACGAGGAGTCGCGAGCCGGCCCGGGTGCTCCCGGGACCCCGGACCGCCGACCCGAAGTCCGCCCGCTCGCGCAGTCGGTTCGGCGCCGGCAGCACCGGCGGCCCTCAGGCCGAGAGCTCGGAGCGGCCCTTGCGACGCCGGGCGGCGAGGATGGAGCGGCCGGCGCGGGTGCGCATCCGCAGTCGGAAGCCGTGCGTCTTGGCGCGACGACGGTTGTTGGGCTGGAAGGTCCGCTTGCTCACGATGCATCTCTTTCGCGGGGTGGCGGGCCTGGACGGCCCGGGGGTCGGGGGCGGCCTGGTCGGCTGCAGTCGGAGACCCAGGGGGCCGCGCGCGGTGTTGCGCGGGACGCCGTGGGCATGCGAAAACAGCCGACGAACAGGCTGCTCCACGGTACCCGAGCGCCCGCCCGCCGACCAAACCCACGGCCGGGTACCCATCCGGGCGGTCGACCCTCTACCATCGCACGGAGCATCGGGCGGGCCGGGCAACGACACACGGGCGGCAGCGCGCCGTGTCGTCCCCACAGCCTGTGGACAACCATGTGGACGAACCACCGGTGCGGCGCCGACCGGTGCCGACGACGGAGACCCGGGGATCGGAAGGACGGAACCACGTGCCGGACGCGACGATGACCGAGGTGTGGCAGGCCACCCTGGAGGCCCTCGACGAGGACGGCATCCCCGTGCAGCAGCGGGCCTTCCTCTCGCTCGCCCGCCTCGTGGGGCTGCTCGACGACACCGTCCTCATCGCCGTGCCCAACGACTTCACCAAGGACGTCGTCGAGACCCGGCTGCGCGACCGGGTCACCCAGAGCCTGGGCCAGCGCCTCGGCCGGGAGGTGCGCCTGGCCGTCACCGTCGACCCCACCCTCGCCGAGGTCGGCGAGCACGCCACCCTCCTCGACGAGTCCGGCGGGCCCGGCAGCCACGGCGGGCACGCCTCGCCCGGGGGTCCGGACGAGGCCCACGACCGCCGCGCCGCCGACCGGCGCCAGGAGATCGACGACCTCGAGCTCGACGACGACGGAGACACCCCGTCGGTCGGTGGCGCCTCGCACGGCCTCGTCGAGGTGCCCGGGATGCGGCGGCCGCGCCCCGGCACCCAGGTGCCCGAGCAGGTCGAGCTGACCCGGCTCAACCCGAAGTACACGTTCGACACCTTCGTCATCGGCGCGAGCAACCGGTTCGCCCACGCCGCAGCGGTCGCGGTCGCCGAGCAGCCGGCCAAGGCGTACAACCCGCTCTTCGTCTACGGCGAGTCCGGGCTGGGCAAGACCCACCTGCTCCACGCCATCGGGCACTACGCCCGCAACCTCTTCCCCCACGTCAAGGTGCGGTACGTGAACTCGGAGGAGTTCACCAACGACTTCATCAACAGCATCCGCGACGACAAGGCGGCCAACTTCCAGCGCCGCTACCGCGACGTCGACGTCCTGCTCATCGACGACATCCAGTTCCTCCAGGGCAAGGTGCAGACGCAGGAGGAGTTCTTCCACACCTTCAACACCCTCCACAACGCGAGCAAGCAGGTCGTCATCACGAGCGACGTGCCGCCCAAGCTGCTCACCGGCTTCGAGGCCCGGATGCGCAGCCGCTTCGAGATGGGGCTGCTCACCGACGTCCAGCCCCCCGACCTCGAGACCCGCATCGCCATCCTGCGCAAGAAGGCCATCCAGGAGCGGCTGAGCGTCCCCGACGACGTCCACGAGTTCATCGGCTCGCGGATCTCGACGAACATCCGCGAGCTCGAGGGGGCGCTGATCCGGGTCACCGCGTTCGCCAGCCTCAACCGCCAGCCCGTCGACATGAGCCTCGCCGAGATCGTCCTGCGCGACCTCATCCCCGACGACTCGACGAGCCAGGTGACGCCGGCGACGATCATCGCCCAGACGGCCGCCTACTTCGGGCTGACCATCGAGGACCTCCAGGGCCAGTCGCGCTCGCGGGTGCTCGTCACGGCCCGGCAGATCGCGATGTACCTGTGCCGCGAGCTCACCGAGATGTCGCTGCCGAAGATCGGCCAGCAGTTCGGTGGACGCGACCACACGACCGTCATGCACGCCGAGAAGAAGATCCGCCAGCTGATGGCCGAGCGGCGCGCGATCTACAACCAGGTCACCGAGCTGACCAACCGGATCAAGCAGCAGTCGCGCTGACCGCCGGGAGGGCCTGCACCCTCCACCGGTTGTCCACAGGTTGTCCCCACCCCGTGTACAACCCTTGTCCAACCTCGGGTCCCGCCGGCTGCCGCACGCCCGGTGGTCGCACCCCGTTCACCCGGCGTTCGCGCTGGTCGGGCGCACCGTCCACCGGTGGGGACGAGCCTGTGGACGGGGACCGCGAAACGACGCGGACCGACCTCCACCGACCCGTGGTTGTCCACAGGCCCTGTGGACGACTGTGGACGACCCACCCCCGGCCGTGGACGACCCGGGCCGGCTCGGTGGACGGCGTGTGAACGCCCGGTGGCCGTCAACAGCCCGGTCCTCGCCCCTCCACCACCCGTCCACGGCCCGTCCACACCCCGACGCGCCGCGCCGACCTGCACCGACGACCCGTCGTCCACAGGATCCACAGCTGCGACAACCACGACGAGATCCAGAGATGAAGGGGTCCACCCCGATCACGACCCTGCTGGGACCGCCCCACGACCGGGCCTCGGAGGGCGGACGGGAGGGCCCTGCGCCGACCGCCACCGGCTCGGGTCGCCAACCGATGGTGCGGGGTCGAACCGTGCACTAGTGTCAGGGGCCCGTCGGCCTCGGCTGCCCCTCGAGTGGCTCCGAGCGACGGGTGACACTCCGAAGTGCACGACCAGGCGCGGACCTCCCGCGCCGGATAGGGCGGTATGCCGTGAAGTTCCGCGTCGAGCGCGACGTCCTCGCCGAGGCGGTCACCTGGGTGGCCCGCGGGCTGCCGGCCCGCCCCCCGGTGCCGGTGCTCGCCGGCATCCTCCTCGAGGCCTCCGACGACGGCACGCTCACCCTCTCGGCGTTCGACTACGAGGTCTCGGCCCGGGTGACGGTCGGGGCCGAGGTCGCCGAGTCGGGCACGGTGCTCGTCCTGGGCCGCCTGCTCGCCGACATCTCGCGCAACCTCCCGGACCGGCCCATCGACGTCGCGACCGAGGGCAGCAAGGTGCAGGTCACCTGTGGCGCCTCCCGGTTCAGCCTCCTGATGATGCCGTCCGACGACTACCCGACGCTGCCCACCTCCCCCGAGCCCACGGGCACCGTCGACGGCCACCTCTTCACCCAGGCCGTCGCCCAGGTCTCCATCGCGGCCGACCGTGGCGACACGCTGCCGATCCTCACCGGCGTCCGCGTCGAGGTCGAGGGCGACCGGATGACCCTCCTGGCCACCGACCGCTACCGCCTCGCCATGCGTGAGCTGACGTGGAACCCCAGCGCCACCGACGCGAGCCACGTCGTGCTCATCCCGGCCCGCACGCTCTCCGAGACGGCCCGCAGCCTCGGCGCGAGCGGCTCGATCGACGTCGCCCTCGGCGCCACGGCGGGCGGCGACGGGCTCGTCGGCTTCGAGGCCGGCCGGCGCCGCACGACGACCCGCCTCCTCGACGGCGAGTACCCCAAGGTCTCCTCGATCTTCCCGACGAGCTCGGAGACCGAGGCCGTCGTCCGCACCGCGGAGCTCGTCGAGGCGGTCAAGCGCGTGGCCCTCGTCGCCGAGCGCAACACCCCGGTGCGGCTGCGCTTCGGCAGCGACCAGGTGGCCATCGAGGCCGGCACCGGCGACGACGCCCAGGCGTCCGAGGCCGTCGAGTGCACGATGACCGGCCCCGACGTCGAGATCGCCTTCAACCCCACGTACCTGCTCGACGGCCTCGGCGCGGTCGGTACCGACTGGACCCGGGTGTCGTTCACCCAGGCCTCGCGCCCCGCCGTGCTCTCCGGCCAGGACAGCGCCGACGGCGAGGCCGACACGTCCTACCGCTACGTGATCATGCCGGTCCGCTTCGCCTCCTGAACCACGACGCCCGGGCCGGCAGTAGCCTGCGGGGAGCGGACGTCCCCGACGACACCAAGGAGAAGCGCATGCAGCTCGGACTGGTCGGCCTCGGCAAGATGGGCGGGAACATGCGCGAGCGGCTGCGCCGCTCCGGGCACGAGGTGGTCGGGTACGACCGCAACAAGCAGGTCTCGGACGCGCGCTCCCTCGCCGACATGGTCAAGAAGCTCGACGGCCCGCGGGTCGTCTGGGTGATGGTCCCCCACGGCAAGCCCACCCGCGACACCGTCGTGGCCCTCGGCGACCTGCTCAGCAAGGGCGACCTCGTCATCGACGGCGGCAACAGCAAGTGGACCGACGACGTCGAGAACGAGAAGCTGCTGCGCGAGAAGGGCATCGGCTACGTCGACTGCGGCGTCTCCGGCGGCATCTGGGGCCTGGAGAACGGCTACGGCCTCATGGCCGGCGGCTCGAAGGCCAACGTCGCCAAGGCCATGCCGATCTTCGACGCCCTGCGCCCCGAGGGCCCCCGCGACGAGGGCTTCGTCCACGCCGGCAAGGTCGGCGCGGGCCACTACACGAAGATGGTGCACAACGGCATCGAGTACGGCCTCATGGCCGCGTACGCCGAGGGCTACGAGCTGCTGTCGAAGAAGGACATCGTCGACGACGTGCCGGGCGCCTTCAAGGCGTGGAGCCGCGGCACGGTGGTGCGGTCCTGGCTGCTCGACCTCATGGTCGACGCCCTCGAGGAGAACCCCACCCTCGACGACGTCTCCGACTACACCGCCGACTCCGGCGAGGGACGGTGGACCGTCGAGGAGGCCATCGAGCTCTCCGTGCCCATGCCGGTCATCTCGGCGTCCCTCTTCGCCCGCTTCGCCTCCCGCCAGCAGGTCTCCCCGACCATGCAGGCCGTCGCCGCGCTGCGGGGTGGCTTCGGCGGGCACCAGGTGATGACCGTCGCCGAGGGCGAGAAGCTGCGGGCCGAGGCCGCGGCCGGCCCCGCGACCGCCGACACCGCCCAGGCCAAGGCCCGCCGCAAGGAGAAGCGTCCCGGCGAAGAAGACGGCCGCGAAGAAGGCCGCGCACGCCGCGGAGGCCGGACCGGCGTCGCCGGGGCGCACCGGGTCGGGCTCGACCCGGAAGCGCGCTGCGAAGAAGGCCTGAGCAGCGGGGTGCACGTCCGGCACCTGTCGGTCGCCGACTTCCGCAGCTACCCGAGCGCCGAGCTGCCCCTCGAGCCCGGCGTGACGACCCTCGTCGGCCTCAACGGGCAGGGCAAGACCAACCTCGTCGAGGCCATCGGCTACCTCGCCTCGCTCTCGAGCCACCGGGTGGCCACCGATGCGCCCCTCGTCCGGTTCGGTGCCGAGCGGGCGGTCGTGCGGGGGGCGGTGGTGAGCCGGGGCCGCGAGACGATGGTCGAGCTGGAGATCACGCCCGGCAAGGCCAACCGGGCGCGCCTCAACCGCTCGCCCGTGCGTCCGCGGGAGGTGCTCGGCACGCTGCGCACCGTGCTGTTCGCTCCTGAGGACCTCGCCCTCGTCAAGGGCGACCCGGGCGAGCGGCGGCGCTTCCTCGACGACCTGCTCGTGGCCCGGCAGCCCCGCTGGGCCGGGGTGCGCCAGGAGTACGACCGCATCGTCAAGCAGCGCTCGGCCCTGCTGAAGTCGGCGCAGCCGTACCTGTCGCGGCGGGCCCGGGGGCGGCGTCCCCGGCCGGGGGCCGAGGCGGTCGACCCGAGCACCGAGGCGGCGTCGGCGCTGCACACGCTCTCGGTGTGGGACGCCCAGCTCGCCGGGGTGGGGTCGCAGCTGCTGTACGCCCGGCTGCGGCTGCTGCGCGACCTCGGGCCGTACCTCTCGAAGGCGTACGACGAGGTGAGCAACGGCCAGTCCGACGCCCGGGTCTCGTACCGGTCGTCGCTGCGCGAGGCCACCGCGGCGCGCCTGGCCGCCGGCGAGGTGCCCGAGGTGGCCGAGCTGCACGACGAGGTGCTCGCCACGCTCGCGGAGGTGCGCGACCAGGAGGTCGAGCGGGGGGTGTGCCTCGTCGGGCCGCACCGTGACGACGTCGTGCTCACCCTCGGCGAGCTGCCGGCCAAGGGGTACGCGAGCCACGGCGAGTCGTGGTCGTTCGCGCTCGGGCTGCGGCTGGCGGCGTTCCAGCTGCTGCGCACCGACCTCGGCGACGACCCGGTGCTCGTCCTCGACGACGTCTTCGCCGAGCTCGACTCCGGGCGCCGCGAGCGGCTCGCCGCGATGGTGGCGGACGCGGAGCAGGTGCTCGTCACCGCCGCGGTGCCCGAGGACGTGCCGGCAGCGCTCGCCGGGCGCACCCACCGGGTGACCCTCGGCGTCGTCGAGGATGCCCAGGGTGCCGCTGTCGTGGAGGGCGCCGGTGTCGTGGAGGGCGTCGAGGGTGCCGCGGGCGTCGAGGGTGCCGCGGGTGGGGTGGGCGTCCTCGGTGTCGAGGGTGGCGTGGGCGTCCTCGGTGGCGAGGGTGGTGCTGACGGCGATGGCGCCTGACCCCGTCCCACCGTCCCCCGCCGCGTGCGGGAGACCCCGCCGAGGCAGCGGCCGCGTTCCCGGGCGAGGGCGGTGCGTCCGGAGCGACGCCGTCGACGACCGACGCCCGGCCGACGCCGGCGACGCGTCGGACGCTCGGCCGACCCCGGGCCGGACCCCGAGCTCGGCGACGCGGCGCTCGCGGCCGGTGAGGCGCTGGCCCGGGCCCGGGCCCGCGCCCGTGGCAAGGGGCTGCGGCCCGGGCTCAAGCCCCGCCGCCGCGCGAAGGACGTCCCCGGCGGGCGCCGCGGCGACGCCGGGCGCGACCCCCAGCTGCTCGGCGACCAGATCGACCGCTTCGTCAACGAGCGGGGCTGGGGCTCGGACGTCGCGGTCGGCTCGGTCATCGGGCGGTGGCCGGCCATCGTCGGCGAGGAGATCGCCGCGCACTGCCACCCCACCGACTTCGCCGACGGCGTGCTCACCGTGCGGGCCGACTCGACGGCCTGGGCGACCCAGCTGCGGCTGCTCGAGTCGACCCTGATGACCCGGCTCACCGAGGAGGTCGGCGAGGGCACGGTGGCCGAGCTGCGCGTCGTCGGGCCGAGCGCCCCCCCGTGGTCGCGGGGGAGGCACCGCGTGCAGGACGGCCGCGGCCCGCGCGACACCTACGGCTGAGCCGGCCCTCCGGCCCCCCGGCCCCCCGGCCGCCCCATCCACCCGACTTCTTGCCCGACGCCCACCTCAGGGGGCCCTCAATCGGTCCTTCGAGGTGGGCGATGGGCAAGAAGTCGGCTGCTGCGGTCGAGGAAGGGAGGGAGGAAGGGCGAGCAGGGGGTGGGGAGCGACGACCTGGTGGGCGGTGAGGGGGGACCTCAGGGCGTGCCGCGCACGAGGGTGAGGCTGAGGCGCAGCTGGTGCTCGAGCAGCGCCCCGGGCGTCCCCAGCGGGTCGGGCCCGTACTGCCCGAACACCTCCAGGCTCGTCCCGCCCACGAGCGTGGCCCACAGGGTCATCGCCCGGGCGAGGACGTCGGGCCCCCCGGCCAGCCCGGTCTCGGCGGCCACGCCGGCCAGCGCCTCGGCCAGTGTCGGGTCGTCCACGGGCACCGCTCCCCGGGGCGCCACCTCACCGGCGGCCAGCCCCTCCGCGACGAGTCCGGCGAGGGCGAGGACGACCCGCGTGCCGGGTTCCACCGTGCGCTCGGCGGGTGCGGAGTACCCCGGCACCGGGCTGCCGTACAACAGCGCGTAGCTGGAAGGGTCACCGACTGCCCACTGCCGGAACGCCATTCCCGCGACCACGACCCGCTCGTCCCACGGCAGCCCGGGGGCTCGGCCCAGGGCGGCCTCGACCGCGTCGGCCTGCTCGGTGTACGCGTCGACGAGCAGGAGGGTGAGCAGCTCGTCGCGGTTGGCGACGTACCGGTACACGGCGGACGAGACCATCCCGAGGTCGCGGGTGACGGCGCGCAGCGAGAGACCGGCGGCGCCGTCGGAGACGAGGTGGCGCCGGCCGACCTCGACGATGCGGCGCTCGAGGTCCTGGCGCCGTTCGGCGCGGGAGGTCGGGGGCACGTCGACCATCCAACCACATGACGAGAGCAGTGCTCTTGACAAAGGGTGGGGACGTGCTCCAGACTGGCGGAAACGAGAGCAGTGCTCACAGATCAGGAGAGACACCATGACCACCCCAGACGCCACTCCCCGCTACGTCCGCCCCGACACGAGGATGGACCGCTGGTTCAACGCCGCCGTCCGCTGGCTCACCGAGCACGGGGTGAGCCTCATGGGCTCGCGCGTGCTCACCGTCCGGGGTCGCCGCTCCGGGCTCCCCCGGAGCACCCCGGTCAACCTCATGCCGCTCGAGGGCCAGCGCTTCCTCGTCGCACCGCGCGGCAACACCGAGTGGGTCCGCAACGCGCGCGCCGCGGGGGAGGCCGAGCTGCGCCTGGGCCGCCGGGTCGAGCGGGTGCAGCTCACCGAGCTCCCGGTCGAGGAGCGCCCGGCCGTCATCCGCGTCTACCTGGCACGCTGGGGCTGGGAGGTCGGCCGGTTCGTCGAGGGCCTGAGCAAGGACTCCAGCGACGCCGAGGTCGCGGCCGCCGCCCCCGGCTTCCCCGTCTTCCGGGTGACCCCCGCCGCCTGACCGTCCGCCCCCGGGCCGACCTCGTGCGGGCACCACCCGCGCGAGGTCGGTGGCGCGTGCGGGCTAGGGTCGGGCCGTGGATGCCGACGCCGACGCCCCCCTGGTCCGCCGCGACGACGACGACCGGGTCGCGGTCATCACCCTCGACTCCCCGGCCAACCGCAACGCGCTCTCCCGCCGGCTCGTCGCCGAGCTCGCGGCCCACCTCGACGCCGTCGCCGCCGACGACACCGCTCCACGCCGTGCTCCTGCGCTCGAGCCAGCGCGTGTTCTGCGCCGGCGCCGACCTGCGCGAGGCGGCGACGGTCGACATGACGGAGTCCGCGCGCTCCATCGTCGGGCTGCAGCGGCGCATCGTCGCCCTCCCGGTGCCCGTCGTCGTGCGCCTCGACGGGCCGGTGCGGGCGGGCGGCCTCGGGCTCGTCGCCAGCGCCGACCTCGTCGTGGCCCGTGACGACGTGACGGTCGCGCTCACCGAGGTGCGCCTGGGACTCGCGGCCGCGACGATCTCGATCCCGTTGCGGCACAGGCTCTCCGAGCGCACGGCACTCGACTGGTTCCTCACCGGCCGGTCGGTCTCCGCCGAGCGAGGCCCAGGCCGCCGGCCTCGTCACGCGGGTGGTCGGCGAGGGCGAGATGGACGCGGCCGTCGACGGCGTCCTCGACGACCTGCGGGCCGGTGCCCGGCAGGGCCTCACCGCAGCGAAGGCCCTCCTGACCCCCGACCTGCTCGCCGCGTTCGACGCCGACGGCGAGGCGATGGCCACGCTGTCGGGTGCGCTGTTCCACTCCGAGCTGGCCCAGGAACGGATGGCGGCCGCCCTCCGCCGCTGACCACGGGCGCCGCACCCGAGCTGACGAGTGCGTCGCTTCGGGTCCACCGACCGACGGGCCGTGCGGACCCTGACCCCCGAACCACCCGGTCCGTCGGTGCGCTCGCGACTGTCAGGGGCGAGGAGCATGGTGGAGCGATGACGCACTCCGCCGCCCGCTGCACCATCGTCCCGCCCTACCTGCTCGCCGCCCTGGCGGCCTCCGGAGACCCCCACCTGGCCGCCCACGCCGACGCCACGCTGCGCACCGACGAGCTGCTGCGGCGGGGCCGCACCACGGCCGAGGCCCGCCCCCACGGTGGCGGGAGCCGGCCGCGGCTGCAGCCCGGCACGCCCGACACACCGCAGCGCACGGTCTACGACGCCGGCAGCGGCACGACCCTCCCCGGCACCCGCGTGCGCGGCGAGGGCGAGCCGGCCACGCCCGACGAGGCGGTCACCCAGGCCTACGACGGGCTCGGTGCGACGTGGCAGCTGTGGACCGACGCCTACGCGCGCAACTCCCTCGACGACAAGGGTCTGCCCCTCGTCGCGTCGGTGCACTACGGGCGGCAGTACGACAACGCGTTCTGGGACGGCACGCAGATGGTCTTCGGCGACGGCGACGGGGTCGTCTTCCTCGGGTTCACCCGCAGCGTCGACGTCATCGGGCACGAGCTCGCCCACGGCGTCACGCAGTACACGGCGGGCCTCACCTACCAGGGCCAGTCGGGCGCGCTCAACGAGTCGGTCTCCGACGTCTTCGGCGTGCTCGTCAAGCAGCACCTGCTGGGGCAGGGCGCCGACCAGGCCGACTGGCTCGTCGGCGCCGAGCTCCTCGCCCCCGGCGTCCAGGGGGTGGCCCTGCGCTCGATGGCCGCGCCCGGCACCGCCTACGACGACCCGCGGCTCGGCAAGGACCCCCAGCCGGCGCACATGAGCGGCTACGTCGACACCACCGACGACAACGGCGGCGTCCACATCAACTCCGGGATCCCCAACAAGGCCTTCCACGACCTGGCCGTCGCCCTCGGCGGCAACGCCTGGGGCGACGCGGGGCGCCTCTGGTACGACGTGCTCACCGGCGACATCCGGGCCGACTGCGACTTCGCCACCTTCGCCGGGCTCACCGTGGCGGCCGCCACCGCCCGCTTCGGCGCGGGCTCGACCCAGGAGGACGCCGTCCGCGCCGCCTGGGACGGCGTCGGTGTCACCCCGGTCGGGCCCGGGGGCACCGGGGGGTCGGGTGGCGCGGGCTCCACCGACTCGACGACCACCCCCGCCGACCCCGGCACGCCCGAGCCCCGGCCCACCCCGCCGCCCGGCACCGAGGTGGCGGTGCGCCGCACCGGGGGGTTCGCCGGCCGGACGCGTGAGCGCACCGTCACCCTCCACGAGCTGCCGGAGGACGACACCCGCCGCTGGCAGCGGCTGCTGGCCTCCGACCGGCTCCTCGAGGCGGCGGCCGCCTCCGACCGCGAGTACCCCGACGCCTACTGCTACGGCGTGCGCTGCGCCGTGCCGGAGGTCGACGTCCTCGTCCCCGAGCCGGTGCTGGCCGACGACGTGCGGGCCCTCCTCGAGCGCACCCTGGCGGCCGGCGACACCCCCTGAGCAGCGGCGACGCCCCATCCGCCGTTCGGACCGACTCGCCCGCCGAGGGGGCGACCCACCCCGCGAGCGCCTCCTGGGCGGTGGGCCCGGGCCGCATCCTGCGAGGACCGACCCATCCCTCGCGGCGGCCAGCACCCCGGCCCGCCGTCCCCCGGAACGGAGCACGCGTGCCCAGCCCCGACGTCGGCCGACCGGCCGACCCCCTCACCGACCGCCCGGCCCAGCCCGACGTCCAGCCCGACGCCCGGCTGGCCGCACGGCCCGCCGAGCGGCTCGCCGCCGGCGCCCTGTCGCGGCCCGGCACCGGCCCCCGGCTGCACGTCCGCGAGCTCCTCGCGAGCGCCCTCGTCGGCATCGAGGCCCGCCGCCGGGTCGACCCGGGCCACCGCGGGCGCGTGCGGGTCACCTCCGCGGTCGGAGGCGCGCCGCTCGTCGTGCGCGACGACGGGGTCGGGTTCACCGCCCAGGAGGTGCGCTGGCTCGTGGCCACCCCGGGCTCCCAGCACCACGGGCCGGTCCGCGCCGGCCTGCGCCGCTACGAGGCCGCGCTGCTCGCCGGCTTCCAGGTCGCCGACGTCGTCGAGCTGCGGACCCGCTCGGCGCTCGTGCCGAAGGCCCCGACGATGCGGTGGGTCGGCCTCGCCGACGGCACCGTGCGCGTCACCCTCGCCGACGAGGCGCTCGACGCCCCCGGCACCGAGATCCGCCTGCACCCCCGGCGGGCCACCCGGTCGTGGTGCGCCCCCGACACCACCCTCGAGCACGTCCTCGACGTCGCCGACCAGCTCCCCGTCGCCGTCGAGGTCGACGGGGTCGAGGTCTCCGGCGGCGTCACCCTGTGGGACCGCGACGCCGACGCCCAGGCCGAGTGGTACCGCCAGCGGCTCGGCACCGACCCCCTCGTCGTGCTCCCCCTCGCCTCCTCGGTGCTCGGCGTGCGCGCCGTCGCGGCCGTGCTGCCCTACCGCACCCAGCCCGGCCACCGCAGCGCCCACCGCAGCTACGTCCGCGGGATGCTCGCCGGCGAGGGGTCGAGCGACCTCGTGCCGGCGTGGGCCTCGTTCTGCCACGTCGTCGTCGACGACGGGCGCGACCTGCTCACCGACCCCGCGCACGACGACGTCGCCGTCGGCGAGAGCATCGGGCGGGCCCTGCTCGCCCAGCTGATCCTCCTCGGGGCCGTCGACCCGGAGGTCTCCGAGCGCGTCCTCGAGCTGCACGGCGAGGCCCTCCTGCGCCGCGCCCACGACAGCCGCGACCTCCTCGACCTCGTCCGCTCGACCGTCCCCCTGTCGACCACCCTCGGTGAGCGCACCCTCGACGGCCTGGCCGAGGTCGCCGGGGTGGTGCCCTTCGCCGACGACGAGTCGACGTGGCAGGCGGTGCGCGAGAACGCGACCCGTGACGAGGTCCTCGTCGTCGACGCCACCTCGCCCGCGGTCGCCGGCTTCCTCGAGGGGCTCGACCTGCCCCGCTTCGCCCGGCTCCGGCCGACCGACCTCGTGGTGCTCGGCGCCGCGTCCTGAGCGCAGGCCCCTCGGGCCCCGCACCGGCGACCTCGGGAGGGGGCGGCCGTCCGCGGGGTCCGGGTGGGGGCCCGACTCCAGCCCGGCCCGGCCGCCCCAGCCGACGCGGTCGCCGCGCCGCGGCCTCAGTCGGCGGCGATGGAGCTGCGGACGAGCGCGACGACCACCTCGGCCTGCGCCCGGTCGAGGGCGGTGGCGGTGACGAGCACGACGCCCTCGGGCCCGGCCACGGCCAGCAGGCGCCCCACGGCCTTCGTCGACCCGACCTCGAGGCCGTAGCGCGAGAGCCGCCCGGCACCCAGGGGCGTCGTCACGTCCTCGACCGAGTCGACCCTCGCGCCGACGATGCCGAGGATCATCCGCAGCTGGGCCTCACCCGGCACCTCCGCGAGCGGCAACCTCTGCACCGTGACGTTGGGGGCGAAGCCCGCGTGCTCGGGCCCGAAGACGGCGAGGTCGACGGCGCGCGCGGCCGCCTTCACCTGGCTGACCGGCACGTTCATCCGCTTCGCCAGCGCCGCGAGGGCCTCCGGGTCGCCCCGGTCGAGGGCCTCGGCCATGGGCAGCACGGTCCACCCGGTCGGCACGACGAAGCGCACGGACGAGCCCTCGGCGTGCACCCACGTGGTGCCGGCCGGCGCCGGGCCCGCGGGGCGGGGGGAGCTCGGTCCGGGTGACGGCGAGGGGGCCGGCGCGGTCGCCGTCCGACCGGGCCCGGCGCTCACCGACGCGTCGCCGGCGGACGACGACGCGCCCCCGGCCAGCGAGCACCCACCGAGCCCGGCGAGGACCACGCAGACGGCCGGCGCGACCACCCGGCGCAGGTTCCTCCCCATGCGTCCGACGCTACGCGACGCCGGCGCCGCGGGGGCGTGAACCGGGGCGCCGCGGGCCGACGGGCCCGGCAGCCGGTGGAGGCCGCTCAGCGCCGCTGGGGCCCGGGGTGACGTGTGGGGAGTCGTCCACCCACCGGATCACCCGGGAAAGGTGCCGCCACGGGCCTCCCAGCGGGTCCTGCGTCGGCACCGACCGGTAGGATGGACGGTGACAGCGCGCCCCCGGGTGTTCCACCGCCCGCGGGCGCGCGCCATGAGCCGCCCCGCCCCCCGGGTGGGCCGTGGCCAGCCGATGAAGGAGACCCGTGGCCGACCAGCCCGACCTCACCCCCGACGTGCCCGAGCCGGCACCGACCCCCGACACCCCGGTGAGCTCCACCCCGCCCCAGCGCGTCCTCCCCGAGGACGGCCCGGCCTACGACGCCGCGGCCATCACGGTCCTCGAGGGGCTCGACGCCGTGCGCAAGCGGCCGGGCATGTACATCGGCTCCACCGGCGAGCGCGGCCTGCACCACCTCGTCTGGGAGATCGTCGACAACGCGGTCGACGAGGCCCTCGCCGGCTACGCCGACACCATCGAGGTCGTCCTCATGGCCGACGGCGCCGTCCGGGTGCGCGACAACGGCCGAGGCATCCCCACCGACATGCACCCCACCGAGGGCGTCAGCGCGGTCGAGCTCGTCCTCACCCAGCTGCACGCCGGCGGCAAGTTCGGCGGCGGCGGGTACAAGGTGTCCGGTGGCCTGCACGGCGTCGGGTCCTCCGTCGTCAACGCGCTGTCCTCCCGCCTCGACGTCGTCGTCCGGCAGAAGGGCCGCGCCCACCGGATGACCTTCGACCACGGCGTGCCGGTCAGCCCGCTGCAGCCGATGGAGGAGACCGACCGCACCGGCACCACGATCACCTTCTGGGCCAACGCGGACATCTTCGAGACCACCACCTACGACTACGAGACCCTGCGGGCGCGCTTCCAGCAGACGGCGTTCCTCAACAAGGGCCTGACCATCACGCTCACCGACGAGCGGGTCGAGGACGGCGCCGACGGCACGCCCGACCTCGACGGCGTCGACGCCGACGTCGCGGAGGTCGAGGACACCGAGGACGCCGAGGCCGGGGGCGCCACGCGCGTCACGAAGGCCCGCTCGGTCACCTACCGCTACGACGGTGGCCTCGTCGACTACGTCAACCACCTCGTCGCCAGCAAGAAGACCGAGCCGGTGCACGCGGAGATCATCAACATCGAGGTCGAGGACACCGAGCGGGCGCTCTCCCTCGAGCTGGCCATGCAGTGGACCACCTCGTACAGCGAGTCGGTGCACTCCTACGCCAACACGGTGAACACCCACGAGGGCGGCACCCACGAGGAGGGCTTCCGGGCCGCGCTCACCAAGCTCGTCAACGACTTCGCCCGCAAGGGCAACCAGCTCAAGGAGAAGGACGAGAACCTCACCGGCGACGACGTCCGCGAGGGCCTCACCGCCGTCATCTCGGTCAAGCTCGGCGAGCCGCAGTTCGAGGGCCAGACCAAGACCAAGCTCGGCAACTCCGAGGTCAAGGGCTTCGTCCAGCGGGCGATGACCGACGAGTTCGGCGCCTGGCTCGACAGCCACCCGAACGAGGGTCGCGAGATCGTCCGCAAGGCGATCCAGGCGGCCACGGCGCGGCTCGCGGCGCGCAAGGCCCGCGAGGCCACCCGCAAGCGGGTGCTCGAGTCGGGCGGCCTGCCCGGCAAGCTGCGCGACTGCCAGGCCAAGGACCCCGCCGTCTCCGAGGTGTTCATCGTCGAGGGCGACTCCGCGGGCGGCTCGGCCGTGCGCGGGCGCAACCCGTACGCCCAGGCGATCCTCCCGATCCGGGGCAAGATCCTCAACGTCGAGCGGGCCCGCCTCGACAAGGCCCTGGCCAACCAGGAGGTGCAGGCCCTCATCTCGGCCTTCGGCACCGGCATCGGCGAGGACTTCGACCTCGAGAAGGCCAGGTACCACAAGATCGTGCTCATGGCCGACGCCGACGTCGACGGCATGCACATCCGCACGCTCCTGCTCACCCTGCTGTTCCGGTTCATGAAGCCGCTCATCGAGGCCGGCTACGTCTACCTCGCGCAGCCGCCGCTGTACCGGCTCAAGTGGAGCAACGCCCCGCACGAGTTCGCGTTCACCGACCGCGAGCGCGACGCGCTGACCGCCGAGGGGCAGAGCAAGGGCCGGCGCCTCCCGAAGGACAACCCGATCCAGCGCTACAAGGGCCTCGGCGAGATGGACTACCAGGAGCTGTGGGAGACCACGATGAACCCCGACAGCCGGGTGCTGCTCCAGGTCACCCTCGACGACGCCGCCGCGGCCGACGAGATCTTCTCGATCCTCATGGGCGAGGACGTCGAGAGCCGGCGCGGCTTCATCCAGCGCAACGCCCGCGACGTCCGCTTCCTCGACATCTAGCCGGATCACTTTCTCTCCGGATGCCGGAACCTTCAGCGACGCACCGGCTGCAGCCGGCACCCGGCTGAAGGTTCCCGGCCCCGGGCCACGCACCGCCCCACGACCCGCACCGACGAAGGACCCCGATGACTGACCAGCCCGTCGAGACCGACCGCACGGAGCCGATCGACCTCAACACCGAGATGCAGCGCTCGTACATCGAGTACGCGATGTCGGTCATCGTCTCCCGCGCGCTGCCCGACGTGCGCGACGGCCTCAAGCCCGTCCACCGCCGCGTCCTCTACGCGATGTACGACGGCGGCTACCGCCCCGACCGCGGCTTCAACAAGTGCAGCCGCGTCGTCGGCGACGTCATGGGCCAGTACCACCCGCACGGCGACAGCGCGATCTACGACGCCCTCGTCCGGCTCGTCCAGGACTGGAGCCTGCGCTACCCGCTCGTCCAGGGCCAGGGCAACTTCGGCTCCCCCGGCGACGACCCGGCCGCGGCCCCGCGGTACACCGAGTGCCGGATGGCGCCGCTGTCGATGGAGATGGTGCGCGACATCGACCAGGAGACGGTCGACTTCAAGCCGAACTACGACGGCAAGACCCTCGAGCCCGAGGTGCTGCCGGCGCGCTTCCCGAACCTGCTCGTCAACGGCAGCTCGGGCATCGCCGTCGGCATGGCCACCCAGATCCCGCCGCACAACCTGCGCGAGGTCTCGGCAGCGGCCGAGTGGGTGCTGCGCCACCCCGAGGCCACCCGCGAGGAGACCCTCGCCGCGGTGATGCGCGAGGTGCCCGGGCCCGACTTCCCCACCGGCGCGCTCATCATGGGCCACCGCGGCATCGACGACGCCTACCGCACGGGCCGCGGCAGCGTCATCATGCGGGCGGTCGTCGAGGTCGAGGAGATCCAGGGTCGGCAGTGCCTCGTCGTCACCGAGCTGCCCTACCAGGTCAACCCCGACTCCCTCGCCCAGAAGATCGCCGAGCACGTCAAGGACGGCCGCCTCTCCGGCATCGCCGACATCCGCGACGAGACCTCGGGGCGCACGGGCCAGCGGCTCGTCATCGTCCTCAAGCGCGACGCCATCGCCAAGGTCGTGCTCAACAACCTCTTCAAGCACACCCAGCTGCAGACGACGTTCGGCGCGAACATGCTCGCCCTCGTCGACGGCGTGCCGCGCACCCTCCCGATCGACGCGTTCATCAAGCACTGGGTCGACCACCAGATCGACGTCATCCAGCGCCGCACGGCGTACCGGCTGCGCAAGGCCGAGGAGGAGATCCACATCCTCCGCGGCTACCTCAAGGCGCTCGACCAGCTCGACGAGGTCATCGCCCTCATCCGCCGCAGCCCCACCGTGGAGGAGGCCCGCAACGGCCTCATCGAGCTGCTCGAGATCGACGAGATCCAGGCTCGCGCCATCCTCGACCTCCAGCTGCGCCGGCTCGCGGCCCTGGAGCGGCAGAAGATCATCGACGACCACGACCGCCTGCAGTCGAACATCGAGGACTTCAAGGACATCCTCGCCACGCCGCAGCGCCAGCGCGACATCGTCTCCGACGAGCTGGCCGGCATCGTCGAGAAGTTCGGCGACGACCGCCGCACGACGATCATGCCCACCGACGGCGACATGTCGATGGAGGACCTCATCCCCGAGGAGGACGTCGTCGTCACCATCACCCGCGGCGGCTACGCCAAGCGCACCCGGGTCGACGCGTACCGCTCGCAGCGGCGCGGCGGCAAGGGCGTGCGCGGTGCGGCGCTGCGCGGGGAGGACATGGTCGACCACTTCTTCACGACCACCTCGCACCACTGGCTGCTCTTCTTCACCAACCTCGGGCGGGTGTACCGGGCCAAGGCCTACGAGCTGCCGGACGCCAGCCGTGACGGCAAGGGCCAGCACGTCGCGAACCTCATGGCCTTCCAGCCGGGCGAGGAGATCGCCCAGGTGCTGGCCATCCGCGCCTACGACGACGCGCCGTACCTCCTGCTCGCCACCCGGGCCGGCCTGGTGAAGAAGACCCGCCTCGCCGAGTACGACAGCCCCCGCACGGGCGGCCTCATCGCGATCAACCTGCGCGACGGCGACGAGCTCGTCGGGGTCGGGCTGGTCGAGGCCGACGACGACCTGCTCCTCGTCTCGCGCAAGGGCCAGTCGGTGCGCTTCCACGCCGACGACGCCACGCTGCGCCCGATGGGCCGGGCGACCTCCGGCGTCACCGGCATGAAGTTCCGCACCGGCGACGAGCTGCTCTCGATGTCGGTCGTCCCGGCCGGCGAGGACCCCGACGTCTTCGTCGTCTTCGAGTCGGGCCTGGCCAAGCGCTCGAAGGTCTCGGAGTGGAACGTCAAGGGACGGGCCATCCTCGGCGTCGCCGTCGCGCGGCTCTCCGACAAGGGCGGCGACCTCGTCGGCGCGCTGACCGTCGACGAGAACGACGAGGTGCTCGTCGTCTTCGAGAAGGGCAACATCGTGCGCTCGCGGGTCGACGAGGTGCGCCTCACCGGCCGCAACACGATGGGCGTGCAGTTCGCCAAGCCGGGCAAGGCCGACACCATCGTCGCCGTCACCCGGAACCCGGAGAAGGAGGTCGAGGAGGCCGTCGAGGCCGCCGAGGCGTCCGAGGCGTCCGCCGACGGGCCCGAGGGTGCGGATTCGGCCGCCGGTGACGGTGCCGTGCACGACCGTCGAGGCCGACGGCTCCGATGTCGCAGTGCCCCCCACCGATGCCGTACCGTCGGACGCAGCGGCTGACGACGAGTCGGACCAAGGAGGCACCGAGTGAGCACCGCAGACGACGCGGGACGCCCCGTGCGCTCCTCGACCCCTCCGCGCGGTCCCTACGCGGACGGCGGGACGGCGGCTCCCCGCACGGCCCGCGGTGACAAGGGCGCGCTGCGCCGCCTCGCCGACACCGGCTCGAACGGGGCCGGCCGCGCCACCACCCGGCCGGTGCCCACCGGCCGTGAGGGCGGCGCCGCGGCCCGCACGACGTCGCTGCCCACCGGTCGCTCCGGTGCGCCGGCCGAGGCGCCCGCGCCGGCACGGTCCGTCGAGGCGTCCCGTCCGGCCGAGCCGGCCCGGCCGAGCGCCCCCCGCCCGGCGGGCAAGGCCCGCCCGGGCGCGGGGCGGCGGGTCAAGCTCACCGTCTCGCGCATCGACCCGTGGTCGGCGATGAAGATCTCGTTCCTGCTCTCGGTCGCCCTCGGCATCGCGCTGGTCATCGCCACGGTGGTGCTGTGGACGGTGCTCGACGCGATGGGCGTCTTCGACCAGGTGAACGGCGTCATCGGCCAGGTCGTCCAGGACGGCGGCACGAAGTTCGACATCCTCGACTTCATCGGGTTCACCCGCGTGGTGTCGCTCTCGATCGTCATCGCGGTCATCGACGTCATCCTCATCACCGCCATCGCGACGCTCGCGGCGTTCCTCTACAACGTCTCGTCGGCGCTGGTCGGCGGGGTGCACCTCACCCTCACCGACGACTGACGGGGCGCTCGCCGGCCGCACGCGGTCCGGGCGCCGGGCCGTTTTGGGACGGTGGCGGAGCATCGGGTAACCTCGTGAGCCGCGCCCCCTGCACGGGGGCGCCTGCCGGTCGGTGACGGGCCTATAGCTCAGACGGTTAGAGCGCTTCCCTGATAAGGAAGAGGCCACAGGTTCAAGTCCTGTTAGGCCCACCACCCGACCCCCTCCCGGTACCAGGTGGTGTTCCCCGTGAAGAAGCTCCTCGTCCTCCTCGCGTCGGCTGCCGGCGCGTTCGCCATCAGCAAGCAGCTCAGGGACAAGCAGGCCGAGAACCGGCTCTGGGCCGAGGCCACCGACACCCCCAAGAGCTGATCCACTCCCTGGCTCGGCCGGCGCGCGTGCGTCGGTCGGCCGTCCCGGGGGCCATGGCGCAATTGGTAGCGCACCTGCTTTGCAAGCAGGGGGTTAGGGGTTCGAGTCCCCTTGGCTCCACCGCAGGTCAGAGGCCCTTTCCGCTCGTCGGGAGGGGCCTCTGGCGTCCGTACCCCAGAGAAGTACCGCAGTCCCCTAGGCCAGAGTCCCGACTGAAGATGGCCCGGAAGTTGGAAGGGGTGTCGGACCTCTGAAGTGCGGTGCGCCACATGAGAACCGCAGAGGAATCAGACCAGGTCCCGGCGGAGCAATCCCGCCCGAGACACGTGCCACGACCTCTACTGCTAATGGCGGATGCTGTGGCGTATCACTCGGCCGGACGCCACCATGACATGGGCGACTACTAACAACCCCGGCGATGACGTTGGAGATGTCCTCGTCTGGCTATGGCGGGAAGGCTACGAAACCGTCGCGCTAGACCTGGTGGTCGACCTGGTGAAGCACCTTCGCTCCGTCGTTGATGAGGACTTCCCAGTTGCCAAGGCCATTGGCGGTCTGGCCCAGGCAGGGAGTCTCCTTGACGATGATGTCGCTCGCGACATCCTGCCGGCTCTCCAAGAGCGCGCGATGGCCCTTTGTGAGGCAGAGGGGTTTCATGACCCCTCGTAGGCGGGACGGTGTCTCGTAGGGCTGAGACGGCCGAGGACGTTGGTGAGCGCAGGGGACCACCCTCGGCGATGAGGCCCCTGCGACCCAACTCGTTCGGTGCGCACGCCCCCAGCCGGTCATGGCGGACCACGGTTCAAGGCCAATCCAACTCTTCACCGATGAGTGTGGGGTCAGCACGTCGTGCCGGCGGGCTGCGGGCTGGCGGGCTGGCTGATGGTGGGGAGGGTCGAGGTTCCCGAGGATCAGGGGGCTCTCAGCTCTTTGAAATCCAGGACCGGGACGACGCCGCGGGGCTCGTCGTCGAGGTCGGTCCACTCCGACGGTCATAGGATGCCCCACCTGCGGGGGCCGTGGCACACGGTTCACGCCCGGGTGCACGTACGCCGGTCGACGACCGCGCCAAGGGCGGCCGGTCCGATTCGCTGGTGCGGGCGGTGGGTGCACCCGACCTGGGGACTTCGTGGAGCAGGACGAGCGGGTCTCCGCGCCCCGCTGGTCGCTGATAGTGCTGGCATGTCGGTGAGCGATCGAGCAGACCCGCCGCGATCACGCGTCGGTGAACGGCATCCGTCGCCATCTGGGCGCCGGCATGCACACGGTGTGGGAGTCGATCCGGCCACTGCTGCAGGCCACCGCCGATTCTTCCCGGTTCCAGGCCGTGGCCATCTCGGGGTTGACGAGCACGTTTGGCACCACGTGCCGACCAAGGCCATCCAGGGCTGCGGGCGCCACCCCAAGGAGCACCGGATGGTCGACCGTGAAGGAATATGACGAGTGCCCGGCTACCGTCACGACCGCGGGCGCTAGCACGGCGAAATTGAGCACGTCAACGGTTTCATCCACGTGCCCGTCGCTGCCCGGTGCCTCTTCCATCCGCCACGGCCACCGCGCCGGGAATGCTCCTATCGGCCTCCTCGATCCCTCACCCCACGCGCATCGGTGAAGAGCGCAGACCAAAGTGATCGAGCACGCACCAGGATCGGCGACTTCCAAGGCGACATGATGATCGGCCGCGGTAGCGCCTCAAGCACCGGCATCCATCATGGCTTGCTGACACTACTTCTCGTAGAGGGCAAGCACATTGAGCGCAGGGCCCTTCTTCAGCGTTCCCACGATCCGGCAGCGGTGGCGACGTCCACGTCTGATGAGTTGGTACGCGAAGTCACCGGTGTCATAGTTTTCCCTCCCCTTGATGTGGAGGTGCAGACTCCTCTGTTGGTTCCCGGGCCTGCCTAGAGGAATTCGGTAGTCAATCCACCGCGGGCGCCCGCCGTTCCCTACAACATCCTCTACGACATGCATGAGGATCGCGGATGTATCCCTATCCTGGCCTTTGTCGTTCTGGAACCAGGACCAGTACTCGTCCATTCCCGATCCGTCTTCATCGTCCCTGGGATAAGCGGGGGGCAGGACAGCGCCAGGCTCCTTGATCGCCTCGGATATCCGGTTGTAGAACAGAACAACCTTCCCATCATCAATTTCGGCAGCCATGGGGACAATGGGGCAATCGGCCGCAATGTCAAGGAATATGAGTGGTTTCGGAAGCACCGGGTGCTGCGACGGATCAGGAATCCATGACAGATCCTCAATTCCATTGACAGACCAGACTCGGTCGCGGAGATTTCCCGCGTAGTACAAGGCCAAGTTGAGGAGTCGGCGCTCAGGCGATGCGACGGGAATTAGACGGAAACTTTGGTCGGACTTCTCCGTCGACTCTCCCCCACGATGGGCAGCGAATTGTCCCTTCACGCCTATCGGCGCCAGCACCTTTGCTAGGAGACTGTCGGTCGCCGACACCTCTATGTGGCCACCCGCCTGCCATTTCGATACCTTGACGTCGCCCAACGAGACTTCGACAGATTCATTTTCGAACTCCGGAAGCGCGACAGCATTGTATAGCGATTTGATCTGCTCGTTATCGATGAAGAGCGGCGCATCAAAGAGCCACGCTTCCGGAATCATGCCGATGCCACTCATGCTCTGCCTCCGTTAGTAGTGTCGCGTCACCTGAAGGGGCCGTCGCAATTCCACAGACCGGACGCAAAATGTACGGAACTTGCATTCGCCACAATAGGGGTTGCGTCCGTGCAGATCACACGGTTTTGCCAGATTTGGTTGTCTATGACGTCGCCAGGGATCCCAGTTGCGTCTCCAACCCTTAGGAGTGCATCCAGGGCCGCATAACGCAACTGCAGTGCCTCGTCCTCCGTCAAATGCTTGCTGGTGCGAAGCTTCGACGCTAGGGCGGCGTCTGGTATGACCACCTGTTGCCTGAGGAGTTGTTTAAGGATTTGGTAGTCAATGGCCGGCAACAAGGGTTCGTTAAAGGTGGCGAGACCGCTACCGCGGTGCATCAGGGCATTCACGAGGGTCAGGCTTCCAACTGGGTCATCGAATGCCCTGAAGCCTCTGCTCAATCTGATGAATGACGGCAGAGAACCTGCCGCGTCTTCAATGACCTTCGAAAACTGTCCTTCCCAGTCTTCCAGCAGGCGGCGCCCAAGGTCGCGAAGGTTCGCGATGCGATCGTCTAGACCTTCAACGAGCGGATTGTCCCCTCGATCATCAGCGAAGGAGGCGTCAAAGGAATCGCCGTCCATGTCGGCCAAGAAGGTAGCGCTCGCGATGGGCGTTGAGGCGTCGGAGTGCGCTCGCAGGAGGCGCCGCCACAAATACATAGACCCGGTGAAGTATTCCCCCTCCAGCCAACCACCCATCGAATGAATCGTCCCGCCGGCATCCGTGCGCCAGAACCTGAAGTTCAGGGCGTTCCCCACGGTCAGGAGTTGGGAGCGGATACCGCTCTCTTCCCAGACTGGCCAAAACTTCGCGTCGTCCCAGCCATACGGCGCTGAGCCCTCGACACGCACGGCCTCTGTGAGGGCTTGGGTCAGGCCGGCAAGGGCCCGCCGATCTACGTGAACCCTAGGAGTGTCCATCAGGGTGAGGTCGCATGCTCGTGCGACGGCGGACAAGGCGCCAGCATCGCCGCGGACCTCATGGGAGGCTCCGAGAGCGCCCACGGCGTCGGGCTTGGACATTCGATCAGCGAGCACAGGGGCAACCTACCGTCGCCCACAGACACCCACATGCGTGGCCACGCGGGTGTTGGAGTCACCTGCTATCTGGCAGCGTCACACCGACCGGTCGCGCTCAAGTCAGATCTTCGCTGGTTCAGGAGAGTGGACGACTCACCGCCGGGCACTCCGCTTCCGAACGCGTGCTGACCGAGCGCGTACCTAGGGCGTCCCACTCGGCAGCCAGTCAGCCATCCTTCCGATATTCGGGCCTAGATGCGTCTGACACATGGGCGCCTGGAGCGCTCATCAAGGTAGACGCGCCGCTCGACGTGAGGCCCGCAATACCCTGCTCCTGACGAATCCTTGGATGTCGAAATTGACGGTGCTGGGGTTTCCCTGGCCAGTCACAGACTGGGGTTGGCGCTACCTCGGCGTCACCGAGTGCTACCGGTGGCTGAAGTGACTCTGGACGTATGCCGCGGTCTCCCTGGCTGAGAATTTGCGAGTCTGGTTGCCCACGCGAACAAAGAACTCGTCGCTCTTTGTGAGTACTGGCGCACCGGAGCGGCGGCAAGCAGCGATGAGGACCGGTCCGCCAGGCAACTTCCTCCAACCCAGCAGCACGTTGTTGGCCACAATTGTTTGTCCAAGGTCGGCCGCGAGTTTGTTGATGAGCCATTGCTCGTAACCATCGCGGCCCCTTTCTCCCACCGAGAGTATGTCCGCGTCCAGTCCAAGTACTTCACCGGAGTCATCGAGGCCCAGGGCGAGTACCCCGCCGTCCGCGTTGAGAAATGCCGCGATTGTCTTCAGGACGGCGTCGTAACGTGTCGAGTCTAGTTCTCCCCTTCTGTCCAGGCGTGCGGTCGCCTTTCGCTCGAAATACTGGCTCTCGTCTTGATGAAGGTCATCGACTGTGGCTTGTTGAGGCTGTGGAACATCAAGCTGTTCCCAGCTTCTTTCCTCAGCCGTTCTGTCTGATAGAACAGGCAACACACGACTGATCCAAAGGACGTTATCTGGGTTTGTAGCGACAACAGCATCGTGAGTAATATTTCCACCAACTGTCACTACGTGGCCGAGTCCATATTGGCGGCAGATTGCCCAAGCAAGCGGCCCCGGAACGTCCACAAAAGTATCCGCTTCAAGTGCTTTGGTCGACGTGTTTCCAGTGAGCATCCAGTCGCCAGACTGGGTCAGTAGAGCGATTGGTGCATCCGCGTTGAGTCTCTCGATGCCTTTCAGGCATTCCCGGGGCCATCCCTCATCTGATCTCACTAACCCAAAACTGAAAAACGCCGGAATCAGGATCTCTACCCCCACGGTCGTAGAGGTACCGAGCGTATCCAGTTGAGTCATACAGGGGGAGTGCGCCTGTGAGTGACGATATGCCCTCTAAGAGATGCCGTTCGTCGTCGGCCACGGAGCGATCGATATCGCAGAGGAGAATTTGCCCTCCTGCCTTCACGAAGGACTTCATGACCGCCGGTGGAACTCGATACTCGTGATCTCCGACCGCAACTCCGCCCACAAGAAGCAGGACGTCAAACCCATCCACAGAGACTTCGAGATCCGTGATCACCTCGTCCCGCAACTCGCCGGATTCCCAGCGGTCGCGAGATGTCTCGCTGATCACCATCGATCGGCGAGTGACCTGGTGCTCGCGAATAGATGTCGGAGAAGCTCCCTATGATTGTCGGACCCAGAGATAGCAAACCCGTCTCGAAGGTAGAGAATCCTCACAGGAGTCCTTTGGGGTGTGTGTGAAGCCGGCAGCGGTCAAGCTATCGTGCCAACAGTCTTCCCAGGGGATGAAACCCAGGCTGAGAAGCTGATCTGGCCCGTCCGGTCTGACTCGCCGACCCCACATCGCTCAACCTCTGGTGGGCGTGCCGTTGAAGCGAAAGGTGATGGGGGATCGACGGGCCTGACGCGCCTAAGGTGCGAAGTCCATGATCTGGCGAATCTCTGGCGTCGGCCGGAGGTCAAATTCGGTAACGATACGCCTGACGCGCTGAGCGAAAGCTTCCCGAAGGATGTCTAGGTGGTATCGGAAGAGTGCTTCGTCCTCCCTAAATGCTTGGGAACGTGGGCCGGCAGCGCTTACGAAGTTGGTGCATGCACGCCTAAGGTCGCGGAGTGTATCCAACAAGAAGCCCCCGTTTTGAACGTTTAGCATCTCGTTCTCCAGGACCTTGCGTAGCGTGTCCGCTGACTTCCGACAGTAAACCTGGTCCTCATCGCTATCCGGTCTCGAGGAGTCGCCTGTCCTCTAGGAAGACCAGCAAACGTTCCGCTATATGGCGGTTCTGCTGCAGGTAGGTCATGTCTGGTTGGTGCAACGACCTCACTCCTCTATGCGTCTTTGAATGGCGGAGTCTACTTCTCCTTCTGCCTCTGCTAGCCAGCGAGAGAATCGGTCCCCGCCGCCCCCTTCCTCGCGTGCCAGTTCGTCGCGCCGACGCATCCCCTTGGGTCCGCTCTTCACTCCTACGGCCGCCCGCAGAACAGGTATATCGGTCTCGTCGGCAGGGTCGACGATGAGGGCGCCCACGTATCCCGCGAGGTGCTGCAACTGCGTGACGGACATCTGGTGGCGAATCTCTGCCAACAACCCAAACTCGAACTCCAGTCGTCGTTCCCGTATCAGGTCGCGCTTGGTCTGAGCCGCCTGCCATGCGGCGTAGCCAACCGCCGCGGCGGCGAGTAGCGCGCCTAGCAGTCCCGAGAACGCGCTGACATAGTCCAGCCAATCGTTAGGGCTGGTCGCATGCGCCTGAGCCGCTACCTGGATGGACTCATACGGCATCACACGTCCCATCCTGCCTTCTCAGCCGCAGTTGATGAGCGCGACGCGCCTCATGTGACGCCAAGACCGCTTCGCGGTATGCCTCGGGCGACGTTCTCGAGCGGAGTCCTTGCTTGCCCGCGCTCAAGGGCTCGAGAGTTCGCCGCCGAGGCGCCTCAGAG
>CAVVYI010000010.1:0-15722 GCA_963752445.1 uncultured Actinomycetota bacterium | reverse complement strand
GGCGGTGGAGCCGGCGCCGTCGGCGAGCAGGAACCCGAGCCGGAGCCGATCGTGCCGCCCGGCGAGGGGCTGGGGGCGCTGGGCGAGGCGTTGGCCGCCGCCGGCCTCACCCCGGCCGAGCCCGACCCCTTCGACGAGCTTCCATCGGCAGAGGCTGGTGGGACCTCCACGGGGTCCGGCACGTCGTCGTCCGCCGACGGTCTGCCGGCCGAGGGTCGTGGGCCCCAGCCGCTGGAGCGGTTCCTGCGCCGGGAGGAGCGCTACGACGAGGACCGTTCCAGGTCGCGATGGACCTGCACGAGGGCTTCGCGCTCAACCAGGCCCTCTCGGCCCTCGCGCTCGCCGCCCTCGAACTGCTCTACACCGAGCAGCCCGGCTACGCGCTCGACGTCGTCAGCGTCATCGAGGCGACGCTCGACGACCCGCGCCAGGTGCTCATGGCGCAGCAGTTCGAGGCCCGCGGCGAGGCGGTCGCGGCGATGAAGGCCGACGGGCTCGAGTACGAGGAGCGGATGGACGCCCTTGAGGACGTCACCTGGCCCAAGCCGCTGGCCGAGCAGCTCCAGCTCGCGCCGCGCACCTACCGGCAGCGCCACCCCTGGGTCGACCCGCGCGACCTGTCGCCCAAGGCCGTCGTCCGCGAGATGTTCGAGCGCGCGATGTCGTTCGGGGAGTTCGTCGCCCACCACAAGCTGGCCCGCGCCGAGGGCATCGTCCTGCGCTACCTCACCGACGCCTACCGGGCCCTGCGGGCGACGGTGCCCGAGTCGGCTCGCACCGAGGAGCTCGACGACCTCGTCGAGTGGCTCGGGGAGGTCGTCCGGCACACCGACTCCAGCCTCCTCGACGAGTGGGAGTCGCTGACCCACCCGGACGCCGAGCCCGGAGCGGAGGTCCGCCCGAGCACCGAGGGACGGGCGCTGTCCGACAACCCGCGCGCCCTGCGGGTCATGGTGCGGCAGAGCATGTTCCGCCGGGTCGAGCTGCTGGCCCTCGGTCGGTACGAGGCCCTGGCCGCGTTGGACGGCGGGCTCACCGCCGAGGCCTGGCAGGACGCAGCCGCCGAGTACCGCACCGAGTACGACGGGATCGGCACCGGGCCCGGCTCCCGTGGCCCGGCGTTCTTCTCCGTCGAGGGCGACCCGGACGACCGCGTGTGGACCGTCACCCAGATCCTCGACGACCCGGAGGGCGACCAGGACTGGCGGATCACCGCCGAGCTCGACCTCGACGCCACCGACGAGGCGGGCGAGGCGGCGCTCACCGTCACCGCCTTCGCCCCCGCAACCGCCTGACGCCACCCACCCACCCACCACCCACCCACCCACCCACCGCGAACGTGTGTGAAGACCGGCGTCATGGCGCCGGTCTTCACACACGTTCGCGGAAGAGGAGGAGGGGAGGTTGAGGAGGGGTGGCGCCGGTGTGACACCGCGGTGACGTCCTCGTGCCCTCGGTGGCCTCCTGTCGGTGGTCTGGGTGAGGATGGACGGCACTGACCGGCTACCCCGACGAGAGGACCCCGGCCATGACCACGACGACGTGGGACGCCTCCACCCTGACGACCCGTTTCGACGAGGTGCGAGCGCACACCGAGCGCCTCGCCGCCCCGCTCTCCCCCGAGGACCAGACCGTCCAGTCGATGCCCGACGTCTCACCGACGAAGTGGCACCGGGCGCACGTCACCTGGTTCTTCGAGACCTTCGTGCTCGCCGAGCACGAGCAGAACTTCAGCCCGTACCAGGACAGGTACTGGTTCCTCTTCAACAGCTACTACGAGAGCCTCGGGCCCCGGTACGCCCGGCCCGACCGGGGCCTGGTCACCCGCCCCGGCGCCCACGACGTCGGCGTCTACCGCGGCAACGTCGACGACCGGATGCGTGACCTCGTCGCCGGCCTCGACGACGGCAGCCTCGACAAGCTGACGCCCACGATCGAGCTGGGCTTCCACCACGAGCAGCAGCACCAGGAGCTGCTGCTCATGGACATCAAGCACGTCCTCTGGTGTAACCCGCTCGAGCCCGTCTACGGCGGCACGCCGCGCGCGCCCTGCGCGCCGACCGACCTCGGCTGGCGCGAGGTCGAGGGCGGCCTCTTCGAGTTCGGCTACGACGGCGACGGCTTCACCTTCGACAACGAGCTGCCCCGACACGGCAGTCGCTCAAGGCCTACCGCCTCGCCGACCGTCTCGTGACCAACGGCGAGTAGCTGGAGTTCATGCCGACGGCGGCTATGAGCGCCCCGAGCCTCTGGCTCTCCGACGGGCTGGGCCGCGCTGCAGCCGAGCGGCTGGCAGGCGCCGCTGTACTGGCGAGCACGACGGCGTCTGGTACGACCACACCCTGCCCGGCACCCGCCCCGTCGACCCCGGGCTGCCGGTCGCCCACGTCTGCTCTACGAAGCCGACGCCTACGCGCGCTGGGCCGGCGCCCGCCTGCCTACCGAGTTCGAGTGGGAGCACGCCGTCGTCGCCGACTGCCAGCGACGCCGCCCACTCCGGCGGCAACTTCGCCGACACCGAGCGCTTCCATCCGCGCGCCGCCCCACCGCGGGCGGCCAGCCCGCCTCGCCAGTTCTTCGGCGACTTCTGGGAGTGGACCTCGTCGGCCTACCACGCCTACCCCGGGTTTCACCCGCCCCGGGCGCCGTCGGCGAGTACAACGGCAAGTTCATGTCGAGCCAGATGGTGCTGCGCGGCGGCTCCGCGCCACCCCGCCCGGACCACGCCCGGGCCCACCTACCGCAACTTCTTCCCGCACCGCTCGCGTTGGGCGCTGTCCGGCGTCCGGCTGGCCGACGGCGGCGCCCCGAAGGACCTGTCGTGAGCGGCGTCGTCGAGCCCCGGGTCACGGTGCTGCTCGACCCCGACTGGGCCTCCGGCTCCCTTGTCGACGACGTGCGGCGCGGGCTCGGCGCGCGGCCCCGGCGGCTGCCGCCGAAGTGGCTGTACGACGACGTCGGGGCGGGCCTGTTCGACGAGATCACCCGGCTGCCCGAGTACTACCCCACCGAGGCCGAGCGCTCGATCCTCACCGCCCACGCGGCCGACATCGCCGCGGCGTGCGACGCGGGCACCCTCGTCGAGCTCGGCAGCGGCACGAGCGACAAGACCCGCACCCTGCTCGACGCCTTCCGGGCGCCGGAGCGGCCGCACGGGCCGCTGCGCCGGTTCGTGCCCGTCGACGTCTCCGACGCGACCCTCCGCGGTGCCGCGGCCTCGCTCAGCGAGCGCTACCCGGGGATGGCCGTCGAGGCCGTCGTCGGCGACTTCACGCTGCACCTCGGGCAGCTGCCGCGCGGCGACCGCCGGCTCGTCGCCTTCCTCGGCAGCACGATCGGCAACTTCTACGTCGAGGAGCGCGCGGCCTTCCTCGGCGCCCTCGCCGACTCCCTCGACCCGGGCGAGTGGCTGCTCCTCGGCACCGACCTCGTCAAGGACGTCGACCGCCTCGTCGCCGCCTACGACGACTCCGACGGCCTCACCGAGCGGTTCATCCGCAACTGCCTCACGGTGGTCAACCGCGAGCTCGGAGCCGACTTCGACCCGGGCGCCTTCAGCTACGTGCCGTTCTGGGACCCGCGGATGGAGCGCATCGACATGCGGCTGCGGGCCGAGGAGCCGTCGGTGGTCACCGTGCCGGGCGCCGAGATCGTCGTCGAGCTGGGCACCGGGGAGGAGATCTGCGTCGAGATCTCGACGAAGTTCCGCCCCGACGGCATCCGCTGCGAGCTCGACGACGCCGGGTTCGACCTCGTCGAGTCCTGGACCGACCCGGCCGGCGACTTCGCGCTCACCCTCGCGCGGCGCCGCTGACGGACGGCCGGGCGCCGACCGCCGGCCGGCTCCGGGGCCGCCACGTTCGACACCGGACGTCGCCGATGCCGGGCCGGGCGGGCCGAGCCCGCAGACTGGCCCGATGCGCCTCCACGACCGCCACGTCCTCCTGACGGGCGCGACGGGCGCCCTCGGCCGGCCCCTCGCCGAGCGCTCGGCCGCCCGCGGGGCGCGGCTGACCCTCGTGGCCCGCACCCGGAGCCGCTCGCCGCCCTCGCCCGGAGCACCGGAGGCGTCGCCGTGGCCGCCGACCTCACCGGCCCGCAGGCTCCGGCCGAGGTGCTCGAGCGGGCCGAGGCCGCGCACGGCCCCGTCGATGTCGTCGTGCACAACGCCGCCGTCGAGACCGTCGGCCGGCTCGACGCCCTCGCCCCCGGCGACGTCGAGCACACCGTCGGCCTCAACCTCACCGCCCCGCTCGTCCTCACCCGCCTCCTCCTGCCGGGGATGCTCGCGCGGCGCCGCGGGCACGTCGTCGCGCTCTCCTCCCTCGCCGGCGTCGCGACCTTCCCCGGCCTGGCCGTCTACGGGGCGACCAAGGCCGGGCTCACGCACGCCACCGCCGCGCTCGCCCTGGAGCTGCGCGGCTCGGGCGTCGGCACGACCACCGTCGAGCTCGGACCCGATGCCTCGCCGATGATGGACCGCGCCCGCCGCGACCCCGCCTCCGGCGGCGCCTTCGCCCGGGCCGGCCCGGCTGCGGGTGCTGCGCGACCTCGACCCCGAGGAGGTGGCCCGCGCGGTCGTCGGAGCCGTGGAGGCCGGGCGCCGCACCGTGCGGCTGCCCGGCGCGCCGCCCCACTCGCCGCCCTGGCCGCGGGCCCGCGGGCCCTCGTCCGGCTCGCCCTCACCGGGGTGCCGGTCGACACCGCGACCACCGGCGCGACCAGCGGCGTGGCCTCCGGCGCGGCCCCCGGCGTCGAGCAGGCGCGCCGGTGAGCCCCTCGCCCCGTCCGGCGCACGATCGCCGCCGCCACCTGGCGCGCCCCCACGGAGGGACGGATCCACGCCCGGGCGGTCGTCGACGTCACCGTCGGCCCTCGCCCACCTCGAGCACCTGCGGGCGACCACCGGTGTGCGGGTCACCCTGACCCACCTCGTCGGGGCCGCCCTCGGGCGGGCGCTGCGGGCCGTGCCCGAGGCCCGCGCCCGCGTGGTCTTCGGCCGGGTCGTCCCCATCGAGGACTGCACCGTCGCCTTCGCCGTCGACATCGAGAACGGCGAGGACCTGGGCCCGGTGCGCGTCGAGCACGCCGACCGCGCGACGACAGTCGAGGTCGCCCGGCAGGTCGAGGAGCGGCCCTCGCCCTGCGGGGGGACGAGGACCGGCACCACCGCCGGACGAGCGCGCTCGTGCGGCTGGCCCCCTGGTGGGTGATGCGGCCCGTCATGGCGACGGCGAGCCTGGCCGTCGGCGGCCTCGGCCTGCCCGCGTTCGGCCAGCCCGGCCGCCCGCTCGGCACCGGGTTCGTCTCCAACGTCGGCACGCTCGGGCTCGACGAGGCCTTCCTCGCCCCGGCGCCGTTCGCCCGCACGCCGGTGTACCTCGCGGTCGGGGCGGTCCGCGAGCGCGCGGTCGTCGTCGACGGCGAGGTCGTCCCCCGGCCGACCACGGTGCTCGTGGCCACCGCCGACCACCGCATCATCGACGGCGCCCACGCCGGGCGGCTCCAGCAGGTCGTCGTCGAGCTCCTCGCCGACCCGGCCCGCCTCGACGGCTGACCGGCGACGACGCGCCGCGGCGCTCGGGAGGCGTCGCCCCAGCGCCGTGCGGCACGGCTCAGGACGAGGCGCGGACGCCCGTTCCGCCGGGCGGGGTGCCGTCGAGCGACCCGGCCGGGAGGCGGTGGGCGGTCGTCGCCAGGACCTCCCGCGCCATCACCCCGCTCGCGGCGAGGCCGCGCAGGACGCCGTCCCGCACCCGTCGCCCGACGGGGCCCGGCATCTTCGCGCTCGTGGTCCGGGCGCCCGCCCGCACGACGCGCTCGACCCGGCGCGCCGCTCCGCCTCGTACCCGGCGAGCCCGCGGCGCCCCTCGGTGCGCAGCCGCGCGCGAGCACCGCCGCGTCCTCGAGGCCCAGGGCCGCCCCCTGGCCGGAGCTCGGTGACGGCGCGTGCACGGCGTCGCCGACGAGCACGCTCGGCGGGCCGCGCCACACCGGGACGTGCGCGAGGTCGTGGGTGTTGTCGCCCGCGAGCTCGAGGCGTCCGGCGTCGATGAGCGCGGCGGCAGGGCCCTCGTCCGCTCCGGCCAGGCCGGCGAGCCAGCGACCGCCACTGCGCCTCGGTGGTGCCGTCCCGCTCGCTGCGTTCGATCGGCGGGCGAGGGACGTTGACGAACCACACCGACCCGCCCGTCGTCGAGGGGGAAGGCGCCGGTGAAGCACCGGCGGCCGAAGACGAAGTGCCAGGCCTGCGGGGCGAGGTCACCCGACGAGCGGTCGGCCGCGGTAATGCCGCCGAAGTTGGTCGTCCGACGTACCGCGGAGCAGGGGCGGCGGGGTCGAGGGCGCGCCGCACGCCGGACCAGACGCCGTCGGCGCCGACCAGGACGTCGCCGGTCACCGTCGTGCCGTCGGCAAGGGCCACCCGGACCCCGTCACCTCCGTGGTCCTCGGTCGTGGCCACCGCGGCGTCGAACCGGAGGTCCGCCCCAGCCCGGGCCGCGGCGCTCGAGAGCAGCGACGCCAGGGCCGAGCGCTTGATCGTCAGGGCGACGCTGCCGTCGGCGAGCGGTGTGCCGAGCGGCACCTCCCCGAGCAGCCGCCCGGAGCTCGCGAACAGCCGGTTGGTGTGGCCGGGGGACCCGAGTGCCCGTGCCGCGTCGAGCAGCCCGAGGCGGTCGAGGACGTCGAGGCCGTTCGGCGCCAGCGTGATCCACGACCCCTCGTCCGGGTCGATGCGCCCGCGCCGCTCGAGGACGGTCGACGTCGAGCCCGGCGCTGCGGGCTGCGCACGCCGTCGCCGCCCCGGCCACGCCACCTCCGACGACGAGTAGCCTCATGGTCGAGCTCCTGTTCCTACGATGTTCAAATAGTTCGATAATCGAAAGACTAGATCCGATGAGTGACCGCGGTCAAGCCGTCGCCGCCCTCGGCGCGGCCCTGCAGCGCTACCAGCGCAGCGTCCAGGCCTACGACGACGCCGTCGGCCGGGCCCTCGACCTCGGCCCGGCCGACCTGCGCTGCCTCGACTGGCTCGTCGACGGCCCCCGGACCGCCGGTGCCCTCGCCACCGCGACCGGCCTGCGGCCCGCCGCCACCACGGCGCTCATCGACCGGCTCGAGGCGCGTGGGCTCGTCGAGCGGGTCCGCGACGAGGCCGACCGCCGACGCGTCCTCGTGCGGATGACCGACGACGGCGCGCGCAGCACCTTCGGGATGTACGCCCCGCTCGTCGAGGAGGGCCAGTCGCTCTTCGACGGCCTGTCGGTCGCCGAGCTCGCCGTCATGGAGGGCCTGCTCGAGCGGATGCGCGAGCTCACCGACCGGCACACCGACCGCCTGCGCGGTGGCGCCTGAGATCGGCGAGTCCCTCGGCCGCGGCGCGACGCCTCGTTGACCCGGGACGCCCACGACGCGCGGACGCGACGCCACGCCGGCTCGCCTACGGTGGGTGGGTGGCGACGATGCGGCGGGCGAGCACGGCGGACGCCGACGACCTCGCCCTCGTGTGCCTGCGCACCGCCGACTCGGGGGCCGACGCCACGGCCCTGCACGCCGACGCCGACCTCCCCGGCCTCGTCTGGGCGGTGCCGTACCTGCACGCACCCGGGGCGGTCGCCCTCGCCGTCGACGAGAGCGAGGACGACGTCGCTCCGTCCGTCTCCGGCTACTGCGTCGCGGTCCCGGACACCGCGGCCTTCGAGGACTGGGCCGAAGCCGCCTGGTGGCCGCCGCTGCGGGCCCGGAACCCGCGCGGCAGCGGTGCCACCCCGGCCGACGCCGCGCTCGTCCGCCGGCTCCACGACCCGCCTCGCACCGACCCGGCGGTGCTCACCGACTTCCCCGCCCACCTGCACGTCGACCTGCTGCCCCGCCTCCAGGGCCGGGGCTGGGGGCGGCGGCTGGTCGAGGCGGTCCTGGTCGAGCTGGCCGCGGCCGGGGTGCCGGGCCTCCACCTCGGCGTCGGGGCGAGGAACCTCGGCGCGCAGGCCTTCTACGACCGGCTCGGGTTCGTCCGGCTGACCAGGGACCCTGCGGGTGGCCTCGTCCTCGGGCGCCGGCTCGCCGGCTGACCCACGGCGGGCGCGGCGCCCCGCCCCCTCGTGGGGGACCGCCCACCTCCGGGTTCCTCGGGACCCTTCCCGCCGGTGCCCGCCACTGCTAGACAGGGCCCGCACGCCCGCCTTCCGAAGGGACCTGCCATGCCCGCGTCGTCCGCTCCCCCCGGCTTCACCTGCTCGCGCGTCGAGACCGCCCGGCTGACCCAGAACGTCTGGACCGCCGGCCCCGCCGACGGCCGGCCGGTGCTGCTCGTCCACGGCAACCTCACGACCGGGGGCTTCTGGGCCTACGTCGCACAGGCGCTGCCCGACGACGTCCGGGTCATCGCGCCCGACCTGCGCGGCTTCGGGCTCACCGACCCGGAGCCGGTCGACGCCACCCGTGGGCTCGGCGACATGGCCGACGACGTGCACGCCCTCCTCGAGGCCCTCGACCTGGCCGGGCGGCACGGCGTCGTGGCCGCCGGGTGGTCCATGGGTGGGGGTGTGCTGCAGCAGCTCGCCGTCGAGCACCCGGGCGACCTCGCCGGGATGGTCCTCGTCGCACCCCTCTCGCCCTACGGCTTCGGCGGCACGGTCGGCGAGGAGGGGCGGCTGGCCTTCGCCGACGGTGCGAGCACCGGGGGCGGGGCGGCCAACGCCGAGTTCGTCCGGCGGCTGGCCGAGAAGGACTCGTCCGAGGGCGAGCCGAGCAGCAGCCCGCGGCTCGTCCTGCGCGGCTTCTTCGGACCCGAGGACAACGCCGACGCCGTCGACGAGGACTTCCTCGTCGACGAGCTGCTGACCACCCGCACGGGCGAGGACTTCTACCCCGGTGACGCCACCTCCTCGGAGAACTGGCCGACCGTCGCGCCCGGTGGCCGCGGCATCCTCAACACGATGGCCCCGACCGTGTTCCGCCTGGCCGACGGCCTCGTCGCCCTCGAGCCCAAGCCGCCGGTCACGTGGGTGCACGGGACGGCCGACCAGATCGTCTCCGACACCTCGCTGTTCGACCTCGCGACGCTCGGCGCGATGGGTGCCGTCCCGGGGTGGCCGGGCGCCGACGTCCTGCCGTCGCAGCCGATGGTCGCCCAGATGCGGGCGGTGCTCGCGCGGTACGCCGCCGCCGGCGGGACGACGCGCGAGGTCCCGCTCGAGGGTGTCGGTCACGGCATCCCCCTCGCCCGTCCGGCCGTCGTCGCCGACGAGCTGGTGGCCCTCCTCGGCTGAGGGCCCGACCCGTCAGGCGGGGTCGGCGACCACGTCGCGCAGACCCCGCTCGACCCCGTCGAGCCAGCGGCCGACGTTGGCGCGGGCCTCGGGCGTGTCCGGGTAGCGGCACCGCAGGTGCAGCCCGTCGCGGTTGACGACGAACCAGACCATGACCCCGTCGGTGCGGATCCGCGCCGAGACGTACTGCAGCTCGAGCGCGGGGTCGAGGTGCACCGGCAGGCGCCGCGTGTCGAGCCACGACACCGCGAACATGCCCGGCGCCTGGGGCATGCCGCCCCACGGCGCGAGGATGGGGGCGAGCGGCCACGACCCGAGGGCCGAGCGCCTCCCGGACCGCGGCCGCGCAGGCCACGGGGTCGGCGTCGAACGACTCGAGCACCGCGTTGGTGATGAACCAGCCGCAGGCGTCGTGCCACCGGTCCTCGGAGCGGCTGTGGACGGGGAAGACCGCCCGCAGCGGCCGGTCGGCGACCTCCCGGGTCACGGCGGTGAGCACGGAAGTCGCGAGCGCGATCATCCGCACTCCCCGCTCGCGCGCCCGCTCGGCGAGGCGCCCGACGGCAGTCGGCGTCGAGGACGTCGCGCACCTCCACCACCTCGGGGCGAGGCACCGAGACGTCGCCGAGCGGCAGCGGGAAGAGGGGCATCACCCCGCCCTCGGCCTCGAGGACGTCGGCCCACCGGCGCCGGACCGCTCCGGGAGCGGGTGGGCGCGCCTCGAGGGCGGAGGTGTGCTCGGCGAACGACGGCACCGCCGGGAGGCCGCGGCCGGGGGACCGCCCGGCACCGAGATCGTCGAGCGCGGTGAGGAGGTCGCGCACGAGCACGACGAGGCTCCACATGTCGACGTGGGCGTGGTCGGCGGCGATGACGAGGACCGGGTCGACGTCCCCGGCTCGTCCGGCTCGACCAGGCAGAGCCGGTGCGACGGAACAGAGTACGAGCGGCACGTCGAGTCCAGGACCTCACGGAGCACGTCCCGGGTCGCTCGCCCGCCCGAGGGGTGGTCGACCCACCGGCCCAGCCCGAGCTCGACCGAGTGCAGCGCGACCTCGCCGGTCGCGTTGCGGGAGAAGGCCGTCCGCAGCGTCCCGTGACGGCCGACCACCGCCGACCACGCTGCGGCCAGCCGCTCCTCGTCGGCAGCGACCGGCAGCCGCACCGCCACGGCCATCCACGAGCCGGGCCGGTCGCCCTCACCCGACGTGCCGCCCCTGGTCGAACGACACGGGCAGCGCACGCCCGGGCGCGCCCACGGCCGGCACCGCGAGGCTGCGCACGCGCCCGGTGGGGAGGGCCATCTGCGCGACGTTGGTCAGCCGCATGCCGCCGTACTCTAGGGCCATCCCCGACGACGGTTTCCCCTGGAGGCCGCGTGCCCTCGCTCGACATCCCCGGTGCGACCCTCGACTACGAGGTGCGCGGGCGCGGGCCCCTGCGTCGTGCAGCTGCACGGGCTCACCTCGTCGCCGCGAGCGCGACCGCCGGCTGGGCCTCGACCTCGGGCGCGCGCTGACCCGCCACCGGCTGCTGCGGTACGACGCCCGCGGCCACGGGCGCTCGACCGGCGTGCACCACCCCTCCGGCTACGCCTGGCACCGGCTGGCCGACGACCTGCTCGCCCTCCTCGACCACGTGGCCCCCGCGAGAAGGCGCACGGGGTCGGGCCCTCGATGGGGACGGGCACCCTCCTGCACGCCGCCGTCCGCGCGCCGGGCCACTTCGCCAGCCTCACCCTCGTCGTGCCGCCCACCGCCTGGTAGACCCGCCGCGCCCAGGCCTCCACCTACGCGCGAACGCCGACCTCGTCGAGCGGGAGGGGCTCGCGGCGCTGGTCGCGCAGGCCGGCTCGGCGCCCCCGGCCCTGGCCGACGCACCGCTCACGCACCCCTCCGTGGCCGAGGACCTCCTGCCCACGGTCCTGCGCGGCGCGGCAGGCACCGACCTCCCTGCGCCGGAGTCCATCTCGACCCTCGACGTGCCCGTGCTCATCCTCGCCTGGACCGACGACCCCACCCACCCCCTGAGCACGGCCGAGCGCCTCGACGAGCTGCTGCCCGACAGCCGGCTCGTCGTGGCCCGCACGCCGGCCGACGTCGTCGGCTGGCCCGCGCTGTTCGCCGAGCACGTCGAGCGCCACGGCTGACCGGCCGCGCCGTGCTCGCCCGGTGCCCCCCGGGGACGACGAACGGCGCCCACCCCCCTGCGGTGGTGGGCGCCGTCGGCGCATCAGGTCAGGACAGGGCGTCCTTGATGTCCTCGCCGGTCTTCCTGACCTTGGCCTCGGCCTGGTCGGCCTTGCCCTCGGCCTCGAGGCGCTCGTTGTCGGTCGCGTCACCGACCGCCTCCTTGGCCTTGCCGGCGAGGTCCTGAGCGGCGTTCTTGGCCTTGTCCGCGATACCCATGGTGTGTCCTTTCGGTGGTGTGGTGCCCGGTGACCCCGGGCCGGTCGGGCCGGTGCGCGTCGTCGAGCACCGGACGTGTGGGGAGGCGGGTCCGTCCGGGTCAGGACGTGGCCGCCGAGCGCGGCGGGCGCGCGACCCGGACGCGGTAGCGCACCGGGACGGACCCGCCGGTGACGGTGGCGACCTCCTCGTCGACGGCGGAGAGGTCACGGCGCACCTCGTCGAGGGTGGCGTCGTGGCGGGCGTGACCCGCACCTCGACGACGCCCGGCATCGGCGCCCGACCCGACGGCGGCCGAGGCCGACTCGGCCACGATCCGCGGCTGGTGGACGCCGCCGCGGCCTCCGCGAGGGCGTCGAGCCGGAGCCGGAGCCGACCGTCCTCACCGCTTCCCGGGAGGGAGACGCTGCGGACACCGACCCGGCGCTGGTGCGCCGCGAGCCAGGAGAGACCGGCCGCCACGAGGACCAGGCCCACCGCGGCGAGCAGCGCAGGCCACCACGCGGAGGCCACGAGCCCAGGGGCTCCGGCCACGCCCAGGGTGTCGTCGGCGGGAGCGAGGACGCCGGCCCACCAGAGCACGAGGGCGACGCCGCCCGCGAGCAGGAGGAGCCCGACGAGGCCGGTGAGGGCACGGTCGAGGCGGAGCGTCGAGCGGGTCATCGGGAGCCTCCGACGGACGAGACGGACACGCGCACCCTCGGCTGCGGCTCGAGCCCGGCCAGGGCGTGCCCGACGGCGTCGCGGACCTCGTCGCCGACGGTCCCGGCCACCGTGTCGAGTGCGGTCACCTGCAGCACGACGGCCCGCCGGCGGGCTCGGGCCCGCACGGTGACGACACCGTCGACGTCGGACGCGGCGAGCGCGGCGACCCGGCCGGCGGCGGTCGGGGTGACCCACGCGTGGGTGCCGGCGCCGAGCGACAGCTCGACGGGGGAGCGGCGGCCCAGGGCGCGCCGGACGAGGAACCCGCCCAGCAGGACGAGGAGCACGCCCGCGGCGAGCACCCAAGCGGTGCGCGGGGCACCGGCGGCCAGGCGATCCGCGGCGGCGGTGCGCCCAGGCCGAGCCGGACACCCAGCCGAGGCCGACGAGCGCGTCGCGCAGGGCGACCGCGCCCCCGACGACGAGCAGGACGGCCAGGACGAGGGCGGGGGCGACGGCCGGTGGGTGGCCGGTGGGCTCGCCGACCGGCGGTGTCGCGGTGGATGCGCAGTGCTTCGTGGTCGTGCTGGTGGCGGTACGGGTGACAGTGCTCACGAGGGCCTCCCGTCGTCGGTCTCGAGGTGGGTGACGGTGACGTCGACGGCGTCGACCGCGGAGCCGGTCACCCGGGTAGGGTCTGCACCACGTGCGTCGCGCACGCCGGCGGTCGTCGCGGCGAGCGGCGACGGCCAGGTGAGCGCGACGTCGAGGCGCACGCGCACGTGGTCCCTGTCGCGCCGGACCTCGACGCGGGGCAGCTCTCGTCCGGTGATCCGACCAACCGCCCCGCCGTGGCGCACCACACCGGGGGCGGCCACGGCCGCCGCCCACGCGGTCCGCTCGAAGACGCGGTCGGCGATGACGGTGGTGCCGCGGCCTGCCGCGTCCCCGGCGGTGGCGACCTCAGCCACGACGGCGGGCGGGGAGCAGCGCCCCGAGGTCGACGTCGCCGTCGCGCTGGGCGCCGAGGAGGAAGCCCGCGGCGCCGAGGACCAGGGCGAGGAGGAAACCGCCGAACCCGCCGGTGGCGCCCGCGAGGGCGAGCAGCAGCCCGGCGAACAGGCCGATGGTGGAGGTGGTCATGACGTGCTCCGATCGTGCGTGTCGGGGTCGTGGGGATCGATGTCGTGCAAAACGGTCTCGGGCTCAGGCGAACCGGTGGCGATGTCGTGCGGAGCCGTCGGCTCGGCGGGGCCTGCCGGCTCCTCGGCACCGAGGACGTCCTCGACGACGACGGTGACGGGCAGCGCCCGCACCTCGCGGACGGCCCGCCGGACGGCATCGGCCACACCGCGAAGGTCGGCGCCGTGGGCGACCGCGACGTGCACCTCGGTGTCGTCGTCCCGCAGCCTGACGCCGGGCACGCGGCGGCCGGGGAGGAGGGTCACGGTCTCGCCGAGGGCGCCGGCGTGCAGGTCGACGACACCGTCGACGGCCCGGACCGCCCGCGCGACCGCCTCGGCGGGCGGGGTGCCCTGCGGCTCCTCGCGGGGGCCGCTCACCGGACCCGCTCGGGCGCCTCGTCCTCGAGGTCGTGCTCGAGGGCGACGTCGTGCACCGTGATGTTCACCTCGGTGACCTCCAGGCCGGTCATCCGCTCGACCGAGGCGATGACGTTGCTGCGCACCGCCTCCGCGAGGTCGGCGATGGCCACGCCGTACTCGGCGACGATGTCGAGGTCGACGGCGGCCTGCTGCTCGCCGACCTCCACCGAGACGCCCTGGGTCGTGTCGACGCCCACGCCGGAGATGCGCTCGCGGATGGCTCCGACGGCCCGGGCGGCACCCCGGCCGAGGTCGGCGACACCGGAGACCTCACGGGTCGCGATCCCCGCGATCTTGAGGACCACGGTGTCGGCGATGACCGTGCGGCCGTGGTCGGTCTCGAGGGCCGACCCGGTGCCGGCGGCGCGGGGGGCCGCCACGCCGAAACCGGCGGGTGCCGGGCCCGCGCCCGGCGTGGTGCCCGCGGGGCGGCCGGTGGGGGTGCTCGCGGTGGTCTCGGTGCTCTCGACACGGCGGTCGGCCATGGGTCTCTCCTTCTGCTCGGGGGTGATCCGTTCACCAGGTGAGTCGCACCGGACCCACCGACCCGCACGCAGCCCGGGGTGTGAAGCGCGTCACATCCGCTGCCGGCGGGTAGCACTGACGCCGGTCACGCACGTTGTGCCCCACGGTGACCGCAGGGGTCGCCCCGGGAGGAGGTGCGCGAGGGTGCCGTCCCGTACCGTCCCCGCCACCTCGGCACCGGCGCCGTCGCGGGCGGCCGACCTCGACCTGGCCCGTGCCGCGGCGCTCGGCGACCGGAACGCCTTCGAGGAGATCGTCGCCCGGCACGGGCGGTCCCTCACCCGGTACGCGCTGCGGGCGGTGCCCGACCCGGGCGAGGCCGAGGACCTGGTGCAGGAGACCCTCGTCGCCGCGTGGCAGTCGCTCGACCGGTTCGACGGCCGCTCGGCCCTGCGCACCTGGCTCTTTGGCATCCTCGTGCACAAGGTGGCCGGGGCCCGTCGCCGGCGCACCGCCCTGCCGGTGGAGGACGAGCGGCTCGACCGGCACCTGCCGGCCGCGGGCGACCCCCACGAGCAGGCCGCCGACGCCGAGCTGCGGCACGCCCTCCACGCAGCCCTGCGCGCGCTGCCCGAGCGCCAGCGCGCGGTGTGGGTGCTCGTCGAGGTCGAGGGCCTCAGCCAGCCCGAGGCCGCCGAGGTGCTCCGCACCACGCCCGACGCGGTGCGGGGTCAGCTCTTCCGCGCCCGCCGTGCCCTCGCGGAGAGGATGCGACAGTGGAGGACATGACCCGCCCCGAGGACGACGCGCCGGCGCCGCTGACCGTCGAGGACGAGGAGCTCCTCGCGCGCTCGGCCCGCCTGCTGGCCCGGGAGGACCCCGAGGCGTTCATCGACGTCAGCGCGCGGGTGCGCTCCACCGTGCGGGCCACGACCCGTCGGTCGCGGCCGGTGCACGCCCGCTACCCCGACGACCCCGTGCCGGGCCCGGACGAGGAGGACGTCCTCGTCGTCCGGGAGTGGGTGCTCGTCGGCCGGCTGCGCGAGGCCGTCGCCGCGCTGGAGGCCGTGACCCCCACCCAGATCCGCGTCAGGCTCGACGAGGACCGCTGCGCCGGCGTCGCGGTGCACGTCACCGTGGCCTACGGCGCCGTGGTCGCCGAGCGGGCCGCCGCGGTGCGCGAGACGGTGCGGGGGACCCTCGAGCGGGTCCTGGGCGTCGCGGCGCTGCCGGACGGCGGGGTGCCGGTCGACGTGACCGTCGACGACGTCGAGGGCTGACGACCCCGGCCGACAGCGCGCGTCGACCCGACCGACCTCCACAGCCGG
>CAVVYI010000009.1:0-12385 GCA_963752445.1 uncultured Actinomycetota bacterium | reverse complement strand
ACGCTGAGCACGGGGCCCTGGTCGCGGTGGCGGCGGGACGGGTTGTTCGCGCGATCCCGTCGGCACGCGGGACGGACGGGGGCGCGGGTCAGCGCCGGTCGACCGGGGTGCTGCCCTCGCCCCAGTGCAGAACCCGCTGCGGGAACGGGATCTCGATCCCGGCGTCGTCCAGGGCCCGCTTGACCGCCACCGCGACATCACTGCGCACCTGCCGCAGGGTGGCGATGTCGGAGGCGTGCCAGTACATGAGGTCGAGCACGATGGCGCTGTCGGCGAACTCGCGGACCCACACCGCCGGCCCTGGGTCGTGGCGCACCCCGTCGACGGTGCCGGTCGCGTCGAGCACCACCCGCCGGGCCTGCTCGAGGTCGGTGTCGTAGCGGACGCCCACCTCGAGGGTCGTGCGCCGCTGCGGTGTGCGCGTGTGGTTGACGATGGCCCCGCCGAGCACCTCGCGCGCGGGGAGGATGACGTCGAGGCCGTCGAAGGTGAGCAGCCGCACCGCCCGCATGTCGACGTCGCGGACGACCCCGTCGTACTCCATCACCGTCACCTGCTCGCCGACCCGGAAGGGCCGGCGCACCTGGATGATGATGCCGGCGATGAAGTTCTGGAGGATGTCCTGCGCCGCGAAGGCGACGGCGATCCCGGTGAGGCCCAGCGCCCCGAGCAGGGGTCCGATGGAGATGCCGAGCGCCCCGAGGGCCCACACGAAGCCGACGACCACGACGACGACGCTGAGGATGCGTCCGAGCTGCCGCCCGAGCACCCGTCCCGGCTCGCCCCGGTCGAGGGCCCGCGGGAGGCCGGCGCGCAGGGCGAGGGCCCCGGCGACGGTGAGCAGGAGCACCGCGCCCGCAACCCACCACGGCCGGGCGATCCCCAGCAGCTCGGGTGCGTCGGCGAGTTCCACCCGGCTCAGCCTACCGAGGCCGACGGCGACGCCCGGGCCCACCGGCGTGCGAGCGTCGGCGCCCAACCGCGACGCCCGGGCCCACAGGGGGCGCGAGCGCCGGCGCCCAGCAGCGACGCCCCGGCCCACCGGCGTGCGAGCGTGGGAGCGCCGGCGCCAACAGCGACGCCCCGGCCCACCGGCGTGCGAGCGTCGGCGCCCAACCGCGACGCCCCGGCCCACCGGCGTGCGAGCGCCGGCGCCGACATGGGGTGCTGCACCGACGTCCATGTGCTCCGAGATGTGAGCCGCCCCCGCCGCCCCTCCCGCGCCCCACCATCTGGAGCACATGGTCCTGTGCTCCAGAATCGGAACAGCAGCGCCGCCACACCTCCCCGCACCGCGAGGAGCTGACACCCCCAGCCGGCTCGTCATCCGGAGCACACGGCCATGTGCTCCACGACCGGAGCCGGGTCAGTGGTCCGGGTCAACCGCGGCGATTCCTGGCCCAGCATCCGGAGCACATGGACGTCCCTGCACACACCACCTGCTGCTCCCGGCCCGACCCGGCAGCGACGGCCCCGCCCCCGGCCCAGCATCCGGAGCACATGGACGTCCCTGCACACACCCCCCTCCTTCGCCCGGCCCGACCCGGCAGCCACGACCCCGCCCCCGGCCCAGCACCCGGAGCACATGGACGTCCCTGCACACACCACCTCCTGCGCCCGGCCCGACCCTCGTGCGCCCGGCCCGACCGGGCAGCGACGGCCCCGTCCCCCGGCCCGGCCCGCCCCGGCCAGCGCCGTCGCCTCGGCCCGTCCCGGCAGCGCCCAGCGCCACCCAGCCCACCGCCGGTCCCGCCCCCGGCCCCAGTGAGGGAGAATCGGCGGCGATGACGCTCACCGACCGCCTCACCGGCGACACCGCCGCCGGCAGCCCGGGCATCGGCGCCGACGCCGCCCTCGACGTCTTCGTCGAGTGGGCGGGTGAGCGCGGGTTCGCCCTCTACCCCGCCCAGGAGGAGGCGGTGCTCGCCCTCGCCGAGGGGGCGCACGTCGTCCTCGCGACGCCCACCGGGTCGGGCAAGTCGCTCGTCGCCGTGGCCGCCCACGCACAGGCGCTCGCCACCGGTCGGCGCTCCTGGTACACCGCGCCCATCAAGGCCCTCGTGTCGCGAGAAGTTCTTCGCCCTCGTCGAGACCTTCGGCGCCGAGCAGGTGGGCATGCTCACCGGCGACGCTGCCGTGAACCCCGGCGCGCCGATCATCTGCGCGACGGCCGAGGTGCTCGCCAACCACGCACTGCGAGAGCGCGACGCCTCCGACATCGGCCTCGTCGTCATGGACGAGTTCCACTTCTACGGCGAGCCCGACCGCGGCTGGGCGTGGCAGGTGCCGCTGCTGCTCCTCCCCGACACCCAGCAGCTCCTCATGTCGGCGACCCTCGGCGACACCTCCGCCCTCCAGCGCGACCTGCACCGGCGCACCGAGCGCGACGTCGTGGCCGTCACCGGCACGGAGCGCCCGGTGCCGCTGGAGTTCGAGTGGGTGCTGACCCCGGTGCACGAGACCCTCGAGCTGCTGCTGCGCGACGACCGCGCCCCGGTGTACGTCGTGTCGTTCACCCAGGCGGGTGCGGTCGAGCAGGCCCAGGCGCTCGCGTCGGTCGACATCGTCTCGGCCGAGCGCAAGGCGGCGATCAAGGAGGCCGTGGGCGGCTTCCGCTTCGGGAAGGGCTTCGGGCAGGCGCTGCGCCGGCTCGTGCTCCACGGCATCGGGGTGCACCACGCCGGGATGCTGCCGAAGTACCGTCGGCTCGTCGAGACCCTCGCCCAGGCCGGGCTGCTCGCCGTCATCTGCGGCACCGACACGCTCGGCGTCGGCATCAACGTGCCGATCCGCACCGTCCTGCTCACCTCGCTCACCAAGTACGACGGCCGCCGCCAGCGGGTGCTGCGGGCGCGGGAGTTCCACCAGATCGCGGGCCGCGCCGGCCGGGCCGGCTTCGACACCGTCGGCTACGTCGTCGTCGAGGCGCCCGAGCACGTCGTCGAGAACGCCAAGGCGGTGGCCAAGGCCGGCGACGACCCGAAGAAGCTGCGCCGGATCGTCCGCAAGAAGCCGCCCGAGGGCGTGCTGTCGTACGCCGAGGGGACGTACGACAAGCTCGTCCACGCCGACCCGGAGCCGCTGGCCTCGCGGATGCGCGTGACGCACGCGATGGTCCTCAACGTCCTCGACCAGTGGGAGGGGCAGCAGGACGCGCTGCACACCCTGCTCCTGGGCAACCACGAGCCGCCCGACCGGCAGGAGGCCCTCGTCGAGCGGGCCGTGCAGGTGCTCGGGTCGCTGCTGCGGGCCGGGGTCGTCGAGCCCGACGACGGCTCCACGCTTGCGGACTGGCTTCCCGCAGAGCCCGACCCCGCCGATGCGGCGGAGGCCGCCGAGGCTCCCGCCGTTGCTCCTTCCACGGCAGCTGCTCAGGGCGACGCGACGGCCGACGCACCCCGCGGGTCCGGCCCGACACCGGCTCCGGAAGAGGGGGCCGGCGAGGCGCCGTCGCTCCTCCCGCGCGGGGAGGGGTTCGGCGCCCTCGGTGAGGCCCTCGCCGCCGCGGGGCTCACCCCGGACGCCGCCGACCCCGAGGAGGGAGCCTCCACGGGGTCGGGTGCCGACCCGGCCGGTGCCGACACGGACGGTGCCGAACCGGACGGCGCAGAGGCCCCGGCGCCCGAGGCCTCCCCGCTCGAGCGGTTCCTGCGGCGCGACGGGCGACGCTTCGACGAGGGGCCGTTCCAGGTCGCCCTCGACCTCCACGAGGGCTTCGCCCTCAACCAGCCGTTGTCGGCGTTCGCCCTCGCCGCCCTCGAGCTGCTCGACCCCGAAGCCCCCGGCCACGCGCTCGACGTCGTCAGCGTCATCGAGGCCACGCTCGACGACCCACGTCCCGTGCTCCTGGCCCAGCAGTTCGAGGCCCGCGGCGAGGCGGTGGCCGCGATGAAGGCCGACGGGCTGGAGTACGAGGAGCGGATGGAGGCCCTCGACGACGTCACCTGGCCCCGGCCCCTCGCCGACCTGCTCGAGCAGTCGCTGCGCACCTACCGGCAGCGCCACCCGTGGGTCGACCCGCGCGACCTCTCGCCCAAGGCCGTGGTCCGCGAGATGTTCGAGCGGGCGATGACCTTCGGGGAGTTCGTCGCCCACCACAAGCTGGCCCGCGCCGAGGGCGTCGTCCTGCGCTACCTCACCGACGCCTACCGCGCCCTGCGCGCCACGGTTCCCGACTCCGCCCGCACCGAGGAGCTCGACGACCTCGTCGAGTGGCTGGGCGAGGTCGTCCGCCACACCGACTCCAGCCTCCTCGACGAGTGGGAGTCGCTGACCCACCCCGACGCCGAGCCCGGGGCCGAGGTGCGTCCGGCGAGCGAGGGCCGGATGCTCACCGACAACCCGCGGGCGCTGCGGGTCATGGTGCGCCAGAGCATGTTCCGGCGGGTCGAGCTCGTCGCCCTCGGGCGCTGGGAGGCACTGGCCGCGCTCGACGGGGGGCTGACGGCCGAGCAGTGGCAGGACGCCGCGGCGGGCTACCTCGCCGAGTACCACGAGGTGTCGACCGGTCCGGCCGCGCGCGGGCCGGGCCTCTTCGTCGTCGACGAGGAGCCGGAGGAGGGCCGCTGGCTGCTCACCCAGGTGCTCGACGACGAGGAGGGCGACCACGACTGGCGGATCACCGCCGAGCTCGACCTCGCGGCCACCGACGAGGCCGGCGAGCCGGCGCTCACCGTCACCGGCTTCGGCCCCCTCACCTGACCTGCCACCTCCTTCCCCGCTCCCCGGCCGGGACGGGAACCTTCGACACCGGGCAGCGCCGATGCCGGGCCGCACGGGCCGAGCACGCAGACTGGCCCGATGCGCCTCCACGACCGCCACGTCCTGCTGACGGGCGCGACCGGCGCCATCGGGCACCACCTCGCCGAGGTCCTCGCCGCCCGCGGTGCCCGGCTCACCCTCGTGGCCCGCACCCCGCGGCCGCTCGACGAGCTCGCCCGGCGCACCGGCGGGGTGGCCGTCGCGGCCGACCTCACCGACCCCCGCGCTCCCGCTGACCTGCTCGAGCGGGCCGAGGCGGCGCACGGCCCCGTCGACGTCGTCGTGCACAACGCGGCCGTCGAGACCGTCGGCCGGCTCGACCAGCTCGCCCCCGGCGACGTCGAGCACACCGTCGCGCTCAACCTCACCGCTCCGCTCGTCCTCACCCGGCTCCTCCTGCCGGGGATGCTCGGACGGGGTCGCGGGCACGTCGTCGCCGTCTCCTCGCTGGCCGGTGTGGCGAGCTTCCCGGGGCTGGCCGTCTACGGGGCCACCAAGGCCGGGCTCACGCACGCGACCGCCGCGCTCGCCCTGGAGCTGCGCGGCTCGGGCGTCGGCACGACCACCGTCGAGCTCGGGCCCGTGACCTCGCCGATGATGGACCGCGCGCGCCGCGACCCCGCATCCGGCGGCGCCTTCACGAGGGCGGCCCGGCTGCGGGTGCTGCGCGACCTCGACCCGCAGGAGGTGGCGCGCTCCGTCGTCGACGCGGTCGAGGCGGGGCGCCGGACCGTGCGGCTGCCGCGTCGCACCGCGCCCCTCGCCGCCCTGGCTGCCGCCCCGCGTGCGCTCGTCCGCCTCGCCCTCACCGGCGTGCCCGTCGATCGCGCAGGCACCGCTGGGAGAGAGCCTGGTTCGGACGGCCGTCAGCATGCCGCCGCCTCCCCCGACCGGGCGCGCCGGTGACCCCTCGCCCCGTCCGGCGCACGATCGCCGCCGCCACCTGGCGCGCCCCCACGGAGGGACGCATCCACGCCCGCACCGTCGTCGACGTCGGCCCGGCGCTCGCGCACGTCGAGCACCTGCGGGAGACCACCGGGGTCCGCGTCACCCTCACGCACCTCGTGGGGGCCGCGCTCGGGCGAGCGCTGCGCGCGGTGCCCGAGGCCCGTGCGCGTGTGGTCTTCGGCCGGGTGGTGCCCATCGAGGACTGCACGGTCGCCTTCGCCGTCGACATCGAGAACGGCGAGGACCTGGGGCCGGTCCGCGTCGAGCACGCCGACCGCGCGACGACCCTCGAGGTCGCGCGCCAGGTCGAGGGGGCCGCGCTCGCCCTGCGCGGGGACGAGGACCGCCACCACCGCCGGACGAGCGCGCTCGTGCGGATCGCCCCCTGGTGGGTGATGCGGCCGGTGATGGCGACCGCGAGCCTGGCCGTGGGCGGCCTCGGCCTGCCCGCGTTCGGCCAGCCGGGGCGCCCGCTCGGCACCGCGTTCGTCTCCAACGTCGGCACGCTCGGGCTCGACGAGGCCTTCCTCGCCCCGGCGCCGTTCGCCCGCACCCCCGTGTACCTCGCGGTCGGGGCGGTCCGCGACCGCGCGGTCGTCGTCGACGGTGAGGTCGTCGTCCGACCCACCACGGTGCTCGTGGCCACCGCCGACCACCGGATCATCGACGGTGCCCACGCCGGCCGGCTCCAGCGGGTCCTCGTCGAGCTGCTGGCCGACCCGGCGCGCCTCGACGGCTGACCGGGCCTGCGTCCCCCGCGGCGACGTTCAGGTCACGGTGCGCGCGGACGTGCCGCCGGTGTCGCCGACGCCGTCGGCGCCCCCAATGTTGCCCGCGACGCCGCCGGGTTCGCGGTGTCGCCGGTGTCGCCGAGGCCGAGCGACCCGGCCGGGAGCCGGTGGGCGGTCGTGGCGAGCACCTCCCGGGCCATCACCCCGCTCGCGGCGAGGCCGCGCAGGAAGCCGTCGCGCACCCGCCGCCCCACCGGGCCGGGCATCTTCGCGCTCGTGGTCCGGGCCGCGGAGCGCACGACGCGCTCGACCCGGCGCCGACGCTCGGCTCTCATACCCGGCGAGCCCGGTGCGCCCGTCGGCGCGCAGCCGCGCGACGAGCACCGCCGCGTCCTCGAGCGCGAGCGCGGCGCCCTGCCCGGAGCTCGGCGACGGCGCGTGGACGGCGTCGCCGACGAGCACGCTCGCCGGCCCGCGCCACACCGGCACGTGGGCGAGGTCGTGGGTGTTGTCGCCCGCGAGCTCCAGACGTCCGGCGGCGATGAGCTCCGCGGCGGGCCCTTCGTCCGCGTCGGCCAGACCGGCGAGCCACGACCGCCACTGCTCGTCGGCGGTGCCGTCCCGCTCGCTGCGCTCGATGGCCAGGCGCGGGACGTTGACGAACCACACGACCCGGCCGTCCTCCAGCGGGAAGGCGCCGGTGAAGCAGCGCCGGCCGAAGACGAAGTGCCAGGCCTGCGGGGCGAGGTCGCCCGACCAGCGGTCGGCCGCGGTGATGCCGCCGAAGTTGGTCATCCCGACATAGCGGGGGGCGGCGGCGGCGGGGTCGAGGGTGCGCCGCACCCGCGACCAGACCCCGTCGGCGCCGACGAGGACGTCGCCGGTCACCGTCGTGCCGTCGGTGAGCACCACCCGCACCCCGTCGGCGCCGTGGTCCTCGGTCGAGGCGACCGCGGCGCCGAGCCGCAGGTCGGCCCCGGCGCGCTGGGCCGCCCCCGCGAGCAGGGCGGCGAGGGCCGAGCGCTTCATCGTCAGGGCGACGGTGCCGTCGGCGAGCGGCGTGCCCAGCGGGACCTCCCCGAGCAGCCGCCCGGAGCTCGCGAAGAGCCGGTTGGTGTGACCGTGGTGGCCGACCGCCCGCGCGGCCTCGAGCAGGCCGAGCCGGTCGAGAACGTCGAGCCCGTTGGGGGCGAGCGTGATCCACGACCCCTCCTCGGGGTCGAGGCTCGCGCGGCGCTCGAGCACGGTCGCGTCCAGCCCGGCGCTGCGGGCGGCACACGCGGTGGCGGCCCCGGCCACGCCCCCTCCGACGACGAGTAGCCTCATGTCCGAGCTCCATTCCCTACGATGATCAAATAGTTCGATAATCGAAAGACTAGATCCGATGAGTGACCGCGGTCAAGCCGTCGCCGAGCTGGGGGCGGCCCTGCAGCGCTACCAGCGCAGCGTCCAGGCCTACGACGACGCCGTCGGTCGGGCCCTCGACCTCGGCCCGGCCGACCTGCGCTGCCTCGACTGGCTCGTCGACGGCGCGAAGTCCGCCGGGGCCCTCGCGCTGGCCACCGGCCTGCGCCCGGCCGCGACGACGGCGCTCATCGACCGGCTCGAGGCCCGGGGCCTCGTCGAGCGGGTCCGCGACCAGCACGACCGGCGCCGCGTGCTCGTGCGGATGACCGAGGAGGGGGCGCGCAGCACCTACGCGATGTACGCGCCACTGGTCGAGGAGGGGGAGAGCCTCTTCGAGGGTGTGCCGATGGACCAGCTGGCGGCGATGGGGACGCTCCTGGAGCGGATGCGCGAGCTCACCGAGCGGCACACCGACCGCCTGCGCGGTCCCGCCTGAGGGACCGGCGAGACCCCCGCCGGGGCGCTACGCCGCGCGGACCGGGCGCCACGCCGCGCGGGCTCGCCTACGGTGGGTCGGTGGCGACGATGCGGCGGGCGAGCACGGCGGACGCCGGGGACCTCACGCTCGTGTGCCTGCGCACCGCGGACTCCGGGGCCGACGCCACGGCCCTGCACGCCGACGCCGACCTCGTCGGCCTCGTCTGGGCGGTGCCGTACCTGCACGCACCCGGGGCGGTCGCGCTCGTCGTCGACGAGGGCGACGAGGGCGACGACGTCGCCCCCTCCGTCTCCGGCTACTGCGTGGCGGTCCCGGACACCGCGGCCTTCGAGGACTGGGCCGAGGCCGCCTGGTGGCCGGGGCTGCGCGCGCGGAACCCGCGCGGCAGCGGAGTCACCCCGGCCGACGCGGCGCTGGTCCGCCGTCTCCACGACCCGCCGCGCACCGACCCGGCGGTGCTCACCGACTTCCCGGCCCACCTGCACGTCGACCTGTTGCCCCGGCTCCAGGGCAGGGGCTGGGGGCGCCGGCTGGTCGAGGCGGTCCTCGCCGAGCTCGCCGCGGCCGGGGTGCCCGGGCTCCACCTCGGCGTCGGAGCGACCAACCTCGGCGCCCAGGCGTTCTACGACCGGCTCGGGTTCGTCCGGCTGGCCACGGATGCGGCGGGTGGCCTCGTCCTCGGACGCCGGCTCGCCGGCTGACCCGCGGTGGGCGGGGCGCCGCGCCCCCACGCGGCAGCCCGGGTGCCTGCCGGGTCCGCGGGACCCTTCACGCCGGTGCCCGGCACTGCTAGACAGGGCCCGCACGCCCGCCTCCCCGAAGGGACCCACCATGCCCGCGTCGTCCGCTCCCTCCGGCTTCTCCTGCTCGCGCGTCGAGACCGCCCGGCTGACCCAGAACGTCTGGACCGCCGGCCCCGCCGACGGCCGGCCGGTGCTCCTCGTCCACGGCAACCTCACGACCGGGGGCTTCTGGGCCTACGTCGCGCAGGCGCTGCCCGACGACGTCCGGGTCATCGCGCCCGACCTGCGCGGCTTCGGGCTCACCGACCCGGAGCCGGTCGACGCCACCCGCGGGCTCGGCGACATGGCCGACGACGTGCACGCCCTCCTCGAGGCCCTCGACCTGGCCGGCGGGCGCCGCGTCGTGGCCGCCGGGTGGTCGATGGGCGGTGGGGTGCTCCAGCAGCTGGCCGTCGAGCACCCGGGCGACCTCGCCGGGATGGTCCTCGTCGCGCCGCTGTCGCCCTACGGCTTCGGCGGCACGATCGGTGAGGAGGGGCGGCTGGCCTTCGCCGACGGCGCGAGCACCGGTGGGGGCGCGGCCAACGCCGAGTTCGTCCGCCGGCTGGCCGAGAAGGACGCGACCGAGGGCGAGGCCAGCAGCAGCCCGCGGCTCGTCCTGCGCACCTTCTTCGGGGCCGAGGACAACGCCGACGCCGTCGACGAGGACTTCCTCGTCGACGAGCTGCTGACCACGCGCACCGGCGACGACTTCTACCCCGGCGACGCCACCCCCTCGGAGAACTGGCCGACCGTCGCGCCCGGGCCACGGGGGATCCTCAACACGATGGCCCCGACGGTCTTCCGGGTGGCCGACGCCCTCGTCGACCTCGAGCCCAAGCCCGCCGTCACGTGGGTGCACGGCACGGCCGACCAGATCGTCTCCGACACCTCGCTGTTCGACCTCGCGACGCTGGGCGCGATGGGCGCCGTCCCGGGGTGGCCCGGCGCCGACGTGCTGCCCTCGCAGCCGATGGTCGCGCAGATGCGCGCGGTGCTCGCGCGCTACGCCGCCGCGGGCGGGACGACGCGGGAGGTCCCCCTCGATGGGGTCGGTCACGGCATCCCCCTCGCCCGTCCGGGAGTGGTCGCCGAGGAGCTGGTGGCCCTCCTCGGTTGAGGGCCGGACCGGTCAGGAAGCGTCGGCGACGACGTCGCGCAGGCCCCGCTCGACCCCGTCGAGCCACCGGCCGACGTTGGCCCGGGCCTCGGGCGTGTCCGGGTAGCGGCACCGCAGGTGCAGTCCGTCGCGGTTGACGACGAACCAGACCATGACCCCGTCGGTGCGGATCCGCGCCGAGACGTACTGCAGCTCGAGCGCGGGGTCGAGGTGCACGGGGAGGCGCCGGGTGTCGAGCCACGACACGGCGAACATCCCCGGAGCCTGCGGCATCCCGCCCCACGGCGCGAGGATCGGGGCGAGCGGCCACGACCCGAGGGCCAGCGCCTCGCGGACCGCAGCCCCGCAGGCCACGGGGTCGGCGTCGAACGACTCGAGCACCGCGTTGGTGATGAACCAGCCGCAGGCGTCGTGCCACCGGTCCTCGTACCGGCTGTGGACGGGGAAGACCGCCCGCAGCGGACGGTCCGCGACCTCCCGCGTCACGGCGGTGAGCACCGACGTCGCGAGGGCGATCATCCGCACGCCGCCCTCCCGGGCCCGCTCGGCGAGGCGCTCGACGGCTTCGGCACCGAGCACGTCGCGCACCTCCACCACCTCCGGCCGCGGCTGCGTCACGTCGCCGAGCGGCAGGGGGAAGAGCGGCATGACCCCACCCTCGGCCTCGAGGACGTCGGCCCACCGCCGCCGGACCGGGCCCGGTGCGGACGGGCGCCCCTCGAGCGCGGCCGTGTGCTCGGCGAACGACGGCGCGGGGGGAAGCCCGGCACCGGCCGGCCGGCCCACGCGGAGGTCGTCGAGGGCGGTGAGCAGGTCGCGGACGAGCACGACGAGGCTCCACATGTCGACGTGGGCGTGGTCCGAGGCGATGACGAGGGCCGGACGCGGGTCGGGCCCGCCCTCGTCCGGCTCGACCAGGCAGAGCCGGTGTGACGGAACCGAGTACGAACGACAGGTCGAGTCGAGGACCTCGCGCAGCAGGTCCCGGGTCTCGCGCCCGTCGGAGGGGTGGTCGAGCCACCGGCCCGGCCCGAGCTCGACCGAGTGCAGCACCACCTCGCCGGTCTCGTTGCGCGAGAACGCCGTCCGCAGCGTCCCGTGGCGAGCGACCACCGCCGACCACGCCGCAGCGAGCAGCTCGTCGCCGGCCGCGTCGGGAAGCCGCACGGCGACGGCCATCCACGACCCCGGCCGGTCACCCTCACCGACGTGCCGGCCCTGGTCGAACGACACCGGCAGGGGACGGCCCGGACCGCCGACCGCCGGCACCTCGAGGCTGCGCACGCGCCCGGTGGGAAGGGCCATCTGCGCGACGTTGGTCAGCCGCATGCCGCCGTACTCTAGGGCCATCCCCGACGACGGTTTTCCCTGGAGGCCGCGTGCCCTCGCTCGACATCCCCGGTGCGACCCTCGACTACGAGGTGCGCGGGCGCGGGCCGCTGGTCGTCCAGCTGCACGGGCTGACCTCGTGCCGAGAGCGCGACCGGCGGCTGGGTCTCGACCTCGGACGCGCGCTGACCCGTCACCGGCTGCTGCGCTACGACGCCCGCGGCCACGGGCGCTCCACCGGGGCGCACCACCCCTCCGGCTACGCCTGGCACCGGCTGGCCGACGACCTCCTGGCCCTCCTCGACCACGTGGGCCCGCGCGAGAAGGCGCACGGGGTCGGGCCCTCGATGGGCACGGGCACCCTCCTGCACGCCGCCGTCCGGGCGCCGGGGCACTTCGCGAGCCTCACCCTCGTCGTGCCGCCCACCGCCTGGGCGACCCGCCGCGCGCAGGCCTCCACCTACCGGGCCAACGCCGACCTCGTCGAGCGGGAGGGGCTGGCGGCGCTGGTCGCGGAGGCCGGTTCGGCGCCCCCGGCCCTGGCCGACGCGCCGCTCACGCACCCCTCCGTCGCGGAGGACCTCCTGCCCACGGTCCTGCGCGGCGCGGCAGGCACCGACTTCCCTGCGCCGGAGGCGGTCTCGACCATCGACGTCCCCACGCTCATCCTCGCCTGGACCGACGACCCCACCCACCCCCTGAGCACGGCCGAGCGCCTCGACGAGCTGCTGCCCGACAGCCGTCTCGTCGTGGCCCGCACGCCGGCCGACGTCGTCCGCTGGCCCGCGCTGTTCGCCGAACACGTCGAGCGCCACGGCTGACCGGCCGCGCCGTCGCACCCGTGCCCCCGTCCGACCTCCACAGCCCG
>CAVVYI010000008.1:0-14701 GCA_963752445.1 uncultured Actinomycetota bacterium | reverse complement strand
CGTCCAGTCTTCGTCCAGCGCGTTCCCCACCGACGGGTCGATGGTGCGAGTCGTGCCCCCGTCACGGCAGCCCGCCCCGACCCTCGGTCGCGCCCGCGTCCTGACGGCGACCTACGCCCTGGCCACCGTGAGTGCTGCGGGCCTTCTCCTCGTCGGCCGGCACCGCGGGCCGACCCTGCCCGAGCTCTTCTTCGGCCTGCTCAACGTCCCCGTCGCGCCCACCTTCCTCTCGGTCGTCGTCCTGGCCCTCGTCACCCGGGCCCTGCTGGGCCGCAAGCGGATCGGGCTCTGGCTCGTCATGGCGTTCCAGGCCGTCGGCATCTACCTGGGCCTGCTGGCCCTCGTGCCCGCACGCAGCGCCGGTGTCGCGGTGCTGTGGCGGACGCACGGCGGGTTCGGGCGGGCCATCGACGTGGCGGGCATCGTGGTCGGGGTCGTCGGGATCGTCCTCCTGCACCGGGCCCGCGATGCGTTCCCGGGTCGGCTCGACCGCGGCTCGTGGACCCTCGCCGGGCTGGCCGCCGTCTCCGGGACCGCCCTGACGGTCGGCACGGCGTGGCTCCTCCTCGGTGGGCGAGGCGCCTCCGGGTCGCAGCTCGACGACCTCGTCGACGTCGTCACGGCCACCCTCGGCGGGGCCAGGCACCGCGGGGCGGCCGGGGTGGCCCCGTCCGTCCTGCTCGTCACGGAGGTCCTCGCGGCCGGGACGGTCCTCGTCTCGACGGTGCTGTTCCTCGGCTCGGCCCGGCCGGTCAACCGGTGGTCGGCCGACCGCGAGGTCGCCCTGAGAGGCCTGCTCGCCCGCCACGGGCGCCGGGACTCGCTGGGGTACTTCGCCACCCGCCGCGACAAGGCGTCGGTCTTCTCGCCCGACGGTCGGGCCGCGGTGACCTACCGCGTCGTGGGTGGGGTGTCCCTCGCCTCGGCCGACCCGGTCGGCAGCCCGGACGCCTGGCCGGCGGCGATCGCCGCATGGCGCTCCGAGGCCCGCGTGTACGGCTGGCAGCCGGCGGTGGTCTCGGCGAGCGAGGCCGGGGCCCGCGCGTACGCGGCCGCCGGGATGCGGGTGCTCGGAATGGGGGACGAGGCCGTGCTTCGCCCCGAGCGCTTCGAGCTGAGGAGCGGCGCGATGGCGCCCGTGCGCCACGCCGTCGCCCGGGCTCGGCGGGCCGGGGTCACGGTGCGCATCCGCCGCCAGGGCGAGGTCCCGCCCGACGAGCTCCGTGAGGTCACCGAGCAGGCCCGGGCCTGGCTCGGCGGCCACCGCGACCGGGGCTTCTCCATGGCGCTGGGTCGCGGCGGCGACCCCGCGGACGCCCGGGTCGTGCTCGTCACGGCCCACGACGCCCGGGGCCTCGTCGGGGTGCTGGGGCTCGTTCCGTGGGGTTGGGGCGACGTGAGCCTGGACGTGATGCGCCGCCGGCCCGACGCGCCGCACGGCGTCACCGAGCTCATGGTCGCCGAGCTCATGGGGGCCGCGCCCCGGCTGGGGGTGCGACGGGTCTCGCTGAACTTCTGCATGTTCCGGTCGGTCTTCGAGGGCGCGGCCCGCGTCGGGGGCGGCACCGTCACGCGTCTCAACGCCGGGGTGCTCGGTGCCTTCGACCGCTTCTGGCAGCTCGAGCGGCTCTACCGCTCGAACGTCAAGTACGACCCCGAGTGGCTGCCCCGCTTCCTCTGCTACGACGACGCCGTGGCCCTGCCCCACGTGGCCGTCGCCGCCGGCGCCGCGGAGGGGTTCCTCCCGTGGCCCACCCTGCGGCACCGGGACGAGCACGCCACCCTCGACGCCGGGCACCTCACCCGCGTCCGCGAGCTGGAGGCGCACCCCCCGGCGCCGGGGACGTCGACCCGGCGCGTGCCCGACCAGGTGCGGCGGCGGCTCGAGGTCGTCGAGCACCTGCGAGCCGCCGGTGAGGACCCCTGGCCGGTGTCGGACGGCACCGCGGTGACCACCCTCGCCGAGGTGGCCCACCGGCTCGGCGTGCGGGCCCGACCGGCGGGCGCCCGGCTCGTCGCCGCCGCCGCGGTCCGCGGGAGCGGCCAGGCCGGGGCGGTCGGGGCCGCCGCCGCGGGGGTGCCGGTGGCGGAGGCCGGGCTCGTCGAGGACGAGGTCGTCGTCGCCGCCCGCGTCCGGGCGGTCCGCGACCACGGGGCGGCCGTGTTCGTCGACCTCGCCGAGGACGGGCACGCGGTCCAGGCCGTGCTCGACGCGCAGCGGCTGGGGGCGGACCGGACCCGCCACCTCGCGCGCGTCGTGGACGTCGGCGACCTCGTGCGGGTACGCGGGGTGCTGGGATCCTCACGCGCCGGCACCCCGAGCCTGCTCGCCGACGCCTGCCGCGTCGACGCCAAGGCCCTGCGCCCGCTGCCCTTCGGGCGGCTCACCGACCCCGCCGCGCGGGGCCGCGACCGCTCGGCCGACCTCATCGTCAACCCCGGCGGCGCCGACCTGCTGCGGGTGCGCTCGGCGGCCGTGCGGGCCGTGCGCCACACCCTCGAGGACCGCGGCGTCCTCGAGGTCGAGACGCCCGTGCTGCAGGCCGTGCACGGGGGGGCCACGGCGCGGCCCTTCCGCACGCGCAGCAACGCCCACGGGGTCGACCTCAGCCTGCGGATCGCGCCCGAGCTCTACCTCAAGCGCCTCGTCGTGGCCGGGATGGGGCCGGTCTTCGAGCTCGGCCGCAACTTCCGCAACGAGGGCGCCGACGCCACCCACAACCCGGAGTTCAGCGCCCTCGAGGTCTACGAACCGGGCGGCGACTACACGACGATGCGCCACCTCGCACAGGACCTCGTCCGGGCGGCGGCCCGCGCCGTCCACGGCCGCGAGGTCGTCCCGGTGCCTCGCACCCCCGAGCAGGTGCGGGCGGGGCTCGACGGCGTCGAGCTGATCGACATCAGCGGGCCGTGGCCCGTCGTCGACGTCCTCGAGGCGGTCTCGGCGGCGGTGGGCCGAGCGGTCGGGCTCGACACCGACGTCGACGACCTCCGGGCCCTGGCCCGCCAGCACGGGGTGGAGGTCGGCAGGGAGTGCGGCCCCGGCGGTGTCCTCGAGGAGCTGTACTCCGCCCTCGTCGAGCCCGCCACGACCGCCCCGACCTTCTACGTCGACTTCCCGGCCGAGACCTCGCCGCTCACCCGTCCGCACCGCAGCCGCCCGGGCCTCGCCGAGCGGTGGGACCTCGTCGCCGCCGGCACCGAGCTGGCCACCGCGTACACCGAGCTCACCGACCCCCTCGAGCAACGCTCCCGGCTCGTCGAGCAGTCGGTCCGGGCGGCCGCCGGCGACCCCGAGGCGATGGAGGTCGACGAGGACTTCCTGCGGGCGCTCGAGCTGGGGATGCCACCCACCGGGGGCCTCGGGATGGGCGTCGACCGGCTGGTCATGGTGCTCACCAACTCCCCGATCCGGGCCGTCCTCGGCTTCCCCTTCGTCCGCCCGCTGGAGGGGGTCTCCCGATGACATCGCTCACCGGTCCTGCGCTCGTGTGGGCGCTCGCCGTCGTCGCCGTGGCGCTCTTCGTCCTCATCGTCCTCGGTCGCCCCCGCCCCGAGCGACGGTGGCTTCGCCTGCTGGCCCGCGCGGGCACGGTGGCCGCCCTCAACGGGGTCGTCGTGCTCGCCGTGCTCGCCGTGCTCAACGACCAGTACGTCTTCTACACGGACTGGACCGACCTGTTCGGCTCCGGCGGGCAGCAGGTCGGGGTCCACCACGGCGGTAGCGCGAGCGCCGGCGTCACGGCGGCCGTGGCCGGGCCGTCGCTCGCCGGGCTGACAGGACCCCGCGACTACGCGCTCCCCCAGCCCGGCCTGCGGCTCCAGCACTACCAGGTCCCCGACCCGGGCCGCCCGGGGCGCACCCTCCAGGTGCTCGTCTCCCTCCCCGTCGGCTACGACCCGCACGCGACCCGCGCCTATCCGGTCGTCGTCGCGCTGCACGGCTACCCGGGCACCCCGATGAGTGTCGTCAGCCAGGCCTTCATCCCCGACATCGACTCGCTCACCGCGGCCCACGCCCTCGCCGCGACGGTCGTCGTCGTCCCGCAGATCGACGACCCGAGGACGCTCGACACCGAGTGCGTCAACGGCCCGCCCGGCGACCCCCAGACCGACACCTGGCTCTCGTCGACGCTCCCGGCCTGGGTGGCCCAACACCTCCACGTGCGCACCGACCGGACCTCGTGGGCGACGCTCGGCTACTCCTACGGTGGCTGGTGCGCGGCGTCGGTGACCGTGCGGCACCCGTCCGTCTACGGGGCCGCCGTCGTCTTCGAGGGGTACTTCGAGCCGGACTTCGGCACCGGGTACGACCCCCTGCGCGCCCCCCAGCTGCGGGCCTACGACCTCGTCGCCATCGCCCGGCGGTCGCCGCCGCCCGTCGCGATCTGGGCCTTCGCCTCCCGCCAGGACTCGCTCTCGTACCCGACCACGGCGCGCTTCGTCGAGGCCGCGCGAGCGCCCCTGTCGATCACGGCCGTCATCGCCAAGCACGGCGGCCACCGCGAGAGCGTCTACACCCCGTACATCCCCGGCGCGCTCCGCTGGCTCGCGCAGACGATGCCGGGCTTCCGTGGCTGAGCGGGCTCGACCGTCCCGTGCCGCGGGGCGGCGGCGCGCGGTCGTCCTCCTCGGCGGTGCCCTCGCCGTGACCCTGCTCGTCGCGGCCGGGTGGTGGTGGGGGCCGTTCCACGCCGCACCCGCCCGGGCAGGCTCCACCGGCCCCACGTCCTCGGTGCCCCGCACCGTCGGACCGTCCCCGACCGGCCCGTCATCGAGCGGTTCGGCGTCGTCGAGCCGTCCGCCCGGTCCCCCCTTGCGGGTCGTCGGCGTCGGTGACTCGGTGCCGTCGGCCGACGCCTGCGGCTGCGCCGGCGACCTCGAGCAGCTGGCCACCGCCCTGAGCCGCACGACCGGCCGCGCGGTGAGCCTGGCCAACGACGCCGTGAGCGGGCGCACCTCGCACGACGTCCTCGACGACCTCACGCAGGGCCGCTCGCACGACGACGTCGCCCGGGGCGCCGACCTCGTCGTCGTCGAGATCGGCGCCAACGACCTCGACCTGTCGCGACTGTCCGACGCCACGTGCGCCCCGACCGGTGCCACCGCCTGCTTCGCCGACACGCTGGCCGACGTCCGGAGCACGCTCGGCCGGGTGGTGGCCCAGGTGCGCCGCCTCGACCCGACCCCGGACCCGACGATCGCGCTGCTGGGCTACTGGAACGTCGGCCCCGACGGCGCGGTCGGGCGGTCCCTCGGACCGGCGTACGTGCGCAACAGCGCGGCCCTCACGGCCCGTCTCAACACCGTCGTCCGCGAGGTCGCCACCGACAGTGGTGCCCTGTACGTCGACGTCCTCACCCCCTTCCTCGGCGCGTCGGGCACCCGCGACCCGACGGCCGACCTGCTCCCGGACGGCGACCACCCCAACGCGGCCGGTTACCGGCTCATGGCGACGGCGGTGCTCGACGCACTCCGGGCGACGGGGGACCTCGCCCGCTGGTCCGGGGTGGGCGGCTGACCGGCCCGGACGACTGACCACGTGAGCGGCCGACCGGCGCGCTCAGTCGTCGGCCTCCGGGTCCCAGCGCGGCGGGTCGGCGGGAGCGAGGGCGGGGTCGTCGGCGGCGAAGGTGCGGATCCGGCCGACCCCGGTGTGGGGACCCTCGAACCGCACCGTCACCCGGCCCACGCCGCTGCCCTGCACCCAGCCCGGCCCGTGCTCGGCGTGCTCGACGTCCTGGCCGGGCCGCCACACCGGACGGGCCGGGGCGCTCGGCGACGGCGCCGGGGCCCGCTCCACCGGGTCGTCGACGACCTCGCCACCGGCGTCGGGCCGGACGAACTCCTCGTCCTCGGTGGGAGCTCCCCGCCGCACCGGGGGCGCCACCTCGTCGAGCAGCCCGTCGAGCAGGTCGGGCTGGGTGTAGAGGGAGAGCCCCGAGACGCCGACCCCGATGAGCCGGAGTCCGTCGGCGACGTCGAGCCCCGCGAGGAGGCGCTCGGCGTGCCGGACGACGACGGCGTCGGCGTCCGTGGGCTGGTCGAGGGTCGTCGAGCGGGTCTGGGTGCTGAAGTCGTGCCGCCGCACCTTGAGCACCACCGTGCGGCCGGACAGCCCGTCGGCCCGCAGCCGTTCGCCGACCCGCGCCGTGAGCCGTCGCACGTGCTCGCCGAGCCGCACCCGGTCGGTGACGTCGACGTCGAACGTCGTCTCGGCCGACACCGACTTCGCCGCCCGCTCGGTGACCACCTCGCGGTCGTCGACGCCCCGCGCGAAGGCGTGCAGCTGCGTGCCGTGCGCCTTGCCGAGGAGGGCGACGGCCTCGTCGAGCTCGAGCGCGGCGAGCCGGCCGACCGTCGAGACGCCGTGCGCCGCGAGCCGGGCCGCCGTGGCCGGCCCCACGCCGGGCACGGCCCGCACCGACATCGGCGCCAGCCGCTCGGCCTCCTCCCCGGGCGGCACGACGAGGAGGCCGTCGGGCTTGGCGAGGTCGGAGTGGATCTTCGCGACGAGCTTGCTCGTGCCCGCGCCGACCGACGCGGTGAGGCCGGTGGCGGCCTCGATGGCGGCCCGCAGCTCCTCGGCCACGGTCGTCACCACGGCGACGTCGGCGTCGGGGTGGGTGGGCGCGAGGTCGAGGTAGGCCTCGTCGATCGAGACCTGTTCGATGAGGGGGGTGAGCGCGCGGGCGAGCTCCATGACGCGGACCGAGCAGTCGCGGTAGGCCTCGAAGCGGGGTGCGAGGTAGGCCGCGTGCGGGCAGCGCCGGCGGGCCTCGGCCGTCGGCATCGCCGAGTGCACCCCGAAGACCCGGGCCTCGTACGACGCCGTGGACACCACGCCGCGACCCCCCACCCCGCCGACGACGACCGGCTTGCCCCGCAGCGACGGCTTGTGGAGCTGCTCGACGGCGGTGAAGAACGCGTCCAGGTCGAGGTGGAGGATCACCGGCCGGGCACGCACCCCGCCAGTCTCCCTCGCGGCACCGACCGCCGGCGACCAGTGGCCGTCCCGGGCGGCTGCCCGGGCGGCTGCCCGGGCGGCTGCCCGGCCGGCAGGGCTAGCCTCCGGGCATGGACGTCGAGTCCCCCGGTGAGAGCCCCGGGCCCGCCGCGCACGGCCGTGGCGGGGCACTCGCCGGCGCGGTCGGCGTGCTGCTGGCCGCCGCGTGGGCCGTGTGGTGCGCGTGGGCGGTGGCCTCACCGAGCGGCATCTCCTGGCACTGGTTCAGCGACGGCGCCGCCCGGCTCTCGAGCGAGGGTCTCGACGTCTTCGCGCGGCACCCCGAGCTCCAGGTCGGCCCGTTGAGCCTGCTCGCCGTGCGGGGTGCCCGCGCGGTCGCCGGCGAGCACGCCCTCGGCCTCGTCCAGGTGCTCTCGACGGCCTGCCTCGGCGTCGTGGGCTGGGCCCTGCTGCGGCTGGTCGGACCGGCGCCGAGCCGGCGACGGCTCGCCGGCCTCGCCGTCGGCTGGGTGCTGCTGGCGCCGGCGTGGGCCGTGCTCGCCGTCCGCTGGACCCACCCGGACGACGTCCTCGCGCTCACCCTGCTCGCCGTCGGCGTCGCCGTCCTCGCACGGGCCGGGCGGCGGGCGGGCCGGCAGCGGGCGGGCGGCGGCCGCCGTCACCGCCCTCGCGCTCGCCCTGGCCGTCGCCGCCAAGCCGTGGGCCGTCGTCGCGCTCCCGCTCCTCCTCGTCCTCCGGCGCGGGCGGTGGACGGCGGTCGGGCTCGCCGCCGTGGTCGTCGCCGCCGCCTGGCTCCCGTTCGTGCTCGGCGCCGGTGGCACCGCGGGGGCCCTCGCGCCCCCGGTGCGGGTCTCCGACACCTCCGTCCTGTGGTGGCTCGGCGCCCACGACGCCGGCGTCGTGCCTGCGTGGGTGCGGCCGGTGCAGCTCGGCGGAGGCACGCTGCTGGCCCTGGTCGCCGTGCTCCGCGGCCGGTGGGCCGGAGCGCTGCTCGCCGGCCTGGCCCTGCGCTTCCTCCTCGACCCCCAGCACCTCGCCTACTACGCGGCCGCGGCGGTGCTCGTCGCCCTCGTCGCCGACCTCGCCACCCGCCGCTCGTGGCTGCCGGTGCGCACCCTCGTCACGGCCGCCGTGTTCTGGCAGCCCTTCGTCGCCGACTACGCCACCCGGCTCAGCAGCACCGACGGCCTGGCCCACTGGTGGTTCGCCCACCCCGAGGTCGTCGCGTGGGCGGGAGGCGCCTGGGCCGTGCTGGCGATCGCCGACCCGCTCCTGTGGATGCCGAGGACCCCGGCCGGGGGCGGCGTCGTCGGCCGCGACGCCGCCGGCGAGGCCCCCCTGTCGGACCCCGTCCCTACCGTCGGGGCATGAGCGAGCGGCGGTACTGGGTCGTCGTGGCCTCCCGCGACCACGCCCGGCGCGGCCTCGACGGCGGCTTCGTCATGGCCAACCACGGCAAGCGGGCTCCGGTGGCTCGGATGGCCCGCGGCGACGTCGTGTTCGTCTACTCCCCGTCCACGCGCCACCCGGACGGCGAACCGCTGCGCGCGGTCACCGTCGTCGGGGAGGTCACGAGCGACGAGCCCGAGCCGAGCACCGTCATCCCCGGTGGGTTCCGGAGGCACGCCGCCCTGCGCGAGGTCGAACCACCCGTGCCCCTCGCCGCGGTCCGTGACCACCTCCCCACCTCCCGGCTCCGGTTCGGCTTCTTCGAGCTCGACACCGCGGACGGGGAGGCCGTGCTGGCCGTCGTCGACGCCGCCCGCTGAGTCCGAGGCCCCCGGCCCACGTGACCGCCCCTCCGTGAGCGCGAAAGCCCCGCCACGGCCTCCGGGGCACGGGTGCCCCCTCCGGTTACCGATGGGTAGGCTGGAGGGATGAAGCGCCCCGACCTCACCGTGCTCGCCATCCCGGCCTTCGTCGGGGCGATGGCCGCCGAGTACTGGTGGCAGAAGCGGCACCCCGCGGCACCGGGCACGACCCGCGCCGGCGACTACGAGCTCTCCGACACCGTCGCCAGCCTGACCATGGGCGTCGGGAGCCTCGTCGCGCCCTTCGTCGCGCAGCGGCTCCTCGACCCGGTGACGCCCGGCCGGGGTCGGTGGGCGCGCTGGCTCATGGGCACGGCGGTGGCCGCGAGCGCGACGACCACGGTCCTCGACGTCGTCCGCCGGCACCGGGCCGAGGGTGGCCTGCCCGAGGCGGGGTCGATCCCCGAGGCCGCACGGCCGGTGCGGCGCGACGGGTCCGCACCGGCGACCCTCGCCCCCGGCGTCCTCGACGGCACGCCGACCCTGCGCCGAGTCACCGGTGGGGTCGCCGTGGCGGCCGTCGCCTCGACCGCCCTGACCGTCGCCACGACGTGGTCGGCGCAGACCAGCGGCACGCGCCTCTTCGCGCTGACCCGTCGCGACCTCGGCACCGGCCTGCTCGCCAACGCCGTCGCCCTCCTCGGCTGGGACGCCATCTACTACTGGAACCACCGGTTCAACCACGAGAGCCGCTGGCTGTGGGCGATGCACGTGGTCCACCACAGCAGCGAGCGCTACAACCTCTCCACGGCGCTGCGCCAGCCCGTCGCCGAGGGGCTGACGATGAGCGTGCCGTACGGGCTGCTCGCCCTGGCCGGGGTGCGCCCGAGCGTCATCGAGAACGCCCGCGCCCTCAACCTCATCTACCAGTTCTGGATCCACACCGAGGCGGTCCGCTCGATCGGCTGGCTCGAGAAGGTGCTCAACACGCCCTCGCACCACCGCGTGCACCACGGGTCGAACTCGCGCTACCTCGACCGCAACCACGGCAGCATCCTCATCGTGTGGGACAGGCTCTTCGGCACGTTCGAGGAGGAGGGCGAGCCGGTGGTCTACGGGCTGACGAAGAACATCGGGACGTTCAACCCGGCCGTCATCGCGACGCACGAGTGGCGCGACATCGCCCGCGACGTGGCCGGCTCCGCGAGCTGGCGCGACCGGTGGAGCTTCCTGCTGCGCGGACCGGGGTGGGCCTACGAGCGGCACCGGGCCCTGGCCGCCGCCGGCGACCCCGGGATGGAGCCGGCGCCGACCGCACCGGTGGCCGCCTGACCGACCGGCGCGGATCGGGACCCTGGGGCCGGCGCGGATCGGGACCCTGGGGCCGGCTCGGCAGCGGTCCGGGCGCGGCCCGGTTCGGAGGGAGAACGAGTGAGAGGGAGCGGGCCGTCGCCCGCTCCCTCTCCCGTTCGGTGCGCAAGGGGGGATTTGAACCCCCACGCCCTTTCGGACACTGGCACCTGAAGCCAGCGCGTCTGCCGTTCCGCCACTTGCGCGTGGTGCTCGAAGAGCCGTCCCAGTGTGCCCGATGCACCCCCGATCGGCCAAAGCGGCACCTGCTCCCCGCGCCCGGCCCAGCATCCGGAGCACGTGGCCGGCTGCTCCGGGGCGTGAGCCGGGCGGAGACGGGGGTCATCTGCCGGCTCTGGTCCGATCCGCCGAGTCAGGGTGAGACGTCGCCGCCACCCGGGACATCGGACCAGAGCCCGCGAGCCCGACCAGAGCCCGCAGGTTCGACCAGAGGCGAACGGCCCAGGCGCTACGACAGCGGCGGGGCCTCGACCACCGGCCCACCACCGGGAGCACCGGTCCGGTTGCTCCGAGGGCGGAGCCGGACGCCCGGCAGCGCCGGCGCGGGGATGCGCGCCACCGGACCGTCGTAGCCCTCGACCCGCCCGAACGCGCCGGCCGGCGCGCCGTCGGCCCCGGACTCCCACTCCTCGCGCGCCGCGGCCACCTCGTCGTGCGAGCGGCCGACGAAGTTCCACCACATGACGACCTCCTCACCGAACGGCTCGCCCCCGAGCAGCAGCACCCTCGCCCCCGACGGCCCGGCCGCCAGGGCCACCCCACCGCCCACCGCGCGGGCCTCGAGCACGGCGAGGGACGCCGGCTCGAGCGCCGTGCCGTCCACCGCGACCTCGCCCCGGTCGACGAGGACCCCCAGCTCGAACCCGTCCGGCACCGGCACCTCCACCGACGCCCCGCCGGCCAGCACCACCTCGACGCCGAGCAGCGCCGTCTCCACCCGCACCGGCGAGGTCGACCCCCACAGCGACCCGACGAACACCCGGGCCTCCACCCCGGCGGCCGGCGACACCGCCTCGGGCACGTGGTGCTCGAAGCGCGGTTCGACGTCGGCGGCGGCAGCGGGCAGCACGACCCAGAGCTGGGCCCCGTGGAGCACCGAGGTGCCCTCGGTCGAGACCTCCGAGTGCGAGATGCCCCGCCCGGCGGTCATGAGGTTGACCTCGCCCGGCCGCACCCGCGCCACGGTGCCCAGGGAGTCGCGGTGCTCGACCTCGCCGGAGAACAGCCACGACACCGTCGCCAGCCCGCAGTGCGGGTGCGGCGCGACGTCCATCCCCCCACTGAGCGCGACGTCGTCGGGGCCGTAGTGGTCGGCGAAGCACCAGGCCCCGACGAACGAGCGCTCCCGGGACGGCAGGGTGCGGCGCACCGTCATCGCCCGCGGCCCGCCGAGGGGCACCTCGCGCGGCCGGAGCACCTGCACCGTGGGCGTCATGCCCCCACCGTAGGCGAGTCGCCGACACGCCCGGGCTCTCTCCGACCGGCCGCGACACCCTAGGCTGGCTGCCGGCCACGGGGGCACGTGCGGCCACTTCTCAGGTGCGAGGGTGACACTGCACCGCGCGGCCGGCTCGCCGCCGCGAACCGCCCCGCCCAGCCCGACCACACCGACCACCGACGCCGACGAGGAGCCCGGAGTTGTCGCAGAGCCTGCACGCCGTCGCGCTCGTCGCCGCGCTGCTCGGGCTCCTCCTGTGGACCCGTCGCCGCAGCGGCATCGATGTCGCGGCCGTGCCGGCCGTCGTCATGTGCGGCCTGGGCCTGGTCGTCTTCACCGGCGGCCTGCTCCGCGTGCTGCAGCCGGCCACCTGGGCCGTCCTCGTCGCGGGCGTGCTCGCCCTCGTCCACGAGCTGGTGCGCCACCGCCGCGAGTCGCTCGCGACACTGCGCCACCCCGTCGTGCTCGTCCTCGGTGCCGCCGCTGCCGGGCTCGTCGTCTACCTGCACGGGCTGGAGTTCGTCCACTACGACAACTTCAGCCACTGGGCCCTCGTCGTCCGGGTGATGCTGCGCGAGAACGCGTTCCCGACGACGGCCGACCCCGTCATCGCCTTCACGAGCTACCCGCTCGGCAGCGCCGGCGTCGCCTACGCCTTCTCCCGGCTGCTCGGCGGTGAGGAGTGGCAGGCCATGCTCGGCCAGGCCCTCCTCACCGTGAGCACCCTCCTGGCCCTCGCCCAGTTCACCCGCCGGCACCGGTGGGTGGGCGCCCTCGCCGCCGTGGCCGCGTACCCGGTGGTGCTCTCGCACACCAACCAGGCGACGACCCTGCTCGTCGACGGCCTCGTCGCCACCCTCGCCGCCGCGGCCCTGCTCATCGCGGTCCGGCACCGCCGCCGGCTGCGCCAGGCCCTCGTCCCGCTGGCCGTCGTGCTCGCCTACCTCGCGGTCGTGAAGTCCAGCGCGCTCTTCTTCGTCCTCGTCGCCCAGTTCCTCGTCGTCGTCCTCGTCGTGGCGTCCGGGCGGCACCGGCGCCGCCCGAGCGGCTCCCCGCGCCCCGCGGTGGTGCCCCCGGTGCGGTTGGCCGCCGTCGTCCTCGCGCCCTGGCTCGCCTTCGGGGCCTGGACCCTCCACGTCGACCGGACCTTCCCCCACGTCGCCGGCTCCCCGCACAGCCTGGACTCCTCCCGAATGGAGGAGGTGCTGGCCGAGAAGAGCCCGGCCGTGCGCCGGCAGATCAGCGCGCTCGTGCTCGACGGGCTGCGCACCGACACGGCCGCGTGGCTCGGCCTCGCCGTCGGCCTCCTGGTCCTCCTCCTCCTGTGGCGCCGCCGCCACGTCACCGGGTGGGTGGCCCTCGCCACCGCGGTCGCGGGCCTCGTCGGCACCGCGGCGTACGCCGCCGGGATCGTCGCCACCTACCTCTCCTCGATGCCGACCTCCGAGGCCATGCACCTCGCGGGCTTCCGGCGCTACACCGGCACCGGCCACCTCGTCCTCGTGCTGCTCGCCGTCGCCGGCCTGCTCACCGTGCTCGATGCCGTCCACCGGCTGGTGGGGCGCATCGTCGCCACGGCCGCGGGGGCGGCGGTGCTCGTCGCCGTCGGCGGCCCGCTCGGCTCCCCGGAGACCCTCCCCCGCAGCGCGCTCTTCGGCGACCTGCGCTCCGCCGCCGACCGGGCGGTGGCCGGCCGTGAGGTGGGCCCCGCCGACCGCGTGTGCGTCGTCGTGAGCGCCCGCGACGCGAGCTACCAGCGGTTCCTCGTCCGCTACCTGCTGCTCACCCCCGACGTCCAGGAGAAGGTCGTGACGCCCGAGACCTCGCAGAACCTCCTCGAACCCTGCGACGCCGTCGTCATCCTCGAGCCCAACCCGCGCGCGGTCGAGATGCTCGCCGAGCTCGGCCGCCCCGCCCCGCACGACCCGCCGGTCATGGTGGGGCGATGACCACGCCCCCGGCGCGCGAGCGGCCCCCGGCCGGCGGGCTCGCCGGGATCGTCGTGGGGATCCCGTCCTACCACCCGGGCCCCTCCCTCCTCGAGACGGTGCGGGCGGTCCGCGCGCTCGGCATCGACCAGGTCGTCGTCGTCGACGACGGGTCCGGCGCCGCGTACGCGGAGCACTTCGCCGCCGTCGAGGCCGAGCCGGGGTGCACCCTGTTGCGCCACCCCGAGAACCGCGGCAAGGGCGAGGCGCTGAAGACCCTCTTCCGCCACTGCCTCGAGCGCGACGACGTGCGGGGGGTGGTCACGGCGGACGCCGACGGCCAGCACCTGCCGGCCGACATCCTGCGGGTCGCGACCGCCCTCGCCGGTCACCTCGTCGAGCGCGACCCGGACGTCTGCGTCCTCGGGGTCCGCGACTTCACGCTGCCCGACCTGCCCACCCGCAGCCGGCTCGGCAACCGCCTGACGACCGGGATCGTCGGCCTCCTCTACGGCCAGAGCATCCCCGACACCCAGACCGGCCTGCGGGGCTTCTCTCGCGGCCTCCTGCAGACCTGCCTCGAGGTCCGGGGGTCGCGCTTCGAGTACGAGATGAACGCCCTCTCGCACCTGCTCACCTACCACGTGCCCCTGCAGCAGGTGCCGATCGAGACCGTGTACCACGACGCGGCCAACAGCCAGTCGCACTTCCGCCCGGTCCGCGACTCGGTGCTCATCTACCGGGGGATCGTCCGCCAGTTCGTCCGCTTCCTCGCCGCGTCGCTGCTCGGGGCGGTCGTCGACGTCCTGGCCTTCACGGCCCTCATCGACGGCATCTTCGACGGCCGCTCGACCCTGCGCGCGGTGGGCGTCGCGACGGTGTCCGCCCGGGTCCTCTCGGCGCTGGTCAACTACGCGACGAACCGGCAGCTCGTCTTCGACGTCCGCCGGCCGGTGCACCAGTCCCTCCCGAGGTACGTCGCCCTCGCGGTCGCCGTCCTCGCCGCCTCGGCGCTGCTGACGACCGGGCTGTCGACGGCGTGGTCCGGTCACGTCGTGCGGGCCAAGCTCACCGTCGACACCGGGCTGTTCGTCGTCAGCTACCTGCTCCAGAAGCGGTGGGTCTTCACCCCCGCCGTCCCCGGGACCCCCGGCCCCACCGCGACCGCGGGTGACGACCGCCGCGCCGACGCCGGTTCTGACCCACGGTCGGGAGAGAACCCGGGGGAGGGGCGTCACCACCCGTC
>CAVVYI010000007.1:0-11044 GCA_963752445.1 uncultured Actinomycetota bacterium | reverse complement strand
CGTCGCCGGGCCCAGTCGGCGCCGATGGTGACCCGGGCGGTGGCGGCCACCCCGCCGTCGGGCCGCGGGATCCTGGCACCGACCCGCAGGAAGCCGCCCGTGCCCGACGAGGCCGCCCCCGGGTCGCCGGCCGCCCAGACGGTGCCCGAGTACGCGTCGACGGTGGCCAGCCGCACCAGCGTGCCCGCCGGGAGGCCGGTGACCCGCAGGAGCTCCTTGTCGGCGAGGGCCTCGCCCGCCGGACGGAAGGCCCGGAACGCCGCGAGGGGGCTCGGCCGGTCGGTGGCCGAGAAGGGCGGGGTGACGTGCTCGCGGAGCACCTGTCGCTGGCTCGTGCCGACCCACGGGAAGGCCCCGAGCACGATGACCCCGACGAGCCCGAGCAGCAGCCCGGCCGTCGCGACCCGCTCGACGGCGTGCGCGCTGTGGACGACGACCGCGCGCCGAGACCGGCTGGCCCCCCAGACGAGCCCGACGACGAACAGGACCACGCCGCGGGCGACGACCCCACCGGGCGAGGTGACCCCGAGGGCGACGACGGCCGCCCCGACGGCCGCCGGTACGACGACGGGCAGGTTGGCGGTCGGGGTGCGCCGTGCCACGAGGACGCCGACGCAGGCGCCGACGAGCGCGAGCAGGAAGGGCAGCAGGGCGAGCGGGCCGGCGCCGTCGACCGGGGGCAGGGTCGTCAGCAGGCGGCGCCAGCCGGACGTCGCGACCTCGGCGAGGGCGGCCCACGCCGCGGGCGACGGCCACGGGCCTGCCGTCGTCCCCCGCAGCGTCAGCGGCGGGCCGAGGACGAGCACGACGACGAGCAGGGCGGGGACCGCGGCCCACCACGGGGCGCGCACCCGGCCGAGCAGCAGGGCGACGGCCGCCCCGGCGACGAGGCCCACCGCGGAGCCGACGACCCACCACGGCCCGACGAAGGTGCCGACGAACCCGCTGAGCGCCGTGCCGACGAGGACGAGCACCGCCCCGACGTCGACCGCGACGTCGAGGGGGCTGGGCCGGCGGCGGAGGCGGCGGCGCGTGGTCTCGCTCATGCGGCGCCCACCACCCGGACGAGTCGGGAGAGGTCGGAGAGCGCAGCCGACGGTGAGGAAGGAGATGCCCATCGCCGTCGAGGTGGTGCTCCGCTCACCCGGCGCCACCCGGACGACGTGCAGGCGCACGAGCGGTCCGAGGTGGTTGGCCGCCCGCTGGACCTCCGAGACGGGCGTGTCGACACCGGTGACGATGACGGCGATGCTCGTGCCCGGCGCCAGACCGAGGAGCCGCGCCGCGAGCGCCGGCAGGTCGGTGGGGTCGGGCTCGACCCGGGCGAAGCCGTCGAGGTGCGGGCCACCCCGGCGCGGTCGACGGCGTGCGCTCCGGCCACCACGGTGACGTCGATGTCGTCGCGCAGGGCACGCACCGCGACCGAGGCCGCGGCGGTGACGGCGGTCTCGAAGTCGTCGTCGTCGCCGTAGGCCCCCTCGCGGGCGTCGAAGAGCACGCCCAGGTGCGAGCGACGGGTGTCGGTGTAGCCCTTCATCATCAGCGTCGTCGTGCCCGCCGCCGTCGACATCCGCGCCGAGGACTGCCAGTGGATGTGCCGGCGGTCGTCGCCGGGCACGTACTCGCGCAGGGTGTGGAAGTCGAGGTCCGACACCGACGGGTCGTTCGTCGGGCGCCCTTCGAGGTCGCGCACGAGCCCGGCGTCGAGCGAGGGCAGGGGCACGACCTGGGGGTGCACGAAGAGCTCGATGGTGCGGGAGGCGTTGAGGGTGCGGCGGGCCAGGCCGAACGGGTCGCCGAGCACGGTGGTGACCGGCCCGATGAGCACGACCCCGCGCCGCGTGGTCGGATCGGGAAGGAGTAGTCGACGCGCACCCCGGGGCCGAGCGAGGGCATCCGGAAGGCCTCGACCCGCGACCCGACCGGCACCTCGAGGTCGGCCGCGGTCACCCGGCGGCTGCGACCGTTGGTGACGAGCAGCGAGCCGTCGGCCGTGGCCCCGGGGCGCACGCGCACCGGGTGCACGGCGAGGTCGAGGTCGACCCGCGAGCCGCCGAGGGCCATGAGCACCGACAGGACGAGGAGCACGAGGAGGGCGAACCCGATGATCCGCGCCTCGTCCCACGACAGGACCCACCCCGCGGCGAGGGCGAGCGCGCCCACGACGGCCGCGCCCCACCCGGTCCGGGTGACGACGGAGCGCTCCCGGGCGAGGGCGAGGAGGGGGCGGAGGGCGGGCATGGTCGGGGTGCTAGTGGCGGTCGGGGACGGGCAGGGGGACGGCGTCGAAGAGCTCGTCGATGACGTCGGGCACGGTGACGCCGTCGAACTGCGCGTCGGCGTCGAGGAGCATGCGGTGCTGCATGACGGGGACGGCGAGCTCCTTGAGGTCGTCGGGCACGACGTAGTTGCGGCCCTGGCCGGCGGCCCACGCCTTGGCCGCGTGCACGTAGCCGAGGCAGGCCGCGGACCGAGACGCCGAGCCGGACGTGGTGGTGGTCGCGGGAGCGCTCGGCGAGGGTCTGGGCGAACTCCAGGAGCGGGCGCGAGACGTGCACCGCGCGGGCGACCTCACGCAGCCGGAGGACCTGCTCGCCGTCGATGACGTTCTCGACGGCGGCGGCCCGGTCGCGCACGGCGAGCCCGGACAGCAGCCCGATCGTCGCCTCCGCGTCGGGGTAGCCGATGGCCGTCTTCATGAGGAAGCGGTCGAGCTGGGCCTCGGGGAGCCGGTAGGTCCCGGCCTGCTCGATGGGGTTCTGGGTGGCGATGACCATGAACGGCGTCGGCACGACGTGCGTGACGCCGTCGACGGTGACCCGCCCCTCCTCCATGACCTCGAGGAGCGCCGACTGGGTCTTCGGCGAGGCCCGGTTGATCTCGTCGGCGAGGACGATGTTCGCGAAGACCGGGCCGCGGCGGAACTCGAAGGCCTGCTGGCGCGGGTCGTAGATCGAGGCCCCGGTGACGTCGGAGGGCAGCAGGTCGGGGGTGAACTGGATGCGCTGGTGGCTGCCCCGGACGGCGCCCGGCGAGGGAGCGGGCCAGGCTCGTCTTGCCCGTGCCGGGGACGTCCTCGATGAGCAGGTGGCCGCCGGCCGCGAGGCAGGTGACGGCGAGCTGGACGACCCGCTCCTTCCCGACGAGCGCGGCGCCGACGGCGTCGACGATCGTCGTGAAGGTCTCGCCGAACCAGGCGATCTCGTCGGCGTGGGCGACGGTCTCGGTGCTCATCGTGTCCTCGTCGGGGTCGCAGGGGTGGTCGGGGTCCATCGTCCACGGGTCATGGCGCGGTCCACGAGCGCCGCACCGGCGTTTCGGGAGACACGCCGTCGTCGCAGCTGATGCGGTAGCGGGTACCGGAGGTGGCGGTGAAGTCGGACGCGGGCGCGGTGTACGTCGCGCTGCCGGTGCCGTCGGTGGGGAACGAGATGCTCGAGTCGTCCCCGCCGCCGGCCGGGCTGAGCGAGCACGTCATCGTCGCGCTCGGCGAGAGGTTGCGTGCCGTGAGGGTCAGCGTCGCGCCGCCGCCCGGCAGCTGCTCGCCGCTCGGGGTGAGCTGCGCGGTCCGCGTGGAGGCGGTCCGCGAGTCGCTCACCTGCCCGACCCCGGCACGGGTGGCGGTGGCGCTGATGTCGAGGGTGGCCGAGTACCCGACCTTGAGGGTCTTCTGGTACGACCAGGGGCCGCCGCCGGTGGTCTCGGTGGTCGTGAACGGTCCACCGACGCCGCCGGCGACGTCGACGACCACGTCGGCGGGCCGGCCGTTGGGGTCGACGTCCACCGTGAACGTGACGTACGGGCCCGACCGTGGAGTCGACCGTCACGGCCACGGTGCCGAGGGGGCCGTAGACGACGTCGGTCGAGACCTGCGTCGAGGACGACAGCCCGCCCGTGTTCGTCGCGGTGAGCGTGATCGTGTACGCCGAGCCGTTGGCGGGGACGGTGACCACCTGGTCGAAGGCCCGCGGGTCGGCGGGAGCAGGCCAGGAGCCGCACGAGGTGCCGGCGACGCGGCAGGTGATGGTCTCGGAGTCGTCGTGGGCCGGCGGTGAGGTGAACCGCAGCCGCACGGTGCGGTCCTCCCCCGTCGCGACCGCCGAGACGCCGGTGAAGTCGCCGGGGGTGCCCACCGCGCGGAGCGGGGTGGCCGCGCTGGCCGGCGAGGTGAAGTAGTCGTTCTGGGCGACGACCCGGTACTCGTACGTCGAGCCGTCGTTCGCGACCGCCGGGGCGTCGCAGCGGGTGCCCGTCGTCGCGGAGCACACGTCGGCGGACCCGCCCGGACCGCTGCGGGTGACGGTGTACCGCGTGTCGCCGGGGCCGTTGGGCGGCACGGCCGTCCAGGTGACGACGACGGCCTGGCTGGCGCCACCGCCCACCTCGGTGGTCTCGAGCCGCGGGGCGTCCGGCGTCTCGGGGACGCCGGCCGACTGCCCCTCCACCGTCACCGGCGGGCCCCAGCCGGCCTTGTTGTGGGCCTTGATGGTGAAGGGGGTGCGCACCGAGTTGTCGAGCCCCCCGGCGGCCACGGACGTCGACGTCGTCTGGGCCTGCCCGCCGGGCCAGGTGACGAGGTACTGGTCGATGGCCGAGCCCCCGTTCGGGGCCGGGTCCCACTGCACCGTGACGGAGTGGTTCTGGGGGTCGGTCACCCGGGGGGCCGCCGGTGCCCCGGGGACCTCGTCCGGGGTCACGGAGGCCGACGGCGGGCTCGGCGGCCCGAACCCGACGGCGTTGCGGGCGCGGACGGTGAACCGGGTCGGCACCGCGTTCTCGAGGCCGGCGACGAGGCACGGGGAGGCGTCGCAGAGCTGGCTGCCGCCGTCCCAGGCGACCTCGTAGGCCTCGACGGGCAGGCCGTTGTCGCGCGGCGGCGTCCACGCCAGCCGGGCCGAGCGGCTCAGGGTCGGCCCGGTCTGCACCGGCGCCCCGGGGGCGTCGGGGGCACCGAGGACGTCGACGGTGAGGGTGCCGGTCGCCTGGCGGTCGGTGCGGGTCCTGGAGTCGACGTCGGTGATCGTGATGCTGAAGGTGATCCGGCCCCGGGCGTCGGGGGCGGGGGTCACCGAGAGGGTCGTCGGCCCCTCCTGCCTGATGGTCGCCGCGGAGCCCGAGACCTGGGCGTACCGGATGACCGAGAACGCGGGGTCGCCGAGCCGCGAGCCCAGGTAGCCGAAGATGTTCACCGTCGCGGTCGTGCCGGCGCGCACGCCCGAGACGTTGACGGGTGACATCGTCGGCGGGTCGGCCGGCGCGACCCGGATGGTGATCGACGCGGGCACCGCCTCGGTGCCCTCGGCGGTGACGAGCATCCGCGCGGTCGTCCCGGGCACCGCCGCCGCGCCGGCCGCCACGACGAGGGTGCGGTCGTCGCTGTTGACGACGCTCAGGCCCGTGGCGCCGTCCTCGAGGGACCCCCGGAAGGCCAGCGCGTCGAGCGTGTCGGCACTCGCGGTCCAGACGTGGCACAGCTGGGCGATCTTCAGCGGACGCGACTGTCCACCGACGACGACGTCGACCGGGGTCGGCGGGCAGCGCAGCACCGGGGTCTCGGGGCCGACCTGGACGGGCACCGTGAGGAAGGCGCGGCGCCCACTCCCTCCGGCGGCGGTGTCGGCCGTCGTCACCTCGAAGGCGACCGCGGCCGGGCCGACGTAGCCCGCCAGGGCGGTGACCCGCAGCCGCGTCGCACCGTCGGGCTCGACCCGGAGCTTGCCGGGCGGCGAGGCGGCCAGGCGGTCGCTCGTCGTCAGGGTGAGGGGGCGGCCGGCGGGGTCGACGACGACGTCGGTGAGGTCGATGGTCCGGGAGCCGTTGCGGTCGACCCGGATGAGGGCGTCGGGCTTGACGCTCGGGGCGCCCGAGCCGCCGGCGGGGATGTGGACCAGCCCGAGGGCGGCGGCCCCCTCGGCGTCGACGACCTCGAAGGCGAGGACCTGGGGCGAGTCGGTCACGGGCAGGGTCACGGTTCCGCCGACGATCTTCGCCGTGGGGAGCCCGAAGACGCGGGTGACCCGCAGCGCGCCGGTGGGGTCGTCGGGGTCGACGGCGCCGGCGAGCAGGTCGACGTCGACGCTCGTCGCACCCGGCTCGGGCCGGGCGAGGGCGTTGCGGGGGACCGGCGGCAGGTTGAGCCCGACCCGTCCCCGCACCCGGATGGTCGCCCTCGAGGGCTCGCCGCTGGCCCCGCGGATGGTGTAGTTGATCGTCAGTGGCTGGTCGGGCGACGGTGCGGTGACCGTGACGCGGCCGGTGGCGGGGTCGAGCGTGGCCCGGCCCGCGAGGTCGGGGTTGAGCGGACCGAGCGGCTCGACGGTGGCGCGCTCGCCGATCGGCTGGATGTCGTTGGCGAGCACGTCGACGGCCACCGTGCGGCCCGGGGCGACGCTCACCTCGTCGTCGACGGCCACGACGGGCTGGGGGTCGCCCGGTGGGGCGACGGCGATGCGCACCGTGCCCTCGCCCACCTTCCCGAAGCGGTCGCCGAGCAGGTAGGTGAAGTCGTCGGTGCCGCCGCTCGTCGGGTACGCCTGGTAGGTGATCGAGGAGGGCGACACGGCGAGCACCCGCCCGAGGCGGGGGGCGGAGGACAGCCCGACGAGGGTCGTCGAGTCGCCGTCGGGGTCCACGCCCGACCCGGCGATCGAGACGGTGATCGTGTCACCGGCGACGACCCGGCCCTCGAGCGTCGGCGGGGTGGGCGCGCGGTCGGGGCGGTCGGCCGTCGGGGGCGGCGTCACCGTGACCCGGGCCAGGCCGGAGGCGCGCGCCCCGGAAGAGTTCTCGACGACGTAGGTGATCGTCACGGTGCGCTGGGCCGTGACCTCCGGCGCCTGGTAGCGCACGGTCGTCCCGGACGCGTACGCGGCGCCGACGTCACCCTCGCTCGCGCCGCCGTCGGCCCCGCCGACCGGCAGCGTGCCGCTGCGCGGTGCCCCCTCGACGCGCGGGGACAGCTTGAGCGTGGAGCCGCCGGGGTCGAAGTCGTTGTCGAGCACCGGGATCGACACGTGGTCGCCCGAGCGGACGGTGGCCGTGTCGTCGGCGGTGACGGGGGTGTCGTCGGACGGCGCCGGCAGCTGCAGCACGGAGACCTCCCCGACGGCGCTCTTCCCGGTCCCGTTGGTGACCGTGTAGCGGACGAGGACGGGGTTGGGTCGCAGCTCGGTGCGCGTCGCGGCGATCCGCAGCCACCGGCCCCGCAGGACCGCGACGTCGACGGCGTCGGACGACTCGGTCTCGGTGCCCTGCACGACGAGGAGGCCGCCGGAGGGGTCGACGTCGTTGGCCAGGACGTCGACGATGGTGGCCGTCTGGCCGTACACCACCGCCTGGTCGAGCATCGCGGTGATGTCGCCGGGGCGCTCGGTGGCCGCCCGGACGTCGATCCGGATGGCGCCGCGGGCCAGGGCGGCGTCGCCGTACTTCACCGTGTAGGCGAGCAGGTAGGTGCCGGGGGCGCCGGCCGTCACGGTGACCGTCCCCGTCTCGAGGCTCGTGTCGACCGTCGTGCCGTCGGGAGCGGTGACGTCGCCGGCGATCTGGAGCCGGGCCGAGGGCGTCGTCGGGTCGGTGCCCGGGACGTCGTTCTCCAGGGGCCGCAGCACGATCGGTTTCCCGACCTCGCCGCGCCCGACGTCGGGCAGCGGGGTCGCCGGGGTGCGGTTGGGGGAGTCGGCCGGGAGCACGTCGACCGTCAGCTGCCCCGTGGTCTCGGCCGTGCCGTCGGAGACGGTGTACTCGATCGTCCGGGGGCCGGCCTCGGCCGGCGCCGTGTACCGCAGCCGCCCGTCGGGCGTGACCCCCACGTGGGTGTCGCCGTCCGTGGCACCCGTGACCGCGACGGGGTCGGAGTCGGGGTCACGCCAGTCGCCGACGACCGGGATGCCCAGCGTCCCGCGGTTCGTCACCGGCGTCACGGTGGGCGTCAGCCCGGGTCGCAGCTCGGGCGGGCCGTTCTCGGTGGGCTTGCGGACCGTCACCGTGACCCGGGCCGACGAGCTGTTGCCGCGGCCGTCGTCGATGACGTACTCGAAGGCGGCGGAGGTGGCCGTCGGCGTCAGGCCGAGCTGGACGGTCTGGCCGTCCGGCGAGATGTCGAGGGTGCCCGTGGCGGCCGGGAGGGCCGAGACGCGGGTGATCGACAGGACGCTGCCCGACGGGTTCACGTCGTTGTCGAGGACGTGGAGCACGCTCGTGCGCCCCGGCCGGGCCCCCACCTCGTCGTCGCGCGCCGTGGGCGGCTTGGAGCTGCGGTCGACGGTCGTCGTCTGTTCCTCGTCCTTCGGCGGGGTCTGGGTGGACGGCGGCGCGACGGACGACCAGTCGTCGAGCCGTCGGCCGTCGTCGAGGGACCAGACCGCCCCCGTCGTCGAGTCGTTGAGGACGACCGAGCGGTGGTTGAGGCGCAGGTGCGGGGAGAGGAGGGCGGTGGCGTTGTCGAGGCCGACCGGTTCGGGTGCGGCGTCGCCGCAGGCCTTGACGACCAGTCCGGGGCTTCCCGACCAGACGGCGTAGGAGCAGCCGTCGAGGACGACCGGTGCGGCCGCGGGGCGGTGCCACCGCCGGTGAGGCGGCGGGTGGCGCCGGTGCGGAGGTCGACCGAGAGGAGGGCCTCCGGGGTGGCGACGAGGACGCTGCCGCCGGTGGGTCGCACCTGGGGGACGCCGTCGGTGATGCTCTCCCCGGTGAGGGCGGTGCGCGCACCGCCGGGACGGGCGAGCACACCGGCCACGGTGTCGAGGACCACCGGGCCGTCGTCCGTGACGAGGACGTGGACGTCCTGGAGCGCACCGCCCAGGGAGGCGCTGGCGGCGGAGAACCGGCCGTCGCCCGTGGGGGTGAGGGTCACCAGCCGCCCCCCGGAGCCCGCCGCGTACGCGGTGCCGTCGGGATCGACCTCGACGTCGGCCGCGAGTGCGCCACCGGTGACGTCGGGGGCGATCGGGACCCGGGTCACCGCCTGGGCGGAGGCGGCGAGCCCGTCGACGGCGGCGATGGTCGGGGTGGTGCTCGTGGCCGCCCGGACCTCGCCGGTCTCGGTGTCGACGACGACCGACGTCGGGCCCCCGACGGCGAGGGGGGCCGAGGCGGGGACCGTCACGGGCTGGTCGGTGACGAGGGTGCCCGCCCGCACGTCGACGGGGGCGAGGGCACCGGTGATCCGGTCGCGGGTCAGCACCGAGGACCCGGACTGCACGACGTCGAGCTGGTAGGTCTGGCTGCGGGCCTCGGCCGGGGCCACCGCCGCGTCGAGGTGGGCGGCGGGGGCGCTGAACCGCCCGAAGAGGCCGGCGCGGTCGTTGGTCACCCACACGGTGCCGTCGTTGGCCTCGAGGTGGTCGGTGGTGTAGCCGGGGCTGCGGGTGGCGGCCCAGCCGTACCCGCCGAGCGCGACGGCCAGCACGGTGGCGACGACCGTGCCGGTGCGGGGTCGCCGGAGACCACGACGGGACCGGTGGCCGCGCCGCGTGGTCCCGCGCTCCTCGCTCATGGCACCTTGGTCCCGACGGCTGACGGGCAGGGTCCGGCCCTGCCCCGGCCCATTGTGGTTCATGGGAGCGCGTCCCGTGGCCGGTTGGCGGAATGCGGCGCGTCTCGTCGCACCCGTCTCTCAGGAAGCCGGGGGGCGGGCCCCGGGAACGCGCGCGGAGGCCCCTCCCCGCCTCGCCGGGGCGTCGCTCAGGGACCCTCGTCGGGGGCGCGCTCCAGAGCACGCTCGGGCAGCGCGAGCTGCCCGGCGACGAGGGCGAGGCCGGCCACCGCGAGGAACCACGCCCAGCCCGCGTGACCGGCGCGCAGCAGCCCGAAGGCCACCGCGTAGACGAGGACCGCCGCGACGGCCGCGCGGGACCGGCCCCGAGGCGGGCCCGGCCCCTCGGCGCCATGAAGAGGCCCCAGAGCACGAGGACGAGGGCGGCGGCGCAGAGTGCTGCGGCCCAGGCCGCGACGCCCTGCCCCACCGCTGCGTAGGCGACGGCCCCGACGCCCCCGAACAGCGCGACCTCCACGGCGAAGGCGACGGTGGCGAGGACGACCAGCCCGGGGGTCGAGAGGTCGTGCCCACCGGCGGGGCCGCGGATGCCCGCGGACGGGGGGCGTGGACCGTTCGCGGGGTTCGCGGGCTTCGCGGGGTTCGCGGGGTCGGCGTGGTCCGCCAGGTCCGCGGGGTTCGCGGGGTTCGCGGGGTCGGCCGGGTCGCCGGTGTCCTCGGGCCGGCTCACGGCCGGGTCACGAGCCCTCGGCGGAGGTCGGCCGCGCCGGCGTCGCGGTGCCCGGCGAAGCGGCCGGCCCGGCGCGCGGCGATCGCGGCACCGCTCACGCGTTCCGCGGCGATCTTCTCCTGGAGCCGGATGATCCCCTGGAGGAGCGCCTCGGGCCGCGGCGGGCACCCGGGCACGTAGACGTCGACCGGGACGAGCTGGTCCACGCCCTTGGTGACGCAGTAGGAGTCCCAGTACGGCCCGCCCGAGTTGCTGCACGCCCCGAAGGAGATGACGTACTTCGGCTCGGGCATCTGGTCGTAGAGCCGGCGGATCGCGGGGGCCATCTTGTCGGTGACGGTGCCCGACACGACCATGAGGTCGGCCTGCCGGGGGCCCGGCGCGAAGGGGATGACCCCGAGCCGGATGAAGTCGTGGCGGCCCATCGAGGTCGCGATGAACTCGATGGCGCAGCAGGCCAGGCCGAAGTTGAAGACCCACAGCGAGTAGCGGCAGCCCCCAGTTGAGGACGACCCGGATTCGGCTTCGGCGCGTGCTCGGCGGAGAGGGGCCGACCCGCGGCGTCGGGAGGTCGACGGTCACCGCAGGTCCCAGCGTCAGCAGGCCCCGGCGCGCCGCGTGGAGGAGGCCGAGGAGAGAGGACCACGACGAAGACGCCGACCTCGACGAGGCCTGGCCACCCCGAGCCGGGCGTCGCGGAGCCACGAGAGGCCCACGGGAAGAGGTAGACCGCGTCGACGGCGAAGACGACGTAGAGGAAGGCGAAGGAGAGGTAGCGCACCTGGGACTGCGCCCAGCCCGTCCCGACGGGGTCGACG
>CAVVYI010000006.1:0-11174 GCA_963752445.1 uncultured Actinomycetota bacterium | reverse complement strand
GGCGCCTCCGCCCCGCCGTCGCTGTACGCCCCGGTCGTGCGCAGCCGCGTCGCCACGGCGCGCACCTGCGTCATCGGGTCGCCACCGCCGGACGCGCTCGCGGCGACGAGCCGCGCGACCGGCTGGAGCAGCGTGGGGTCGACCGGCGGGGTGGCCGGCGCGACGTCCTCGGGGGCGCCGATCCGCTCGTCGAGCACGTAGCTCTCCCCCTCGGCCAGGCCCTCGGGCAGCACGGCCGCACCGGTGTCGAGGTTGTAGCGCAGCGCGTCGGCGCGGTCCTGGGCGTCGCGGCCGGTGAAGGCGATGCGGGTCTCGTCGCCCACCGTGGGCACCCAGATCCGCAGGTCCCGACGGTTCGCCCACCCGGGACCGACGGTGACCCGGGCGGTGGCCGCGACGCCCCCGTCGGGTCGCGGGATCCGGGCGCCGACCCGCAGGAAGCGGCCCGCCGCCTCCGGGGACACCGCGGGGTCCCCGGCCGCCCAGACCGTGCCCGAGTACGCGTCGACCGTGGCCAGCCGCAGCAGCGTGCCCGCCGGGAGGCCGGTGACCCGCACCAGCTCCTCGTCGGCGAGGTCGCTGGCCACCGGCCGGAAGGCCCGGAACGCCGCGAGCGGGCTCGGCCGGTCGGTGGCCGAGAACGGGGCGGTGACGTGCTCGCGCAGCACCTGGCGCTGGCTCGCGCCGACCCAGGGGAACGCCCCGAGCACGATGACCCCGACGAGCCCGAGCAGCAGCCCGGCCGTCGCCACCCGCTCCAGCGCGTGCGCGCTGTGCACGACGACGGCCCGTCGCGAGCGGCTGGCCCCCCACACGACCCCGATGACGAACAGCACCACCCCGCGGGCGACGACCCCGCCGGGCGAGGTGACCCCGAGGGCGACCACGGCGGCCCCGACGACCGCCGGGACGACGACCGGGACGTTGGCCGCCGGCGTCCGTCGCGCCACGAGGACGCCGACGCAGGCGCCGACGAGCGCCAGGAGGAAGGGCAGCAGGGCGAGCGGTCCGGCGCCGTCGACGGGGGGCAGGGTCGTCAGCAGGCGGCGCCACCCGTCCGTCGCGACCTCGGCGAGGGCGGCCCACGCCGCGGGCGACGGCCAGGGCCCGGCCGCCGTCCCCCGCAGCGTCAGGGGCGGACCGAGGAGGAGCACGACGACGAGCAGGGCGGGGACCGCGGCCCACCACGGCGCGCGGAACCGGCCGAGGAGGAGGGCGACGCCGGCCCCCACGACGAGCCCCACCGCGGAGCCGACGACCCACCAGGGCCCGACGAAGGTGCCGACGAACCCGCTGAGCGCGGTGCCCACGAGGACGAGGACCGCCCCGACGTCGACCGCGACGTCGAGGGGGCTGGGCCGGCGCCGGAGCCGACGGCGCGTGGTCTCGCTCACTGGGCCCCCACCACCCGGACCAGGCGCGAGAGGTCGGAGAGCGAGCCGACGGTGAGGAACGAGATGCCGAGCGCCGTCGAGGTGGTGCTGCGCTCGCCCGGCGCCACCCGCACGACGTGGAGGCGCACGAGCGGGCCGAGGTGGTTGGCCGCCCGCTGCACCTCCGAGACGGGGGTGTCGACCCCGGTGACGACGACCGCGATGCTCGTGCCCGGCGCCAGCCCGAGCAGCCGGGCCGCGAGCGCCGGCAGGTCGGTGGGGTCGGGCTCGACCCGGGAGAACCCGTCGAGGGTGCGGGCGACGCCGGCGCGGTCGACCGCGTGGGCGCCGGCCACCACGGTGACGTCCATGTCGTCGCGCAGGGCGCGCACCGCGACCGAGGCGGCGGCGGTGACCGCGGTCTCGAAGTCGTCGTCGTCGCCGTAGGCGCCGGCGCGCGCGTCGAAGAGGACGCCGAGGTGCGAGCGGCGGGTGTCGGTGTAGCCCTTCATCATGAGCGTCGTCGTGCCGGCCGCCGTCGACATCCGGGCCGAGGACTGCCAGTGGATGTGCCGGCGGTCGTCCCCCGGTACGTACTCGCGCAGGGTGTGGAAGTCGAGGTCCGACACCGACGGGTCGTTGGTCGGGCGCCCCTCGAGGTCGCGGACGAGGCCCGCGTCGAGCGAGGGCAGCGGGACGACCTCGGGGTGCACGAAGAGCTCGATGGTGCGGGAGGCGTTGAGGGTGCGGCGGGCGAGGCCGAACGGGTCCCCGAGCACGGTGGTGACCGGGCCGATGAGCACCACGCCGCGCCGTCTGGTCGGGATGGGGAAGGCGTAGTCGACGCGCACGCCCGGGCCGAGCGAGGGCATCCGGAAGGCCTCGACGCGCGGCCCGACGGGCACCTCGAGGTCGGCCGCGGTGACCCGCCGGCTGCGCCCGTTCGTCACGAGGAGCGAGCCGTCGGCGGTGGCCCCGGGCCGCACCCGCACCGGGTGCACGGCGAGGTCGAGGTCGACCTGCGAGCCGCCGAGCGCCATGAGCACCGAGAGGACGAGGAGCACGAGGAGGGCGAAGCCGATGATCCGCGCCTCGTCCCACGCGAGGACCCAGCCCGCCACGAGTGCCAGCGCGCCCACGACCGCGGCGCCCCAGCCGGTCCGGGTGACGACGGAGCGCTCCCGGGCGAGGGCGAGGAGCGGGCGGAGCGCGGGCATGGTCGGTGTCGGTCAGTGGCGGTCGGGGACGGGCAGGGGGACGGCGTCGAAGAGCTCGTCGATGACGTCGGGCACGGTGATGCCGTCGAACTGGGCGTCGGCGTCGAGGAGCATGCGGTGCTGCATGACCGGGACGGCGAGCTCCTTGAGGTCGTCGGGCACGACGTAGTTGCGGCCCTGGCCGGCCGCCCACGCCTTCGCGGCGTGCACGTAGCCGAGGAGGCCGCGCACCGAGACGCCGAGCCGCACGTGGTGGTGGTCGCGGGAGCGCTCGGCGAGGGTCTGGGCGAACTCCAGGAGCGGGCGCGAGACGTGCACCGAGCGCGCGACCTCACGCAGCCGGAGGACCTGCTCGCCGTCGATGACGGTCTCGACGGCGGCGGCCCGGTCGCGCACCGCGAGCCCGGACAGCAGCCCGATCGTCGCGTCGGCGTCGGGGTAGCCGATGGCCGTCTTCATGAGGAAGCGGTCGAGCTGGGCCTCGGGCAGGCGGTAGGTGCCGGCCTGCTCGATGGGGTTCTGGGTGGCGATGACCATGAACGGCGTCGGCACGACGTGGGTGACGCCGTCGACGGTGACCCGGCCCTCCTCCATGACCTCCAGGAGCGCGGACTGCGTCTTCGGCGAGGCCCGGTTGATCTCGTCGGCGAGGACGATGTTCGCGAAGACCGGGCCGCGGCGGAACTCGAAGGCCTGCTGGCGGGGGTCGTAGATCGAGGCGCCGGTGACGTCGGAGGGCAGCAGGTCGGGCGTGAACTGGATGCGCTGGTGGCTGCCGCGGACCGCGCCGGCGAGCGAGCGGGCCAGGCTCGTCTTGCCGGTGCCGGGGACGTCCTCGATGAGGAGGTGACCGCCGGCCGCGAGGCAGGTGACGGCGAGCTGGACGACCCGCTCCTTGCCGACCAGCGCGGCGCCCACGGCGTCGACGATCGTCGTGAAGGTCTCGCCGAACCAGGCGATCTCGTCGGCCTGGGCGACGGTCTCAGTGCTCATCGGGTCCTCGTCGGGGTCGGTGGGGCGGCTGGGGGGCGATGGGTCCGGTTCACGGAGCGTTCCAGTTGCGCTCGGCCGGGGTGGGCGGCGACACGCCGTCGTCGCAGGTGATGTGGTAGCGCGCCCCCGACGTTGCCGTGAACTCCGCCACCGGGATGTCCCGCTGCCCCGCACCGCTGCCGTCGGTGTCGAAGGTGACGGTGGCCGAGGCGCCGGGGCCCCGCGGCTCGATCGTGCACGTCATGGTGGCGCTCGGCGAGAGGTTCGTCCCACCGAGGGTGAGCGCCACCCCGCCGCCGGAGAGCTCCTGGCCGGCGGCCGTGATCCGGTACCCGTTCGTCGCGGAGGTCGACGAGGCGGTCGCGCTCTCCGAGCCCCGGGTGACGGTGGCGGAGAGGTCCGGCGTGACCGAGTACCCGACCTTGACCGTGTACTGCTTCGACCAGGGGTCGCCACCGGTGGTGTCGGACCGGTCGACGGTCCCGCCGACGCCCCCGGTGACCTCGACGGCGACGTCGGCCGGTCGTCCGTTGGGGTCGACGCGCACGGTGAAGGTGACGTAGGGGCCGACGGTCGCGTCGACGGTGACGGAGGCGGCGCCGAGCGGGCCGTAGACGACGTCGGTCGAGACCTGGGTCGAGGACGAGAGCCCGCCCGTGTTCGTCGCCGTGAGCGTCAGCGTGTACGCCGAGCCGTTGCCGGGGACGGTGACCACCTGGTCGTAGGACCGCGGGTCGGCGGGCGCCGACCACGTGCCGCACGAGGTGCCGCCGACCCGGCAGGTGATCGTCTCCGACTCGTCGTGGGCCGGGGGCGAGGTGAAGCGCAGCCGCACCGAGCGGTCGTCACCCGTCGCCGTCGCCGAGACGCCGCTGAAGTCGCCCGGGGTGCCGACGGCCTGCAGCGAGGTGGCCGCGCTCGGCACGGAGGAGTAGTGGTCGTTCGAGGCGACGACCCGGTACTCGTACGTCGAGCCGTCGTTCGCGACCGACGGGGTGTCGCAGCGGGTGGCCGTCGTGCCCGTGCACACGTCGGTGGAGCCGCCGGGTCCGGTGCGCGTGACGGTGTACCGCGTGTCCCCGGGGCCGTTCGGCGGCACGGCCGACCACGTGACGACGACGGCCTGGCTGGCGCCACCCCCCACCTCGGTGGTCTCCAGGCGAGGAGCGTCCGGGGCGTCGGGGTTGCCCGCCGACTGCCCCTCCACGGTCACCGCCGGCCCCCAGCCGGCCTTGTTGTGGGCCTTGATGGTGAAGGGGGTGCTCACCGAGTTGTCGAGGCCGCCCGCGACCACGGTCGTCGCCGTCGTCTGGGCCTTGCCGCCGGGCCAGGTGACGAGGTACTGGTCGACCGCGGACCCGGTCGTCGGGGCCGCGCCCCACTCGACGGTCACCGAGTGGTTCTGGGGGCTGACCACCCGGGGGTCGACCGGCGAGCCCGGGACCTCGTCCGGGGTCACGGGGGCCGAGGCGGGGCTCGGGGGACCGAACCCGACGGCGTTGCGGGCGCGGACCGTGAAGCGGGTGGGCACGGCGTTCTCGAGGCCGGTGACGAGGCACGGGGAGGCGTCGCAGAGCTGGGTGCCGCCGTCCCACGCCACCTCGTAGGTCTCGATGGGCAGGCCGTTGTCCCGCGGCGCCGACCAGGCCAGCCGCGCCGAGCGGCTCAGGGTCGGGCCGGTCTGCACCGGCGTGCCGGGGGCGTCCGGCGTGCCGAGCACGTCGACGGTGAGGGTGCCCGTCGCCTGCCGGTCCCGCCGGGTCCTGGACTCGACGTCGGTGATGGTGACGCTGAAGGTGATCCGTCCCCGGGCGTCACCGGCAGGAGTCACCGAGAGCACCGTCGGGCCCTCTTGCGTCACCGTGGCCGCGGACCCCGAGACCCGGGTGACCGCGATGACCGAGAAGGCGGGGTCGCCGAGCTGGGAGCGCAGGTAGCCGGCGAGGTTCACCGTCTGGGTGGTGCCGGCCCGCACGCCCGAGACGCTCACGGGCGCCATCGTCGGCGGGTCGGCCGGGGCGACCCGGATGGTGATCGGCGCCGGCGTGGCCTCGGTGCCCTCCGCGGTGACGAGCATCCGCGTCGTCGTCCCGGGCACGGCGGCGGCCCCGGCCGTGACGACGAGCGTGCGGTCGTCGCGGTTGACGACGCTGAGGCCGGTCGCCCCCTCGCCGAGGGCCCCCCGGAAGACCAGCGTGTCGAGGGTCTCGGAGCGCGCGGTCCAGACGTGGCAGAGCTGCGGGATGGTCAAGGGTCGTGACTGGCCGCCGACGACGACGTCGACGGGGGTCGGGGGGCACCGGAGCACGGGGGTCTCCGGACCGACCTGGACGGGCACCGAGAGGAAGGCGCGCCGGCCCCCGCCGCCGGCGGCGGTGTCGGCGGTCGTGACCTCGAAGGACACCGCGGCCGGGCCGACGTAGCCGGCGAGGGCGGTGATCCGGAGCCGGGTGGCGCCGTCGGGCTCGACCCGGAGCTTGCCGGGCGGCGAGGCCGCGAGCCGGTCGCTCGTCGTGAGGGTGAGGGGGCGCCCGGCGGGGTCGACGACGACGTCGGTGAGGTCGACCGTCCTCGAGCCGTTGCGGTCGACCCGGATGAGGGCGTCGGGCGTGACGCTCGGGGCCCCCGACCCGCCGGCCGGGACGTGGACGAGCCCGAGGGCGGCCGCGCCCTCGACGTCGACCACCTCGAAGGCGAGCACCTGCGGGGTGTCGCGCACGGGCAGGGTGACCGTGCCGTCGACGATCTGCGCGTCCGGGAGCCCGAAGACCCGGGTCACCCGCAGCGCGCCGGTGGGGTCGTCGGGGTCGACGGCCCCGGCGAGCAGGTCGACGTCGACCGACGTCGCGCCCGGGGCCGGGCGGGCGAGGGCGTTGCGCGGCACGGGGGGCAGGTTGAGGCCGACCCGGCCCCGGACCCGGATCGTCGCCACCGACGGCTCCCCGCTGGCCCCGACGATGGAGTAGCGCAGCGTGAGGGGCTGGGCCGGTGGCGGGGCGGTGACCGTCACGCGCCCCGTGGCCGGGTCGAGGGTGGCCCGTCCCGCGAGCTCGGGGTTGAGCGGCCCGAGGGGCCCGACCGTGGCGCGCTCCCCGATCGGCTGGATGTCGTTCCCGAGCACGTCGACGGCGACGGTGCGCCCCGGGGCGACGGTGACCTCGTCGTCGACGGCCACGACGGGCTGGGGGTCGCCCGGCGGGGCGACGGCGATGCGCACCGTGCCTTCGCCGACCTTCGCGTAGCGGTCGCCGAGCAGGTAGGTGAAGTCGTCGGTGCCGCCGCTCGTCGGGTACGCCTGGTAGGTGATCGAGGAGGGCGTGACGGCGAGGATCCGTCCCAGCCGCGGGGCGGACGACAGCCCGACGAGGGTCGTCGAGTCACCGTCGGGGTCGGCGCCCGACCCGGCGATGGACACCGTGATGGTGTCGCCGGCGACGACCCGCCCCTCGAGCGTCGGCGGGGTGGGGGCACGGTCGGGGCGGTCGGCCGACGGGGGCGGCGTCACCGTGACCCGGACGATGCCGGAGGCGCGGGCGCCGGCCGAGTTCTCCACGACGTAGGTGATCGTCACCGTGCGCTGCGCGGTGACCTCCGGGGCCTGGTAGCGCACGGTGGTCCCGGACGCGTACGCGGCGCCGACGTCGCCCTCGCTCGCGCCGCCGTCGGCCCCACCGACCGGCAGCGTGCCGCTGCGGGGCGCACCCTCGACCGTCGGCGACAGCCGGAGGGTGGAGCCTCCGGGGTCGAGGTCGTTGTCGAGCACCGGGATCGACACGTGGTCGCCCGAGCGGACGGTGGCCGTGTCGTCGGCCGCCACCGGGGTGTCGTCGGCGGGGGCCGGCAGCTGGAGCACGGAGACCTCGCCGACGGCGCTCTTCCCGGCCCCGTTGGTGACGGTGTAGCGGACGAGGACGGGGTTGGGTCGCAGCTCGGGGCGCGTCGCCGCGATGCGCAGCCAGCGGCCGCGCAGCACCGCCACCTCGACGGCGTCGGAGGACTCGGTCTCGGTGCCCTGCACGACGAGCAGGCCGCCGGAGGGGTCGACGTCGTTGGCCAGGACGTCGACGATGGTGGCCGTCTGGCCGTGCACGACCGCCTGGTCGAGCATGGCCGTGATCTCCCCCGGCCGCTCGGTGGCGGCACGGACGTCGACCCGGATGGCGCCCCGGGCGAACGCCGCGGAGCCGTAGCGCACCGTGTAGGCGAGGAGGTAGGTACCGGGGGCGCCGGCCGTGACGGTGACCGTCCCGGTCTCCAGGCTCGTGTCGACCGTCGTGCCGTCGGGGGCGGTGACGGCACCGGCGAGCTGGAGCCGGGCGGCCGGGTCGGTGGGGTCGGTGCCCGGGACGTCGTTCTCCAGCGGCCGGAGCACGATCGGCTTCCCGACCTCGCCGCGGCCGACGTCCGGCAGGGGGGTCGCCGGGGTCGTCGTGGTCGAGTCGGCCGGGAGCACGTCGACGGTCAGCTGCCCCGTGCTCTCGGCCGTGCCGTCGGACACCGTGTACTCGACGGTCCGGGGACCGGGGTCGGCGGGCGCGGTGTACCGCAGGCGGCCGTCGGGGGTGACCCCCACGGGGGTGTCGCCGTCCGTCGCGCCGGTGACCGCGACGGGGTCGGAGTCGGGGTCGCGCCAGTCGCCGACGACCGGGATGCCGAGCGTCCCGCGGTTGGCGACGGGCGTGACCGTGGGCGTCAGCCCGGGGCGCAGCGCGGGCGGACCGTTCTCGGTGGGGCCCCGGACCGTGATGGTGACCCGGGCCGAGGAGCTGTTGCCGCGGCCGTCGTCGATGACGTAGTCGAAGGCTGCGCTGGTGGCCGTCGGCGTGAGGCCGAGCTGCACGGTCTGGCCGTCCGGCGAGATGTCGAGGGTGCCCGTGCCCGACGGGAGGGTCGAGACGCGGGTGATCGACAGCACGCTGCCCGAGGGGTTGACGTCGTTGTCGAGGACGTGGAGCACGCTCGTGCGCCCCGGGCGGGCGCCGAGCTGGTCGTCGCGCGCCGTGGGCGGCTTGGAGCTGCGGTCGACGGTGGTCGTCTGCTCGTCGTCCTTGGGCGGCGTCTGCGTCGACGGCGGGGCGACGCTCGACCAGTCGTCGAGCCGTTGGCCGTCGTCGAGCGACCAGACCGCACCCGTGGTCGAGTCGTTGAGCGCCACCGAGCGGTGGTTGAGGCGCAGGTGGGGGGACAGCAGCGCGGTGGCCCGGGTGAGGGTGACCTCCTGGGGTGCGGCGTCGCCGCAGGCCTTGACGACGCGCCCCGGGCTGCCGGACCAGACGGCGTAGGCACACCCGTCGAGGACGACCGGGGCGGCGGCCGGGCCGGTGCCCCCGCCGGTCAGCCGGCGCGTGGCACCGGTGCCGAGGTCGACCGAGAGCAGGGCCCGCGGTGTCGCGACGAGGACGCTGCCGCCCGTGGGCTCGACCTGGGGCACGCCGCCGGTGATGCTCTCCCCGGTGAGGGCGGTGCGCGCCCCGCCGGGGCGGGCGAGCACGCCGGCCACGGTGTCGAGGACCACGGGGCCGTCGTCGGTGAGCAGGACGCGGACGTCCTGGAGGGGCCCCCCGAGCGAGGCGGTCGCCTTGGCGAACGTGCCGTCCCCGGTGGGGGTGAGCGTGACGAGCTGCCCCCCGGACCCTGCGGCGTAGGCGGTGCCGTCGGCGTCGACCTCGACGTCGGCCGCGAGCGCGCCGCCGGTGACGTCGGGGGCGATGGGCACCTTGGCGGTCGCCTTCCCCTGCGCGGAGAGCCCGTCGACCGCGGCGACGCCGGGGGTGGTGCTGGTGGCGGCACGCACCTCGCCGGTCTCGGGGTCGACCACCGCGGACGTGGAGCCACCGACGGCGAGGGGGGCCGACGGCGGCACCGAGACGGCCCGGTCGGTGACGAGCGTGCCGGCGCGCACGTCGACGGGGGCGACGCTGCCGGTGATGCGGTCGCGGGTGAGCACCGACGAGCCGGACTGCACGACGTCGAGCTGGTAGGTCTGGCTGCGGCCCTCGGACGGCGCCAGGGCCGCGTCGAGGTGGGCGGCGGGGGCGTTGAGCCGCCCGAAGAGGCCGGCGCGGTCGTTGGTCACCCAGAGGGTGCCGTCGTTGGCCTCGAGGTGGTCGGTGGTGTAGCCGGGGGCCCGGGTGGCCGCCCAGCCGTAGCCGCCCAGGGCGACCGCGAGGACGGTGGCCACGACCGTGCCCGTGCGGGGTCGACGGAGCCCACGACGGGACCGGTGGCCGCGCCGCGTGGTCCCGCGCTCCTCGCTCATGACACCTTGGTCCCGACGGCTGACGGGCAGGGTCGAGCCCTGCCCCGGCCCATTGTGGGTCATCCGGGCGCGTCCCGTGGCCGGTTGGCGGAATGCGGCGCGTCCTGCTGTGCCGGCCTCTCAGGAACCCGCGGGAGGCGTCCGTTCGGGCAGGGCGACCTGCCCCGCGACGAGGGCCAGGCCCGCGATCCCGACGCCCCAGGCCCAGCCGGTGTGGCCCGCCCGGAGCAGCCCGAAGGCCACCGAGTACACGAGGACGACGGCGACGGCCGCGCGCGGTCCGGCGGCGAGCCGGGCCCGGCCCCGGGGCGCCATGAACAGGCCCCAGAGGACGAGGACGAGGGCGGTCGCACCGGCCGCGGCGGCCCAGGCGGCCGCACCGTGGCCCACGGCTGCGTACGCCACCGCCCCGACGCCGCCGAAGAGGGCGAGCTCCACGGCGAAGGCGACGGTCGCGAGCACGACGAGGCCGGGCGTCGAGAGGTCGTGCCCGCCGGCCGGTCCGCGGGGGCCCTCGGCCGGGCTCACGGCTTGGTCACGAGGCCGCGGGTGAGGTCGGCCGAGCCGGCGTCGCGGTGGCCGGCGAAGCGGCCCGCGCGGCGGGCGCTGATCGCCGCCCCGCTCACGCGCTCCGCGGCGATCTTCTCCTGGAGCCGGATGATCCCCTGGAGGAGGGCCTCGGGTCGCGGTGGGCAGCCGGGGACGTAGACGTCGACCGGGACGAGCTGGTCGACGCCCTTGGTCACGCAGTACGAGTCCCAGTAGGGCCCGCCGGAGTTGCTGCACGCCCCGAACGAGATGACGTACTTCGGCTCGGGCATCTGGTCGTAGAGCCGGCGGATGGCTGGCGCCATCTTGTCGGTGACCGTGCCGGAGACGACCATGAGGTCGGCCTGCCGGGGGCCGGGGGCGAAGGGGATGACCCCGAGCCGGATGAAGTCGTGCCGGCCCATCGAGGTCGCGATGGACTCGATGGCGCAGCAGGCCAGCCCGAAGTTGAAGACCCACAGCGAGTAGCGGCGGCCCCAGTTGAGGACGACCCGGATCGGCTTGGCGCGTGTCGGCAAGGGGGCCGACCCGCGGGCTGGGAGGTCGACGGTCACCGCAGGTCCCAGCGGAGCAGGCCGCGCCGCGCGGCCTGGACGAGACCGAGCAGGAGCACGCCGACGAAGACGGCGACCTCGACGAGCGAGGCGACCCCGAGCTGCGCGTCGCGCAGGACGAGGGCCCACGGGAAGAGGTAGACCGCGTCGACGGCGCAGACGACGTAGAGGAAGGCGAAGGACAGGTAGCGCACCTGCGACTGGGCCCAGCCCGAGCCGACGGGGTCGA
>CAVVYI010000005.1:0-10293 GCA_963752445.1 uncultured Actinomycetota bacterium | reverse complement strand
GGGGTGGCTCAGCCGGGAGGGGTCGTCGCCTCGCGGTGCCGACCGTCGAGGAGGGAGACGACGGTGCCGCCGGCAGCGTCGTCGCGGGTCAGGGCGACCACCTCGTCGGCGACCAGCTCCGGGGGCACGAGCGCGGGCAGGCGCGCCCGCTCGGCGGGCGCGAGGGCCGCCCACTGGCGGGCGTCGGGGTAGGAGCCCTCGCCGTCGCCCCACCCGCCGGCGTTGTTGACGAGGACCGCGGCGCCGCCGAGCGCGTCGGCGACGGAGACGAGGCGGCGGAGGTCGGCGTCGACGAGCACGTCGCAGTGGCAGGGGGTGGCCTCCCCGCCGGCGGCCGTGACCGACGCGGCCACGACCCGTGCCGCCTCGGCGTCACGGTCGGCGACGACGGCGTGGCATCCGGCGGCCGAGAGCGCGCGGACGACGTGGGCCCCCAGGCCGGACCCGGCACCGGTGACGACGGCGATCTGCCCGATGAGGTCCATCCCGGCACGCTACGGGGAGCCGCCGACAGGGTCGCGCGGGCGACGATGGGGCGGTGCACCACGTGGAGCTGCTGCTGGACGAGACCGCCGACACCACGGTCCGGGACGAGTGGCGCCGGCTCGACGAGGCCGGACTGCCGAGCCAGGCCCGGCACCGCAGTGCCTCCAACCGTCCCCACGTCACCGTGACGATGTCGGAGGGCTGGCCGTCGTCCGCGGCGGGACGACGGGCCGCCCTCGCCCCGCTCGGCGTGCTCCCGCTGCCCGGACGGCTCGGCGCGCCGGTGGTCCTCGGACGGGGGCCCTTCGTGCTGGCCCGCCTCGTCATCGGCTCGGCGGAGCTGGTCGCGCTGCACGCCGGGCTCGCCGCGGCCCTCGGCCCGCTCGCCACCGACCTCGTCGCGCCCGGGCGGTGGACGCCACACGTGACGCTCGGGCGGCGGCTCGACGCGGAGCAGGTGGCGGCCGCGCTGGGGCTGCTCGGGCCGGAGCCGGGGGAGGTGGTGCTGGTCGGCGCGCGGCACTGGGACTCGGTGGCCAGGCTCGACGAACCCCTGCCGGCGGGGTGACCCAGCCCCGCCGGCCGCCGGGGGCCCGTAGCGTCGGGGCATGACGACCACCCGCTTCGACTTCGCCTTCGCCCCGCCGTACCGCGTCGCCGGCCTGCCCTTCGGGGTGCTGCCGTCGACGACGTGGGTCGAGGTGGGCGACGGCCGGCTGCGGGCCCGCTTCGGCTGGTGGCGCCTCGACACCGCGCTCGACAACATCGAGGACGTCACCACGAGCGGCGACTACTCCTTCGTCAAGACGGCCGGCCCGGCGCACCTGTCGTTCGCCGATCGCGGCGTCACCTTCGCCACCAACGGCGACCGCGGCGTGTGCGTCTCGTTCCACGACCCCGTCCCGGCGATCGACCCGACCGGCCGCATCCTCCACCCGGGGGCCACCTTCACCGTCGCCGACGTCGAGGGCTTGGTCGCGGCCCTGACCGCCGGCTGACGCCCACACCGCCGGCTGACGCCCACACCGCCGGGCGCCGCACCGGCGGGGTCGCCTGCTCAGGACGTCCAGGTGCCGAGGGCGTCGACCGCCGCGTCGATGAGGGACTGGTCGGCGAGGCCGCGCTCGATCGTGGCGCGGTAGTGGATGGGGCCGAGCACGAGGGCCGCGGCGGCCGTGGCGCTGGTGCGGAGCTCGAGCTCGCCGCGGTCCTGCGCGTCGGTCAGCGCGCGAGCGAGCCGTTCGGCGAGGAGGCGGGCGAACCCCTCCCGGCGCAGGTCCATGTCCGGGTCCCACAGCGCCGCGTTGGCCAGGGTCGTGGTGACGACGCGCACGTCGTCCAGGTCGAGCTGGCGGGCGAGCGCCGTGAGCTCGGTCCGCAGCCAGTCGCGGGTGGGCGCGACGGGGTTCTCGAAGAACGGCATCGGCACGGTGGCCATCGCCTCGGCGAGGATCCGGTCGGTCCGGGGCCAGTGGCGGTAGACGGTGGCGCGCCCCACGCCGGCGTGCTCGGCCAGACGGGCGTGGGTGATGGCGGCGGGTCCGTGGGCGAGGAGCAGCTCCCGGGCGGCGGTGAGGATCGCCTCCTTGCTGCGCAGGAAGCGCGGGTCCGTCGTTCCGGTCATGTCACACCTCGCCGAGGTCACCGAACTGAGAGACAACTTGACTCACAGTGGCCATGGTGCCACAGTCGCTCTATGAGACAAAGTGTGTCACAGAGGAGCCGGCTCGCCGTCCTCGGGGCGAGCGGGGCCACGGGTCGTCATGTCGTGGCGACCGCGCTGGAGCGTGGGCACGAGGTCACCGCGCTCGTCCGCCGGCGGGGCGCCATGGCGCCGGCCAAGGGACTGACCGAGGTGGTCTGGTCCGACCTGTCCGACCGGGACACGCTCGCCACCGCCTTCTCGGGGGCGGGTGCGGTGGTCAGCGCGCTCGGTGGTGCGGCCAGGGGCCCGACCTCGGTGTGCACCGACGCGATGCGCAGCACCATCCCCGCCATGCGGGAGGCCGGGGTCTCCCGGCTCGTCGTGCTCTCCGCGCACGGCGTCCTCGAGACCCACGACCACTCGCTCTACGCGCTCGCCACGTGGGCCGGCGTCGCCGAGCGGCTCAGGGACAAGGAGTCCATGGAGGCGTTGGTCACCGGATCCGACGTGGACTGGACCATCGTGCGCCCACCGGCGCTCAAGGACTCCCCGGCGACCGGGAGCTACCAGGTCGGGGAGCGCCTGCCGATCCGGCTCTGGCACTCCATCGGCCGCGCCGACCTCGCCGCGTTCGTCGTCGACGAGGCGGAGAACGCGCGGTTCCTGCGGGGCCACCCGAGGATCCACCGGTGAGCGCGCTCCCGCTCGGCGGACGGGTGGCGGTCGTCACCGGCGCCACCGGAGGGATGGGCCGGGTCATCGCCCTGGAGCTCGCGCGGGCCGGCGCGCAGGTGGTGACGGTCGCCCGCACCCCGGCGCGGGCCGACACCCTGCGCGAGGAGGTCCGTCGCGGCGTGGGTCGGGACGCCCTCGACGTCGTCCACGGCGACCTGTCCACGCGCAGCGGGGTCCTCGCTGCCGCCGACCAGCTCGCGGCGAGGTACGACGTCGTCCACCTCCTCGTCAACAACGCCGGCGCCCACTTCCCCGAGCGGCGGGTGACCTCGGACGGGCTGGAGATGCACGTCGCGGTCGACTACCTCGCCGCCTACGGGTTCATGGCGCTGCTCGCACCGGCCCTGCGCGCCGGCCGCGCCCGGGTGGTCAACGTCGTGTCCGACACCATCCGCGACACCCGGCAGGTCACGCTGCTCGGCCGCGCCCGCCCAGCGACCTTGGACCCGGCCGAGCTCGACGACCTGACCCTGGTCAACGGGGCCGCGGGGTTCGTGCCCTTCGAGGCCTACGCCCGGGCCAAGCTGCTGACGGTCATGGCGGGGTACCACGTCGCGCGCACCCTCGTCGGCGACGGGGTGACCGTGAACGCGGTGCACCCCGGCATCGTCGCCACCGACATCATCGATGACCTCGTCCCGGCGTTCCTGCGTCCCGTCGGGGGACTCATCCGGCGCGGCATGCTCAGCCCGGAACAGGGCGCGTCGTCGGCGCTGCGGCTGGCCACCGACCCGGCCCTCGAGCACGCCACCGGCCGGTACTTCGTCCGGGGCGTGGAGGAGCGCACGCCGGCGGTGTCGTACGACGCCGCCCTCCAGGAGCGGCTCGTGGCCGGCAGCGACCGCTTCCTCGGCCTCGCCGTCTGACCCTCGGCCTCGCCGTCCGCGACCGGCTCGACGCGGCCGGGGCGCCCGCGCTGACCGACCCGCCGCTCAGAGGCCCTTCATCCGGTGCACCCGCAGGGCCAGTGCGAGCGTCAGCCGCAGCTGCGGGTCGGTGGTGAACGGCCCGAGCATCCGCTCGAGCTTGGCGATCCGGTAGCGCAGCGTGTTGTAGTGGAAGAACAGCCGCCGCGCGGTCTCGGCGACGTTGAGGTTGGTGTCGATGAGCACCGAGAGGGTGCCGCGCAGGTCGGCGTTCTCCGGGGCGTCGTCGGTGGCGAGCTCGCCGAGGCTCTCGTGGACGAAGCGCCGCAGGTCGGCGGAGTCGGGCACGAGCGCGAGCAGCCGGTAGATGCCGAGCTGGTCGAAGTGGGCCAGCCCGTTCGCCCCGTTCACCTGGCGGCCGACGTGCACGGCGGTGAGGGCCTCCTCGTAGGCCCGCGGCAGCTCCGCGGGGGAGGCGACGAGCCGCGAGACCCCGGTGGAGAAGGTGCGCCGCCCGCCGCCGCCGTCGCCGCGCACGACCCGCACGAGCTCGCCGACCGGGCGCAGGACGGCCTCGGCGTCGGCGGCGTCGTCGACCGGCAGCAGCACGACGACCTCCTGGCTGAACCCGGCCACGGCGACCGTGGTGTCGCGGGCCCGGACGGCCTGGGTCCAGGCGCGCACGAAGCGGTCCTGGAGGGTGCGCACCTCGTCGGCCGCGCGGGTGGTCTCGGCGTCGTTCTCGTCGGTCTCCGCGACGACGACGACGAGGGGGCGGTCGATGTCCCAGCCGAGGGACGACGCGTGCGAGGCGGCCTCGCCCGGGTCGCCGGCGCGTCCGGCGAGGGCGTCCCGGAGGAACTCGGCGCGGTACTTGCCCTCGACCGCCGCGACGGCCTGGTCCTTGGTGATGGCCAGCGCGGCGACGGTGGCGGCCCGCTCGAGCATGTGGACGTCGGTGCGGCTGAGGGCCGGTCCCGGCGAGAAGGCACCGAGCACCCCGAGGTCGGAGGAGCCGGCGACGATGCGGACGAAGGCGCGGGCCGGGTCGGCGTCACCGGCGGGGTCGCGCCACCCCACCGGCTCGTCCTCGACGATGAGCCGGCCGCTGCGGTCGAAGCAGGGCAGGTCGGTGAGCACGGGCCGCCCGTCGAGGGCGCCGGCGTGCGCGAGCAGGCGCCCGTCGGACGTCGTGACGGACGCGGCACCACCGAAGAAGCCGGCGACCGCGGCCGCCACCTCGGGCAGCCCGCCCCCGTCGAGCACGACGCGCACGAGCACCCGGTGCACCTCGTCCTCGCGGGCGAGGAGGGCGCGCTGGTGCTCGACGAGCTCGGCGAGCCCGGCGGCGTCGGTCGGGCCCGGCCCGGACCCCTCGGCTGGCAAGGTCTGTGCGTCATCCCGGCCATCGTTGGCAACTCTGACCATCCGGCCACTGTATCGGCGTCACTAGCGTCTCCGTATGCCCCTGTCGGTCCCGGTCCGTGCGTCCGTGCCCGGGCCGGGTGCGGGCGGTCCCGTCGTGCTCCCCGGAGCCCTCTCACCGCTGACGGCCGACCTCGTGCTCGGCCCGCGCCGGACGGCGCTCGTCGTCGCGGTCTCCCGTCACGGCACGTACCTGGCGCTGGGCGCCCGGGTGCTGCCGGTGCTCGGCCGGGGTGCCCCCGCGCTGCCCGGTGCGCTCCGGCTGGCCGGTGACGCCGGACCGGCCGTGCTCGGGGCCACGACCGGCGACCGGGTCGAGGTGGGGGAGCGGATGGTGCGGCTGCCCGCGGCCACCGTGCGGGCGGCCCGCACCTGGCGCCCCCACCGCGTCGGGTCGGGGTCATCCGTCCGGTCCGGAGGTGACGCCCGCCGCGTCCGGGCCGCCCTGGCCGCCGCCACCGCGGACGCCCCGGCCTGGCTCAGCGCGGGGGCCCACCGGGCCGTCACCGACCTCGACCCGTCGGCCGCCGTCCACGACCTCGTCGGGCGCGGCCCCGGGCTCACCCCCTCCGGCGACGACGCCCTCGCCGGCGCGCTCCTCCTGCTCCGGGCCTGCGGCGACCACGCAGGCCGGCTCGACGCCCTCGTCGCGGCCGTCCGCGCCCGGGCCGGCTCGACCACCGCGGTCTCCGCGGCCCTCCTCGACGCCGCGGCCGACGGCTGGGCCGCGCCGGAGGTCGTCGCCCTCGTCGACGCCGTCGCCGTCGCCGACGCGCAGGCCGTCGCCACCGCCCTGCCCGCCGTGCTGGCCACCGGCCACACGTCGGGGCGTGACCTCGTCACCGGCGTCGCGGCCGCCCTCGCCCAGGCACCCGCCCTCGACCACCCGGCGCGGCCGACGGTGGCCGCATGAGCACCCACGTCGAGCTCCGCCGCGGGTCCTACCACGACTCGGTGAGCCTGCTCCAGGTCTCGCGAGCGGTCGCCGGCACCGAGGGGGTCGAGGCGGCCCAGGTGGCGATGGCCACCGAGCTCAACGTCGAGGTGCTGGGCTCGATGGGCTTCGCCGTGCCGGACGGTGCCGGCCCCAACGACCTCGTCGTCGCCCTGCGCGCGGACGACGACGACGGCCTCTCGGCCGGGCTCGCCGCGGTCGAGGAGGCCCTGCGCGCGCTGAGCGCCCCGGCCGGGACGACGGGCGCCGACGACGAGGTGCCCCCGGCCACCCTGGGGTCGGCGGTCCGCCGCGCGGGCGCGACGCTCGCCCTCGTCTCGGTCCCCGGCGCCCATGCCGTCACCGAGACCTACGACGCGATCGCCGCCGGCGCCTCGGTGATGCTGTTCTCCGACAACGTGTCCGTCGCCGACGAGGTCGCCCTCAAGGACGCCGCGGCCACGGCCGACCTCCTCGTCATGGGCCCCGACTGCGGCACCGCCCTCGTCGGCGGGGTGGCGCTCGGGTTCGCCAACGTCGTGCGACAGGGACCGGTCGGCATCGTCGCCGCCTCGGGCACCGGGGCCCAGCAGGCGATGTGCCTGCTCGACGCGGCGGGCGTGGGAGTCAGCCACTGCCTCGGGGTCGGCGGTCGCGACCTCACGGCCGAGGTGGGCGGCCGGTCGACCCGCCAGGCGCTCCGCGCGCTCGCGGCCGACCCGGCCACCGAGTGGGTGCTCGTCGTGTCGAAGCCCCCGGACGAGCAGGTGCTCGAGACCGTGCGCCGCGAGGCCGACGAGCTCGGGGTGCGGGTGCACTGGGCCACCCTCGGCGCCGGCCGGCCCGACCTCACCGCGGCGGTCGAGCAGGCCCTCGTGGCCGAGGGCGCGACCGTGCCGGTCTGGTTCGCCCACACCGCCGCCGCCGACGAGCCGGCACCCACCCGGGGCCCCTCGCTGCGCGGGCTGTTCTGCGGCGGGACCCTCGCCGAGGAGGCGCTCCTCGTCGCCGGCGCGAGCCTCGGCCCCGTCGCCGCGAACCTCGGCCACGAGCCCCGGCTCGGCACCGACCTGCGCACCCCCGGGCACGCCGTCGTGGACTTCGGCGCCGACGAGCTGACCCGCGGGCGCGCCCACCCGATGATCGACCCGACGCTGCGGATGGAGCGCATCGCCGTGGAGGCCGCCGACCCCACGTGCGGCGTGCTGCTGCTCGACCTCGTCCTCGGCCACGGAGCGCACCCCGACCCGGCCGGCGAGCTCGCCGACGCCCTCCGGGCGGCCCGGGCCGCCGCGCACGCCGACGGCCGGGCCCTGCCGGTCGTCGTGTCGCTCACCGGCACCGACGCCGACCCGCAGGACCGCGCCCGCTGCGCCGAGGTGCTCGCCGAGGCCGGCGCCTCGGTGTTCCTGTCCAACGCCGCGGCCGCGCGGCACGCCGTCGCCGAGCTCGGAGGGGCCCGATGACCACGCCACCGTCCACGCCACCGTCCACCGACCCCGCCCCGGGCGCCGACCCCGGCGCGACCCCGCTGCGCGGCCTCCTCACCACCGACCCCGTCGTCGCGACGTCCGGGGTGGCCCTCTTCGCGGACGCGCTGCGCGAGCAGGCCGTGCCGGTGACCGACGCCGGCTGGCACCCGCCGCTCCCCGGCACCGAGGGGGCCCTGGCCCGGGTGATGGCCGACCCGCGCCGCGAGGCCGCCAACGCCACCGCGCTGGCCCGGATGACCGCCGCCGAGGCCGCCCTCGTCGACGTCGCCCCGGCGGCCGAGGTGCTCGGGCTGGAGCGCGGCACGTTCCTCCACGCCGGACCGCCGATCGAGTGGGAGCGCGCGTCCGGTCCGCTGCGCGGCGCCCTCGTCGGGGCGGTGCTGCTCGAGGGGCTCGCCGGCTCGCCGGAGGAGGCCGAGCGGCGGCTCGCCGCGGGCGAGTTCGCGCTCGAGCCCTGCCACCACCGGGGCGCGGTCGGCCCGATGGCCGGCGTGGTCAGCCCGTCCATGTGGATGTACGTGCTGCGCGACGAGGTGCACGGCAACGACTCGTGGTGCTCGCTCAACGAGGGTCTCGGCAAGGTGCTGCGCTACGGCGCGTACGGGCCCGAGGTCATCGAGCGGCTGCGCTGGATGGGTGACGTGCTCGGCCCCATCCTGCGGCAGGCCGTCCGCAGCACCGGCCCCGTCGACGTCCGGGCGATCATCGCCCAGATGCTCCAGATGGGCGACGAGGGGCACAACCGCAACCGGGCCGGCTCGCTCATGCTCCTGCGCGAGCTGCTGCCCGGCATGATCACCGCCGACGCCTCGCCCGCCGACGTCGCCGAGGCCGTCCGCTTCTCCGGCGCCAACGAGCACTTCTTCCTCAACCTCGGGATGCCGGCCTGCAAGCTCGCCACCCGGGCGGCCGAGGGCATCCCCGGCTGCACCGTCGTCACGACGATGGCCCGCAACGGCACCGACTTCGGCATCCGGGTCTCGGGCACCGGCGACGCGTGGTTCACCGGACCGGCCAACACCCCGGAGGGGCTCTTCCTCGGCGACTTCGGGCCCGACGACGCCAACCCCGACATCGGCGACTCCGCGATCACCGAGACCGGCGGCATCGGTGGCTTCGCGATGGCGGCGGCGCCGGCGATCGTCCGCTTCGTCGGCGGCGACGTCCCGTTCGCGCTGCGGGCCACCCGGCGGATGTACGAGGTGACCGTCGGTGAGCACCCCGCCTTCCAGGTGCCGGTGCTCGGCTTCCGCGGCACGCCGGTGGGCATCGACGTCACGAAGGTCGTCCGCACCGGCGAGCTGCCGCAGATCAACACGGGGATGGCCGGGCGCGTCGCGGGCACCGGCCAGGTGGGGGCCGGGCTCGTCACGCCTCCGGAGGAGTGCTTCGTGGCGGCGCTGGAGGCTCTCGCCGACTCCGTGCCGCGCTGACGCCGTCGCGCAGCGCGGTGCCCGGCCGCCAGCCGGCGGGGACGCGCGCGAGCCGCAGCAGCAGCTCGAGGGGGCCGGTGCCCCACGTGCGGTCGAGCAGCCAGCAGCAGACGACCACGACGGCCGCGGTGACGAGGAGGACGAGCCAGGAGTCGTCGGGGGCGCCGCCGCGCACGACCGAGAGCAGGGCGAGCACGAGGACCTGCACCGTGTAGGCCGTGAGCGCCAGCCGGCCGACGCTGAGCAGCGGCGCGAGGACCGCGGGGCCGCCGCGCGCGCGGGGGACGGCGTCGGCGAGGGCGAAGGCCGCCGCCACCGCGCCCGCCGCGAGGAAGGTGCCGGCCACGACCTCCGCCGTGGTGCCCGAGTAGGCGGCGGCGCCGTCCGCCGTCGCCGCCCCGAGGACGTGCACGGCCACGCTCGTGGCGAGCAGCACGCCGGCCACCCCAGCGGCCGGCCGCCAGCGGTCGAGGTGGGGCAGGAGCAGGGCCAGCGCCAGACCGCCCAGGGCCATCGGCAGGAGGGAGACCAGTCGGTAGCTCGGCCCGGCGGCGAGCCACAGGAGCAGGTCGCGGGTGATGGTGCCGGCGGTGCTCGCGCCGGAGCCGAGGTGCTCGCGGGCCCGTTCGGTGACCAGCGGGCCCAGCACGGCGCCGGCCACGGCCAGCCCGGCGGTGAGCAGCGGCAGCCGGTGCAGCCACAGCGCGAGCGGGGCGAGCACCGCGACGAGCAGGCCGAGGTAGGGCAGCACGACGTCGACCTGGCCGTAGGTGGCCTGCAGCACCACCCCCAGCGCGACGAGCAGCACACCGCGCAGGAGGTTGTCGACGACGAAGCGTGCGGGGTCGGTGCCGCCGCGGGCCAGGGCCAGACCCATCGCGGCGCCGATGACGACGGCGAAGAGCGGGGCGGTGAGGTGGTCGGTGACGACGAACGGCCCGGCGACGGGGCTCAGGTGGGCGACGAGCATCGAGAGGACGGCGAGGCCGCGGGCCAGGTCGAGGCCGCCGAGCCGGGGACCGGTGGCGCCGGGGGCGACGGCCCGGGGGACCGAGACCCGGCCGTGGGAGGCGTGGCGACCGGAGCGGCGGGTCTGCTCCCCGGTGCTCACGCGCGGCTCACGCGCTCGTGGCGTCGAGGTGCTGGAGCAGGTCGTGCGCGGCGAGCTCGACGTCCTTGTGCCGCCACTCCGACGCGCGGTAGACGCAGGCGATGAGGGCACTGCGGTGGACGCGCCGGAAGTCGCCGGCGACGAAGGCGTACCGGGCCTTGGTCT
>CAVVYI010000004.1:0-16641 GCA_963752445.1 uncultured Actinomycetota bacterium | reverse complement strand
GCGGTGCGCTGAGCGGTGCGCTGAGCGGGGCGCTGCTGGTGGTGGCGCTCGTGCCGTCTCTCGAGGTGGGGTGTGGGTGGCGCCGCGAGGGGGCGTTTTCACCTCGACGGCGGTGGGGCGTGGCCCGGTTGGAGGTGAAGCCGCTGCCTGGAGGGGGCGTGTTTCACTTCGACTGCGGCGGGGGTGGCCGGTTGGAGGTGAAGCCGGTGCCCGAGCCGGTAGCGCTTCCACCTCGACCGAAGGGGGGTCCGAGGGATGGACTCTGTGGGAGCTGCGGAATGCCGTCACATAATCCGGAGTTATGGCGAGCATGCGTTCCCTTATCGAATTCCCGGCCGTCGTCAACGAGAAGGCGGCCCGGGTCGTCGCCGGGCTCGTCGTCATATCGCGGCGCCCGCGTTGGTGACCGGGTGGCTGTGGTTGAGCGCCGTGCTCGCCGTCGGGTTCGCCCTCCGGGTCGCGTCCGGGCCACGCTTCGACCCCTTCGGCCTGCTCGCGACCCGGGTGCTCGCGCCCCGGCTCGGTGAGCCACGCCTCGTCGCCGGCGCTCCCAAGCGCTTCGCCCAGGGGGTCGGCCTCGTCTTCACGCTGGGGCCACGCTGGCTCTCGGTTCGGCGCGCCGGTCGTGGCCGTCGGCCTGCTGTCCGTGCTCGTCGTCTTCGCGCTTCTCGAGTCCGTCGTCGGGTTCTGCGCGGGCTGCTTCGTCTACGGGCGCCTATCCGGCTGGGCCTGGTCGGCGACGACGCGTGCGTCGAGTGCGCCGACATCTCCCTGCGCCGCGGCGAGCCGGCGACCGCCTGAGCCGGCGGTCGGCGCGCCCGCGCGCAGCCCCGGGGGGTGTCGACCCTGGGACGTCCATGTGCTCCGGTATCCGAGCCACCCGCCCAGCCCTCGGAGCACTGCCGGTGCTCCACGGCTGCGCGTCTGCCCGTCCCTCGGTGCACCGGTCCGCGTGCTCCGCCGGGCGCGCGCAGATGCTCAGCAGCTGGAGCACAGGGCCGGGTGCTCCGAAGGGGGCGGTGCTCGGTAGCGGGAGCACCGGGCCGGGTGCTCCGCAGGCGGGGCTTGGCCCGGGGGCCGGGAGCACATGGACGTCTCCGGGACGCGCCCCTGACCGTGCTCCGTTCCCCGGCTCGCTCGCGCGGCTCCCCGGCTCCACGGGGCCGGCGCTACGCCTCCGCGGGGGTGTGGCCGGGCTCACGCTTGCCCCAGTTTGCATTTTGCTAACTAGAGCAAGCACAATGGAGGCATGAGCAAGAACCCGCTGAACGACCTGGGCGAGAGCCTCGGCGAGTACCTGCGCGACCAGCGCAGTCCGCCAAGCTCTCGCTGCGTCAGCTGTCCGAGCTCGCCGGGGTCTCCAACCCCTACCTGTCCCAGATCGAGCGTGGCCTGAAGCGCCCGAGCGCCGAGATCCTCCAGCAGCTGGCCAAGGGCCTGGAGGTGTCCGCCGAGTCCCTCTACGTCCGGGCCGGCATCCTCGACGCCGCCGCCGTCATCCCCGCTCCGGACGCCCCCGACGTTCGCCGGGCCGTCGCCCAGGACCCCCTCCTGACGGCCCGCCAGAAGAAGACCCTCCTCGACATCTACGAGTCCTACGTCGAGGACGACACCCGGCACTGACGCCGCACCGCCCCCGGCAGCGTCGCCGACCGGGCCACCCGAACCGCAGTACCCCTCCACCCAGAAGGAGCCCACCATGGCCGTCATCGACGACCTCCGCAAGACCATCGACAGCACCCCGCTCTACGCCCTCGCCGGCGCCACCGACCTCGCCGTCGAGAAGGTCCGCGAGGCCCAGAAGCGCGCCGACGCCCGTCGCGCCGAGCTCGCCAAGCGCGCCGATGCCGCCCGCGCCGACCTCAGCCCCGCGGCCCTCCAGGCCCGCGTCGGCACCATGACCGAGCAGGTCAAGGAGCTCCCGGCGCTCGCCCTCAACCAGGGCCTCGTCGTCGGCGGCAAGGTCACCGAGGGCTACGGCGACCTCGCCACCCGCGGCAAGGACCTCGTCGGCCGCCTCCGCACCCAGAAGGCGACCCAGGACCTCGTCGCCCAGGCCGAGACCACCGTCGCCCAGGCCAAGGGCGCGGTCACCACGGCCCGCAAGGCCGCCGCCGAGATCGAGCGCTCCGCGAAGGCCACCATCACCACCGGCCGCCACGAGGCCGTCAAGGTCGCCACCGTCCTCACCGACTCCGTCGCCGAGGAGGCCAAGGAGGCCCAGACCGAGGTCGCCGCCGCCGCCAAGCGCACCCGCACCGCGGCCAAGCGCACCTCCACCACGACGAAGAAGGCCGCCAAGCGGACCACCTCGTCGGCCAAGGGCGCGACGACGAGCGCGCGCAAGACGGCCAAGGCCACGACCAAGGCCACGGAGAAGGCCGCCGAGAAGGTCGGCGCCTGACCCAGCCCGCGGGGTCCACCCCGTCGAGTGAACAGAACACGCCGTGTGGGCCTACGCCCACACGGCGTGTTCTGTTCACTCGACGGTGAGGGTGGGCCGGTGGACGCGGCCTGCGGCGCGCCGGCGCTAGGGTCGGCGAGTGCCCCACCCCGACGTCCCGCCCACGCCTGCCTCCGCGCCCCTCCGACCCCGCCGCCTCCCCCCCGCCGCCTCCGCCTCCGCCGCGCCCGCGCCGCCGCCGCCCCCGCGCCCCCCGCTTCCACCCCGCCCGCCCTCGCCGACGCCCCCGTCCTCGCCCACGTCGTCCGCAACGGCGTCGTCGAGTCGGCGCACCGGGCGAGCGTCGCCGTCACCGGCCCGGACGGCGAGCTCCTCGAGGCCTGGGGCGACCCCCACGACCCCGTCTTCCCCCGGTCGTCGAACAAGCCCCTCCAGGCCCTCGGCATGCTCCGCGCCGGCCTGCGCCTGCCACCCCGGCACCTCGCCCTCGCCTGCGCCAGCCACAGCGCCGAGCCGATGCACCTCGACGGCGTCCGGGAGATGCTCGCCGACGCCGGCCTCACCGAGGCCGACCTGCTCAACACCCCCGACCTGCCCTACGACCCCGCCGAGCGCGACGTCTGGGTCGCCGCCGGCCGGGCCGCGCGCCCGCTGGCCCAGAACTGCTCGGGCAAGCACGCGGCGATGCTCGCCACCTGCCGGGCGGCCGGCTGGGACACCCGCACCTACCTCGACCCCGCGCACCCCCTCCAGCAGCGCATCGCCGAGACGATCGAGGAGGTCTGCGGCGAGCCGGTGGCGGCGACGGCCGTCGACGGGTGCGGTGCCCCGGTGGCGGCCGTCTCGCTCGCCGGCCTGGCCCGCGCCTTCGGGCGGCTCGCCACGGCGGCGCCCGGCACCGACGCCGCGCTCGTCGCCGACGCCATGCGCGCCCACCCCGAGCTCGTCGGCGGCAGCCGCCGCGACGTCACCGCCCTGATGCGCGGCACGACCGGGTCGGTCGCCAAGGACGGCGCCGAGGCGGTCTACGCCATCGGACTGCCCGGACGGCCGGGCCGTCGCGCTCAAGGTCGCCGACGGCGGCGCCCGGGCCCGCACCGTCGTCCTCGCCGCGGTGCTGCGGCGGCTCGGCGTCGAGTCGGCCGCCTACGCCCGGCTCGAGGACGCCCCGGTGCTCGGGCACGGCGAGCCGGTCGGTGCGGTCGTCGCCGTCGGCATCACCGACCCCGCCGGACCCACGCCGTGAGGACGGTGCTCCAGCGGGTCACCCGGGCCTCGGTCCGGGTCGAGGGCGAGGTGGTCGGCGAGATCGCCCGCCCGGGGCTCGTCGCGCTCGTCGGGGTCACCCACGACGACGGTCCCGAGCAGGTGGCGACGACGGCCCGCAAGATCGCCGGGCTGCGCATCCTCCACGGCGAGCGCTCGGTGCTCGACGAGGCCGCACCGGTGCTCGTCGTCTCGCAGTTCACGCTCTACGCCGACACCCGCAAGGGCCGCCGCCCGTCGTGGAACGCCGCCGCGCCCGGACCCGTCGCCGAGCCCCTCGTCGAGGCCGTCGTGGCGGCCCTGCGCGAGCGCGGCGTCGAGGTCGCGACCGGCCGGTTCGCGGCGCACATGGAGGTCGAGCTCGTCGGCGACGGCCCCGTGACCATCGTCCTCGACGTCTGACGCCTAGGCTGTGCCCATGCAGATCCTCGGCAACGTCCAGTCCTGGATCGTCCTCGCCCTCTCCGTCGCGGCCCTCGGGGTCGAGGTCTTCGCCCTCGTCGACTGCGTCCGCCGGCGCTCCGACGCCTTCACCGCGGCGGGCAAGCGCACGAAGAACTTCTGGCTGCTCGTCACCGGCATCGCGACCCTCCTCGGGGTCGTGGCCCTCGGCGGCCTCGGCCTGCTCGCGATCATCGCCATCGTCGCCGCGGGCGTCTACCTCGCCGACGTCAAGCCCGCCCTCGACCAGGTGATGGGCCGCGGGAGCGGCCGCCAGGGCCCCTACGGCCCCTGGTGAGGCGCGACGGCGTCCCAGGCGAGCGTCAGCTCGCCGAGGCGCCAGCGTGACGGCCCGCCGAGCACCGGCCACCCGGCCTCCCGCAGCGCCGAGGCGGTGCCGATGAACCGCTGGCGCACCCCGTAGGCCGCGAGCGGCGCCTGCCGCTCCCACGCCTCGTCGAGCGCGGTGAGCAGGGTGTGGACGGGCTCGCCCGGCACGTTGCGGTGGATGAGCGACCTTGGGCAGCCGCTCGGCGACGACGCCCGGGCGCTCCAGGCCGCGCAGCCGCCAGCCGAGGGTCAGCGACTCCGGCCCGCCGGCGCCGACGGCCACCCACGCCGCGAGCCGCCCGACCTCGTCGCACGTCCCGTCGACGAGCAGGCCCGCCCGGCGCGAGCCGGGCCGCCGTCGTCGCCCAGGCCGCGGCCACGTCCACCTCGTCGTACTGCCGGAGCACGTTGAACGCCCGCACCACCACGGGACGTCCGCCGCCGGGCACCGGCACCTCGAACCCCCCGCGCACGAAGCGCAGCCCGGGACGCTCCAGCGGCCGGGCCGCGGCGACGCGTCCGGGGTCGATCTCGACGCCGACGACCTCGACGTCGGGTCGCACGCGGCGCAGCCGCTCGTGCAGCTCGACGGCGGTGACGGGGGAGGCGCCGTACCCGAGGTCGACGACGACCGGCGCCGGCCCGCCCGCCGCAGCCGCCAGGCCTGCGGTCCGGCGAGCCACCGGTCGCACCGGCGGAGGCGGTTGGGGCCCGTCGTGCCGCGGGTGACGACCCCGACGGGGCGCTGGGCGGGCACCGGGCCAGCCTAGGCCGACCCCTCGGGGCGGGCGCCTCCTCGCGCCGCGCCCGCCGCGCCGCCCGGCGCCGCCGCGGCCCGCCCGGGCGCCGCGCTCAGGCTCGCGGCTTAGGCTTTCCGGGTGCTGGAGTGGTGGCGGTCGGAGGAGCGCGAGCAGCGGGTGAGCCTGTCGATGCTCGCGCTCGTCGTCTCCCTCCTCGGGCTGCTCGGTCTCGGCCTCCTCTCGTGGATGCCGAAGGTGATGGCCCAGGACATCGGCATCACCGACGTCGAGCCCGGGCTGCTCAGCGTGGCCCAGAACGCCCGCGGGGTGCAGTCGCTCGGCGACGACCTCACCGTGACCCTGTACGACCGGGGCTTCCGGCTCTCCCGCGGGTCGACCGTCCTCGCCGACACCGTCACCAAGGGCGCGCCGGTCATCGCCCTCATGGGACGCGTCGAGGCCGGTCGACGAGCACCCGCGCGAGCGCGTGACGGCGGCCCTCGCCGACGTCTCGATCGACGCCGTGACGCGCGACGGCGACAGGGTCAGCTACCACGGGGTGGTCAGCGACGGCGCCCGCACCCTGCCGCTGCGGGTCACCTTCGAGCCGATGGACGGCCGCATCCGGATGGACGTCGCGGTCAAGGGCGCCTCCGGGCTGGCGGTCAACCTCGACTGGCGGGCCGCGACCATCGGCATCGCCCCGGCCCTGCCCGCCCGCAACCTCAAGGAGCGCGCGTCGTGGGTCGACCCCACGACCGTCGAGCAGCCGGCCTTCACCTGGGTGCTCGGCACCGACGTGTCGATCGGCCCCGTCCAGGTGCCGCGGGCCGTCGACCTGCGCCAGGACGGTCGGATCGCCATCCACGTCTGGTCGCCGCGAGCCGTCGTCACCGTCACCGACACCCCCCGCGTGGAAGACTCGGCGCCATGAGCGAGCGCGACGGGGGGCACCGCCCCCGAGCGGGTCGCGATGGTCACCGTCCACACCTCGCCGCTGGCCCAGCCGGGCACCGGGGACGCCGGGGGGATGAACGTCTACGTGCTCGAGGTCGCCCGCCAGCTGGCCCGGCAGGGCACCGCCGTCGACCTCTTCACCCGCACGACGAGCGCCGCCCAGCCCGACGTCGTCGAGGTCGAGCCGGGCGTCGTCGTCCGGTACGTCGCGGCCGGCCCGTACGAGGGCCTGTCCAAGGAGGAGCTGCCCGGCCAGCTGTGCGCCTTCGCCGCCGGGATGATGCGCGTCGCCGCGCACGCGCCGCCCGGCTACTACGACGTCGTCCACTCGCACTACTGGCTCTCGGGGCAGGTCGGCTGGCTGGCGGCCGACCGCTGGGGCGTCCCGCTCGTCCACACGATGCACACGATGGCGCGGGTCAAGAACCTCCACCTCGCCGACGGTGACGAGCCCGAGCCGCGGGGCCGGGAGATCGGCGAGGCCCAGGTCGTCGACGCGGCCGACCGCCTCGTCGCGAACACCGCCCGCGAGGCCACCGAGCTCGTCGAGCTCTACGGGGCCGACCCCGAGCGGGTGGCGGTCGCCGAACCGGGGGTCGACCTCCTCACCTTCTCGCCCGGACCGGCCGCCGAGGCGCGGGCGGCCCTCGGCCTCGCGCCGGACGCCGTCGTGCTGCTCTTCGTCGGGCGGATCCAGCCGCTCAAGGCGCCCGACGTCCTCGTGCGCGCCGCGGGCGAGCTCGTCCGCCGCCGCCCGGAGCTGCGCGACCGCCTCGTGGTCGGCGTGCTCGGCGGGGCGAGCGGGGCCGGCGTCCGCACGCCGATGGGCCTGGAGGGCATCGCGGCCGGCCTCGGCATCGGCGACCGGCTCCTGGTCGTCCCGCCGGTCGACCGCCCGACCCTCGCCCAGTGGTACCGCGCCGCCGACGTCGTCGCGGTGCCGTCGCACAGCGAGTCCTTCGGGCTCGTCGCCGTCGAGGCCCAGGCCTGCGGCACGCCCGTCGTGGCCGCCAACGTCGGCGGCCTGCCCACGGCGGTCGGCGACGGCGGCCTGCTCGTCGACGGCCACGACACCGCCGACTGGGCCACGGCGCTCGGCCGGGTCGCGCTCGATCGCGAGCTGCGGGCCACGTTGTCGCGCAGGGCCGCCGAGCACGCACAGGGCTTCGGCTGGTCCCGGACCGCCGAGAAGCTGCTCACGGTCTACCGGGCGGCCCTCACCCTGCCGAAGGACGTCTCCATCAACGACGCCCAACGGATCTCCGACGTCCCCCAGGCGGTCATCCCGTGAGCTCGGCCGACCTCGCCGGCGTCGTCCGGGCGTTCCTCGACGAGTCGGGCCTGGAGTGGGAGGCGGGCGCACGCGACGACGAGCTCGTCGTGTCGCTGCCCGGCGAGAAGAAGCTGACGACCGTCGTCTCGCTCGTCTGCGGCGAGGCGGCCCTGTCGGTGTCGGCGTTCGTCATCCGCAACCCCGACGAGAACCACGAGGTGGTCTACCGCTTCCTGCTGAGCCGCAACCTGCGGCTGCCGGGGCTGGCCTACTCCGTCGACCGCTCGGGCGACGTGTTCGTCACCGGCCGGGTGCCGGCGGCCGGGGTCGACGCGACGTACCTCGACCAGCTGCTCGGGGTCGTGCTCTCCGCGGTCGACGAGCCGTTCAACGAGCTGCTCGTCATGGGCTTCCTCGGCTCGATGCGCAAGGAGTGGGAGTGGCGCGTCTCGCGCGGCGAGAGCCTGCGCAACCTCGAGGCCTTCCGCCCCATCCTCGAGCGCCCCGGCGACCCGGCCCGGGCGGACTGATCGGCCCCGCCGCGTCCGCGCACCCGTCGCTAGGGTGGACGGCATGACCGAGCACACGCTGATCCTCCTGCGCCACGGCGAGTCCGAGTGGAACCAGCAGAACCTGTTCACCGGCTGGGTCGACGTCGACCTCTCCGAGAAGGGCCGGGCCGAGGCCGTGCGCGGGGGCCGGCTGATCCGCGACGCCGGCCTGCTGCCCGACGTCGTCCACACCTCGGTGCTGCGCCGCGCCATCACCACCGCCAACCTCGCCCTCGACGCCTGCGACCGGCACTGGATCCCGGTGCACCGCAGCTGGCGCCTCAACGAGCGGCACTACGGCGCCCTCCAGGGCCTCGACAAGGCCGCCACCCGCGAGAAGTACGGCGACGAGCAGTTCATGCTCTGGCGCCGCAGCTTCGACACCCCGCCGCCGCCCATCGAGCCCGGCAGCGAGTTCGACCAGGCCGGCGACCCCCGCTACGCCGGCGTCGACGTGCCGGCCACGGAGTGCCTGGCCGACGTCATCCCGCGGATGATGCCGTACTGGGAGAACGAGCTCCGCGACGACCTCGCGGCCGGGCGCACCGTGCTGGTGACGGCCCACGGCAACAGCCTGCGGGCCCTGGTCAAGCACCTCGACGGCATCGGCGACGACGACATCGCCGGACTCAACATCCCCACCGGGATGCCCCTGCTCTACCGGCTCGGTGACGACTTCATGCCCACCGGCCCGGGCGAGTACCTCGACCCGGAGGCGGCCGCCGAGGCCGCCGCGGCGGTGGCCAACCAGGGCCGCTGAGGCCTGCCGGCGCCGGTCCGGCTCCCGGGGTCACCCCGGGTTCGGCAGCACCGGGACCCCGCCGGGGCCGATGCCGTCGTCGGGGCCGAAGAGGTCGGCGCCCTCGGCCGGCACGGCGTCGTGGACGGTGCGCCCGGCCGCGTCCCGCAGCACGAGCCGGTAGGCCAGTGCCGCGTCGGCGTTCACCACGGCCACGACGGCCACGTGGTCGACGAGAGGGACGACCGTCGAGACCGGTCGCCGGGTCGAGGTGCTCGCCACGAGCTGGGCGGTGGCGGCCCGGCCGGGGGCGATGACGAGGAAGCGGCCGGCGTGCGGCAGGCCGGCGTCGAGTCGGTGCACGACGGGCCGGTCGGCGTCGTCGGCCGGCAGCACGACCGGGCCGAAGCGGATCTGCCCCTGCGGCACGGTGCGGGTGCCGTCGGAGACCCGCACCGAGCGCACCAGCGCGCCGTCCGGCGTCGTCACGTGCACGACGACGACCCCGACCCGGTCCCGGTGCCCCGGCGACGAGGATGCGCGTGGGCGTCGTGGCGTCGACGACCACGGTGGCCCGGAGCGACCCGGCGGGCACCCCGGTGGCCGAGGCGACGGCCGCGAGGGCCTCGGGGACGGGGGCGTCGGCCGCCGGGGGGTCGGCGGTGGACCAGGCGTCCGGGGTGGGTACCGCTCCGACGTAGTCGCCGCAGCGCAGCCGCATCGCCCCACCCCAGGGGTGGTCGAGGAGGAGGGAGCCCACCCCGTCCTCGAGCTCGAGGGGGAGGAAGCGGCGCTCGACCGTGCCCGCGGCGGTCGGGTGCACCGTGGGCGCCACCTCGGCCGTGCGGACGCCCGGACGCGTCAGCGCGACGAGCAGGGCCCCCGTTGGGTGGGGTACACCGAGGGCGACGACGTCCTCGACGCCGTAGATCGCGTTCAGCGCGTACGGCACCTCGACGAGCTGCTCGGCCGGGGCACCGACCGACCCGGCCCACACCTGGAGCCGCGTGCTCCGCGGAGGGCTCTCGAGGAGGTTCGCCGCCACGACCACGCGCACGTCGTGCACGTCGTCGGCGTAGAGCAGCCGGGCGGTGTTGTAGCCCTCGGCGCGGTCACGGACGCCCAGGTCGGACGCCAGGGTGCCGCGCGCCGGCCAGCGGCGGGTGCTCGCCCAGGCGGGGTCGTCCGGGCCGGCCGTGGTCGGTGACGCCGCCCGTCGCGCCGGGGGGTCGGGCGCGCTCGCCCGGGCCGCCACCGCCCACCCGAGCAGCCCGAGGGCGGCGGCCGAGCCCCCCCGCGACCGCGAGGGAGCGGCGCCGCACGTGGCGGACGCGGTCCTCGACCAGGCTCGCGGGGTCGGGCGGGTCGGGCTGGCCCGAGGTCAGCCGCTGCGCGAGGGCCGCGAGGTCGGCCGCGACGAGGTGGTCCGCGGCCCCCGACCCGTCGCCGGCGCGGGCCTCCCGGTGGGTGGCGACCAGGGCCCGGCGCGCCGGCCCGAGGTCGACGTCCCGGCCCCCGGCCCCGGCGAGGTGCTCGACCTCGTCGTCGGTGAGCTCCCAGAGGGGTCCGGCCGCCAGGAGGGCACGCACCACCGGGGGCTGCGCCGCCAGGGTGTCGAGGAGGGCCGCCGGCACGCCCGAGTCGGGGTCGACGACGAGGGCCCGCAGGACCGTCCGGGGCGCCGGGCGGCCCGCCCGCGTGGCGCGGCACGGGCCACGCGGCCAGGCGCTCGAGGAGGGCCCGCCGGACGGTGGCCGTCGGCGACCCCGACTCGAGCGTGTGCGACCAGCGCGTCCGCACCGCCGCGAGGGCCGCGGTCGTCACCGCCCGGGCGGCGGACGGGTCGAGCACCCCGACGAGCGCGACGGCCTCGAGGTCGGACCAGCGAGCCGTGACGAAGGCGTCGAAGTCCTCGTCCACGGTGGCGCTCACCCCTCCATCCTCACCCACCCGACCGTCCGGTGGCAGCGGGACGGCGTGCAGAGGGGGGACCGGACTCAGCGGCCGGGTCCGAGGTCGAGCAGCACGCGGCCGGCCGGCGGCACCGCGGCGTAGCGCCGCCGCAGGTCGCCGTCCCAGAGCTCGAGGGTGAGGGGGCGGCGGTCGCCGTCGGCGGTGAGGACGGCCGCGCCGTGGAGCAGCGGGACGGTGGCCGTCCCCGCACCCTCGGGGCCGACCAGCCGGCAACGCGCCGCGCCCGGCGCGACGACGAGCAGGCGGCCGGCGCCGGCGGTCGGCAGCGGCACGACGACGGGGGCGTCGACCTCGGCCTCGGCGAACACCGTGGGCGGGACGAACAGGGGCGGCCGGCCGGACCCCTCGTCGTCGAGGACGTGCACGGTGCGGACCGTCGCGCCGTCCGGTGTCCGCGTCCGCAGGACGAGGACCCGTCCCGCACCGGCCCGGCCGGGCGCTCCCGAGGGGTCGAGGACCCCGCCGTCGAGGGCGGCGTCGACGGCGACCACGGTGCGCAGCCGCGCCGGGGAGACGCCGGTGGCCGAGGCGACGAGCTCGGTCGTCGCCAGGGTGACGCCGGCCGGGGTCGGCGGTCGGACCGGGACGAGCGCACCGCCGGCGACGGGCCGTCGTAGGCCTCGCACCGCAAGCGGGCCGCGGCGCCGGGTGCGTCGACGGGCACCGTCGCGACGCCGCCGCGGAGGCGCACGATCGTCCACGTGCGCTCGACGCTGCCGTGCGACGTCGGGTGCACCACGGGGCTCCACGCCGCGACGTCGACCCGGGGCCGGCTGAGCAGCACGAGCAGGGCCGTCGCGTCCCTCGTCCCTCGGAGAGCGAGGCGAGCACCGTCCGCCGCCCCGCGCTCGCTGTCCGGGGCACCGCCCACGGACGGGCTGGTGCCGGGGTCGGCGCCCGGACCGCCGCGGGACGGCCACGGCGACCACGCTCGTCGAGCCGTCGATGCGGTCGAGGGCGAGGGGCAGGGCGGTGAGGTCGGCCGGGGGCGTGCCGGCCGGCCCGACCACACGGCGACGACGGTGCTCCCCCCGGCGGCGTTCGGCCGGTCGAGCAGGCCGGCGACGACGACCCGCACGCCCTCGACGTCGGCCGCGTAGAGCAACCGGGCGCTCGCTCCGCCGTCCCTCGCCACGAGCGCCCGCACCCCGGCGTCACCGGCCAGGGGGCCCCGCGGGGGCCACCGGCTCGAGTACCACCACGACGCGTCGTCGAGGCCCGCGACGGGTGCGTCGCCGGAGCGCCCGGACACCGGGGGGCGATGCCGGGAGCGTCGCGGCGCACGAGCCACGCACCGGCGGCCCCGACGGTGGCCACGGCCAGGCCGCCGGCGACGAGCGAGCGGCGGCGGACCCGGGACACCCTGCCGCCCGACCAGCCCGACGGGGTCCGGGGGCTCGCCGGCGCCGCCCGCGAGCCGGGCCACCGCCTCGGCGAGGTCGGGGTCGAGGAACCGGTCGGCGGGTGGCCGGCCGACGGACGCGAGGGCCTCCCGGTGGGCCGTGAGCAGCCGCTCGCGTGCCGCTGGGCGGTCGGTCGCGAGCGCTCCGGGCAGGGCGCCGGCGGCCCGCGCGGCGAGGTCGGTCTCGGCGGACCCCCAGAGGGCCTCGGCCGCGACCGCGGCGCGGACGAGGGGGCGCTCGCGCGCGAGGGCGCGCAGCAGCGCAGCCGCCACCGCGGCGTCGTCCGGCCCCGCCGGCCAGGGCGGTGCCGCGACCGCGTCGGCCGCCGGGGGCACCGCGGTGGGCGGTTCGCCCCCGAGGGGGCGGTCGGCGCCGGGGAGGTGGGCGACGCGGCGGAGCAGGGCGGCGCGGGCCGCGCCGGTGGGCGCGCCGTCCTCGAGGACGAGGTCCCACCGTCCACCCAGCTCGGCGAACATGGCCGTCGTGAGCTCGCGGGCACCGGCGGGCTCCAGCGTGGCGACGAGGGCGACGGCCTCGAGGTCGGACCAGCGGGCCGCCACGAAGCCGCCGAAGTCGTCCTCGACCGTGAGCGTCACGCGACCATTGTCCCCCCGGGCGGCGCCACGACCCGGGGCGCGCACGCGCTCAGAAGTCGGTGATCGCGGCGTACGAGAGGTCCTCGAGCGGCTGGGACGCAGGTGCCTCCCCGTCGTAGAGCGTCCGGCCGGTCGCGTCCTCGACGAGGATCCGGGGCGAGCCGAGCGCGACGTCGGGGAGGTGGATGGCCGCGACGTGGCCGAGCACCGGTGCCACGTCCGACCGGCGCCCCTCCGGGGAGGTCAGCCGGACCGTCCGGCCCGGTCCGGGCACCATGACGACCGCGGCGGACTCGAGGAACAGCAGGGCGGGGTGGGCGACCTCGGTGGCGGGCACGACGACCGCGCCGTCACCGGCGGAGTATGAGGAGTCGGGGCCCTTGACCTCGACCCAGAACGACCGCACCACCGCGCCGTCGGGCGTCGTGACCGTGACGAGGTGGGCGGCGCCCGACCCGTCCGGCAGGCCGAGGTCGAAGGGGAGGGGGTGCGGCAGGGGCGCCTCGAGTGTCCTCACGCGCAGCCGTCCCGCGGCGATGCCGGTCGCCGAGGCGACGTCGAGGCGGGTGCGGTCCGCGAAGCCCGGGGGCTCGCGCTCGTAGGGGTTCCACTCCTGCGGCCGGGGGAAGGGCCCGTCCCAGTCCGAGCACCGGCCCCGGGCGGCTTGCCCGAGGGGCCCGTCGGTGAGCACGGACCCCACGCCGTCGACGAGCGGCACCGTGGTCCAGTCGCGCTGGATCGTCCCGTCGGCTCGCGGACGGACGAGCCCGCTGAACTCGGCCCGCTCGACGGCCGGCCGGGCCAGGACGAGGACCATGCGCCGGGTCGGGTGCGGGACCCCGAGGACCACGAGATCGGCGGCGCCGAAGAACCCCGAGAACGTCAACGGGACCTCGGTGAGCCGCTCGGCGGACGCCCCGGCCGGTCCGGTCCACAGCTTGAGCGTCGTGGCCGCGCTCCCGAAGTCGACGTCCGGGTCGTTGACGACGAGCACCCGCACGTCGTGGACGTCGTCGGCGTACAGCACGCGGGCGGTCGGCCGCGCCTGCGTGGCGAGGGCCCGGAGGGCGGGGTCGCGTCCGAGGGCGCCCCGGGGCGGCCACCGGGTCGTCGCGGCCCAGGCCGGGTCGTCGGGTCCGGCCGTCGACGGGGTGGGCGGTCCCACGGCGCGGCTCGGCGGCTCGTGCGGGTCCTGCGACGTCACCACCCAGGCCGTCGCCCCCGCCACCGCCGCGGCGGCGCCCCCCGCGAGCACGATCCGGCGACGCACCCCGTGGCCCGCCTCGCCGACGAGGCCGGCCGGGTCGGGAGCGTCGCCGGCCATGACGGCGACCCGGTGCACGACGTCGGCGAGGTCGTCGTCGAGTCGGTGGTCCGCCGGGAGGCGCCCGTCGCCGGCCAGGGCCGCGCGGTGCGCCGCGAGCAGTCGGACCCGGGCGGCGTCGACCTGCGCCCCGGTCTCGTCGACCGCACGGTCGGCGAGGGCGGCGACGGCGGGCACCCCCACCTCCCAGACCGCGGCGGCCGCGAGCGCGGCCCGCACGACGGGCCCCTCGGCGGCCAGCGCGTCGAGCAGGGCGCCCGGCACCGGGTCGTCGGGGTCGGTGACCCCGGCCCGCAGGTCCTCGGCCGGCGCCGGGCGGTGGTCCGCCGCGCCGCCGGGCCCGGCCGCGCCGCCGTGGGTGAGACCGGCGCCGGTCCGGCCCGACCCGGGGCGGCCGACCCACCCCGACCGGGGCCGGTCCAGCCGGCCGACCCGGGCGAGCAGCGCACGGCGGGCGGCCTCGGTCGGCGACCCCTCCTCGACCGTGGCCGCCCACCGGCGGCGGAGGGGGACGAGTGCGGCGACGGTCAGCTCGCGGGCGAGGGTGGGGTCGAGGGTGGCGACGAGGGCGACCGCCTCGAGGTCGGGCCAGCGGGCCGCGACGAACTCGTCGAAGTCCACCCCCGGGCCGTCGCTCACCGCCCCATCCTCACCCCTGGGGTGCCCGACCGGCCACGGTTCGGGCGATCACGCCGTCACAGGCGGGGCAGGACGCGGTCGGTGTGCTCCCCGGCCTCGAAGATCCGCGAGGCCGGGCCGACGATGAGCGGGTCGGGGCGGCCGACCACGTCGGTGTCCTTGCTCCGGTAGTCGATGCCGTCGAGCACCACCCGCATCGCCTCGAGCCGGGCCCGCTTCTTGTCGTTGCTCTTGACGACCGTCCAGGGGGCGTCGCCGGTGTCGGTGTAGAAGAACATCGCCTCCTTGGCCTCGGTGTAGGCCTCCCACTTGTCGCGGCTCGCGAGGTCGGTCGGGGAGAGCTTCCACTGGCGCACCGGGTCGTTCTGCCGGGAGGCGAAACGGGCGGCCTGCTCCTCACGGCTCACCGAGAACCACAGCTTGACGAGGTGGATGCCGGAGTTGACGAGCATCCGCTCGAGGTCGGGGGTCTCGCGCATGAACTCGAGGTACTGGGTGGGCGTGCAGTAGCCCATGACGCGCTCGACGCCGGCCCGGTTGTACCAGGAGCGGTCCATGAAGACGATCTCGCCGCCGCTCGGCAGGTGCTCGACGTAGCGCTGGAAGTACCACTGGCTCTGCTCGACCTCGGTGGGCTTCTCGAGTGCGACGACGCGGGCGCCCGGGGGTTGAGGTGCTCCATGAAGCGCTTGATGGCGCCGCCCTTGCCCGCGGCGTCGCGGCCCTCGCAGAGGACGAGCACCTTGGCGCCGGTCTCCTTGACGTGCAGCTGGAGCTTGAGCAGCTCGATCTGGAGGTGGCGCTTGGTCTTCTCGTACTCCTCGCGGGGCAGCTTCTTCGCGTAGGGGTAGCCGTGCTGCCAGGCCTTGCCGACCGCGACGTCCGGGACCTGCCCCTCGGCCTCGTCGAGCTCGTGCAGCTCCTCGAGCTCCTCGGCGTAGTCCTCGGTCACCGACCGGCGCGCCTCGTCCACGACGTGAGCGTATCGCCGGGGGCCGCCCGCCCGCAGCGGCCACGGACGTGACGTGCGCGACCGCACGGCCCCTGCGTCGGGCCTCAGCTGGCGTTCGCGGCGCTCCACGTGTCGAAGGCCTCGGTGGCGAGGGCCCGGCCCTGCGCGATGAGCGACTCCGCCTGCGTCACGTCGGCCTCGTCCTGCGCGGTCGGCACACCACTGGCGGCCATCGCGGCCTCGGCGCCCGAGGCCAGCGCCACGGCCTCGTCGATGAGGGCAAGGGCCTGGCGGGCCGGGTCGCCCCAGGCGCTGGTGTCGAAGCCGAAGGATGCCCCGACGTCCGCGCGCCCGACGAGGTCCTCCTGGTCCGGTCGGAGCTCGGCGGCGGTCGCGAGCACCGCGTCGGCGCGGTCGGTCAGGTCCTGCTGGGACGGCAGCGCCGGCTCCGGCGCCACGCTCTCGGCGAGGGCGGCCGCGCCGTCGACCTGGGGCATCGTGCGGGCGGTGACGGTCCGCACCGCGGCCACGGCGAGCGTGGTCTGGTCCCGGCTGAGCGACCGGGTGATCGTCCGGACGGTGGGGGCCGGGAGGTCGAGGTCGCCAGGGCCCGCTTCTCGGCCACGATGCCCGAGTTGATCGTCACGATGCGGCGCAGGACCGCCGGCTTGCGGGCGGTGACCGCCGGGTCGACCGGGGCGGCCGCCACGCCGGCCCCACGCCAGGAGCGCCGGCGCGGCCTCGGCGGGCGCCGCGACGGCCCCGAGGCCGGCGGTGACGGCCGCGGCGACGACGAGGCGCACGGCCAGCAGACGGGCGGACGGGCGGTGGTGGGCGAGGGGACCCATGGTCGAGCTCCTGGACGGTGCGAGAGTGGTCCACCCATCGTGGGTCGCCCCTCGAGGCACCGCAGGCCACTCAGGCGCCGGCTCAGGTCAAGAGTTCGGTCAGCGAACTCCATGGACACCGATGTCCGCGCAGGTCAGCGGGCTGTTCGGCCCACCAGTAGGGGGCCGAACAGCCGACCCGGGCGGGCCTCAGCGCACGGTGGA
>CAVVYI010000003.1:0-119239 GCA_963752445.1 uncultured Actinomycetota bacterium | reverse complement strand
GCGGGGTCGACTGGCCCCGCAGCGCCGGCAGCACCGCGAGGGCGAGGGCCACCGCGAGCCCGGCCTTGACCCGCACGGGGACGGCCTTGCTGCTGAACGGCGGGGCGAGCAGGAAGAACGCCGAGAGCCGCACGGTCGCGAGGAGCATCGTGACCAGCGAGTTCTCGGCGAAGGCGATCGTCATCAGGCGAGCAGCTGGGGCAGCATGTCGAACATGCTGCGGGTGAAGGCGACGGCCTCCTGGAGCATCCAGTGCCCGGAGACGATGAGCACGACGGCGACCCCGACGAGCTTGGGCACGAAGCTCAGCGTCACTCCTGCACCTGGGTCACGGCCTGGAACAGCGAGATGACGAACCCGATCGCGAGGGCGGTGAGGAGCACGGGCATGGCCAGCTTGGCGCTGATCACCATGGTCTGGATCCCGATGTGGACGATGTCGGCGTCGGTCATCTGCGCCCCTACCGGTAGCTCTGGACGAGTGCGGTACGATGAGTCCCCAGCCGTCGACCATGACGAAGAGCAGGAGCTTGAAGGGCAGCGAGATGAGCGCGGGCGGCGGCATCATCATGCCCATCGACATGAGCACCGAGCTGACGACGACGTCGATGACGAGGAACGGCACGAAGACGACGAACCCGATGATGAAGGCCGACTTCAGCTCGGAGAGGACGAAGGCCGGCACGAGCGTGGTGAGGGGGACGTCGTCGAGGGTGGCCGGCTTCTCGGCGCCGCTCAGCTTGACCATCGTCGCGAGCTCGGCGGGACGGGTCTGCTTGCCCATGAACTCGCGCAGCGCTTACCGTCGCGTCGATGGCCTGCGACTGAGTCACCTCGCCCTTGAGGTAGGGCTGGACGCCGTTGTCGTTCATCTGGGTGAGCGTCGGCGCCATGATGAACAGGCTGAGGAAGAGGGCGAGCCCGACGAGCACCTGGTTCGGCGGGATGGTCTGGGTGCCGAGCGCGTTGCGGGTCAGCGACAGCACGACGATGACCTTGGTGAACGACGTCGTGAGGATGAGCAGGGCCGGCGCGAGCGACAGCACGGTGAGCAGGACGATGATCGTCACCGTCTGGCTCGGCTGCGTGGCCCCGCCGTCGAGCGTCACCGACACCCCACCCGGTGTCGCCGAGGGGCTCGGCGTCGGGGTGGGCGCCGCGACGGCCGAGGTGGCCGTGGCGAAGAGCGTCACGAGCAGCACGGCGAGGGTGAGGGCCAGCCGGCGGAGCCGGCGCAGGGGGGCCGAGGACCTACGCACGGCCGCCCTTCAGGGCGCCGACGACGACGCTCGCGGCGTTCCACGGCCAGCCGGCCGGCACCGCCGCCGGGGTGGCCGCGGCGGGGCCGAGGGGACGGGTCGAGGGGTGCGGCAGGCGGCCGGTGGCCGCGGGGCGGGCGCGCCGACGACCGGCGCGGGCGGCTGCGGGCGCTGCGGGCCGCCGGGTGGGCGCGGCCGCCGCGGGTGCGCTCCAGGGCGCGCCGCTCGGCGCGGGTCGCGGGCTGGACGAGGGTGAGCGACGGCGCGGCGGCCTCGCCCTCGAAGCGGGCGGCGAGCACGGCGGCGAAGTCCGCGGGCGGCTCGAGGGGCCCCTGCGGGCTCGTCCGGGCCGTCGGCCTCGTCGCCGCGGTCGGCCGGCGCGCTCCGCGGCGGCGTCGCCGGTCTCGAGCTCGCGCAGCAGCGAGACCTGCTGGTCGGTGACGCCGAGGACGAGCACCTGCTCGCCGACCCGGACGACGTGGAGGGCGGAGCCCCGGCCCAGCGCGCGTCGCGACAGCAGCTCGACCTCGACCCCGCTGCCGGCGCCGGCGACCCCGCCGAGGCCGCGCCGCTTCGCCCACCGGGCGAGCATGACGAGGAGGGTGAGGACCACCCCGAGGGAGACGAGGAGCCGCAGGACCGCGAGCACCGTGGACCCGTCGGTCATGCGCCGAGGCCCACGGCGGGGTCGGCGTTGACGATCTCGGTGACGCGCACGGCGTACTCGTCGTCGACGACGACGACCTCGCCCCGGGCCATGAGGGTGCCGTTGACGAGCACGTCGACGGGGCTGCCGGCCGGGCGGTCGAGCTCGACGACGGCGCCGGGGGCGAGCCCCAGCACCTCGCGCACCGTCATCCGGCTGCGGCCGAGCTCGACGCTGATGCCGAGCTCCACCTCGCGCAGCAGGTGCAGGCGGCGCGGGTCGACGGCCGGGACGGCGGCGGGCGCGGCCGCGGCGGCGCGGGGCCGGGTGGCGCCGAGGTCGGGACGCCGAGGGGGCCGAGGCCGGCGCAGCCGAGCGGGCGCCGCGGCCCGGCGCGGCGGTGGTCACCGGGGCCGTCGCCGCGGGCGACGCCGCGACCCGGCGTCGGTGGTGCCGCCGCCGGCGAGCGGCGTCCTGGGGGGTCTCGGGGAAGGTCATGGTGGGTCCTCGGGGGGTGGGGGTCAGGGGACGATCTGGACGGCGAGGCGGCGGCCGTGGCTGCCGGGGGTGGCGCGCGCGACGAGCACGCCGCCGGCGGAGACGACGAGGGGCTCGTCGGTGCGGTGGCGCAGCGGCACGACGTCGCCGACGGCGAGCGCGAAGACCTCGGCGGAGGTGAGCGTCACCTCGCGGAAGGCCACCTGGACGTCGATCTCGACGTGACCCAGGCGCTCGGTGACGACCCGGCGGGTCTGCGCGGCCCGCTCCCCCGCGCCGTCGTCGTCGGCCATCTTGTCGAGGGTCGTGAGCAGCGGCGTCAGCGTGCTGAGGGTGAGGCAGGCGGTGAGGGTGACCGGCCGCTCGAGGACGAGCAGCTCGAGCTCGACGGTGACGACGGGGTCGGTGGCCCGGGCCACCTGGTGGAAGCGCACGGTCGACTCGATGCCGCCGAGGGCGACCGGCAGGTCGCCGATGACGGAGAACGCGAAGGGCATCTCCCCGACGATCTGGCCGAGGAGCATCTCGGCGAGGGTCGACTCGATCGCCGTCAGCGGCCGGTCGGGCTGGGGGCCGGTGCCGGCACCGCCGAGCATCCGGTCGAGGAAGCCGAGCACGTCGGCGAGCGCGAGCTGGAGGTGCCCGCCCCCGGGCAGCCCCTCCACGGCCAGCGCACCGAGCACGCTCGGGCGGGGCATCGCCTCGAGGTACTCGCCGTAGGTCCGCTGGCCGAGGGAGACCACCCGGGCGGGGACGATCGTGCGCAGCCCGGTCGACAGCACCGTCGAGACCCGGCGGGCCATCGTCTCGACGACGACCTGCAGCGCCTGCTCCCGCTGTCGGGACAGGCGGTCAGGGCTGCGGAAGTCGTACGCGAAGGGCTCCACGGTCACGCCTGCCCATCGGCACCCCACCCGGGGCCTTGAGCGTTCCTCCCGGCGGCGGCCGGGAACCGGCCGTTCGGCCGACCCGGCGGGGACGTCCGCCCGAGCGGGCGCGCCCGCCCGGGTGGCCCGGCGCGGCTCCCGCCGGCCCGGACCGGGCGACCGCGGCTACTGCATGACGAACTCGGTGACGTAGACGGCGATGACGTCACCGTCGTACCGCTTCTCGATCTCCTTCTCGAGGCGCCGTGATCGCCGCCGTGCGCGTCTTCGGGGAGAGCATCTGCTCGTAGGTGCGCTGGCCGAGGATGGAGATCGCGGCGTCGCGGGCCTTGGCGCCGTTGACGCCCTCCTTGCCGGCCGCGGCCGAGGCCTCCTCGGTGACCTCGAGCGAGAGGCCGATCTTGAGGTAGCGGCCGTCGGCGAGGTTGAGGGTCAGCGACTCGAGGTCGACGACCGGGCCGCTCGTCGGCACGGGGGCCGGCTCGGCCGAGCCCGAGGACCCCTTGAGGACGAACCAGCCACCGCCGCCGGCCAGCGCGAGGACGAGCACGACGACGACGAGGAGCAGCTTGGTCTTGCCCTTCTTCTCCGGCTCGGCGGCGTGGGCGGCGGGTGCGGGGGCGGTGGCGGTGCTCATCGTGACCCTCCTGTGGTCGAGGTCCGGACGGTGGTGGCGGTGCGCCGGCGGTGGCCGTGGCGGCCGAGGCGGTGGCCGAGTGGACGACGACGGCGACCCGGCGGTTGCGGGCCCGCCCGGCCTCCGTGGCGTTCGAGGCGAGCGGGCGCTGGTCGGCGTACCCGGCGGCGGAGAGCCGGCGGCCGGCGACGCCCCGGGTGAGCAGGTACTGCAGCACCGAGGTCGAGCGGGCCGTCGACAGCTCCCAGTTCGAGGCGAACAGCCCGCCGACCGGCACGTTGTCGGTGTGGCCCTCGACGGTCATGTCGTTGCTCAGCCCGCGCAGGGTCGGCGCGAGCACGGCGAGCACGGTGCGGCCCTGCGGGCGCAGGGTGGCCTGGCCCGGGTCGAAGAGCACGCGGTCGGAGACGATGTCGACGACGAGGCCGTCGTCGCGCACCTCGAAGTGCGCCGCGTTGGCCAGCCCCTTGGCCGCGAGCGCCTTGACGAGCTTGTCGCGCACCGCGGTCAGCTGGTCGCGCGAGGCCGAACGGTCCTCGCGCCGGGGTGTCGCAGGTGGCCGTCGTCGTCGGCGACGACTGGACGTCGCTCACCACCTGGGGCGCGACCGGCGCGATGGCCTGGATGGCCGCGTCGGTCGAGGTGCCGTCGAGGACGCCCTGGGTGTGGTTCGTGACGGCGGGGGCGCCGAAGTACTGCTGGAGGCCGGAGGAGAGGGCGAGGAGCTTCTGCTGGTCGACCTGGCTGATCGCGAAGAGCACGATGAACAGGGCCATGAGCAGGGTGATCATGTCGGCGTAGCTGAGCAGCCAGCGCTCGGCGTTCTCGTGACCGCCCTCGTGCTCCTCCTCGTGCTGGCGCCGCCGCCGGCCCGAGGGCCCGGGGCCGCTCATGCCGCGTCCTGGAGCGGTGGGTCGCCGGCGATGACGGCGCGCAGGCGCTTCTCGACGACGCGCGGGCTGGTGCCGGCCTGGATCGACATGACTCCCTCGAGGAGCATCTCGAGGTGGGCGACCTCGGACTCGCTGATCCGCTTGAGCTTGCTCGACAGCGGCAGCCACATGACGTTGGCCGTCATGACGCCCCACAGGGTGGCGACGAAGGCGCCGGCGATGAGGTGGCCGAGCTCCTCGGGCGCGTCGAGGTTGCTCAGGACGTGGATGAGGCCGATGACCGTGCCGATGATGCCGATGGTCGGGGCGTAGCCGCCCATGTCCGCGTAGAACTTGATGCCGAGGTGGTCGGCCTTCTTGCGGGTCTTGATCCGGGCGGCGAGGACGTCGTAGATCTCGTCGGCGTCGGTGCCGTCGACGGTCATCTCCAGGCCCTCGCGCAGGAAGGGGTCCTCGGCCCCGCGGGCCTTCTCCTCGAGGGCGAGCAGCCCCTCGCGGCGGGCGATGTCGGCGAGGGCGATGAGCTCGGCGACCGCGGCGTCGCTCTTGGGCGGGGAGGTCGTGAACGCCTTGACGGTCTGCTTGAGGATGAGGGCGACGTCGGAGAGGAAGCCACCGGCCACGGCCGCACCGATGCTGCCGAGGAAGACGAGGATGATCGGGGGGATCAGGAGGATCGAGGTCGGCGAGGCCCCCTCCATGACGAGGGAGGCGATGACGGCGCCGAAGACGAGGACGATCCCGCCGATGGTCGCGAGCTCCATGTCAGTCCTCCATGCCGCGGACGGCGCGCAGGGCGACCCGTCCGGCGTTCGGGCGGGCACCCGGCTGGCCGGTGCCCGACTCCTCGGCGGCGGTGAGGACGGCGGCGCGCGACTGGCGCATGATGAGGACGACCTCGTCGAGGGTCTCCTGCACGACGTAGCGCGACCCCGTGACGAGGAGCACGACCGTGTCGGGGGTCTCGTCGACGCGCTCGATGAGGTCGGGGTTGATCCCGAAGCGCGTGCCGTTGCGGCGGGTGAGGATGATCATGGGGCCGGGTCCGTCCTGGGTGATCTGAACACGCCGTCCGTGGCGTGTCGCACTCCCCATCGGCAGGCGGGTCCAGGACTTGAGGGGTGCGACGTCGTCGACCTGCGCGGTCTCGGTGTCGGGTCCGTCGCCCGCGACCGGCCGGACGGCCGACGGGGACGGGAGCGGACCCGCCCCCGGGGGAGGCGGGTCCGCGTGGCTGCCGTCGGTCACGAGCGCACCGGGGTCAGCGCTTGAGGTTGACGAGGTCCTGGAGGATCTCGTCGGAGGCGGTGACCACCCGCGAGTTGGCCTGGAAGCCGCGCTGGATCATCACGAGGTTGGTGAACTCCTGGGCCAGGTCGACGTTGCTCATCTCGAGGCGCCCCGCGGCGATGGAGCCGCGGCCCCCGGTGCCCGGGACGCCGATCGCCGGCTGGCCGGAGGCGGCCGAGACCCGGAAGGCCGAGTCGCCGGCCTTCTCGAGGCCCTCGGGGTTGCCGAAGAAGGCCAGGGCCACCTGGCCGAGGGCCTGGGTGCGGCCGTTGGAGAACGAGCCCGTGATGACGCCGTCCGCGCCGACGCCCCAGCTCTGCAGCTGGCCGGCGGCCGAGCCGTCCTGGCTGCGGAGGGTGGCCGTGCTGGCGCCGGCGTACTGGGTGAGCGGCGTGCCCGCGCCCGACAGGTCGATCGAGACGTCGCCGGGGAAGACGTACCCGGAGGCGGCGAGGGCGGCGTTGGTCATCGCGACCGACCCGGGCGCGAAGCTCATCGTCGTGGAGTCCCAGGCGAGGGCGGCCGTCCCGACGGTCGAGCTCGTGCCCCCCGGGCCGGCGACGGTGGCCTCGGCGGTCCAGGTGTCGGTGCCCGTCTTCGTGTAGGTGAGGGTGACCGGGATGCTGCGGCCGGTCTGGTCGAAGACGTCGATGCCGTTGACGACCGTGGCCCCGACCGCTGCGTCGGCCGAGAGGTTGCCCCCGGCCTCGACGGAGCCGCTCGCGGTCGGCGCCATGATGAGGCCGGTGGGCACGCTGCAGGCCGGTGAGCGAGGTGCCGCTGTTGATGACGCCGTCGACGGCCGACCAGCCCTGCACCACACCGCCGTTCGGCGAGGTGAGGTTGCCCGCGCCGTCGAGCGAGAAGGCTCCGGCGCGGGAGTAGACCTGGCCGCCGGCCTGCTGCACGATGAAGAACCCGTCACCGGAGATCATGAGGTCGCTCGGCCGGTTCGTGGTCTGGGCGCTGCCCTGGCTGAAGTTCGTGGCGATGCCGGCGACCTGAACGCCGAGGCCGACCTGGGCCGGGTTGACGCCGCCGCCACCGGCCCGCAGGGCCTGGCTCAGGGTGTCCTGGAACTGGGTCTGGCTCGACTTGAAGCCCGCGGTGTTGACGTTGGCGATGTTGTTGCCGATGACGTCCATCGCGGTCTGGTGGCTGCGCATGCCGGTGACGGCGGAGAAGAGCGAACGGAGCATGGTGGGGTCCTTTGGTCGGGTGGTGCGGAGAGGGTCGGGGGGTGGACGCGGCTCGGGCCGGTCAGTGGGCGGACACGCGGGAGACGACGGAGAGGGGGACCTCGGTGTCGCCGACGACGAGGAGCGGGCCGTTCGCGTCGAGCTTGACCGCGTCGACCGCACCGCTGTGGGTGGCCCCGTCGGCGGTCCAGGTGACCTGCTGGCCGACGAGGGCGAGCGCGCTGAGGCTGTTCTGCCCGCCGATGAGGGCGGTGTTCTGGGCGACGAGCTGGTGCATGGTCTCGACCATCTGCATCTGGGCGGTCTGGGCCATGAAGGCCGAGCTGTCGACCGGCTTGCTCGGGTCCTGGTACTTCAGCTGGGCCACGAGGAGCTTGAGGAAGGCGTCGGCGTCGAGCGTGGAGCCCCCCGACGTGGCGGTGGTCGGGGCGGCGGGGGCCGCGGCGGCCTGTCCCGCGGCGTAGGAGCCGGTGGGGATCGTGGTCATCGGGTCACATCCTCAGGTCGAGTCGGGCGTCGGTGCGGGGGGTGGGTGGTCGGGGGGCGCGGGCGTCCGGCGGGGCCGGGCCGTGCCGTGCGCCGGCGCGCTCCGGACCGGGCGGCCGGTGCGGGTCGGGGGTGCCGGGGCTCCCCTGGCGAGGGGTGTCGCCGGTCGCGACGTCGAGGTGGGTGGCCCGCAGGCCCGCGTCCTCGAGCCGGCTGCGCAGCTCGGAGAGCCCGTCGCGCAGCAGGTCGCGGGTGCCGGCCTCGACGGCGCTCAGGTGCATCCGCACCTCGTCGCCGCTCACCGAGAGCCGGACGTGCACGGCGCCGAGGCCGTCGGGGTCGAGGCGCAGGGTCAGCTCGTGCGTCCCGTCCGGGCCGCGCAGCAACGGCGTCACCGCGGTGACGACCTGCGCGTGCGGGGGCGGGGCCGGGGCCGGCGCGGCCGGCGGCGCCGCGACGGGCGCGCCGCCCGCGGTCGGGGCCACGGCCGGTGCGGCGAGGCTCGCGGCCTGCGCCGAGGGGTCGAGCTCGGCGGTGGGGAGGACTGCGTCCGGGCGCCGGCTGCGGCAGAACGCCGTCGGAGTGGGTCGCAGGAGTGCCGGCGGCGAGCGGCGCGTCGGCAGCCGGGGTCCCGGGGGTGACCGCTGCGGTCGGGGTGGCGTCGGTGGTCGGGACGGTCCGGCCGGAGGGGGCGGAGGCATCGGCCCCGCCCGGGGCGGCGGCGTCGAGGGTCGGTGCCGGGCCGGTCGGCACCGCTGCCGGGACGCCACCAGCGGGCGCAGCCGGGGTCGGGGCCGGGGTGCCGGCACCGGCCACGCCGCCGTCGCCCGCGGGCGCCACGGCCGCCGGGTCGCCCTCGCTCGCGGACGGCACCGTCGGCCGCTGCGGCGGCGCCCGGCAGGACGGCGGCGACGAGCGGCACGGCCGGCCCCGCGGCGTCGGGCACCGGGAGGGCCGCCGGCGGGGTCGCCCCGTCGACCGCCCCCGACGTGGCGTCGGCGGCGGGCTCGCGGTCGGCCGCGGTGGCCTCGGCGGGCTCGGACGCGGCGTCGTCGACGTCCGCGACGGGTCGCCCGTCCGCGGCGGTCGCCCCGGAACGCGCGCGCAGCGCGGCCGCGAAGCCCTCCTCCGAGCGGGGGGACCGGCCGGGGCGCGTGGCGGCCACCGGCTGCGGCAGGGTCGGCAGGCACCGCGGCGGACATCAGCTCACCCCCATCGAGCCGAGGACGCGGCGGACGTACTGCTGGGTCTCGGCGTAGGGCGGCACGCCGCCGTAGCGCTGCACGGCCCCGGCCCCCGCGTTGTACGCGGCGACGGCGAGGTCGAGCGAGCCGAACCGGCCGAGGTCGCGCGAGAGCATCCGCGCGGCGCCGTCGACGGCCTGCGCCGGGTCGAGCGGGTCGACCCCGAGGCCGCGGGCGGTCGCCGGCATGAGCTGCATGAGGCCCTGGGCGCCGGCGCTGCTCACCGCCCGGGTGTCGAAGCCGCTCTCGGCCTTCGCGACGGCCGCGAGCAGGCCGGCCGGGAGGTCGTAGCGCGAGGTCGCCGCGGCGAACAGCCCCTGGAGGGAGGCCGGCGCACCGGCCGCCGGCCGCCGCACCGACGACCCCGGGGGCCGGGGCGCCCGGAGCGATCCGGCGGATGGCCGTCGGCGTCGCGTAGACGTCCTGCACCTTGACGACGTCGCCCCGCTTCGGCGCCGCGACCATCTGGCCGTTGCCGACGTAGATGGCGATGTGCGTCACGGGCGAGTTGAAGGCGAGCAGGTCGCCGGGCCGGGCGTGAGCGAGGTCCGGGACCGCGGTGCCGGCCCGGGCCTGGTCGGCCGCCACGCGCGGCAGCTGCACCCCGACGTCGGCGTACGCCCGCTGGACCAGGCCGGAGCAGTCGAGGCCCTCACGGGGGTCGGTGCCGCCCCAGACGTAGGGCACGCCGAGGTACCGCTCGCGCGGCGGAGACGGCGCGCGAGCCGAGGTCGACCGCCGGCGGAGGCGCCGGCCAGGAGGTCGGTGCCTGCGACCCCGGCTGCCCCCTCGAGGGCCGTGCCGTAGACGGAGTCGAAGGCGGTGCCGGCGGCCGCGCCGGTACCGCGGACCGCGACGCCGGAGACCGAGGTGATGACGTTCTGGATGGCGGCCATCCGGGCGAGGGCCGCACCGGGGCCGGCGGTGTCGACGCTCACGGACGCTCCTCCGTCCGGGCGCGGCCGGACTCGTCGGCGACCTGCTGGTCGGCCGCGAGCAGCTCGAGCCGGCGCTCCGCGGCCGCCCGCTCGACGAGCCGCTCCAGGCCCGAGGTGCGGGTCCGGGCCTCGGTGAGGCAGCGCGCGCGAGCGCTCGGTCTCGCCCTCGGCGAGGAGCTGCTCGGCGACGGCCGTGGCCACGCCCTCGGCCCGGCGGGCCTCCGCCACCCGGGTGGCGAGGAAGGTCGCGGTCGTCGACCGCGGTCGCCGGTGGCGCACACGTCGCGCTCGCCGTACCGGGCCTCGGCGTCGGCCGCCGCCCGGGCCGCCCGGCCCTCCGCCGTGGCCGCACGGGCGAGGTCGCCGCGGCGCTGCTCCTCCTGGATGGTGCGGACCCGCAGCACGGTGCGGATCCGGTCGGTCCGGGTGCTCACACCGCACCGGCCAGGGTCGCGAGGGCGGTCCAGCTGTCGCGGGCGTCGGCGACGTCGTCGAGGTCCTGGCGCAGGAAGGTGTCGATGGCGCCGCTCTGGGCGAGCGCCCGGTCGACGAGCGGGTTGGTGCCCGCGACGTAGGCGCCGATCTCGACGAGGTCCTTGGCGTCGCGGCGGGCGGCCAGCAGGCTGCGCAGGGTGCCGGCCGCGGCCCGCTGCTGCGGGTCGGTGAGCGCCCGGTTGGCCCGCGAGACCGACTCCAGGACGTCGATGCACGGGTAGTGGCCGGCCGTCGCGAGCCGGCGGTCGAGGACGACGTGGCCGTCGAGGATGGAGCGGACGGCGTCGGCGATCGGGGTCGTTCATGTCGTCGCCCTCGACGAGCACCGTGTAGAGGCCGGTGATGCTGCCGCGCTCGGCCGTGCCGGCCCGCTCGAGCAGCCGCGGCAGGATGCCGAACACCGATGGCGGGTAGCCGCGGGTGGTCGGCGGCTCGCCGGCGGCGAGGCCGACCTCGCGCTGGGCCATCGCCACGCGGGTGACGCTGTCCATGGCGAGGAGCACGTCGCGGCCCTGGTCGCGGAACCACTCGGCGATCCGGGTCGCCGTGAAGGCGGCGTGCAGGCGCACGAGCGCCGGCTCGTCGGACGTGGCGACGACGACGACCGCGCGGGCCAGCCCCTCGGGGCCGAGGTCGTGCTCGACGAACTCGCGCACCTCGCGGCCGCGCTCGCCGACGAGGGCGAGGACGGTGACCGGGGCGTCGGTGCCGCGCACGACCATCGACAGCAGGCTCGACTTGCCGACGCCGGAGCCGGCGAAGATGCCCATCCGCTGGCCGCGGCCGCAGGGCACGAGCGTGTCGAGCGCGCGGATGCCGAGCCCGAGCTGGGTCGAGATCCGCTCGCGGGTCATCGCCGGCGGCGGCGTGCCGTCGGTCGTCACCCACGAGACGCCGGAGAGCGGGGGGCCGCCGTCGATCGGGCGGCCGAGGGCGTCGACGACGCGGCCGACGAGGCCGTCGCCGACCGGCACCCGCAGCGGGCCCGCCGGTGGCCTCGACGCGGTCGCCGACGCGCACGCCGCGCAGCTCGCCCGACGGGCATGCAGCGCGCGGTGCCGTCGTCGAGGGCGACGACCTCGGCCATGATCGGGCCCGCGCTCGCCGACGACGCGGACGGCCTCGCCGACGGCGACGTCGAGGCCGCTCACCTCGAGGCCGACCCCGATGGCGCGGGTGACGCGGCCGGTGACCCGGGGCCGGGCGGCCCGGACGAGCTCCTCGCGCAGGGTGCGTGGTGCTCATCGGCCGAGCACCTCCCGGACCCGGGCCAGGGCCGAGGACAGCTGGGCGTCGACGGTGCGGTCGCCGACGTCGGCGAGGCAGCCGCCGCGCTCGACCGCGGGGTCGGCGACGAGCTCGAGCGTCGCCGTCGGGGAGAGCGCGGCGAGGTCGTCGGCCGAGCCGGCGAGCAGTGCGGCGTCGTCGGGGTTGAGCCGGACCACGACGGCGGCGCCCCGGGGCACCTCGGTGAGCGCGCGGAGGACGGCGTCGCGGGCGGCGCAGCCCGTCGACCTCGACGTGGTGACCGACGAGCGCCTCGGCGATCTCGACGGCGAGGTCGGCGGCGGTCTCGAGCACGTCGCGGACGGTGAGGCCCGCGGCGGCGGCGTCGGCCGCGCGCCCGATGGCGGCCAGCGCCGCGGCCGCCTGCCGGGCCCGCTCGGCCCGCTCGGCGGCGGCCCGGGCCTCGGCCCGCTCGAGCCAGGCGGCCTGCTCGGCGGCGGCCTCGCGGCGGCCCGCGGCGAGCCCGGCCTCGCGGCCCTCGAGCCACTCCGCGGGGATGCCTGCGCCGGCCGGCCCGCCGACGGGCGCCAGCTGCCGGGCGAAGGTCGCCGGGCGCAGCTCGTCGGCGCCGAGCAGGAGCACGGTCGTGCGCCCGGTGTCAGTGGATGAGGTCATCGCCGCCCCCGGCCCGCGAGATGACGATCTCGCCGGCCTCCTCGAGGGCCCGGATGCCCTTGACGACGGCCGAGCGGGCCTCCTCGACCTGGGCCGTGCGGACCGGGCCGAGCACGTCGACCTCCTCCTGGAGGGCGGCGGCCGAGCGCTCGGACATGTTGCGGAAGATCTTGTCCCGCACCGCGGGCGTCGCCCCCTTGAGGGCGAGCGCGAGCTCCTTGTTCTCGACCGAGCGGAGCACGAGCTGGATGGTGCGGTCCTCGAGGGCCACGATGTCGGAGAAGGCGAACATCTTCGAGCGGAGGTCCTCGGCGAGGCCCGGGGTCGCGCTCCTCGATGCCCTGGAGGATCGAGCGCTCGGTGTCGCGCTGCGAGCGGTTCATGATGTCGACCAGCGGGTCGAGCCCGCCCACGCTCACGTGGTCGCGGGCGTCGCCGAGGGAGTCGAGCCCGCGGCGCAGGTGCTGCTCGACGACGCGCACCACCTCGGGGGTGGTGCGGTCCATCATCGCGAGCCGGTGCGCGACGTCGGAGCGCACGGCGTCCGCGAGTCCGGAGAGCACGAGGGCGGCCTGCTCGCTCGAGAGGTGCGCGAGGACGAGGGCGATGGTCTGGGGGTGCTCGTCCTCGAGGAACGGTCGCAGCAGCCCGCCGTCGGTCATCCGCAGGGAGGCGAACGGCGCGTGCGTGATCGCGGTGGAGAGCCGCCCGAGGATCTCCTTGGACTGCTCGTGCTCGGCCTTGACGAGCATCTCCTCGGCGATGTCGAAGCCGCCGCGGCTGCGCTCGCGCGAGGCGCGGACCAGCTGCTCGAACTCGTGGACGACCGCGTCGCGGGACTCCTCGTCGGCGACGTCCATCGCCGCGACCTCCGTCATGAGCGCCTCGATCTCCTGCGGGCGCAGCGAGCGGAGCACCGGCGCGGACCGGTCCGGGCCGAGCTGGATGAGCAGGAGGGCGGCCTTGCGCAGCCCGCTCGCCGGGTGGGCGGTGGTCGTCACGGTGCCCCCTCGGAGATCCAGCCGCGCAGCAGGCGGGCCATGTCGTCGGGGTTCTCGCGGGCCATCGCCTCGACCGACCCGACGCCGGCGCCGGCGCCGGCCATGACGAGCTGGGTCTCGGCCGGGTCACGCATCGGCAGGCCGCGGGCGTCGGCCATCTCGAGCACGGCGTCGGCGGGGGCGGGGGCGTCGGGCACGCGGTAGTACTCGACCTCCTCCGGCTCGCCCTCGTCGCGCCGGCGCCGGCTGCGGAGGAACCCGAAGACCAGGGCCAGCGAGCACGAGGAGCGCGAGCCCGCCGGTCTTGGCGAGGTCGATCATGTTCTGCTGCTTGGCATCCGCCGCGGCGGCCGCGAGCTCCTTCTGCGCCGCCGTGGCGGCCGAGGTGTCGAAGGGCAGGGCGGTGACCTCGACGACGTCGCCGCGCTTGGGGTCGAGCCCGGCGGCCGCGGTGACGAGGCGGGTGATGTCGTTGGAGTTCACCGACGCCGCGGCGGCGGAGTCGAGGAGCACGGCCACCGACATCCGCTCGACCTTGCCGGGCGTGCTCGTCACCGACTCCTTGAGGGTGCCGAGGGCGTTGGTCTGCGAGGTCTCCGTCTTGGAGTACGTCCCGTTGCCGCCGGCCCCGGTGGTCGTCGTCGTCCCGAGCACCCCGCCGGCGCCGCCACCGGTGCCGGTGTAGGTCTCCTTCGAGGTCTGGGACTGCGTCGTCGTCGGCGGCGTGGTCGGGAGGTAGGTCTGCCGGTCGGTGGTCTGCGCGTCGAAGTTGAGCGTGGCGTCGACGCGGACGACGGCCTTGCCCGGGGCCGACGACCTTGTCGATCATCGACTGCAGGTTCGCCGCGGCGGCGTCGGAGACCGCGCGCTGCTGGGTCTGGCGGGCGTCGGTGCCGCCCACCCCGATGCCGCCCCCGGCGGCGCTCAGCACCTGGCCGCTGGCGTCGGCGACGGTGACGTCCTCGGCGGCCAGCTTCGGCACGGACCCGGACACGAGGTGGACGATCGAGTCGATCGCGGTGCTGGACAGCGTCTTCCCCGGCGCGGTCTTGACGAGCACGGACGCCGTCGGCTTCGCCGCGTCCGAGGTGAAGACGTCCTCCTGGGGCAGCGCGAGGTGGACGACGGCGGACTGGATGCCGTCGATCGCCTGGACGGTCTTGGACAGCTCGCCCTCCAGCGCCCGCTGGTAGGTGACCTTCTGCTGGAAGTCGCTGCTCGTCATGCTCTGCTGGTCGAGCAGGGAGTACCCGGTGGCCGAGCCGTCCCCGCCGGCCGGCAGGCCCTGGCCCGCGAGCGCGATGCGCTGCTGGTAGACGTCGGCCTGCGGCACGAGCACGGTCTGGCCGCCGTCGGCGAGCTGGTAGGGCTCGCCCGCGTCGGTGAGGGCCGAGGTGACGGCTCCCGCGTCGGTGGCGCTGAGGCCGGTGAAGAGCGGCGAGTACGCCGGCGTGGAGACCCAGCGGACGAAGAAGACGCCACCGACGGCCACGGCGAGCGCGGCGACGACGGCCACCATCTTCTGCCCGCTGGTGAGGCCGGAGACCATCCGCCCGCCGTGGGCGATCATGGCCTTGGGGTCGGGGCCGCTCATACGGGCATCCTCATGATCTCGGTGAAGGCCTCGACGGCCTTGTTGCGGACGGCGACCGTCAGCTGGGTGGCGACGGCGGCCTGGTTGGCGGCGATGGTGTAGTCGTGGACGTCGGTCAGCTGGCCGGTGACGGCCTCGACGGCCTTGGTGTCACTGACCTTCTGCAGCTGGTCGAGCTTGTCGAGGCCCTGGGCGACGGCCTGGCCGAAGCCGGCACCGTCGGTGCCCTGGGCGCGGGTGGCCTGCCCGACCGGGGGCAGGGCCCCGAGCGAGGAGATCGGGTTGATGCTCATCAGTGGCCCAGCCCGATGGCCTGCTGGTAGGCGGCCTGGGCGCGCTCGACGGTCGCGAGGTTCGCCTGGTAGCCGCGCTGGGACATGATCAGCTGGGTCATCTGGTCGCCGAGGTCGACGTCGGGCATGCGCACGTAGCCCTGGGCGTCGGCCAGCGGGTTGTTCGGGTCCTGCACGAGCCGGCCCTGGGCGGAGCCGAGCTGGATGCCGGCGACGTCGACGCCGGTGCCGTTGCCCCGGGCCTGGGCGACGACGTACCGGGCCTGGAAGGCCGACCCGCTCGTCGGGCGGGCGGTGTTGACGTTGGCGATGTTGTCCGAGACGGCGTCGAGCCACGTCCGGTGCAGGAGGAGCCCGCTGCCGGCGGTGTTCATCGCGCCGAAGATGCTCATCACGCACCCCCGATCGCGCTGCGCAGCCGCTGGAAGCGGTCGGTCATCGCCTGGACCCCGAGCTGGTAGGACAGGCCGGTCTCGGCACCGGCGAGCGTCTCCTCGTCGAGGTTGACGTTGTTGCCGTCGGGCCCGGCGGGGTCGGTCGAGGCCATCGTGCGGATGGGCGAGGACGAGACGTCGCCGCCGTCGGCCCACGCGGAGGCGAGGCTGCTCTCGAAGTCGACGCGGGCGGCGGTGTAGCCGGGGGTCTGGAGGTTGGCGACGTTGTCCGCGATCGCGCGCTGGCGGGTCGACAGCCCGGTGAGCGCCCGGCCCAGCGCACGGGACGTGCTGTCACCGACGAGGTCGATCATGGCTCTCCTGATGGGCGTCCGCACCACCGGTCGAGGGGGTGCGTCGAGGGCGCCGCACGTCCCTGGCGGCAGACGGCCATCCATAGCCGAGTGCCCCATCGGCGCCCGCCGCAGCGGACTTGAGCCGTGCCCGAGGGACTGGCCGAACGGACGACCCCCCGCTGACCTTTCACCCCGGCTGCCGGGACGGTCAGCGAGGTGCCGGCTGCACCCGGCACCTCGGTGAACCCGGCGGCGTCCGGCGAGGAGGCTCGCCGGGCCCGCGGCCGGGGGTCAGCGCAGGAAGTCGAGGATCGAGGGCTGGATGACCTTGGCCGTCGCCTGGAGCGCGGCCTGGTAGGCGGTCTGCTGGACGCTGAGGTCGGTGAGGGCCTTGGCGAGGTCGATGCCCTCGACGGTCGAGAGCTGGGTCTCGGCCCGCGTCTGGGCCGCCTGGCCCACCGTGCGCACCGACTCCAGGCGCGAGGTGCGCGCGCCGACGATGCTCTGGCTCGTGCGCACCGCGTCGGACGCGCCGTCGAGGTCGGTGAGGGCCTGCCCGAGCGCGGTGCGGTCGCCGCTGCGCAGGGCGTCGGAGATCGCGGGCCAGCACGCCGGCGCCGGCCGGGGTCGGCCGGGTCGGCGAAGAGGGTGGTGAAGGCGTCCGGGCCGGTGATGCTCACCGCGACCCGGTCCGGGCCGGTGGTGCCACGCGCCGCTCGACCGGCGAGGAGTTGCCGAGGTAGGCGCCGCTCGCGTCGTACGCGTTCTCGGTGTCCTGGGTGCCGGCGAAGACCGGGCCGGCCGAGGTAGCGGGTGTTCGCGACGTCGAGCAGGCTCGAGCGCAGCTGGTCGACCTCGGCCGCCATCGCCGAGCGCTCCGCGCCGGTGTTCGTGTCGTTCGATGCCGGCCACGAGGAGCTGGCGCACGCGCAGCAGGAGGGTGTCGCCCTGCGAGAGCGCCTGGTCGGCGGTGGAGAGCCGGGCCGTGCCGTCGTCGATCGCCCGGTCGAGCTGCTCGGAGCGCTGGTGTTCGGAACGGAGGGACATCGCGGTGGCCGTGTCGGTCGGGGAGTCGGAGGGCTTGCCGAGGCGTCGCCCCGAGCTGATCTGGTCCTGGGTGGCCTGCAGGCGCGCGAGGTTGGCCTGCAGGGCGGAGGTGACCTGCTGGCGCGACGACGCCGGCGTGACGCGGTTCATCTCGGTCCTCCCGGGACGGGCGAGGCGTCTGACGAGGTCATCGTGCCATCCCCATGAGGGTGTTGAGGGTCTCGTCGACGACGCTGATGAAGCGCGCCGCGGCCTCGTAGGCGTGCTGGTAGCCCATGAGGGAGACCATCTCCTCGTCGAGGCTGACGCTCGAGACCCCGAGCCGGGCCGACTCGGCCTGCCCCGCGAGCGCCTGCTGGACGTCGGCCCGACGGGTCGCCCCCTGCACCTGCACCCCGACCGAGACGACGAGGTCGCGGTAGAGCGAGTCCGGCGCCGGAGGCGCAGCTCGGAGGAGGCGGCCATCGCGTCGGCGTTGTTGCCGTCCGCGGCCGGCGGCGGCGCCGAGGAGGCCGCCACCCCGGAGGCGCCGACGCCGGTGAGCCGCAGCGAGGCGGCCGTCGTCCCGCTGAAGAAGGCAGCACCGGGCGCGCCCGTGGCGTCGTAGCCGGCGGCCTGGCCGCGCGTTGACCGTGCTCGCGACGGCGGCCGCCACGCGTGTCGAGGCTGGGTCATGACCGAGGGGATCGTCGTCGTCGAGGGTCGTGAGCATCCCGCCGACCTCGCCCGCCGCCGACGGTGGCCGGGGTGCCGCTGGCCGGACCACACGACGGACACCGGGCCGGCGCCGGGCCCGGCGGAGGGCCCGGAGACCGAGAGCGTGCTGACGTGCGAGCCGGCGACGAGCACCGACCCGCCGACCGAGAGGGTCACCGTGCCGTCGTCCATCGGCTGGGCGACGACGCCGACGAGGTCGCCGAGCTGGCCGACGAGCTGCCCGCGCCGGTCCTCGAGCTCGGACGTCGACGCGCCCGGCGACCTTCGCGGCGCGGATGGCGTCGTTGAGCTCGCCGACGTCGGCCGGTGAGCCGGTTGACGGTCGCGACCGAGGCGTCGAGCGCCTCGCGGGTGCCGCCCCACTGGGTCGACAGGCGGCCGGCGAGCTCGCGGAAGGACGCCGCGAGGCGGCCGCCCTGCTCGAGGACGCTGGTGCGCGCCGCGCTGCTGCCGGGGTCGGTCGCGAGGTCGCCCCACGAGGTCCAGAACTGGGCGAGGCCGGCCTGCAGGCCGGTGTCGCCGGGCTCCCCGAACGCCGCCTCGACCATCGAGTAGCCGTTGGCGGCCGTCGCCGCGGCGGTCGCGGCCCCCCGGGACTGCAGGGCGCGCACCTCGAGGAGCTGGTCCTGGATGCGCGTCGTCCCGAGCACGGTGACGCCCTCGCCGGTCGCCATCGTGCGCCCGAACATCGACGGCACGACGGTGCTCGACTGCGCGGCCTGGTCGAGCCGCTGGCGGGCGTACCCCGGGGTGTTGACGTTGCTGATGTTCTGCCCGGCGAGCTCGAGGCCGCGCTGGGAGGCCTGGAGGGCGCTGAGGCCGATCCCGAGGGAGGAGGCGCTGGACATCAGGCCCTCGCGTCGACGTAGGCCGGCGCCTGCCGGGGCCGGGCGGCGGCGTGGGGGCGGCGCTGGTCGGCCCCGAGGGCCTGCACCGTCGCCTCGAGGCGGGCGGCGACGACGGCCTCGAGGTCGCGCGTGCGCTGGAGGGCGGCGGTGGCCCGCGGGCCGAGCCCGGGCGGGAGGGCGCCGGATGACGCGCGGCGGCCGACCGAGGACGTCGGCGAGGTCGCCGAGCGCACCCGCGCCGACGAGCCGCTCCGCGCGGTCGAGGTCGGCCTCGAGCCCGTCGAGGGCCTCGAGCCAGCCGACCGGTTCGGTGCTCACGACGCCTCCGCGGTGGCGACGGCCCCGGTGAAGGCCTCCCGGAGCGGCTCGACGACCTCGAGCACCTCGGCGACCAGCGCGGCCGACTTCGTGACGTTCGCGTGGACGAGCCGGTCCTGGACGTAGTCGTAGAGGGCGAGCAGGCCCTCCCCCTCCGGCCAGAGGCTCGACGTCGAGGGACGACGTGAGCTCGGCGACGATCTCCTGGGCGTGCCGCAGGGCGCGGTGCGACCCCTCGATGTCGCGGTTCTCGAGCGCGACGAGGGCGAGGCCCAGGTCCTTGACGAGGCGGTCGTAGAGGAGCACGACGAGCCGGGCGGGAGACGCCGTCGTCACGGAGTCGCTCGTGTAGAGGCGGCGCAGGGTGGCGGTGGTGGTCACGGTGGTCTCCTCGCTCAGCCCGAGCTCGACGTGGTGGTGGGCAGGGTCTTCAGCTGGGAGGCCAGCCAGTCGCTCTGCGACTTGAGGGTGCCGAGGACGGTCTCGAGGTTCGCGTACTGGCGCTTGAGGGTGTCCTCGCGCATCGACATCCGCGCCTCGAAGGCGGCGATCTGCTGCGTGTAGTCGCGCACCCGGCCCTGCTCGGTGCCGATCTGCTGGGTGACGTACCCGCTCGTGGGGTCCGAGGCCTGTGCCGGCGACGTCGGCGACGCTGCTCGCCATCGCCGTGAGGGTGCTGCGCACGGACGCCGGGTCCGCGGCGTACGCGGCGAGGAACGCCGCCCGGTCGAAGGCCAGCTGCCCGTCGCGCCCCACGGTGATGCCGGCCGTCGAGGGCGAGGACGAGGACGAGCCCACGGCGGAGTCGGCGATCCGGCGGGCGATCGACTGGGTCATCGAGTTGCCGAGCAGGGCACCGGAGGTCTTGGTGTCCGCGTTGTAGGCCGACCGGGCGGAGATGAAGGAGAGGGTCTGGTTCGCGGCCGCGACGAGGGCGGCCATCTTGTCCGCGACGGCGCCGGAGTCGCCGGTGACGGCGACCGTGACCGGGCGTCGTCGGGTCGGCCTTGGCGGCGGTGATCGTCACGCCGCTCATCAGACCGGTGACGTCCGCGGTCGCGGAGTGCACGTCGTAGGCGCCGGGACCCGTGCCGACCCGCAGGACGGTGTCGGTCGCGGCCTGGAGCTCGACGACGTCGCCGAGGCCGCCGCCGCCGAAGGCCCCCGCGGAGACCATGACGTCGGAGTCGGCGCCGGTCGTCGAGGACGTGAGCTGGAGCTGGAAGGCGTTCGCGGAGACCTGGACGGTCGTTCGCGGTGACGCCGACTGGCGGAGCCGCTCACGGCGGCGGCCACCTGGCCGAGCGTCGAGCCGGCGGCGAGGCCGAGGTCGGCGACGGTCGCCGTGCCGGCCCGCAGGCCGCCGGCCAGGGAGAGCCGCACCTGGTCGGTGCCGGCGCCGGCGAGGGTCACGGTGCCCCCGGCGGCGAGGTCGGTCAGCGTGGTCGCGGCGCCGTCGAGCTCGACGACGGCGTCGGTCCCGGTCGCGGTGGTCGCGGTGTCGGAGAGGCCGAGGGCGGCGTTCGCGGAGACGAGGCGCAGCGAGGCGGCCGAGCCCTCGCGCGTGGTGGAGAGCCGCAGCGAGCCGTCGTCGCCGACGCCGGCGCTCAGGGCACCGCCGGAGGCGCGGGTCACCTCGGCCGCGAGCTGGGCCGGGGTGTAGGTGCCGGCCGTGAGGCCGATCGTCGTGGGGCCGGAGCCGAGGTCGACGACGAGCGAGGAGCTCGAGCGCGTCGATCGTCACGCTCGCGGCGAGCGGGCCACCGGCCAGGGTCGCCCCGGCCGAGGCCTGGGTGACCGTGACCGTGTGGGCGCCGGCCGCGAGCGTGCGTCCCGGCGAGGAGGGCCGAGGCGCCGATCGCGCCGAGGCCCTTGCCGACGACGACGGGGCCGCTGGTCACCGCGGTCGAGAGGGAGGCGACGCTCCCCCTCGAGACCGCGGAGCCGGCGGACGCGACGCTCGTGACGGTGAACGTCGTGGAGCCCGGGAGCGCGGTGCCGTCGGAGACGACGGCGGCGAGGCCCGGCTGCGAGGAGGTCGACGTGGTGGTCGACCAGGCGGAGGTCTTGGTCACCGCGTCGGTGAGGAAGGCCTTGGCCGCGTCCTGCAGCGACGACAGCGTCGAGTTGAGCGACTGCAGCGTGCTGATCATCGTCTGGCTGGCGGTCTTGCCCGTCGTCAGGTACGAGCCCGACTTCCGCTCGAGGGTCATGAGCGAGCTGATGATGGACGTGGTGTCCAGTCCGGAGATCAGTCCGTCGATGGACGGCATCGGTCTTCCTCCTTCCTCGTGGTCGGGGTCGTGGTGCTCGTCAGCCCGGGCCCGAGCGAGAGCCGGACCCGGGCGACGAGGACGTGCTCAGCCGAGGAGCTTGAGCACCGACTGCGGGACGCTGTTCGCCTGGGCGAGCATCGAGACGCCGGCCTGCGACAGGATCTGGCTGCGGGTGAACGCGGTCATCTCCTTCGCCATGTCGGTGTCGCGGATGCGCGACTCGGCGGCCGCGGCGTTCTCCGACGCGACGCTCAGGCTGTTGATGGTGTGCTGGAGGCGGTTCTGGACGGCACCGAGGTCGGCCCGGTTGCCCGAGACGGTCTTGATGGCGGCGTCGATCGAGGTCAGCGCGGAGGCCGCGCCGGCCTGGGTGGAGACGTCGGCACCGGTGGTGCCCAGGGTCGTCGTGTCGGCCTTGTTGAAGGCGACGGCGACGGTCTGGCCGCTGTTGGCGCCGACCTGGAAGGTGAACGAGCCGGCCGTGCCGCCCGTGCCGTCGAGCAGGTTCTGCCCGTTGAACTGGGTGGTGGAGGCGATCCGGTCGAGCTCGCTCGTTGAGGGCGGTGACCTCCTTCTGGATGGCCGCGCGGTCGTCGTCGGTGTTCGTGTCGTTCGCCGACTGCACCGCGAGCTGGCGCATGCGCTGGAGGATGGAGTGCGTCTCGTTGAGCGCACCCTCCGCCGTCTGGACGAGGGAGATCGCGTCCTGCGCGTTGGACGTCGCCTGGCCGAGGCCGTTGGTCTGGGCGCGCAGCTTCTCGCTGATCGCCAGGCCGGCGGCGTCGTCGGCCGCGCGGTTGATGCGCAGACCCGAGGACAGGCGCTCGAGGCTGGTGTTCATCGCGCCCTGGGTGGAGCTGAGGTTGCGGTAGGCGTTGAGGGCGGCGACGTTGGTGTTGACCTGCAGACCCATGATGTTTCCTCCTTGGATGGGGTCTCGGAGCGCCATCCGTGGCGATCCGTGCCGCTCCCAGTCGGGGCGGCACCCCCCTCATCGGCCGCGGCGGGGACGACTTGAGGGCCCCGGCGAAGAATTTCGCCGGGGCCCTCAGTGGTCGTGCTCGGGTGCTGCGTCACACGGCGTGCTGCACCGCCGCGGACCGCTCGGCGAGGGTGCCGCGCTGCGCCAGCGTGGCGCGCCGGGCGATGTCCGCGTAGTAGGAGGCGCGCCGCCGCGCGGCGGCGCCGTGCCGGGGCCGGCCGAGGCCTGGGGCCGGTCCTCGTCGAGGGTCGTGCGCATCCCGTCGCGCAGCATGGCCGAGGGCCTCGGTGCGCAGCTGGGAGACGCGCGACTCGGTGACGCCGAGCTCCTCGGCGACGTCCTTGAGGAGGCGGTCGTCGAAGAAGGTGGCCTGCACGACCGATCCGCAGCCGCTCGGGCAGCGCCGCGACGGCGGCGACGAGGTAGCGCTCCCGCTCGCGCTGGACGACGACGGCCTCGGGGGTGCGCTCCTCGCTCGGCAGGGCGGCATCGGCGACCCCCGCGTCGACGAGGGAGTCGAGGCGCACGACGACCGAGCGGTGGACGGCCTCGGAGACCTGGCGGACGTCCTCCACGCCGACGCCGAGGCGCTGGGCGACCTCGTGCGTGGCCGGCTCGCGACCGAGCTCGGCGGTCAGCGCACCGCGCGCCGCGTCGTGCTCCCGGGCCCGGGTGCGCACCGAGCGCGACGCCCAGTCCATCGAGCGGAGCTCGTCGAGCAGCGCCCCCTTGATGCGGGTCGCCGCGTAGCGCCCGAAGGGCACGCCCGCGCTCGGGGTCGAAGGACTCCGCCGCCGCGGCCAGGGCGTAGAGCCCGGCCGAGGTGAGGTCGTCGGTGGCCACGTGGGAGGGGAGCCGGGCACTGAGCGCCCGCACCTCGTAGGTCACGATCGGGAGGTGCTCCCGGCAGAGCGAGTCGAGGTCCCCCCGGGACGGGCCCAGAGGCGGTGTGAGCCGAACTGTTCATGACGCAAATCGTCGAACCGCCCACCGGACCCCGCCACCCGGGGAGGCCCCGGCGCGGACTTCGGCACCTTCGGTGGACGTCCGGTTCGCCGACCGGTCCGACGGGGTCGTCCGAACGGCCGGGCCGTGGGGCGTTCGCGCCGCGCGCCGGGGCCCGGCCCCGCGTGGCAGACTGGCCGGGACATCGCTCAAGTCCGACGCTCCCGACCCGATGAGGACAGCGTGCACGAAGGCCAGCCCGAGATCGTCGCAGCCTGCGCGGACCTGTCCGAGTCGCTGTGGCGGACCCGCGAGCTGCTCGAGGCGCTCTCCTACCGCATCGAGGTGCAGCGCGCCCTCGTCGAGACCGCCCGCTCGGGGTGGCTGGCCCGCTCGACCCGCGAGGTCGACGACGTCATCGCGACGATCCGCTCCTCCGAGCTGTCCCGGGCCGTCGACCTCGCCCCGCTGACCGAGCTCCTCCAGCTGCCGGCCGACGCGAGCCTGCGCGAGATCGCCGAGGTCGTGCCGACCCCGTGGGACCAGGTGCTCTCCGAGCACCGGCACGCCCTGGCCGAGCAGACCGACGCAGCTGACCCAGGCGGCGCTCGCCAACCGCGAGCTCCTCGCGTCGAGCGCCCAGGCCATCGAGGACGCCCTGGCGCGCTTCCGCGGTGGCGGACGAGGGCTCCACCTACACCGCCAGGGGGTCCCGCGAGCGCGACGCCGCGGGCCGCCTGGTCGACGAGACGACGTGAGGACACGATGACGCAGCAGACCGAGGACCCCGCGGCGGCCGTCCGCACGATCCGCGTCCCCGAGGGGCTGGTCGGCTTCCCGGCCACCGCCTACGAGGTGCGTCCGGTCGCCTCCGGCCTCTTCGACCTCGCGCCGCTCGACGACGACGGTCCACGGTTCGTCACCGCCGCGGCCGAGGCGTTCTTCCCCGACTACCACCCGGAGATCGACGACGCGACCGCCGACGCGGCTCGGCCTGGTCACCGCCGAGGACGCGCTCGTCCTCCTCGTCGTCACCGTGGCCGAGGACATCACCCGCTCGACGGCGAACCTGCTCGCCCCGGTCGTCGTCAACGCCCGCACCTCCGCAGGCCGAGCAGGTGGTCCTCACCGGCCAGGACTTCCCGCTGCGCGCTCCGTTGGTGCCCGTCCCGTGAGCACCGCCCGCCGCCCCGCCCACCACCACCCCGAGGAGCTCTCGTGCTCGTGCTGAGCCGACGTCCCCACGAGGGCATCCGGATCCGCCACGACATCGTCGTCACGGTGCTCGAGATCAGCGGTGACAAGGTGCGGCTCGGCATCGACGCCCCGGCGAACGTCCAGATCCACCGCGAGGAGATCTACCTCGCGGTGCGCCGGGCCAACGAGGAGGCGTCCGCACCCGCCGGTGGCGCGGCCGACCTCGCGCGCGCCCTCGGCGGGCGGCGCACCGGAGCCGCCGAGCGGCACCGTCGCCCGAGGGCTGACGACCCTCCGTCGCAGGCCTGAGCCCGGGCGGTGCGGGCCGGGCCGGGCAGCGCCCGGCAGGGTCAGCAGCCGGCCGTCGGCCAGCTTCCGGAAGGGCGCCAGCGTCGCCGAGGTGACCTTGACGATCGACTGCCCGTCGCTGCTCGTGCCGATCGCGCCCGGCACGACCGTGTGCCCGACCTTCGCCGGGGTCGAGCCGGTAGAAGCCGGCGAGGAAGGTCAGGGCGTCCTCGGCCGACAGGTCGGTCTGCGCGTGCTTCGAGGTCACCGACATCGCCCGCGGCAGCGCCGCCGGGCCCTTGAGCCGGGCCACGGCCGCCGCGGCCAGGAGGATCTCCTGCTGGTGCTTCGAGCGGTCGAAGTCGCCGTTCGCGAAGGCGTGCCGCTCGCGCGCGTAGGCGAGCACCGTGCCGCCGTCGGCGACCTGCTTGCCCTTCTTGACGTCGAGCAGCCCGAGGAAGGTGAAGCTCTTCGCGATGGTCAGCGGCAGCCCGCCGGACTCGTCGACGATCTTGCGCATGCCGGAGAAGCCGGTGACGACGTACCCCTCGATCGGCAGGCCGCTGAGCTTCTCGATGGTCTTGACCTGCGGCGTCGCCGCCCCCGTAGGCGAACGCGGCGTTGATCTTCGAGGTGCCGCCGGTCGACAGGGGCACCCAGAGGTCGCGCGGGATGCCGACGACGCCGCCGCCGCCCTTGCCGTCGAGGGCGACGACCTGGAGGGTGTCGCCCCGGGCCCCGCTGAAGCTCGAGCCCTTGGCGTCGCACCCCATGACGAGCACGAAGCGCGGGCCCTTCCCGAGCGAGGGCGCCTTGTCGAGGGAGGGCCACCAGCCACCGACGACCCGCCAGGACGGGCCGACCGCGAGGGTGACGTCGTCGCCCGCGGTGACGACGGCGACCTTCTCCTTCCCCCACGTGCCGAGCGTCGCCTTCGCCGACACGCCGGTGCGCCCGGCGTAGACCTTCCCGACGGCGGCGGTGAGCGCGGCGTCGGCCCCCGACACGGTGATCGCGGGCGTCGGCTCGGCCGTCGGGCTGGCCGAGGACGACGTGCTCGGGGCCGCCGAGGTGGCCGTGGGCTCCGGGCTGCCGGTGCAGCCGGCGACGAGGAGGAGGGCGGCGGTCAGGGCCGCGAGCGGACGCACGTGCATGGGTCCAGAGGGTATGCCGCGCGGCTGGTGGGGCCAGCACCGCCCTCAGGCGTGTCTCAGCGCCGGACGTGACTCGCGGGGCCGGCGGCCGGCCGGGCGCGCTCAGCGGGGCACCTGGTCGGTGCGCGGCCGCCGCGAGCCCCGGACGTGCCGGTCCCAGGGCGCGGCGAGGTACTCGCCGAGCACCGTGCCGGTGGCGATGGCGAGCAGCACGCCTCCGGCCGAGAGCAGCGTCGAGAGGCCGGACTGGAAGGTGAGCAGCCCCGAGTCCTGGCCCTGGGCCACGAGCTCGTACAGGCCGCGGAAGATCGTCAGACCGGGCAGCAGGCCGAAGCTCGCCGGCACGACGATGACGAGCGACGGGGCGTCCATCCGCTGGGCGAGGAGGCGCCCGAGCACACCGATCGACACCGCCGCGATGCCCGTCGCCGTGACCACCCCGACCCCGAGGCTGCGGGTGAGCACCGCACCGACGGCCACCCCGACGAGGGTCAGCACGCCGGTGGGCACCACGAGGCGGCGGCGGCTCTGCACCGTCACCCCGGCGGCCAGCCCGACGACGAGCGAGGCGAGGAGCGCCGGCACGATCGGGGCCTGGCTCACCTTGAGGTCGAGCACCCCGGGCGAGACGAAGTCGGCCCCCGTGGCCTCGGTGATCGTCAGCATCGCCCCGAGGCCCGAGGCGATGCCGATGATCAGGCCGGTGAGGGAGAGCAGCACCGCGAGCAGGCGGCCGGCCCCGGTGAGCGGGTAGCCGAAGATGACGTCCTCGATCGCGGAGGCCATCGTGCGCCCCGGCAGCATCGCCACGATCCCGCCCGCCACGACGAAGGCGAAGTCGGTGCCGGTGAACGGGATCACCCCGGAGGCGCCGAGGGCGTAGAGCCCACCGGTCAGGAGGGTGGCCGCGAAGGCGTTGATGGCGTTGCCGTAGAACTCCGGGAGGTCGACCTTCGCGTGCAGCCGCGCGACGCCGCCCACGCCGAGCACGACGAGCACGGTGAGCACCGCGGCCCGCCAGCTCGCCCCGATGACGACCGCGACCGCCGAGGCGAGCACGGCGTTCGCCACGGAGATGGCCCACATCGGGTAGTTGCGGCGGTGCGTCTGGATCGCGCGCAGCCGCACGGTCGCCTCGTCGGGCGTCACCTCGCCGGCGACGAGCGACTCCACGAGCCGGTGCACGGCGACGAGCCGCCCGTAGTCGAAGCGGGTGTGCCGGACGACCCGCAGCAGGGTGTGCCGGCGGCCCTCGTCGCTGCGGGCCTGGAGCAGGATCGACTGGAGGGTGATGTCGAGCTCGACCTTGTCGACGCCCGACGCGGCCGCCGTCGCGGCGATGGCCCCCTCGACCTGCGGGGCGCCGGCCCCGCAGCGCAGCATCAGCTCGCCGACGCGCAGCGCGAGGTCGAGCCCCCGCTCGATCGTCGTCTCGGCCGCCGCCTCGACGGGGATGCGGGCGTGCCGGTACGGGGTGCGCCGCAGCAGGTCGGCCATCGGCATCGGCTCGGTGGGCAGGTCTCCGCGCAGGATGCGCGGCCGCCGGGTCCTGGGGTCGCTCACAGCCCGGGCACCACCTGGTCGACCCAGCCGGGGGCCGTCGTCAGCGGCCACCAGGTCGGGGCGCCGCGGCTCACGGTGACGGCGACGAGCACCGCGCCGCCGAGGAGCGCGGCCGCGGCCAGCACCTGGCGGGCGGTCGGGTGCGCCGGAGAGCCCGCGCACGAGGCTGCGGCTGCCGCGGCGCAGGCTCGCCCCGCCCGGGCCCCACCACGCGGTGAGGGCGGTGAAGGCGGCCGCGGCCGCGAGGGGCACGACGGCGTCGGCCCGGGTCTGCTGGCCGGTGGCGCCACCCACGACGAGGGCGCCGGCGAACATCGCCGACACCCCGACGAGGAGGGGCAGGGCGAGGGTGACGAGCGTGCCGACGACGCCCACGAGGGCGTGCCACGGCCCGGCCGCCACCGCGACCGCGACGTCGCTGCCCCGCGCGCCGCGCTCGTGCCGGCGCATGACGAGGGAGGTGACCGCCCGGTCGGACGTGCGGGCCAGCACCATCCAGGTGGCGAGGACGAGGAGCCCGGCGAGCGGCGCCGCGACGGTCACGCCCATGAGGAGGGCGAGCAGGGCCAGGAGCGAGCCGGTGCGGGTCGGCCGGCCGATGCGGGGGTCGGCCGCCACCCGCACGACGTCCTCGTCGTCGTCGTCGAGCCCCGTGGGGAGGGCGGCCGGTGGCGGACCGGTCGGCAGGGGGGCCGGCGGGAGGGCGGCGGGCGGCGGCCCGGGGCGTCCGGCTCCCACGGGTGGCGGCGGGTCGGGACGGGCCCCGGGGACCGGGCCGGCGGGCGCCGCGGCCGGGGACGGGCCGGCGGCGGGAGGCGCGGCCGGGGAGGGGGTCGCCGGCAGCATCGCCGTGCCGGAGGTCGAGATGGCCCGCGTCTCGGGCCGGGTGCGCCGCACCTCGACGGCCGAGGTCGCGAGCTCGCCGCGGGCGTAGCGCTCGAGGCCGCGCACCACCTCGCCCTGGTGCGGCCGCTCGTCCGGGTAGGGCGAGAGCGCGGCGTAGAGCAGGCCCTCGATGCGGGGGTCGACGGCGACGAGGTCGGGCTCGCCGGCCGCCACCCGGGCGAGGACGGCGCTCATCCCGCCGCCCCCGAACGGCGGGGTGCCGCTGGCGGCGAAGGCCGTCGTGGCCGCCCACCCCCACCAGTCCGTGGCCGGGGTGACGTCGTCGCCGTGGACGACCTCGGGGGCGAGGTAGCCCGGGGTCCCCATGACGAGGCCGGCGCTGGTGAGCCGGACGTCGTCGGCGACGTGGGCGATGCCGAAGTCGATGAGCACCGGGTCGCCGTCGCCGACGAGCAGGACGTTGCCGGGCTTGACGTCGCGGTGCACGACGCCGGCGGAGTGGATGGCGTCGAGGGCCTCGGCGAGCCCGGCGGCGAGCCGGTGCAGCTCGTCCGGCGGCAGCGGGCCGCGCGCCTCGACGTGCCGGTCGAGCGGCGGGCCGTCGATGAACCGGGTGACGACGTACGGGGTGTCGCCGTCGACGTCGGCGTCGACGACGGGCGCGACCCGGGGGCTGCGGATCCGGCTCAGCGTGTCGACCTCGCGGGCCAGGCGGGCGCGGGCGTCGGGGTCGTGGGCGATCGAGGCCCGCAGCACCTTGACCGCCACCGCGCGGCCGTGCCGGTCGATGCCGAGGTGCACGACGCCCATGCCGCCCTCGCCGAGCCGCTGGACCAGCCGGTACGGCCCGAGCCGGGCGTGCTCCCCCGGCTCGTCGTGGTCCCGCGGCGCGTGGCCGTCCACGGGGGCGTCGGCGGTCATGGCACCACGGTAGGCGGTCGGGCTGGGTGCGTGCTGGAGGGCCGACGGGTGCGGGGGGTTGAACCTTCCGGCATCCGGAGAGAACGTTCAGCGACCGGCCGGTTGCCGGCGGTGCCTCGCTGAAGCTTCCGGCATCCGGAGAGAACGTTCAGCGGGCGGGCTACTGCGAGATGTAGTCGCGCAGCTGGTCGCGCTCGGCCTGGAGGGTGTCGATCCGGAACTTGACGATGTCGCCGATGCTGACGATGGCCGCGAGCGCGTCGTCGACGACGACGGGCACGTGCCGGATCCGGCGGTCGGTCATCCGGGCCGCCATGTCCTCGAGCGAGTCCTCGGGGGTGCACGTGTGCACCTCGGCGGTCATGATCTGCGAGACGGGGGCGTCGAGCAGGCCGGCGCCGTCGGTGTGCAGGTGCCGGACGACGTCGCGCTCGCTGACGATGCCGTCCACCGTCGAGCCGTCGTCGCTCACGACGACGGCGCCGATCCGGTGCTCGGAGAGGAGGGCCAGCAGCTCGGTGACGCTCGCCTCGGGACGCACCGTGACGACGTCCCCACCCTTGCGCTTCACGACGTCGGCGATCCTCATGACCCAACCGTAGGGACTCCCGGCGCGACGCGCCAGAGGTGGCGCGGGTCCGGGCCGCCCGCCGTGGACGGGCCCTCGCCAGGCACCCCCGGCTCCGGCATACTGGCGGGAGCACGGGCACCGACGCCCGTGCGAGCACCACCTTTACGACGGATCGTCCGGCACGTTCCTGCCGGTGAAGGAAAGGCAACGACGCCATGGCAACTGTCAGGTTCGACGAGGCAAGCCGGATCTACCCCGGCAACGACACCCCCTCGGTCAACAAGCTGAACATCGACGTCGCGGACGGGGAGTTCCTCGTCCTCGTCGGCCCGTCCGGATGTGGCAAGTCCACCTCCCTGCGGATGCTCGCCGGCCTCGAGGAGGTCAACGGCGGGAAGATCTGGATCGGTGACCGCGACGTCACCGACCTCTCCCCCAAGGACCGCGACGTCGCGATGGTCTTCCAGAACTACGCGCTGTACCCGCACATGTCCGTCGCCGACAACATGGGCTTCGCCCTGAAGATCGCCGGCGTCGACAAGGCGGAGATCCGCAAGCGCGTCGAGGAGGCCGCCAACATCCTCGACCTCACCGAGTACCTCGAGCGCAAGCCGAAGGCCCTCTCGGGTGGCCAGCGCCAGCGCGTCGCGATGGGTCGGGCGATCGTCCGCTCCCCGCAGGTCTTCCTCATGGACGAGCCGCTGTCGAACCTCGACGCGAAGCTCCGCGTCCAGACCCGCACCCAGATCGCCTCGCTGCAGCGCCGGCTCGGCGTCACGACCGTCTACGTCACCCACGACCAGGTCGAGGCCATGACGATGGGCGACCGGATCGCCCTGCTCAAGGACGGCATCCTCCAGCAGTGCGCCACCCCGCGCGAGATGTACGACCGGCCCGCCAACCTCTTCGTCGCGGGCTTCATCGGCTCCCCGGCGATGAACCTCGTCACCGCCCCGGTGAGCTCCGACGGTGCGAAGTTCGGCAGCCACAACGTGCCGATCCCGCGCGAGGGGCGCACCGACGGCGGCTCGCACGTCATCGTCGGGGTCCGCCCCGAGGACGTCGAGGTCACGACGAACCCCGACGGCCTCGAGCTGACCATCGACGTCGTCGAGGAGCTCGGCGCCGACGCGTACGTCTACGGCACGCCGACCGACCCGAGCATCAAGCTCGAGGGCGGCGACGACAACCTCGACAAGCCGTTCATCGCCCGCGTCGACGGCCGCACGGTCCCGGAGAAGGGCTCGACGATCTACGTCTACCCCAAGGCCGAGCACATGCACGTCTTCAACCAGGAGTCCGGCCTGCGCCTCTGAGGCGCCCACCGACCCCACCGCACGCGACGACGCCCCGGACGAGCACCCCCTCGTCCGGGGCGTCGCCCGTCCTCCACCGCCCACGCCCCTCCGGGCGCCGGGTCGCCGCCTCCGTCCACCACACCGTCCGTCACGACCCGTGGAGCCCCCGATGGCCCTCGAGCTCACCGCCGCCCGACCCGACCCCGCCCTCCTCGACCTGCCGTGGCGGGTGCCCCTCGAGGAGTGGCCGGAGGACCTGCTCGCCGCCCTGCCGCGCGGCATCTCGCGCCACGTCGTGCGCTTCGTCCGGCTCTCCGGACGGGTGCTGGCGGTCAAGGAGATCAAGGACGACATCGCCCGCCGCGAGTACGAGATGCTCCGCAACCTCGGCCGCCTCCAGATGCCGGCCGTCGAGCCCTTCGCCGTCGTGAGCGGGCGCATCGGGCGTGACGGCGAGCCCCTCGACGCCTGCCTCGTCACCCGCCACCTCCAGTACTCCCTGCCGTACCGCGCCCTCTACAGCCAGTCGCTGCGCAAGGGCACCGCCACCCGCCTCATCGACGCGCTCGCCGTGCTGCTCGTCCGGCTGCACCTCAGCGGCTTCTGGTGGGGCGACGTCTCGCTGTCCAACACCCTGTTCCGCCGCGACGCGGGGGCGTTCGCGGCGTACCTCGTCGACGCCGAGACCGGTGAGCTGCGCGACCGGCTGAGCGACGGCCAGCGCGAGCACGACCTCGAGATCGCCCGGATCAACATCGCCGGCGAGCTCATGGACCTCGACGCGGGCGGCCTGCTCCAGGAGGAGCGCGACCCGGTCGAGGTCAGCGAGCGCATCGTCACCCGCTACCGCGAGCTGTGGGACGAGCTGACCGGGGCCGAGACCATCGACGACTCCGAGCGCTGGCGGGTCGACGAGCGCATCCGGCGGCTCAACGGCCTCGGCTTCGACGTCGACGAGCTCGAGATCCTCACCGACGTCGACGGCACCTCGATCCGGCTGCAGCCCAAGGTGGTCGACTCGGGGCACCACTCCCGGCGCCTGCTGCGGCTCACCGGCCTCGACGTGCGCGAGAACCAGGCCCGCCGGCTGCTCAACGACCTCGAGGTGTTCGCCGCGTCCAGCGGCCACCAGGGCGAGGACGAGGAGATCGTCGCCCACGAGTGGCTCGCGCGGGTCTACGAGCCGGTGACCCGGGGCGTCCCGCGCGAGCTGGTCGCCAAGCTCGAGCCGGCGGAGGTCTTCCACGAGGTGCTCGAGCACCGCTGGTACCTCGCCGAGCGGGCCCAGCACGACATCCCCATCACCGAGGCGCTCGCCGACTACGTCACGACCGTCCTGCCCGGCAAGCCCGACGAGCGGGCCGTCGTGGGGGTCGACACCGAGGAGCTCCCGGTCGTCGCCGACCACTGAGCCGGCCACCGGCCGAGGGCCCTATCCTCGTGACGACCCCAGGGAGGGACCGATGACCGACCAGCCGCCGTACCCGTCCGACCCGACGCAGCCCCCACCGCCGCCGGTGCCGCCACCGGCCTCGATGCCTCCCCGCCCCGGTGCCGGCCGCCCCGCCGCCGCCCGCCGCGTACCCGCCCGCGCCCGCCGGCGAGGCCAACCCCTACGGCGGGTGGACCACCGCCCCCGCCGGCGGCTACGGCGCCCCCGGCCAGCCCGGCTCCCTGGCCTACGTCGAGGCCCACATCGGGCCCGTCGCCTCCTTCGGCGACCGCGCCCTGGCGCTGCTCATCGACGTCGCGTTCTCGCTCCTCTTCGTCGTGCCGATGGTCGTGGGCGTCGTCCTCGTCGTCGCCGGCGTCCCCAAGGACACGTTCTACGACGCCGCCGGCGAGCGGCAGGTCACGGGCGGCAACGGCGCGCTCCTCGCCGTGGGCATCGTCGTCCTCGTCCTCAGCTGGCTGGCCTCCGTGCTGTTCCAGCTGTGGAACCGGGTCTGGCGGATGGGCCGCACCGGGCAGAGCCTCGGCAAGAGCCGGATGGGGCTGCGCCTCGTCGACGACCGCACCGGCCGGCCGATCGGGGCCGGGATGTGCTTCGTGCGCGAGTTCGTCAGCGGGCTCGTCAACTCCGTGGTCTACCTGTCCTACCTCTGGATGCTCTGGGACGAGAACCGCCAGACCGTCGCCGACAAGGCGGCGCACTCGACCGTCGTGAAGCTGCCGGGCGCCTGAACAGGGTCGTCCCGGCCCCCCGACGGGCGCCGTGGCGCGCGGTCCGACCCGCCTCGGGATGACCGCGCCGCGGCCACGGCGGCCGCTAGGGTTGGCGCCAGCCGGCGCTCCGCCGGACCTCGACGTGGGAGGACCCATGAGCAGCAGTACCCCTCCGCCGCCCCCGCCCCCGCCGGGCAGCGGCTTCCCGCCGCCCCCGGAGCCCGAGGAGCCCGAGGGCGGCCCGACCGGTGAGGGGAGCGCCCCGGAGCCGCCGGCCCCGCCGCCGCCCGCCGAGGGCGACTCCAGCACCCCGCCCCCGCCCCCACCGCCCGGTGAGGGCGGCTTCAGCACCCCGCCCCCGCCCCCGCCGCCCGGTGAGGGCGGCTTCAGCGCTCCGCCGCCGCCGGCCGACGCCCCCGTGGGCCAGGGTGGCTACGCGGCACCCGCCGCCGCCCGGCTCGCCGTTCCCCGGCGGAGCCCCGGCCGGTGCCGGCGCGGGCAACAACACCAAGGCCATCGCGGCGCTGGCCACCGGCATCGCCGGCATCGTCTTCGCCATCTGCTGCTCGTTCGTCGGGCTGCTGCTCGGCATCGCCGCGGTCGTGCTCGGCTACATGTCGAAGCAGGAGATCGCCCGGTCCAACGGCGCCCAGGGCGGCGGCGGGCTCGCCCAGGGCGGCTTCATCACCGGCATCGTCGCCGTGGTCCTCGCGATCATCATGATCATCCTCGGGGCCGCCAACGTCGTCTCGAACCTCAACGGCTGAGATGACGACCCTCGCCCACGGCCTCGGCCGCCTCTCGCCACGACAGTGGTGGGCGGCGGCCGGGGTCGTCGGCGCGGGCAGCCTGGCCTGGCTGGCCACGCACGACCCCAACCAGCCGGGGCACTACCCGGGGTGCTTCCTGCTCCAGACGACGGGCCTGTACTGCCCGGCCTGCGGCGGCACCCGGGCCACCTACGACCTCCTGCACGGCGACGTCGCCGGCGCCTTCGCCCGGCACCCGCTGGTCCCCCCGATGTACCTCGCCGTGGCCCTGTACCTCGCCTACCGCGTCGTGCGCGCCCGCCAGGGCCGCCCGGTGCGCCTCCACGTGGCCGGCTGGGTGCCCGTCGCCGTGGTCGTCGCGGTCTTCGCCTTCGGCGTCCTGCGCAACGTGCCCGGCTGGACCTGGCTCTCCCCCGCCTGACCCCGCCTGACCCCGGGTCGGCTCGCGCCGCGACGACGACGCCCCCACCTGCCGGTCCGGCGGGTGGGGGCGTCGTCGTGACCCGGCCGGGACGGATCGGACCACCGGGTCGGATCCGTCCCCTGGGTCGGCGGACGGCGGGCGGCTCAGTACCTCGGAGCGCCGCTCGCGGCGTAGAACTCCGAGGACTCCTTGCGCCACAGCAGGAAGACGATGTAGGCCCCGAGCAGCACGCTGACGAGGTTGAGCACCCGGGTGAGGATGCCCTGCGGCTGCACGAGGTTGATGAGGAAGCCGACGATCGAGAGGGCGAAGAGCACGCTCGCGACGATGCGGGCCCACGACTTGCCGGCTTGCCGTTGGCCCAGGCCATGAACAGCCAGAGGCCGACCCCGAGGAGCCCGATGACGACGCTGAAGACGATGCCGACCGTGACGGCGGTGTCGACGACGGACTGGGTCGACGGTCTGGCCGGAGTTCTCCAGGCTCGTGCGGACCGCCTCCCGGATCTGGTCGCCGAGGAAGAAGACCGAGACGAGGCTGAGCAGGGAGAGCACGGCCCCGACCCGCATGAGCAGGACGGCGCGGTCCATGGCCGGTGGCCGGACGACCGGGCCCAGCCGGCCGGCCGGACCCCGCGCGGCGGAGCCGAGCCGTACGGGTTCTCGGCCGGCGCGGGCGCCGAGCCGTAGGCGGGCGCCGCCGGGGGCGGAGCCGAGCCGTACGGGCTCTCGGCCGGCGGTGGGGGCGGCGTCCCCGGCCCGGTCTGCTCCGGTGGTGGCGTCTGACCCTGCTCCGACACGATGTCCCTCCTCCTCGCGAGCGGCGGCGCGTTCGCCCCGGGTAACCACTCGCTCCGCACGATCGTGGCACAGTCGCGGCCGGCGGTCGCGTCCCGCCCGCGGCGCGTCCCGAGGTCGGCCGGTCCGGTGGAGGTGGTCGGCGCCCTCAGCGGCGGCGGCGCCGGGCGACCTCGTAGAGCGTGACGCCCGTGGCGATGCCCGCGTTGAGGGACTCGACCGCCGAGCTCATCGGCACCGAGACGATCTGGTCGCAGGTCTCGCGCACGAGGCGGGAGAGGCCCTTGCCCTCGGAGCCGACGACGACGACGAGCGGCTCGGAGGCGAGCTCGAGGTCGGGCAGCTCGACGTCGCCGTCCATGTCGAGCCCGATGACGAAGAAGCCGGCCTTGCGGTAGTCCTCGAGGGCCCGGGTGAGGTTGGCGGCCTGGGCCACCGGGATGCGTGCGGCGGCCCCGGCCGAGGTCTTCCAGGCGCTGGCCGTCATCCCCGCCGAGCGGCGCGTCGGGACGACCACGCCGTGGCCCCCGAAGGCGCCCACCGAGCGGACGATGGCCCCGAGGTTGCGCGGGTCGGTGATGCCGTCGAGGGCGACGACGAGGGGGATGCCGGGCAGCTCCTGGTCGAGCAGGTCGCGCGGGTGGGCGTACTCGTACGGCGGCACCTGCACGGCGAGCCCCTGGTGCACCGCGCCGTCGGTGAGCCGGTCGAGCTCGCCCCGCGGGGTCTCCAGCACGGGGATGGCCCGCTCGGTGGCGGTCTTGATCGCCTCGCGGACGCGGTCGTCGGAGTCGATCCGCCCCGCGACGTACATCGTCGTCACCGGCACGTGCGCCCGCAGCGCCTCGACGACGGCGTTGCGCCCCGCGACGATCTCGCTCGTGGCCGGGGCCTTGCGCGAGCCGGAACGGCCGCCCGACCCGCCGGGCCGACGGTCGGCCGCGCGGGCCGCCTTGTGCGCCTTGTGGTTCGGTCGGTCGGCCGCCTTGGGGGTCGGCCCCCGACCCTCGAGGCCCTTGCGGCGCTGGCCGCCCGAGCCGACGGTGGGGCCCTTCTTGCCGCCCTTGCGGATCGCGCCGCGACGCTGTGAGTTGCCGGGCACGTCAGTCTCCCTTGCTGCGGATGATGGTCCAGCGGGCGCCGGCCGCGGTGTCCTCCACGGCGATCCCCGCCGCGGTGAGCTCGTCACGGATGGCGTCGGCCGTGTCGTAGTCGCGCGCCGAGCGGGCGGCCGACCGGGCCGCCACCCGCCCCTGGACGAGGGCGTCGAGGGCCGCGGTCGCGTCGTCGGCGTCGGAGCCGCCGGTGGCCCACACCGGGTCGAGCGGGTTGACCCCGAGGACGTCGCACATCGCGACGACCTGGCGGGCGATGCCGGCGGCGTCGTCGGCGTCGCCGTCGTCGAGCGCGGTGTTCCCGGCGCGGACGGCCTGGTGGATGACGGCGAGGGCGTCGGACACACCGAGGTCGTCGTCCATCGCCTCGCGGAACTCCGCCGGCAGGTCGGCCCCGCCGTCGGGGACGAGGGTGTCGGTACCGGGGAGCGCACGCCGGAGGAAGCCCTCGACCCGCTCGACGGCGGTCGCGGCCTCCTCGATCGAGCCCTCGTGGTACTCGATCGTGCTGCGGTAGTGCGCCGCGGTGAGGTAGTAGCGCACCGCGAGCGGCCGGTGCTCACGGACGACCTCGCTGACCCGCAGCGAGTTGCCCAGCGACTTGCTCATCTTCTCCCCGCCGAGGGTCACCCACGCGTTGTGCAGCCAGTAGTTGGCGAACCCGAGCCCGGCGGCGCGCGACTGCGCGACCTCGTTCTCGTGGTGGGGGAAGCGCAGGTCGACGCCGCCGCCGTGGATGTCGAAGGTGTCGCCGAGGTACTTGCGGGCCATCGCCGAGCACTCGAGGTGCCAGCCCGGGCGGCCGGTGCCGAACGGGGTCGACCACGACGCGGTGGCCGGCTCGCCGGCCTTGCGGCCCTTCCACAGTGCGAAGTCGCGGGGGTCGCGCTTGCCGCGCGGGTCGGCGTCCTCGGCGTCGTTCATGTCGTCGACGCTCTGGTGGGTCAGCTCGCCGTAGCTCGGCCAGCTGCGGACGTCGAAGTACACGTCGCCGGTGTCGTCGGCCGCCGGGTAGGCGTGCCCCGCCCGGACGAGGGTCTCCATCAGCTCGACCATCTCGGGGACGTGCCCGGTGGCGCGCGGCTCGTAGGTGGGCGGAAGCACGCCGAGGGCCTCGAGGGCGTCGGCGGTCTCGGTCTCGTTGCGGTAGCTGAGGGCGAACCAGGGCTCGCCCGCCTCGGCCGACTTCGCGAGGATCTTGTCGTCGATGTCCGTGACGTTGCGGATGAGGGTGACGTCGTAGCCGTGACCACGCTCGAGCCAGCGCCGCAGCACGTCGAAGGCCACCGCGAAGCGGACGTGGCCGATGTGCGGCGGGGCCTGGGTCGTGAGCCCGCAGATGTAGATGCCGGCCCGCCCGGGCTCGAGGGGGACGAAGTCGCGCAGCTCGCGCGTGAGGGAGTCGAAGAGGCGGAGCGTCACCCGCGACAGGCTACCGGGGCGCCACGGCCCTCCCCGACCGCCGCCCTCCCCGGACGGGCCGGGAGGGGGCGCCGTCGGTGGCCGCCCGGGGTCGGCTCCCGGTGGCGACCCGCACGGTCAGTGACCGCGCTCGATCCACTCCTGGAGGTGCGGGGCCTCGGCGCCGATCGTCGTCGGGTCGCCGTGACCGGTGAGCACGACGGTCTCGGACGGCAGGTCGAGCAGCCGGGTGCGGATCGAGGCGATGATCGTCGGGAAGTCGGAGTACGAGCGACCCGTCGCCCCGGGGCCCCCGGCGAAGAGGGTGTCGCCGCTGAAGACGACGCCGAGCGCGGGCACGTGGAGGCAGCAGGCGCCCGGTGCGTGGCCGGGGGTGTGCAGGACGGTGGCCTCGACGTCGCCCACGGTGAAGGTCCGGCCGTCGGCGAGGTCCGCCCCCGGGGCCTCGTCCTGGCTCTGGTCCCACAGGACGCGGTCGTCGGGGTGCAGGTACGCCGTGGCCCCGGTGGCGGCGACGACCTCGGCGACGGCGTTGACGTGGTCGTTGTGGCCGTGCGTGCACACGAGGGCGACGACCCGCCGCTCACCGACCGCGGCGAGGATCGCCTGCGCGTCGTGGGCGGCGTCGACGACGAGGACCTCGCGGTCGTCGCCGAGCAGCCAGACGTTGTTGTCGACCTCCCACGACCCGCCGTCGAGCTCGAACACCCCCGAGGTGACGACCCGCTGGACACCCACCCCGCCCGGCGACGTGGCGACCTCGGCCGGCTGGACGCCCGTCACGCGCCGCCCTCCATGACGACGACCGAGCGCAGGACCTCGCCCTTGTGCATCTTGTCGAACGCGGCCTCGACGTCGTCGATCCCGATCCGCTCGGAGACGAAGGCGTCGAGGTCGAAGCGGCCCTGGCGGTGCAGCTCGACGAGCATCGGGAAGTCCCGCGAGGGCAGGCAGTCGCCGTACCAGCTCGACTTCAGGGCCCCGCCGCGGCCGAAGATCTCGATCATCGGCAGGGTCACCTGCTGGTCGGGCGTGGGGACCCCGACGAGGACGACGGTGCCGGCGAGGTCGCGCGCGTAGAACGCCTGCTCGTAGGTCTCGGGACGCCCCACCGCCTCGACGACGACGTCGGCCCCGTGGCCGCCGGTGAGGGCGCGGATGGCCTCGACCGGGTCCTCGGTGGAGGAGTCGACGGTGTGGGTGGCGCCGAAGCCCGTCGCGGCCTCGAGCTTCCGGGCGTCGACGTCGACGGCGATGATCGTCGTCGCCCCGGCGACCCGGGCCCCGGCGATGGCCGCGTTGCCGACCCCACCACAGCCGATGACGGCGATCGAGTCGCCCCGCCCGACGCCGCCGGTGTTGACGGCCGCGCCGAAGCCGGCCATGACGCCGCACCCGAGCAGCCCGACGGCAGCGGCGTCGGCCTCGTCGACCTTCGTGCACTGGCCCGCGGCCACGAGCGTCTTGTCGATGAACGCGCCGATGCCGAGGGCCGGCGAGAGCTCGGTGCCGTCGGTGAGGGTCATCTTCTGCGTGGCGTTGTGGGTGGCGAAGCAGTACCAGGGCTTGCCCCTGCGGCAGGCGCGGCACTCACCGCAGACGGCCCGCCAGTTGAGGATGACGAAGTCACCGGGCGCCACCTCGGTGACCCCCTCCCCCACCGCCTCGACCCGGCCGGCCGCCTCGTGGCCGAGGAGGAACGGGAACTCGTCGTTGATGCCCCCCTCGCGGTAGTGCAGGTCGGTGTGGCACACGCCGCAGGCCTCGACGGCGACGACGGCCTCGCCGGGCCCGGGGTCGGGGACGACGACGTCGACGAGCTCGACGGGAGCCCCCTTGGCGCGGGCGATGACACCCTTGACGGTCTGCGGCACGCTTCCTCCTCGAGTCGGGCGACGCTGCTCCCCGCCACGCTAGTGCGGTCCGGTGGGCACCGGGAGCCCGGTGGCCCGATCGACCCGGGCGCTCCGACGCTGCGGTCGGCCCGACACGGCGCGACGGCGGGACACGGGTCGAGACGCAGGAGGGTCGGGATGCGACACCGCACCTTTCCGGCGGGGAAAGCCGACGTATCCTGCCGTCATGCCCCACCCGGTGTTCGACGAGGTGATCCACGAGCCGCACCGCCTCCAGATCTGCGCGTTCCTCGTGCCCGCGGCCGGGCGCGACTTCGCCGAGGTGCGCGACGAGTTCGAGCTCTCCGACTCGGCCCTGTCCAAGCACCTCAAGGCGCTCTCGGCCCGCGGCTACACCCGCCTCGAGCGCGGCGTGCGCGACGGCCGGCAGGTCACCCGGGTCGTCCTCACCGCCGCCGGTCGCGAGGCGCTGTGCGGTCACGTCGCCGAGCTGCAGCGGATGGCCCGCGTCGTCGGCGCCGACCGCCGGGTCGGCCTGCGCACCCGCTGAGCGCGTACCCGTCGTGAGGCCGCTCGGCGGTCAGGGGCGGGGGACGACGAGCGCGGTGGCGACGGCGGCGACGCCCTCGCCGCGCCCGGTGAGGCCGAGGCCGTCGGTCGTCGTGCCGCTCACCGAGACGGGCGCCCCCGCGGCGTCCGAGAGGGCCGCCTGCGCCTCCTCCCGCCGGGTGCCGACCTTCGGGCGGTTGCCGACCACCTGGACGGCGACGTTCCCGATGTCGAAGCCCGCCTCCCGGACCAGCCGGGCGGCCTCGGCGAGCAGCGTGGCACCCGAGGCCCCGGCCAGCTCGGGGCGACCGGTGCCGAAGTGCGCGCCGAGGTCGCCGAGCCCGGCCGCCGAGAAGAGGGCGTCGCAGGCGGCGTGGGCCGCGACGTCGGCGTCGGAGTGGCCGTCGAGGCCGCGCTCCCCCGGCCACTGCAGCCCGGCCACCCACAGCTCGCGCGCCGAGCCCTCGGGCGCGAGGGCGTGGACGTCGACGCCGACACCGACGCGGGGCAGCAGGCTCATGCGTCGAGCCTAGGGTCTTCGCCCGCGGCCGTCAGCCGCCGGCGAGGAGCCGCTCGGCCCGCGCGAGGTCCTCGGGCGTGGTGACCTTGAAGGCCGCCGGGTCACCCTCGACGACCCGGACCCGGTGGCCGAGGCGCTCCACGAGCCCGGCGTCGTCGGTCGCCGCCCCGCCCGCCGCGTGGGCCCGCCCGAGCACCTCGCGCCGGAACCCCTGGGGAGTCTGCACCGCGCGGAGCCCGTCGCGTGGCGGCGTGGCGACGACGAAGCCCTCGGCGTCGACGGCCTTGACGGTGTCGACCACCGCGAGGCCCGGCACGACGGCGTCGGCGCCCGCCCGGACGGCGGCCACGACGCGCTCGAACACGACGGTGGGGGTGAGGCAGCGGGCCGCGTCGTGGACGAGGACGACGTCGCACCCCGGGGCCAGGGCCGCGAGGCCGGCCGCCACCGACCGGCTGCGCTCGGCGCCACCGGCGACGAACCTGACCGCGCCGGGGAGCGGGTCGGGGAGGTCCCAGTGCCCGGGGCCGACCATCGCCTCCGGGACGACGAGCACGACCGACACGACTCCCTCGACGGCGACGACCCGCTCGACCGCGTGGGCCAGCAGCGAGCGCCCTCCGACCCGGACCGCGGCCTTGGGGACGTCGGCCCCGAGCCGCGTGCCGGACCCGGCCGCGACGACGACGACGCCCACCCCGCGCTGGGCGGGACGGGCGTCGTCGGTCACGTCAGTGGTGTCGCCGCGGCGACGGCCGGGTCAGGACGCGAGGACCTCGTCGAGGATGACTTCGGCCTTCTCCTCGTCGGTCTTCTCGGCGAGCGCGAGCTCGGAGACGAGGATCTGCCGGGCCTTGGCCAGCATCCGCTTCTCACCGGCGGACAGGCCGCGGTCCTTGTCGCGGCGCCACAGGTCGCGGACGACCTCGGCGACCTTGATGACGTCGCCGGAGGCGAGCTTCTCGAGGTTGGCCTTGAAGCGGCGCGACCAGTTGGTCGGCTCCTCGGCGTACGCGGTGCGGAGGACCTCGAAGACCTTGTCGAGACCCGCCTTGTCGACGACGTCGCGGACGCCGACGAGGTCGCAGTTCTCGGCAGGTACCTCGATGACGAGGTCGCCCTGGGCGACCTTCAGCTTGAGGTAGAGCTTCTCCTCTCCGCGGATCGTGCGGGTCTTGATCTCTTCGATGCGCGCGGCCCCATGGTGGGGGTACACGACCGTTTCGCCGACCTTGAAAACCATGTGTTGTTGTCCCCTTTCGAGGAGTGAAGTCTACCACGACACGCCGACGTCACCCAATGGAGCGCGAGAGCGTTTGCGCAGGTCAGAGCCCTGAAACGGCCGTCCACGGGAGAAAATCGGGGGTTGACAGACGGGCCCGGGCCGTGCTTTCGCGCGCAGGGCGTGCGCGGTCGGGAACGGTCCGCACAGGCGCTGCGCGAGGGGCGGGCCGGCGGTCCGCGACGGTCCGCTCACCCGGCGCCCAGGGGGCGGGTCCGCGCTCGGGAACGGTCCGAGCCGGTCCCCCGACCGGCACCCTCGGCGGCGTCCGCAGGCCCCCGCTATCCTTGCCGCGTGACGACCCGCGCCGCCTCCGCCCTCCGGCTCGCCGGACTCGCCGCCGCCGCCCTCCTGGCCTCCGGCTGTGCCGTCTTCTCACCCGTGCAGACGAACGACGCGTACATCCCCGCCGACGGCGTCCCCCTCACCCTCCCCGGCCTGGCCCTGCGCAACCTCGTCGTCGTCGCCGACAGCAAGGGCGGCCCCGGCACCGTCGTCGGCCAGGCGGTCAACGAGGGCGCGGACGCCCTCGACGTCACCTTCGGCGTCGCGGGCGGCACCCCGGTGAGCGCCACGGTGCCCGCCTACTCCGAGGACGCCCTCTCGGCGAACGGGTCGCCCGTGGTGCTCGGCGCCGTGCCCGAGGCCCCGGGCGCGATGGTGCAGCTCACCGTCGCCACGCGCGAGGCCGGGCAGAACGTCGTCCTCGTCCCGGTGCTGCCGTCCACCCGCTACTACACCGGCCTGGCGCCGAGCCCGTCCCCGTCGGCGAGCTGAGACCCGCGCCCTGCCCCGCGGCACCGCCGCGGCTCAGGCCTCGAACTTGTAGCCCAGCCCGCGCACGGTGACGATGTGCGCCGGAGCGCCCGGGTCGGTCTCGACCTTGGCCCGCAGCCGCTTGACGTGCACGTCGAGGGTCTTGGTGTCGCCGACGTAGTCGCTGCCCCACACCCGGTCGATGAGCTGCCCGCGGGTGAGCACCCGGCCGGTGTTGCGCAGCAGCATCTCGAGCAGCTCGAACTCCTTGAGCGGCAGCGGGCGCTGCTCGCCGCGGACGGTGACGACGTGGCGCTCGACGTCCATCCGCACCGGGCCGGCCTCGAGGGTCGTCGGCAGCAGCTCCTCGGGCTCGGCCCCGCGGCGCAGCACGGCCTTGATCCGGGCGAGCAGCTCGCGGGAGGAGTACGGCTTGGTGACGTAGTCGTCGGCGCCGAGCTCGAGCCCGACGACCTTGTCGATCTCGCTGTCCTTGGCGGTGAGCATGATGACCGGCACGTTCGAGCGCTGCCGCAGCGCCCGGCACACGTCGACCCCCGACAGCCCGGGCAGCATGAGGTCGAGCAGGACGAGGTCGGCGCCGGTCGAGTCGAACTCGCTGAGCGCGTCGTGGCCGTTGTCGGCCACCGACACCTCGTAGCCCTCCTTGCTCAGCAGGTACGACAGCGGGTCCGAGAACGACTCCTCGTCCTCGACGATCAGGATCCGGGTCATGCGGGGCTCTCTCCTCGGGCGGCGGCGGCCACGCCGGTGGGGGGTTCGGCCGCGGGGTCCTCGTCGTCGGCCGGTGGGGCCGCGACCGGGAGTCTCATGGTGAACGTCGAGCCGCGCCCCTCCTGGCTCCACACGGTGACCTCGCCGCCGTGGTTGGCGCAGACGTGCTTGACGATGGCCAGCCCGAGCCCGGTGCCCCCGGTGGCCCGCGAGCGGGCCGCGTCGACCCGGTAGAACCGCTCGAAGATGCGCTCCTGCTCGGCGGCCGGGATGCCCTGCCCCTGGTCGGTGACGGCGACCTCGACGGTCTCGCCGACCTGCCGCGCGCCGATGCCCACCCGGGTGCGCGGGTCGCTGTAGTTGACGGCGTTGGTCAGCAGGTTGGCCACGGCGGTGACGAGCAGGTCGGCGTCGCCGAAGACCCGCAGGCCGCGCTCGGTGGCCAGGCCGAGGTCGATGTCCTTGGCCTCGGCGGCGACCCGCACCCGGTCGAGGGCCTCGACGAGGACGGCGCCGATGTCGACGAGCTCGGGCTCGTGGAGGGTGTCGGCCACCTGGAGGCGGGAGAGGTCGACGATCTCCTGCACGAGCCGGCCCGAGCCGGGTCGACTCGACCCGGATGCGCCCGGCGAAGCGGGCCACGGCCTCGGGGTCGTCCTTGGCGTCGAGCACGGCCTCGGCGAGCAGGGAGATGCCGCCGACCGGGGTCTTCAGCTCGTGGCTGACGTTGGCGACGAAGTCGCGGCGCACCTCCTCGACCCGGCGGGCGTGGGTGTGGTCCTCGGCGAGGAGGAGGACGTGGGTGACGCCGAGCGGGCGCGACCCGCACCCGCATGACGACGCTGCCGTCGGGGTTCGGGCCGCGGGCCAGGTCGAGCTCGGCCTCGCGGATCACGCCGTCGCGGCGCACCTGCCGGGCGAGGTGGCGCAGCTCGTGGTGGACGAGCTCGCCGTGGCGGACCAGCCCGTAGGTGATGGCCGGCGCCGAGGCCTTGACGACGGCGTCGGAGGCGTCGACGACGATGGCGATCGAGCGCAGGACCGAGAGCACGTCGCCGACCCCGCGGGCCAGCGGCGGGTCGGGCGCGCTCGGGCCGTCGGTGAGGCTGCGCTCGGACCACCGGGCCGCGATGACGCCGACGGCCCCGATGACCAGGCCCGCCGCCCCACCGAGGGTCGCCGCGATCGTCGCATCCACGACGTCAGGGTACGGCGGCGCGAGCGGCCGCCCCGTGCCACCGGGGGCGCCCGCGCGCAGCCGGTCGTCCGAAGTTCACCTCGCCGGTGTCTCCGGTTCATCCCCGCCTGCCATCGTTCCCGGCGACGGCGCGGCCGGCGGCCGCCGTCGCGTGCCCTGAGCCACCCCAGCCGAAGGACCCCCAGCCGTGATGCGCAAGGCCTACCACGAAGAGCTCGACCGGATCGCCGAGAGCCTCGTCGAGATGACCCACCTCGCGGCGTCCGCGATGACCCGCGCGACGACCGCCCTCCTCGACGCGGACGTGCACCTCGCCGACTCCGTCATCGCCGCCGACGCCGAGATCGACGCGATGCGCGAGCGGATCGACCTGCTCTCCTTCGACCTCATCGCCCTCCAGCAGCCGGTGGCCACCGACCTGCGGGTCGTCGTCACGAGCATGCGGATGAGCAGCGACATCGAGCGGATGGGCGACCTGGCCCGGCACGTCGCCAAGGTCGCCCGGCTGCGCTACCCCGCCTCCGCCGTGCCGCCGGAGCTGCGCGGCACGTTCCGCGAGATGGGCCAGGTCGCCGAGCTCATCGTCGAGAAGTGCGGCTCGGTCATCGCCGGCCGCGACGTCGAGGGCGCCCGGGAGATCGAGCGGGACGACGACGCGATGGACAGCCTGCACCGCCACCTCTTCGAGCACGTGACGAGCAAGGACTGGCCGCACGACACCGAGACGGCGGTCGACATCACCCTCCTCGGCCGCTACTACGAGCGGTTCGCCGACCACGCCGTCTCGGTCGCCGAGCGGGTCGTCTGGATCGTCACCGGCGAGTGGGGCAACGAGGCCAACGGCAGCCACGAGGACGCCGAGGACGACTCGCCCTCCGACCGTGCGCTGAGGCCCGCCCGGGTCGGCTGTTCGGCCCCCCACCGATGGGCCGAACAGCCCGCTGACCTGCGCGGACATCGGTGTCTATGGGATTCGCTGACCGAACTTTTACCGGAGCCCGGGCCTGAGTCCCTGCGGCGCCTCGAGGCGGCGACCCACGATGGGTGGACCACTCTCGCACCGTCCAGGAGCTCGACCATGGGTCCCCTCGCCCACCACCGCCCGTCCGCCCGTCTGCTGGCCGTGCGCCTCGTCGTCGCCGCGGCCGTCACCGCCGGCCTCGGGGCCGTCGCGGCGCCCGCCGAGGCCGCGCCGGCGCCCGTGGCGCGGGCCGGGGTGGCCGCCGCCCCGGTCGACCCGGCGGTCACCGCCCGCAAGCCGGTGGTCCTGCGCCGCATCGTCACGATCAACTCGGGCATCGTGGCCGAGAAGCGGGCCCTGGCGACCTCGAGCCTCCCGGCCCCCACCGTCCGCACGATGACCCGGTCGCTCAGCCGGGACCAGACCACGCTCGCCGTGGCCGCGGTGCGGACCCTCACCGCCCGCACGATGCCCCAGGTCGACGGTGCGGCCGCCCTCGCCGAGAGCGTGGCGCCGGAGGCCGGCGCTGCCGTCCCAGCAGGACCTCACCGACCGCGCCGACGCGGTGCTCGCGACCGCCGCCGAGCTCCGACCGGACCAGGAGGACCTCGTCGGGCGCGCCGACGTCGGGGCGTCCTTCGGCTTCGACACCAGCGCCTGGGGCGACCCGGCCCGCCAGGCCCTTGCCCTCATCGACGAGGCCGTGGCGCTGGCCTCGGGCGCCGAGGCCGCGATGGCCGCCAGTGGTGCGCCGACCGCGCAGGACGAGGCCGACGTGACGCAGGCGGAGTCGCTCATCGCCCAGGGCCGAGGCCCTCGCCACCGAGGCCTTCGACACGTGGAGCGCCGCGAACGCCAGCTGAGGCCCGACGCCGGGGCCGTGCGGTCGCGCACGTCACGTCCGTGGCCGCTGCGGGCGGGCGGCCCCCGGCGCTACGCTCGCGCCGTGGACGAGCCGCGCCGGTCGGTGACCGAGGACTACGCCGAGGAGCTCGAGGAGCTGCACGAGCTCGACGAGGCCGAGGGGCAGGTCCCGGACGTCGCGGCCGGCAAGGCCTGGCAGCACGGCTACCCCTACGCGAAGAAGCTGCCCCGCGAGGAGTACGAGAAGACCAAGCGCCGCCTCCAGATCGAGCTGCTCAAGCTCCAGCTGCACGTCAAGGAGACCGGCGCCAAGGTGCTCGTCCTCTGCGAGGGCCGCGACGCCGCCGGCAAGGGCGGCGCCATCAAGCGCTTCATGGAGCACCTCAACCCCCGCGGCGCCCGCGTCGTCGCGCTCGAGAAGCCGACCGAGGTCGAGCAGACCCAGTGGTACTTCCAGCGCTACGTCGAGCACCTGCCGAGCGGCGGCGAGATCGTCTTCATGGACCGCTCCTGGTACAACCGCGCCGGCGTCGAGCGGGTCATGGGCTACTGCACGCCCACCCAGTACCTCGAGTTCATGCGCGAGTGCCCCGAGCTCGAGCGGATGCTCGTCAACTCCGGCATCCACCTCGTCAAGCTGTGGTTCTCGGTGAGCCGCGAGGAGCAGGCCGCCCGCTTCGCCTCCCGGCAGAACGACCCCGTGCGCCAGTGGAAGCTCTCCCCCACCGACCTCGCGAGCCGCGACAAGTGGGAGGCCTACACCGAGGCCAAGGAGGCGATGTTCTTCTACACCGACACCGGCGACGCCCCGTGGACGGTCGTCAAGAGCAACGACAAGAAGCGGGCCCGGCTCGAGGCGATGCGGGTGGTGCTCGACGGCGTCGACTACCGCAGCAAGGACACCGACGTGGTCGGCCGCCCCGACCCGCTCATCGTCGGCCCGGCGTCGCGCATCTTCGAGGCGGGCGAGCACACCGACCGCGTCCTGCCGCGCCTGTGAGGGCGTGATCGACCGAACCGTGGCCCGTCGGGCACCCCAGGGGTGAGGATGGGGCGGTGACCGACGGCCCGGGGGTGGACTTCGACGACTTCGTCGCGGCCCGCTGGCCCGACCTCGAGGCCGTCGCCCTCGTCGCCACCCTCGACCCCGCCGCTCGCCCGCGAGCTGACCGTCGCGGCCCTGGCCCCGCTGCGCCACCGCTGGGCCGCCACGGTCGAGGAGGGGTCGCCGACCGAGGCGGCCCGCCGCGCGCTGCTCGAGCGGGTCGGCCGGCTGGACCGGCCCCGGTCGGGGTGGCGCGGCCCCGTCGGGCCGGGTCGCCGCCGGTCCCGGCCGACGGCGGCGCGGCCGGGCCGGGTGGCGCGGCCGGCCACCCCCGGCGCCCGCCGAGGACCTGCGGGCCGGGGTCACCGACCCCGACGACCCCGTGCCCGGCGCCCTGCTCGACGCGCTCGCCGCCGAGGGCCCCCTCGTGCGGGCCGCGCTCGCGGCCGCCGTGGTCTGGGAGGTCGGGGTGCCCGCCGTCGCCGCCCTCGCCGGCCGACCGGTCGACGAGACCGGGGCGCAGGTCGACGCCGCCCGGGTGCGCCTGCTCGCGGCCCACCGCGCGGCCCTGGCCGCCGACGGGCGCCTCCCGGCCGACCACCGCCTCGACGACGACCTCGCCGACGTCGTGCGCCGGGTGGCCGCCCGGCCGGCGACCCCCCGGACCCGGCCGGCCTCGTCGGCGAGGCGGGCCACGGGGTGCGCCGCCGGATCGTGCTCGCGGGGGGCGCCGCCGCGGCGGTGGCGGGCGCGACGGCGTGGGTGGCGACGCGCAGGACCCGCCGGCCGCCGGTCCGCGCCGGGGGACCGCCCACCCCGTCGACGGCCGGACCCGACGACCCCGCCTGGGCCTCGACGTCCCGGTGGCCGCCCCGGGGCGCCCTCGGACGCGACCCCGCCCTCCGGGCCCTCGCCACGCAGGCGCGGCCGACCGCCCGCGTGCTGTACGCCGACGACGTCCACGACGTGCGGGTGCTCGTCGTCAACGACCCGGACGTCGACTTCGGGAGCGCCGCCACGACGCTCAAGCTGTGGACCGGACCGGCCGGGGCCGCCGCCGAGCGGCTCACCGAGGTCCCGTTGACCTTCGCGGGGTTCTTCGACGCCGCCGATCTCGTGGTCCTCGGGGTCCCGCACCCGACCCGGCGCATGGTCCTCGCCCTGGCCCGCCCGGCCGTCGAGCGGGCCGAGTTCAGCGGGCTCGTCCGTCCGCGGCCCGACGGCACGATCGAGCGCGACTGGACCACGGTGCCGCTCGTCGACGGCGTGGGCTCCGTGCTCACCGACGGGCCCCTCGGGCATCGCCCCCCGGGGCCGGTGCGCGGACTGGGACGGACCCTTCCCCCGGCCGCAGGAGTGGAACCCCTACGAGCGCGAGCCCCCGAGCTTCGCGGACCGCACCCGCCTCGACGTCGCCTCGGCGACCGGCATCGCCGCGCGGCGGCTGCGCGTGAGGACGCTCGAGGCGCCCCTGCCGCACCCCCTCCCCTTCGACCTCGGCCTCCCGGACGGGTCGGGCGCCGCCCAGCTCGTCACGGTCACGACGCCCGACGGCGCGGTGGTGCGGTCGTTCTGGGTCGAGGTCACCGGCCCCGACTCCTCGTACTCCGCCGGTGACGGCGCGGTCGTCGTGCCGGCCACCGAGGTCGCCCACCCGGCCCTGCTGTTCCTCGAGTCCGCCGCGGTCGTCATGGTGCCCGGCCCGGGCCGGACCGTCCGGCTGACCTCCCCGGAGGGGCGCCGGTCGGACGTGACACCGGTGCTCGGGCACGTCGCGGCCATCCACCTCCCCGACGTCGCGCTCGGCTCGCCCCGGATCCTCGTCGAGGACTCGACCGGCCGGACGCTCTACGACGGGGAGGCACCTGCGTCCCAGCCGCTCGAGGACCTCTCGTCCGCCGCGCTCAGCGACTTCTGAGCGCGTCGCGGCCCGGGTCGTGGCGCCGGCCGGGGGGACAATGGCCGCGTGACGCTCCGGTCGAGGACGACTTCGGCGGCTTCGTCGCGGCCCGCTGGCCCGACCTCGAGGCCGTCGCCCTCGTCGCCACCCTCGACCCCGCCGGTGCCCGCGACCTCACGACGGCCACGCTCGCCGAGCTGGGCGGGCGGTGGGACCTCGTCCTCGAGGACGGCGCGCCCACGCGCGCCGCCCGGGCCGCCCTGCTGCGCCGCGTCGCCCACCTGCCCGACGCCGACCGCCCCCTCGGGCGTACCGCCAGCGCGGTGCCCCCGGCGGCCGACCCGTCGCGGCCGTCCTGGCCGTCCGGGCCGGACGACGCCGCGGTGGCGGCTGCCCTGCTCCGCGCGCTCGCTCGCGAGCGGCCCCTCGTCCGGGCCGCGGTCGCGGCCGAGGCGCTCTGGGGGTCGGCCGAGACCGACCTCGCCGCGGGGGCCGCCGGCGTCCCTCCCCGACGCGCTCGCCGCCGACCGCCCCGCCGCCCGCGGCCGGCTCCTCACGGCCCACCGGGAGGCCCTCGCGGCCGCCGACCGGCCGCCCGCCGACGGCGCCTCGACCCCGACCTCGCCGAGGCGGTGGCCCGGCTCGCGGCGGCGCCGGCGACCCCCCGGACCCCGTCGGGCTGGTCGGGCGCCCGGGTGGCCCGGGTGCGCCGCCGCTCGCTCGTCACCGGCGGCCTGGCCGTCGCCGCCCTCGGGGTCGCCGGCGCGTGGCTCGTGCGCCGGCGACGCGCCCGGCGTCGCCGCCCCGGTCCCCGGGCGCTCCGGCGACGCCCCCGTCGCGGGTCTCGACGACGCGTCGTGGTGGTACTCGACCGGTGGCCCCCGCGGGGCCCCCTGGCCGGCGACGCCGCGGTGCGGGCGCTCGTCGCGCGGGACGGCGGCCGACCGCCCGGCTGCTCTACGCCGCCGACGTCGAGGGGGTGCGGGTCGTCGTCGCCGGCCTGCTCGACCGCCCGAACGCCGCCGGCGGGAGCACCGTCGTCGCCGCGTGGTCGGGGCCCCCGGCACGCCCCCGGCCGACCTCACCCCGCTGCCGCTCGCCCTCGACCGCATCGACGGCTCGACGAGCGTCGTCGCCGTCGCCGTCCCCCGGCGGGCCGGCGCACCGACCCCGGCACCAGCCCGCCGTCGAGCGGTGCCCGGAGCGAGCGCCGGGCGGCACGGTGGTCGCCTCGCTCACCGAGGGACGAGGCGGCCGCTCGGCCCTGCTCGTGCTGCTCAGCCGGCCCCGGGTCGACGTCGCCGCGTGGAGCCCCGTGGTGCACCCGACGTCGCACGGCAGCGTCGAGCGCACCTGGTCGATCGTGCGCCTGCACGACGGCGTCGCGACCGTCCCCGTCGACGCTCCCGGGCCGCGGCCCGCCTCCAGTGCGAGGCCTACGACGGCCGGTCGCGGGTGGGCCGCTCGTCCCGGCCCGGCCGCCGACCCCGGCCGGCGTCACCCTGGCGACGACCGAGCTCGTCGCCTCGGCCACCGGCGTCGCCCCGGCGCGGCTGCGCACCGAGGTCGTCTTCGACACCGCGGTCGACGGCGGGGTGCTCGACCCCTCCGGGCGCCCGGCCGGGCCGGGTCGGGCCGGGTCCTCGTCCTGCGGACGCGGACCCCGGACGGCGCGACGGTCCGGACCGTCCACGTCCCCGACGACGAGGGCGCCGGCCGTCCGCCGCTGCTCGCGCCGCCCACGGTGTTCCCCCCGGCCGAGGTCGACGCACCCGTCGTCCTCGCCGCTCCCGACCGCCGGGGCCGGCCGGCTGCTCGTCGTCGCGCCCGGGGCGGCGCGCTGCCGGCTGGTCGGCCCCGAGGGTGCGGCGACCGCCACCGTCCCGCTCCTCCACGGCACGGCCGTCGTGACCGCCGGCGACGACCGCCGCCCCCTCACCCTCGAGCTCTGGGACGACCGGCTGCGCCGGACCTACGCCGCGGTGCCGCCGGCCGGGCGCGCGCTGCTCGACCTCGGTCCCGGCCGCTGAGCCGCCGCCCTCCACCCCGTCCCGCTGCCGCCGCACCGGCTGGGTGAGGATGGGGCGGTGACGCCAGCCGTGGACGAGGACTTCGGCGACTTCGTCGCGGCCCGCTGGCCCGACCTCGAGGCCGTCGCGCTCGTCGGGTGCTCGACCCGTCCGCCGCCCGGGCGGTGACGGCCGCGGCGCTCGCGTCGGTCCGGTCGGCTGGACGCGGACGCTCGAGTCGGGATCGCCGACGGCCGCCGTCCGCCGCGCCCTCCTCGAGCGCCTGGCCGCGGCCCCGTCGCCGCGCCACGGCGGGCCGGGCCGCCCGGCGGCGCCCGGCCGGTCGCTGCGGGCGCTCGCCGTCGACCCCGACTCGGGCGTGCCGGCGGCGCTCCTCGACGCCCTGGCGGCGCAGCCCCCGGTCGTGCGCGCGCTGCTGGCGGCCGGGCCGCTCTGGGAGCTCACCGGCGACGAGGTCGAGCACCTCGCCGGGGCCGGGGGCCGGGACGCCGACCTCGCGCCGGCGCGCCGCGGCCCTCCTCGCCGCCCACCGGGAGGCCCGCGCCGGCGACGGGTCGAGCCCGCGGACCACCTCCTCGAGGCCGACCTCGGGCCCTCACGCACCGGCTCGCCGTGGCCCAGCCCGACCCCCCGGACCCCGCGGCCCTCGTCGAGGAGCGCGCCCGCCCCGTGCGCCGGCGCACCCTGGCCCTCGCGGGCGGGGCCGGCCGCCGCCCTCGGGCTGCTCGGGTGGGCGGTGGCGGCCCGGGCGAGCGCGCCGGCCCCCGACGCGCCGCCGGCGTCACCGACGACGGCCGGCCCCGACGACCCTGCCTGGGCGAGCACCCGCCGCTGGCCGGCGCGCGGCACCCTGGCGTCCGACCTGGGCGTCCGGGACCGTGCCGAGGGCTACCACACGGCCCGGCTGCTCTACGCCGACGACGTCCACGACGTCCGGCTCGTCGTGGCCACGACCTGCTCGAGAGCCCGCCGCGGAGCACCCGGCTGCAGGTGTGGGCCGGGTCGGTCGGCGCCCCGGCCGAGCAGCTCGTCCAGGTGCCGTACTCGCTTCGCCGCGATCTACGGGGTCGAGGACGTCGTCGCGCTCGGTGTGCCGCACCCGTCGGGCGCCCTGCTCGTCGCGCTGACCCGCCCGGGCGTCGGGCCCGGCCGAGGTGCGCCCACGGTGCGCCCGACGCCGCGGGCACGGTGGAGCGCACGTTCCGCCCCGTCGCGCTGCGGACGGGGTGGGTTCCCTCCTCCTCGACCGCCCGTGGGGCGGGGCGAGCGGCTGCGCTGCGGCGACTACGTCGGGCGGTGCCCTCCCCGGACGCCTGGGACCCCGAGGACGGCCCGGCCGCCGACGACCCCGTCCCGGCGGCCCTCGCGGCCGTCGCCTCGGCGACCGGGCTGCCGCCGAGGTCCTACGAGCCACCGTGGTCGTCGACGCCACGACGCGGACGCGCATCCCCGTCGCCGGGCTCCGCTACCGAGCGGCGTCGGCGTCGTGCACGTGACGACCCCGGACGGCGCGCTCGTCCGCTCGGTGCGCGACACCGACGGCACCCGCACCGTGCCGCCCGGGCAATCGGCTTCGGCCCCGTCGTGCTCCCGGCCGACGACGCCGACCGCGCCCGTCGTGCTGCGGCTCGACGCCGGCCGGCCGCACGCCGGCCGCTTCCTCGTCATCGCCCCGGGTCGGGCAGCCACCGCCCAGCTCGTGGCGACGACCCCGACCCGGCGACCGGTCTCGACGGCCGTCCCGATGGTCGACCACGTGGCCGTCGTGGCCGGTCGTCGACGCCGACGCGGCGCGGCCTTCCGGCTCGTGCTCGCGGGACGCGGCCGGGCGCACCGTCCACGACGCGGTGCCGGCCGAGGGCCCCGACCTGTTCGGCCCCGACGACGGCGTCGGCCACGGCGGGGTCCCGGTGCTGCCGAACCCGGCTCCCCGGGAGCCGGCACCGGCGCCGGCGGGCCTCAGCGGCCCTGGTTCGCCACGGCAGCGGCCGCCGCGGCGGCCGCCTCGGGGTCGAGGTACCCGCCCGGGCCGTCGGCATGAAGTCGTCGCCGAGCTGGTAGACCAGCGGCATGCCGGTGGGGATGTTGAGCCCGGCGATGTCGTCGTCGCTGATGCCGTCCAGGTGCTTGACCAGGGCACGCAGGCTGTTGCCGTGGGCGGTGACGAGAACGGTGCGCCCGGCTCGGAGGTCGTCCTGGATCTCCCCCTCCCAGTAGGGCATCATCCGCGGGATGACGTCGTCGAGGCACTCGGTGGCGGGCACCTCGACGCCGGCGTACCGGGGGTCGCCGGCCTGGTCGAACTCGCTGCCCGGCTCGATCGGCGGCGGCGGGGTGTCGAAGCTGCGACGCCACAGCATGAACTGCTCGTCGCCGTACTTCTCCCGGGTCGCGGCCTTGTCGAGGCCCTGCAGCGCGCCGTAGTGCCGCTCGTTGAGGCGCCAGTTGCGGCGCACCGGGATCCAGTGCCGGTCGGAGGCGTCGAGCGCGAGGTTGGCCGTGGTGATGGCCCGGCGCAGCACCGAGGTGTGCAGGACGTCGGGCAGCAGGCCGGCCTCCTGGATCAGCCGCCGCCGCGCACCGCCTCGGCCCGGCCCTTCTCGGACAGGTCGACGTCGACCCAGCCGGTGAAGAGGTTCTTCTGGTTCCACTCGGACTCGCCGTGGCGCAGGAGGATGAGCGTGTGCTCCGTCATGCCGCCCAGCCTAGTGACGGGTCGCGCGGACCGGCGGTCGGGGCGCGATCAGTCCGTCCTCGGGGCGGGTCGCCCGGGCGCTCGAGGATGGGGCGGAATGCCTCGAGGTTGCGCAGGCTCTCGCCGCGGGAGACCCGCCACTCCCACTCCTTGCGCATCGAGGTGAGGAAGCCGATGACGAGCAGCTCGTTGAACGGCTCGTCGGCCGCGCGAGAGCACGACCCCGAGCAGCTGGTCGAGGTAGGTCGCGTCGACCCCGGCGCCGGCACCCGGCCGGTGACGAAGACGTCGCCGGAGCGGTCGACGGCGTACGCGAGCCCGGGCAGGCGCAGGTTGCGGCGCAGCAGGAAGCGGTAGACCTCCTCGTGGTTCTCGTCGGGGTTGCGGATGACGAACGCGGAGACCGCCAGCGCGGTGTCGCCGCAGACGAGCGAGACGACCGTCTTGAGCTTCTTCTCGCCGGGAAGGGAGACGACGATCTCGTCGGCGCGGGCGCCCGCCTCCCACTCCAGGCCCGACTCGTCGAGGAACGCCCGGACGACGCCGGCGAGGTCGGCCGACCTCACGGGATGACCGCCTGCGGGATGTCGGTGAGCCGCTCCGCGTCGTTGATCGACACGTCCTTCGGCAGCGTCAGGGCCGCGCAGTAGACCTCCAGCAGCCGCTCGGCGGTGCGCGCCCAGCCGAAGCCCGGGGCGTGCTCGACGGCCCGGCGGGACAGCTTGGCCCGCAGCTCGCGGTCGAGCGGGACCCGGCCAAGGCGGTGGCCCAGTCGGCGGATGTCGTGGCCGTCGACGAGCACCCCGCCGTCGCCGACGGCCGTGGGCAGGCCGCCGACGTTGGCGGCGACGACCGGGGTGCCGCAGGCCTGGGCCTCGACGGCGACGAGCCCGAAGGACTCGCTGTGCGACGGCACCGCGACGACGTCGGCACCGCGGTACCACTGGGCGAGGGTCGGCCGGTCGACCGGCGGGACGAACCGGAGCAGGTCGCCGATGCCGAGGCCGGCGGCGAGCCCTCCAGGCCCATCGGGCTGCGCAGGCCGGAGCCGCTGGCACCGCCGAGGACGGCCACGACGAGGCGCTCGCGCAGCTCGGGCCGCCGGCGGACCAGCTCGGCCGCGGCGCGGACGACGACGTCGGGCGCCTTGAGCGGCTGGATCCGGCCGACGAAGAGCAGCACGACGGCGTCCGCCGGGAGCCCGAGCGCGGCTCGCGCCTCGGCGGCCGGCCCGGGAGAGAAGACAACGAGGTCGACCCCGGGCTAGGCGACGGCGACCCGCTCGGGGTCGGCGCCGTAGAGCTCGACGAGCTCGGCGGCCTCGCGCTCGGTGTTCGCGACGAGGCGGTCGGCCGCCTCGACGACCTGGGCCTCGCCGATCTCTCGGCCCCGCGGCTCGGGCTCGTCGCCGTCGGCGAGGTGGAGGTTCTTGACCCGGGCCATCGTGTGCATCGTGTGGACGAGCGGGACGCCCCAGCGGTCGGCCGCCAGCCAGCCGACCTGGCCGGAGAGCCAGTAGTGCGAGTGGACGAGGTCGTAGTAGCCGGGCGGGGCGTGCGCCGCGACGCGCATCATCCCGGCGGCGAAGGCGCACAGCTGGCCCGGCAGGTCCTCCTTGGACAGGCCCTCGTACGGGCCCGCCGCGACGTGCCGCACGACGACGCCCGGCTCGACCTCGACGACGTCGGGCTGGGCCGCGCTCGTCGTGCGGGTGAAGAGGTCGACCGCGGTGCCCAGCCGGGCCAGCTGGCGGGCCACCTCGACGACGTAGACGTTCATCCCCCCGGCGTCGCCGGTGCCCGGCTGGGCCAGCGGCGAGGTGTGGACGGTGACCATCGCCACCCGCTCGGGGCGGTGCCCGCCGTCGGCGTCGCTCATGGCCCCGAGTCTTCCACGCGGCGGGGTGTCCGTGACGGTGACGACGGCCCGCGGGGACCAGACGTGGATGGCGATCCGGCCGTCCTGGCGCAGGTCGACCGCCCGCGGCACCTGCACCGGCCCGATCGACACGTCGGTGCCGAGCACCCAGGTGAACGCCGGCTGCTCGACGGTCGCGGGGTCGACCCACGACGCGCGCGCCTTGAGGTTGCGGGCGGGCAGGGCCGGGGCGATGCCCGTGGTCGCGGCCCGCCAGTCGAGGTTGACCGCCAGCCCGTCGGCGCCCTGGACCGCCACGTCCATCCGGATCCGGCCGTCCATCGGCTCGAAGGTGACCCGCAGCGGCAGGGTCCGGGCGCCGTCGCTGACGACCCCGTGGTAGCTGACCCGGTCGCCGTCGCGGGTCACGGCGTCGATCGAGACGTCGGCGAGGGACCGCCGTCACCCGCTCGCGCGGGTGCTCGTCACCGGCCTCGACGCGTCCCATGAGGGCGATGACGGGCGCGCCCTTGGTGACGGTGTCGGCGAGCACGGTCGACCCGCGGGAGAGCCGGAAGCCCCGGTCGTAGAGGGTCACGGTGAGGTCGGCGCCGAGGGACTGCACCCCGCGGGCGTTCTGGGCCACGCTGAGCAGCCCGGGCTCGACGTCGGTGATGCCGATGTCCTGGGCCATCACCTTCGGCACCCACGAGAGGAGACCGAGGCCGAGCAGCCCGAGGAGCGAGACGACGAGCGCGAGCATCGACAGGCTCACCCGCTGCTCGCGCTCCTCCGACCGCCACCACTCCAGCACCCGGAAAGCCTAAGCCGCGAGCCTGAGCGGCCCCCGCGGGGCCGGGAGCGGCGCCGGCCGGTCGCCGGCGGCGCCGGCGCCGCGCGCGGCGCCCGCCCCGTCGGCCTAGGCTGGACCGGTGCCCGCCCAGCGCCCCGTCGGGGTCGTCACCCGCGGCACGACGAACCCCAACCGCCTCCGCCGGTGCGACCGCTGGCTCGCCGGCCCGCAGGCGTGGCGGCTGCGCCGCGCAGGGCCGGCGCCGGTCGTCGTCGACCTCGGCTACGGCGCCTCCCCGGTGACCGCCGTCGAGCTGCACGAGCGGCTGCGCCGCGTGCGGCCCGACGTCGAGGTCGTCGGCGTCGAGATCGACCCCGGCCGCGTCGCCGCCGCCCGCCCGCTGGAGCGGCCCGGGCTGCGCTTCGTGCGCGGCGGGTTCGAGGTGCCGCTGCCCGGCGGCGGCCGGCCCGTGGTGGTGCGCGCGTTCAACGTGCTGCGGCAGTACGACGAGGCCGACGTGGCCGCGGCCTGGGCGACGACGGCGGCCCGGCTCGCGCCGGGCGGGCCTGCTCGTCGACGGCACCTGCGACGAGCTCGGGCGGCTCGCGGCGTGGGTCGCGGTCGGCCCCGGCGGGCCGGAGTCGCTGACCCTCGGCTGGCGGCTGCGCGGCCTGGACCGCCCGGGCGTGGTCGCCGAGCGGCTGCCCAAGGTCGCTCATCCACCGCAACGTGCCGGGCGAGCCCGTGCACGCGCTGCTCAGCGCCCTCGACGAGGCCTGGGACCGGCAGGCGCCGCTCGCGGCCTACGGGGTGCGGCAGCGCTTCATCGGCGCCGCCTCGGCGCTGCGGGAGGCCGGGTGGCCGGTGCTCGGCGGGCCGTCACGCTGGCGCCTCGGCGAGCTGACGGTCGCCTGGGACGCCGTCGCGCCTCACCAGGGGCCGTAGGGGCCCTGCCGGCCGCCGCCCCCGCGACCCATCACCTGGTCGAGGGCGGGCTTGACGTCGGCGAGGTAGACGCCCGCGGCGACGATGGCGATGATCGCGAGCAGGCCGAGGCCGCCGAGGGCGACGACCCCGAGCAGGGTCGCGATGCCGGTGACGAGCAGCCAGAAGTTCTTCGTGCGCTTGCCCGCGGCGGTGAAGGCGTCGGAGCGCCGGCGGACGCAGTCGACGAGGGCGAAGACCTCGACCCCGAGGGCCGCGACCGAGAGGGCGAGGACGATCCAGGACTGGACGCTGCCGAGGATCTGCATGGGCACAGCCTAGGCGTCAGACGTCGAGGACGATGGTCACGGGGCCGTCCCCGACGAGCTCGACCTCCATGTGCGCCGCGAACCGGCCGGTCGCGACCTCGACGCCGCGCTCGCGCAGGGCCGCCACGACCGCCTCGACGAGGGGCTCGGCGACCGGTCCCGGCGCGGCCGCGTTCCACGACGGGCGGCGCCCCTTGCGGGTGTCGGCGTAGAGCGTGAACTGCGAGACGACGAGCACCGGCGCGGCCTCGTCGAGCACCGAGCGCTCGCCGTGGAGGATGCGCAGCTCGGCGATCTTGCGGGCCGTCGTCGCCACCTGCTCGGGACCGTCGTCGTGGGTGACCCCGACGAGCGCGACGAGCCCCGGGCGGTCGATCTCGCCGACCACCTCGCCCCCGACCCGGACCGAGGCCCGGGTGACCCGCTGGAGGACCGTCCTCACGGCGTCGGTCCGGCGCGGCCGGTGATGCCGACGGCGACGACCGCGCCGACCGGCTCGCCGTGCCCGAGCACGGGGGCGTCCTCGAGCCGGGCGTAGGCGGCCGACTCGACGCCGAGCCGCCGCAGCACCGCGGCGAGGACGACGGTGCGGGCGCGCGCGCCGCCGTCGGCGACCTTGAGCGCGACGGCCCGGCCGTCCGGGAGCCCGATGGCGTAGACGGCCTCGGCGCCGTCCTTGGCGACGGCCCCGGTCGTGCCGCGCATCAGGGCGGTGACGTCGCGGCGGCTGCCGCCGACGAGCTCGGGGTGGGCCCGCATGGCGTCGGCGACGAGCGCGGCGTCGGTGCCGGGCCCCGCCGTGGCGAGCCGCCCGAAGGCGCGGGCCAGCCCGGCGAGCGAGACCGCCGCCACCGGGGCACCGCACCCGTCGACGGCCGTCGCCGCCACCGGCTCGCCGCAGACCTCCTCGATCGTCTCGGCGATGCGCTGCTGGAGGGGGTGGGCCGGGTCGAGGTAGGTGCGGGTGTCCCAGCCGGCCGCCCGGCAGGTGGCGAGCATCGCGGCGTGCTTGCCCGAGCAGTTCTGGGCCAGCGGGCGCGCCGCCCGGCCGGCGGCGACCCAGACGTCGCGCTCCGCGGGGTCGTAGGGCAGGTCGGGGGTGTTGCGCAGGTCGGCCTCGGTGAGGCCGGCGTCGGCGAGCATCTCCCGCACGCCGTCGAGGTGCATCGGCTCGGCGCTGTGGCTGGCGCAGGCGAGGGCCAGGTGCCGGGGCGGCAGGCGCAGGCCGGCCCGGAGCATGCCGAGGGCCTGGAGGGGCTTGTTCGACGACCGGGGGAAGACGGGGTCGTGGGGGTCGCCCCAGGCCTCGAGGAGCTCGCCGTCCGGGCCGGTGACGGCGACGCTCGCCCGGTGCGCCGACTCGACGACGCCGTTGCGGACGACGTGGGCGAGGACGGGGGCCTCGGCGAGGGCCGGGCGGGGTGGAGGTCGGCGGGGTGCGGCGCGGAGGCGCGGGTCGGGCGCGGCGGAGCGGCTGCGGGGTGTGGCGGCGGCGTCGGGCCGGACGGAGGCGGCGGGCGGCACGTCGGGGTGGGGCACCCGCCGACCCTAGCGCCGGCGCGCCGCCGGCCGCGTCCACCGGCCCACCCCACCCGTCGAGTGAACAGAACACGCCGTGTGGGCGTCGGCCCACACGGCGTGTTCTGTTCACTCGACGGGGTCGAGACCCCGTCGGGCTGGGTCAGGCGCCGACCTTGTCGGCGGCCTTCTCCGTGGCCTTGGTCGTGGCCTTGGCCGTCTTGCGCGCGCTCGTCGTCGCGCCCTTGGCCGACGAGGTCGTCCGCTTGGCGGCCTTCTTCGTCGTGGTGGAGGTGCGCTTGGCCGCGGTGCGGGTGCGCTTGGCGGCGGCGGCGACCTCGGTCTGGGCCTCCTTGGCCTCCTCGGCGACGGAGTCGGTGAGGACGGTGGCGACCTTGACGGCCTCGTGGCGGCCGGTGGTGATGGTGGCCTTCGCGGAGCGCTCGATCTCGGCCGCGGCCTTGCGGGCCGTGGTGACGGCACCCTTGGCCTGGGCGACGGTGGTCTCGGCCTGGGCGACGAGGTCCTGGGTCGCCTTCTGGGTGCGGAGGCGGCCGACGAGGTCCTTGCCGCGGGTGGCGAGGTCGCCGTAGCCCTCGGTGACCCTGCCGCCGACGACGAGGCCCTGGTTGAGGGCGAGCGCCGGGAGCTCCTTGACCTGCTCGGTCATGGTGCCGACGCGGGCCTGGAGGGCCGCGGGGCTGAGGTCGGCGCGGGCCGCCTCGGCGCGCTTGGCGAGCTCGGCGCGGCGGGCGTCGGCGCGCTTCTGCGCCTCACGGACCTTCTCGACGGCGAGGTCGGTGGCGCCGGCGAGGGCGTAGAGCGGGGTGCTGTCGATGGTCTTGCGGAGGTCGTCGATGACGGCCATGGTGGGCTCCTTCTGGGTGGAGGTGTGCTGCGGTTCGGGTGGCCCGGTCGGCGACGCTGCCGGGGGCGGTGCGGCGTCAGTGCCGGGCGTCGTCCTCGACGTACGACTCGTAGATGTCGAGGAGGGTCTTCTTCTGTCGGGCCGTCAGGAGGGGGTCCTGGGCGACGGCCCGGCGGACGTCCGGGGAGTCCGCCGTGGGGACGGCGGCGGCGGCGTCGAGGATGCCGGCCCGGACGTACAGGGACTCGGCGGAGACCTCGAGACCCTTGGCCAGCTGCTGGAGGATCTCGGCGCTCGGGCGCTTCAGGCCCCGCTCGATCTGGGACAGGTAGGGGTTGGAGACCCCGGCGAGCTCGGACAGCTGACGCAGCGAGAGCTTGGCGGACGTGCGCTGCTCGCGCAGGTACTCGCCGAGGCTCTCGCCCAGGTCGTTCAGCGGGTTCTTGCTCATGCGTCCATTGTGCTTGCTCTAGTTAGCAAAATGCAAACTGAGGCAAGCGTGAGTCCGGCCACACCCCTGCGGAGGCGTCGTGCCGCGCGGCCCGAGCGGACGAGCTCGTCGAGGCGCGCCCGGACGACCGGGCCCCGTCCAGGGCGGCCGTCCCGGAGACGTCCATGTGCTCCCGGCTCCCGAGCCAACCGCGCCCGCCTGCTCGGAGCACCCGGCCCTGTGCTCCGGCAGCTGAGCATCTGGCGCACCCTTCGGAGCACCCGGCCCTGTGCTCCGGCAGCTGAGCATCTGCCGTGCTCGGCGGAGCACGCGACCCTGTGCACCGAGGGACGGGTCAGGCGCGCAGCCCGCGGAGCATCGGGTCATGTGCTCCGAGGAGTGGGCGTGCGGCCCGGATGCGGGAGCACATGGACGTCCCGGCGCCGACACCCTCCCGGGCAGCCCGCGGGTGCGCCACCACCGGCTCAGGCGGTCGCGGGCTCGCGGCGGCGCAGGGAGATGTCGGCGCACTCGACGCAGGTGTCGTCGGCGACCAGGCCCAGCCGGATGAGGCGCCCGTAGACGAAGCAGCCCGCGCAGAACCCGACGACGGACTCCAGGAGCGCGAAGACGACGAGCACCGACAGCAGCCCGACGGCCACCGCGGGGGCGCCGAGCACGAGCGCCAGCGTGGCCGCCAGCGTGAACCCGAGACCGACGCCCTGGGCGAAGCGCTTCGGGGCGCCGGCGACGAGCCGGGGATCACCCAGCCGCGGCGCGAGCACCCGGGTGGCGAGCAGCCCGAAGGGGTCGAAGCGTGGCCCGGACGCGACGCGAAGCGCGAACCCGACGGCGAGCACCGCGCTCAGCCACAGCCACCCGGTGGCCAGGGCGAGCGCCGCGACCACGACGACCATCCCGGCGACCGCGCGAGCCGCCTTCTCGTTGACGACGGCCGGGAATCCGATAACAGAACGCATGCTCGCCATAACTCCGGATTATGTGACCGCATTCCGCACCGCCCAAGGAGCGTCCACCCCTCGGACCCGGTCGAGGTGACAGCGCACCCGCACACGCACCGGCCACCCCGCCAGGCCCGCCACGCCCACCCGTCGAGGTGACAGCGCACCCGCACACGCACCGGCCACCCCGCCAGGCCCGCCACGCCCACCCGGTCGAGGTGACAGCGCCCCCGCACACGCCCCGGCTTCACCTCGAACCGTGCCACCCGCCGCCGCCACCGCCCCCCGAAACGAGGGCGTGGTGGGGACACGCCCCGCGCAGCAACGGCGCATCCCGGACCCCGCCACGCACGCCGCGCACCATGCGCGCACCACCCGCGCGGCACTCCGCGCGCCGCCCAGTGCACCGCCCAGTGCACCGCTCAGCGCACCGCCCGCCGGTCCCGGACCCCGAGCAGCTCGCGCGCCTGCACCGTCGTCAGCGGCGGGCGCTGCATCAGCGTCGCCAGCTCCGCCGCCCGGGCGACGAGCTCGTCGTTGTGCTCGACGACCTGCCCGCGCCGGAACACGACGTTGTCCTCCATCCCCACCCGCAGGTGCCCCCCGGCCGAGAGCGCCGCCGCCATCACCGGCAGGTGCCCGCGCCCGATGCCGGTGGCCGACCACGACGTCACCTCCGCCGGCAGCATCGCCACCCCGGCCATCAGCGCGGCGGTGGTCGCCGGCATCCCGCCCGGCACGCCGGTGACGAAGTCGACGTGCACCCGGCCGCCGAACGGCAGCCCGTGGGTGTCGAGCAGCCGGCGCAGCGCGTGGACGTGCCCGAGGTCGAAGAGCTCGAACTCGGGCACGACCTCGCGCTCCTGGGCCTGCACGTAGAGGTCGCTCATGAACCCCCAGGGGTTGAGGAAGACGTCGTCGCCGAAGTTCGTCGTGCCGCAGGTCAGCGAGCACGAGTCCGGGCTCGGCGTCGAGCACGGTGAGACGAGCCTCCAGCGGGTCGTGCACCGACCCACCGGTCGAGAGCTGGACCACGAGGTCGGTCGCCTCCCGCACGGCCTCGACGGCGGCCCGCAGGTGCCCGGCGTCGAGCGTCGGGCGGTGCTCGGCGTCGCGGATGTGCAGGTGGATGAGCGAGGCCCCGGCGGCCTCGCACCGCCGCGCCGTCCCGACGAGCTCCTCGAGCGTCGTCGGCAGCTGCGGGAGGTCGGCCTTCGCGTGCTCGGCCCCGGTGGGCGCGACGGTGATGAGGGTGCCGGTGGCCCCGGCGGACGGCGTCGTCATGGCGTCATCCTGTCAGCCCCGCGAGCCGCCCGGCCATCCGCCCGACCGCCTCGGCACCGGAGGATCTCCGGCGGTCAGCCCCGGACGACGACCGTCTGTGCGGCCGCGATGCCGTCGACGAGGCATTCTGCGTCCTCGGGCACCGACCGCTTGAGCACGGCGAGGGCCACCGGACCGTCCTCGTGGTGGCGGGCGACGCTCGTCAGCCGCCCGACCTCGCGCCCGGCGACCTCGACCGCCGACCCCGGCTCGGGCAGCACGTGGCCCGAGCCGTCGAGGTGGAGGAAGGCCAGCCGGCGGGGCGGGCGGCCGAGGTTGTGCACGCGGGCGACCGTCTCCTGGCCCCGGTAGCAGCCCTTGTGGAGGTGCACCGCGGTGCGCAGCCAGTCGAGCTCGTGCGGGATGGTGCGGTGGTCGGTCTCGAGCCCGAGCCGCGGCCGCCAGGCGACGACCCGCAGCGCCTCCGCCGCCCAGCTGCCGGCGAGCGGCCGGTCGCCGACCGCCGCCTCGCAGCCCGGCCCGCGGGACGAGGAGCTCGCGCCACGCGCGCCCCTCGGCCGGGTGGCCCTCGACCGGCCCGTAGGCGACGGTGTCGCCGACGACCCTCGGCCACGGGTCGACCCACGCCAGCGGCTCGCCCTCGGCCGACTCCGCGCCCAGCGGCTCCCCGAGCACCGCCCACTCCGCCGTCACGTCGGCCACCTCGACGCGCAGCATGAAGCGCATCGACTCGAGCCAGGCGACGAGGGCCGGCGCCGTGCCCGGCTCGACGGTGACCCAGGTGCGCTCGCCGTCGTCGACGAGGTGCAGCGCGTGCTCGACGTGGCCCTTGGGCGACAGGACGAGCGACTCCCGCGACGCGCGCGGCCCGAGGCCGGTGAGCTCCTGGGTCGTCATCGAGTGCAGCCAGGTGAGCCGGTCGGGCCCGGCCACGGTGACGACCCCGCGGTGCGACAGGTCGGCGACGGCCAGCCCCTCGGCGAGCAGCCGCTGCTCGCGCATCGGGTCGCCGTAGTGGGCGGCCACCCCGGCGTCGACGCCCTCCCCCTCGACCGCGCCGTGGCGGGCGAGGAGCGGCGACGGGTGGGGTGCGGGCGACGGCACGGCGACTGGGGTGGACGGAGGTGGTCACGAGGGCTCCCGGCAGGTCTGGCACAGGCCGTGCACCGCGGCGTGGCTGACGTCGGCGGCGAAGCCGAGCCGCTGCTCGGCCCGGGCGACGAGCTCGTCGGCGGCGGCCAGCGGCATCTCCCCGACCCAGCCGCAGCCACGGCAGACGAGGTGCAGGTGGGTGGCGTGCTCGGCGAGGTGGTAGCTCGGCGTGCGGTGGTCGACGTGGGTGTGGCCGACGAGCCCGAGCTCCTGGAGCGCGTCGAGCGAGCGGTACACGGTGGAGACCGAGAGCGTGCCGCCGCCGTCGGCGCCGACCGCCTCGACGACCGTCCTCCGGCGTGGCGTGCCCGAGCCGCGCCACGGCGTCGAGCACCCGCTGGCGCTGCGTCGTCAGACGCATGCCGTGCGCGCGGAGCCGGTCGCCGAGGTCGTTCACCCCTCCAATGTAGGCGGCTCGCCACGCGGCGGACGGACCCGTCCCTAGACTGAGGCGGTGACGGACCAGGACATCGACCTCTTCGGACCGGGGCGCGGCGACGCCACCGACGACGAGACCCACGACGCCCCGGAGGAGTCGCCCGGCCGGCGTCGGCGCCGGAAGCCGCGCAGCCGGCTGCGCCGCGTGCTCACCGTCCTCGGCGTCCTCGTGCTCCTCGTCGTCGTCGCGGTCGGCGGCTTCATCGGCTACCTCGGCTGGCGGGTGTCCGACAACGTCACGCAGGCCGACCTGCTGCCCACGGCGGCGCCGCCCACGCAGGCCGCGGACGGCACGCCGATCCAGGTGCCGGCCTCGGGCAACGGCACGAACTTCCTGCTCATCGGCTCCGACAGCCGGGGGTCCGACCGCGGCCGCGCCGACGTCATCGTCCTCGTCCACGTGCCCGCGGACCCGACCGCCGTGCAGATGATCCACTTCCCCCGCGACCTCTTCGTCGTCCATCCCCGGCCACGGCAAGGACAAGATCAACGCGGCGTACGCCTACGGCGGCGAGCCGCTGCTCGTCGAGACCCTCCAGGACCTCGTCGGCGTGAAGATCGACCACGTCGCGCGCACGAACTTCGACGGCTTCAAGAACATGACCGACGCGGTCGGCGGCGTGCGCGTGTACGCCGAGGAGGCCAGCGACGGCAGCGGCAACGGCGGACCGGTCGTGGTGAAGAAGGGCTGGAACGACTTCGACGGCGAGCAGGCCCTGGCCTTCGTCCGCGAGCGCTACCAGCTGAGCGAGGGCGACATCTCCCGCGGCCGGCGCCAGCTCGCGTTCGTCAAGGCCCTGCTGCTCAAGGCGACGAGCCGCCAGACCATCACCAACCCCCTGGCGATCGCCCGGTTCACCGACGCCGCGACGAAGAACCTCGTCGTCGACCGGGGCCTCGACATCGGGGCGATGAAGGACTACGCCGTCGAGCTGCGAGGCATCCGCTCCTCGGACGTCGTCTTCGCCACCGCGCCGTTCAAGGGTTTCGGCACCGACCCCCACGCGGGCAGCATCGACATCGTCGACACCAAGGGGATGGCCCTGCTCGGCGACGCGCTGCGCAAGGACCGGATGGACGACTACCTCGACGTGTTCGTCACGCCCTGACGCCCGACCGCGACGGTGGTCGCGGACGCCCGGCCGGACACCTCGAGCGCGAGGTCCGCCCCGGGCCGGGGGTCACTCCACGCGCTTGAGCTCGGCCGAGACGTGCGACTGGAGGGGCTGGCCCACGGCCGCCATGTCCATCACCCACATGAGGTTGGAGTTGACGTACCCGTAGAGCCGGTGCGCCGAGGTGTACTCCTTGGCCTCGGGGCTGCGCATCACCCCGTCGGTGCGCAGCTCGACCTTGGCCGGCTCGGCGACCCCGGCGTACATCTCGACGAAGCCGGTCGGGTGGGCGAGGAGCAGCTCGACGTTGGTCCCGTCGGCCGCGGCCGTGACGGGCCGCCAGAACCCGGTCTCGGTGGCGAGCGGGCGCACCTGGTTGCCGTCGTCGTCGAGGAGCCAGGTGCGCGACTCCCAGCGCAGGAACCGGCGGCCGTCGTGGCTGCAGACGACCTCCTGGCCGAAGCGCTGCGACTCGATCGTCGGGTAGCCGACGAGGCCGGCCCCGGCCCAGGTGCCGACGAGCCAGGCGAGCGGGGCGAGATCCTCGTGGAGGGAGGTGTCGAGCGTGAAGACCATACGCTGCAGTCTATGGAGTCCGCCGCGAGCAGCCTCGTCGTCAAGGTCACCTGCGGTCCCGAGTCCCTCGAACGGCTCAACCAGGGGTTCACCGTCGCCGCCACCGCCCTCGCCGCGGGGCTGGAGGTCAGCCTCTGGCTCACCGGGGACGCCGCGTGGATGGCCGTGCCCGGGCGGGCCGAGGACGTCGAGCTGGCCCACGCCGCCCCGCTGGCCGAGCTGCGCGACGCGGTGCTCGCCGGCGGCACGCTCACCGTGTGCGGGCAGTGCGCCGCCCGGCGCGACCTCGGGCCGGACGACCTCGTGCCGGGCGCCCTGGTGCGCGGCGCCGCGAGCTTCGTCGAGGAGGTCGTCGCCCCGGGGGCACGCGCCCTCGTCTACTGACGCGCGTCAGGACGCACGCGGGGTGCGGTGAGGTACGGCCGGACGGACGCGGCGGCGGGCCGCGGTCAGGCGAGCGCGAGCGACACCCCGTAGGCCACGACGCCGGCGACGAGCACGCCCGAGGCCGCCGAGGCGAGCTGGCAGCGCACGGCGGTCACCGGGGGCAGCACGACGAGCACCCGCCGCAGGGCGAGCGAGACCGCGGCCGCGAGCACCCCGACGAGGGCGGCCGTGGCCGGCCGTGGGGTGCCCATGAGGGCCGCGGCGACGACGGACCCGGACCCGCCGAGGACCATCGCGACGGGCAGCAGCCACGCGCGCAGGGCGGTGATGCCGGCGGCGAGGTCGGCGAGCGAGGCGACCGCCACCGCGACCAGCGCCGCGGTCGCGAGGTCGGTGGGCCGGGAGGCGCGGGCCAGGGGCACCCAGGTGGTGCCCACGGCGACGAGGCCGAGCCCGAAGGCGGTGACCCCGGCCGACTCGGTGAGCCTCGGCCGCCCGTCGCGCCGGAGGATCTGGTGGCCGAACATCACCCCGAGGCCGACCGCGAGCGCCACGGGCACGAGCCGCAGGTAGGGCTCGTCGGTGACGGCGGCCCCGGCGGCCGGCGCGAGCACGGCGGTCACCCCGATCGCGAAGGACGACCCGAACCGGCTCGAGCTGCCGAGCAGCCGGGGCCAGCCCCAGGCGAGGACGAGACCCGTCCACGCCAGGGCCCCGGCGAGGACCACCGCGTCGGTGCGCAGGGCCGGGACGAGCAGCGCCGCGAGCACGACGGTGGCGACGGTGACGACGGGCCGCGGCACCGTCGCCATCTCGGGGAGCACGGGGTTGAGCTTCTCGGCCTCGCGCCGGGCCCGGCGCGCGGCGCGGGTCTCGGGGACCGGCGCCGGGGCGCCCTCGGACGGGACGGCCTCGGCCGGGGCGCGTCGGCGGGCGGCCGGCCGGAGGACTCGGACGGGGAGGCCGGGGCGGGGTCGGGCTCGCTCACCGCCACGGGGTCGGGCTCGGCGGCCGGCTGCTCCTCCACGCCCGGCATCCTCGCATCACCCACCGGCGAAGGGGGGCAGCACCTCGACGACCGCCCCCGGGGGCACGGGGTCGGTCCCGGACGCGGCGAGGCCGTCGACGAGCACCGAGCAGACGGGCAGCACCTCGGCGAGGCCGGGGTGCGCCGCGACGAGGGCGCCGCGTCAGGGCGGCGACGGTCCCGGGCGACGCAACGGCGTCGGAGTCGACCCCCGCGGCCGCCCGGGCACCGGCCCAGTACCGCACGGTCACCGGTGGGGTGGCCGTCGTCGTCGTCCCATCAGGAGCCGTGGCCCCGTGCCGTGCGTCCATGACCGCCTATCCTGTGGGGCGATGGCCCACCTGTTGCTGCTGACGAACACCTTGGCGCCCAGCGCCGAGGTGCTTCCGGCGCTCGGGCTGCTCAGCCACCATGTTCGCATCCTCCCCGCCGAGGCGTCCGCGCTGGTCGACGCCCCCGAGGCCGACGCGGTCCTCGTCGACGCCCGCCGCGAGCTGGCGATGGCCAAGTCCCTGTGCCGGGTCCTCACCACCACGGGGCTGTCCTCGCCCCTGTTCGCCGTCGTCACCGAGGGCGGGCTCGCCGGGCTGACGAGCGAGTGGGGCGTCGACGACGTCCTGCTCGACACCGCCGGCCCGGCCGAGGTCGAGGCCCGGCTCCGGCTCGCCGTCGGCCGTCGCCAGGAGTCGGAGGAGGACGAGGTCGGGCCGATCACCGCCGGGTCGCTCGTCATCGACGAGGCGACCTACTCGGTCCGGCTGCGCGGCCGCCTCCTCGACCTCACCTACAAGGAGTTCGAGCTGCTCAAGTACCTCGCCCAGCACCCGGGCCGGGTCTACACGCGCTCGCAGCTGCTCCAGGAGGTCTGGGGCTACGACTACTTCGGCGGCACCCGCACGGTCGACGTCCACGTGCGCCGGCTGCGGGCCAAGCTCGGCACCGAGCACGAGCTGCTCATCGGCACCGTCCGCAACGTGGGCTACCGCTTCGTCCCCGAGGCCGCCGCCGAGCTCGAGGACCTCGAGGAGGTCGAGGGCTGAGGTGGCGGCCACCGAGCGGCTCGAGGCCGTCGACCACGCGACGACGCAGGCGCTGCGCGGGCTGTGGGCCCGGGCCGAGGCCTCCGACGGCGTGGCCGCCGTGTCCGAGGCCTTCCGGCTCGCGGTTGGGTCCGAGCGCGCCGGCGTGGTCCACCTGCTGCGGCGGGACGACGACGGCGCCGCGGTGGGGTACGCCCAGGTGGCCGCCACCGGCACGCCCGAGGCCGTCGGGGAGCTCGTCGTCGACCCGGACGCGCGCCGTCGGGGCCACGGTCGGGCCCTGCTCGACGCGGCCCTCGCCGAAGGGGTGCGCAGCCTGTGGGCGCACGGCGACCTCGACGCCGCCCGGGCCCTGGCCGACTCCGCCGCCCTCGCCCGGGTCCGCGAGCTGTACCGGATGAGCCGGCCCGCTCACAGCGGCCGACGCCGCCGACCCCGTTCTGCCGGAGGGGTACTCGGTGCGCGCGTTCGAGCCGGGCCGCGACGACGAGCCGTGGGTGCGGCTCAACGCGGCGGCCTTCGCGAGCCACCCCGAGCAGGGCCGCCTCACCGTCGACGACCTCCACGAGCGCATGGCCCAGCCGTGGTTCGACCCCGCCGGCTTCCTGCTCGTCGAGCGGGACGGCCGCGTCGTCGCCTTCCACTGGACCAAGGTCGAGGAGGGGCAGGCCGCCGGAGGAGCCGCGGACGCCGTCCGGACCGGGTCGGGGGAGGTCTACGTCGTGGGGGTCGACCCGGCCGAGCAGGGGCACGGGCTCGGCGGGCCGCTCACCGCCCTCGGCGTGGCCCACCTGGCCCGGCGCGGCCTGGCCGAGGTCGAGCTCTACGTCGACGGCGACAACACCGCCGCCCGGCGCACCTACGCCCGGCTCGGGTTCGTCGACGCCGCCGTCGACGTCCAGTACGGCGTCCCCCGCGACCGTGGGTGAGGACCGGCGCCGGGACGGCCTGTCCTCACCCTCGTCCGCGAGGAGGTGGCGGCCGGGGGCCGACCTGACAGGATGGACGCCATGACGGCAGAGACGGGGACGCGCCCGGGCGACACCTCGGCCCGCGACGCCGCGGCGGAGGCCTCGGCCGAGGGCTCGATCGTCAGCGAGGTCTCCATCGCGAGCGCGTCGGCGAGCGAGACGCGCCACCAGCAGCAGCCGCGCAGCAGCAACGGCCGGTTCACCCGTCCGCACCCGCCCGAGGACGAGGAGGAGGGCCTGCCCGCCGAGCGCTTCCTCGACCGCGAGATCTCGTGGCTGCAGTTCAACGAGCGCGTGCTCCAGCTCGCCGCCGACGAGAACGTCCCCCTCCTCGAGCGGGCCCGCTACCTCGCGATCTTCGCCTCCAACCTCGACGAGTTCTTCATGGTCCGGGTCGCCGGGCTCAAGCGCCGCATCGCCACGGGCATCGCGGTGCGCTCGGCCTCCGGGCTCGAGCCGCGCGAGGTCCTCGAGCAGATCTCCCTCGTCGCCCACGAGCTGATGACGATGCAGGCCCGCGTCTACGCCGAGCAGGTGCGCCCGGCGCTCGAGGCCGACGGCGTCACCATCGTGCGCTGGGACGAGCTCTCCGACGACGAGCGCGACCGGCTGGCCGGGGTCTTCACCGACCGCCTCTTCCCCGTCCTCACCCCGCTGGCCGTCGACCCCGCGCACCCCTTCCCCTACATCTCGGGGCTCTCGCTCAACCTCGCGGTGATCCTCGTCAACCCGCGCACCGGCAAGGAGCACTTCGCCCGGGTCAAGGTGCCCCCGGTGCTCGGGCGGCTGCTGCGGGTCGAGCCGGGCCCCGACGAGTCGCCGCTGGCCGACATGTACGACACCCGGTTCGTCCCGCTCGAGGACGTCATCGCCGCCCACCTCGACCAGCTCTTCCCCGGGATGGAGGTGCGCGAGCACTTCACCTTCCGGGTCACCCGCAACGAGGACCTCGAGGTCGAGGAGGACGACGCCGAGAACCTCCTCACGGCCCTCGAGCGCGAGCTCACCCGACGCCGCTTCGGGCCGCCGGTGCGCCTCGAGGTCGAGGACGCGATGGACGACCACGTCCTCGACCTCATCGTCCGCGAGCTCGGGGTGGCGGCCTCCGAGGTCTACCGGCTGCCGGCGCCGCTCGACCTGCGGGCGCTCAACGTCATCGCCGACCTCGAGCGCTCCGAGCTGCACTTCGAGCCGTTCGTGGCCCGCACCAACCCCGACCTCGCCCCGACGGAGTCGGCGAAGGCCCGCGACATCTTCGCCTCCATCCGCAAGCAGGACGTCCTGCTGCAGCACCCCTACGACTCGTTCTCGACCTCGGTGCAGCTCCTCCTCGAGCAGGCGGCGGCCGACCCGCACGTCCTCGCGATCAAGCAGACGCTCTACCGCACGAGCGGTGACAGCCCGATCATCGACGCCCTCATCGACGCCGCCGAGGCGGGCAAGCAGGTGCTCGCCGTCGTCGAGATCAAGGCCCGCTTCGACGAGGAGAACAACATCTCCTGGGCCCGCAAGCTCGAGCACGCCGGGCGTCCACGTCGTCTACGGCATCGTCGGGCTGAAGACCCACGCCAAGCTGTGCCTCGTCATCCGCCAGGAGGCCGAGGGGATGCGGCGCTACTGCCACGTCGGCACGGGCAACTACAACCCGAAGACGGCCCGGCTCTACGAGGACCTCGGCCTGCTCACCGACGACCCGCAGGTGGGCGAGGACCTCAGCCGGCTCTTCAACCAGCTCTCCGGCATCGCTCCGCGCAGCAAGTTCCGCCGGCTCCTCGTCGCGCCGCGCTCGATGCGCTCGGGGCTCGAGGCCCTCATCGACGCCGAGATCGAGCACGAGCAGGCCGAACCCGGCTCGGGGCTCATCGCCTGGAAGGTCAACTCGATCGTCGACGAGCAGGTCATCGACGCGCTGTACCGCGCGTCGCGGGCCGGCGTGCGCGTGCAGCTGTGGGTGCGCGGCATCTGCGCCCTGCGGCCCGGTGTGCCCGGGCTGTCCGAGACCATCGAGGTGCGCTCGGTGCTCGGCCGCTTCCTCGAGCACTCCCGGATCTTCTACTTCGGCGGGGGCGGCGAGCCGGCGGCCTTCATCGGCAGCGCCGACATGATGCACCGCAACCTCGACCGCCGCGTCGAGGCGCTGACCCGGCTCACCGACGAGCGGCACGTCGACGACCTGCGCCTGCTCATGGAGCGCGGCATGTCCGACCGCTACTCGCACTGGTCGCTGGCCGGCGACGGACGCTGGACCCGTCGCCACCTCGACGACGAGGGCCAGCCGCTCGAGGACCTCCAGTCCGCACTCGTCGAGATGCACGCCAAGCGCCGCCGCAAGGCCCGGCGCCGCTGACGGCCGGGACGCACGTGCCGACGACGATCCCCGCGGCGGGGACGCTGCCGTGGCGGGTCGAGGACCACGTCCTCCAGGTCGCCCTGGTCCACCGCCCCCGCTACGACGACTGGTCGTGGGCCAAGGGCAAGCTCGACCCCGGTGAGGAGTGGGTGCTGCGCGGCGGCGCGGGAGACCTTCGAGGAGACCGGCCTGCGGGTCCGGGTCGGCGTGCCCCTGCCGGAGGCCCGCTACACCCTGCTCGACAAGGACGGCCGCCCGTCGGACAAGGTCGTCCGCTACTGGGCGGCGCGGGTCACCGGCGGCGCCGGCACCCTCGTCAACGAGATCGACGACGTCGCGTGGCTCGACCACCGCGAGGCCCACGACCGGCTCGACTACGCCCGCGACCGCGAGCAGCTGCGCGCCCTCGTCCGGCGCCACCAGGCGGGCACGCTCGACACCTGGCCGCTCGTCCTCGTCCGGCACGCCCGGGCCGTCCCCCGCAGCTCGTGGGACGGACCCGACGACACCCTGCGCCCGCTCGAGCCGGCCGGGCAGGAGCGGGCCGACGCCCTCGTGCCCGTGCTCGCCGCGTACGCGCCGCGACGGGTCGTCACCTCGCCCTCGACCCGCTGCGCCGACACCGTCGCCCCGTTCGTCGCCGCGACGGGCACGCGCGTGCGCACCCGCCGGGGCCTGTCCGAGGAGGGCTTCGCCGACGACCCCTCGAGCGCGCCGCGTCGCCTGCAGAAGCTGCTCGCGGCGGGCCGGCCCACGGTCGTCTGCTCGCACGGGCCGGTGCTGCCCGCGCTGCTCGACGTGCTCCGTCCGCTCACCGCGGACGCCGCGGACGACGACCGGGTCCGGTTCGCGGCGGCCTCGGACGCGAAGCTCGTCAAGGGCGAGGCCCTCGTCTGCCACGTGGCCGGCGTCGGCGCGGCCGCCCGCGTGGTCGCCGTCGAGCGCCACCTCCCCTGAGCCCGAGCCGACACCTCCGCCGGTTCGGCGACGGCACCGGGGGCTGACCGTCCCGTCGGCAAGTGCTCGGGCGCCGTTCACTCCACGTTCACCGGCGACGGGCCGCCCCGTCACCCGGCCTCCCTACCGTCCCTGACGTCGGCCAGTGATGCCCGGCGCCATCGACTCCCTCCCATGACCTCTGAGAGGTACACCTGTGAAGACCCTCCGTCTCGGCCAGCTCGCGAGCCTCGCCCTGGTCGGTTCCATCGCCCTGGCCGGCTGCGGCTCCGACAACAACTCGGGCACCGACTCCTCGGCCGGCAGCGGCTCGAGCAGCAGCGGTACCGAGGGGTGCTTCGAAGGCACCCTCAACGCCGAGGGCTCCTCGGCGCAGAAGAACGCCTTCGAGGAGGCCGCCGCCTCGTACAACGAGAAGTGCTCCGGCGCGACCGTCAACTACAACCCGACGGGCTCGGGCGCCGGCATCAAGCAGTTCATCGCCGGCCAGGTCGACTTCGCCGGGTCGGACTCCGCGCTGAAGTCCGAGGAGAAGGACGGCGTCGTCGAGACCGACGCCGCGGCCCAGACCTGCGGCTCCCCGGCGTGGAACATCCCGATGGTCACCGGACCGATCGCCGTCGCCTACAACGTCCAGGGCGTCGACTCGCTCACCCTGACCCCCGAGGTCACGGCGATGATCTTCGACGGCAAGATCAAGACCTGGAACGACCCGAAGATCGCCGCGGTCAACAGCGGCGTCAGCCTCCCGAGCACCGCGATCAAGGTCTTCTTCCGCTCCGACGAGTCGGGGACGACGGAGAACTTCACCAAGTACCTCAAGGCCGCGGCTCCGGACGCGTGGAGCTACGACCCGGCGAAGGTGTGGCCGGCCTCGGGTGAGGGCAAGGAGAAGTCGGCCGGTGTCTCCGAGGGCGTGAAGTCCACCGACGGCGGGATCACCTACGTCGAGTGGAGCTACGCCAAGGACAACGACCTCGGCGTCTCGAAGATCGACAACGGCGGCGGCGCCGTCGAGCTCACCGGCGAGTCGGTCGGCAAGGCCGTCGAGGCGGCGAAGCCGGACGGCGAGGGCAACGACCTGCGCCTCAAGCTCGACTACGCCACGAAGGAGGCCGGCGCCTACCCGATCCTCCTCGTCACCTACGAGATCGTCTGCTCGAAGTACTCCGACTCGAACAAGGCCACCATGGTCAAGGACTTCCTCACCCACATGGCCGCGGCCGACACCCAGAAGAGCTTCGAGGAGATCGGCTACGCCCCGCTCCCGAGCTCGGTCGGGTCGAAGGTCCAGACCGCCATCGACGCGATCTCCTGACCGACCGGCGCCTCGGCGCCACACCGCACGGGGGCGGGCCGCGAACCGGCCCGCCCCCGTCGGCACGACCACCAGCCCCCGAGACCACCCCGAGGACGACGTGACCACCTCCATCACCGGCCGCTCGACGGCCGACGAGGACCCCGGGCACCCGCTCGGGGGTGACCGTGCCTCCACCGGCCGCCTCGGTGACCGGATCTTCGGCGGTCTGGCCCTCGGCTCGGGCCTCCTCGTCGTCGCCATCGTCACCCTCGTGGCGGCTCTTCCTGCTCTGGCAGGCCGTTCCCTCGCTGGCCAAGAACGAGACGAGCTTCCTCTTCTCGCGGGAGTGGAACCCCAGCGGCGCCCACCCGCGCTTCGGCATCGCCGACCTCGCCTGGGGCACGCTCGTCACCTCGGTCATCGCGATGCTCATCGCGGTGCCGCTCGGGGTCTCGGTCGCCCTGTTCATCACCCAGTACGCGCCGGGCTGGCTGGCCAAGCCCGCGGCCGCCACCGTCGACCTGCTCGCCGCCGTGCCGTCGATCGTCTACGGCTTCTGGGGCCTGAACATCGCCGGCCAGTACTTCCAGCCGGTGCAGGAGGGGCTGAGCAGCGCGCTCGGCTGGATCCCGCTCTTCTCGTACCAGAACGTCTCCGCGAAGAGCACGCTCGCCTTCGCCGGCATCATCCTCGCGATCATGATCCTGCCCATCGTCACCGCCATCTCGCGCGAGGTCTTCGCCCAGGTGCCCACCACCCACAAGGAGGGCGCCCTGGCCCTGGGGGCGACGAAGTGGGAGATGATCCGGGTCGCGGTGCTCCCCTACGGCAAGCCGGGCGTCATCAGCGCGGCGATGCTCGGCCTCGGCCGGGCGCTCGGCGAGACCCTGGCCGTCCTCATCCTCCTGTCGGCCCTCAGCCCGACGAAGGACTGGAGCTTCTCGGTCTTCAACGGCGGATCGACCTTCGCCTCGAAGATCGCCGGCGGCGCCAGCGAGTTCGACACCCCGCAGAAGACCGGCGCCTACATCGCGGCCGGCCTCGTCCTCTTCGTCGTCACCTTCGTCGTCAACGCCGCCGCGCGGATCGTCATCGAGCGCAGGAAGGCCTTCACCGAATGAGCACCATCGAGCTCGACCAGCCCACGGCCCCGCCGGCATCCGGGTCGCGGACACCGAGCGACTTCGGGGAGAAGTCCGGCGGCCGGGCCGCCAAGGACCTCCTGGCCCGCGTCCTCATGTGGACGGCGTTCGCGGTCGCGGTGATCCCGCTCGTGTGGATCCTCGGGTCGACCGTGGCCAAGGGCGGCCAGATGCTCCTCGACGCGCAGTGGTGGACCAACAGCCAGTCCGGCATCACCTCGCGGCGGGTCGGTGGCGGGGCCGTCCACGCCATCCAGGGGACGCTGCTCCAGGCCGCGGTGACGGCCGCGATGTCGGTGCCGATCGGCGTGCTCACCGCCGTCTACCTCGTCGAGTACGGCCGGGGCCGCCTGGCCCGCCTCGTCTCCTTCATGGTCGACATCCTCACCGGCATCCCGTCGATCGTCGCCGCCCTGTTCGTCTACGCGCTGTGGGTGACGACGTTCGGCTCTCCAGCGCGTCGCCTTCGCGGTCACCCTCGCGCTGACCATGCTCATGATCCCGACGATCGTCCGCTCCACCGAGGAGATGCTCAAGCTCGTGCCGAACGAGCTGCGCGAGGCCTCGTACGCCCTCGGCGTGCCGAAGTGGAAGACGATCATGCGGGTCGTCGTGCCGACCGCGTTCTCCGGCATCATCACCGGCGTCCTGCTCGGCCTGGCCCGGGTCATGGGCGAGACGGCGCCCCTGATCATCCTCGGGCCGTACACGAAGGTCATCGCGTCCGACCTGTTCCACGGCCTCATGGCGACCCTGCCGACGATGATCAACCAGGACCGCACCGAGAACCTCCAGCCGGCGCTCGACCGGGTCTGGGGCGCCTCGCTCACCCTCATCCTCATCGTCTTCCTGCTCAACCTGCTGGGCCGCTTCATCGGCCGCTTCAGCAAGGTCTCGGGCTGAGCCGCCGACCGACCGACCGCCGACCGACGACCACCCTCGCCACCGCCCACACGGCACGACCCGCACACCCCCGGGACCGGAAAGAGACACTGACACCATGGCCAAGCGCATCGACGTCAAGGACCTCGACATCTACTACGGCGACTTCAAGGCCGTCGAGGGCGTGACGATGACCGTCGAGCCCCGCTCCGTCACCGCCTTCATCGGGCCCTCGGGCTGCGGCAAGTCGACCGTCCTGCGGACGCTGAACCGGATGCACGAGGTGATCCCCGGCGGGCGGGTCGACGGCTCGGTGATGCTCGACGACCAGGACCTCTACGCGTCGTCCATGGACCCGGTCGCGGTGCGGCGCACGGTGGGCATGGTCTTCCAGCGGCCGAACCCGTTCCCCACCATGTCGATCCGCGACAACGTCGCCGCCGGGCTCAGGCTCAACGGGCTGAAGAAGAAGTCGGCGCTCGACGAGGTCGTGGAGCGCTCGCTCAAGGGCGCCAACCTGTGGACCGAGGTCAAGGACCGGCTCGACAAGCCCGGCGCCGGGCTCTCGGGCGGGCAGCAGCAGCGGCTGTGCATCGCCCGGGCCATCGCGGTGAGCCCGCAGGTGCTCCTCATGGACGAGCCGTGCTCGGCGCTCGACCCCATCTCGACGCTGGCCATCGAGGACCTCATCAACGAGCTGAAGTCCGAGTACACGATCGTCATCGTCACCCACAACATGCAGCAGGCGGCGCGGGTGTCGGACCAGACGGCGTTCTTCAACCTCAAGGCGACCGGCGAGCCGGGGCGGCTGGTCGAGATCGGCGACACCCAGAAGATCTTCAGCAACCCCACCGAGAAGGCGACCGAGGACTACATCTCCGGCCGCTTCGGCTGACCGGCGCCCCCGCTCCCCGACTCCCCCGAACCTCCCAGCTCCCCTGACCTCCCAAATCCCGGCCCTCCCAGCTCGCCCGGCCCTCCCTACTCGCCCGAACCTCCCACTCCCCCGGCCCTCCCTGCCCCGTCCCTCCCTGCCCCGTCCACCTCACTGATTGCCCATCCGCCACCTCAGCCGGCCCTCCTGGACGGTCTCGACGTGGCTGCGGAGCAATCAGTGAGGTGACGCCGGCAGCAGGAGCACTCCAGGACCGCCCGGACGGCACCGGGGCGCGCCCGGGCCGCCGCGTCCCGCCACCGCTGTCCCAGCTCGGCGCGTCGCCGCAGCGCGTCCCCGGTGTCCCAGCGCACGACCTCGAGCCCGGTGTCGCGCAGCCGGCTCTCGCGCACGCCCTGCGCGACGACCGCCCGGGCCGCCGCCTCCTCCAGGGTCTCGTCGGGCCGCACGTCCGAGAGGTACTTCCCCCGCCCGTCCGCCTCCCCGACGACCCCCTCGGCGGCCCAGCCGACGTCGACCCGGCCCAGGAAGCGGCCGCGGAGGTCACGCACGACGACCTGGGGCACCCCGACCGGCAGGTCCAGCGCGTGGAAGACCCAGGCACTCGCCGACTCCAGCCAGGTCTCCCGACGCCCGTCCGCGAGCTCGAGCAGCGCATCGGCGACCGCGATGCCGGGCCATCGACGCTGGTGCTCGCGCATGGCCCGCAGGTTCGAGCGGGTCACCAGGCCCCGGCGGAGCGCCGCATCCGCAACGGCGAGGGCGTCGGCCGGGTCGAGCTCGCGGGCGCAGTCGAGGACGGTCCTGGCCGGCACGAGGTAGGGCCGGCCCCCGCGGATCCAGACGTGCTCGGCGGGCGTGGCGCCCCGATGGAACCGGCGCCAGGTGTCGGTCCGCGAGGTCCTGGAGTCGTCGAGGACGGTCATCGTCGCGCGATCGGGAGGCGTCGGTGGCATCGGGAGGCCGAGCAGCGCGGCCGCGCTCGCATGGCTGACGATGGCATCCGGCGTCAGCCGCGAGGCTGCCTCGGCGAGGGCCCGGTGACGCTCCCACGGGGCCGCCTGCCTCCACGCCTCCGCCGCCGCGTAGACACCGGCGGCGATGCGCACGAGCCGACCCCGTGCGAGGGCGCCGTCCAGCCGGCGCGGTGTCCAGCCCGAGGCCAGCGCCTCGCTGCGGGTGAACACCGTGAGGTCGGGCATGCCCCACCATCGGCCTCGGGTCGGTGTCCGGCGCCGCGGCCGTCACCGTCCTGTGGACGGCCCTCGACCCGATGGCCCCCTGTGGACAGCGCCCCCTCGCACCCACTCCTTGCCCCGAAGCCACCTGCGGCCCCGTCGAGAAGGCCCCGGAGGTGGGTGACGGGCAAGAAGTCGGGAACACGGGGGGTGGGGGGAGGGGGGGAGGTCAGGTGAAGGGGGGTCAGGGGCGGGGGGAGGTCAGGTCAGGGGGGAGAGCACGGCGTAGACGAGCGCGGCGGCGAGGCCGGCTCCGGGGAAGGTGAGCACCCACGCGACGACGATCGAGCGGGCCACCCCCCACCGCACCGCCTTGGCCGAGCGGGTGGCGCCGGCCCCGGTGATGGCCGAGGTGATGGCGTGCGTCGTCGAGATCGGCGCGCCGGTCATGCTCGCGACCCACAGCACCGAGGCCGCGGTCGCCTCGGCCGCGAAGCCCTGCGGCGGGTCGAGGTGGATGATGCCGCGCCCGAGGGTCCGCATGATGCGCCACCCGCCGGCGTAGGTGCCGAGCGAGAGCACGACCGCCGACAGCGCGAGCACCCACCACGGCACCGACGTGTCGGACCCCGGCCGGTGCCCCCCGGCGACGAGCGCCAGCACGACCACCCCGGCCGTCTTCGACGCGTCCTGCATCCCGTGCCCGAAGGCCATCGCCGCGGCCGACACCGTCTGCGCGTAGCGGAAGCCGCGCACCGTCGGCCCGGGACGGGCGCGCCGGAAGGCCCAGAGGATGAGCGTCATCACGGCGAAGCCGCCGACGAGCCCGACCACCGGCGAGAGCACCATCGGGACGACGACCTTGTCGAGGATGCTCTGCCACTTCACCGTGGCCCCGGCGGCGAGGGCCGCCCCGCCGAGCCCGCCGATGAGGGCGTGCGTCGACGACGAGGGCAGCCCGCGCCACCACGTGAGGAGGTTCCACCCCGTCGCCCCGACCAGGGCACCGACGCACAGGACGATGCCGGTCGATCCGGCCGGCACGGAGACGATGTCGCCCCCGACCGTCTCGGCCACCCGCACGCCGACGAACCCGCCGAGCAGGTTCATCACCGCGGCGAGCGCGAGCGCGATCCGGGGCGTGAGGGCCCGGGTCGACACCGACGTCGCGATGGCGTTCGCCGCGTCGTGGAAGCCGTTCGTGTACGTGAAGCCCATCGCGAGCACGACGACGAGGGCCTCGGGCCACCAGTCCACGACGGTCAGGACTCCCGGACCGCGATCGCCTCGACGGTGAGCGCGACGTGCTCGAACCCGTTCGCGGTCGCCTCGAGCGCGTCGATGATGTCCTTGTGCTTCATCACCGTGATGGGGTCGGCCTTCTTGGCGTTGAACAGCTCCGCGAGCATCCGCCGGTACTGCTTGTTCGCCCGGTTCTCGAGCCGGTTGATCTCGACCCAGTAGGCGCCCATCTCCTTCATCGACCGCAGCCGGGGCATGGCGTCGGCCGTCAGCTCGGCCATCCGCGAGATCACCTCGACCTGCTTGGCGACCCGGGGCATCAGCTCGTCGACCTGGTAGAGCACGATGAGGTCGACGGCGGCCTCCATGAGGTCGACGCACTGGTCGAGCGCGACCGCGAGGGTGTGGATGTCGGAGCGGTCGAAGGGCGTGACGAACGCGCCACCGACCTTGCGGACGATGGCGTGCGTCGCGTCGCCGGCCGCCGCCTCGATCTCGTGCATCCGCTTGAGGATGGCCTCGCGCTCCTCGCCCTCGGCGCCGAGGAGCGCGGTCAGCTCGGCCGCACCCTCGACGAGCTGGCGCGCCGAGGCGGCGAACAGCTCGTAGAAGGTGGGGTCGTGCGGGGTGAGGCGAAAGGCCACGGTGGGGTCTCCCGGGGGAACGGCCGGATGCTGGGTACAGGCTAGGCCCCGGCGGGTCCGTGCGGGGCGCCGGCCTGCTCCCCCGCCGCGGGCGGGGGGCTCACGGGTAGACCCGACCAAGGGGTCGGCTGGGCTCCGGTCGCGCGGGGCGGGTCCGACCACGAGGGCGATGGTGGCGCGGAGCCGGGCGGGGCGGGTCCGACCACGAGGTCGGATGCGCCCGGGAGGCGTGGAGCCGTCAGCTGCCGGCCGGCGGCGCGGCGGCCACCGGCTCGTCGGGCTCGGCGACGCCGAGGATCTCGTCGATGCGCTCCTGGCTCATCGGGCCGTCGTTCTGCGACGCCTCGAGCACCAGCGCGCCCACGAGGTCGATCTCTCCCTGGAGGTCGTCGTCGGTGAGCGAGGGATCCCCTGCCATCACCCCACGGTACGGCGCCCGGCTGGACGCCGGCTGGATGCACGCCGGGCAATCGCCGAGCGGTCGGTGGCACGGCGGCCGGGCAGTGCGGACGGAGGTGGCGGGTGCCGGACCGGGAGCGCCTCACGGCGCGTGGCCGCTCGTAGCGGCTGATGTTGGGACCCGGGGCTGCCGCGGTCCGGCACCCACGAGAGACCCTAACGCCTGCCGTGCGCCGATGTGTTCCCGACGGCCGGACCGGGCCCGTTCGTCCTGGCCCGTCGGGCCCCCGGTACCCGACCCGGCCTCGGTACCGGACGCACCGGAGCCCGCCGGCTCAGTCGAGGTCGCCGAGGCGCCACAGCCGGGCGCAGGCCCGCAGGTCCTCCCCGGTGGCCAGGAGGGCGGCCCCGCTGTGCGTGAGGCCGCTCGCGGTGTCGGGGTCGAGGCCGTCGGTGTCGTGGGCCAGCTCGGCCCGGCCCGCCGCGACGACCGCGCAGAACGCCGACGCCCGCTCGAGGGCCACGGCGAGGTCGCCGTCGAAGACACCGGCGAGGATCTGGTCGGCCACCCGCTGGAGCTCCTCCGGTCCGGGCGGCTCCGCGATGCCCGCCACCGCGTGGGCCACGTCGGTGAAGCGGATGCCGGACGCGTACTCGCGGCTGGCCTGCTCCGGGCTGCGGCGGACCCACTCGCGCAGCGCGTAGAGCCGCCAGAGCGCCCCGGGCAGCGAGCGGGCCGGCCGCGACGACCACAGGTCGGCGACGGTGGACAACCCGAGGTCGTCGACGAGCCCGACGAGGCGCGAGGTGACCGCCGGGTCGTGGGCGGCGCGCCCGGTGCCGACGAGGATGGCCGCCGTCTGGTGGGCGACCTCCGTCGTCTCGGCCGGACCCGGCAGCGTGCCACCGTGGGCCTCGAGCGCGTCCGGCCCGAAGCGCACGGGTCGCCTCGGCAGGGGCCGGCCTCCGTCGCTGCTCACCCCCCGAGTCTGTCACCCGCGCGCCGCGGGCGGGGAGCGACCGGGCCGGACGGGCCGAACGGGCCGGACGGGTCGAGAGGCGGTCGGGAGGCGGTCGGGTCGGACGGTGCCGGACGGTCGAGGGGCCGGGATGCGGTCGGGTTCGACGGGTGGACCGGTCGGGAGCGGGTCGGGCCCTCCCCGGCCGCCGTGCCGCGACCCGCGTTAGGTTGGGCACGGGTGCCCGGCGCCCCACGTCCACGACGACCGGAGGAACCATGGCGAGGGAGGGAGCGGCGGCCGAGCGTGCGCACACGGCGCCGCCCGCCGACAGCGACCGCAAGGCCGGCGCGCCGACCGACGTCCCGGCCCGGGGCTGGGTGACGTCGGTCAAGGCGGGGTTCGCCGAGTTCCAGCGCGACCAGTGCACCGACCTCGCGGCGTCGCTCACGTACTACTCGGTGCTGTCCGTGGCGCCGGCCCTGCTGGCGCTGGTCTCGCTGCTCGGTGTCTTCGGCCGGGGCCAGGCGACGGTGACGGCGATGCTCGACCTGCTCCGCCAGCTCGGCCAGGGCGACGTCGCCGAGCAGCTGCGGGGGCCGATCCAGGCCATGGTCGACAGCCGCGCGGCGGGGCTCACCCTCGTCATCGGCCTCATCACCGCGCTGTCGTCGGCCTCGGCCTACGTGGGGGCCTTCGGCCGCGCGATGAACCGCATCTACGGGGTCGACGAGGGCCGGCCGGTGTGGAAGCTGCGCCCCCTCACCTTCGTGGTCACCCTGGGCCTCGTGGTCGGCGCCGCCGTCGTGCTCGTCGGGTTCGTCGTCAGCGGCTCGGTGGCCGAGGCCGTCGGCGGCGTCATCGGCCTGGGCGACCAGAGCGTCGCCGTGTGGGGCGTCGTCAAGTGGCCGGTGATGCTCGTCATCGTCATGGCGATGGTGGCGGTGCTCTACTACGCGACCCCCAACGTCCGGCAGCCGCGCCTGCGCTGGGTCTCCCCCGGCGCCGTCCTCGCCATCCTCGTCTGGGTCGTCGCCTCGGTGGCCTTCGGGTTCTACGTGGGCAACTTCGGCAAGTACCAGTCGACCTACGGCTCCCTCGGGGGCGTCATCGTCTTCCTCCTCTGGCTGTGGCTCACCAACATCGCCCTGCTCCTGGGGGCCGAGCTCGACGCCGAGCTCGAGCGCGTCCGCGAGCTCGAGGCCGGGATGAAGGCCGAGCGGCACATCATGCTGCCGCCGCGCGACACCTCCGGGTCGGACAAGGCCAAGGACAAGCTCGACGAGCGGGTGCGCGAGGGACGGGCCATCCGGCGCCGGGCCCAGCGCGCCGCGCCGGCACCCGCCCGCGCGGGCGCCTCGTCCACGGTCGCGCTCGAGCCCCTCCCGTCCGAGCAGGCACGGGAGAGCGTCCACTCCGGGTGAGCACGCCTCGACCTGCCGCGACGGCGCAGGTCAAGCGGGGTTTGGGACGGTCGCCGGCAGGGTAGGTTGCCCCCGTGTGTGATGGACGACGCCGGTGAACCGGCTCCGTGAGGGCTACCGCCTCGGCGGTCGCTACACCCTCACCACCCGCATCGCCTCCGGGGGGATGGGAGACGTCTGGCGCGCCGAGGACGACGTCCTCGACCGCACGGTGGCGGTCAAGGTGCTCCGGCCGAGCACCGACGGCGAGCCCGTCTTCGCCCGGCGCTTCCGCGACGAGGCCCTCTACACCGCGAACCTCAGCCACCCGAACATCGCGACGACCTACGACTACGGCGAGGAGGACGCGCTGGCCTACCTCGTCATGGAGCTCGTCGACGGCGAGCCCCTCTCCGAGCTGGTCCGGCGCGAGGGCGCCCGGCCGCCCGCGCAGGTGCGATCGGTCATCGGCGCAGGCGGCGCTGGCCCTCGGGGCGGCCCACGAGGCCGGGGTCGTGCACCGCGACGTCAAGCCCGCCAACATCCTCGTCACCCCGGACGGCACGGTGAAGCTCACCGACTTCGGCATCGCCCGGGCCGTCGACGGCAGCGGCCACACCGCGACCGGCGAGGTGCTCGGCACCCCGCACTACCTGTCCCCCGAGCAGGCGCTCGGCGAGCCGGCCACCGGCGCGAGCGACCTCTACGCCCTCGGCGTCGTCGCCCACGAGATGCTCACCGGCCGGCGACCGTTCGAGAAGAACACTCCCGTGGCGACGGCCCTGGCCCAGGTCAACGACCCGCCGCCGCCGCTGCCGGAGCACGTCCCGGAGGCCCTGCGCACGCTCGTCGAGCAGTGCCTCGCCAAGCGCCCCGAGCACCGGCCGGCGAGCGCCCGCGAGCTCGGCGAGCGGCTGGGCGTCCCCGAGGACGACCTCGGTGACGACCCCGACCCGCTGAGCGCCGTCTCCGTCGTCGGGACCGCCGTGCAGGACGAGCAGGAGCGCGACGCCCTGGCGCCGACCACCCCCGACGGGCACGACCCCACGCCCACGCCGACGGCGACCCCGGTCGTGCGGACGCGGCGCGAGGCGCGTCGTCACGCGGGACGCCTGCGCGTCCCCCACCGCGTGCACTGGGCCTGGGTTCCGCTCACCGGCATCATCGCCGTCACGGCCATGGCCGTCACCCTCGGTCTCGGGCGCTGACCCCGTCTCGGGAACACGCGGAGGCTCCCTTCCGTTCAGCACCACGAGTGGCCCGTGCACCGTCCCCGACGACGTGGACCCCCGGCCCCCGCCACCCGGCCCCCCCGAGGCCGTGACGCCCACGCGTCCGGCCCCCGAAGACCTTCCTGCCCCACCCGCCGTCCGGAGCCCCTCGGCCCTCGGACCGCGGCACCGCCCACGACCGAAAGGTGCACCCCCATGGCCACCGACTACGACGCTCCCCGAGTCCGTGACGGCGAGGAGGAGAAGGCCGACAACCTCGTCGAGCTCGACGCCGCCCGCTCCCGGCCGACGACCGACCTCCTCGAGGAGGACACCGAGGCCGCCGACGGGCACACCCTCCCCGGCGCCGACCTCTCCGACCTGTCGCTCGAGGTGCGCGTCGTCCCCCGTCAGGCCGACGAGTTCTCGTGCATGAGCTGCTTCCTCCTCGTGCACCGGTCGCAGGAGTCCAAGCCCGGCACGAACATCTGCCTCGACTGCGCCTGAGCTCCCGCTCCCTACACTGCCGCCATGGCGGCCACCGAGACGCGACTCCTGCTGCTCGGCTCCGTGCTGCTCTTCGAGCCGGTCAACGGCTACCAGATCCGCCGCGAGCTGCTGTCGTGGAACGTCGAGGAGTGGGCCCACGTCAACCCGGGCTCGATCTACAACGGGCTGGCCACCCTCGCCCGGCGGGGTGAGCTCGAGCGGCACGACGTCGTCGACGGCACCCGGGAGGTGGCGGTCTACACCTCGACGCCGGCCGGCCGGGAGGCCTTCGACCGGCTCTGGCGCGAGGCCGCCGAGACCGTCGACCTGCTCTCGCCCCTCGCCTTCCACACCGCACTGGCGCTCCTGGTCCTCGTGCCCCGCGCCGAGGCGGTCGCCGCGCTGACGGCCCGGTTGGCCGCGCTCGACGCCGCGGCCCGCCGCCAGCTCGACGAGGCGGGGCCGCCGGCGAACACGCCCCCGCACGTACGAGCCCTGGCCGACCTGTGGATGGGCCTCGGCGCCACCGAGCGCGAGTGGCTCGTCGACCTGCTGCGCCGCCTGCGGGCCGGCGAGCTCGACCTGCTCGGCGACGCCCCGAGCTGGACCCCGAGCGACGACGACCCCGGCTGGGAGCTGGCGCGCGACCGCACCCGCTACCTCGGGCTGCTGGGCCGGGCCTGACCCCGGCGGGCACGCCCCGAACGCCGACGCCCGCGGACCTCCGGGCGTACCGGACGTGGCACGTTCGTCGGTCACCCGCTGACGACGGTGAAGAACACCTCCGGCGACGGGTGCCCCCCGCCACGACCGTCCGGCACGGCGCACGACCGATGAGTTCGTGTCGGTGGTCCGGTCCATCCTCGCGAGCACGCCGCACAGGCACTTGACGCGACGATGTTCAACGTTGAACACTTCTCGGGACCCACCAGCACACCGGAGGACAGCGACCATGATCCACGCACGCGGGCTCGTGCAGACCTTCCAGACCCGGGAGGGCCGCCAGAAGAAGGAGGTCCGCGCCGTCGACGGTGTCGACCTCGACGTCGCCGAGGGCGAGGTCGTCGGCTTCCTCGGCCCCAACGGCGCGGGCAAGACGACGACGCTGCGCATGCTCGTCACGCTCCTGCGCCCGACGGCCGGCACCGCCACCGTCGCGGGGTACGACGTCGTCCGCGAGTCCACCCAGGTGCGGCGCAGCATCGGCTACGTCTCGCAGAGCGGCTCCACGGGCAGCTTCGCGCGGGCGGGCGACGAGATCGTCGACCACGGGATGCTCTACGGGATGTCGGCCGCCCAGGCCCGGCGCCGCGGCCAGGAGCTCTTCGAGCAGCTCGACCTGCCCGGGCTGTGGGGCCGGCAGCCGAAGTCGATGTCGGGCGGGCAGCGCCGGCGGCTCGACATCGCGATGGGCCTCATCCACGACCCCACCCTCGTGTTCCTCGACGAGCCCACGACCGGCCTCGACCCCCAGGCCCGGGCCAACCTCTGGCAGCACATCGCCGGCCTGCGCTCCGAGCGCGGGGCCACCGTGTTCCTCACCACCCACTACCTCGACGAGGCCGACGCACTCTCCGACCGGATCGTCGTCATCGACCACGGCACGATCGTCGCCGCCGACACGAGCGACAACCTCAAGGCCCAGGTGGCCGGCGACCTCGTCGACCTCGAGGTCGTCGACGCCGCCCGGGTCGGCGAGGCGGCCTCGCGGCTCGAGGCCATCGCCGACCAGGTCGAGGTCGACGGCCGGCACGCCCGGGGCCGCGTGCCCCGTGCGGCGCAGGCCGTCCCGGGGCTGCTGCGCGACCTCACGACGGCCGGGGTCGACCTCGCGACCTTCGAGGTCAAGCGCCCCACCCTCGACGACGTCTTCCTCGCCCTCACCGGCCGGTCGCTGCGCGACGCCGAGGCCGCCACCGAAGAACCCCAGCCCGTCCAGGCAGGAGCCGCGTCATGACCTTCCTCCGCGAGTCGTCCATCGTCTTCCGTCGCCAGCTGCGGATGAACCTGCGCAACCCCGCGTGGGTGGTCATCGGCCTCATGCAGCCCGTGCTCTACCTGTTCCTCTTCGGCCCGCTCCTCGAGCCGATCGCCCGGCAGATCGGCTACGAGAACAGCTGGACGTTCTTCGTCCCCGGGATGCTCGTCCAGCTCGGCCTCTTCGGGGCCTTCTTCGCCGGGTTCGGGCTCATCTCCGAGTGGCGCGACGGCGTCGTCGAGGCCGAGCGGGTCACGCCGGCCAACCGCACGGCGCTGCTCATGGGGCGGCTCTGGCGCGACCTGCTCCAGCTGTTCGTCCAGTCCCTCGTGCTCATCGGGCTCGGGTACGTCATGGGCATGGACGCCTCGGCGGGCGGGGCCGCGCTCGGGGTGCTGCTCACCCTCCTCATGGGCGGTGCGTGCGCCGCGGCGTCCAACGCGCTGGCCCTCACCACGAAGAGCGAGGACGTCATGGCTCCGGTCATCAACGTCGTGATGATGCCGGTGCTGCTGCTCTCGGGGATCCTCCTGCCGATGACCCTCGGCAAGCAGTGGCTGCAGACGGTGAGCGACTTCATGCCGGTGCGCTGGATCACCGACGCGGTGCGCTCGACCTTCCTCGGCGAGCTCGGCAACGAGAAGGTGCTCTGGGGCACGCGTGTGGGCCGTGGCGCTCTTCGCCGTCGCGATGTGGTGGGGCACGGCCACCTTCCGCAAGGAGGACGCCTGAGTCCGCTGACGGGTCCGCACCGAGGCGGGGCGAACCGGCCCGTCCGGCGTCAGGCCGCCGCGAACACCCCGAGCGGCCGAGGCGTGTGGCCCGGGAAGACCGTGTCGAGGTGCGCGGCGTTGCCGAGGCGGTGGGTGACCAGCTCGGCGAGCGGGTCGCGGTAGTCGGTGCCGATGGCGAGGGCGCCGCCCTCGAGGTCGCTCGTGGCCAGGCCCGGGTGGGGGCCGTGGACGCGGCCGCCCTGCACGCCCGCCCCGAGGGCGATCATCGTCGACCCGAAGCCGTGGTCGGTTCCGCCGGAGGAGTTCTCGTCCGCAGTGCGGCCGAACTCGGTCATCGCGACGACGGTGGTCCGCGACATGAGGTCCGGTCCGAGGTCGGTGACGAACGCGTCGAGCGAGGCGGCGAAGTCGGCGAGCACCCAGGGGATGATCCGCCCGCCGCCCTGGTTCATCCCCGTGTGCGTGTCCCACCCGTAGGAGTCGACGCAGACGACCTCGGGGGTCACGCCCCCCTTGAGGACGGCCGCCACCTCGGCCAGCGAGCAGCCGAAGCCGCTCGTCCCGTACCCGGGTCCGGGCCCGCCGGCCGAGCGGGCCGACACCGCGAGCCGGGTCGCCTCCTCGGCGGCCCCGAGGGTCCGGGTCACCGCGTCCTGGGCCGGTCCGCCGGCCGCCGCCCACATCTGCCGCACGTCGGCGGTGATGTCGTCCTGCACCGCGCTCGCACTCGTCATCGCGAAGGACCCCAGGGAGGCCAGGGTCGGGGTCGGCGCGGTGCTCGTCAGGGAGTAGGCGCTCGAGGTGCCCATCGTGAAGGCGTGGAACGCCGACCCCGACGGCGCCGGACGTGCTGAGGTGCCGCCCGAGCCATCCACTGCGGGTCGAGGCCGTCGCCGCGGGCACCCCGCTCTCGCAGAGGAACTGCTTCTCGAAGTGCGACCGGCTGCTCGCCGGGTTGCCGGTGGCGTGGACGAAGGCGAGCCGGCCGTCCTCCCAGTACCTCAGCAGCGGGTCGGCGGCGGCGTTGAGCCCGTACATCGAGGTGAGCGGACGCACCTGGGCCGGGCCGAGGGCGACGGTGGGGCGGCGCGCCCCGTAGTCGGGGTCGCCGAGCGGAGCCACGATGGAGAGCCCGTCCGCCCCGCCGCGCATGAAGACGACGACGACCGTGCCGCGGTCGCGGCGTGGGCGCTGCTCAGGGCGTAGCGGGGCAGCACCGACGGGGCGAGCATCGCCCCGGCGGCGGCGAGCGCGCCGCGCATCGCGGTCCGGCGGCTCAGCGAGCGGCGCTGCTCGCTGCACCCGGTGTCGGAGCCGGCGAGGCCCAGGCTGGTCGCCAGGTCGGCGACGGGGGCGGTCGCGTGCCGCGAGGCCAGGTCTGCGCGCGTCGCCCCGGTGAGCACCGTGTAGCCACCGTCCGCGGAGGGCACGGCGAGGGCGTCCTTGCGGTCGTCGCTGTGGTGGTGGATCGGCAGGATCGCGTCGTCCAGCAGGTAGGAGTGGTCGGTCATCGGGGTCTCCGGTCAGCGCAGGAACATCAGCGGGCTGGTCATGGCGGCGTGCACGGCGCGCTCGACGTCGGCGGTGGTGCCGATGCGGGCGGCGAGGTCGACCGGCGCGGCCCCGCCGCCGGCGAGCCGGGCGGCGACGGTGCGCACGAGGACGTGCGTCGCGGGCACCCGGTAGCCGGTGACCCGCTCGAGGACGCGGACCGCGGCCTCGCCGTAGGTCATCGTCGCGGTGATGCCGAGCCTGGCGGCCCAGCGCGTGTCGCAGGTGAGGTGCGGGTCGGCGTTGCCGAGCACCTGGTCGGCGGCGTTGAGGCCGGCGAGCACCGACGCGGTCCCCATCCAGTGCGCGTTCCGGTCCGGGAGGCCCTGGGGCGAGGGCCAGTCGCGGACCGGCTGCCCGGCGGCCCGGACCGCGTCGTAGGTCGTCGTGACCGGCAGCTCGATGAGGTCGCCGGCGGGGCGGTCGTGGGTCCACCGCACGCCGGCGGTCGCGGCGACGGCCGCCCAGGTCTCGGCCGGGCGGCGCCACTTCTGGCCCGCCGTGGTCAGCCAGGTCGGGTGGGTGAACATGGCGCGCAGGACGTGCTCGATGCTGCCGCCGGTCCGGGCCCACGCCGAGCGCATCGCCGAGAGCATGGCGCTGGGCGGGACGTCGCTGACGTAGCGCTGCGCGAGGCGGCGGATCACGGTGGCGCGGGTGCGCGGGTCGTCGGCGAGGTCGCGGACGAACTGCACCATGTCGGCGGGGGCGCTCGTCGTGCCGCCGTTCCACGCGGTGTTGCGGTAGCGGCGCCCCCGGATGGTCACCGCGCCGAAGGAGTGGTTCTGCTCGTGCACGCCCAGCCGCACGGTGCCGTTGGCCTGCGTGCCTCCCCAGACGCCGGAGAAGAGGCGGGCGGCGCCCTTGACGTCGGTCTCGGTGAAGCCGCCCGCGCCGACGGAGTACAGCTCCATGACCTCGCGGGCCAGGTTCTCGACGGGGCGCACCTGGGTGCTCTGGTACTGGTCGAGGTAGCTGAGCATCCCCGGGCTGAAGGCGAAGGCCACGAGGACGTCGGAGAAGCGGCGGAAGGCCATCCGGGCCGCGAGGGCGTCGAGCTGGCGGGCGTAGCCGGTGACCTTGTTCTCCGTGTAGGGCAGCGAGAAGTAGTCGAGCCAGAAGTCGGCGAGGCTGGTCTGGAGGTGGCGGTGCGTGTAGACCGGGCGCAGCAGGTGGACCCGCTGCAGCTGCTCGGCCATGTGGCCTGCGGAGATGGCGCCGTACCCGGCCTTGGCGTCGGCGGCGTCGGTCGTGGCGAAGACGGCCGGGTACTTGGCGGTGGCGGTCGCGATGAACGGCTCGGCGATCGACCCGGGCACGAACTGGCGGTCGAGCCAGGTGCGGATGCCGACCCGGCGGATCTCGTCCGCCACGACGAAGCTCGAGCCGATCGCCACGCGGCGGGCCATGATCCACTCCGGCGTCGTCGTGCAGCCGCGGAGCTGGGGCGCGAGGGAGGTGCGCAGCGCCGGAGCCGCGGGTGCGGCCGCCGCGAGGGTGGCAGTGGGCATGACGACATGGCTCCAGGGAAACGGTTGCGAGAGAACGGCCTTCATCCGACCTGTCCCTGGCCCGGATGACCGCCTGGTTCGAGTGTCCACCTCGGCCGGCGTCTCCACGGCGAACCTCGGATTCCTTGACCAACTCCTGAACTTTCTTGACCAAGAGCATGCAAACCGGCGGGGCCGTCTCAGCCCTCGGCGTCGGCCGTCCGGTCGCTGCCGGTGGCTGCCGGTGGCTGTCGGTCGGGACCCGGCCGGCAGCGACCCCAGCGACGGCAGCGACGAACCTTCGACAGGGTGCATCCGGCGGCGGTTCCCCGGCGGAAGGAGGGGTGTCAGCACATCCTTCCCAGAAAGGTCCGTCATGCGCCGACTCCTCTCCGCCGCCGCCGTGGCAGCGGTCGCCCTCCTCCCCTTCGGCATCTCCCTCCCGGCCAGCGCCGCCGAGACCGCCAGCGTGGTCGTCGTCCACGGCGTCCCGGGGCTCACCGTGGACGTGTACGGCAGCGCCGACACGACGTACAGCGCCGACGAGGCCCTCCTCGAGGACTTCGAGCCGGGCACCGTCACCGACCCGGTCTCGCTGCCGGCCGGCACCTACAACCTGGCGGTCTTCCCGGCCGGCGACGACCCCACCGGTTCGCCGGCGATCGAGGCCCAGGGCGTCGAGGTACCCGCCGGGGCGAACATCAGCGTCGTGGCGCACCTCGACGAGTCGGGCACGCCCGTCCTCACGCCGTTCGTCAACGACACGTCGAAGGTGGCTGCAGGCCAGGGCCGGCTCGTCGTGCGGCACACGGCCGCCGCTCCCGCCGTCGACGTCCTCGCCGGTGGTGAGGCCGTCTTCACCGGGCTGACCAACCCGAACGAGGACAGCGCCGACCTCCCGGCCGGTACCGTCTCCGCGGCCGTGGCCCTCGCCGGCACGACCGACCCGGTGATCGGCCCGGCCGACGTCACCGTCACCGAGGGTGCCGCGACGATCGTCTACGCGTACGGTTCGGCGGCCGACAGCACCCTGGACCTCGCCGTCCAGACCATCGACGGCCTGCACTCCTCGCCCGCGGGTGTGCCGTCCGGCACGGCCGAGCTGCCGGCCGACCGGACGCCGGTGGCCCTCGGGACGGTCGCCGTCCTGGCGGCCCTGCTCGCCGCCGGCTTCGGCCTGCGGGCCCGGCGGGTGCGCGCCTGACCCGAGCCGCCGGACGGGTGGCCCGGCCCTTGACGGGGCCGGGCCACCCTCCTGGACCTCGACGAGGAGACCGATGGCCGCGACCGACACCCGACGACGCTGGCGGGTTGCCTCCGTCGCGTCCGCGACCGTCGCCGCCTGCGCCGTGCTGGCCCTCGCCGGCTGGGCGCTGAGCCGCCCCGGCGACTCCGCGGGCGACGGTGTGGCGGCGCTCCGGGCCGCCGGCGCGTCCGCCACGCCCGGCCCGACGCCTGCGTCATCCGGCCCGGCACCCACCCCCTCGGTCCGTGCCACCGCGCGGCCCGCCGCTCCCCGCGACCGGACGGCCGCCGTCGCTCCGCCCCCGACCCGGCTGCGCATCCCGGCGCTGCGGGTCAGCGCGGCCGTCGACCCGGTCGGGGTCCAGCGCGACGGCGCGATGGTCATCCCCGCGGCGACCACCCGGGTCGGCTGGTACCGGTACGGGTCGGCTCCCGCGGACCCCCGCGGCCACGTCGTCATCGCCGGCCACGTGGCCACCGACGCCGGGCCGGGCGCCCTGGCCCGCCTCGCCGAGGCCGAGCCCGGGATGCGCGTCGAGGTCGTCGACGCCGAGGGGACGGTGCACCGCTACACCGTCCGAGGGCGGCAGGCGATCCACAAGACGGCGCTGCCGGTCGACGAGATCTTCGCCCGCGACGGCCGACCCGTGCTCGTCCTCGTCACCTGCGGTGGCGAGTACCTCCCCGACCTGCGCTCGCACCGCGACAACGTCATCGTCACCGCCGTTCCCGACGACCCCTGACCGTTCGCCGCTCGACGTGCGGAGCCGCGATAGCCTCGGGCGTCGTGAGGCCGCGAGCCGGGGCAGGCACCTGTGCCGGCGGCCCCTCACGCCAGGGCCTCTAGCTCAACTGGCAGAGCTGCGGACTTTTAATCCGTAGGTTGTGGGTTCGAGCCCCACGGGGCCCACCAAAGTCGCAGGTCACCACACGTGCGACCCTTCGGCCGGCGGCCGCAATACCGACAATGGGGCAACATGTGGGGCAACGTGTCCTGCGTCGACGGGCGCGAGGTCGAGGCACTGCGCGCTTGCCGCCGCACGTGCGTCCCTCGGCCCTGTGGTTGACTTCCCCGAAAGCATTCCGATGAAGGGAAGTCCATGGCCCAGCGAACGGTCACCATCCTGTCCGACGACCTCGACGGCAAGGAGAGCGCGGACATCCAGACCGTGAAGTTCGGCTTCGACGGAGCGACCTACGAGATCGACCTGTCCAAGAAGAACCGCGACGCGATGGAGAAGGCATTGACGCCCGTACCTCAACGCGGCTCGGAAGGCCGGCGGAACCCGCACGCGTACGGCGTCGCCTCGTCGCTCGAGCGTCACCTCGGAGGACCGGGACTGGCTGCGCAAGAACGGCTTCCCGGACATCAAGGACCGCGGACGGCTGTCCAAGGACGCCTCCGAGGCCCTCAAGAAGCGCTGAGACTCGACGCGTCGGCACGGCGAACGAGCGATGCTCGATCCGCTAGTCATCTGACTCGCCTTTCCTCGCAGGCCGAGTCCCCACGCCTCCAGCGCCTCGGCCATTGCTGGGTGACACCGCGCGACGACCCATGTACACGTCCTGGGTCATCGAAACTCGAGAATGGCCGAGCTGGTCGGCAATCATCCGAGCGCTGGCGCCGCTGCTGTCGAGAAGTGTGGCGACCGTCTTTCGGTAGGTGTGCGGCGTGACCCATTCGAAGGCGGTTCCCTGCCGCGCGCTCGACGAAATGCGGCACCGACGTTGTTGCGGTCCCGATAGCCACCCTCGGGCGTCGGCGAAGACCGGGCCATCGCGTGACCCGATCGAGCGACGGCGCGCTCGAAGCATCGTGAGACACCAGCCCGGAAGGACGAGCACGCGGTAGGACGAGCGGGACTTGAGCTTGGAGGCGACGAGGCCCTCTCCCCCTGCACTCGGATGACGGTGCGCTGGACGCTCAGGATCCCTCGGTCGAGGTCGATGTCCGACCACCGGACCCCCAGCGCCTCCCCCAGTCTCAGGCCCGTCGCGAGGACGAAGCGAGCGAGCTCCGGCAGGTCGTGTCGACGGGCGAACGCGTCTGCGTCCAGGATGTCGAGCCACTGGCGCACCTCGGCCGGCGTCATGGCCTTCGCCGTTCGGTCCCGATCGAGCTCGAGCGGCGTGACGTCGCGGACGGGGTTGAACGGCATCCCTCCCTGTCGGACAGCCCAGCCGCAGATCCCGGACAGGATCGTGCGGCAGAGCTTCGCGGTCGAGTAGCCCTTCGTTCGCAGGATGCCCTGCAGGAACCGGTCGAGCCGGGCTGTCGTGGTCTCCGACAGCAGAAGCTCCCCGAGGTTCGGGATCGACGTGCCGCTCGACGGCGTGCCGGTAGAGGTCCAGCGTCGTCGGGCTCCTCGTCCCACGCTCCACCCGGTCCTCGACGGTCTGCAGCCACGCAGCGGCCGCCTTGGCCAGCGGAAGCGCTGCGGTCACGCCTGTCGAGTTCGCTGCCGGCGAGCAGCTCGTTCAGGTCCTTCATCACGGCTCGGCGAGCCGCAGCGCGCGTCGGCGCGTCACGTCGCAGTCGCCGGCGGCGACCGGAATGGTCCCGGTAGAAGACCGTCGCCCGCGTGCTCCGGCCGCGTGACTCGTAGGTGATCTCGCCGTACTCACCGATGCCGAGCCGTCTCATGACGCGACGTTCGTCGACAGGCCGGCCACCCAGGCCTTGACGTCCTCGGGTCGGTAACGCAGCCGGCGCCCCACGCGGCGTGCCGGAGGTCCGACTCCCTGGCCCCGCCACGAGTAGAGGGTCTGGATCGGCACTCCGAGGTAGTAGCTCGCGTCCTCGACGCTCCAGAGGCGGTCCTCGGCGAGCGCCTGGCCGTTCATCCGGCTGCCCTCACGGCGCATCGGGTCGCGAGTTGCCGAACAACCATCCACAGGCGGATCGGCGCCGGTGAAGGCCTTGGCGTACTCGTACTGCTCGCGCCACCGGCGCCGCTCGATGACCGTCTCCATGAGCACGGAGGCGGACGTCCCTCCGTGGCAGACGACGGCGGACCACACGAACCGGCCGTCACCGTCCGACGGCCTCGACCTCCGCGGCCATCCGACGGGCCGACTCGACCTCGATCCCCGCGGCCTCCAACGCCTCGCGCACCACTGCGGCTCGGTCGGCCTTGTGGTCGGCGAGTGTCTTGCCCGACCACCCGCGGGAGACCAGGACGCGTCGTCCGCCGACGCCGAGGTGCTCCCGGTCGTGGGCCTTGCTCGGGCAACGCCCGGGCACGAGACCGGGCCCGACCTTCCGCGGCTGGACTCCGAAGCGGAGCCAGTTGGCGCAGTCCGGGGAGCACGGCAGCCACCGGACCTCCTCGTGCAGTCGGTCGATGTGCGCCTCGTAGGCCGCGTCCGCGTCGCCGGAGTACGTCTCCCCCACCGCCTTGGTCAGGTACTTCGTGAGGTAGCGGACCGACCGGTCGGCGTCCGGCGATCCCGCGAGCAGTCCTTGGACGTCGAGCTCGCGGCCGAAGCGCAGCACGTGCGCTGGCCGGGCGTCCTCGTCGAGGTCCAGGGCCGCCAACGCCGCGGCCCAGGTCTGGAAGCGGCTGCCCGGTGACGGGTCGAGGTAGTCGACGCCGTCCCACACCGGCAGCTCGTCGACGTACTTCGGAGTGCGTCATCTGCGGCCACCAGATCTGGTGGTACGTCGCCCGGGTGACCTCCCTGATCGATCGCCCGGGGGATCGCCCCACGGACGGCGACGTGGAAGTGCGGCGCGAGCCGGCGCTGCCCCTCGACGGCGCCGAAGTACTGCACCTTGTAGCCGGCGCATCGGCGGAGGTTCTGGAACCAGCGGTCGAGCAGCCGCGGGAAGTGCAGGGCGTCGAGGGCGGCCCGGCGGTAGTCGTACTCGCGCCAGTTCCGCGGCGTCCCCGTGCCCGGGACGATCCGCTCCGTACCCGGGCAGGGTGAGGGTGATGAACATCGACGGCCGGTAGGTCTGCCCATCCGGAGCCTCGAAGACCCGGCCGATCGTGCGGTCCTCCTGAGGCCGGCGTGGCAGATCCGGTGCGTCACTGCGCCGCCGAGTCGAGCGAGCGCGCTCGGCCTCCGTCCTCAGCTCTGGACCGGGTTCCGCCTTCTCACCAGTCCGCCGTCGGCGTCCTGAGTTCCGGCTCCTCCTCCAGGTGCCAGCCCGCCATGCACTGGTGCATCCGCAGGGTGCGGGCCCGGGCCGCACAGGACGGGCATCGGGACTCCCGGGTGGACTGGCAGGGCAGCGCGACGAGCGCCGCCTCTCCGGTCTCCCGGTCCATCACCCGACGCAGCAGAGGACGGATGCAGACGCGCTCCTTGACCGCGTACTCCTGCACGGCGTCAGCGGGGCCTCAGACGGCCTCATCGAGATCCCTCATCACGGGCACCTCGATCGCCGAGCGCACGACGGACCCGCAGGGTCTCGCCACGCTGCAGCCGGGCGTCGAGCACCAGCCGCTGCTCGGGGTCGAGCCCGCCCCAGATGCCGTACTCCTCGCCGTAGAGCAGCGCCGCCGAGCAGGCAGCGGCGTTCGGACCGGGCACGAGACGCAGGTCCGCCGGGCCGCTCGCGCCGCCGGGGTACGGAGGTCCATGAACCAGGCGTCGGCTGGTGTCGCCGCGCACCGTCCCCGGAGACCGCCAACGGATGCCGTCGAGCTCCTTCATGACAGAGGGCGTGGTCCGCACGTACGTGCAGCGGGAGCACCGAACGCTCGGTACGCGACCCGGTGTGCCTCGATGACGTTGTCGCTCATGCTGCTTCTCCGTCCGTGTTCTCGACCTGCTCGTGTGCCTCGCGCTTCGCTCGTGCCGTCCATCAGCGACGTCGAGAGCGCCAGGACGTCGTCATCGGTGAGGTACGCGGCGCGGACCCGGCGCACGTCACGGCTTCCCTCGACGCGGACGTAGGCCACCCCGGGGTGAGCTCGGAGATGTGGTCCGCCTGCGCTCCCCTCTCGCGTGCCCCGTCGCCGAGGACCATGTCGACCTGGATCGGGTTGTCCAGGCGCATCGCGATCCGGGTGGGGAAGAGGTCGCGCCAGCTGACGACGTCCTTGCCGGGGTCCTGGACGGCGGCGATGACCGTGATGCCGACGGCACGGCCTTGGGTGAGGAGCAGGCCGAGTGCGTGCTCGATCCGGCGGACGACGGTCCGTTCGGCGAAGGCGCTGAGCGTCGCGAGCTCGTCGACGACGATCACGACGTGCGGGCTGTCCACCGACGGCTGGTGCAGCCGCTCGCCGCGCATCGCCAGGTCGAGGCTCCGGCGCGTCTTGAGGTCGACAGCCTCCTCGAGCAGGTCGCACATCGCCTCAGGAACACCGCCTTCGAAGCGCGCGAAGGCGCCTCGACCCAGACCCAGCTCCATGCCGCCCTTGGGGTCCAAGGCCCACACCTGCACCCAGCCGTCCCGGATCGCCGGTGACAACCCGTTGACCAGGCTCCACAGGACCGACCCCTTGCCGGCCCCGGTCGCGCCGGCGATGAGGGCGTGGGTGCCCTCGACGCGGAACCGCCACGGCTTGGCGTCATCCCCGAGCCCGACGGGGACACCACGCAGGGCAACCTCCCCGGGTGGGGAGGGGTGGACCACCTCGGCCAGCGGGTCACGTCGGCGGAGCTCCAACCAGACGCGTCCCGGTCGTGCGGTGACGACGCGGGTGTCGGCAACGCGGAACGCCAGACCCACCGCTTCCGCTCGGGCCGCCACATCATCAGGCGTCAGCCCGACAGGGAGACGGAGCAGCAGCCGATCCAGACCGGATGCGGACGAGGTCACCCGCAGGAGGCGAGGAATCCGCTCCCGGCCCGGCCCGTCACCGAAGGGCACGCCATGCGTCTGGACCACGAGTCCGCATCGGAGCGCGACCCGGTGCCATCGCATCCGGTACACCGGGGCGCGCCAGAGCTGGCGACAGGCGAGGGGCAGCCAGCTGCGCGAAGGTCGAGGGAGCCACGAACCGCCAGCCGACGAGTCCGGCCACGAGCGATCACCGTCAGGGCGACCCCGACCCCGCGCTCCCAGCCACCAGCCGAGGCCGCCGATGCAGCAGACCGCGAGGGCAACCGAGAGGTTGCGGGCGGCGGCGACGGCCAGTGCCCACACCCCGCGCAGCACGAGCCAGGCCATCCGCACAGACCGCCTCGAGGATCATCGACAGCGGGTCGTCGGGGGCGAGGTAGACCTCGCGAGGACGCTCCCTCATGACAGCTCCCGAACGACGTCGCAGGTGCAGGTCCCGCAGGAGTGCGACGACGTCCCGAATGCAGCGTTCGAGCTGCAGCAGCGCCTCGGAGAGCTCCGGGTCGGGACACCCGTGGAGGACGGTCCGGAGCTGGATGGTCGCCTGGTCCAGCGCCTCGAACCCTCGGACGAGGTAGCGGGTCTGCGCCGGCAGGTCGTCCGGCCCCACGCCGAGCAACCGTGACCACTCCAACGGCGTGCCCGTGCGCATCACGCGCTCCGGTTCAGGTCCGACAGGGTTTCAGCGAGTCGCACTCCCGCCGTGGCGAGGGACCGGGACGCTGCGGCGAGCATCATGCACAGCTCCTCGTCCGGACCCGCCGACAAGAGCGGCGCGCAGCCGCGACACCTCCTCGTACAGGTCGGCGATCTGGCGCGACTTGCCCTTCAGCGCCCAGGGCAGCTCCTTGCGGCCCACCCCGAGGGTCTCCGTCCAGGCGACCGTGTCGACGGCCCGCATCTCACGCCGCCCGACCCTCGCCGGCCGCGGTGGAGCGTGCGGCACCTGCCTTGCCGGGGGCGTGCATCGCGACCGCGCGGTAGGACCAGGCGATCCTCGGCCGGTTGCCGTTGTCGTCGATGTACGCCAGCGCGGTCAGGCCGTCGAACTCGACGGGGGTGAAGGGCGAGCTGCCGTCGTTCGAGGGCGGCACGGGCTGCACCTTCGCGAGGATCTTCACGCTCACCGTCTTCGACTTGCGCGGCGCCTCCGGGTCGGCGTCGAGGACGTCGATGGACCAGATGAGCTCGCCGGTGTCCTTGTCGACCTGCTGCACCTTGACGTCGCGGGTGGACTGGTCGAAGTCCAGCACCGGCGGCGACGGGCGCGACGATGAACGCGCCCTGGGGGAACACCTCGTGGTGCGAGATCTTGAAGCGTCGTGGCGATGGCCATGGTCTTTCCCTTCTCAGGACTGGATAGCCGATTTGGCTTCATCCAGAAGACCGTTATCCACAGGACGCCGGTACCCCCTCGCGGGACGTCTCAGGACGTCCTACATTCGAGGAGACGTCCAGAACGTCCTTGGGAGCGGTCATGGCCAACGACAGACTCAGAAGTGCACTCGCCTCCGCGGGCATGACGACGGCCGACCTGGGTGCGCGCATCGAGGTCGACCCGAAGACCGTGGAGCGTTGGATCGCCAACGGGCGGGTGCCGCATCGCTCGAACCGACAGCGTGTCGCGTCGGCGCTGACCCAGGACGAGAGCTACCTGTGGCCCGACGCGTTCAGCGAGCACGACCTCGGCCGGCGCAAGCCAAGCGGAGGTCCTCACCGTCTACCCCAACCGGGGATCCATCCCGGCCCCGCTGTGGCACAGCCTCTTCGAGGCGGCCCATGAGTCGATCGACATCCTGGCCTTTGCTGCGAGCTTCCTCCATGACACGTTGCCCGACCTGGACGAGATCCTCATCGGCAAGGCCCGGGCCGGGGTCCGCGTCCGACTCGCCTTTGGTGACCCCGACTCGACCGCCGTCCAGATTCGAGGCGATGAGGAAGGCATCGGAGCGTCACTCGCCGAGAGGTGCCGGTTGACATGGAAGTACCTCGAGCAGGTCCTTCCCGAGCCGGGCATCGAGGCACGCGCTCACGCCTCGACCCTGTACTGCTCGATGTTCCGCTTCGACGACGACCTGATGGCCAACCACCACTTGCTCGGTGCGCCGGCCAACCACTCGCCGGTACTGCACATCAGACGGCTCGTGGGCGGTCGTCTCTTCGACCATCACCTGAAGTCGTTCGAACGTGCGTGGGGGGCGGCGGAACGATGAGCTCTCTGACTTGGCGCAGGCCTGCAGTCGGTTAGACAAGAGTGGACGTCAGGAGCGGTCGTAGCAAGAGCCGAATCTCAGAACCTCTAAAGGAAGGCATTTGTGGGAATGTCTTTCAACAACGCATTCACTTGCTCGTCAATCCACGTGACCAAATCCACCAAGAAGGGCGACGGATACGCCGATGGTCTACGCGCGCGCAAGCGCTTGCTTGTGGCCAGCAAGCTTGGCCTTGTCGGGCTCGATCAGACCGTCACCACGCCGAAGAAGATCGCCAGGGGGCACCAGTGTCTCAATGAAATCTTCAGGAAGGTAGCGCTCGATGCCCGCCCAACCCTTTCCAGCGATGGGTTGCACATGGATTCTGGCATGACCACGGCGGTGGAGTGAGGGTGCCCTTTAAGATGGTTCTTATACGCATTCACATCCCTAGTCTCCCAGTCGCGGCAACGACAAGGATTGGAGCAGCCTCAGGTCGTGATGCAATCGCAGCGGCATTGTAGCGAAGATACGCCTTAAACGTATCGCCGCCCGCATCCTCACTCAGTCAGCTCGTTCCGGATCCGCCAGGCGCCAGCGAGGCTTGATATTTGTTACCGATAAGGCCGCCTTCAGATAGTCCGCGTAACTTACCCTCTACCATAACCAGTGGCTGGTCGGGATACTGCAGCAATGGGTGCCGATAGGCAGTGATGGCCATTCTGGTCGATTCAGAGAGCGCCAACTTTGCCTGCATGCGCTCGAAAACGGGACCCGTTCCTGTAGATCTGGCGAGCAAGCACTCTCACCAACCCTCACTGAACTCCGTCCTGGTGAAGTTGTTACGAACACCTGACGGCGCGAGTCCGGAACTGGTATGACAGGAGGTCAGTCGCAAACCGCTGTCGCAGTCCTGCAGTGAGGAGGATTCGCTGCTCCTCCATCGCCCACACATGACCCTGCAGCCAGCCAAAGCCGGCGCCACGCAGCCGTCCGATCCGCCAGATCGAGCAGGTGAAGAAACATGAATCTGCCGCGTCCCGGCTCCTTCGAGTTCGGGGTCCTGCGCGTGCCCAGCGTGCGGAATCCGATGGACCTAACCGCAAGATCGAACGCAAGGTCTGCAAAGTCGCTTGGGAGGTCAGACTTCAACGTCAGCCCACGAATGCCATCCGTTACTGCGTCCGATACATCGCTGAAGAGCGATCGGCTAGCCGCGACATCGCCAGTAGAAGATCGCTGACATCGCCCGATTTATACTCTTTTGTTTTCTGCAGCCGACTGACTAGAGCGCCACGCAGGGGCGCAACGTACTGCTTGATCAATTCCGATGGCCGCGCATGGTTGGGGACGTACCTGAACTCCACGGCCCGGCAGAAAGGCCTTGAGGTTCGCGGTGTCCCAGGGGTCCGAAGCCACTTGCAGGGCGTCCAGATCCGGGCCAAATTCCAGTACACGTGTCATAGAGCGCGTTTGCGAGTCCTCGAGAGACCAGGACTGGCGAATAGCGAGAACTTCGAGGATGCCATGCTTCTCGATGAACGCTTCTTGCCTTGGATACTTCATGTCCCCGTTCAAGGCAAACGACAACCCTACCGAAATTCTCCTGCCCTTTTGTACGCCGAAATCACCGCAGTCCCGATCCGGACTGATCCGCGCAGCCACTCCTTCATCGATCGATCCCGTGAGAAGAAGAGCTTCATGGCTCGGCAGCAGGTTGCAGACTCGCCAGCGCTATCCAGGCCTAGGATCGGCTGGTAGTCAGAGATGTTCTTAAGAGTCATTGAGTCTCATCGATCGAAAGTTTTCAACCCGGATCTCGTTGATTATGGCCACGGCGGTCCCTCCCAGTCGGCGTTCTCCGCCACGCCACCGTAGGCGCAGGTCGACAGATCTTCGTCAGCACATCGCGTGGAAGTCACCGCTGGCTTCGGCCTAGGGAGGCACTGGACAGTGGCAACTAGCGTTGGACGAAGTGGGAAGCGAGACGGCGAGGAGCCCGCGCAACGTCCAGCCGCTGAACGGGTCCGGCAGCCGGGCGGGCGCTATCGTCGCAGGATGGCGAGGATCGACTACGTCGATGACCCAGACGCGCCGGCTGCGAACAGCGTCGTGCCCTCCGTCGTCGCCATCGTCCGCGATGAGCGGGGGCGTGTCCTCTTGATCCACAAGACCGACAACAACCTCTGGGCCCTTCCGGGCGGAGGCCACGAGATCGGTGAGTCCATCGTCGACGCCGTCGTGCGCGAGGTGAAGGAGGAGACCGGCTACGACGTCGAGGTCGAGACCATCACCGGCACCTACACGAACCCTCGGCACGTGATGGCGTACGACGATGGCGAAGTGCGACAGCAGTTCTCGATCGCCTTCAGCGCCCGGCTGATGGGCGGAGAGGCGCGCACAAGCAACGAGAGCAGCGAAGTCGAGTGGGTAGACCCACAGGACCTCGGCGAGCTGGACATGCACCCGTCGATGCGCATGCGCATCCAGCACGCCCTAGAAGACCGAGACACCCCGTTCCTCGGCTGACACCAGCACGGCAGCTCGCTCACAACAGGCCCGGAGATACCCCGAGGACCGAAGGACTGCGCGGTGGACCGGGTGGGTCCCTGGGTAGCGGGCGACGATCTCGTCGATCCGCGCTGGCACAGCCACGTCTTCACCGGTCGGTGACACCGTGAGGTCACACAGGATCAGCGCATCCAGCAGCTCCTGCGGGGGCCTGTCGAAGTCGACTCAGCGCCTCAAGCAGCCCTCGCTCCTCCGCCTCGAACTCCGCGCCGGTGTGGAAGGCGACGAGCGACACGACGAGGGGCTCCACACCTCGGCCCGCCAGGAAGACAGCTCCATCGAGCGCATGCAGCCCCGTGTCCTGCAGCGCCGGGCTGTACCCGACATCGTGGAGCCATGCGGCGGCCACGACCGGGTCGTCGTTCCGCACGGCCTCGCACCTGGACGGCTCGTGCGGCCACCCCCTCGACGTGACGCCACCGCTGCGGGTGGGTAGCGGCCAGGCACTCCTCAGCGAGCTGCCGCGCGTCATCCGTCCGCATCACCCCACGCTACGTGGTGCGCCTGGCCCGGGCACGGACTCGGGTCTGGATCAGACCGAAGCACCCGGCCGGCCCGCGACGACGTCATCGCCCCATGGGCGGGCAACCGTGAGGTCGATGGGCTTCACCTCGACGGTGCGCCCGGCTGAGGGTGCGTGGATGATGTTGCCGCGTCCGTCGTAGATGCCGACGTGGTGGAACACTCCGGGCCCGTCGCGGGGATCGTGGAAGAAGAGGAGGTCGCCCGCTCTCACCTCCGCGAGAGGGACGCGGACCACCGCGGCGGCTTGGTCGCTGGCAACGCGCGGAAGGGTGACTCCTGCGGCCTGAAACCACACGTAGCGCGTGAGGCTCGAGCAGTCGAAACCCACGGTGGCAGCGCCGCTTCCGAACCCACGACCGGGGCCGCTCAGCGTGCCTCCGCCCCAGGAGTACGGAACACCGACCTGAGAAAGCGCCGCCTCCACCACTTTGCCGCCGGTGCCCTCACCAACACCTGACGCGCAAGCCGCTGCAGAGATGCTCGGGTTGCCTGCCAGCTGACGAGCGAGCTCCTCCCAGCGCGCGTACGCGGTCGGGAACGCGCTCACCTGCACGGCCTGTGCCGCCTGGCTCACCGGCAGGCTGAGGTAGCCCGGAATGGACAACAGGCCTGGCTGGCCGCCTCGGCCACCGACGAAGAACATCCGCGACGACGTCGCGGGGTCCAGGCGATCGGCTCGGCTTCCCCAGGCGTCGCGCTGCTGGAACAGCCCGATGGAGTCGCGGTCGCCGTAGGGCAGGTTGCGCAGCGTCGACTCCTGGAGTGCCGTGCTCAGCGCGATCACCCAGCCCCTCGACGGCACCCCGAGTTGGCGACCGACGGCGATGATCGTCTGGGCGTTCGCCAGCTGCTCGGCATCCAACGACCCGACCTCGACCGACGACGGCCGCGAGACCAGCGTGCAGCCCACGGCGGCCGTCAGGTCGTCGCCGGTCGAGTCGCTGGCGAACAGCGACGAGGTGAAGACCGCCATCGCGAGACCGCCGACCAGCACGACGGGAGCCACGACCGCCAGCACACGCGCGATCACCCGCCAGATCCGCCTCTTCAGCTCCGCGGCCGCGAGCGCCGTCACGGGGTCCACGGTCAGCCCACCGGGCCTGACGCGGAGGGAGAAAGCCCCTCGGGCTCGATGCCGGCGACGAGCCAGCCCTCTGCCGCCCGCTCAAGTTCGACGTGCACGGCCCCGCCATCCGTGGGCACTCGTACCACCGCACGGCGGCTACTGCGCTCCAGGATCTCGCTGGCTCCCAGCACGCGGGACGCCGGCACGCTGGCTGAACGCACCGCCTCCAAGGCCTACGCGAACGTGCCCGTCGAGAGGGCTTGGCAGGCCGCCCTCCATTCCTCCACCTCGGCGTCGGGTCGCGCCCACGCCTTGACGAACGCGACGGCGACGTCTTCTGGCGCCTCGCCTGCGACGGGGACGACCTCTGGCGTCGCAGAGCCCAAGGATGCCGACGGCGCGGGAGTGCTGCCGGGGACCGCCAGGCGGGCGACGCTCGTCGCTGCGGTCGCCTGACTCGCATCTGGTCTCGGCGCCCCCTCTGCTGTGAGGCGCCCGAGGGCGGCCAGAAGCAGAGCCACCACGAATGCCGTGATGGCAAGGTTGCGCCAGGACCACAGGGGCCAGCGCCATCCCGCCTCCCGGAAGCCGTTCACGATGCCTCCGCGCCTCGGCCGTGAGCCTCAGGAGCCTGGTGCAGCATCGCGCCGGTCCGAGGGTCGTAGACGAAGTACCCGACGCCGGACGCGCCGACCAGGTCGTTGCCGTCATGAGGAGAAGCAACCGCGTGGGGTCGAACGCGATCGAGTGAGTCCCGAAGCACGCGGCCCTCGACGACTCCGTCTCCCGACTCCGGCGGGGTGCCCACTCCACCACCGAGCAGGCGGTCAGGCACCCGGCCCCGGTCCGCTTCGACGTCGGACATCCCTCTTCGTGTCACGTTGTCTCCAGAGGGGACATGGGGAGCCGGCCGGCTGCCGACCATTGGGCCGCTCGACGACGCCGTTCGTGACGGCTCGCTCCCGGGCTCGAGGCGTGAAGCGGCCACGACCGTGTCCCGGGTCAGACCACCGTCGCTGGTCACGTCCCAGACCACCCGGTCTCGCGAGAAGGTCTCTGCCCGAGGCGTCGCATCGGCGCGACGATGCCCACCGCCCTCCTCTGGGACCGTGGCAACAGGCGCCTTCTCCTCCCCGTCCTCGATGGCCCGCTTGGTGCCGTCGTTGACGCCCTGCCGGGTCACGACATAGCGCGTGAGCTGCCGCCCGAGACGATGGCGCCGCATCCGCCGGCCGGAGTGGCCGAAGATCCGTGTGAACGACAGCAGTGGGGCCATGAGCACGAACGCTGCGAGTGTGATGACCAGGCAGAGGACCAGGGCCATGATCCCCATCCCGGTGCCTTCCGCCGTGCTCAGGACCGCCGAGATCGCCGCGGTGTAGACGACCGAGCCCGCCGAGAACGCGACGACGTTGACGACGGCCGCCCCGGCGATGTTGGCCATCTGCTTCACGACCCCGGACAGGGGCGCGAAGACCCCGATCACCGCGGCAGCCGGCAGGAACATCACGAGCAGCCGCAGCATGACGAGACCGGCCAGGAGGAACACGTCGGCAACCACCCTGAAGAGGTCGACGAACACTGCGCCGAACAGCGCCATCACTCCGTTGCCCATCCGGCCACCGGCCTTGCCCTGCAGCACCGCGTACGTGGCGGGGTCCTGCGCGGCGATCTCGTCGGCGGTTTCCTTCCACTGACGCGCCTTCTCGTCGGTGAGCTCGTTCATCGCGTCCGGTGTCGTGGCCGCGGCCGACTCGGCCCAGCTCACGGCGCTGGCTCGGAACAGCGCCGGGCCCCAGCGCTCGGCCGCGGGCGAGTCGGATGCCCCGAGCTGCCCGCGCAGCCAGGCGTCGTAGAGCACGCGGTCGACCGTGAGTGCGCCCTGCGCCCGGGCGCTCGACTGCCCGGGCTGGGTGGATGAGTCGACACCCGCGGTGTGAGCCTGGATGGAGCCGATGCTCGAGGTGATGGTGTCGTCGAAGAACCCGCTCGCCCGGGATGGGTACTGCGTGATGGCGGCCACGACGGCGAGCACCAGCGCGGCCCACCCCGCACCCGCGACGACCGCGGGGAAGTGCCCGCGCATCGCCTGGAAGAGCAGGAGGGCCGCGACACCCAGGACTGCCACGGCGCCCCACGGGCTCCAGATCGCCTCGTGCAGTCGGGCCGTCACGGTGGCGACGACCTGGTCCAAGGGCCTCATGTAGGAGGCTGGGTCGGCCACGTTGTTGTGCAGCCCGTTCGTCGCTGCGGTCAGCCACACGGCGGTCGAGAGCAGGACGTTGCCGATCATCGTGTCCGTGGCTGCTGCGGGATCGCGCACGGACCCGCCGCAGCCCAGGTCGTACGTGTGCCAGGTCAGGCCGGCGTAGCCGTACTGGTCGTAGACGCTCGTCGTCGGGTTCGGGACGAAGGGGTCAGCCGCGGGAGGCAGTGGGTCCGGCTCGGGGTCGAGAGCCCCCGCCAGGCCGCTGCCGGGACGCTCCGGCACGGGCGCGTCCTTGCAGTCCGGGATGCCGGGGATGCTCGGAGCTGTGAGGACGGCGGCCAGCCCAGCCTGCGACGCTGTCGCGCTGGTGGGCGCTGCGACCACTCCCACGATGCCCAGGGCCATCGCGATCCCCACCAGGCACGCGAGCCTCACCATGGCTCTCATGTCAGGCGCTCTCTCGCACAACGCCATTGACGCCACCGGCAACGGCCACCATCGATGGGTGCCCGCTGCCGTACGCGCGCGTCTTGGTCGGGTCGGCCGTCGTGTCCAGAGCTTCGAGGACCTCGGGGTGCGCCGAGAGGTCCATCCTGATCCGCTCGACCCCTCCGGCCCCGTCGCTGAAGACGAACTCGCGCGCTCCTCGGCGTCCGGCCGCGGTCGGCCGTGAGAGCGACTCGAAGATCGCCTCGTACCCCTGGCCCGGCTGGATGCCGGGGATGAACCGCAGCGCGTCCTGCTGGGCGGTCTCGTCGGTGAGCCGCCCGATGAACGCGGCCGACACGAGGTTCGCCAGGTCGAGGCGGAGCAGGTCGGAGGGGTTCTGGCTGGCCATCAGCACGCGGGTGTTGTGCTTGCGGCTGTCCCGGCCGGCGCGCTCGATGAAGCGGCGCCCCGTCGTGAAGGTCGAGAGGGCCCAGGCCTCGTCGATGAAGATGCCCTTGCGGGCGTGTGTGTCGCCGAGGTACATCCCGCGTTGGGCCAGCCACGCGGCGAGGTAGAGCACGCACATGCTCAGCCGCTCGTCGAGGTCCTCGCTGCCCTTGGCCTGCTCGTCGGGGAACGTGAGCCCACGCAGGGAGTAGACCGTGAGGAGCTTCTCGTCGGCTCCGTAGTCGTTCCGGTACCCCGGCGGGAAGAGGAGCCGGCCGTGGCTGGTGCGTGCGGCCTCGGTGAGGAAGTCGTGCATGTAGCCGGCGTGACGCCGCAGCTCGGGGTCGCCTTCGACGCGGCCCAGTGCGGTCACGACGTCGGCCAGGCTCGAGGTCGTCGTGGCCGAGACGGCACCGACGGCCCGCATCAGCGCCACCTCGGTGAGCACGTGGTCCTGCATCTGCCGCGGCAGGATCGAGCGCAGGACGCTGCTGGTGAGCAGCCGCCGGGTGTCCGCCGCGCCCTCTTGGGCGATGCGCCACTCGCTGTCGCTGGCGTAGTGCTCCCGTCGGGGCTCGGCGATGACCCGGTAGGTGCACAGCGCACCGGGGGCGGCGTCGAGCAGGTCGACGGCCTGGGAGACGGCAGCCAGCTGCGGCAGCCGGCACAGGGCGGTCAGCCGGCCGGACGGGTCGAGGACCGTCCACGAGACGCCCTGCATCACGGTGCGGTAGATGATGTTGCCGCCGGCGGTCGACTTGCCTCCGCCCAGCCCGGCGCAGATGACGGCGAGCCCGGACTCCTCGGCCTGCTCGGTCGCGGCCCACGGCTCCCAGGTGACGACCCGGGAGGACGTGCCGGACGTCTCGCCCAGGTGGATCCCGACGCGGTCGCCGACCTTGGCGGTGGCCGTCGGGACGGCGGCCGCCAGCGTGGTCACCGGCATGCGCCGCTTGTAGGCCGTCGTCCCGAGCCGTTCTCCCGGGATGAACTCCCGGGCCACGGCGTACTGGTCGGCAGGCCGCGAGATGGTGACCTGTGGCGCGAAGAGCTGCCGCACGGCGGTGGCCCGGTCGAGGGCCTCCTCCTCCGAGGCGCCCGACACGGCGATGCGGTACCAGCCGGAGGTGCGGGTGCTCAGGCCGGACAGGCCGGTCGAGAGCTCGTCCTCCACCACCAGGGCCTTGGAGGCCTGGCGGTCGAGCGCGCCGGGGGCCGGCTCGGCGTGCTCGTGCTCGTAGTGCTCCTTCTGCGAGCGGATGCGCTGGATGTTGCGCCGCATCGCCATCCCGACGCGGCCGGCGTCCTCGATCGTCACCCGGGCCGACCACTCGACCGGGAACGGCAGCTGGTCGGTGCGCTGGATCCACGGGACGCCGGGCGGGATCTCGAGGTCGGTCATCCGGCCCACCGAGAGCACGCAGACGTGGCGCTGGACCTCGTTGCCGTCCGCCTCACCACGGATGGCGATGGTCCGCCCGTAGGGCACGGCGGTCCAGGTGACGTGGTCGGTGAACTCGTGCAGGTCGTCGCGCTCCCACTCGGGGTCCTCGGCGGCTCCGAGCGTCACGGGCGCTGGGAGGCCGAGTGAGCAGGAGCGGTGGAGCAGCCACTCGAGCTGTCGCGGGGTGGCGGGGGTCCCGTCGAAGCCCGGGTGGCGGAGCAGCTCGTCCACCTCGCGGATGGGTTTGGCCATCGCGGCGACCTCGCGGTCGGCGACCCTGCCGGCGAACCCGCTCAGGAGGTGGAGCATCCGCCGCGAGGCGCCCAGGTCGACGCCGAGGTAGACCTCCTTGTCGGCCATGCTGCGGCTGGCGAGGTGCATCTGGTCGCGGATGAGGTGCTCGGGCCACCCCGGCAGCGGAGCGGGTGCGTTCGCGTCGTGCGCCTGCGCCCACCTCGAGACCGGGTAGGGCCGGGTCGTCACCCGCAGGTGGAGGTTCCGCTTGCTCAGCTGGGCGAGGGCATCGGCGGTGTCGACGATGAGCCGCTCGCGGGCACCGTCCGGCCGGAACGACCAGCCCTGCGGCGCGAGCTGGTACCAGGCGGTGACCCGGTCGCCGGCCACGGTGCAGTGCCCGGTGATGCGTCTCAGGGACAGGCCTCGGCTGCTCATGGCGTGTCCCCGTCGCTGGCAACCGCGGTGGCGGCGTGGCGTCCCCGACGTCGGGTCCGGCCCGGGCGCGAAGGGACGGCGCGGACCCGGGCCGGACGGATGGTGGAGGCCGTGCCCCGCGTCTGTAGGCGCGGTGCGTTGACCTCGTTGGCCAGCCCTCGCAGGACCGCGCCGAGCGGGCGGTCGTGGTCGACCACGCGCAGGATCAGCTTCGTGACGCCGACGGTGACCAGGAGCGTGTAGGCCAGGGCGAAGAACCCGAGACCGATCCCGAGCCGGCGCTCGATGATCTGCAGGAGGACGAAGACCGCTGCGCCGACGCCGTAGGCGACGTAGCGGGCGCGGAACGGGAGGGTCTTGCCCGGAGGGCCGAGCCAGACCGCGTTGACGTTGTAGATCTCGTCGTCGACGGGGAGGCGCATGGCTCAGCCCGTGACGAGCGAGGCGAGCCAGGTGCCGACGTCGTCGGCCCGGCCGGTGGTGGCCACGCCGAGGACGGCGAGGGCGATGACGACGCCGGCGACGACGCGCATGGCCTTGGCGTTGTCCCCGCGCTGGGCGAAGACGAAGAGCATGACCGCGATGAGGAGCAGGAGCAGCGGGATGATGTTGTCCTTGATCCACGCCTGCAGGTTGGCTGTGTCGCCGGTGGCGCTGGCGAGCGCCGCGAACTCGTTCATGGTGTCCCCTTGATCGAACGGCAGAGGACCGGAGAGCCCTCCGACGTCCAGTCCGCCAAACCGCGGACTGCTCGTTCAAGAAGAAGCCGAAACCTTTACGAAGCCTTGGAAGACCAGGGGTGCTGGGGCACGTCATCGGCGCCGGCGATGGAAGGGCTGGCTCCCCCGCTCCCCATCATCCGGGCCCGCCGGAACGCGTCAAGGGCGCCTACGGCGTCACTCCGTGATGGCCTGCGGCCACCCTTGACCCAACCCGTCGGGCCCTACAGATGCTCCGCTACGAGGAACCAGCCCGAGTCTGGGCACCTGACCCACTTCGCCCACTGTGAACCGCACCTGGCTGGTCCCGGCACGGCATCCGAGGAAAGAGTCCCGTGGAGTGGTGGGCTTTGAGGTCATCCGATGCCTACCGGTCGCGCTCGGTGAGGGCGACGGTTTCAGTTTCGTCCTTTGCGCCGATCTTGGCCATGGATCCTTCGGAGAGGTAGCGGCGTTCGTCGGTGGTCCATTCGTCGTGGGTGTCGGCGAGGATCGGCGCCGACGAGGCGGATGACGGAGGCTTCGTTGGGGAAGATGCCGACGACGCGGGCACGGCGTTTGATCTCCTTGTTGAGCCGCTCCAGCGGGTTGGTGGACCAGATCTTGCGCCAGTGGACCCGGGGGAACGCGGCGAAGGCCAGCACTTCGGCTTTGGCGTCGTCCATCAGCGGCCCGATCTTGGGGAAGCGGGCGGCGAGCTGGTCGCGGACCTGTGTCCCAGCTGGCGGCCACGGTGTCGGGGTCGGGTTGGGCGAAGATCGTGCGGAACACCGCCGCGACCATGTCCTGCTGGGACTTCGGCACCATGGCGAGCAGGTTGCGGGCGAAGTGGACCCGGCAGCGCTGGTGCGCCGCGCCTTGGAAGCAGCGTCCGATCGCGGCGACCAGGCCGGCGTGCTGATCGGAGATCACCAGCCGCACCCCGGCCAGGCCGCGGCTCTTCAGCGTGCGTGAGGAACCCTGCGCCAGAACACCTCGTCCTCGCAGTCGCCGACATCGAGGCCCGAGGATCTCCCGGCGACCCTCGCGGTGACCCCGGTGGCGACCACGACGGCCTTGGAGGCGACCTGGCCCGCCGGTGCGGACGTGGAGGTAGGTGGCATCCAGGAACACGTACGGGAACTCGGTGTGGTCCAGCCGTCGGGTGCGGAACGCGGCCGACTGTCCTCATCGAGCCCGGCGCAGATCCGGGAGACTTCGGACTTGGAGATCCCGAGTCCCGCCGAGCGCGACCACCAGGTCGTCGACGCTACGGGTCGACACGCCGTTGACCTAGGCCTCCATCATCACCGCGTACAGCGCCTGGTCGATCCGCCGGCGGGGCTCGAGGATCGGAGGGGAAGAACGACCCGGTCCGCAGCTTCGGGATCGCCAGCTCGATGTCCCCGGCCTTGGTCATCAGCCGCGGCCGGGAACCGTTGCGCTCGGTCACCCGCCTCGGTGCGTTCGTAGCGGCCGGCGCCGATCACCTCGGCGGCCTCGACCTCGATCAACTCCTGCATCACCAGCCGGACCGACTCACGGACCAGATCAACGCCGTCACCGGCACGGAACGCGTCCAACAGTTCGGACACGGCAGACTGAGACAGGGCCATCGGTGAGATCTCCTTCGATGCGTGCTTGGCGGTACACACCGAGAATCACGCCGATGGCCCCCTACACGATCAGGCCCCGCCGATACCCCGAAACCCCACCACTCCACGGGACGCTGTCCATCCGAGCGCACTCTCTATTCCGGTCCCGGTCGACCAAGCCGGCAACCGCGCCCGTCGCGGATCCCGCGCCGGACGACCACCAGCGTTCGACCCCGAGACCTACAAGGAGCGGGACGCCGTCGAGTGCGGCTTCAACCACCTCAAACACCACCGCGGCTTCGCCACCCGCTACGACAAACTCGCCGTCCGCTACGCCGCCACGGTCCACGTCGCCAGCATCGACCACTGGCTCAGACAACTTTCGTAACAGGTCCTAGCTCACTAGTCCGAATGGACCGTGGGCCTAGGGTCCACTTGGGAGTCAAATTTTCGCCGTGCCGCGTGCGCCCGCTTGGCCCATACGGGAAGCATTCCTTCCTCATTTTCATTAAGCTCGGGGTAATGAAGGGGCTCTAGGTCGCCAGGATCGGGCACTACGAGGGCCCCGCTCCGCGGCTCATTGCCTAAGCGCGCTCTGAGAGGAACGGTTTGGTCCCCCTCTGCGACTTCGCCTAGAACTTGGATTGTCAGTTCATTGAACTCACGATTGACATCCGCGTCGCTCATAGGCTTGGCAAGCATCGCGCCCTGCCGTGACTCATCTCGATCGCGCGACGCGCATGCATCCGAGAGCTCCGAATTACCTGACATCAGTCAATCCTCACATTCCATATTTCTTGGCGACATTGCGTTGCAGGGACCGATAGTCACGATACGTTCGAAATCTCTCAGCCCAGAGCCAGACTGAACAGAAGGCCATCAGGGCGGCACCGGCCCAAAGAACGGTGGATACCATCCAGGGTAGACTCGGTCCGCTTTCGTCTCCACCGTTGCCGAACCAAATTGCAGTGGCAACGACCGTGAGCGTGACGGGCCAGACGGCGAAGGCCGATACTCGAGTAGCGAGGGACGCCCGGGCCAACACCTCGGTCTGAAGAGAAGGCCCAGCCCATACCGAAAGAAATGCCGGGAAAACCGCAAGAGCCGCTAGGACTAGCCACCGATTCTGCCCAAGCAACACACCGGGTGCCAACATGAGGAATCCTCTTGGACAATTAATGCCGTGACGAACGTCAGCCAGGCCACCTTTGAAACGCCCCCGGGCGGGCGCTGGAGACACGCGCTCTCACGGCTACGCCAAGAGTTCCGGAGCTGCTGTAGTCGTCACGTATACAAGTGGCCAACTTGGCCGCCGGCCTCGTCAACGCCCGTCACATCAATACCAGAATCGTGTGTTCGCCTCGCGAACGTTTCAGCAACTGTGCCACTACGACCTTGGTCAACGAATTGAAACACTCTAAGGTAGCAACCGTCCGGGGCGGCGAAGGTCACATGGTAACTGCGGCTTAGATAGAGTCGTGACACTGGTATTACCAAATAAGCTGGCGCTTGCCCAATCCAGCGCCTCAAAGTACCCAAGTGGCGGTTCAGGTCCAAGAAGGACCCTGTCCGGGCGCCGACGTACTCGGGTGCAAATCGGGTCTCGTAGACGTAGCGGATCGTAACCGTGTCACCTGGCTGTGCGTCGGTGGCGATCCATTGGATGTATCGCCGGCTGAGAAACTTCGGCGCTCGCGAAATACCCCTTCAGCGCTTCACTATCTGGAGCTACGTGTTCTATAGTTCCTCCTATAGGACGAAACGACAGCCGCACGCGCTGTCTGCGAATCCTCCGAGCAAATCTCACGGATTTTCTCTTGCATGTACGGGTCGAGATCCCCCGGTACATCTCGGATTTCAGATCTGAGTTTCTCCCACTCAAGGCCGAGAAGCTCCCGCGTATATTCGACGCTTCGACGACGGCTAGCGATTCGAGTTCGGTGCCTCTCTACAATTTCTTCCTTCAAAATCTGTTAAGAGCTGTTGTCCGCGACGCATCGGCCAGATGGGTATGACCCACTCGCCATTCTCCGCGTCCGGCGGTAATCCGACTTCGCCAAGCGCTGGAATACGAACGTCGACTCGGATGCGGCGCCGGCATGTACCGCCGCGGACGTCCACGGCCTCACGAATGCGGGAAGGCTTGCTGCGCGATTGGATCAGCCACTGGTGTGCATAGAGGGTCGCGTACTCAGAGACGAACGCCTGCCCTTGGTCTTCCGCCGGAAGGACGTCCGACTGAACATCTGGGGTGTCGCCCTCATCGACCGAGGAAGATGCGGTGGTCCGCTCGACCTGAGGGCGCGTGCTTTCGATCCGAGGCCGGATTGCCCTCTGCTCGTTCCCGATTCGCCTCACTTGCCACCCCGTAACACCTGCGTTCTTGGTCGACCGACCTGCCTCATACCTGATGGTAGCCAGTGGCGAGACAAGATCGACCTCAGTCAGGGCCATCCGGGGGCGAGTGTTGCGTCCACGCTGCCTGCATCACCCGTTCAATATCGCGGTCGGCTTCTCGCCGCTGTCCATCAATTGGGCGACCTCGTCGCCAGGCCACGAGCGCGTCGGCGCATGAGGAGGGCAAGATACTCCGCCCACCTCAGCGATCAGGGAGCGAAGATCTCGACGCTCCCTTCGTTCCTGGTCCAAGTTCTCCCGGACCGATGTCGACTGTCGCTGCGCGAGACGGCGGGAAAGCCGTAGCTCCACACGGGTGCGGCGCATCTCTTCGCCGCCTGTCGACCGCCCGGATCGCGGCACAGTGGTGCGATCCGGATACTGCGCACCGCAGGAGCGGGAGGGCCTTACTCCTGTGCGGACGTAGTCAACTCCATCATCTCCCGCGAGTAGGTCTCGCCGTCAATCTCCCCATCCTGGTACTGGCGCATGAGCTCGTCGATTCGGGCACTTCAGTTCTGCACGATCCATTTTGCCTCGCTACTGGCTGCTGGGCGGCGCCCTCTGGTGGGCAGCTCGCCTGGGATTTCACTACCGGCTTGGTGAACTTCGGGACGGGCCATTTAGACGGTCATGGCGGCGCCGTAACTATGAGTCCATCTCGTCCTCGGCCTCGCACCAATGATCTCCGTGGTGCCCAGCTCCGACGGCAACGCACCCCTCCCAGCTTGCGCCGGCCATGCGGGAAGTACAGAGCATCGCACCAGGGGTCCAAATCGACCATAAGCACTCCTTCTGCGCTGGCGTCCGGTCCGATTGGCCCCGCCAGCGGCTCATAGCCTAGTCAACGGCGTCGAGCGACACACTCGTCTCGGCCGGACCGCAATGCCCGATCATCGACATGCCCGGACTGTTCGTGCCTGCGTCAAACCTCCACCCGTCACGCCGGCGGCTACGCGACCGCGCTGACCCATCCGCGCTCGATCTATGGACAGAATGCCGGAGACCTCGATCAGGCCAACGAGCCTGCCCGCTCCCTGCTGGCTGGCCGCCAGGTGGACGTCTGCACGCTCAATAGCATTCGCTAGATGGTTGAGCCCGCAATGGGGGACGCTCGGGATGACTCGCTACGAGATCACCCTGAAGGCTCCACTGCTCTGCTTCTCGAAGGTGTAGGGAATCGATGATCCACTCCTCGATCACCACGAGGAAGTGGGAAGCCTCGGAGCGCAAGCCCTCACGAGCCTCCACCCACTTCTCGTCATCCCGCTCCGCTGCTGCGCGGAACCGACGCACCTCCTTCATCTGCGCGCCCAGAGCGTCCCTCTCCTGACGTGGATCTCTTTCGCCAAGCGCGGTGACACGGATCGGGCCCGAAGCAACGCGACCTCACAACGCGCGTCGACCCCATCGATAGATGCACCAACAGGCTCCCCGGTCAGGGTCGCGGCGACCAGCGACCGAATCTGCAACTCGAGCTCCAGCACGTCGTCGTGCAGCCGCGTTCGCGCTCATTCCGCACGGATTCTCGCGACTGCCACCGCGCCACCCAGATCGTCGCGCTGGCAGCGGCCGCCGCTCCAACCAGCACCCCGATGAAGCCGATGACGCCGACCGCGAGTTGGATGGGCATCCCCCACAGTTCGTCCATGGCGCCCATCCTGCCGACCCCCTCAGAAATCCGCCCGCCGGCGAGGCCGATGACCGGCCCCCGCGACCTCCGTGCTAGCGGCATGTTGCCAACCGGGTTGGCGCACGTCCTGCCGCCGCTGAGCCGTGCTGAGTACGCTCCACCCCACGCTCGAGGGCCGACCCCCTGCGCAAAACCGCGCTTTGGACCCATCGGGCTGGTCGAACTGGGCGATCTCAGTACCCACCAGGGAGTCCACAGGCGCGGAGGGCCGCGAGGATCCCCGCCTGCGTCATAGCGCCGCCAACCGGGTGGCCGGCGGTCAAGGCGAGGAATGGGCCAGCCGCCGAACGTGTAGACACCCAATGGCTCACATGAGATTCTTACAATCGTGACGTCCGAATCGGGTTGGAGGGGTGAAGCAGCCTCCTGGCGGTATCTTCCGGTGCCCAGAACCGGGATGCTTGCGGAGGCTACCCCTCAAGGGACGGAGTGTGCCACGCTGCCCCGACCACGGCACCGCAATGGAGGCAGTCACACCGACTTCGAGGTGGGATAGTAGGGATCTGCTGCCTGAAAGCCAGCGTTCCGCTTCTTGACCCATGAGTCGGCTTCCTTGAGTGCTTGGCCGAAGCCCAGCGCACTCGCAACCGCGGCCTTGTAGCTCACCCATACTGCCACGGTGTACAGGGTCGGGATGGCAAGGCGCCACGCCAAGTCCTCCCTGAATCCCCAGAAGCAGACAGCACTGAGGACTACCAGTGCGGCCAGAGACGAACATCAGCGCGCAGTACATCTTAGGCGGCGCCGGAACGAAGCGTGCTCCGCAGTGATGGTCCGGGGGAAGTTCGTCGAGGTGGCGGATCATGAAGCCCTCGAGGTCCTCATCGCTCGACAGCGTCACCTGATCTTCCGCTGCCCTCATGACGTTGCCTAAGCGTGTTGGCATTACGCGGTGCGCGTCTGGAAACTCGGCCAACTTCAAATCGGTGATTGTCCAGGCGTGGAGCAATACCGGGTCGGCGTACTCCAGCCAGTCAAGTTCTATAGCCGCGCGATCCGCTATGTCGCCCTCCCCCTCTTCGAGATCTCGGCCGTGAATTACCTTTTCCATCACGTTCCACATGGCGCGCTGCTCAACTGTTGTGGCGGCTTGGTTGAGCGCCCGCCGACGCGCATCATCGAATGCTGTTCTTTGCTGCATCGTCGATTCTCTGATCCAGGTCAGACAGCCGCTTTTGGAAGGTTCGGATTCGTCGCCTTGTCCACCCCCTCGAGGCGGCGCCATCGCAGGTAGCCCTCCCATAGGCGTAGGTTTTCAAACTCAAATGCTTGGATCCCCATGGCAGAGATGATAACCGCGAAGAGGAGCACGATGATCACGCCCCACTCAAGTTCGGTGAGGTCCTGGATGGTCGCGGCTACGAACAAGTTGCGGCTCACCCTGCAAGCCCAAGAGCACGGCTGCGTTACCTACGAAGAATACTGCCGGCAGCCAGGCCGTACAGGCTGAGCTGGTCGAAGACGCGAGCGAGGAAGGCTGAGATGCCCTCGGCACGTTGCTCTGGCGAGGGCGTTGCTGGCGTGCCTGACGCTGCTTCTGGAGACGCCTCCTGGGACACAGCCACAGCCTGCCCCAGCAGCCGGGCCGACCGCGCGCGCCACGCTCAAGTAGGACGAGAGCTTCGTGCTCACCTGAGTCCTTCCGCCGCGTACGCAGCAGGCACGCGCCGGCCCCCGCCCAGCTCGCCGCGCGTCCGAGGCAGCGTTGCCACGTCTGTGATCCGACAGGTGACGCGTCGCACTGCTGAATAGACCTCTAATAGATCAAGGGCCTCGCTGCGCTCGGCCACGCCTGCGGGCGGCGCTGGCGCGCCGTCCTCGGCGGTCCTGCCCATGTGCCCTTCGCGAAGGTACCCGAGCCAGCAAGCAGATACCTACAAGCTTGAGGGCGAGTTCGCGGCCCCACGTGCGGGTCCTTGCAGATTTCCGATGTAACTGGGCGCCCCGCAGCGCCTGCGAGAGCGTGCCGGTCATGCCCTCGGGGTTGGTGCTGCCGGGGTTCGACTTGAAACCTTGTCACCATGGACCCACCAGACCTTCCCGATCGCAAGGTCAGAGTTCGGCAGTCAGGCGTGCGCGCAGCACATCGTCCATAGAAGCTAAGGACGCGGCGCGAGCCGAGTGCAGACTCCGCATCTCGGCGGCCAGTGTCGCGCTGCCGACGTCCAATGACGGTTCCCCATCGGCACCAAGAGGGACGACGACTTGTACATCCGCCTTCATGTTCCGCAAACTCGCCCGGAATACTCGGTCGAACCCATAGCGCTCGCGGGTCGACTTCAAGTACCAGAAGACATACTCCGGGTCGAGCTTGTCGTCCAGAATTTGCAGGCGGCCGCAGTGATCCGTCGTCGCAAAGACCTCGTCGGCAGGGATGAGGTTCCAGTCGAAGACACCGTCGATTCCCCGCAGCGGTCGTGGCGTCGTCGAAGTTCTCAAGGTTCGACTCCGCTATGCAACCGAAAGGACCAGGGCGTTCGCGCTGTACACCGGACGCCGTCCTCGACGTGATCCTTGCGGAGCACCCGCTGGCCGATGCTCAACGTGAAGTATCGCCGTCGCCCAGGGAGAAACTTCGAGAAGGCTCGGCCACTTCCATGGTGAAGGTGGCCCGCGCCAGCGGATCCTGACTCGCACGGACAGCAACCTGGGCCTGCTCGACCCGACGAAGCCGATCGCCGATCTCCTCCATGAGGGCGTAGTCATAACCGCCCTGCTCATCCACCGGCAGCGCGACACTGACAGCCTCAGCCGTTCCTGGGTAGATCTTGGTGTACTCATTGAGCCGTCCGTCGACCCGGCGCCCAACCGCTGCGGCCACCAACTGGGGCTCCATGGCGAAGCGCAGATAGGTCAGGTCCGGCGTCTCGACGTCTTCACGCGGGACGAGCACTCCGCGATCACGAGTCGCAGCGAACCTCCCATCGACCTCTTGCACACGCCCGCCGTAACCGTTCATCACCCAAGTTGGTAGGGGCCGTCGTCATCGAAACGGTCCACGTAGCCGAACGGACGAATGAGCGAGGCGGAGTAGACCGGGAACTCGCCGGGGTTCGAGTCGACGAAATCACGAATGTACATCGGCATGCCGCTCTGGGCCACGAACAGATCACCTCCAGCAACTTCGACGTACTCACTCATGCGATCTCCATGAGCAACTCGTCCAAGGCCCGACGAGCGTCAGTGACGAGGTCCTTGAACTGGTCCTTGTCGACCTCGAAGTTCTCCTCGACGATGTCAAGCGCGACCTTCTCCTCATGGGTCCACGAGCGGTCAACGAGCCAGTTCCGCAGTACGTCGAAGTCGCTCCACGGGACGAGTTTGCACCTGGCGTCGGCCGTAGTGGTGGGTGGCGGGTGTCGCTCGGAAGTAGGTAAACTCGCGCTCCATCGAGTCGAGGTCGTTGGCCTCGATGGGCACGCGGCGGGTGTCGCGCGATTCGCCGATCTCCGACACGAGGTAGGTGAAGACGGGGTCGGTCTGGGCGCCGCTTGCGGTCGGCCTTCCGCTTCAGACCGAGAATGTAGGTCTTTTTCGGGGTCGAGTAGAACGTGCGGCTCGGCAGCGCGACGACGCTCAGCACCTCGCAGTTGGCCTTGATCAACGTGAGCATCGACTCCTGGTTCATGAGCCCGTCGGGGACGACGACGAACGCCTGGCCCTCCGGCTTGAGGTGCTTGACGATCCACTGGATCGCCAGAGCCTCCGTGCCGCGCCCGCCCTCGGTGTAGAAC
>CAVVYI010000002.1:0-43309 GCA_963752445.1 uncultured Actinomycetota bacterium | reverse complement strand
TGGTCCTCGCCATCGCCGACTGGCGGGCCATCTTCTGGCTCGGCGCGGCGGCCGGGGTGCTCCTCGCGGGGGCGGTCGTCGTCACCGGCGGCGGTGGCCTGCGCCGGCCACGGGCGCTGACCGTCGGCCTGGGCCTGCTCGGCGGCCGCCGCGACGTGGGTGACCTTGGCCGCTCCTGCGGTTCCTAGACGACGAGCGTAGAGCCTCGGGCTGCCGTTCGTGCCGTTCGGCGACTCGACCTCGCGGCGTGCTCACCCCCGCCGGGGTGCTCGCGCTCGTCCTCGTCGTCGCCGCGCTGAGCCGCGCTGCTGCGCGGGCGCTGGGCCGCGGCGCGGCGGGTCGACCTGCTCGGGGCCCTCCTCGTCGGGGGTGCGCTCGGCTGCCTCGTCCTCACCTTCGCCACCACCAGGCGGAGCGCGAGGTGGTGGGCCCGCTCGGGTACGTAGCTGCTGCCGGTCGCCGCGCTCCTCGTCGGCGCCTACCTCCTCCACCACCGCCGGGCGGCCACGCCGCTCCCTGCCCCGCGGGCTGGTGCACGGCCGGTTGGTGCGTGCGCTCGTCGTCTCGCTGCTCACCGGCGTGGTCCTCGTCGCCGTCGTCGTCGACGGTCTTCCCGCTGCTGGCGCGCATGGTAGCCACGACCGACGAGACCGAGGCCGCCCTCGTCCTCGTCCGCTTCCTCGTCGCCGTCCCGGTCGGAGCGCTCGCGGGGGGCTGGCTGCTGCGGCACCGGGCCCCCGGTGCCGTGGCCGCGGCCGGGCTCGGCACCGCCGCCGTGGGTCTGAGTTCCTGGCCGGCGACCCCACGGCCCGGACCGCTCGACTCCTGGCCCTTCGCCCCGTGCTTTTCGTCATCGGGCTCGGCCTCGGGCTGGTCCTCGCGCCGGTCAACGACGCCGCGCTCGCCGAGTCGGCCGACGACACCCACGGCGCGGCCTCCTCGCTCGTCGTCGTCGCGCGGATGGTCGGCATGGTCGTCGGTCTCGCGCTGCTCACGGCGGTCGGCCTCCACCGCTACTACCTCGCCGTGGGCGCGCTCCCCGACCCCGGCGACGCCGACGCCCTCCGCGCGGCCGCCGTCGTCCAGGTGTCGTCGGTGTTCCGCGGCGCCCAGGTCGCCGCCGCCGTCGGCGCGGTGTGGCGCTCGGGCTGGGCCGGGAGGTGCGCCGGCCGGACGCCCCGTCCCCGAGGGCTCGGCGGTCGCCGGACGCGGGTAGCGTCCGGTACATGGCCACCGTCAGCGACCTCCTCCTCGACGCCCTCGACCGTGTGCGCGACACCGTCCACGGCCTCCTCGACGACACCCCCGACGACCGGCTGGCCGAGCCGCCGGTCGAGGGCGCCAACACCGTGGCGTGGCTGGTCTGGCACCTCACCCGGGTCCTCGACACGCACGTCGCCGACGCCGTCGACCGCGACGTCGTCTGGACCACCGGCGGCTGGTACGAGCGCTTCGGGCTGCCCTTCCCCGCGAGCGCCCACGGCTACGGCATGTCGTACGACGACGTCCTCGCCGTGCGGGCCTCCGGTGAGGACCTGCGCGGCTACTTCGACGCCACGTACGACCTCGTCGCCGACGCCCTGCGCGGCGTCACCGAGGACGACCTCGACCGGGTCGTCGACGAGGACTGGGACCCGCCCGTCACCCTCGGCGTCCGGCTCGTGAGCGCCCTCAACGACGCGACGCAGCACGTCGGCCAGGCCTCGTACGCGGCCGGCATCCTCACCCGCCGCTGAGCCGCCGAACCGGTGCCCGAGCTCCCCGAGGTCGAGTCGGCCCGCGCCGTCATCGAGCGATCGGCGCTGCGGCGCACCGTCGTCGACGTCGACGACACCGACTCCTGGGTCTGCCGCCCGCACCCGCCGGGCGAGATCCGCAGCGCCCTCGTCGGCCACCGCCTCACCGCCGCGCACCGTCGGGGCAAGTCGATCTGGTGCGACCTCGACGGGCCCGGGTCGCCGCCGCTCGGCCTGCACCTCGGGATGAGCGGGCGGATCGTCGTCTCCGGACCCGAGGGCGAGGACGTCGGCGGTGACTACGTGGGCCCGCGGCGGGCCGCCCGGGCGCCGCGGGAGGAGTGGTTCCGCTTCACCCTCGTCTTCGACGACGGGGGACGCGCTGCGGCTGCTCGACCCCAGGCGGCTCGGACGGGTCCGGCTCGACCCCGACGTCGACGCCCTCGGGCCCGACGCCGCCGAGGTCGGCCGCGAGGAGTTCCGCGACCGGGTCGGCCGTGGCCGGGCACCGGTCAAGGCCCGCCTCCTCGACCAGCACGCCGTCGCTGGCGTCGGCAACCTCCTCGCCGACGAGGTGCTCTGGCAGGCCCGGATCGACCCCCGCCGCCCGACCGGCGACCTGGGCACCGACGAGCTCGACGAGCTGCGCCGCCGCGTGCGGGCGGCGGTGCGCACGGCCGTGCGGCGCGGCGGGGTGCACACCCTCGAGGTCGTGCCCCACCGCGGCCCGGGTGGGCACTGCCCGCGCTGCGGCACCGAGATGGAGCGCGCGACGGTCGGCGGCCGGACCACGTGGTTCTGCCCGCGCGAGCAGGCCTGAGGCCCGGCCCCAGCGCCGCCGGTCAGCCGCGCCGCGCCGTCCCCGGGCTCGCGCCCTCGCCGTCGACGCCCACGGGCACGGGCAGCGGCGGCACCCCGGTGAGCCACTTGCGGTAGCGCACGTGCCCCTCCCACCGGGCCAGCTCGTCCCAGAGGGCGGCGTGGGCGGCCCACGGCAGCGGCTCGGCGCCCTCGCGCCACGAGGCGCCGAAGGACACCCACACCGGCACCCACTCGGCGGCGTCGTCCCAGGCCCCGCGCCGGGCCGTGAGGACGCGCCGCCGGTACTGCGCCGCCTGGCGGGCGCCGTCGACGCAGATCGGGGCCGTCGCCATCGGCCACACCCGCAGGTCGTGGTGCATGAGCGCCACCTCGAGGGCACCGAGGACCGTCGGGTCGACGAGGACCGTCGCGACGTTCTCGTGGGGCCTGCGGCTCATCCCGGCACGGTAATACGCGGCACCGACGCCCGTCAGCCCCCCGTGGGGCTCCTCGTCCTCAGCCGTCGAGCTCGACGACCACCGGGGCGTGGTCGCTGGCGCCCGTGCCCTTGCGCTCCTCGCGGTCGATCGCCGCCCCGGCCACCCGGGCCGCGAAGGACGGCGAGCCGAGGACGAAGTCGATGCGCATCCCCCGCTTCTTCGGGAAGGCCAGCCGCTGGTAGTCCCAGTAGGTGTACGTGCCGGGACCGGGGGCGTGCGGGCGGACGACGTCGACGAAGCCGGACTCGAGGAAGGCGTCGAAGGCGGCGCGCTCGGGCGGGCTGACGTGCGACTTGTCGGCGTAGTACTCCATCGACCACACGTCCTCGTCGCGGGGCGCGATGTTCCAGTCGCCGCACAGGGCCACCGGGGTGCCGTCGGCGGCCCACTCGGCGGCCCGCGTCGCGCAGCTGCCCGAGCCAGGCCAGCTTGTAGGCCATGTGCGGGTCGTCGAGGGCGCGCCCGTTGGGCACGTACACCGACCACAGCCGGACCCCGCCGCACGTGGCGCCGATGGAGCGGGCCTCGGCGGCGAGGGGCTCGCCCCAGCCGGGGTCGCCCTCGAACCCGACCTGCACGTCGTCGAGGCCGACGCGGGACAGGATGGCCACCCCGTTCCACTGGTTGAGGCCGTGGTGGGCGACCTCGTAGCCGAGGGCCTCGAACCGGTCGTGGGGGAACTGGTCGGCCCGGGCCTTGGTCTCCTGCATCGCGAGCACGTCGACGTCGGAGCGCTGCAGCCACGCCTCGACGCGGTCGATGCGGGAGCGGATGGAGTTGACGTTCCACGTGGCGATGCGCACCCGCTCACCCTAACGACGGCCGACCGACGGGCCTTGGGTCGCGCGGCATGAGCACCGCCCTCGATCACCGGGGCCTCGGCCGGCATCGGCCGCCGCCTTCGCCACCCGCCTGGCCCCACGCGGCCACGACGTCGTGCTCGTCGCGAGGGACCGCGAGCGCGCTGGAACGGCTCGCCGCCGAGCTTGCGCGCCCGGCACGGGGTCGGGGCTGGAGGTGCTCGTGGCCGACCTCGCCGACCGCGCCCAGACCCCGAGGAAGGTCTGCCGGCGCCTCGCCGACCCCGAGCAGCCGGTCGACGTCCTCGTCAACAACGCCGGACTCGGCCAGGGGCGCCCCTTCCTCGACAACGAGGTCGCCCGGGAGGAGGCGAGCCCTCGACGTCATGGTCCGGGCGGTGCTGCTCACCTGCCACGCCGCGGGCCGGGCCATGCGCGAGCGGGGGCGGGGCACGATCGTCAACGTCAGCCTCGGTCGCCTCGTTCCTGCCGACGGCACCTACGCCGCGGAGAAGTCGTTCGTCCACGGTGTTCTCTCGGAGGCCCCTCGACCGGGCAGCTCGCCGGGACGGGGGTCTGCGTGACGGACGGTGTGCCCCGGCCTAGACCCGGCACCGAGTTCCACCGAAGCAGGGCGCCGGTGGCCCTTCCCTCCCCGGTGTGCCGAAGGGGTCTCTGGCTCGAGGCCGACGAGGTCGCCCGGCACGCCCTGGCAGACGACGGCGGCCGGCAGGGTGTCTCGGGCCGGGGGCCGCTGTCGGAATAGGCGGCCGCCTCGGGTCGTCGTCGGGCGGCGCCACGGCCCTCGTCCGCCGGGCTCGTGACCCGCCTCGTCGGCCGCGACGCGCCCAGGCCGCGCCTGAGCGGGCCCCGCAGCCGCCGGACGGGCGCGGCCGTCAGTGCGCTCGCAGGAACCGCAGGTAGAAGGCGGCGAACAGCAGGACGATCCCGACGTTGGCCATGAGCCGCGCCCAGAACATCCCGCTGAAGAACAGGACGTCGACCCCGACGACGAGCACGACCATCACGAGCCCGTAGAGCGCGAGGAGGACGGGGCGGGACACCGTCAGCTCCCGGCGCGGTTCGGGGAGCTTGCCGCTGCGCGCGACGTCGGGGTCGGTGCACGAGGAGAGGTCGAAGCAGCAGGGCCGGCGCTTGCCGTGGTCCATCTTGTCGATGCTCACCCCCACCCGCTTGGCCCGCGTCTCGGGGTTGCGGGTGGCCCCCACCCAGCGCACCCACTCCCAGCGGGCCATCGGGGTGATGTCGGCCCAGATGTCCCGGATCTTCGTCGGCGCTGCCTCGAGGGCCTCGGCGAGGTCGGCGGGCACGTCGGGCTCGGGCCATTCGTCGACCGGCTCGACGGCGACCTCGACGACGTCGCCCTCGGCGACCCCCGCCGCGCGGCCCAGGGTGTCGTCGACCCGCACCCAGTGGCCGCGCCGGCCGTCCGGCTCGACGACCGTCTCGACGGCGTGCCCGTCGAGCGTGCCGCGCACGGCGACCTGCCCGCGCGAGGGCAGTCGGCTGCTCGCCTCCTGGGGGAGCCGGACGAGGGTCGTCGCCCCGACGACCTCGAGGTCGCCGCTGAAGGTCACGGTGGTCTCGGTCGGGGTCCGGGTCGCCATGACCCCAGCCTACGAGGCGCCGCCCGCCGCCGGCACCGGCTCGAGGACGTCGACGGAGAGGACGGTCGGCAGGTGCCGGGCGATCTCCTGCCACGTCTCGCCCTCGTCGCGGGTGGCGAACACCGACCCGGAGTTCGTCCCGAAGTACACGCCGGCGGGGTCGCGGCGGTCCCCGCTCATCGCCTGCCGGAGCACGGTGAAGAAGCACGCCTCCTGGGGCAGCCCGGTGCGCTGCGCCTCCCAGGTCGCCCCGGCGTCGCGCGAGCGCCACACGGCCGCCGCGGCGTCCGGCGGGTACCGGCCGTCCATGTCCCCGTTGAGCGGCAGTGTCCAGATCGTCGCGTCGTCGTGCGGGTGGGCCCACAGGGGGAAGCCGAAGGTCGACGGCAGGCCCTCGGTGACGTCGTGCCAGCTGCCCCCGCCGTCGTCGGAGCGCCACACCCCGTAGTGGTTCTGCTGGTAGAGCCGGCCGCCGCCGGCGCCCTCGACGTGGTGCACGCACAGGCCGGTGTGCCCGTCGGAGGCCGGCGGGGTGGCTCTGGGCGTCGCCCGCATGGGGGTCGGCGAGGTCGTTGCGGCGCTCCCAGGTGACGCCGCCGTCCTGGTCGCGAACACCCCGGCCGAGGAGATGCCGAGCCACATCCGCTCGGGGTCCTCGGGGTCGGCGACGATGGTGTGCAGGACCAGGCCCGCTCCGCCGGGCACCCACTCCTCGCGCGACGGGTGGTCGGACAGGCCCTTGACCTCGTCCCAGGTGCGGCCGTCGTCCTCGCTGACCAGGAGCATCGCCGGCTTGGTCCCCGCGTAGAGCCGGCCGCCGGACCGGCCGAGCGACCACACCTGGCTGAACCGGTCCCCGAAGGGCGCGGGCTGCTCGCTCCAGCCGATCGTCTCGGCGAACCCGGGGTCGTTCGCCGCCCACTGGTCGAGCTGTCCGGTCGTCAGCTTCGTGAGCTCCCAGGTCTCGCCCGCCGTCGACGGAGCGCCAGACGCCCGCGCCGGACCAGTCGCCGCCGCCGCCGGCCCACATCGTGCCGGTGGCCGGGTCGCCGACGGTGTGGTTGATCGGCCACCCGTCGCAGAAGGGACCGCGCACGGTCCACTGCGAGCGGTCCTCGTCGCCGTCGATGACGAAGGCCCCCTTGGTCGTCCCCACGAGGAGGTGGATCACTGCGCCGGCCATGCCGCGCCCCTTTCGTCCGGGTCGCCCGCCCGTGGGTGCGCGGACGGTGTCGACCAGTGTCCCGAGCCCTCGAGGGCGCGGCAAGACCTGCCGTGGACGGGCCTCGGGAGGGTGGACCGTCCGGCCTCCGCGAACTCATCGGTGGTGGCGGGCCGGGCCACGTGCACATCACTCCTTCACCTCCGATGGCCGGGGTGAGCGGCCGCCCGAGGAGCCCGGACAGCCAGGAGGCCTCCTCGGCGAGGGCCGAGCGCGGTGGAGCTCCGAGCTCGCCGAACCAGGTGACCCGCAGCTCCTCGCCGCGCGCCACCCACGTGCCCCGGACGACGCCCCCGGCGACGACGAGGTTGGCCTTGCGCGTGATCGGGGTGCGATGCGCCGGCGGGACGACGTGCGGGTCCTTCGTCCCGGGCCCGATCACCCAGGGGTCGTGCCCGGGGAGGAGGAGGACGCCGCTGCCGGGTCGGGCCGCGTGGAGGCCGTCGAGGTCGTCGCGGAGCAGCCGGGCGGTCGTGCCCTCGACCTCGACCTCCACCAGCTCGTCGGCGAGGCCGTCGAGCCATGCCCGGAGGCGCCGGCTACCGGCGCTGAGCCCGTTCCCGAGCCAGTACTGGAGGTGCTCGGGCGTGGCCGGCCCGTAGGCGCGCAGGTACTGGCGCACGGCGTGCGGCCCGGCGTCGTCGAGGTCCCAGACGCCGGCCCAGAGGGGGAGGTCGTCGAGCCGCCGGAAGGTGGCGCGGCCGTCGCGCGGCGGGCCGAACCCCATGTCGCCCTGCCAGGTGAGTGGCTTGACGAGGGTGCCGGCGCCCTCGTCGAACACCGGCCGCAGGTGCCGGTACGCGGCCCGGCGGGTGACCGCGGCGCCGAGCTCGGTGACGGTCAGCGGGCCGTCGGCGAGCACCTCGCGGACCGTCGCCCGGAAGTCTGGCCACTGCTGGGCGGGCAGCGCGTAGTGCTCCTGCCAGCTCGGCAGCTCCCACTGGCGGCCCGCGGCCCGGAGCGCGAGGTAGGCGCCGCCGTCGCGCGGGGAGAGGTAGTGCGTCGCCCCCCGGAACGCGAACGCCTTGACGAGCCGCCCCTCCTCGAGTGCCCGCGCCACCTCGCCCGGCTGCGAGCCGGACCGGCGGCGGCGGACCGAGAGCTCGGCCGCGCCCTCGTCCATCGCCAGGACGGCGCCGAGCCGCTCGACGACGTCGGTGACCGAGGCGTCGCCGACGGGCTCGAGGTGCTGCTGCTGCAGCCGCCACGCGAGCACCTCAGGCCAGGTGAGGTCCATCGGTGCACCGTAGCCGCGGCCGCCGACACAGTGGACTCGTCGCGGCGGCCGGGAGTACCGTCGACGGATGGCGCCGGACACCGAGTCCGAGGTGCTGCGCGAGTACCGCCACCTCCTGCGCACCGCCTCCACCGACTGGCAGGAGACGGCGCACCGGCATGCCCTGACCGCGCTCGGGGAGGACGTCCGCGCGCAGCTGCTGGCCGAGGTCCGGCGGCTGCTGCTCGCCGGGACCCGGCTGGGGGTCAACGACACGCACGCGGTCGCCCGGCTACTCGTGCTCGCCGAACGTCGCCGCCCGCGGGCTCTCCTCGACGGCTTGCGCCCGGACCTGCTCGCCGCGCTCGCCGAGGCCGTGGTGGCCAGCCCGGTCGGGCGGATGCTGCGCGCCGGGTACGACGTCTGGGACGGCGTCGAGCCCCCCCGCCCCTACGAGCCGCCGCCCGACCCCGACCACCACCAGGGCTGGAACACCCAGTTCCCGAGCCTCACCAGCGACGTCGGGCTCGCCACACGTACAAGCCGCCCCGACGGCGGTGAACCGCAGGTGGAGGCCCCCGGCGCGTCCGTGACCTCCACGCCCTACCGTGGTGCCCGTGACCGACCTCGCCGCCGACCGCGCCCGCCTCCTGACGATCATCCGCGACAAGGCGATCGTCCACGGCCGGGTCACCCTCAGCTCCGGGAAGGAGGCCGACTACTACGTCGACCTGCGCCGGGTCACCCTCGACGGCGAGGGCAGCCCCCTCGTCGGCCGCGTGATGCTCGACCTCGTCGCCGACCTCGAGTTCGACGCCGTCGGTGGCCTCACCCTCGGCGCCGACCCCGTCGCCACCTCGATCTCCACCATGCTCCACGCGCGGGCCGCCGCGGGCGGCCGGCTCGACGCCTTCGTCGTCCGCAAGGCCGGCAAGGCGCACGGGCTGCAGCAGCGCATCGAGGGACCGTCGGTGCAGGGCCGCCGCGTGCTCGTCGTCGAGGACACCTCGACCACGGGGGCCTCGCCGCTCGACGCGGCCCGGGCGGTGCAGGAGGCCGGTGGCACCGTCGTCGCGGTCGCGACGATCGCCGACCGCGCCACGGGCGCGGCCGGCGTGTTCGCCGACGCGGGGCTCGAGTACCGGCACGTGTACGGGCTCGAGGAGCTCGGGCTCGCCTGAACCCCCGGACCGCAGGGGGCGCTAGGTGGTCACCACCTGCTTCACCTCACCGCTCTGCACGCGGGCGAAGTAGCTCCGGATGACGCGGCGGATCTCCGGAGCCATGATGTAGAGCCCGATGAGGTTGGGCAGCGACATGAGGAAGATCGCCGAGTCGGAGAAGTTGATGACCGGCCCGAGGGCGGCCGCCGACCCGATGACGGTGAAGACCAGGAAGAGCACCTTGTAGGCGTTCTCCGCGACGACGTTGTCGCCGAAGAGGTAGCCCGTGGCCTTCATCCCGTAGTACGACCAGCTGATCATCGTCGAGAACGCGAAGAGCACGACGGCCAGGGCCAGCACGTTCGGGAACCACGGCAGCACCGTCTGGAACGCGTCGGAGGTCAGGGCCACGCCGCCGAGCTTCGAGGCCTCGGGGTTGGTGTACGCCCCGGTGACGACGATGGTCAGCGCGGTCATCGTGCAGACGACGACGGTGTCGATGAACGGCTCGAGCATGGCGACGAAGCCCTCGGTCGCCGGCTCCTTGGTCTTGACCGCCGAGTGCGCCACCGAGGCGGAGCCGAGACCGGCCTCGTTGGAGAACGCCGCCCGCTGGAAGCCGACGATCAGGGCGCCGACGGCACCGCCCGCGACCCCCTCGGGGGTGAACGCCCCGCTGAGGATCGAGCCCAGGGCCTCCGGGAGGGCCGTGGCGTTCCAGACGAGGACGACGATGCAGGCGAGCACGTAGAGGGCCGCCATGAAGGGGACGATCTTCTCGGTGACCCGGGCGATGCTCTTGATGCCGCCGATGATGACCGCGCCCGCGAGGACGGCGAAGACGAGGCCGACGACCCACGGGATGTCGGCGAGGAAGGAGCTCTCGCCGCCGGTGACGGCCACGATCTGGGCGGTCGCCTGGTTGGACTGGAACATGTTGCCCGCTCCGACCGACGCCCCGACCATGAAGAGGGAGAAGAGCACCGCGAGCACCTTGCCCAGGCCGGGCATGCCGCGGTCGGCCAGGCCGTGGCGGAGGTAGTACATCGGGCCGCCGGAGACGGTGCCGTCGGCGTGCTCGCGGCGGTACTTCACGCCCATCATGCATTCGGCCATCTTCGTGGCCATGCCGAGCAGGCCGGCGAGGATCATCCAGAAGGTGGCGCCGGGCCCGCCGAGCGAGATCGCGATGGCGACACCGGCGATGTTGCCGAGCCCGACCGTGCCGGAGACGGCGGTGGCGAGGGCCTGGAAGTGGGTCACCTCGCCGGCGTCGTCGGGGTCGGAGTAGCGGCCGCGGACCAGGTCGATGGACAGCTTGGGGCCGCGGACCTGCATGACGCCGAGCCAGACGGTGAAGAAGGCTCCGGCGAGGACGAGCCAGACGACGATGAGGGGCAGCTCCGTGCCGGCGACCTCGGCGGAGTAGAAGACGAGGCCGGTCAGCCAGTCGGAGAAGTCGGTGAACAGCTCGATGGGGTTCATCAGGGCACCACCGTCACGGGGAGATGAGCGTGCTGGACGAGGCGGCTCGCGACCGAGCCGAAGACCGCCTCTCGGAGGCCGCCGTCGCCGGTGCGACCGACGATGATGTGGACGGCGTGGGAGTTCTTCGCGACGTCGGCGATGGTGTCGGACGGCTTGCCGTGGCGGACGACCTGCTCGTGGGGGACGCCACCGTCGTCGGCGATCTTGGCCATGGGAGCGAGCACCTGCTCGGTGGCCGCCGCCACCTCGCGTTCCTTCTCCTGGTGGCGGTGCTCGTTCTCGCTCGGGGTCTGGAAGGAGTACGGGCTCCACGGGATCACGTGGACGAGGACGACCTTCCAGTCGTTGTGTTTCGCTCTCTCGACGGCGAACTCCACCGCTCGGGTGGACGCGTCGCTGTTGTCGACTCCGACGACGACGGTTTCCATGGGGGCCTCCCGGTCCTGACGATCGGTACGGTCCCGCTCGAGCCTAGCGGGATGTGAGCCGCGCCACACCGGGAGCACCGTAGGATCGGCCCGTCGTCGCCCCGACCGGAGGACTCCCGTGATCATCACCATCGTCGTCGTCGTCATCGTCCTGGCCCTCGTCGCCTGGGCCGTGGGCGCCTACAACGGGCTCATCAAGCTGCGCAACCTCGTCCAGGAGGCGTGGCGCCAGATCGACGTCGAGCTGACCCGGCGGCACGACCTCATCGGCAACCTCGTCGAGACGGTCAAGGGCTACGCGGCGCACGAGCGCGGCACCCTCGAGGACGTCATCTCGGCGCGCGGCAAGGCCATGGCGCCCGGCCAGTCGCCGGCCCAGCAGGCCGAGAGCGAGAACATGCTCAGCCAGGCGCTCGGGCGGCTCATCGCCGTCGCCGAGGCCTACCCCGACCTCAAGGCGAACCAGAACTTCATGGCCCTCCAGGCCGAGCTGACCTCCACCGAGGACCGCATCGCCTCCGCGCGGCGCTATTACAACGCGACGGTGCGCGACCTCAACACCCGGGTCGAGACGGTGCCGACGAACATCGTGGCCAACCTCTTCCACATCGAGCGGGCCGAGTACTTCGAGGCCGTCGGCGAGCAGCGGGAGGCGCCGCGGGTCGACTTCGGCCAGCGCGACGCCACCATCCCTCCGCCGGCCGGGTACCAGCAGGCTCCCGGTGCTCCCGAGGGCGGCACCCCGACGCCCTGAGCCGGAGGGTTCGGGCCCCGGGCCCCGGGTAGGAACGGGACGTGAGCGCACGGAACCGCAGTGACGAGCCCCTCGGGGAGTACCGCGACAAGCGAGACTTCCGCAGCACCGGTGAGCCGTCCGGGGGCGGCCGACGGCGCCGGAAGGACCCGGTGTTCGTCGTGCAGCGGCACGACGCGTCCTCGCTGCACTTCGACGTGCGGATCCAGGTGGGCGACGTGCTCGCCTCGTGGGCCGTGCCGAAGGGGCCGTCGCTCGACCCTCGCGACAAGCGGCTCGCCCACCGCACCGAGGACCACCCCCTCGACTACGCCGACTTCGAGGGTGTCATCGGCGAGGGTCAGTACGGGGCGGGGAGCGTCGTCGTCTGGGACACCGGTCCGTTCGAGAACGTCACCGAGCACGACGGGGAGCCGGTCGAGCTCGCCGACGCCCTCGAGCGCGGGCACGTCAAGGTCGTCCTCCACGGTGCGAAGCTCACCGGCGCGTTCGCCTTCACGCACACGAAGGTCGGTGGGGACGAGGCGAACTGGCTGCTCGTCAAGGTCGACGACGACGGGGCGGACCGCCGGCGGAAGCCGGCCACGACCCAGCCCGAGTCGGTGCTGACCGGTCGGACGAACGAGGAGGTCGCGGCCGAGGCGGGCGGCGACGCCGAGTAGTCGGCGCCGGTCGCTCAAGCCCGCAGGGCGCCCATCGCGTCGAGCAGCAGGTCGAGGCCGACCTCGAACTCGTCGGCGAAGTCGTACCCGGCATCGACGACCTCGACGACGACGGCGCGCAGGTGGGGGAACGGGCTCGCCGCCTCGCCGCCCCGCAGGACGTCGGTCACCGGGGTGGGGTCCGTCGGCAGGGCCAGCTCCTGGAGGACGAAGCCGTAGACGTAGGCGTCGAGGAAGGCGAGCACCTGGGCCGCCGCCCGGACCGGGAAGCCGCGCTCGCGCAGGTAGCCGATGACGTGGTCCTGGTGCCCGAGCACGACGGGACCGGGCGCGGTGCGGGACTCGACGAGGCCGATGGCCCACGGGTGCCGGCGGAGCACCAGGCGCTCGGACACCGACCTCGTGCGCAGCCCGTCGCGCCAGTCCTCGCCCTCCGGCAGGGCCATCTCGCGGAAGACCTCGTCGACGAGGGCGTCGAGGAGGGCCTCCTTGTTCGCGACGTGGTGGTAGACGGCCATCCCCTCGACGCCGAGACGTCGGCCGAGGGCCCGCATGGACAGCCCGGCCAGCCCCCGGTCGTCGGCGAGGGCCATCGCCTCCTCGACGATGAGCGGCACGGTCAGCGCCGCCGCGCGCTGAGGGTTGTCCCTGGTCCATCCCTGACTCCGGTCGCTCGGGGCTGTTGCTCCTTTACGCCGTAAAGTACCGTTCCCGGCGTAGACCCGCGAGGAGGACCACATGACCGTTCGCCCACCCACCACGATCCCGTCGGCACGCCGCTGGGCGGTCCTCCTGACGCTCGCGACCTTCCTCGTGCCGGCCGGCTTCGTCGCGCTGCGGGGCTTCGGAGGCGAGGCAGGGCTCGTGGCGGCCTCGGAGTCGGCCTTCGTCCGGGCCGACCTGTCGCGACCGCTCGGTGACTCGGCGGCGCTCGCCGAGCTGACCGCCGTGTGGCGGGAGTTCCACCTCCTCAAGGCCGTGCTCGCCGGCCTGCTCGTCCTGGCCCTCGTCGGCCTCGCCTCGGCGGTGCGCCACAGTGCGGAGGCCGCGGGCGGTGGTCGGCGCCGGTGGTCGACGCTGTCGGCCTACGGCGGGGTGGTGCTCTGGCTGCTCGGGGCGCTCACGGTCCTGCTCGCGAACGTCCAGGGAGCTGTCGCCCCCTTCGCGTCCGTGGCCTCCCTGCTGCCGTCCGGACGAGGCTCCGGTGCGCTCGGCGGTGTGCTGGGCGACCTGCGCGCGGCGATGGTGGCCGAGCCGGCCTCTGCCGGAGGGGTACTCGCTGCCCAGCTCCTCGGTGACTTCACCGTCTACCACGCCGTGTTCGCCGTGCTGGCCGGCGTCACCGGCGCGGCGCTCGCGGTCCTCGCCGTCCGCGCGGTGTGGCGTCGGTGGCGGCTGCGCGGTCCGGGCCGGGGTGCACCGCCGACCTGGCCCCTGCAGACCGCCCTGTACGGCACCGCCGGAGCGTTCTTCCTCCTCGTCGCCCTGGCGAACGTCAGCACGTGGGCCCACCCGGTTCCCGCGCTCGTGGCCTCGCTCGGCGGCGCCTGACCGCGCTCGTCCCACCACGCGCCGAGGCCCGCCCGGGGCAGGCACCATCCGAGCCTGCCCGCCGGGGCACGTCGACCATCCCCTCACCCACCCCACCGAAGGAGCACGACCATGACACCAACCCAGAGCGCGACCGGCTCACCGACCCCCGCCCTCGTCCAGAGCCCGTCCGACCGGGGCCGGCTCGTCGGCATCGCGGCGATCGCCGTGGCGGTGGCGGTGGTGGCGGAGAACGTGGTGCTGGCCGTGGCGGGCGCACCGGGCTACGACACCCCCATCGGGGAGGTCCTCGCCTACTACGCGGCCCAGCGCGGCCCCGTGGCGGTCGCGTCCGGGCTCGTGGCGCTGTACCTCCCGCTGCTCCTCGTCATGGTGACCGGCCTCCAGGGCCTCGTCGAGCGGCGAGGTGGCGCCGGCAGCGACTGGTCGCGCCTCGGCGTGGCCGCCGCGGCCGCGCTCGCGGCCGTCCTCGTCCTCGTCAACGTCCTGCAGGTGGGGCTCGCGGTCTCCGCGCGTGGGCTCGCCGAACCGACGCAGGCCTTCGAGCTCGTCTGGCAGGTGCACGCGGCGGCCTTCGGCCTGGCCCTGCCCCTGATGGGCGCGACCTTCGCCGGCACGGCCCTCGCCACGCACGCGAGCGGGCTGACCCCGGCCTGGCAGCGCCTCACCGGCCTCGTGGGCGGTGGCCTGCTGCTCGTCGCGGGCGTCGGGAACCTCGCTGTCGCCGACGGCTCGCCGCTGATCTTCGTCGGGCTCGTGGGGTTCGCCGCCTGGCTCGTCTGGCTGGTCGCCACCGGGGTGCGTCTCGTCCGGTCGTGACCCGGGTGCAGGCGGTGCTCGCGGGCGCTGCGCGGCAGGTCAGGTCCGGGGACGCCCTTGCCTGGAACGGATCACTGCTCGGCTACCTGGTCATCGACGAGGATTCTCCTCACGAAGGAGAACAGGTCGGGGTCTGAGACTCGGTCGAGGGCTCCGAGATCGCTCATCGTGTCGACGAAGCCGACGCGACCATCAGCGAGAAGCACCCAGTAGTTGCCGCAGCCATCCCCGGCGACCGGCAGCCAACCGGCGTCAGCCCACTCAGGGAACATCGCCAAGACGCTCGGGAGGTCCAGGAAGGTCTTCTCAGGGCGCTGCCCGAAGATGCCACCAGGTCCGATGGCGCCGCCGTTGCAGATCGTCAGCAACGCGGCGAGCTCTTCTGGTAACGGCCGTCCGAGGCGCTCTTCGAGGCGCGCCAGCTGCCTGGGCGAGGCCCCCTCGAGTACCTCATCCGGGGCTCTGACGGCGCCTTGGATCAACTCACTGACCCGCCTCTGGCCGCCCATGTCGAGACCCTAAGCCAGATGAGGATCGCCTGCACCACCACGCTCACGCCGCCGCTCGCACGAGTCGACGTCGCCGGCAGCCCTGTGCAGGACACTCTGGCGAGGCAGGGTGAGATCACCTGACTCGACTACTTCATGCGCAGCCAGGAGGCTCTCAGCCGCCGGCAGAGCGTGAGGCTGCTCGAGAGCGGATCCAGGCCGCATCGGCCAGCCAGGAGTCGCGGATCTGCGGGTCGAGGTCCGCGGTCATCTGGTCGAGTAGCCGGTCCAGGGCCGTGCTGGGCCCGTCGTCGGACAAGAGGACGGCCTCCGCCTTGGCAAAGTAGCGGTCGAATCCGAACGCCTGCTTGATCTCTCCCAGTCCGACGGTGCGTAGGTGGGTCAGGAAGGCGGCGCGGTCCAGCAGCTGGGTCAGGAGGGGCCAACCGTCTCTCTCCATAGCGTCGACCATGTCCAGCGCGACCGGTTCCGCCGCGGCTGGCGAAGGGATGTCCCAGCCGCGGCCGAGCCGGTCCCGGTAGAGGCCGTACGACTCCGACAGCGTCTTGGGCAGAGGTCGGGCCCGCCCTGTGAAGTCGAGCCCACGGGGCCGGTGCCACGGCGAGGTTGACGTAGCACCTCGCGCTGTCCCGGGATCCCCACGCAGACATCTGGACGTTGGCGATGGCCACGTCGCCGGCCTCGTTCGCCCGCCGCCACGTCGGTGCGGTGCCCCCGAATCCGGCCGACCGGGCCGAGGGGCCGAAGTGATCACGCAGTGCCGCGCGCAGCGCGTCCTTGACGGTCATGCGGTCATGTTCCCACCGGTCAGAACGACCTCGAGGTCTCTCGCCCGTCACCGACGTCGGCCACGGCGCGGCGGCTCTCGGACGCGCACGTCCTTCGGCACATTCTTGCCAGCTCGCGGCGACGGGAGCATCCCCGGTGCGTGGGGGTGGCACGCTGCCCTCATGGACATCGGAGGAGTGGGGCGGTGGACGACAGACCCGCACACCGAGCTGCTGACCAGTCCCTCTGTTGCTGTCGATTCCCTCGGGGGGAGCAGCGGGCGATTCGTGATCGACAGCGGGATCCTGTCCCTGGAGAACGAACGGCAGTTTGCGGACACGGTCGCTGACTTCACACACCGTGACCAGGGAGCGCTTCACGCCGCATCGAGGTTCGCGTACCAGTACTACCTCGACACGGCCCGGCTCTCCAGCGAGCAGGGCCGGGACGTCGACATTCCCGAGGTCGATGATGAGGGGGCCATCTGGCGGCACGTGACCTTCGGCCGCGAGTTCGACCTTCACCTGGGTCGTGACGGGGACGCGAGCGTCTACCTGTCGGTGGAGTGCGAGTGCGAGTGGGAGACCGAACATGGTCTGCAGATCGTCTTTCGCTCTGGCCGCGAGGTCTGCAAGCTCGGACCATTCGATGGGCACATGACCAACGCGGAGGCATTTGGCAGAAGAGACCTGGCCGACCGCATCTACGTCTCGCCCTTCGACCTCTAGGTCCTGCGCTCGACGACAGGCGCAGGTGAGTACGGGCACGCACCACTGGCTGCGCGGGAGCAGACATCGGCTCGTGGGGGGCTGAGGAGCGCGATCAGTTCTCGCGCCAGTAGCCGGCCGGTGCCACGCTGACGCCCTCGACCACGAGCCGTTCATCGTCGAGGTCAGGGGTGTTGCTCGGGTCGATGTCGCTGGCGCGGTGGGATCCCGTCGACCAGATGCAGAAGCCTTCCTCGTACTCCCACCCGGTGTCGACCTCAATCCCTATAAAGCCGGCCTCCTCCAGGTCTGCCACGACGTCCTCCATGACTCGGTAGGTCAGCTGGATGCCTCGGAGAGTGACCTGCGGTTCGCCGGATTCGCCATGGTCGAGCTCGACCAGCTCGACCCGGCCGGCAGAGTCTGTGTGCACCACGAAGGCCGGCTTGTGCTCGTTCCAGTACGCACTGTGCTCCTGCACGATGGACGGCGTCCCCGCGACGGCTTCAATCTGACGCAGGGTCTGGCCGACCTGTGCCAAGGCGGTGCCGATACCGGGCAGCACCTCACCGGCAGGGGTCTGGAGCATGGGGGATCCTTCCGCGCTGACCCACTCAGGATTGCAGGTGGGACGCCTGATGCCGGCGAATCGCTCTCCCGCCACGGGCGCAGGGGATGGCGGAACGCGGCATGAGCGGACGTTGCGTTGACGCCCGCTCACGTGCCGAGGGGAGCCAACGGTGCTGCCATGGGGCCGCGAGCAGCAGCCATGAAGCTCTGCCCAGGACTGGCGCCCGGCCAGAGGCGCGCTTCGTGGCGGTCGCCGATGAAGACGTCCACCGTTCCGTCGGACCCCCATCGCGCGGTGGCCCCGTCACCAATGCCTCGACGCTCGTCACGGGCCTTGCTCAACGCAGCAGGATTCATGAATGGGGGATGCGCGTCGGGTTGCGTCCAAGGCGCCTCCTGGGGAGCCGGCCCGGTGTTGTAGAGCCACACGTCGCCGATGATGTCTTCGTCCCGCAGCAAGTAGGCGAAGGCGGCGCCACAAACGTCCTCCTCGAGGACCACGCGAAAGCTGCCCGGACCATCGAGCTCAACACGGTGATCGTTGCCTAGCGCCACAATCTCAGCGTGTCACAGTCCGCGATCGCGCTGGGCCGTGCGTTATCCCTGTCCGCGGCATGAGCGGTCGTTGCACACGTAATCGAATCGGCTGACCGACCTTGTGGTGGTCGGCCCGGGGAAAGCTCAACGACATCTCGGACGCCGTGTCGGTCAGCCCCTGCCTTGAGCGCCGTTCTCGAGGCTGAGTAGAGCGTCTGGTAAGGCGTAGACGCTGCTGACAATCGACATGGATACGTCGAGGTCGGGCCGAAGGGCGTGACGCTCTAGGCCCCAGACGCGCGTCCCTCGACGACGAATCCATCCCGTGACTCTGTTCACCCAGCGCGCAAACTCCGCCGACACGGCCTCCATCGACTCTGCCTGAGAGCCGATGTCTCCGATGTGGAGCACCCCGTCTACGGCCGTTGCTGGTTTCCAAAGAAGGACCGGAGAGACGTCGGAGTCGATCAGGGCGTCGGTGGGTGTGAGGTTGAGGCGCTCCCGGTTCAGGTGATTGAAGACTTGGGAGCGAGCCGAGGCGAATGTGGCGCGGTCGGTCGCCAAGTCTGAGACCGGTGGACCGAGCGCCGAGCTGACAACCATGACGTGGGATCTCGTCAGAGCTTCGACACGCGTCAGGCGTTCGAGCGGTTCGTGGAGCACCGGCCACGGATGGAGAGTGGCTGCGTGTGGCACGCCGAGGTAGTCGAGCAAGGCGTTTTGATCGCTATCGGTCGCGTAGTAGTGGATGCCCGTGACCATGAGCCAATACTGCCCAAGTAGACGCAAAGACTCGTCAAGATCGAGCAGCCATCCTCACCGGCGAGCGAGCAATGCAGACACGCAACTTGCGGCATGTGCGGACGTCGCCCGGCATGATTTGGGCATGCCTATCGTGACGATCGGGATCCCGGACTACCAGGCAAACCGAGGAGTGATCGCGGGTACCGAAGGTGATGGAGACATCAACGTCCGGGTTGCTACGGATGGCGTGGAGATCGTCGGCAACCCTGCAGGCCTTCGCGACTTGGCTCGATGGTGCCTTGCTCTGGCCGCTGCCGACACGCCGGACGGCAGCCACATCCACCTCGAGCCAAACGTGGAGATGCTCGCAGCAAGTAGTGAACCTTTGTTGCTCGCCCGTCAAGAGGACCTTGCCGGGTAGGTCGATGTGCACGTCGGCATGCACAGAACGCACCTGATGCGGCAGGTCCGGATGTGCGCCGACGGACGGGGAATGGAGGGCCATACCGGGTGTGCCACGCTCAGGCAGACCTGCTCGAGGACCGTTCTACCCTCCGGGGGAGCACGGCGCGGGACCGTCCGGCCTGAGCGGCCAGCTCGTGAGGTCGAGAGGTCAAGACATGCCCGGGATCGCGATTCTCACGAGCGTGTTGTGACCGGTCGACTTCGCTGCGCCCGACGCGTCCGATCATCGGCATGAGCGGGCGTCTGGGTGGGGCGGGACGACGTCAGGGTGGGTGTCGGTGGTCGCGTCTAGGTTTGGTGCATGGAGGGGTACCGCAGCGCGACGCTCGACCGGGGGCCGGTCGGGGAGTCCTCCAACGCTGCGGTCGAGCAGGTTGCTGCGGTGCGAACGAGCTTGTCCGGCATCGACATCGAGTCGTTGAGCGACCGTGAGCGGCTGGCCCTGGTGGGTGAGCTGGAGCGGTTGAAGGGTGCGGCGGCGGCGGTGCAGGCGCGGGCGGTGCACGCGGTGCGGGTGGCGCGGGAGGAGGGCGCGCGGCGGGACGCGGTGCGGTCGGTGGGGTCGGAGGTGGCGTTGGCGCGGCGGGAGTCGCCGACGTTGGGGGACCGGTTCGTGGGGTTGTCGCGGGCGCTGGTGGAGGAGCTGCCGGAGACGATGGCCCGGCTCAGCTCAGGGGAGATCGGGGAGTGGCACGCGGTGCAGGTGGCGCGCGAGACCGCGACCCTGTCGCGGGAGGACCGGGCCGAGGTCGACCGGCGGCTGGGGCCGGTGATGGCCTCGTTGTCGCCGCGGGCGTTGGGGCGGGCCGCGCGGCGGGTCGCGGCCGAGCTGGACGCGGCGGGCGTGGTGCGGCGGATGGAGGCCGCGGTCGCCTCCCGGCGGGTGTCGTGTGCGGCCGGCGCCGGACGGGATGGCGTGGTTGACGGTGCTGGGGCCGTTGCGGGAGGTCGTCGGCGCCTACGCCGCGCTGCAGCAGCGTGCGCGGGCGGTGGTCGGCGGCCAGTGCGACGACGAGGCGGCGCAGGGTCGCGGGGTCGGGGCGGTCGCCGCGGACACGGCGCTGCGGCTGATGGCGGGGCGGGCGCCGGGGCAGGTGCAGCCGGTCGAGGTGCACCTGGTGGTCACCGACCGGGCCCTGCTCGGCACCGGCGACCCGGGGCGCAGCGTGGACGAGCCGGCCCGGATCCCCGGCCACGGTAGTGTCCCGGCGCCGGTGGCCCGGGCGTGGGTGCGGGACGCCGCGGACGGGTCGGTGTGGCTGCGCCGGTTGTACACGGGCCCGGACGGGCGGGACCTGGTCGCGATGGACTCCCGCCGCCGGGTCTTCACCGGGCTGCTGCGGCGGATGCTGGTGCTGCGTGACGACGTGTGCACCACCCCGTGGTGCGATGCCCCGGTCGTGCACGCCGACCACACCCACCCCGCCCACGCCGGCGGCCCGACCAGCTACACCAACGGCGGCGGGACGTGCGCCCGCTGCAACGGCGTCAAGGAAGCCCCCGGCTGGCACGTGCAGACCGTCCGCAGCTCACCACCGACCCGCGTCACCACCACCCCGACCGGCCACCGGTACACCTCCACCTCCCCACCCCTGCTCGGCTGGGGCACCGACCCACCACCGGGCCCTGAACCGTCCCGCGGGACCCGACCACGCCACATGACCGACCCGCCCTGCAGGTCCGCCCTGGAACGGCACCTCGAGGCCGTCCTCGCCGCGGCCTGAGCATGGCCGGGACGGACGCCCGGTCACCGGCCGACGGCCGCAGTGAGTGGCGGCCCGAGTGAGTGCGTCCGGGGGGCGCGACGCGCGCGGTCACGTGCGGAGGCGGGCGAGGCGCTCGCGCGGGCGGGCCAGGCCGCGGGCGCGGCGGCGCATCCCCGCCCACGGGTCGCGCCCGTCCGCGACGCGGCGGCGAGCGCCGGCGAGGTCGACACCGTCCGGGCGCACCCGCGACAGCTCGTCCCACTCGATCGGCGTCGACACCGGTGCACCCGGCCGGGCCCGAGGCGCCCACGGCGCGACGACCGTCTGCCCGTACCCGTTGCGCAACACGTCGAGGTAGACGAGGTCACCGCGGTCGGCGGTCCGGGCCGCCCGCGTGAACAGCCCCGGCTCGCGCTCGGCGAGCAGGTCGGCCAGCTCGGTCGCGAACGCCCGCACCTCGTCGAACCCCTCGTCCGGGCGCAGCGGCACCGTCACGTGGTAGCCGCGCGACCCGGTGGTGCGCAGGAACGGGACGAGCCCGAGGTCGTCGAACACCTCACCGACCAGCCGCACCCCGCGCCGGAGCGACGCCAGGTCGTCGGTCTGCGGGTCCAGGTCGACGACGAGCAGGTCCGGCTCGTCCAGCGCCGGCCGCCGGCTCAGCCACGGGTGCGGTGTGACACAGGCCTGCTGGGCGAGGTACACCAGCGTCCGCGCGTCGCCGACGACGACCTGCTCCTGCTCGCCGTCCGCCGTCGGCACCGTGACGTGGTCGACCCACTCCGGGAAGTGGCCGGGCAGCTTCTTCTCGTAGAACCCCGATCCGTCGATGCCGTCGGGGAAGCGCTGCATGCTCACCGGACGGTCGCGCAGGTGGGGGAGCATCGCCTCGGCGACGTCGGCGTAGTAGTGGGCGAGGTCGGCCTTGGTGATGCCCGGCCAGAGCTCCTTGTCGGGGTGGCTGACCTCCACACCCGTGAACGGTCACGGTGTCGGCCATCCTCACGCCTCCCGGACGACGTCGGCGGGGTCCTTGTCGGTGCGCAGCCCGAGGAACCGCGGGTGCCGCAGCTGGCCGGCCGAGGTCCACTCGGTGAAGGCGAGCTGGGCGACCAGCTCGGGCCGCACCCAGTGCACCCCGGCCGTCGGCAGCTTCCCGCGCGTGCACGGCGACGAGTCGACGGCCAGGGCGTCGAGCCGCTCGCGCAGGTCACGCAACACGGTGTCGGAGAACCCGGTCCCCACCTTGCCGGCGTACACGAGCTCGTCACCACCCGGGCGGTCGTGGTACCCGAGGAGCAGCGCACCGAGGCCGGATCGTGAGCCCTCCGGGTCCGTCCACCCGACGACGAGCAGCTCCTGGCCGGCCTCGCACTTGAACTTCAGCCACGCCTTCGTCCGCCCCGTGTCGTACCGCGAGTCCGCGCGCTTGGCGATGAGCCCCTCCCAGCCGCGGGCGCAGGCGTCGCCGAGCACCGACGCGTCCGCGTGCACCCGGTGCGGGGTGAGCCGCAGCGGGCCGCCGCTGCGCACGGCCCCTCGCAGCCGCCGCTTGCGCGCGGTGAGCGGCTCGCGGCGCACGTCCTCCCCGGCCACCTCGAGCACGTCGAAGACGTAGAAGAAGACCGCCGTGGCGCTCGCCCTCGCCGCCGCCGCCCCGCGGGCGTGGATGCGCGGCTGGAGGCGCTCGAAGCTCGTCCGGGCGCCGTCGAAGGCGACCACCTCGCCGTCGAGCACGACGTCGGCGTCGGTGCCCGCGGTCACCGCCTCGGCCACCTCCGGGAAGCTCTCGGTGACGTCCCGGCCGCTGCGCGACCAGAGCGTCGTGCTCGCACCGCGTCGTTCGGCGAGCACGCGCATGCCGTCGAGCTTGCGCTCGTAGAGCCAGCCGTCCTCGAAGAACGGGTCGTGGCACAGCGTGGCGAGGGCGGGCTCCGGGGGAGGGTGTCCGGGCACGGTCGCTCCTGGGGGTCGGGGCCGACGACGACGGGGTGCTACCCCGCCACCGACGCTGCCACACCCCGGCCCGTGGTGGCGGGGTCAGTCGCCGGGCTCTTCGGCCGGCAGCACGAGGGCGTACACGTTCCAGGGCCGCGCCCCCTCGGGGTGCTCCCGCCGGGTCCGGCCCCGGTACTCGCGCACGACGTCGATGAGGCGGTCGCGCATCTCGCGCTCCTCGGCGTCGGTGAGCCACACCCGCCCCCGCGAGGTCATCCCGTGGTCCTCGCCGTCGCCCACCGCGCCGGCCATCCGCTCGAGGTCGGACTCGAGGTCGCCGAACCACGTGTGGATGGAGAGCCGGCTCGTCGCGGCCCCGGCCTCGCGGTGCGCCTCGGGCGTGATCGTGATGCTGTCGGCCGTCGCGCGCCACGGCCGCTCCCGGCCGTCGGTGCTCGCGTCGCGCTCGACGATGCCCCACTTCTCCAGCGCCCTCAGGTGGTAGCTCATCGCCGACGGGGTGAGCCCGCAGAGCTCCGCCGCCTCGGTGGCCGTGAGCACCTCGCCCGAGAACAGCTCGGTGATGAGCCGCTGACGGGCCGGGTGGGCGAGCACGCGCAGCGCCCGCGGGTCGGTGATCCGCAGCTCGGAGCGGTCGGGCGCGGCCATGGCGCCGATGGTAGTTGACGACTCGAGTTCTGAAGCACTACCTTCACATACTGTGAAACAGATGCTTCGTAATTACGGCGAGGTCCTGCGCGTGCCCTCGGTGCGGACGGTCCTCCTCGCCTCGGCCGTCAGCGTGGCCGGTGACTCGGCCGCGATGGTCGCCCTCCTCCTGCGGGTCCACGCCGGCGGGCTCGGCCCGTGGGCGGTGGCCCTCCTCCTCGGCGCCTTCGCCCTGCCCGTCGTCGCGACGATGGGCCCCGCCGGTGCGCTCGCCGACCGTGCCGACCCCCGGCGCGTCCTCGTCGGGACGGCGCTCGCGCAGGCCCTCGCCGCAGCGGCCCTGGTCGCCGTCGACGGGCTCGCCGCGACCCTCGCGCTCGTCCTCGTCCTCCAGACCGGGTTCGCCCTCGGGAACCCGGCGTGGTCCGCCATCGTGCCGACCCTCGTGCCGAGCGGCAGTGCCGGCCGGGTCGTCGCCCTCCAGCAGGCCCTGCGGGGGATCGCCGGCCCGGCGGGCGCCGGCCTCGGCGGCGTCCTCGTCCAGTGGCGGGGGCCGTCGTCCGCCCTTGCCCTCGACGCCCTGTCCTTCCTCGTGCTCGCGGGGGCCGCCGCCACCCTGCGCCGGACCGTCCGCGAGCGCCCGCGCCGCGGACGAGACCGCGGGCCCCCGTCGGTGGACGTCGACCCTCCTCCCGCGCGACGGTGTCTCGGCGCTGCGCGCCGACCCGGTCCTCGGCGTCCTCGTCCTGGCGCTGCTCCCGCTCGTCGTCACCCTCGAGTCGATCAACGCCGTCGAGGTGTTCCTGCTGCGCGACGTCCTCGGTGCCACCGCAGCCCAGTTCGGGCTCGCCGAGGCCGTCCACGGCGGGGCGGCGGTGGTCGGCGCCGTGGTCTCCGGCGCGGCGACCACCCGCACCTCGCGGGTGCGGGCGGTCCTCGGGGCCATGGCCCTCATCGGGCTGGGTCAGGCCGGGCAGGCCGTCGCCCCGGGCTACCTCACCTACCTCGTCCTCGGGCTGGGCATCGGGCTCCTCCTCGGGGTCGTCAACTCGCTCGTGTTCGGCCTCCTCCTCGACGAGCTGGACGCCAGCCACCGCGGCGCCGTCGTCGCCCTCGTCAGCGGCCTCTCCCGCGCCGCCGGCGCGCTCGCCCTCGTCCTCGGCGGGGCGGTCGGCACCCTCGCCGGGCCGCGCCAGGCCTACCTCGTCGCGGGGGTGGGCACCCTGCTCGTCGCGGCCGTCGCCGCCTGGGTCGTCCACCGGTCGGTGGACGCCACGTCCACCGACCGGGCCTCGCGCGAGGACCCGGAGCCGAGCACGCTGGAGGCATGACCCCAGCCATCCGCATCCGCGGGCTCACCAAGACCTACGGCGACCACCGCGCCGTCGACGGCCTCGACCTCGACGTCCACACCGGCGAGGTGTTCTCCCTCCTCGGCCCCAACGGTGCCGGCAAGACGACCACGGTCGAGATCCTCGAGGGCTTCCGCGACCGCGACGGCGGCGAGGTGTCGGTGCTGGGCACCGACCCGCACGGCGCCCCGCGGTCCTGGCGGAACCGGATCGGCATCGTCCTCCAGAGCTCGGGCGGCCTCGACCTGCTCACGCCCCGGGAGGTCCTGCGGAGCACGGCGAAGTGCTACCGGAACCCGAGGGACGTCGACGAGGTCATCGCCGCGACCGGGCTGACCGAGAAGGCCGACGCCCGCAGCGCGGGGCTCTCCGGCGGGCAGAAGCGCCGGCTCGACGTCGCGCTCGGCATCATCGGGCGGCCCGAGCTGCTCTTCCTCGACGAGCCGACGACCGGGTTCGACCCGCAGGCCCGACGCGACTTCTGGGAGCTCATCCGCGGCCTCGCCGACGGCGGGACGACGATCCTCCTCACCACGCACTACCTCGACGAGGCCGAGCACCTCGCCGACCGGGTCGGCGTCATCGCCGCGGGGCGGCTGCTCGCCCTCGACACCCCGGCCGCGCTCGGCGGCCGGCGCAGCCAGGAGGCCACCGTCTCCTGGGAGGAGGACGGGACGACGCGCACCGTCCGCACCGCCGAGCCCACGGCCGAGGTCGCCCGGCTCGCCGCCCGCTTCCCCGGCGAGGTGCCCGAGCTGACCGTCACCCGCCCGTCCCTCGAGGACACCTACCTCGGGCTCATCGCCCCCCACGTCACCGGCACCGGTGCGGCTCCCACCACCTCGCAGGAGGTCTCCGCATGAACACCCTCGCCATCGGCCTCGACCGCACCCGCGTCGAGCTCACCGAGTACTCCCGCGAGAAGGAGGCCGTCTTCTTCGGGTTCCTCTTCCCGATCCTCCTCCTGTCCCTCTTCTCGGTGATCTTCGGCTCGCAGTTCGAGGGCGGCGAGGGGTCGATGACCGCCGCCCGCTACTTCCTGCCCGGCATGGTCGCGGCCGGTGTGCTCCTCACGAGCTTCCAGACGATGGCCCTCTCGGTGGCGACCGAGCGCGACGACGGGACGCTCAAGCGGCTGCGCTCCACGCCGATGCCCCCCGTCGCGTACTTCCTCGGCAAGATCGGGCTCGTCGCGGTCACCTCGGTGACCCAGCTCGTCCTCCTCCTGCTCGTCGCCCGGTTCGCCTTCGGGGTGGCCCTGCCGGCGACGGCAGGACGGTGGGGGATGCTCGTCGCCGTCTTCGTGCTCGGTCTCGTCGGCGGCACCGTCCTGGGCATCGCCTACTCCTCGCTGTCGTCCGCGCGCTCCATCGGGGCCGTCGTCATCGGGCCGATGCTCGTCCTGCAGTTCATCTCCGGCGTCTACATCGGCTGGGACAACGTGCCCGAGTGGCTCCGGCAGGTCGCCTCGTTCTTCCCCCTCAAGTGGATCGCCCAGGGCATGCGCTCGGTGTTCTACCCGGCCGACCTGGCCACGGTCGAGATGGCGGGGTCCTGGGAGCCGGGGCGGACGCTGCTGGTCCTCGGCGCCTGGGCCGTCGGCGGGCTCGTCCTGTGCGTCCTCACCTTCCGCTGGTACAAGCGGGGCACGGTGTGACCGTGCCGGTGTCGTGAGCGCGCCGCTGTCGGTGGACCGGCCGACGCGGGAGGATGACGTCATGAGCGACGACCCGGGCTGCGCACCCCCGGTGCCGGGCACCTCGAGCGCCGAGCTCGACGCGATGTGGGCCCGCCAGGAGCCCTACTGGCACGGCGCGTTCGCCGTGGTGTGGGGCGCCGCCGTGGTCGTCGCGCTGATCGACGACCCCGGCACCTTCGGCCGGTGGCCCTCGCTCCTGCTCCTCGGGGTGATCGCCGCCGCGTACGCCGCCCTCGGCGTCCCCGGCATCCGGCAGGACCGCCGGGCCGGCCTGGCCTACCACTGCGTCGCGTGGACGGCCCTGCTCGCGATCCAGTGGGTCGACCCGGGCACCGAGTCGTGGATGCTCTTCTTCGTCCTCTACCCGCAGATGTGGGCGATGCTGCCGGTCCGGCGCGCCGCCATGGGCACGCTCCTCACCCTCACCGCCTTCGGGGTGCTGCGGTTCGTCCAGAGCGGCTTCGACCGCAGCACGGTCGGGCCGATCCTCATCTCCTCCGTCATCTCGCTGGCGGTCTCGCTCGCGCTCGGCGTCTTCATCAACCGGATCGTCGCCGAGGCCGACTCGCGGGCCCGGACCATCGACGAGCTGCGGGCCACCCAGGCCCGGCTCGCCGCGGTCGAGCGCGACCGCGGCGTCCAGGACGAGCGCGAGCGCATCTCGCGGGAGATCCACGACACCCTCGCGCAGGGGTTCACCTCCGTGGTCACCCTCACCCGGGCCGCCGAGGCGGCGCTCGCCCGGGGCGACGTCGACACCGCGCGGGAGCGGCTCGGCCTCGTCGAGCGGACCGCCGTCGACAACCTCGCCGAGGCCCGGCTCATCGTCGCCGAGCTGACCCCGGGCCACCTCCAGTCGCGGACCCTCGTCGAGGCGATGCAGCGGCTGGGCGCGGCCGTGTCGAGCGAGACCGGCCTGCGCGCCGACGTCAGGGTCGACGGCGAGCCCGCCCCGCTCGGCGGCGTCGCCGAGGTCGTGCTCCTGCGCACCGCCCAGGAGGCGCTCTCCAACGTGCGCCGGCACGCGGGGGCGGCGAGCGTCGCCGTCGGCCTGGCCTACGAGGAGGCAGCGGTGGTGCTCACGGTCACCGACGACGGGCGCGGCTTCGACCCGGCCGCGGACCGGGCCGGCTTCGGCCTCGACGGCGTGCGCGCCCGGGCGGCCCAGGTCGGCGGCGCGGTCGCCCTCACGAGCGCACCGGGGTCCGGCACCACCCTGCGGCTCGAGGTGCCCCGGTGATCCGGCTCCTCGTCGTCGACGACCACCCGGTGGTGCGGGCCGGCATGGTCGCGGTGCTCGGGGAGGAGCCCGACCTCGACGTCGTCGGCGAGGCCGGCACCGGGGCGGAGGCTCTCGCGCTCGCACCGCGGCTCACCCCCGACGTCGTGCTCATGGACCTGCGGATGCCCGTCATGGACGGTGCCGAGGCCACCGCGCGGCTGCGGGCGCTGCCCGACCCGCCGCACGTCCTCGTCCTCACGACCTACGACACCGACGCCGACATCGTCCGGGCCGTCGAGGCCGGGGCGCGGGGCTACCTCCTCAAGGACACCCCGACGGCCGTGCTCACCGACGCCATCCGGCGCGCGGCCCGGGGGGAGACCGTGCTCGCACCGCCCGTGGCGGCCCGGCTGGCCGACCGGCTCCGGGCCCCCGCGGCGCCCGAGCTCACGGGTCGCGAGGTCGAGGTGCTCGGCCTCGTCGCCCGGGGGATGTCCAACGGCGAGGTGGGGCGCTCGCTCTTCATCGGCGAGGCGACGGTCAAGACCCACCTCATCCGGGCCTTCGCCAAGCTCGGCGTCCAGGACCGGACGGCGGCGGTGGCCGAGGCGCACCGCCGTGGGCTCATCGACCTCGGCTGACCTGCGCGCTCGAGCGGCGGTGACGGAGGTACTCGAACCCCATCGGGAGCACCGAGAGCACGACGATGAGGAGGATGACGAGCTCGAGGTGGTTCTTGACGAACGTGACGTTGCCGAGGAAGTACCCGGCGAGGGTCACGACGAGCACCCACAGGGCCGCACCGACGGCGGACCAGGTGAAGAAGTGCCGGCGCTCCATCCGCCCGATCCCGGCCACGACGGTGATGTACGTGCGCACGATGGGCACGAAGCGGCCGAGGACGAGGGCGCGGGCCCCGTACTTGGCGAAGAAGGCCTCGGTCTGGTCGAAGTACGCCCGTTTGACGATCCGCCCGTCGTGGTTGCGCAGGGGGGCGCCGACCGCGCGGCCGATCTCGTAGCCGACGACGTTGCCCGCGAAGGCGGCGACGAAGAGGGCCGCGAGCGCCACGGCGAGGTTGTCGTGGAGCTGGCCGCTGGCGATGAAGATGCCCACCGAGAACAGCAGCGTGTCACCGGGCAGGATGGGGAAGAACAGCCCGCACTCGACGAACACGATGATGAGCGCGATCCAGAAGAACGCCGTGCCGTAGGTGTCGAACAGGTACTGGGGGTCCATCCAGTTCGGCCCGAGCGCATGCATCACGCGGCCAGCCTAGGTGCTCGTCGCCCCGGGCCGCTGAACCCCGCCTGAGCGGGGGCGGCGACGGCCGTAGGCTCGCGGTCGTGGAGGAGCGGGAGGTCGGCGTGGGGCCCTGGGTCGGCCCGTGGCCCGAGGGGGCGCACTGGGACCCCGAGCTGCTCCGGGACGGCGACCGGCGCAACGTCGTCGACCGGTACCGGTACTGGCGGATGGAGGCCGTGGTCGCCGACCTCGACACCCGGCGCCACCCGCTCCACGTCGCCATCGAGAACTGGGCCCACGACCTCAACATCGGGTCGGTCGTCCGGACGGCCAACGCCGTGAACGTCGCCGCCTTCCACGTCGTGGGCCGCCGGCGCTGGAACCGCCGGGGGGCGATGGTCACCGACCGCTACCAGCACGAGCACCACCACCCGGACGCGGCGGCGCTCGCATCGTGGGCGGCCGACGCCGGCCCCGGGGGCACGCGGCTGCCGCTCGTCGGGGTCGACAACGTGCCGGGCTCGGTGCCCTTGGAGACCTTCGACCTGCCACGGGAGTGCGTCCTCGTCCTCGGCCAGGAGGGCGCCGGCCTGAGCCCCGCGATGCAGCACGAGTGCGACGTCGTGCTCCACATCGCCCAGTTCGGCTCGACCCGGTCGGTCAACGCCGGCGCGGCCGCGGCGGTCGCGATGCACGCCTGGGTGCGCCGGCACGTCTTCGGCCAGGTACCCGGCACGGCGTCGGCGGAATAGCCGCCCCGCCGCCACCGCTGGACCTGCGGTGAGCACCTCCCCCGAGCCCGCCCTGTCCGTCCTCGACCTCGTCCCCGTCCGCACGGACCAGGGCACGTCCGAGGCGATCGCCGCGACCCGCTCGCTCGCGCAGGTGGCCGACGAGCACGGCTACCGCCGGTACTGGCTGGCCGAGCACCACAACATGCCGAGCATCGCCTCGACGAACCCGCCGGTCATCGCGGCGATGATCGCGGCGGCGACGCAGCGGATCCGGGTCGGCTCGGGCGGGGTCATGCTGCCCAACCACGCGCCGCTGGTCGTCGCGGAGCAGTTCGCCCTGCTCGAGGCCGCCTTCCCCGGCCGCGTCGACCTCGGCCTGGGGCGGGCCCCCGGCACCGACCCGGTGACGGCCTGGGCGCTGCGCCACGGCGGGGGCGGGGTCGAGGCCGACGCCGCCGAGCGCTTCCCCGACCACGTCGACACCGTGCTCGCGATGATGGCGCCCGAGGGGGTCGGGCTGCAGCTGAACGGCGGTCAGCACGTGCTGCGGGCGACGCCGCGGGCGGCGTCCGTGCCGGAGGTGTGGCTGCTCGGCTCGTCGGACTTCTCCGCGCGCCTGGCCGCCGCCCGCGGGCTGCCCTACGTCTTCGCCCACCACTTCTCGGGCCGCGGCACCGCCGAGGCGCTGGCGCTCTACCGCGAGGGCTACCAGCCGTCGGAGGCGCACCCGGAGCCGCGCACCTTCCTCACGGTCAACGTCGTCGTCGCCGAGACCGAGCAGGAGGCCCGGCGCCTCGTCCAGCCGATGATCCGCTCGATGGTGGCCCTGCGCACCGGTCAGCCCCTGCTGCCGCAGCAGCTCGTCGAGGACGCCGAGGCGCAGCCCGTCGCCCCGGCCCACCAGGCGCTGGTCGACGACATGGCCACCCGCTGGGTGGTCGGGGACCCGCAGCAGGCGGCCGGGCGGATCCGCGAGCTCGCCACGACCTTCGGCGTCGACGAGGTGATGGTCAGCCCCGTGGCCGGTGCCGTGGCCGGGACGCCGGTGGACCGCTCCCCGGCCCGCGAGGAGACCCTGCGGCTGCTCGCCGCCGCGCTGGCCTGACATCCGGCGAGAATCTTCGGTAGACCTGTCGAGAACGCCCTGGCCCGCACGTCATGGGGGTGAGGTCGCACCGCGCGGCCCGGGACCGAAGGAGATCGTCATGACCGAGTACGTCGTCCTCATCGTCGGTGACGCCGACCGCTGGTGGACCACCATGGACGCCGACCAGCGCACGGCCGGCTACGCCGAGTACGAGCGCTTCAGCGCCGAGCTCGTCGCCCGCGGGCACCGCATCACCGGTGGCGCCGAGCTGCACGCCACGAGCGAGGGCAAGCGCATCCCCGGTGGCGGGGGGACCGTCACCGACGGGCCGTTCACCGAGACCGCCGAGCAGGTGGGCGGCTTCTACCAGGTCGAGTCCGACGACCTCGACGACCTCGTCGAGTGCTGCCGCATCATCGCGGCGCTCGGCGACACCGTCGAGGTGCGCCGCACCGTCCAGCCCGAGGACCGCCCGGCATGAGCCGCCACCTGGTGCTCCTGCCCGCTCCCGAGGCCGAGTGGGCCGACCTGCCGCCCGAGGAGCACGAGAAGGGGATGCGCTCGCACGAGCAGTTCCACCGTGACCTCGCCGCCGGCGGGCACCACATCGTCGTCGCCGGCCCGCTCACCCCGTCGGCCGAGGCGATCTCCATGCGGCCCGACGGCTCCGGCGGTGCGCTGGTGACCGAGGGCCCGTTCACCGAGTCGGTCGAGCAGATCGTCGGCTTCTACCTCCTCGACAGCCCGGACCGCGACGACCTCGTGCGCATCTGCACCGAGTTCGCGGCCCGTGGTGAGCTCATCGAGTTCCGTGACCTCGAGGGCGGTGACGGGTCGTGAGGTACGTCGTCCTGCTGGCCGGCGACGAGTCGCGCTGGGCCGCGGCGACGCCCGAGGAGCGGGCGACCACCTACGCCCGCCACGGCGAGTTCGCGCGGGCGCTCTCGGAGCACGGTCACGCGATCGTGGGCGGTGCCGAGCTGGCGCCGTCGACGGAGGCCAGGGTCGTGCGCTCGGACGGCACGACGGTGACGGTCACCGACGGGCCGTACGCGGAGACGGTCGAGCAGCTCACCGGCTACTACGAGGTCGAGAGCGAGGACCTCGAGGACCTCGTCGCCCTGGTGTCGCTGTTGGCCGCCCCGGGCCCCGGGGACGACGGCCCGGGTGCGGTCGAGGTCCGGCGCGTCAAGACCGACGCGGAGCGCGCCTCGTGACGCGCTACGTGGTCCTCCTGGCCTCGGTGCCGGCGGAGTGGGCGAACGCCACTCCCGAGCAGCAGCAGGAGTACGTCGACGCGCACCACGCCTTCGAGCAGTACGTCGACGACCACGGTGCGCGGCTCGGCAGCGGAGCGCTGAGCGACGCGGACACGGCGACGACCCTCTCGCGCGGGCACGGCGAGGAGCGGGTCGTCACCGACGGGCCGTTCGTGGAGCTCACCGAGCAGATCGGCGGCTACTACGACGTCGAGCTGCCGGACCTCGACAGCGCGATCGCCGCGGCCCGGCTGCTCCCGGCGGCCTACACCGTCGAGATCCGTCCGACCATGACGATCGAGGGGTACGAGTCGGTGTGAGCCCCGACGAGGTGCTGGCCGCCACGGTGCGCGACGAGTGGGGGCGGCTGGTCGCCCTCCTCCTCGCGCAGTTCCGGCGGCTGGACCTCGTCGAGGACGCGCTCGGGGACGCCGTCGAGTCCGCTGCCCACCGGTGGCCGGCCGACGGAGCCCCCGACCGCCCGGCGGCCTGGCTGCACACCGCAGCCCGCCGCCGCCTCCTCGACCGGCTCCGGGCCGAGTCGACGGCGCACCGCAAGGAGCCGACTGCTCGTCGTCGAGGCGACACGACCCAGGACGGGAGGTGCGGTGATGGTCGACCCCGGTGACCTCGTGGAGGACGACCGGCTGCGGCTGGTCCTCCTCTGCTGCCACCCGGCGCTCGCCCCCGAGGTGGCCAGCGCCCTCGCCCTGCGCCTCGTGGTCGGCGTGACGACGGCCGACATCGCCCGGCTCTTCCTCGTGAGCGAGACGACGATGGCCGCCCGGATCACCCGCGGCAAGAAGAAGATCGTCGCGGCCGGGATCCCCTACGGGGTGCCGGGTGCCGACGCCCTGCCGGGTCGCATGCGAGTCGTCGCCCAGACCGCCTACCTCGCCTTCACCGCCGGGTACGCGCCCGGGTCCGGGCCGGACCTGCTGCGGGCCGACCTCGCCGGCGAGGCGGTGCGGCTCGTGCGAGTGACGCTGGCCCTGCGCCCCGGGGAGCCGGTGCTGCGCGCCCTGCTCGCCCTCGTCCTCCTGCAGCACTCGCGGCGCGACGCGCGGGTCGGCCCGGACGGCGCACTCGTGCTCCTCCCGGACCAGGACCGCACGCGGTGGCACCACGACGAGGTGGCGGAGGCGGTGCAGGTGCTCGCCGGTGTGCGGTCCTCGTCGGACGCGCTCGTCGAGTCCTACCGGCTGCAGGCGGCGATCGCGGCGGAGCACGCGCTGGCTCCGACCGCGGCCGACACCTCCTGGGACCGCATCTGTGCCGCCTACGACGCGCTGCTGCTCGTGAACCCCTCGCCGAGTGCGCGCCTGGCCGCCGCCGTCGCCCTGGCCGAGCGCGACGGCCCGGCCGCCGGGATCGCGGCCCTCGACGTGCTCGAGGAGCCGCTCGCCGGCAGCCACCGCCTGCCGGCCGTGCGCGGTGAGCTGCTGGCCCGGCTCGGTGAGCACGCGGCGGCTGCTCAGCTGCTCGAGGAGGCGATCGCCCTGTGCCGCAACGAGGTCGAACAGGCGCACCTCAGGCTGCGCCGGGACGAGCTGCGCCGGGCCGCGGGCGGCGGCGGATGACCCACACGGCCACGACCGGCAGCAGGGCCCACCACCAGCGGAGGCCGCCGACGGCGACGAGACCCTGCCCGGCCATGACGCCGAGCCCACCGCAGCCCAGTGCGGTGGCGAGCACCGGCCGCCACACCGCGACCCGCCCGGACGCGGGCGCGACCCCCTCGAACCGGCCGACGAGCGCCACCACCGCCGCGGTGCCCAGGGCCAGCACGCCCCACCACAGCGGCCGCGTCGACCACCACGCGGCCGACAGCGGCTCCGGGCCGAGCCCGACACCACCGAGCAGGAGCGAGCCGCCGACGACGAGCACCATGACCGTGAGGTGCCACAGGTAGACGCTCATCATCCGCGCGCCGAGGCGTACGGTCACCGCCCACGGCCGGTCGCGGGCCATCCACCGCTGGAGCAGCGGCTCGAGGGCCAGCACGAGCCCCGCCTGGAGCAGCCCGAGGAAGCCGAGGGTCACCCGGGTCGGGTAGCTGTTGTTCACGGCGGCGCCGTCGAGCCCGATCATCGAGACCGGGTAGGGGCCGAGCGCCACGAGGGCGACGAGCCCGACCGCCCCCACACCGGCCAGGGCCAGGCGCCGGGACGTCCCGGCCAGGCGCCCGTCGAGCCAGGCGTACCCGAGCTGGTGCACCGCGCCCCACACGACGACGTAGTTGGCGAACCCGACCCACCAGGCCCCGGTGGTGAGGCTCACGAGGTCGACGAGGCCGCCGAGGGCCAGCCCGCCGGCGACGCTCGCCCAGCCGAACCGCTCCCACAGCCGCAGGGTGAGGGGCGCCACCGCGCACACGACGACGTACGCGGCGAGGAACCACGTGGGGACGAGGGCGACCTGGGAGGCGGTGCGCAGCGCGGCCCGGTCGACCCCCGCAGCGTCGGCCACGGCCAGCAGCACGACCCAGGTGAGGAGCAGCGGGACCACCGGCGTGAGCAGCCGGCGCAGCCGCCCGCGCAGCCACTCGGCGCCGGTGCGGCCGCCGTCGCGGGCCCGCCGGAACGACAGGCCGTTGGCGTAGCCGCCGACGAGGAAGAAGACCGGCATCACCTGGAAGACCCACGTGAGCGGGTGGGTCCACGCCGCCCGGTCGAGGACGGCCCCGGTGACGAGCCGGCCGTCGTGCACGGTGACGGCGGCGACGAGCCAGTGGCCGAGGACGACCACGGCGAGCGCCCCGACCCGCAGGAGGTCGACGACGCGGTGGCGGGAGGCGGGCGTGGCGGCGGCGATGTCGCGGGCCGTGAGGGTCTCCATGCCCTCAGGGTGGCGGCCCGCCCGGGTCCGCGTCCTGAGCACTCCTACCCGGTCGGGCCGCCGGACCTCAGGCGGCGCCGCTCGCCGCGACCGTCGCGGGCAGGACGACGGAGAAGCGACCCTCCCCGTAGCCGGCGACGGACACCGTGAGGTCGTCGCGGGTCAGCGAGCCCTCGACCCTCGCGAGCACGTCGGCCGGCGGCGCCTCCGGCGGGAACCAGACCCGCCCGAGGCGCACGTGCGCGCCGCCCCCGCCGTTGAAGAGCGAGGTGAAGACGTTGAGCACCTCGGCGAAGGCGGCCCGCACGGGCGGGGTGGTCTCGCCGTCCCGCACGAGGTCCTCGGCGGCCGGGGCGGGCGTGAGCGACAGGCAGGCCCCGGCCCGGACGACGAGCTCGTGGTCGGCGACGAGGAGGGCCGCGACGCCACCGTCGTCGGCGACGATCTCGGCCGCGGTCGTCCGGCCGTCGCCGGGCGCCGGCGCGCCGACCGCGTCCATGACGCCGCAGTCGCGGCCGAGGAGGCGCTCGAGCAGGTCCCGGGCCTCCTTGCGCTCGGGGAGCCCGTTGTGGCCGAGGACCCGGTCGTCGACGGTGGCGGCCGCGGCGCCCGGCGCCGCCCCGGCCGAGGACGGGGTCGAGGTGGAGCGCGAAGGACTCGGGGGTGAACGGCTTGCCGACGAGGAAGAGCGCGCCGGCGGCCAGTGCCTGGCCGCGCATGAGCGCCGAGCCCTCGGAGGTGACGAAGCCGAAGGGCGTCTGGTCGCCCGAGGCGCGCAGCGCCTCGAGGAACTCCAGGCCCGACATCTCGGGCATGTTCCAGTCGGAGAGGACGAGGTCGGGGCGGTGCGCGGCGACGGCCTCGAGCCCGGCGCGGCCGGTGTCGGCCTCGACGATCTCGTGGCCGCCGTGGCCGGCCTGGCGCAGGGTGCGGACGACGATCTGGCGCATGACGCGGGAGTCGTCGACGACGAGGATTCTCATCGGGGGCCCTCCTGGGGGGTGATGTCGACCCGCAGCCGACCTGCGGTGGCGTGGTAGGTGGCGGCCACTCCGGCGTCCGCGCCCTCGGTCCGCTCCGCGGCGACCACCGCGGCCCGGCCCTGGAGCGACCTCGGGGAGGCCGAGCGCCGCGTGGTCGGGCAGCAGCGCCTTGACGTTGCCGGCGACGATGTTCGCGATCTCGCCGAGGGCGTCGTGCACCTCGGTGGGGTGCGGCACCGCGTCGGACGGGAGGGCGAGCAGCTCGCGGGTGAGCGTCGAGGCGACCTGCGGCGCGCAGGTGACGACGACCGCGCCGCTCCACGAGCCGTGGATGCCGACGCTCGCCCGGACGGCGTCGTCTCCCTCCGCGGTGGCGGGCGTCGCGACGGCGGGCTCGCCGAAGAGCGACTCCCAGACCGTGGAGACGATGGAGTCGAGGTACTCGGCCTCGATGGGGACGGGGGTGGTGGTCATGTTGGACCGCCTCTCGTGGTGAGCTGGTAGGCCATCGCCCGGCCGAGCGCCACGCGCTCGAACCCGGCGTCGAGGCCGAGGGTCGTCTCGGCCGCTCCGAGGAAGAGGTACCCGCCGGGGCGGAGCACCCTCCGGACGGCGCCGAGGACGGCCGTCTTCGTCGGGACGTCGAAGTAGATGAGGACGTTGCGCAGGAACACGACGTCGAAGCGGGGCATGAACGGCAGCGGAGCGGCGAGGTTGAGCGTCTTCGCGACGACCATGGCCCGCAGCTCGCGCGAGGCCTCCCACTCGGGGCCGACCCGCGTGAAGTGCGTGACGAGCCGTTCCGCGGACAGCCCCCGTCCCACCTCGAGCTGGCTGAACCGGCCGGCCTGCGTGCGCGCGACCATCGTCGGCGACAGGTCGGTCGCGGTGATCCGGGCCCGCCAGCCGGGCGGCAGCGTCTCCTTCGCGACCATGGCGATCGAGTAGGGCTCCTGCGCCCGAGGAGCAGGCCGCGGCCCAGACCTCGAGCGTGCGGTCCGGCCGGCTCGCGGAGGTGACGGCGGGGACCACGTCCCGGGCGAGGGCCTCGAAGGGGTGGACGTCGCGGAAGAACGAGGTCTCGTTCGTCGTCATCGCCTCGACGACGGTGGCCCGGACCGGGTCCGTGGGTCGGCCGCGGAGGCGGGCGGCGAGGGCCGCGAGGTCGGGCATCCCGGCCCGTGCTGCCACCGGGGCCAGCCGGGCGCTGACGAGGTACTCCTTGCCGGGCTCGAGGACGATGGCCGAGTCCTGCTGGACGATCCGGGCGAGGAGGGCGAAGTCCGCCGCGTCGAGGACGCTCATGCGGCACCGCCCCACGCGCCGGGGCGACCGACGGCGACCCGGTCGGCGACGGCCCGGGCGATCTCGGGCAGGGGCAGCACGCGGGACGCGTGGCCGCCGGCGACGACGGCGCCGGGCATGCCCCAGACCACCGAGGTCGGCTCGTCCTGGGCGAAGACGACGCCGCCGGCCCGGGTGACCTCCCCGGCCCCGGCCGCTCCGTCGGCCCCCATCCCCGTGAGGACGACGGCGAGGGCGCGCCGGCCGAAGGCGGGCACGAGGGAGCGGAACATGACGTCGACCGACGGGCGGCAGTGGTGCTCCTTGGCCTCCGTGGTCGAGCGCGACCCGCGCGTCGCCGGCCGCACCGACGACGGTGAGGTGGACGTCGCCGGGGGCGACGTGGACGACCCCGGGCACGCAGCGGCTCGCCGTCGACGGCCTCGTGGACACCGAGGGCCGAGCCGCGGTCGAGGCGCTCGGCGAGCAGGCGGGTGAACAGCGCCGGCATGTGCTGGACGACGAGCACGGGGACGGGCAGGGACGCCGGGAGCGCCTCGAGGAGCACCGAGAGGGCCGCGGGGCCGCCGGTCGAGGCGCCGATGGCGAGGACGTCGACGCGGCCCCGGTGGTCGGTGGCCGGCGCCGTGGCGCGGCCTCGCTCGGCGGCGCGGGCGGGAGGCGCGGACGTCTCCCGACGCGGGCGCGCCGACGGCGCCGGGGTGCGTGGCGGTGCCGGGGCCCGGTGGGCGGGCACGAGGGCGACGAGGCGCTCACCGAGCTCGCGGCGGATGGTCGTCACCGACTCGGCGACCCCGCTCGCGCTGCGCGGCTTGGTCACGTAGTCGCGCGCGCCGGCCGCCAGCGCCTCGAAGGTCGCCCGCGCGCCGCGCTCGGTGAGGGTGGAGAACATGATGACGGGCAGCGAGGGTGGCTGCGGTGGAGCCGGCGCATCGTCTCGATGCCGTCCATGACGGGCATCTCGATGTCGAGGACGACGGCGTCGGGGGCGACCCGGTCGATGAGCTCGAGGGCCTCCCGGCCGTTCGTGGCCTCCCCGGCGACGTGGACGGTCGCGAGCCCGCCGAGCGCCTCGACGACGACGCGGCGCACGACGGCCGAGTCGTCGACGACGACGACGGCGATGCTCACGGCACCGCGACGAGACCGAGGAGGCGCAGCTTGTCCTCGATGGCCTCGACGGGGAAGGGCTTGATGAGGTACTCGTGCGCCCCGGCCGCGAGGGCCCGGACGATCTGCCCGTGCTCGGACTCCGTCGTCACCATCATGAGGGCGATGTCGCGCCACTCGGGCACCTTGCGCACGGCGACGACGAAGTCGAGCCCGTTCATCACCGGCATGTTCCAGTCGACGAGGCAGACGTCCGGCAGCTCGCCGGTCGCCGCGGCCACCGTGACGGCCTCGAGGGCCTCCCGGCCGTCCCCGGCCTGCGGCCACCTCGAACCCCATCCCGACGAGGATCCGCGAGAGCAGCGCCCGCATGGTCCGCGAGTCGTCGACGACGAGGGCGCGCATCAGACCGTGAACCGGTCGACGGCCGCGCGCAGCGTCATCGAGATCGTCTCGACCTCGCTCGCCGTGCTGCGGACGGTGGCGACGCCCTCGGCGGCGCGGGCCTGGGCCTCGGCCTCCTCGGCGACGCTCGTGGCGATGCTGCCGGTGCCCGTCGCCGCGTCGGCGACGTTGCGGGACATCTCGGTCGTCGTCGCGGTCTGCTCCTCGACGGCCGAGGCGATCGTCGTCTGGTGGTCGTTGATCTGGCCGACGACGCCGTCGATCTGGCTGATGGCCGACACGGCGGCCTCGGCGTCGGCCTGGATCGAGGAGACGCGCACCTGGATCTCGGCCGTCGCCCGGCGGGTCTCGCGGGCGAGCTCCTTGACCTCGTTGGCGACGACCGCGAAGCCGCGGCCGTGCTCGCCGGCGCGGGCGGCCTCGATGGTGGCGTTGAGGGCGAGCATGTTCGTCTGCTCCGCGATCTTCTCGATGGTCTCGACGACCGAGCCGATCTGGGTCGAGGACTCGCCGAGGCTGGCGACGGTCTGGCTCGTCGAGGCGGCGAGGGCGACGGCGTCCTGGCCGACCCGCGCGGCCTGGTTGGCCGAGTGCGCGATCTCGCCGACGGAGGCGGCCATCTGCTCGGTGGCGGCCGCGACGGTCTGGACGTTGGCCGACACCTGATGGGCGGCCGCGGCCGTGCTGCGCGAGGTCTCCGCCTGCGAGTCGGCGCCGTGCGCCATGTCCTGGGTCACCGCGGCCATCGTCGAGGAGACGTGCCCGAGCGACGTCGCGTTGTCGGCGATCTCGCCGACCATGCCGCGGACGCCGGCGATCGCCTCGTTGAAGTCGGCGGCCATGATGCCGATCTCGTCGCGGCTGAGGACCGGCACCGTCACGGTGAGGTCGCCGTCCTTGAGGGCCGACAGCCCCCGGGAGACGCCCTTGACCGAGGTGATGATCGAGCGCATGAGGACGAGCCCGAGACCGACCGCCACGAGGCCGCCCACGACGAGCGCGATGACGATCGTGCGCTCGCTGTTGCCGGCCTCCCTGCTCGCCTTGGCCACGGCCGCCCGGGCCGTGTCCTGACGCGAGGCCTCCTCCTGGTCCAGGCCGTCGGCGGCGGCCGAGATCAGGGGCTCGGCCTGGTCGCGGTAGACCCGCTCGAAGCCCGCGACGTCGCCGGCCTCGATGGCCGGGATGAGGGTGCCGTCGCGCAGGGCGAGGAACTGGCCCCACTTGTCCTGGAACTGCGGCCAGCCGTTCGAGCCGGCGTCGGCGCCGGCCTGCTCGAGGGCGTCGTACTTCGCGGCCCAGGTCGTGAGCTCGGTGTCGCTGTCCTTGATGGCGGTGAGGCCGTCCCGCCACGCCGTGGAGCCGGCGCGGGCGACCGCCAGCTTGTTGACGAGCAGGCGGGCCTTGATCTCCTCCTGGTGCACGCGGCCGAGGGCGACGAGCGCCTCGACGCCCTGCTGCTGGACCCCACCGACGAGGCTGGAGGTGCCGCTCAGGCCCGAGAAGGCCGAGAAGGCGATGACGGCCACGGCGACGACGAAGGCGCCGAAGGTCAGCACCATCTTCGGGGCGAGGCGGAGGTTCTGGTAGACGCTGAGGAGCGAGAGCTGCCGGTGCTCGGCCATGGCGGGTCCTTCGGGGTGGGGGCGAACAGAGGTGGGGCGAGAGGAGGTTCGGCGGGCCGGCGGGGTGGGGCGCCGGAGCTCGCGGGGCGTGGCGGTGGTCATCGGTCGAGGGCCAGCACCGCGTCGAGGTGCACGTCGAGGAGGAGGGCGTCGTCGAGGACGTAGGCGCCGAGGACGAGGTCACGGGCCGGGCTGCCGAGGGTGGCCGGCGGCGGCTGGCGGTCGGCGACCTCGATGACGTCGCCGATCCGGTCGACGACGAGGGCGACCGGGCCGCCGGGGGAGCGGACGACGACGGTGCCCCGGTGGTCTCCTCCGGGTCGGCGGCGCCGCAGCCCGAAGCGGGACCGCAGGTCGATGCCGGTGACGACCTGGCCGCGGAGGTTGAGCAGCCCGGCGACCCGCGGGTCGCTGCGCGGCACCGGGGTCATCGGCAGGCTGCCGAGGACCTCCTGCACCCGCTCGACCGGGAGCCCGACGAGGTGCTCGCCGAGGGTGAACGTCACGTAGGTGCTCATGCGTGGACCTCCTCGAGGTGCGAGCCGGCGAAGGCGGCGCCGGCGGCGACGAAGGCGTCCTCGAGGTCGAGGAGCTCGACGAGGCGGCCGCCGACGACGGCCCCTCCGACGACGCCGGGGCCGCGGCGGCCGTCCTGCGTGGCGTCCGTGGGCTCCTCGTCGGCGATGTCGACGATGCCGTCGACGAGGAGCCCGACGGGCTGCTCGCCGCGGGTGACGACGACGACCGCGCGGCTGCCGTGTCCGAGCGGTGCGCGGCGGTCGCCCGACGCACCGGACGGCTGGCCGCCGACGAGCGCCGCGACCTCGACGAGCGGCATGATGCCGCCGCCGGTAGCGGACGGCCCAGCCGTCGCCGAGGCGCTCGACGGCGTCCTCGTCGAGGTCCTCGAGCCGGGTGACGACGTCGAGCGGGACCGCGAGGTGGCGCTCGCCGTCGGCGCGCACGACGACGAGGCGGCGGCGCCTCGGCGCGGGTCGCCCGGCCTCGGCCTCGGCGAGCAGGTCGGGCGCAGCTCGCCGCTCAGCGAGAGCCGGCGAGGCCGGAGCCGTCGAGGATGAGGGCGACGGCGCCGTCGCCGAGGATCGTGGCGCCGGAGAAGACGTCGGTCCCGGCGAGGTGCTCGCCGAGCGAGGAGACGACGATCTCCTCGGTGTCGAGGACCTCGTCGACGACGAGCCCGAAGACGCCGGCCGTCGACGTCGAGCACGACGATGGCGCCCGCGGACGCGGCCGCGGGGCGTCGAGCAGGCTGCGGCCGTCGACGAGGGTGAGCAGCCGCTCGCGCAGCCGGAGCACCTGGACGCCCGCGACGTCCTCGACGACGTGACCGCCGCCGTGGACGGCGACCAGCTCGCGCACGAGGGTCTGCGGGACCGCGTAGCGCTGCTCGCCGACGACGACGATGAGGGCCGGGACGATGGCGAGGGTGAGGGGCAGGGTGAGCCGGCAGGTCGTGCCGCGGCCCGGGACCGAGCTCAGCTCGACGGTGCCGCCGATCGCCTCGATGTTCGTCTTGACGACGTCCATGCCGACGCCGCGGCCGGACACGTTCGTCACCGACTCGGCGGTCGAGAAGCCCGGCCGGAAGACAGGGCGAGCGCGTCGTGGTCGCTCATCGTGGCCGCCTGGGCGGGCGTGACGAGGCCGCGCTCGACGGCCTTGGCCACGACCTCGCCGGGTCGATGCCGGCGCCGTCGTCCTCGAGCTCGACGACGACGCGGCCGCGACTCGTGGAACGCGCGCAGGACGAGGAGCCGGTCGCGCGGCTTGCCGGCGGCGACGCGGTCGCTCGGGCGCTCGATGCCGTGGTCGACGGCGTTGCGCACGAGGTGGGTCAGCGGGTCGCGGACCGCCTCGACCAGCCGCGGTCGAGCTCGGTCTCGCGGCCGAGCATCGTCGAGCGAGACCTCCTTGCCGCAGGCGGTGGCCAGGTCGCGGACGACGCGGGGGAACTTCGCCCACACGGTGTCGACCGGCTGCATGCGGGCCTTCATGACGGCGTCCTGGAGGTCGCTCGTCGACGACGTTGAGGCGCTGCATCATGCTGCCGTGCGCGAGCCGCCCGTCGTCGCTCCGCCGATGCGCGCGCCGCCGGCGGCCGGGCCGCCGGTGGGACCGCGAGAGCTGGTTGCGGGTGAGGACGAGCTCGCCGACGAGGCGCATCAGCGAGTCGAGGACGGCGACGTCGACGCGCACCGACGACTCGGCCGCGCCGCGCCGCGCGGGGTCGCGGTCCTCTCCTCCCCGGGGGGGGCGAGGGGGCGGCCCCGCGGCGGCGGGCGCGGGCCGGCGGCGGCCGAGGGGACGGCGACGGGGCTGCGGGCTCGCAGCGAGCGCCCGGGCGCGGTCTCGGGAGGGGCCACGGGGGCGGCCTCGTCGGGCACGCGAGCGGGGCCTCGGGAGCGGCCGGCTCGCCGGCTCGTCGAGCGCCGACCGCTCGAGCCGCGCCACGAGGTCGGCGAAGTCCCGGTGCCCTCAGCCGCGGCCTCGACCGAGGCGAGGACTTCGCGGATGGCGTCGACGGTCGCGAGGAGCAGGGTCGCCCGGTCGGTCGTGAGGAGCAGGTCGCCGTCGCGCAGCGAGGCGAGCAGGTTCTCGCCGGCGTGGGCGACGGGCTCGAGGACGGGCAGGCCGAGGAACCCCGAGGTCCCCTTGATCGTGTGCACGGCCCGGAAGACGCGGGCCAGCCGCTCGCGCGAGCTCGGGTCCTTCTCGAGCGCGACGAGGTCGACGTCGATCTGGTCGAGGTTCTCGTGCGACTCGACGAGGAACTCCCGGACGATTCGTCCATCCCGTCGTCCACGGCGGCTCCTCCCGGATGTGCGCACCGGCGACTCACCGGCACTGTCGCCCTGTCCATCGGCCGACCACGCATGCCGATCAAGAAAGATCCGGTCAAGATCGTCCGAACGGCCAGCCGGTCCGGCGCCCAGCGCGCGGCCGGCTACCCGCCGGGTACGCGGCACCGCCTTCCCCGGCCCGCCCCGGTCGGTGGAAGGATCGGTGGTGTAGGGCAACCACCACGTCACGAGGAGAACACCGT
>CAVVYI010000001.1:0-46506 GCA_963752445.1 uncultured Actinomycetota bacterium | reverse complement strand
CGGACGAGTCCCGCCGAGGGTCGGTGTACCCGTCCCGTCCGCGGTTGCGGAGGACAGTAGTCGCAAATCCGGCTCCTGGACCGGTCGGACCCCAGTGGTTATGCAAGTGAGACCGAACGCGCTCCGCAGACCTTGCGGTGCGGGCCCGGGCCGCCGATACACCCGATTCGGTGACGCGCGCAATCCCTGAGAGACTGGTGGGCATGTCTGTCTCCCGCCGCGACGACCTTCGTAACGTCGCCATCGTCGCGCACGTCGACCACGGAAAGACCACGCTGGTCGACAAGATGCTCTGGCAGTCCGGAGCCTTCGGCGAGCACGACCACATCGCCGACCGGGCGATGGACAGCGGTGACCTCGAGCGCGAGAAGGGCATCACGATCCTCGCGAAGAACACCGCCGTCCACTACGCGGGGAAGGCGGCGGTCGACGCCGGCCTCACCGACGGGATGACGATCAACATCATCGACACCCCCGGGCACGCCGACTTCGGCGGCGAGGTCGAGCGCGGGCTCTCGATGGTCGACGGCGTCGTGCTGCTCGTCGACGCCAGCGAGGGCCCGCTGCCGCAGACCCGCTTCGTGCTCCGCAAGGCGCTCGCCCTGAAGATGCCCGTCGTCCTGTGCATCAACAAGGTCGACCGGCCCGACGCGCGGATCGCCGAGGTCGTCGACGAGGTCTACGAGCTCTTCATGGACCTCCTCGTCGACGCCGAGCACCACCAGGACCAGCTCGACTTCCCCGTCGTCTACGCCTCGGCCAAGGCCGGCATCGCCTCGCTGACCCGCCCGGCCGACGGCTCGCTCCCCGAGGGCGAGGACCTCGAGCCCCTGTTCCGCACGATCATCGAGACCATCCCGGCGCCGTCCTACGACTCCGACGCGCCGCTCCAGGCCCACGTCACGAACCTCGACGCCTCGAACTTCCTCGGCCGCCTCGCCCTGCTCCGCGTGCACAACGGCACCATCCGCAAGGGCCAGACGGTGGCCTGGTGCCGCCGCGACGGCTCGATCTCGCCGGTGAAGATCACCGAGCTGCTCATGACCGAGGCCCTCGAGCGCCGCCCGGCCGAGCAGGCCGGCCCCGGCGACATCATCGCCGTCGCCGGCATCCCCGAGATCACCATCGGCGAGACCCTCGCCGACGCCGACGACCCGCGCCCGCTGCCGCTCATCACCGTCGACGAGCCCGCGATCTCGATGACCATCGGCATCAACACGAGCCCGATGGCCGGCCGGGTCAAGGGCGCCAAGGTCACCGCGCGCCTCGTCAAGGACCGCCTCGACCGCGAGCTCGTCGGCAACGTGTCGATGCGCGTGCTCCCCACCGAGCGCCCCGACGCGTGGGAGGTGCAGGGCCGCGGCGAGCTCGCGCTGGCGATCCTCGTCGAGCAGATGCGCCGCGAGGGCTACGAGCTGACCGTCGGCAAGCCCGTCGTCGTCACCCGCGAGGTCGACGGCAAGGTCCACGAGCCGGTCGAGCGGGTCACCATCGACACCCCCGAGGAGTACCTCGGCGCGATCACCCAGCTGCTCGCCGCCCGCAAGGGCCGCATGGAGCAGATGACCAACCACGGCACCGGCTGGGTCCGGATGGAGTACCTCGTGCCCTCCCGCGGCCTCATCGGCTTCCGCACCCAGTTCCTCACCGACACCCGCGGCACCGGCATCGCCAACCACGTCTTCGAGGGCTACGAGCCGTGGCTCGGCGACATCTCGACCCGGATCAGCGGCTCGCTCGTCTCCGACCGCTCGGGCGCGGCCACCGCCTACGCGATGGCCAACCTCCAGGAGCGCGGGACGCTCTTCATCCCGCCGACCACCGAGGTCTACGAGGGGATGATCGTCGGCGAGAACTCGCGCGTCGACGACATGGACGTCAACATCACCAAGGAGAAGAAGCTCACCAACGTGCGCTCCGCCGGTGCCGACGTCCTCGAGCGGCTCGCCCCGCCGCGGGCCCTCTCGCTCGAGCAGTCCCTCGAGTTCTGCCGCGAGGACGAGTGCGTCGAGGTGACCCCGGAGGCCGTGCGCATCCGCAAGGTCGAGCTCGACCAGACCCTCAGGGCCCGCGCCGCCGCCCGCGCGAGGAGGAGCTGACCGCGCGCATGACCAGCAGGCACCACCCCTCCCACCGCTCCACCCGGTCCGCCCGCCCCACCCGGTCCGCCCGCGCCGGCCGCTCCGGCCGTCGGGCGCGACCCGCTCCGGGCGGCGCCGGGCCCAGCGCCGGCGCCGGCCGCTGCGGCTGCTCCTCGTCGGGCTGGTCGTCGTGGCCGTGGGCGTGGCCGGTGTGCTCCTCACCCGCCAGCGCTCGCAGGTCGCCGACCCCGCCACGGTGCCCGACCTCCGCCGTCGGCGACCGGGTCGACACCCCCGGCGGGACGATCAACGCCCTCTCCCTCGGACCCGTCGCCACGTGGGACCCCCAGCGGATCGCCTCGCGCGCCGACATGGCCTTCGCGGGGCGGGTCTTCGCCCGCACGCTGACCGCCTACGCCCCGAGCACCGACCCGAAGAACCAGAGCCGGCTCGTCGGCGACCTCGCGACCGACACCGGCACCCCGAGCAAGGACCTGAAGACCTGGACCTTCACCCTGCGCGACGGCGTCGCGTGGCAGGACGGCACGCCCGGTGACCTGCGCCGACGTCGCCTACGGCATCTCGCGGACCTTCGCGACGACGAAGGTCACCGGCGGTCCGACCGACGCCCTCGCGGTGCTCGCCGTGCCGCGGGCGGCCGACGGCTCGAGCAGCTACCGCGGCCCGTACGCCACCGGCTCGGCGGCGGCCGCGGCCCAGAAGCAGTTCGACCGGGCGGTGGCCTGCGACGGCGACACCATCACCTTCACGCTGAGCACGCCGACCGGGGACTTCGCCGAGATGCTCACCCAGCCCGCCTTCGGACCCGTCAAGGAGTCCGCCGACCGGGGCGCCGACGGCACCTACGACGTGTTCAGCGCCGGGCCGTACATGCTCCGGGGCACGTGGGAGCCGGGACGCGGCGGCACCTTCGTGCGGAACCCGCACTGGTCGGCGGCGGAGCGACCCGGTGCGCAAGGCCTACCCGAACGAGATCCACTACCAGGAGGGCCTCGACACCGAGGCCGTCGCGCAGCAGGTCATGGCCGACAACGCCACGGGCCGGGTCTCGGTCTCGCTCGGGTCCGCACCGCCGGCCATCCAGCAGCACATCACCGCCGTGCAGAGCCTCGACGAGCGGTCGGTCAACCCGCTCACCGGGGTCGTCGACTACCTCGTCCCCAACGTCAAGAGCCCGGTGTTCAAGGACGAGAAGGTGCGCCTGGCGCTGGCCGCCTCGACCAACCGCGACGCCTACGTCACCGCCATCGGCGGCGCCACGGCCGCCGAGCCGTCGTTCTCGCTCCTGCCCGAGGCCCTGCCCGTCGTCGCACGGCGACGACCCGGTCGGCGCCGGCGCGCGCGGCGACGTCGCCCGGGCCAAGGCGCTGCTCGAGGAGGCCGGCGTCAAGACCCCCGTGCCCTTCACCATCGCCTACCGGTCCGACCCGACGTCCGACAAGGCGATCGCGGCCCTCGTCGCGGGCTGGCGCCAGGCGGGCTTCGACCCGACGACCCGGCCGGTCACCGACGACTACTTCTCGACGATCTCCGACCCGGCGGCGAGCAAGGACGTCGACGTCTTCTGGTCGAACTGGGCACCCGGCCTGGGCCTCCGGCTCGACCGTGCTCCCGCCGCTGTTCGACAGCACGATCAACATCACCAAGGACGGTCCGGGCCGCGACTACGGCTACTTCGCCGACACCGCAGCTCGACGAGCAGATGACCAGGACCTTCGCCGTCGCCGACCGGGAGGCGCGCGAGCGCGGCTGGACCGACGTCGACCAGCGGCTGCTCCAGCAGGGGGCCTACATCGGGCTCGCCGAGCGGCGGGCGCTCTACGTCGCCGGCACCGACGTGCGCAACCTCTCCGCGAACGCGGTCCTCGGCGGCGTCGTCGAGTTCGCCGACATCGCCGTCGCCCGGTGAGGAGCCTCCTCGACGGCCTCGTCCCCGGCGGGCCGACCGGCCCGCCTCCTCCTCGTCCACGCCCACCCCGACGACGAGAGCCTCACCACCGGCGTCGCGATCGCGCACCACGTCGCCCGCGGCGACGACGTGCACGTGCTCACCTGCACCCTCGGCGAGGAGGGCGAGGTCATCCCGCCCGCGTGGGCCCACCTCGAGGGCGACGGGCCGGCCCTGGCGGCCCACCGGCGCGCGCGAGCTCGCCGCGCGCCGTCGCCGCCCTCGGCGTCACCCACCACCACCTCCTCGCCGGGCCGGGTGGCGAGGGCTTCCGCGACTCCGGGATGGCGGGGTCGGCGGCGGCCGCCGACCCGCGGGCCTGGGCCGGCGTGCCGCTGGGGGTGGCGGCCGAGGCCGTGGCCGAGGTGCTCGAGCAGGTCCGTCCCGACGTCGTCGTCACCTACGACGCCGGCGGCGGGTACGGCCACCCCGACCACGTGCGCACCCACGAGGCGACCCGGGCCGCGGTCCGCGGCGCCGCCGCGGCCGGTGCCCCTGCTCGGCACCCTGACGCCCCTCGGCTGGGCCGTCGCCGACCGCGCGTGGCTCACGGCGCACGTGCCCTCCGGCGGCGGGGTGGGTCATCCCCGGGGAGGGCAGCCCGTACGCTGCGAACGTCGTCCCGGACGAGGTCGTCACCCGGGCCGTCGTCGACCCGGCCGTGGTCGCCCGTCAGGAGCAGGCGCTGCGGGCGCACGAGACCCAGGTCGTCGTCGGCGAGGGCTGGTACGCCCTGTCCAACCACCACGTCTTCCGGCTCGCCGGCCGGGAGGGGTACGCCGTGCTCGACCCGGCCACGGGTCGACCGGTCCCGGAAGGAGCAGCGTGAGCGAGCCCGACGAGGCGGTGTTCCGCCAGGCGATGGGGCGGCTCGTCCAGGGCGTCAGCGTCCTCACGACCGTCCACGAGGGCCACGACCACGCGATGACCGCCGACACCGTGACGTCGGTGTCCCTCGACCCCCTCCTCGTGCTCGCCTGCGTCGAGACCGAGAGCCGCTTCCACGACGCGGTCCTCGGCGCCGGCGTCTGGGGCGTCAGCGTCCTCGCCCACGACCAGCGGGCCCTCTCCGAGTGGTTCGCGACCCGGGGGCGCCCGCTGCACGGCCAGCTCGACCGGGCGGCCTTCACGCGCGGGGCGCGCACGGGGGTCGCCCTGCTCGACGGCGCGCTCACCCAGCTCGAGTGCCGGAGCGTCGCCGCACATCCGGCGGGTGACCATGTCATCGTCGTGGGTGAGGTCCTCGGCATCGTCGTGCCGGACACCGTCGGGCCGGCCTTGGTCCACTACCGCGGTCGCTACGGGAGCATCGAATGACCCAGCACCTCCTCGACCACGCGTCCTGGGAGGAACCCGTGTGGGAGCAGCCCCCACCCGGTCCCCGGCGCTGGCCGTGGGTGGTGCTCGGTGCGGTGCTCGTCTCCGGTGTGCTCTACGCCGGTGCGGCGTGGTGGACCGGGGGGCACGTGCCCCGGGGGACGACGGTCGCCGGTGTCGCGGTGGGCGGCCAGGACGTGGCGACCGCCCGGGCCACCCTCGAACGGCGGATCGGCTCGGGCACCGACCAGCCGCTGACGCTCACCTCGTCCGCCGGTCGGGCCGCCGTCGCGCCGGCCCGCGCGGGCCTGCGCGTCGACGTGCCGGCCACCGTCGCCGGGCTCACCGGCTTCACCCTCGACCCGACCCGGCGTGTGGCGCCACGTCGTGGGCGGCACCGACCGCCCGGCCGCCGTCGTCGTCGACGAGCGCGGCCTTCGCCGCGGCCCTCGAGGCGGCCCGCCCGCGGCTGGACGCCGAACCGACCGAGGGCTCGCTCTCGGTCGCCGGCGGCAAGGTCGCCTACCGCGCGCCGGTGCGCGGGGACGACCACCGACGCCGCCGGCACCCTCGCGGCGGTCCGGCGCTGGTGGCCGGGCGCAGGACACCGTCGAGGTGGCCGCCGACCCCGTGGCCCCCCGCGTGGCCGCCGCCGAGCTCGAGCGGGTGCGGGACGGCTTCGCGAAGGTGGCGGTGTCGGCCCCGGTCACCGTCGAGGCCGACGGCCACCGCTTCGAGCTCGCCCCCGCGGCCTTCGCCACGGCGGTCGTGCTCACGCCCTCGCCGGACGGCACCATCACCCCTCGGGCCGACGACGCCGCCCTGCGGGCCCTCGTCCACGCTGCGGCGACCAAGGCCTCGGCCGAGGTGGCGGCCAAGGACGCGCCGGGTGACCTTCGCCTCGCCGCGCCTGACCGTGCACCCGAGCGTCGCCGGGGTCGCCCTCGACGACGCGTCGATCTCGGCGGCCGTGTGGGCCGCGATCGCGGGGACCGACCGCACCGCCACGGTGACGACGACGCCGACCGAGCCGACGTGGACGACGGCGAAGGTCAGGGCCACGCTGCCGAAGGGGCCGATGGCGTCCTTCACCACGCACTTCGCGTGCTGCCAGGCCCGCGTCCACAACATCCGCAAGGGCGCGGCGGTCGTCAACGGCACCTACGTGCTGCCGGGCGGGCAGTTCAGCCTCAACGACGTCCTCGGCGACACCACCACCGCGGCCAGTGGCTACGTCAAGGCCGGGATCATCCGGTACGGGCGGGCCGCCGAGTCGTACGGCGGCGGGCTCTCGCAGGTGTCCACGACCGTGTTCAACGCGGCCTTCTTCGCCGGCATGCGGCTCGACGAGTGGACGCCGCACTCCTACTACATCTCGCGCTACCCGGAGGGCCGCGAGGCGACGATCTCCTACCCCGACCTGCAGCACAGGTGGACCAACGTCACCAAGGGAGGGGTGCTCGTCAGCGCGAAGACCACGGCCACCTCGATCACCGTCACCCTCTACGGCACGAAGACGTGGGACGTGACGGCGACCAAGAGCGCGCGCTACGACGTCGTGGCACCGAAGAAGATCGTCGACGACGACCCGTTGTGCATCCCGCAGAACCCGGTTCCGGGGTTCGCCGTCGACATCGGCCGCGTCTTCCGCCAGAAGCGGCACCGTGGTGAAGACCGAGGAGTTCACGACCCGGTACCAGCCGGAGGACGACGTCACCTGCACGAACCCGAGCGGCTGAGGTCGCTCAGCGGCCCGTCAGGGTGACGTACTCGTGGTGGGGGACGAAGCCGGCCCGCCGGTAGAGGGACTGGGCGGCGACGTTGTCGGTGTCGGTCTGCAGGTGCAGCGACCGGACCCCCCGGCTGGCGGCCTCGTCCGCGAGCCGGCGCAGCAGGGTGGCGGCCACCCCGCGGCGCCGGGCGCGCGGAGCGACCCACATCGCGGCGACCCCGCCCCAGGCCGAGGCCAGGCCGAGGCGCCCGACCCCCACGACGCCCTCGTCGTCGAGGGCCGTGGCGAAGACCTGCTCCGGCGAGCCCTCGAGCACCGCCCGGGCCGGCCCCTCGGGGGCCTCGCGGTAGCCGCGGTAGGCCGCGAGCCAGGCGTCCTCGAGCCGCGGCGAGGTCCCGACCGCCACCTCGACGGAGGGCGCGGTGGCGGCCCGGACCGTCCCGGTCGCGGCCGTCAGCGCGGTGGTCACCACCCGGGGCCGGTAGCCGCGGGCCAGGAGCTCGGCGCCCAGCGGGTCACCGTCGAGGGTGAACCCGACCGGCCCCGCGACGTGACCATCGGGGGCCGGCCGCGGGCCGCGTACCAGCGCTCGACCGCGTCGACGGCGGGGCCGAGCGGGAGCCCGGGGTCGCCGGCCGTCATCACCGAGTTGGCCCGGTGGGTGAAGCCGCCGGCGGCCCGCAGCAGCCAGTCGCCGAGGTGCTCGGTGTCGGGCGCCGGCCAGGCGCCCGACCATGACCCGTTCGAGGTCCTCCACCGAGAGGGCCAGGTGCGGCGCGCCGCGCCGCGACGGCGCCGGGGGCACCTCCTTGACCGCCGTGACGCTGCTGCGGGGGACGGCCCGCTCGCCGCGCCGGGTGCGCACGAGGAGCACGTCGTCGTCGGCGTGGACGAGCACCCCGACGACGTCGGTGAGGGTGGCGCCCGTCGCGAGCGTCCGGGGCGGGCAGCCGGTGCCGGACGACGACGCGCGTCCCGGCCGGCGGGACCGGCGCGGGGACGTCCGGTGGGCCGGCCTCGGGGGGCTGCATGCGGTGAATAGTATGGGCGACATGACGTACGTGATCGCGCAGCCCTGTGTGGACCTCAAGGACAAGGCCTGCATCGAGGAGTGCCCCGTCGACTGCATCTACGAGGGCGAGCGCAGCCTCTACATCCACCCCGACGAGTGCGTCGACTGCGGTGCGTGCGAGCCGGTCTGCCCGGTCGAGGCGATCTACTACGAGGACGACGTGCCCGAGCAGTGGGCCGACTACTACAAGGCCAACGTCGAGTTCTTCGACGACCTCGGCAGCCCCGGGGGCGCCGCCAAGCTCGGGGTCATCGCCAAGGACCACCCGATCATCGCCGACCTGCCCCCGCAGGAGCACGACGAGTGACGGGGTGCTGACCCTCCCCGACTTCCCCTGGGACTCCCTCGACGCAGCCCGGGAGCGGGCGAGCGCGTTCGCCGACCCGCAGGTCGAGGGCGCGGCGGGGCGAGGGCATCGTCGACCTGTCGGTCGGCACCCCGGTCGACCCCACGCCGGAGGTCGTCCGCCGGGCGCTCGCCGACGCGGCCGACGCGCCGGGGTACCCCCAGACGTGGGGGACCGCCGACCTGCGCGAGGCCGTCGCCGCGTGGTTCGCCGAGCGCCGCGGCGTGCCGGGGCTCGACCCCGCGGGCGTGCTGCCCACCATCGGGTCCAAGGAGCTCGTGGCGTGGCTGCCGACCCTCCTCGGCCTCGGTCCCGGCGACGTCGTCGGGTTCCCCCGGGTCGCCTACCCGACGTACGACGTCGGCGCCCGGCTCGCCCGCGCGGTCCCCGTGGCCGTCGACGCACTCACCGCGCTCGGCCCGCTCACCGCTGCGTCGACGCCGAAGCTGTTGTGGCTCAACACTCCCGGCAACCCCACCGGGCGCGTGCTCGGCATCGAGCACCTGGCCAAGGTGGTGTCCTGGGCCCGCGAGCACGGCGTGGTCGTCGCCTCCGACGAGTGCTACGCCGAGCTCGACTGGCGGCCCCGCCCCGAGGGGTCCACCGAGCCCCCGACGACCCCCTCGGTGCTCGACCCCCGGGTCAGCGGCGGCTCGCCCGAGGGGCTGCTCTGCGTGTACTCGCTCTCGAAGCAGTCGAACCTCGCCGGGTACCGCGCCGCGTTCGTCGCCGGCGACCCGGCGCTCGTCGGCCGGCTGCTCGAGGTGCGCAAGCACGCCGGGATGATCGTGCCGTGGCCGGTGCAGCGGGCCGTGCTCGCCGCCCTCGGCGACGCCCGCCACGTCGAGGAGCAGAAGGCCCGCTACGCCGCCCGGCGGCGGGTGCTCCGTCCCGCCGTCGAGGCCTTCGGGCTGCGGGTCGACGACTCCGAGGCCGGCCTGTACCTGTGGGCCACCGCCGGCGAGGACGGCCGGCGCACCGTCGAACGGCTCGCCGAGCGCGGCATCCTCGCCGCTCCGGGCGACTTCTACGGGCCGGCCGGGCGCGAGCACGTGCGGCTCGCCCTGACGGCGACCGACGAGCGCGTCGCGGCGGCCGCTCGGCGGCTGGGCTGAGCCGGGCGTCGAATCTCACGACCGGCCCCGTTTCACCCCCTGCTGACTGGCGGGTAGGGTCGAAATGACGCCTGAGCCCCACGAACGCAAGGATCGCGACATGACCGACGGAGCCACCCTCCACGCGGCGGGCAAGCAGCTCGACCTGTCCCTCGTCCCCGCGACCGAGGGCAACAGCGGCTACGACATCTCCGCACTGCTCAAGGAGACCGGCAACGTCACCCTCGACGCCGGCTTCACGAACACCGCGAGCTGCACGAGCGCCATCACCTACATCGACGGCGACGCGGGGATCCTGCGCTACCGCGGCTACCCCATCGAGCAGCTCGCCGAGAAGTCGACCTTCCTCGAGACCTCGTACCTGCTGATCTACGGGTCGCTGCCCTCGGCCACCGAGCTCTCCGGGTTCGAGGACCGCGTGCGCGAGCACACGATGCTCCACGAGGACCTCAAGGGCTTCTTCCAGGGCTTCCCGCGCGACGCCCACCCGATGCCGGTGCTCTCCTCGGCGGTCTCGGCGCTGTCGACCTTCTACCAGGACAGCCTCGACCCCTTCGACGAGGAGCAGGTCGAGATCTCCACGATCCGGCTGCTCGCCAAGCTGCCGACCATCGCGGCCTACGCGTACAAGAAGTCGATCGGCCAGCCCCTGCTGTACCCGGACAACAACCTCAGCCTCGTCGAGAACTTCCTCCGGATGACCTTCGGGGTCCCGGCCACCGACTACGAGGCCGACCCGGACATCGTCAAGGCGGTCGAGCTGCTCCTCATCCTCCACGCCGACCACGAGCAGAACTGCTCGACCTCGACGGTGCGGCTCGTGGGGTCCTCGCACGCCAACCTCTTCGCCTCCGTCTCGGCCGGCATCAACGCGCTCTTCGGGCCCCTCCACGGCGGCGCCAACCAGGCCGTCCTCGAGATGCTCGAGAGCATCCAGAACGCCGAGTACTCCACCGACGAGTTCATGAAGAAGGTCAAGGACAAGGAGGACGGCGTCCGCCTCATGGGCTTCGGGCACCGGGTCTACAAGAACTACGACCCGCGCGCCGCGATCATCAAGGACACCGCCCACGACATCCTCGCCAAGACCTCCGGCGGCGACGAGCTGCTCGAGATCGCGCTGCGGCTCGAGGAGATCGCGCTCGCGGACGACTACTTCATCGAGCGCAAGCTGTACCCGAACGTCGACTTCTACACGGGCCTGATCTACAAGTCGATGGGCTTCCCGACCCGCATGTTCACGGTGCTCTTCGCCCTCGGCCGGCTGCCCGGCTGGATCGCCCAGTGGCGCGAGATGATCGAGGACCCGACGACGAAGATCGGCCGCCCGCGCCAGGTGTACACCGGCGAGGGCGAGCGCGACTACGTGGCGCTCGACCAGCGCTGACCCGCGACCCCGACGACGGCCCGGCACCCGCGAGGTGCCGGGCCGTCGCCGTGCGCGGGGGCGTCGGGGGGGAGGGTCGTGCTCAGAGCCGGATGACGACCTCGCGCCCGCTCGCCGTGGCGCCGGAGACGCGGGCGAAGCCGAGCGAGGCCTCGTCCATCGACCGCGACCAGCGGTAGCCGCCGAGGTCCACCCGGACGGCGCCGGTGTCGGTGGCCCGGGCCACCGCCCACGCCGCGACGGCCCAGGCGCCCTGCGCCGACGTGGCGCGGTAGGTCACCGTCGAGCCGTGGGCCGTGCCGGTGACGCCGAAGTCCTTCTTCAGCAGGGCGGCCAGCGCCGAGGCGTCGCCCGGGGTCTTCGGGTCGCCCAGCGCGCAGCCGATGCCGGCGGGGGTCTGGCCCGAGAGCACCGACGCCGTCGCCCGGGCCTGGGCCTCGTGCTGGGCGTAGGCCTCGCCGGCGGCCGACCGCTGCACGGCCTGGGCGGCGGCGGCGATGTCCATGCTCGCGTAGCCCTCGACCTTGGCGAGGGCGTCGTAGAACTTGTTCGTCGAGTACTCGGGGTCGAGGATCTGCTCGGCCGTGCCCCAGCCCTGCGACGGCCGCTGCTGGAACAGCCCGAGGGAGTCACGGTCGCCGAAGCCGATGTTGCGCACCTTCGACTCCTGCATCGCCGTCGCGATGGCGATCGAGGCCGCCCGCGGCGGCATCCCGCGCTTGACCGCGATCGCCGTGATCGCGGCGGAGTTGCTCGCCTGGTCCGGGGCCCAGTCGAAGGTCGCACCGCCCGCGGCGACCCGGCACTGCTCGCTGGTCACCCGCTGGAGCACCCGGTGCACGCCCACCCAGCCGGCCACGCCGACGACGCCGACGACGAGGACGGCGACGAGCGCCGCGAGGCGGCGCTGGGCGCGCGAGCGCGGCTGCTCCTCGGCGAGCGCGAGGTCGCGGCGTCGGGTGCGCGGCATCGGTGTCGTCGTCCTTAGGTCGGGTCCGGGCCCGGGTGGGCCCGTGGCGTCAGTCGTTGGCGTGCAGGGCGGAGTTGAGGACGATGCCGTGGCCGTCGCGCGGGCGGGCCTGCACGGCCCCGGTCACGGAGTGGCGCAGGAAGAGCAGCCCCGACCGTCCGGACAGCTCGCGGGCCTTGACCACGGTGCCGTCGGGGAGGGTCACCTTCGTGCCGGCGGTGAGGTAGAGCCCGGCCTCGACGACGCAGTCGTCACCGAGGGCGATGCCCAGGCCCGCCTCGGCGCCGAGCAGGCACCGCTCGCCGATGCTCACTCGCTCGGTGCCGCCCCCGGAGAGGGTGCCCATCGTCGAGGCGCCGCCCCCGATGTCGGACCCGTCGCCCACGACGACGCCCTGGCTGATCCGGCCCTCGACCATCGAGGTGCCGAGGGTGCCGGCGTTGTAGTTGACGAAGCCCTCGTGCATCACCGTGGTACCGCCGGCCAGGTGGGCCCCCAGCCGGACACGGTCGGCGTCGCCGATGCGCACGCCCGACGGGACGACGTAGTCGACCATCCGGGGGAACTTGTCGACGCCGAGCACCTGCACGGCGCCCCGGGCGCGCAGCCGGGCCCGGGTCAGCTCGAACCCCTCGACGGCGCAGGGGCCCTGGGTGGTCCACACGACGTTCGGCAGCACGCCGAACAGGCCGTCGAGGGAGATCGTGTTCGGGGCGACGAGCCGGTGGGAGAGCAGGTGCAGCCGCAGGTAGGCGTCCTCGGTGGTCGCCGGTGCGGCGTCGAGGTCGACCGACACGGTGGCGACCTCGCGGGTGACCCGGCGGGCCTCGTCGACGCCGACGAGCGCGACGAGCTCGTCCGGCACGGCCGAGCCGTCGGGGTCGCCGAGGGCGGGGGAGGGGTACCAGGCGTCGAGCACGGTGCCCTCGAGGGTCCGGGAGAGCAGGCCGTGGCCCCAGGCGGTGCGCGTCATGGCGTCAAGGGTACGGGGGCGACCCCGGGGGTCCGGACGCCGTCCGGGGCGTCACTAGGGTGGTCGGCATGGTTGCGAACACCCCGACCCTCGACCTCACGGCCGACGTCACCAGCCTCACGGCGGCGGTCTGCGACATCCCCTCGGTGAGCCTCGAGGAGGCGCCCCTGGCCGACGCCGTGGAGGCGGCGCTGCGAGCCCTCGGGCGGCTCAGCGTGACCCGCATCGCCAACACGGTGGTGGCGCGCACCGAGCTGGGGCGGGCCGAGCGCGTGGTCCTCGCCGGGCACCTCGACACCGTCCCGCTGACCACCGACCCGGCCAACCTCCCCACCCGCCGGGTCGAGGGACCCGACGGCGAGGTGCTGTGGGGCCGGGGCAGCGTCGACATGAAGGGCGGCGTCGCCGTGACGCTGCGGGTGGCCCAGGAGCTCGCCGAGCCCAACCGCGACGTCACCTACGTCTTCTACGAGGCCGAGGAGATCGACAGCCAGTTCAACGGCCTGCTCTTCGTCCAGCAGCAGGCCCCCGAGCTCATCGCCGACGCCGACTTCGCCGTGCTCCTCGAGCCGACCGACACCCGGGTCGAGGGCGGCTGCAAGGGCACCCTGCGGGCCACCGTCACCACGAAGGGCCTGGCCTCGCACTCGGCGCGCCCGTGGAAGGGCCACAACGCGATCCACGACGCCGCCGAGGTGCTGGCCCGGCTCGTGGCCTACCGGCCCGAGACCCGCGTCGTCGACGGGCTCGAGTTCGTCGAGGCCCTCAACGCGGTGGGCGTCAGCGGCGGCATCGCCGGCAACGTCATCCCCGACCGCTGCACGGTCACCGTCAACTACCGCTACGCGCCCTCGCTCGGCGAGGCCGACGCCGAGGCGCACGTGCGCGAGGTGTTCGACGGCTTCGAGGTCGACGTCGTCGACAACTCCGCCGGCGCCCGCCCGGGCCTGCACCTGCCGGCCGCTCAGGCCTTCGTCGAGGCCCTCGGGCTGCCCGTCGAGGGCAAGCAGGGGTGGACCGACGTCGCCCGCTTCTCGGCGATGGGGGTCCCGGCCGTGAACTTCGGGCCGGGCGACCCCAACCTCGCGCACATGGACGACGAGCAGTGCCCGGTCGGCCAGTACGAGCAGTGCGAGGCGGCCCTCCTGCGCTGGCTCGGCTGAGCCCGCGGGAGGACCGCCGCGAACCGAGGGTGCCTGACCCTGGACCGCACGCCCCGCCGAGCGCGCGGTCTAGGGTGCTGGGCGTGGACACGCCGACACCGCCCGACCCGGGTCCCGGGGACCGCGACTACCACCAGGGGCCGGTCGTCATGCGGCGCTCCAAGGTGCCCGGCTCGACGACCGACCAGCGACTCCTCGACGGGCGCGACCCCACCGACTGGCTGCACACCGACCCGTGGCGCGTCATGCGCATCCAGTCCGAGTTCGTCAACGGCTTCGGGGCGCTCGCCGAGCTCGGCCCGGCGGTGAGCGTGTTCGGGTCCGCCCGCACCGACCCGCAGGCGCCCGAGTACGCGCTCGGCGTGCGGGTCGGCCGCTCCCTCGTGGCGGCCGGGTACGCGGTGATCACCGGCGGGGGCCCCGGTGCCATGGAGGCCGCGAACAAGGGGGCGCTCGAGGCCGGCGGCACCTCGGTCGGGCTCGGCATCGAGCTGCCCTTCGAGGCCGGCCTCAACCCGCACGTCGACCTCGGGGTGAACTTCCGCTACTTCTTCGCCCGCAAGACGATGTTCGTCAAGTACGCGTGCGGCTTCATCGTGCTGCCGGGCGGCTTCGGCACCCTCGACGAGCTCTTCGAGGCCGTGACCCTCGTGCAGACCCAGAAGGTGACGAGCTTCCCGATCGTGCTCGTCGGCACCGCCTACTGGGGCGGGCTGCTCGACTGGCTCCGGGGCACCGCGGCGGTGGCCGGCACGATCAGCGAGAAGGACCTCGCGCTGCTCACCGTCACCGACGACCCCGAGGAGGCGGTGCGCGTCGTCGTCGAGGCCGACCGGGCCTCCGCACGCCCGGGCGCGCGCGCGACGCACCCGGAGTAGTCGCAGGTCGGGACCGTAGGATCGGCGCGTGGTCCCGGTCCTGCTCGCCCTCGTCGCGGTGGCGCTCGTCGTCGCCGTGCTGGCGGTCGCCGGTGGCCGGCTGCCCGTCGACCCGCTCGCCGCCCCCGTCTCCTCGACCCCCGACCACGGGCTGCCCGAGGCACCCGACGCGGCCGACGTCGACACCGTCCGCTTCGACACGGCGGCCCGCGGCTACCGCACGGACGACGTCGACGCCCACCTCGCGTCGCTGCGGGCCGAGCTCGCCGAGCGCGAGCGGGAGGTCGCCGAGCTGCGGTCCCGGGAGCCCTGATGGCCTTCACCGTCCGACGGGCGACGACGCTGGGGCCGGCCGCCGCCTGGGCCGCCGTCACCGACCTGCCCGAGCACACCCGGCACGTACCCCTCACCGAGGTCAGCGTGCCGGACGGTGGGCTGGCCCTCGGCGCCGAGGTCAGCGCCGTCACCCGGCTCGGACCCGTCGCCGGGGCCGACCGGATGCTCGTGACGGCCCTCGACCCGGGGCGCCGGCTCCGGCTCGTCAAGACGGGGTGGTTCCTGCGCGGCTGGGCCGACATCGCCGTCGCGCCCGCACCGGGGGGCGCCGAGGTGGTGTGGACCGAGGAGCTCTGGCTCCCCGGCCTGCGCCGGCTCACCCGACCGCTGGGCGACCGGTTGGGTCCGCTCCTCTTCGGGCCCGTCGTCGAGGGGCTCCTCGCCGCGGCGGAGGGCGAGCGCGCCGGGGGTGACGCGTGACCTGGTCCGTCCTCGCCGCCGCCGCCGCGGTCGTCGTGCTCCTCGCCGCCGCGTGGTGGCTCGGCCGTCACGGCCCGGCCGGAGCGCCCCCCGCAGGCGGTGCGGGCCCGGTGTTCCGGCCCGCCTTCCGCGGGTACCGCACCGACCAGGTCGACGAGGTGGTCGACCGGCTCGAGGCCCGGGTCGCCGAGCGGGACGCGGAGATCCGGCGGTTGCGCGGCCTCGACGACGACCTGCCGCACCCCCCGCCGTCCCCGTGGTGGCCGGCCGGCGCCGAGGGCGCCGACCGCCCCGAGGAGGACGAGCCGCCCCCTCGACCGCGTCCGGCAGCCGGCCGTGACCCGGTTGCCGGACGCCCCGTCCCGCTGGGGGCGGCCGACTGGGTCGCGCCGCTGCTCTACCTCGTCGTCGCGGTCTACGTCACCCAGCACCTTCTCGGCGGGATGCGCACCGGCTACCTCTCCCAGGGCGTCCAGGACCAGCAGGCGTTCGAGTGGTACCTCGGGGCGACCGCCCACAACCTCGCCACCCTCTCGAACCCCCTGACGAGCGACCCTGCAGAACTTCCCCACCGGCGTGAACCTCATGGCCAACGCCGCCGTGCTCGGCCTCGGTGTGCCCCTCGCACCGCTCACCCTCCTCGCGGGGCCCCAGGTCACGTTCGTGCTCGTGGAGGTGCTCGGGCTCACCCTCACCGCGGCCGGCTGGTACTGGCTGGTCCGCCGGCACCTGCCCGTGCACCCCCTGGCCGCCCTCCTCTCGGGCCTCCTCGCCGGCTTCGGGCCCGGCATGGTCAGCCACGCCAACGGCCACCCCAACTTCGTCGTCCAGGCCCTCGTCCCCCTCCTCGTCGACCGGCTGCTCCGGCTCGCCGCCGGACGGCGGCCGGTGCGCGACGGCGTGGTCCTCGGGCTTCTCGTCGCGGCGCAGGTGCTCATCGGGGAGGAGGTCCTGCTGCTCACCGCGGTCGGGGTGCTCGTCGGGGGCGCGGTGCTCGCCGCCCACCGCCGGGTGCGCTGGCGCCCGCTCCTGCTCGGGCTCGGTCTCGGCGCCGGCGTCGCCCTCCTCCTCGTCGGGTTCCCGCTGTGGTGGCAGTTCCGGGGGCCGCAGAGCTACGCCTCGATCTGGCACCCGCCCGCGGGCAACGACCTGGCCCAGCTCTGGGGACGGGCCACGCGCACGGTGGGCGCCGACCCCTGGGCCTCGGCCGCCCTGTCGATGAACCGCACCGAGGAGAACTCGTTCTTCGGCGTCCCGCTGTGGGTCGCGACCGGCGTCACCGTCGTCGCGCTCTGGCGCAGCGTCGCGGTCCGGGCCGTCGCGGTGGTCGTGGTCGTCACCTGCGCCCTCTCCCTCGGGGAGGAGCTCACCCTCGACGGCACCCCGCTCGGTGTGCCGGGGCCGTGGGCCCTGCTCCAGCACGTCCCGGTGGTCGAGAACGTCCTGCCCACCCGCTTCGCCCTCGTGGCGCTGCCCGCCCTCGGGGTGCTCCTCGCGCTCGGTGTCGAGGCCGTGCGACGGACGGTCGACCGGTTCGCCGGGGTCGCCGGCCCGGGCCTCGCGCTCGGGGTCACCGCCGGGGTGCTCGTCCTCCTGCCCGTCGTGCCCACGCCGCTCGTCGTCGACCCGCGCCCGGTCGTCCCCGCGTTCTTCACCGACGGGGCGTGGCACCGGTACGTCGACCCCGGCGGCTCGGTGCTCGCGGTGCCGCTGCCCACGGTGGCCGACGCCCGGGCCCTGGAGTGGCAGGCCGCCGCGCACTGGGGGTTCCCGGTCGTCGCCGGGTACTTCGTCGGGCCGGACGGCACGCCCAAGCGGGGCGGCCAGTACGGCGCGACGCCCACGGGGCTGGCCACCTGGCTCTACGAGGTCGACCAGGCCGGGGTGGAGCTGCCGGTGTCGCCCGAGCAGCGCGCCGCGTTCACCGCCGACCTGCGCGCCGGGCGGGTCGACGTCGTCGTGCTGCCCGACGACCGCCCGTCCGTCGACGCCCTCCGCGCGTCGCTCGCCGGGGCGTTCGGCGCGCCCGAGCACCTCGGCGGGGTGTACCTCTGGGACGTGAGGGGGCTGACCGATGGCGCGGGCTGACGCTGGCCGCACGCGGGGCCGACACGGCGGAGGCGCCGGTCGGCGGGTCGGTGCTGCGCCGGCTCTCGAGCTCGGCGGGCCGGCACGAGCTCGCCGGTCGGGCGCTGGGCCACCCCGTGCTCACCGTGCTCTCGGTGTACGCCGTCACCCGGGTCGTCTCCCTCATCGCCATCTGGGTCGCGGCGACGTGGTTCCAGAGCCCGACCGGGGTGGGCCACCACGACCCCACCGTCGGCGACCTGCTCGGGCTCTGGGACGGCGTCTGGTACCGGCGCATCGTGCAGGACGGCTACCCCGTGCCGCTGCCGGTCGACGCCGACACCGGGTTCGTCACGTACAGCGCGTGGGCGTTCTACCCGCTCTACCCGTACCTCGTGAAGGGGCTCATGCTCACGGGGCTGTCCTTCGAGGTCGCCGGGGTGGCGCTCAACGTCGTCCTCGGCGCGGTCGGGGCCGTGCTCATCCACGCCGTCTTCCGCAGCACGTACCACGCCGACCGGCAGCCGCAGCGGGAGCGGCTCGCGCTCGTCGCCGCGTGCCTCTGGTGCTTCTACCCGACGACCTCGGTGATGCTCAAGCCGTACACGGAGGCCCTCGCCGTCACCCTCGTGGCCGCCGCCCTGCTGCTCCTCATCCGGCGCCGCTACCTGCTCGTCGCGGCCGTGGCGCTGCCCCTGGGCTTCACCCGGGGGGTCGCGCCCGCCCTCGGCATCGCCGTCCTCATCCACCTGGGGGTCCGCTGGCGCGACGAGCGCTCGGCCGGGCTCCGCCCGCTCGCCGGCAGCAGGCTGGGCGCGGTCGTCATGCTCGCGGCCCTCGGGGTGAGCGCGGTCGCCTGGCCGGTGGTCGCGGCGGTGGCCACCGGCGTGCCGACGGCGTTCTTCGACGTGCAGGCGGCCTGGGGCCAGAAGCCCGCCGACGGGCCGTTCGTCCTGTGGTTCCGGTGGGCCTTCGAGGCCCACGGGGTCCTCGGGGTCCTCGTCCTCGTCGCCCTGGCCGCCACGTACGTCGCCCTCGTGCTCGGACGCCACGGCCGCTGGCTCAGCGTCGAGGTCAGGGCCTGGGCCCTGGCCTACCCGGCGTTCCTCTTCGCCGTGGTCCGGCCGATCACCTCCATGTGGCGCTTCCTCCTGCTCGACATGCCCCTCGCGGCGCTCCTGGCGTCCGTGGCGATGCGCACCGGGGACGGCCAGCAGGTGGTGGCGCACTGGAAGCGCCGGGTGGGCGTGGTCGTGGTCGTGCTCGTCGGGGGCGTCCTGTGGTGGACGTGCTCCCTGCTCACGTACACCCCCTGGGGTTCCTTCCCCCCGTGACCCGGCGGCGTCGGATTTCGTGAGGTCGCAGGCCTAAGAGATAATGGGCTCCTGTGCCCGGCGGTCCGGCGCCGGGTCGCCCCGCGGCACGAGCCCCGTTGCCGCGACGAGGAAGGGAAACATGCCATGGCGGCAATGAAGCCGAGGACGGGCGACGGCCCGCTCGAGGTCACCAAGGAAGGACGCGGCATCGTGCTGCGCATGCCCTTGGAGGGGGGTGGGCGGCTCGTCGTCGAGATGACCCCGGACGAGGTGCGTGCCCTCGGAGAGGCCATCGACAGCTGCGAGGGCCTGTCCTGACCCCGGTCCGGTACCGCTGACCGAGCCCCCACCCCTCACCGGCTGGGGGCTCCGTCGTGTCCGGACCGCGGGCCGCCCGCGCGCCGGTGAGACGCGGTGGCGCCGGCCGCTCGCGGCACCTAGCGTCGGTGCTCCGGCCGGAGGGGCCGGGACCCCGAGACGGAGTGCCGCCGTGGCGGCCGGAGGAGACCGATGAACGCCGGGTACGGGCTGACGGTGCGCTGGTCGCTCGAGGACGCCCCCGCGGACGTCGCCGACGCGCTGCGCGAGTACGTCGTCGGGACCTCGATCGCGCGGTTCATGTTCCTCGACGGGCTGGCCTTCAAGGTGTGGCGGATGCGCGAGGGGGAGTGGTTCGAGGGCACCTACGTCTTCGACAGCGAGCAGGAGCGCCTCCAGTTCCGCGCGGACTTCGAGCCGGGGGCCGACACGTCGCCGGGCAGCCGGATCATCGGCTCCGCGCCCACCGCCATCGAGGAGTGGGAGGTCGTCGCCATCGCCGAGGGCCCGGCCGGCTTCCGCCGGGGCGCCGGTCCGTCGGTGAGCTGAGGGCCGCCGGCCGCTCAGCGCCGGACGGCCACGAGCTGCCCGTCGCTCACCGGCAGCAGCGCCGTGACGAGCTCGTCGTGGTCGCGCAGCGCCTTCCCGAGGTCGCGCAGGGTCGTCGTCGTCTCGTCGCGGGCGGCCGGGTCGGCGACCCGGTCGTGCCAGAGCATGTTGTCGACGACGAGCACCCCGCCGGGACGCAGCAGGCGCACGGCGTGCTCGACGTACGTCGGGTAGGTGTCCTTGTCGGCGTCGACGTGCACCATGTCGTAGCCGCCGTCGGCCATCCGCGGGAGCACCTCGGCCGCCGCACCGGTGATCACCCGGGTGCGCTGGGTGGGGTACCCGGCCTCGAGGTAGGCCTGCCTCGCCAGCCGCTGGTGCTCGGCCGAGACGTCGATCGTCGTCAGCACGCCCTCCTCGGGCATCCCGGCGAGCAGCCAGAGCCCCGACGTGCCGGCTCCCGTGCCCACCTCGAGCACGTGCCGCGCGCCGACGGTGGCGGCGAGCAGCCGCAGCACGGCACCGGCGCCGGTGCCCACGGGGGAGGCGGCGCCCAGCTCGACCCCGCGCCGGCGGGCGGCCTCGACGACCTCCGGCTCGGCGACGAACTCCTCGGCGTAGCTCCAGCTGGCCGGCTTCAGTCCGCTCATGGCCGCAACCCTAGTGCGCCCGACCGGGTCCGGCGCGCCCGCGGATTCCCAGCCCGCGTTCAGGGTTCCGGGGAACAATTCACGGCCACGACACGTATCGATGGGTGACATGGACAGCCTGGTGAGGGACGAACCGATGGTGACGACGCAGGACCGCGGCCGGGGGGACGCCGAGCCGGCGTGGGTGCCCCCGACGTGGGAGGAGGTCGTCGAGCAGCACTCCGCGCGCGTCTACCGGCTGGCCTACCGGCTCACCGGCAACGTCCACGACGCCGAGGACCTCACCCAGGACGTGTTCGTCCGGGTCTTCCGCTCGCTGCACACCTACCAGCCGGGCACCTTCGAGGGCTGGCTGCACCGGATCACGACCAACGTCTTCCTCGACAAGATGCGCCGCAAGCAGCGCATCCGCTTCGACGCCCTCTCCGACGACGCCGCCGCGCGCCTCCCCAGCCGCGGCCGGGGACCCGAGCAGACCTACCAGGACACCCACCTCGACGACGACGTGCAGCGCGCCCTCGACTCGCTCTCGCCCGACTTCCGGGCCGCCGTCGTGCTCTGCGACATCGAGGGCCTGTCCTACGAGGAGGTCGCCGCGACCCTGGGCATCAAGCTCGGGACGGTGCGCTCGCGGATCCACCGGGGCCGGGCCCAGCTGCGCGAGTCGCTGGCCCACCGCGCTCCCGCCCCGCGGGCCGAGGTGCCGGCGCGCACCCGCCGCGGTCCCGTCGTGCGTCGTCCCGCGGCGGGAACGGTGTGAGCGCGCGCGCCGCCGTGCGCTGCCTCGACGACGAGCTCTCCGAGTACGTCGCCGAGCGGCTGCCCGACCCGCGGCGCACCGCGTGGGAGCACCACCTCGTCGCCTGCGGCACGTGCCGCCACGCCGTCGACCAGGAGCGGAGGCTGCGCCGGGCGCTGGCCGGGCGCGCCGTCGATGCCCGGTGACCTGCGGGTGACCCTCCTGGCCCTCGGACGCGACCACGACCCGGTACCGCGGCCCGCCTCCGGCCCGACACCGCTGGCCCTCCTCGCCCCGGGCGACCCACCGTGCCACCGCAGCGCCCTGCGGGCCACCGTGGTCGCCGCCGCCGCGGCGGGGGTCTCGGCCGCCGCGGCGTGGAGCCTCACCGTCGTCGGGGTGCCCGGCCCCACCCGCCCGGTCGTCGGCTCGGCCCCGAGCTCCCCGGCCTCCGCCACGGCCCGCCCCGTCCTCCCCGTCGGCGCGGTCTCGTTCGCGTCCGTCCGGTGGACCACGGGGCCCTCGTCGCCCGCGCCGAGCGGCCACGGGGCAGAATCGACCCCATGAGCGAACGGGACCCCGGCACCGACGACTGGCAGCCGTGGCACCGGGAGGAGCCGTCCGCCCCGGCCGAGGCCGCGCCCGGGCCCCACGACGCCGCCCCGCCGGCCACTGCGGGGACCGGACCCGACCCCGACGCCACCCAGCCGGTCTGGGCGAGCGCCGGTGGGTCCGAGGTCACCACCGAGTACCCCGCCCCGCCGCCGCCCGGCCGCGGGTCCGACCCCACCCCCGTTCGCGCCCCCGCCCCCGCCGAGCGCACCCCCGCCCACGGGTCACGGCGCCATCGGCGGGTCCTGGTCGGCCCTCCCGTCGGCCGCCGCGCCGCCCCCGTCGACCCCGGTGTCGGCGCCCGAGCGGCGCCGTGGGCCGGGCTGGGGCGCCCTCGTCGGTGTCGCCGTCGCGAGCGCCCTCGTCGCGGGGACCACCGGCGGCATCGTCGGCGCCTCCCTCGCCGACCGGAGCACCGGCACCGCGGCCCGCAGCACGACGGTCGGCGCGCCGAGCCCGGGGGCCGGGGCGACCACCCGGCCGGAGGGGTCGATCGCGAACATCGCGGCCACCGCCCTGCCGAGCGTCGTCACGCTCCGCGTGGAGGGGGCCGACGGTGCGGCCACCGGCTCGGGCTGGGTCTACGACGACGCCGACCACGTCGTCACCAACAACCACGTCGTCGCCGGGGCCAAGGACGGCGAGTCGATCACCGTCGTGCTCTCCGACGGCACGCAGGTCTCGGGCAAGGTCGTCGGCCGGGACGCCTCGTACGACCTCGCGGTGGTCAAGGTCGAGGGGGCGACCCTCGACGCGCTGCCCGCTCGGCCGGTCCAGCGAGGTCGTCGTGGGCGACCAGGTCATCGCCGTCGGCGCCCCGCTCGGCCTGGACTCCACCGTCACCAGTGGCATCGTCAGCGCCCTCGACCGGCCGGTCACCCCCGGCGCGCAGGACGACCAGTCCTTCATCAACGCCATCCAGACCGACGCGGCGATCAACCCGGGCAACTCCGGCGGTCCGCTGCTCGACATGCGGGGCCAGGTCATCGGGGTCAACTCGGCGATCGCCCGGGTGCCCGGCAGCTCGGTCGGCGGCCAGAGCGGCAACATCGGGGTCGGCTTCGCGATCCCCAGCGACCAGGTCGCCACGACCGTCGAGCAGCTCATCGCCACCGGCAAGGCCGAGCACCCGATCATCGGCGTCTACCTCGACAGCGGCTACACCGGCGAGGGGGTGCGGATCGCCGACGACGGGCCCGGCGGCGACCCGGCCGTCAACCCCGGCGGACCGGCCGACAAGGCCGGGCTCAAGGCGGGTGACATCATCGTCGAGTTCGAGGGCAAGCCGGTGAGCGACGACGGCGAGCTCGTCGTGAAGATCCGCTCGCGCAGGGTCGGCGACTCGGTGAAGCTCACGATCCGCCGCGACGGCAGCGAGCGGGATGTCACGATGGTCCTCCAGGGCTCGCAGTGACCGACCGCCGTGGCGTCCAGCGAAGGAGCGTGACCCCGTGGTCGGTGTGAACGGCTGGGAGTTCATCCTCCTCGCGCTCATCGCCGTCTTCGTGCTCGGCCCGGACAAGCTGCCCGAGTACGCGGCGAAGCTGGCCCAGGCCATCCGTCGCCTGCGGGTGATGGCCGAGGGGGCCAAGGAGCAGCTGCGCGACCAGCTCGGCCCCGAGTACGAGGAGATCAACTGGCGCCAGTACGACCCCCGCCAGTACGACCCCCGCCGGATCGTCCGCGAGGCGCTCCTCGACCCGCTCGACGAGGCCGTCGCCCCCATCCGCGGTGAGGTCGACGCCGTGCGTGACGCGGCCCGGCTCGGCAAGAGCAGGGCGGCCGCGGCCGCCGTGGCCGGGGCGGGCGCCGCGGGCACGGCCGTCGGCAGCGAGCCCGACGACGTGCCGCCCGGCGACGGGGCGGTCGAGGACGACCTCGACGCGTACCGGCCGTGGGCGGCCCCGCAGGCCTTCGACCCCTCCCTGCCGACGCCCTACGACGTCGACGCCACCTGAGCGCGGCCGCTGCTCAGCGGCGGCCGCTCAGCGGCCGACCGGCGAGAGGCCGAGCGACCGGCCGGCGAGCCCGCGCGAGCGGGAGGCCAGCTGGGTGGCGATGCCCCGCAGGGCCACCGCGGCGGGGGAGTCGGGCTCGCCGAGCACGACGGGCAGGCCCTGGTCGGACCCGACGCGCAGCCGGGTGTCGAGCGGGATCTGGCCGAGGAGCGGCACGGCGGCACCGATCGAGCGCGACAGCGAGTCGGCGACGTCGCGACCGCCACCGGAGCCGAAGATCTCCTCGCGCGAGCCGTCGGGCAGCTCGAGCCAGCTCATGTTCTCGATGACCCCGGCGAGCCGCTGGTGGGTCTGCAGGGCGATCGAGCCCGGCCCGCTCGGCCACCTCGGCGGCGGCCTGCTGCGGCGTGGTGACGACGAGGATCTCCGCGCCCGGGACGAGCTGGGCGACCGAGATGGCGATGTCGCCGGTGCCCGGGGGCAGGTCGAGGAGGAGGACGTCGAGGTCGCCCCAGAAGACGTCGGCGAGGAACTGCTGGAGGGCCCGGTGCAGCATCGGGTCCGCGCCAGACGACGGGCTGGTTGCCCGGGACGAACATCCCGATCGAGATGACCCGGACCCCGTGGCTCGTCGGCGGCATGATCATGTCGTCGACCTGGGTCGGCTTGTGCTCGACCCCGAGCATCCGCGGGATCGAGAAGCCGTAGATGTCGGCGTCGACGACGCCCACGGACAGTCCCTGCTGGGCCAGGGCGGCGGCGAGGTTGGCGGTGACCGAGCTCTTGCCGACGCCTCCCTTGCCCGAGGCGACGGCGTAGACGCGGGTCAGCGAGCCCGGCTGGGCGAACGGCACCTCGCGCTCGGCCGTGCCGCCGCGGAGCTTGGTCTTCAGCTCGCCGCGCTGCTCGTCGCTCATCACGCCGAGGGTGACCTCGACCGCGGTGACGCCCTCGACGCCCGCGAGGGCGGCCGTGGTGTCCTTGGTGAGCGTCTCCTTGAGCGGGCACGCCGCGACGGTGAGGAGGATCGTCACCGCCACGCGGCCGTCGTCGTCGCAGGCCAGCGCCCCGACCATCCCGAGCTCGGTGACGGGGCGGCGGATCTCGGGGTCGATGACCGTCTCGAGGGCGGCGTGGAGGGCGTCGGTGGGGACCTGCGGCATGCCCTCGAGTCTAGGTCGGATCCGGCGAGCCGCCGTCGTCGGGCCCGTCGTCGGGCGCCCGGCGCACCACGGCGAGCCCCCGCTCCTCCATCTCGTCGAGCAGGTCGCGCAGCTCGCTGCGGACGAAGTCGCGGGTCGCGGTGTCGCGCATCGCGATGCGCAGGGCCGCGACCTCACGGGTGAGGAACTCGGTGTCGGCGAGGTTGCGCTCGTCGCGGGAGCGGTCCTGCTCGAGGGCCACGCGGTCGCGGTCGGCCTGCCGGTTCTGGGCCAGCAGGATGAGCGGTGCCGCGTACGAGGCCTGCAGGCTGAGCATGAGGGTGAGGAAGATGAAGGCGTAGGGGTCGAACCGGAGGTCGGGCGGAGCGAGGAAGTTCCAGAGCAGCCAGACCGCGACGAAGACGGTCATCCCGATGAGGAAGTACGCGGTGCCCATGAACCGCGCGAACTTCTCGGAGACGACCCCGAAGGCCTCCTCGGTGAAGATCGCCGGCACCGTGAGCCGGCGCCGGGAGACGTCCCGTGGCTGGTCGATGCGCGCCCGGCGGTCCCGCTCAGCCACTGGTCACCTCCTTGGGGGCGACGACGTCGTGGCGCTCCTCGCGCCAGTCGTCGGGGAGGATGTGGTCGAGCACGTCGTCGACCGTGACGGCGCCGACGAGCGCTCCGTCCTCGTCGACGATCGGCATGCCGACGAGGTCGTAGGTGGCGAGCATCCGGGTCACCTGGCCGAGGCTCGCGGTCGGCAGGAGGGGCTCGACGTCCTTGTCGATGATGCCGCCGACCGGGTTGTGCGGGGGCTCCCGGAGGAGTCGCTGGAGGTGGACGATGCCGAGGAACTTGCCGGTGGGGGTCTCGAGCGGCGGGCGGCAGACGAAGACGGTGCAGGCGAGGGCGGTCGAGAGCTCCTGGCGGCGGACGACGGCCAGGGCCTCGGCGATGGAGGCCTCGGGCCCGAGGATGACCGGCTCGGTCGTCATGAGGCCACCGGCGGTGTTCTCGTCGTAGGTGAGCAGGCGTCGCAGGTCGGCGGCCTCGTCGGGCTGCATCCGCTGGAGCAGCTCCTCGCGGCGTTCGTCGGGCAGCTCGGAGAGGAGGTCGGCGGCGTCGTCGGGCTCCATCGCCTCGAGGACGTCGGCGGCGCGCCCGACGTCGAGCCCGACGAGGATCTCGACCTGGTCGTCCTCGGGGAGCTCCTCGATGACGTCGGCGAGCCGCTCGTCGGTCAGCGCGGCCGCGACCTCGGCCCGGCGCTGCGGCGCGAGGTCGTGGATGACCTCAGCGAGGTCGGCGGGCTTGAGGTCCTCGTAGGTCTCGAGGAGCATCGCGGCGCCCTGGCCCTCGCTCGCGTCGCGCAGGCCGCGGATGTCCTCGATGGGGGCCACGAAGGTCTCGCCGCGGCGCCGGCCGATGCCGAGCCGTCCCGGCCGCGACGCCGAGAGCCGCACGGCGGCCCGGGTGACGCCCCACCCGCGGGCCCCGAGCTGCTCGATGCCGATGTCCTGGACGGTGGCGCCGACGACGTCGCCGGAGTCGACGCGCACCTGCACCTCGCGCTCGAAGAGCTCGGCGACGACGAGGGTCTCGTTGGGGCGCTGCTCGAACCGGCGCATGTTGACCAGGCCGGTGGTGATGACCTGGCCGCCCTCGACGGAGGTGACCCGGGTCATCGGCACGAAGACGCGGCGCCGGCCGGGGACCTCGACGACGAGCCCGATGGCCCGGGGGCGGCTGCGGGAGACGCTGAAGGTGACGACGACGTCGCGGACCCGGCCGACCTTGTCACCGAGCGGGTCGAAGACGTCCAGCTCGGACAGGCGGCCGACGAAGGCGCGGGTCGGCGTGCTCACGGCTGACAGGCTAGCCGCCGGGAAGGGTGCGGCCGGTGCTCAGCGGGTCGTGTTGCGGCGGGCACCGGCCCGTCCGCGCCAGTGCCACGGACGCCAGCGGGCGGTGGCCGGCGGGGCGGGCCGCACGGGGGCGGTGCCGGCGTCGTCGTCGTAGCGGCCCGGCTCCTCGAGCGGCCGGCCGTGGGGGGTGATGACGTGCACGGTGTTGTGGTCGCGCCAGCGGGCGGCCACCTCCTCCGGGGTCCCGGTGGCGTTGAGCCGCTCCGGGCGGAGCACCTCGACGGCGGCGTCCCACGGCTCGGAGCCGGGCTCGAGGGCGCGGGCCGTGGCCGGGACGGTGAGCAGCCGCCCGCCCGTGTCCTTGCTGCGCAGCACGAGCTCGACCTCGTCCGGGAGCCAGGGGAGGTGCTGCTCGCCGGGACCCGAGACGACGTACGCCGCCGGGCCCGCTCCCTGCTCGTCACCGTCGTCGTGCCAGACGTGCCAGACCGGGTGGGTCGTCCCGCCGGGGACGCGCACCCAGACCAGCCCCGACTTCGTCGCGGCCTCGTTCGTCAGGCGCGTGACGTCGACGCCGCGGGTGGCTGGCGGCTCCGGGGCCTCGTCGGGCATGGAGGCACTCTCCCACACGGCCCGGGCCGCGGCCCGGGCTCGCGCGGCGCCGGCCGGCCGCATGGGGCGTAGGGTCGGGGGACGGAGCCGTCCGGGCTTCCTCTCAGAGAGATCCCGCCATGAGCGACAAGTCGCCTCGCAACAGCATGTCGAAGAAGTCCGGGAAGTCGATCAAGGAGAAGCGCGCCGAGAAGCGCGGCAAGGCGTCGGACGCCACGTTCGCCGACGTCATCCACCCGAAGAAGAAGTGAGCCTCCTGGGGCTCGGCGTCGTCGGGTCCTCGGTGAAGGAGAACGAGCACCGCCTCCCGCTGCACCCCGAGCACCTGCCGCTGCTCGACGCCGACCTGCGCGCCCGCATCACCCTCGAGCACGGGTACGCGGCCCGCTTCGGGATCTCCGACGCCGCCCTCGCCGAGCACGTCGCCGGCTTCGCCTCGCGCGCGGAGATCCTCGCCGGCTCCGACGTCGTCCTCCTGCCCAAGCCGCAGCACGAGGACGTCGCCGCGCTCTCGCCGGGCCAGGTGCTCTGGGGCTGGCCGCACTGCGTCCAGGACGCCGAGCTCACCCAGCTCGCGATCGACCGCCGGCTCACGCTCATCGCCTTCGAGGCGATGAACCACTGGACCCGCGACGGCTCGGTCGGGCTGCACGTGTTCCACAAGAACAACGAGCTCGCCGGCTACTGCTCGGTGCTGCACGCCCTCCAGCTCGCCGGCCTCACGGGCGACTACGGCCGCCGGCTCAGCGCCGTCGTCATCGGCTTCGGCGCCACCGCGCGCGGTGCGGTGACCGCGCTCAACGCCCACGGCGTGCACGAGGTCGCGGTGCTGACCAACCGCGGGGTGGCCGCCGTCGGCTCGCCGATCCACTCGGTGCGGATCCGCCAGTTCGACCACGACCCGGACGCCGACCTGCCGAGCCACGTCGTCACCGAGCGCGGCCGCGAGCCGCTGCCCGCTTACCTCGCCGAGAACGACATCGTCGTCAACTGCACCCTCCAGGACACCGCGAACCCGTTGGTGTACCTGCGCACGGACGACCTCGACGCGTTCCGGCCGGGCAGCCTCGTCGTCGACGTGTCGTGCGACCTCGGGATGGGCTTCGAGTGGGCCCGCCCGACGACCTTCGACGAGCCCAGCTTCGTCGTCGGCCCGAACGTCCTCTACTACGCGGTCGACCACAGCCCGTCCTACCTCTGGGCCTCGGCCACGTGGGAGAACAGCGCGGCCACGGTCCCGTTCCTGCGGACGGTGCTCGAGGGCGGTGACGCCTGGGAGGCCGACGAGACGATCGCCCGGGCGATCGAGATCCGCGACGGGGTGGTCGTCAACCCGAGCATCCTCGCCTTCCAGGGGCGGTCGTCGGAGGCTCCGTACGCGGTCCTGTGAGGAGCGACGGGTTGCGGACGTCGTCGTGCCGTAGGTGGACAGGCTGACGCGGGACCCCGCCGTGCGTGAGGGGCGACGCGGCCACGCCGGCTGCACACCGCCCACACGGGGCCACCTCGGCTTTCTCGCCTGGTGCCCGAACCTCCGCCCGGGCACCGCGACGTTCGGGGTGCCCGGGCGAACCTTCCGATGCCCTCGGCGGCGGGCGGTGCCCGTCGGGGCGCCCAGGTCTGGACCTCCGGATGTCCCTTCCGCCGCGATCGGGTGAGCCGCGGCGCGACAATGCGGCCATGGCTCACGGCTCGCGGGACACCGTCGCCTTCCGGCTCTGGCCGCCGGTCGCGATCGGCGGGCCCCTGCTGATCGGCTGGCTGGCGACACTGACCTGGGGTGAGCCGGCAGAGCTGGGCGCGTGGCGGGTTCCGCTCGGCTGGGCCCTGGTACTGCTGTTCGTGGGGTGGAACGGTTGGTCGCTGTGGCTGTTCGGCCGGCACGAGACCGGGCTGCTCCCGGGGCAGGCCACGCACGCGATGATCGAGGAGGGGCCGTACCGGCTCTCCCGCAACCCGTTGTACGTCGGTCTGCTCGCGCTCTACCTCGCCCTGTGCCTGCTGGCGCCCACGCTCTGGGGGCTGGTGCTCTTCCCGGTGGCGGTGGTGCTCGTCCTGTGGGGGGCGATCCGCCCCGAGGAGCGGTTCCTGCACGAGCGCTTCGGTGCGCCGTACGACGACTATCGGCAGCGGGTGCGTCGCTGGCTGTGACCCCGTGGGTCCTCCGCCGCGAAGCATGCACGTGCTCCGGACGAGCCCACTGAGCAGAGGAGGCGGACGATCACCCGATGCTTGCTCCGTCGATCGTCTGCGCTTCCTGCCCCATTTCCCGATCGCCCCCGAACGCGAGAGGCGGTTCGCTGGACACCGAGAGACGCGATCTCAGGAGGGGTGGCTCGATGGCACGTACGCAGCGCGAGCAGTCCACCGATCCGGTGGCTGCGAACACGGTCGATGCGGTCCATCGGCGGGACCACCAGCACGGAGGTGGTGAGGCCTGCCATCCGCACCTGGTCGAGGTCGTCCACCTCGGCCGACGAGCCGTCACGGTCTGCCACGACTGCCACGAGGACTCAGGCTTCCTTCCCGAGCGCGACGCCGACCGGCTGGCGACCGCTCACCGGGAGGCGACGGCCGACGACGCCCCCTCCGCCCCCGAGTGAGGCACGGCGGGTCGCCCTAGGCGTCGCCGAGGTCGCCGCGGCGGACACGGCGCTTCTTGCCGATCTGGCGCAGGACGGCCCACGGCTCGCGGACGGCACGCCCCGCACGACGGTCCTTGTGCGGCTTACAGAACAGGCAGCCCTTGTACGGGCGATGGGGTGAGTGAGCCATGGCGGCTCCGATCCGTGACCGACACCCGCCACGGGGGGCGGGGTGGGTTCGGGCTCCGGCTCACCCCGCGAGCGTACCGAGGGGGCACGCGCCGGCACCATCGAGTAGTGGCACGGCGAGCCATCGCCCCGAGGGCTCGAGGCGCCGCGGGATGGGTCACACCGTGACGTGGCTCATGCGTGCCGGTGCCGTCCCGCTGCTAGCGTCCGAGCCGACCGCGCCCACGCCGCCGAAGGGACCGCCCATGCGCAGCGCCAAGGACTTCTTCGCCCCCCTCGCCGTCGGTGCCCCCGACCCCGCTGCGCGAGGTCCCGGTGCGGCCGAGCCGGATGATCCACTTCATCGACCCGAGCAACCCCAAGATGGCCGCCAAGGTGCCCGACCTCGTCGGCACGGTCGACGTGCTCCTCGGCAACCTCGAGGACGCCGTGCGGGCCGAGAACAAGGAGGCGGCGCGGCAGGGCCTCGTCGACATCGCCCGGTCGACCGACTTCGGGGAGCACACCCAGCTGTGGACCCGGGTCAACTCCCTCGACAGCCCCGTGGGCCCTCGACGACCTCACCACCCTCGTCACCGAGGTCGGCGACCGGCTCGACGTCGTCATGGTCCCGAAGGTGCAGGGCCCCGAGGACATCCACTACGTCGACCGGCTGCTCGCCCAGCTCGAGGCCCGGGCCGGCCTCACCCGCCCGGTCCTCGTGCACGCCATCCTCGAGACGGCCCGCGGTGTGGCGAACGTCGAGGCCATCGCCGGGGCCAGCCCCCGGATGCAGGGCATCAGCCTCGGCCCGGCCGACCTCGCCGCGGACCGCCGGATGAAGACCACGCGCGTGGGCGGCGGGCACCCCGGCTACCTCGTGCGGCAGGACCCGGTCGACGGCGACGTGCAGGGGGAGCGCGCCACCTACCAGCAGGACCTGTGGCACTACACGATCGCCCGGATGGTCGACGCCTGCGCGATGCACGGGGTCCTCCCGTACTACGGGCCGTTCGGCGACATCAGCGACGTCGTCGCCTGCGAGGACCAGTTCCGCAACGCCTTCCTCCTCGGCTGCGTCGGCGCCTGGACGCTCCACCCGGCCCAGATCGCGATCGCGCGCAGGGTCTTCAGCCCCTCCGCCGACGACGTCGCCCACGCCCGGCGGGTCAAGGCGGCGATGGGCGACGGCACCGGGGCGGTCATGCTCGACGGCAAGATGGAGGACGACGCCAGCCTCAAGCAGTGCCTCGTCATCCTCGACCTCGCCGACCGGCTGTCGGCCAACGACCCCGAGCTCGCCGAGCCTCTACGCCGAGGGGAGCGAGGCATGAGCGCCGGCTACCGTCCCCGCCGCTCGGTCCTCTACATGCCGGCGAACAACGAGCGCGCCCTCGAGAAGGCGAAGACCCTCCCCGTCGACGGCCTCATCCTCGACCTCGAGGACGCCGTCGCGCCCGGACGACAAGCCGGCCGCCCGTGAGAACGCCTGCGCCGCAGCGGCATCGGGCGACTACGGCCACCGCGAGGTGGCCATCCGGGTCAACGGCCTCGGCACGCAGTGGCACGACGCCGACCTCGAGGCGGCCTGCGCCGCCGGGCCGGACGGCATCGTCGTGCCGAAGGTCGGCTCGGCCGACGAGGTCCGCGGGCTCGTCGCCGCCATGGAGCGCCACGGCGCCCCGGACCGCACGCGGCTCTGGGCGATGGTCGAGACACCCGGCGCCGTCCTCGACGCCCGGCGCCATCGCCGCCGCCTCCGACCGGCTCGCCGTCCTCGTCCTCGGCACCAACGACCTCGTCAAGGAGCTGGGGGCGCGCTTCGTCCCCGGTCGGGCCCCGCTGCTCACGGCCCTCTCGACCGTCGTCCTCGCGGCCCGCGACGCCGGGGTGGCGGTCCTCGACGGCGTGTACAACGACGTGCGCGACGCCGACGGGTTCGCCGCCGAGTGCCGGCAGGGCCGCGACCTCGGCTTCGACGGCAAGACCCTCATCCACCCCGGGCAGGTCGAGCCCTGCAACGCGGACTTCGCCCCGAGCGAGGCCGAGGTGGAGGACGCCCGCGGGCTGCTCGCCGCGTGGGAGGCCGGGGCCGGGCGCGGCGTCGTCACCCACGAGGGCCGTATGGTCGAGAACCTCCACGTCGAGGTCGCCCAGCGGGTGCTGGCCACCGACGAGGCGGTCCGGGCGCGGTCCTGACCACGGCCGGTCCGGAACGATGTGGTCACGGACTGCGCGCCGTGACAACCTCACCGCCCTCCCGGGCGTCTCGTGGAGTGACGACGACCCGTGCGAAAGGACACGCCATGCCCTCCACCCGCGTGCCCGCGCGCTCGCCATCGCCGCTCGTGGTCGCTGCCGCCGCGACCACGCTGGCGGGCTGCAGCGAGCTCGACCGGTGGACGGCGGCTCCCGTGCCTGCGGCCGCCGCGAGCCCGAGCGCCGTCCGCTCGTCGACCCCGAGCCCGGCCACGACCTCGCCGTCGGCGACCCCGCCGGAGCCCCACGGCCTCGGCCACCCCGTCGCCGACCGCCACGCCCGTCGCCGACGCCCGTCCACGCCGACGCCCCGGCCACCCCGGCCGCCACGCCCTCGCCGTCCGCGAGCCCGTCGCCACCGCGCCGCCGGGCCTCGCTGCGCCGGGCGACTCGGGCCGCAGGACGTCCTGGCCCTCCAGAAGCGGCTCGCCGGGCTCGGCTACTGGCTCGGCACGCCCGACGGCAGCTTCGGGTCGCTCACCCAGCAGGCCGTCTTCGCCCTCCAGAAGGCGGCCGGCATCAGCGCGTGACGGCGTCGTCGGCCCGGACACCCGCCGGGCCCTCACCGCGGGCGCCCGCCCGCGGGCGACGCTCTCGGGCAACGGGGTCGAGATCGACCTCGCAGCGCCAGCTGCTCATGGTCGTCCGCGGCGGGCAGCCCGAGATCGTCCTCAACACCTCCACCGGCAGCGGCGAAGAAGTTCACCTCGAAGGGGCACACGTCCATCGCGTACACGCCGACCGGCACGTTCTCGGTGTTCCGCCAGGTCGACGGCCAGGACGACAGCGACCTCGGCGCGCTGTGGCGGCCCAAGTACTTCTACCGGGGCTGGGCCGTGCACGGGTCGCCGAACATCCCGCCGTACCCGGCGTCGCACGGCTGCGCGCGGCTCAGCAACGCCGCGATCGACATGATCTGGGCCCGCGGCCTCATGCCGATCGGGCCCGCGTCCTCGTCCGCTGAGGCCGACGCGGCGTCGCGCGCGGTCAGCCGGCGCGCCGGCCCCGCGGCCGCCTCGAAGGCCCGCAGCGCCTCGCGCCACGGGCCCGCGCCGCCCCGCGAGGAGCGGCACGAGGGGCACGAGGTCGGCGGAGAAGGCCGTGCTCGCCTCGCGGGGCAGCAGCGAGGGCAGGTTGTCGACGGCGATGACGTCGAGCGGCGGCTCGTCGGCCACCCGGCGCGCCGGCTGCTCCCACGACGTGATGGCGGTGTTGACCGGGACGAGGTTGTGCTCGGAGGTGACGTCGCACGTGACGTCGGCGACGACCCGCAGGGCGCGGTCCGCCGTGAGGTCGTCCGGCGCCGACGAACGGCGGGCGCGGCGTGGTCGACAGGACGCAGTTGACGAGCAGCTCGTGGTCCCGCAGCGCGCTCGCGGTCGAGGACGAGGGTGTCCTCGCGGTCCCACGCGGTGAGGTCGGCGCCCGCGGCGACAGAGCGCGTCGACCGCGCCGCGGCCGCTGCGCCCCTGCGCCCCGACGACGAGGGCGCCGAGGCCGGCGCGCCCGGCCGCCGCGACGAGGGCGTCGAGCTCGGCCCGCTCCATCGGGCGCAGCGGCCCGAGGCGTCCCGCGCGCGGCGAGCACCCCGAGCGAGGCCCCGACGTACCCGGCCCAGTAGCCGAACGCGATGACCCGGCGCCCCTCGACGGTGAGGTACTCGAGGTCGAGCAGCTCGCCCCCGCCCGCGGCGAACCGGCGCGAGGAGGTCGTCGGCGCCGTCCTGGCCCTTGTACGCGTGGCCGAAGAAGATGTGGCTGTGCCGCAGCGCATCCGGCTCGTCGGGCAGCTCCTTGACGCCGAGCACGTGGGCGTCGTCGGGGGCCTCCGGCCAGGAGCCGGCGTCGGACGACCTCGCACCCGCCGGCCCGGTAGGCCTCGATCGTCGAAGACCCGCTGCGGCGACTCCTCGACGGTCGACCCGCACGCCGTCGGCGACGAGCCGGGCCGCGTCGTGGGGCACGAGGGGCGCGCGCCGCTCGCTCGGCCTCGTCTCGTGCCGGAGCCAGAGGTGCAGGGAGGTCATGGGCTCATTCTCCCGGGTAGACGACCCCGACCTGACGGCGGACCTCGTCCATCACCGCCGAGCACCCGCCGGGTGGCCTCCCACGGCACGGACCACGGCTCGGTGCGGCCCTCGGCGAGGGCCCGGGCGACCTCGGCCGCCTGGTAGCGGAAGCCGTGCTCGGCGTGCTCGGGCTCGAAGGTGTCGAGGAGCGCGCCGTCGGGGCCGACGAGCCGGACCGCGCGTCGACGGCGCCGTAGAAGAACCCGGGCCCGGTGAGCTCGAGCCGGGCCGCCGACCCGGCGACGATGGCCTGGCACGGGGTGGCCGCGGCCATCGTGCTCGTCATCCGGGCGAGGGTCTCCCCGCGTCGCCCGGTGACGCCCGACGGTGACGTCGACCCCCTCGGGGCTGAGCGTGCCCCGCGCCGCGACGTCGTCGAGCGCGCCGAGGACGTGGTCGGCGAAGCGAGATGGGGTAGACGCCGAGGTCGAGGAGCGAGCCGCCCGCCAGGGCCGGGTCGGAGAGCCGCTGCGGGCCTCCGGGCCACAGCCGCTGGCCGTGGTCGGCCTGGAGCAGCACGAGGTCGCCGACCGTCCCCGCCTCGACGGTGCGGCGGACGACGTCGTACTGGGGCAGGTACCGGCTCCACATCGCCTCGCCCGCGAAGAGCCCGCCCGCCCGGGCGGCCCCGAGCACCTCGTCGGCCTCGGCGAGGCTGCGCGTGAAGGCCTTCTCGACGAGCACCGGCTTCCCGGCGCCGAGGGCGAGCAGGGCGTGGGCGTGGTGCTCGCTGTGCGGGGAGGCGACGTAGACCGCCTCGACGTCCGGGTCGGCGACGAGGGCCTCGTAGCTGCCGTACGACCGGGCCACCCCGTGCCGGCGGGCGAACCCGCTCGCCCGGTCGGCCGACCGCGAGCCGACGGCGACGACCTCGCTGCGGGTACCGGCGCGCAGCGCCGACGCGAAGGTGTTGGCGATGCCGCCGGGCCCGAGCACCCCCCAGCGCACGGGCGGCGCGTCCATCGGGTCCGGGACGGCGGTGGCGGCGAGGCGGGGCGTCGGCGTCGGCATGGCCAGCACCCTAGGGGTGGGCGCCGCGCGCCGCCCACCCCGCGACCTCAGAACCGCGTCGTCGCCTCCGCGACGAGGTCGGCGACGAGCTCGCCCTCGTCGACCTCGAGGCCCTTGCGGCGGAACCAGGTCACCATCGTCGTCGCGTCGCGCTCGAGGAAGTCGAAGCCCTGGGGGTTGCCGATGACGTCGACGACCTGCGGCCAGTCGATGAGCACGAGCCGCTCCTCGTGGACGAGGACGTTGTACGGGCTGAGGTCGCCGTGGGTCCACCCGTGGTGGGCCAGGGTGAGCATCGCGGTGCGCAGCTGCTCGTAGAGGTCGGCCAGCTGCTCGGGGGAGGGCCGCACCGACACGAGCCGCGGTGCGGCCACGGGGGTGCCGCCCTCGGTCGTCCCGATGAACTCCATGAGCATCTCGGTCTCGTCGAGCTGCACCGGGTAGGGCACCGGGAGGTCGAGCTCCCACAGCCGCCCGAGGGCGTCGAACTCGGCCGAGGCCCACTGCCCGGCGATGACCTGCTTGCCGAAGTCGGTGCGCCGGGCCATGGCCCGCATCTCGCGGCTCTTGCGGACCCGCCGGCCCTCGAGGTAGCCGGCGTCACGGTGGAAGAGGCGGTGGTCGCCGCTGCGGTAGCGCTTGGCGGCCATCGTGGTCACGCGGTCGTCGCCGGGGACCCAGCGGCGCACGACGTGGACGTCGGCCTCCTTGCCCGTCTTGAGGACGCCGAGGTCGGCGTCGACGGCCCCGAGGGCGGTGACGACCCACTCGGGTCGGGGCCTCGGCCCGTGGGTCGCGCCGTCCCAGGAGGACCAGCGCTGCCCCTCGGGCGGGGCGTCAGGTGAGGTGTCGGTGGAGAAGGTGGCCTGCTTCTCCGGCAGGTGGAACGGCATGTGCGCCAACGGAGTGCTCCTGTGCGAGGAAGGGGAGGGGGACCGGGGGACGGCCCGGGACAGTCGTGGACATGTCGGCCTCCTCCTTCGCTCGGGCGGGCACGCGGGACGCGCGCTCGGGTGGTCGCCACCAGAGTGGCCCACGACCCCGCCGTCGCGCCACGCAATATCGGGTGACCCGGTCGGCGGGTCGAGGCCGTCGAGGCGGTCGAGCCGGGCCAGGACGGGCTCGGTCGGCGAACAGCGTGATGAGCGAGTCGACCGGGACGTGGTCGGTGTCGAGCCAGAGCGGTCACCCGCCGGTCGTGCAGCACGTGGGCCAGCGCCAGCACGGCCTCGACGAGGGCGAAGTGCTGCCCGATGCACGCCCGCGGCCCGCCACCGAACGGCATCCACGCGTACCGGTGGCGAGCGCCGGTGCCCCGGGGGCGAAGCGGGAGGGGTCGAAGGCCAGCGGGTCGGCCCAGAAGTCGGGGTGCCGGTGGATGGTCCAGGGCGACACGACGAGGACGGTGCCCGGCCGCACGGCGTGCCCCATCACCTCGCCGTCGCGGCATCGCGAGGCGGCTGGTGAACGGAGCCGACGGGTACAGCCGCATCGTCTCCTCGACCACGGCCCTGGTCGTCGGCAGGTCGGCGGCCACGGCCGACGCCGGCCGGTCGGTGGCGAGGGCGGCACTGCGCCTCGGCCCGGACGGCGTCCTGGACCTCGGGATGGCGGCCGAGCAGGTGCAGGGCGAAGGTCAGCGCCGTGGCCGTCGTCTCGTGGCCGGCCAGCAGGAAGACGAGCACCTGGTCGCGGACCTCGGCGTCGGAGAGCCCGGCGTCGCGGTCGCGGGCGGCCAGCAGGCGGCTCAGGAGGTCCGTGCCACCGGTCTCGCCTCGAGGCCCGCCGGGCCGCGATGATCTCCTGGCACACGCCGAAGAGGTCGGCCGCGGCCCCGTCGCCCCGCGGACCGTGCGGGGCGTCGGCACCGCGGCGGGCAGCCGGACGATCCGCCACCCCGCGGCGTACGACGGTGTCGGACACGACGGGGAAGGAGCGGCGCACCCGGGCGACGACGTCGGCGTCGGTCTCGCCGAACAGCGCCCGCACGACGACCCGCAGCGTGAGCCGCTGCATCCACGACCGACGAGGTCGACGACCTCCTCCCCGCCGACGGCCTACCGCTCGACGACCGGCGGCGATCTCCTCGCCCATGAGGTCCGCGTAGCCCTCGACGGCCTGCTGGGTGAAGACGGGCTGGACGAACCGCTTCTGCCGGGTCCACTCCTCGCCCTCCGCGGTGAGGATCCCGCGCCCGAGCCAGTAGGCCGTCTCGGTGTACACCTGGTCGCGCTTGGCGAACGACGCCCGCGGTGCTGCCGGACAGGACGTGGGCGGCGGCGTCGGGGTGGCTCACAGCCACACCTCGCGGTCCAGGCCGGGCGGTCCGAGGGCGGTCGGACGACGTCGCCGTGGGTGCGCCACAGGCCCTCGACGTAGCCGACGACGTTGCGGCGCAGCCCAGGACCGGTCGGTACCGGCCGCCGACGACGGGCAGGGCGGCCGGGGGCGGAGGACCGGCGTCGCGTGACGGAGGTCACGCGGTCCATCGTCGCGCCGTCACCGCCCACGTCGATGGCCCGCGGACCGGGCCGTGGGAGGGCTCACAGTCCGCGACGCGTTCCGGGCCCCGGGCGCCCCGGCACACTGGGCACCGACACCTCCGACCCACGCGAAGGCGGCACCCGGCGCATGTCCCGACTCCAGACCACCGACGGCCTCACCGAGGAGCAGCACGAGCTGATCAAGCTCGTCCGCGAGTTCGTCGACGAGCAGATCCTGCCCGTCGCCACCGAGCTGGAGCACAAGGACGAGTACCCGACGCAGATCGTCGAGGGGATGAAGGAGATGGGGATCTTCGGGCTGATGATCCCCGAGGAGTACGGGGGCCTGGGGGAGTCGCTGCTCACCTACGCGCTCGTCGTCGAGGAGATCGCCCGCGGCTGGATGAGCGTCAGCGGCATCATCAACACCCACTTCATCGTCGCGTACATGATCCTCCAGCACGGCACCGACGAGCAGAAGCAGCGCTACCTGCCGCGGATGGCGACCGGCGAGGTGCGCGGCGCGTTCTCGATGAGCGAGCCCGGGCTGGGCTCGGACGTGGCCGCCATCCGCACCAAGGCCGTCCGCGACGGCGACGAGTGGGTCATCACCGGCCAGAAGATGTGGCTGACCAACGGCGGATCGGCCAACCTCGTCGCGGTGCTCGTGCGCAGCGACCTCGGGGAGAGCGAGAGCCCGTACAAGAACATGACGACCTTCCTCATCGACAAGGAGGTGGGGTTCGGCGAGACGGCCCAGGGCGTCACCGTCCCCGGGAAGATCGACAAGATGGGCTACAAGGGCGTCGACACCACCGAGCTGATCTTCGACGCCCACCGCACCACCGACGCCCAGGTCCTCGGCGGCGTCCCGGGCAAGGGCTTCTACCAGATGATGGACGGCGTCGAGGTGGGCCGCGTCAACGTCGCCGCCCGGGCCTGCGGGCTCTCGCGGCGCGCCTTCGAGCTCGGCATCGCCTACAGCCAGCAGCGCGAGACCTTCGGCAAGAAGATCGCCGAGCACCAGGGCATCCTCTTCCGGCTCGCCGACATGGCCACGCGGGTCGAGGCGAGCCACCAGATGATGGTCAAGGCCGCCCGGCTCAAGGACGCCGGCCAGCGCAACGACCTCGAGGCGGGGATGGCCAAGTACCTCGCCTCGGAGAACTGCGCGAACGTCGTCGAGCAGAGCTTCCGGATCCACGGCGGGTACGGGTACTCCAAGGAGTACGAGATCGAGCGGCTCTACCGCGAGGCGCCGATGCTCCTCATCGGCGAGGGCACGGCCGAGATCCAGAAGATGATCATCGGCCGGCGCCTCCTCGAGGACTACAAGGCCTGAACCGGCTCCCACCTCGCCGGGCCGGGCCGACCCGGAGCAGGCCGGGCCTCCGGCGCGTCCCGGACGTCCGGCACCCGTGCAGCCGACGCACAGCCCGCAGTGGGACACTGGAGGCATGAGCAACCAGCCGATGCGCCCGGGCCTGCGCGCCGCCCTGTCGCTGGAGTACCCCATGTCCCTCGGGGTCCACGACAGCTACGAAGAGGCGCAGAAGGCCGTCGACTACCTCTCCGACCACGAGTTCCCGGTGCAGGACGTCCTCATCGTCGGCACCGACCTCAAGCAGCTCGAGCGGGTCACCGGACGGCTCACCCAGGGCCGCGTCATCGGGGCCGGAGCCCTGTCCGGCATGTGGCTCGGGCTCTTCGTCGGCACGATCCTCGCCGTGTTCGACCCGAACGGGTTCAACATCGCGAGCATCCTCGCGACCGTCGTCTTCGGCGCCGTGTTCGGGACGATCTGGGCCTACTTCGGCTACCGGCTGACCCGCGGGCAGCGCGACTTCACCTCGGTGAGCCAGGTCGTGGCCGCCAAGTACGAGGTGCTCTGCGAGCACAAGCACGTCGCCCGGGGGCGCGAGCTGCTCGCCCAGATGGACCCGATGAAGGCGGCCCAGGAGCAGGTCCGCATCGCCCAGGAGCAGGAGCGGGCCCGCCTCGCGGAGCCCGCCCACCGTTCCCAGGACGCCCAGCAGCCCCCGTCGGTGGGCTAGTCCACCGTCGTGGAACCGGGCCGGACCGCCGCGTCCGCTGACGGCCCGGCGTCCGGTGACGGCCCGGCGCCCGGTGACCAGAGGACCACCACCTCGACCCGGTAGCCGGCGCTGCACGGACTCCCGGAGTGGCGGAGGGGGGGGTGTCCGACGGCCGGAGCGAGCCCACGGTTGCCCACGAGACATTCCTGTTGCGCAGCAGCCGTTCCTTCTGTACCGTTCTACTAGATCGATGTAGTAGATTGATCTAGTAGAACGATGCAGTACCGGACGACGGAGGACGTGCGCGATGGGACGGGTCACCCTGCGGACCGTGGCGGACGAGGCCGGGGTCTCGGTCTCGACGGCGTCGAACGCCTACAACAAGCCCGACCAGCTCTCGGCCGCCGTCCGCGAGCGTGTCCTGGCCACCGCGAAGCGGCTGGGCTACGCCGGGCCCGACCCGGCGGCCCGCAGCCTGCGCTCGCAGCGGGCCGGCGCCATCGGGCTCCTGTTCACCGAGCAGCTCTCCTACGCCTTCTCCGACCCCTACTCGGTGGGCATGCTCGCCGGCCTCGCCGAGGTCGCCGAGGCCCACCGCACCGGCCTGCTGCTCATCCCGCTGGAGCACGTCGACCCGTCCCGGCCGGAGGACGCCGAACCGTCCGCGCAGGCGATGCGCCAGGCGGTCGTCGACGGCGTCGTCGCGTACTGCGTCGACGTCGACCACCCCGCCCGCGAGGTCGTGCTCGAGCGGGGGCTGCCGCTCGTGTCGACCATCGACGACGACGACGACCGCCAGCGCTACGTCCTCATCGACGAGGAGGGGGCCGGCCGGTCGCTGGGGCGCCACCTGCGCGACCTCGGCCACCGCGACGTCGGCATCATCGTCGACGCTCGCGCCGAGGTCGGCGAGGCCCGGGCGGTCCGGCGGGAGGACGAGGTCGACCTCTTCGTCGACTCGCGCGTCCGGCTGCGCGCGCTGCGCGAGGCCCTCGGCCCGGACGCGACCGTGACGGCGGTGTTCGCGGGCCACAACTCCCACGGGGCCGGGGCCGCCGGGGCGGCCTACCTCCTCGACCGCCAGGACCGCCCGACCGCGATCGCGTGCATCAGCGACGTCCTCGCCCTCGGCGCCCGGGACGCCCTGCGGCAGCGGGGGCTCGAGATGGGTCGGGACGTGTCGCTCACCGGGTTCGACGACATCCCGCGCGCGGGCGAGGTCGGGCTGACCACCGTGCACCAGCCGATCGCCGAGAAGGGCCGGCTGCTCGGTCGGATGCTGCTCGACCCCGACTACACCGAGCAGCGCGTGCTGCTCCCGACCGACCTCGTCGTGCGCTCCAGCACCGGACCCGCACCCCGCTGACCACACCACCACCACCACCGAAGGAGTCGCCGTGAACGACCTCATCGCCCTGACCATCATCCGACGCGCGGACGCCGAGGTCCTCTCGGCCCGACCCCACTCGCCGGTCGTCGACGACGGCCGCACGCGGCTCGCCCCCGCGCCGGTCGGGCCGGTGCGCCGGGCCCTGGCCGTCGTGCTGCGTCGCGCAGCGGCCGCCGAGCGGCGCTGGGCCGACCGCATGGACCCGGTCCGCGGGCCGGCCACGCCCGTCGGCTGCTGAGCCGGTCGACCCGGGCGTATCGTCGGCCCATGCCCGACGAGCGCCCCGGCCTGACCCCCCTCGAGGGACCGTTCACCTCCGTCCTCTGCGTCGTGGCGCACCCGGACGACATCGAGTACGGCACCGCCGCGGCCGTGCACCACTGGGTGGAGGAGGGCGCGAGCGTCGCCTACTTCCTGCTGACCCGGGGCGAGGCGGGCATCGACACCATGGACCCCGCGGAGGCCGCCGTGGTCCGCGAGGGCGAGGAGCGCGAGAGCGCCCGCCGCGTCGGGGTGGAGGCGGTCGAGTTCGCCGGCTGGCCGGACGGCGCCGTGGAGTACGGCGTGGCGCTGCGCCGCGAGATCGCCGCGGCGATCCGGCGCCACCGCCCCGACCTCGTCGTCGGGCAGGGCTGGGGCGAGTTCTTCGGACCGAACATGCCCAACCAGGCCGACCACCGGGCCGTCGGGCTGGCCACCCTCGACGCCGTCGCCGACGCCGGCAACCGCTGGCTGCACCGCGACCTCGCCGACGAGGGGCTCGAGCCGTGGGGCGGGGTGCAGGTCCTCGCCGTGGCGGGCGCCCGCGAGCCCACGCACTTCGTCGAGGTGTCCGAGGAGGAGTTCGAGGCGGCGGTGCACTCGCTGGAGGCGCACGAGGCCTACAACGTCGCTCTCCCCGACGACTTCCCGAAGCCCCGGGCGCTCATCTCGATGATCCTCGAGGGCGGCGGGAAGGCGGCCGGGCGCGAGCGGGCGTGGGTCGCCGAGGTCGTCATCGACCGGCGCACGCCACCCGGCGGCGCCGGCTGACTCAGCGGCCCTGGACCCTCGCCACCCACGCCTCGACGTCGTCGGCCGAGCGCGGCATCGCGTCGGAGAGGTTCTCGCAGCCGTCCTCGGTGACGAGCACGTCGTCCTCGATGCGCACCCCGATGCCGCGGAAGCGCTCGGGCGCCTTGAGGTCGTCGGCCTTGAAGTACAGGCCCGGCTCGACGGTGAGGACCATGCCGGGCCGGAGCTCGGCGTCCATGTACTCCTCGCGGGTGGCGAGGGCGCAGTCGTGCACGTCGAGGCCGAGGTGGTGCGAGGTGCCGTGGACCATCCACCGGCGGTGGTACTGGCCGTGCTCCTTGTCGAGGGTGTCCTCGACCGTCACGCCCTCGGGCAGCAGGCCCCAGGCCTGCAGGTGCTCGGCGATGACGCGGATCGCCGCGGCGTGCACGTCGGAGAACTTCGCCCCCGGCCGCACGGCCGCGATGCCCGCCTCCTGGGCGGCGTACACGGCGTCGTAGACCTCGCGCTGGGCCTCGGTGAAGGTGCCGTCGACGGGCAGGGTGCGGGTGATGTCGGCGGTGTAGAGGCTGTCGACCTCCACTCCGGCGTCGATGAGCACGAGCTCTCCGGCGCGGAGCTCGCCGGTGTTCTTGATCCAGTGCAGCGTGTTGGCGTGGTCACCGGCCGCGCAGATCGAGTCGTAGCCGACGCCGTTGCCCCGGTGCCGCGCGGTGAGGGCGAAGACGCCCTCGAGCCACCGCTCTCCGCGGCCGCGGTCGACCGCCTCGGGGAGGGCCTCGATCATCGCCTCGAAGCCCTCGTGGGTGGCGGCGACGGCGGCCCGCATCTGCTCGACCTCGAGGTCGTCCTTGCACATCCGCAGGTGGGAGACCTCGTGGGCCAGTGCGTCGTCGCTCTCCCGGAGGCTCTCCTCGACCGCACCGTTCTCGACGCGGGCGGCGTCGAGCCGGGCGGTGAGGGCGGTGTCGGCGTCGCGCACGAGCCGGACGGTGAGCTGGCCGGCGTCCTTGGCGACGGCGTCGACGAGCCCGTCGACGTGCCGCGCGGTCAGCCCGAGCTCGAGCTCGACGTCCTCGAGGGTCGGGCGCGCGCCGACCCAGAACTCGCCGTAGCGGGCGTCGGCGAAGAACTCGTCGCTGTCGCGGTCGGCCAGCGGGCGCAGGTAGAGGACGGCCTCGTGGCCCCCCGCGTCGAGGGGCTCGAGGACGAGCACCGCGTCGGGCTCGCGGTCGGCCCCGAGGCCGGTGAGGTAGGCGAAGGCGGTGTGCGGCCGGAAGACGTAGTCGGTGTCGTTGCTGCGGACCTTGAGGCCGCCGGCGGGCACGACGAGCCGCTGCTTCGGGTAGGCCGCGCTGAGCACGGCCCGGCGGGCGGCGGCGTGGTCGGCCGCGGGGGAGCGGCTCTCCACGGCGGGGCGCCGGGGGGCCCAGTCCTCGCGGATGAAGGCGCGGAGCTCGTCCGTGGTGGCCCGGGCGCGGTTGTCGGCCTGCTGCTGTTCCTCACTCACCGCCCCATGCTGTCACGAGCCCGCTGGGGCGGCCCAGCGCGCTGCCCCGCGGGTTTGCCGACCGCCTCCGGAGCCTTGCGACACTGGCCGGATGGGTCGACACCGCGCGCCGTGCCCCCGGGTGCCCCGGCCGCTCGTCGGCGGGCCCTCGGCGTGAGCCCCGGCCCGGTCCCGACGCTCGCCGAGCGGTTCCGCACGCACTTCGGCCACCGGGAGCACCTCTACGGCGTGCTGATGGCCGAGCTGGCCGACGACTGGGACGCCGGTGGCGTGACCCGCGAGCTGTTCCGCGGGTGGGAGGACGCCGAGGCGAGGCAGTTCCCCCAGCTGCGGCTGCTCGCTGGGCTCTTCCGCATCGTCCTGCGGGGCGACGCGCCGCAGCTCGTGCCCTTCTACCCCTCGCTCGGCGGTGACGGCGACCCGGAGGAGGCCTGGGCCGCCGTCCGGCCGGTGCTCGCGGCGCACGTCGAGGAGCTCCACGCCGCGCTCACCGAGGCCCCGCAGACGAACGAGCCCGGGCGCACGGTCGCCCTGCTCGTCGGCCTCTCGGAGGCCGTGCGCCGGAGCGGCCTGCGCCGCGTGCGGCTGCTCGAACCGGGGGCCTCGGCCGGACTGGGGCTCTTCGTCGACCGGTACCGCTTCGCCGGCGACGGCTGGGTGGCCGGACCGCCCGACTCCCCGCTCGTCGTCGACGGTTGCGGCGCAGCCGGGTTCGTCCCCGAGCCGTTCACCGTGGTCGAGCGCCGCGGGTGCGACGTCTCGCCCGTCGACGCCTCGACCGAGGCCGGCGCCACCTACCTGCGCTCGTTCGTCTGGCCGTGGATGCTCGAGCGGCACGCGCGGCTCGAGGGCGCCCTGGAGGTGCTGCGCCGTGAGCCGCCGACCGTCGACCGGGCCACGGCCGCGGCGTGGGTGGCCGACCGGCTGGCCCTCCCGGTGGAGGACGACGTCCTCACCGTCGTGTGGCACTCGGTGACCCGGATGTACTGGCCGCTCGAGGAGAGCCTCGCACTGCAGGCCGCCGTCGACGAGGCCCGCGGCCGGCGACCGGTCGCCCACGTGTCGATGGAGAACCCGTGGCACCCGGGCGCCGACCGACCGAGCATCGAGCAGGGGGCCATGCCCGTCGTCGAGCTCGACGGTGAGGTGCTGGGCGGCTGTGGGCACCACGGACCGCCGCTGCGGCTCGGGCCGGGCTGACCGCTCGCGCCGGCCAAGCAGCCTTGTTCTAGAGGAACTAGAACAATAGGATGAGGTCGTGCTCCTGCGCATCGACGAACGGTCCCCGGCCCCGATGTACGCCCAGGTGGCGTCCGCGGTCCGGCGGGAGGTGGCGGCCGGCGCCCTCTCCGCGGGCGACCGCCTGCCCCCGGCGCGCGAGCTCGCCGAGGCCCTCGGGGTCAACCTGCACACCGTGCTCCGCGGCTACCAGGAGCTGCGCGACGAGGGGGTCATCGAGCTGCGTCGGGGCCGCGGGGCCGTCGTCACCCGGGGTGCGCCCGACACCGCCGGCCTGCGGACCACCCTCGGTGCCTTCGTCGAGCAGGTCCGCCGGGCCGGGCTCACCACCGACGAGGCGCTCGCCCTCGTCCGCGACGGGATGGCGCCGTGACCCGCACCGCCCGCACCGCCCTCGTCGTCACCCTCGGTCCGCTGCTCGTCGCCGCCGTCGGGTGGGCGCTCGCCGCCGCCGTGCGGGGCGACCTGCCCGACCCCGTGGCCACGCACTGGGGCCCCGGCGGCGTCGACGGCACCACCGCGCGGGCCACCGCCGTCACCTGGCTGCCCCTCCTCGCGGTGCCCATGGGGGTGCTGCCGGGTGGCCTCGTCGCCGCACTGGCCGGCCGGGCCCCGGGGTTCCGGCGCGTCGGGGGTGGCCTCGCCCTCGGCGTCGCGGCCTTCGTCGAGACCGTCGTGGTCTGGTCGTTCTGGGTCCAGCGGGGCCTCGCCGACGCCCGCGACGCCGCCTCGCCCGACCCCGGCCTGCTCGTCGGGCTGGCCGTCGCGCTCGCGGCCGGCGTGCTCGGGGCCCGTCTGGTCCCCGGGTCCGACCCCGCTGCCGCTCGCGCGCCGGGCCCGGTGCCCGCCGCCGCGGCCCGCGCGCCGCTCGAGGACGGCCAGGCGGCGGCCTGGAGCGCGTGGGCCACCGGCAGCCGCTGGCTGCTGCTCGTCCCGCTCGTCGGGCTCGTCCCGCTCCTCGCCCTCGCCGCCGCGGGCACGATGCCCGTGTTCGGGGTGGTCACGGTGGCCCTGGTCCTGCTCCTCGCCGCATCGACGCTCTCGCTGCGGGTGACGGTGGGCCGGCGCGGCGTCACCGTCACCTCACCGCTCGGGCTGCCTCGCTTCGGCGTCCCCCTCGAGCAGGTCGTCGAGGCGGGCACCACGACGG